>NZ_CP142109.1:0-1651267 GCF_035758505.1 Grimontia sp. NTOU-MAR1
CACAGGGTCACCCGATGCAGACTTTGGAAAGCTTCCCTTCGGTGCAGGGTTAGGTGACAAATTTTCAGAAGGTATAAATGGGTTTTTGGCAGACTCATCACCGCCACCACCACATGCACCAAGGGCAAGTGACAGTGATACTGCGAGAGCCATTTTTGCTAAGTTGTTTTTCATCGTATTAATCCGTTACAGCTGTTATATCGGCTAAGGGAAGTTCGTTGGCTTGTCCTTTGCCTGATTCCAACCACCAGAATGTTGATGGACTTTACGCTCAGCGTCCCACCATTAAAGAAAGCGCTTTCTTCAATGAATTAGCAAAACCCGAGATTCGGTCACCACCCATCACTCGAGGACAACTACTAGCATTTGTAACGATATTGTTATGGAAGCACTTTGTACAGACTCATTAATGAGACATTGCTAATTTAATAAAAAATAAATATCTATATGATTTATATGTATTTATTTAAATTTAGTCGTTGAGTGTAGTTTCAAAGAATATGACTATAACCCTGTACAGGCAATCTTTAAAACCAACTAAAAGTTACGAATTTGTAATGATTATGTGATCGAATGCTGATTTTAGGTTAGTCATATTTGCGATCAACATCTCTGATAAATTAATGTCCGCTGTACCAACGCTTTCTTTAGTTTGTCACACATCTGGGATAGGACCCCGAGAGGTTCAAACAAAAGAAAGGTAAAAACTCCCGAATATAATGGTCTTATACTGCTTACGCCACCCAGCAGAACTGGGGCTCTCGTCGGGAAACTCAATCATTACAAGAAAGCGCTTTCTTGTAACTGATGATTTTTTGATGGAGTAAGGAATGAAAAAATCCATTTTATCCACACTGTTCATTGGGGCACTGGGTGGGACCTCTTACCTTCCTTTTGCAGCCTATGCTGTGGAGACAGAGTTCGAGTTTCACGGGTATTTCCGCGCAGGTTTTTTTGCCAGTAAAGAAAACGACTTCAAAAAAGCCGACTTTGCTGGTCAAAAGGAAATGCTCGGCCGTCTGGGTATTGAACCAGACAATGATGGAGGCATCGACTTTATAACTAAACTCATCTTTGATGACGAAAAACAGCTGAGTATTCATGTTGGACTTAGTGAGTTTGACGCTGATGACGTACTCGGTTTTATCGAATTCGAAGGTGTTACGCCATCAGGTTCTATGTGGGCGGGCAAGCGAAAAATCTACGAAGATAACTATATCTTTATGACCGATTACTTCTACACAGATCTAGAAGGCATTGGCGCGGGCATCAGCGATTACGAAATCGGTGATGGCTTTCTTTCACTCGCCTACCTATCCAGTGACAGAAGCGAAGACTACGAAGATTTAGTTGACGCAACTTTCCATGATCCAAGCGGTGCGCTTATTTCTACTTGGGAAGAAGAACGTTACCGAATTATCACTGCAGATCAGAAAGATGCTATCCAATCTAACCTAAATAATACCATGCACACTTTCAGTGTAGGTTATCAAGTAGGTCGATACGAGGTCATTGGTAACTACAAATATATGCCTGACAACTGGGATGTATTCGGTAATGAGTGGGCTGATACAGGTTTTGATGTGACCGGTATTTACCATATGCCTCATTTCTTTGGCTTGGAAGGTAATGCATTCTCTTATGTCATCGCGCAAACTGGTAAAGGCCTGGGTTCAGGTAACCTTCTTGGCAGTACGATCACTGACTATAGCGGCTATCGCCCTGGCTCTTTGACCCAAGGTGTACACAACGATTGGCCTTACTTTGGCCCATCCTCTCCATCTGTTGATGGATTGGAAGGTTACTCGCGCAATACATTGGGCGGTAATTCTGAATACTTGCTCACCCATCGTCATGAAGATGCCACAAGCGGGCGCTTATTGTTATGGGGGGGTTACGTCAATTCTAGCGGCATTGGATTCTTCCCAGCAATCCAAGGCCAATATAATGATGAAGCTGGCAAGGATGACACCACATATACCTACTGGTATTCAGCTATGATGCGCAACACCTTCCCTGTTGCAGATAACTTCTTTGTTCAAACGGATATTGGCTGGTACAAACAAAACTACAACGGAAATTCTTCTTATCAATCAAAGTATACCGTTGCCCCAACTTTTATCATGTCCGATGGCGAGTCCAGTGCTGAAATCCGATTCATGGTTACATACCTTCCTGAATCTTGGACAAACGAGTCTTATGTACGTGACGCAAATGGTGACATAGAGAGAGACCCAGATGCTGGGTATCAATACAAAACTCAAAACGGCAGCGACGTAATCGTTGGTATTCAGGCAGATGTGTATTGGTAAAGCAAGGTCACAAAGGTTCATGCGATACCAAGAATACTGCATTTAATTACTGATACCGATTAAGTAAGGACACAATCATGAATACATTTCCCTACAAGCGCACATTGATTGCTGTCGCGACAGTGGGCGTGCTTGCAGGCTGCCAAGCGAAGAAATTTACTCCAATAGACACGGCATCACAGGACACTAGTGCACCGGAGATTACTGCGAACGACTCGTGGACACTGATTTGGAACGATGAGTTCAGCGGTGACAAAATTGACAAATCTAAGTGGAGTCACGAAGAAAACTGTTATGGCGGCGGTAATAATGAACGCCAATGCTATACCGACCGCAAAGTAAACTCTTTCATTAAAGACGGTAAGCTTCACATCGTCGCCCGTGATTATCAGTTTACTGGCCCTTCTGACCCAGAAGGCAAGAGCCGTCGCAAAGCAACCCTTCCATATACTTCAGCACGCTTGCGCACCATGAACAAAGGCGATTGGAAGTACGGGCGCTTTGAAGTCCGCGCAAAACTGCCATTTGGTCAGGGCACCTGGCCTGCTATTTGGATGCTGCCTACTGACTATGTATTTGGTGGATGGGCAGCTTCTGGTGAAATTGATATCGTTGAAGCGGTTAACCTAAAAACCCCTACCGATCAGCTGGGTGCAGAGCCTGGCACGGAAGAAGCACGTATTCACGGTACGCTTCACTATGGCCGCGAGTGGCCAGATAACGTGAGCACGGCTGCGGAGTATCACCTCCCAAACCATGTTAACCCGGCAGACGGTTTCCACACTTATTCTCTGGAGTGGGAAAAGGATGAAATGCGTTGGTATATCGATGATATCCATTACGCAACACAGCGCTCTGATGGTTGGTATAGCCAATATAAAGAAGGCGGTCGTTGGGTAACGGGTGAATCAGATGCACCGTTTAACCAACGTTTCCATATGATCCTAAACCTTGCTTTGGGCGGTTCTTGGGCATCTAACGCAAACGAAGGCGGCATCGATCCATCTATCTTCCCACAAACCATGGAAGTCGATTACGTACGCGTCTACGAGTGTTCGAAAGATGTTAAAACCGGCAAAGGTTGTGCGACCGTTCAGGACACCGCGCAATTTATCGCAGGTACACCTGCACCTGAGATCATCATCCCAGGTCCGGATTACGCGACTGGTCCTGAGTTTGTGCTGTTCGGAGACAAGCCAGACAAACACTTGCGTTCGAAAGAATACGATCCTCAGTTCAAGATCTACACCGAAACCAAGCCTGTTGAAGGCCGTGGTGATGTGCTAGCAATGAAGAAAACCGGTGAGATCGGTAACTTCTACTTTGAATCACCTGAAGTCAACATGGGCGAATGGATGCAAGGTGGCGAATTGGTCTTTGATCTGCTGGTTGAGGAGAAAGCACCTGAAACCAAGATCATGGTGAAAGTTGACAGTGGCTGGCCAGCGGCAAGTGATATAGATGTTGAAGTGCCGACTATCGGTCAATGGACTGAAGTGCGCATCAACTTTGCTGAGCTGATTGGAAATGGCAATCGCTTTGCTTCCGGCGCGAAAGCGAATGTCGAAGGTCTACGCAATATCTTTGTTATGGAGCCAACAGGGCCAATGGTTCTGCAACTCGATAACATTCGATACGAGAAGAAATAGTCCCTCTTCTTAAAACCCAAAGGGAGGCGAAAGCCTCTCTTTTCATTTGTATCACCTCGCCTAACCCGGACAAGACTTGATCAAACACAGCAAAACCCTTTCCTAACGTGCTTTTAGTGCTGGAAATACCACGCGGGTGATTGATAAAATCCCTGCCACTTCAATAAACGCATATCAAAGAGAGTGACTCCCCATGGGACGCAGTTTCGAAGTTCGTAAAGCTTCAATGGCAAAAACACAAGGTGCCAAAGTTAAGCTGTACTCTAAGTACGGTAAAGAAATCTACGTTATCGCGAAAAACGGCGGTGGCGACCCAGATTCAAACCTGTCGCTAAAGCGCATGATCGAGAAAGCGAAAAAAGATCAAGTGCCAGGGCATGTTATCGATAAAGCTATCGAGAAAGCAGCTGGCGGTGGCGGTGAAAACTATGAAGTTGCGCGCTACGAAGGTTTTGGCCCAGGCGGTTGCTCAGTGATCGTTGACTGCCTGACTGACAACAACAACCGTACCTACATGGAAGTACGTCAGTGCTTCGTGAAAACCAACTCAAAAATTGGTGGCCCTGGTACTGTTGCTCACATGTTTGACCATCAAGCTGTGTTCCAGTTTGCCGGTGAAGACGAAGAAGCGGCACTGGAAGCACTGATGATGGCAGATGCGGATGTGACTGATATCGAATGTGAAGACGGCGTGATCACTGTATTCGCCCCTCACACCGAGTTCTTCAAAGTTAAAAACGCACTGACTGAGTCGATGCCAGAAGTCACTATCGACGTTGAAGAAATCACCTTCGTTCCACAAACCATGACTGCAGTGAGCGGCGACGATATCGCCACGTTCGAGAAGTTTATGGATATGCTGAACGACTGTGACGACGTACAAAACGTTTACCACAACGCAGAAGTCGAGGCGTAACCCCCCTCAACGTCTGCGTTCGAAATGCCCGGTCTAACCGGGCATTTTACTTTTTGACTAGATTAAGGCTCCACCATGGAACATAAAGATTTTGAAGCGCTGGTAAAAGCTCTCTGCGAGAAGGCAAACCTTCCTGAAGCGCTCGATATGCTGAAAGTCTGCGAAGACGAAGCAGTAGCTGAAGCGGCGAATGCGTTGACCGGACAGTTTGCGCTGGCAGAAATTGAAGGTGAAAACCGTGTTTACCACGTGTTCACCGAAGAAAACGACGAAGGCGAAGAGCAAGAGTTTGTTGAGCACGTCATGAACGTGGGCGATGATGTGATTGTGTTTGTCGCTTGGTTCTTCTTTACCCAGTTCGACATCAAGAACCGTGACACCTACGCCGCAGCGGGCCGCACATACAAACAACCAAAGCGTAGCTAAACGCGATAACGAAAAGCCAGAGCAATTGCTCTGGCTTTTTATAAAGCTTCCGCCAACCACTCTGAAAATTGTCTGACTTTAGGCAACACTGTCACACTCAGTAAAAAAGCACATGGCCACGCAAAGACAAAGCTTTGCACCCACACTTGTGGCCAATCAACGGAAAACCCCATTTTGTAGCCGGAAATCAACCCAGACATAGCGACAGCCATAACAAATGTGCTGAGCACGGTTGTTATCCAAAAACGTTTTCTTCCCATTTCTACCTCAAACTTGCGGTGCTTTTATCCTTAGACTTAAGATAAATAAATCCATAAACGAAATATACAGACAGAATTTCAACTATGAATTCCATTTTTGGAAATATTGATGATCTCTATCTCTTTTGCCAAATCATCCGTGATGGTTCGTTGCTTTCTGCATCTAAATCTTTAGGCCTACCTGCATCAACTGTGTCTCGTCGTATCAGCGCCATGGAAAAAAGACTTAATGTTCGTTTACTTGAAAAGCGAGGACGTGAACTTGTCGCCACCGAGTCAGGAAAGCGAGCCTATGAGCAGCTCATTAGTAACATGGAGCAACTTGAATCCGGGTTTGAACAAATTCTGGCAGACAGCAACGAGGTGTTTGGCAATCTCAAAGTGACCATGCCAAACAACTTCTACCATGGCTTTGTAGGAAATGTGATTAGTCGATTCCTCGAGGATTACCCCAAGGTAAAACTTGAAATCATTCTGAGCCAAGAGCAGCAGATCCCTGCAACAGACCGGGATCTCCTGATGACCTTTGATCTAACGGGTCTTGAAAGCTTTATCGCCCGCCCCCTTTTTACAGCTAAGCATGGTTTCTTTGCCAGCGAGGGTTACCTGAAAAAGTACGGAGAAATCAAAACAGTCAATGCACTAAAGCAAGCAGACTGGATAGCAGTGGACAAGGTTTGGAACATTAACCTATACCGCGAACAAAACCTTGAGCACACTATCGCCATACGCCCCAAACTGGTTGTCAATGATATCACTGCGGTCATTACTGCCGTCGAACAAGGCATTGGCGTATCATCCCTTCCCTTTCGCCACACCTTCGGTAATGAAAAGCTCAAAGAGATTTTGCCGGAATACACCCGAGCCGATAGAACAGCTTATTTGGTTTATCGAGAGCGCCAGCACCAACCCCGTGCGCTGACGTTATTAGTCGATGCTTTACTCAAAGCCACTAACGAAATTAACTATGAACAGACGCCAACAGAGAAGGTGTAAAAGATAAGTTATCACTTAAATACTTGACGAAATTGAGATTCCAAATGATACTGTATGTATAAACAGTATCATTTGGAGGTGCTCATGAATACGAAAGAGTTTGACCAGTTGCTTGAACGGGTTAACCAAAGCCGTAAAGCAGCCTTGAAAGATAATACGTTTATTGAACAGGCTGAACTTCACGCACAAGAGTTGGCTCGCTTAGAAAGCATGAACATGCGCCCAGCGAAAAAGCGGGCGAAGAAAAAGAAAGTCAGTGCACCGAAGCGTTTCTCAAACGTTTACGAGGGATTCGCGGAAAGCCGAGACGATGTTTTCCATTACTGAGTCAGAGAAGCATTCAGACTGAGTTTATCCCAGCGCATCATGGCTTCTTTACCTGATTCATACCCCAGGTAATAGGCCTTTTTAAGAGGCGCCTTTTCCCTGCTAAGGCGCTTCAATTTGAAATCTTCCGGCGGGCAAATCTGAATAACTTCCACCCCTTCAGGCGGATGCTCAATCAGTTCAAGTGTTTCGTTATAGCGAATATGACGGGTCAACATCGGCTCTATCAAGGCAGGATGATCTTTGAGTAGGTGTTTAGTTAAAGCGTCGAATTTTGGCTCAGATTTTCTGTAACTTGCCGGGCGACTGCGAAGCACCATGATTTGGGTAGCCCCACGACGAATCGCTTCCGCGACGGGAATTGCATCTGCCACGCCACCATCGACGTATCTCACGCCATTCAGTTCCACACCGTGTCGATACATCACTGGCAGTGCGCTGCTGGCTTTCATGGTTTCGGCCAGCATTTCAACATCTGGTGTATGGTACTCAGGTTTACCATTGTCCTGTCGTGTGACACCCAAAAAGAACGGCCTTGGGTCTGCTTTCAGAACGTCTTTGTCGATACCAAGCTCTTCCAGCGTCACTTCCCACATCCAGTCGAGATCCATTAAGTCACCGCCCATGGCAAACTGGCCCGGTCTCAGAAACTCTTTTCGAAGGCTGTAATCAAGGTAGATTTTCAGGTTCCGTCCCGGCATGTCAGCCAAGTATGCAGCCAGATTACTGGCGCCTGCAGACACGCCCCAGAAGCTATCAAAAGGCGAGAAGTTTTTCTCCATGAAGTAGTCAAGAATGCCGCACGAAAACACGCCGCGCATTGCACCACCTTCTACAATGAGTGCAGATTTCCCAACCTTCTCCATTTATTTTTCTCCTACAAACTCCATCACCGAGCCTCGCTCAACGACGGCTGGCTCTAACTCTACGACCTGGGGTTCGCTACCACTGTCACTGATGCGTTGAATCAAAGCAACGACCGCGGCTTTTCCGAGACGATACTTGGGCTGATGAACGGTAGTGAGCGAAGGCGTCATGTATTTCGCCAAGTGGATATCATCGTATCCCATCACGGACAAATCGGCTGGAACGGAAATCCCCTGTTCGTTGGCAGCGTTGATAAGGCCCATCGCCATCATGTCATTACCCGCGAAAATTGCGGAGGGTAACTTACCGCTGTTCTGGAATTTCGCCAGCGCCAGATATCCACCCTCACATTCGAAATCGCCTTCCACCACCCATTTTGGGTTGATGTTGAGGGCCGCCTCTTTCATTGCGCGTTTAAAGCCCTGATAGCGCATTTGCGCCTGATGTTTAAGCAACGGCCCGGTGATGCAGCCAATCTCTTCATGCCCTTGCTGGATAAGGTGCTTGGTCGCCAGATAACCACCACGCAGAGAGTTATCCTGAATCTTGTCGCAAGGCAGGGAAATCGGCCCCCAATCCATCACCACCACAGGCACGGATTGAAGCTTTTCAAGGATCTCGGAATACTCTCCTTCAAGCGTTGAACACATCAGGATGAAACCATCGACACGCTTTTGCATCAGGGTATCAATAGACGCTTTCATCCGTTGTGCATCACCTTCAGTATTACAGAGGATAAGGTTGTAACCTGCGTGATAACAGCTTCGTTCTACGCCTTTCACCACCTCACCAAAGAAAGGGTTGGTTGAAGTGGTCACAATCATGCCAAGAGTGTTGGTGCGATTGGTTTTGAAACTGCGCGCCAAAGCAGACGGCGCTGTGTAATGAAGTTCTTTAGCAGCGTTATTCACGCGCTCTGCAATTTCATCACTGACAAATCGCGTTTTGTTGATGACATGGCTAACGGTCGAGGTTGAAACACCGGCTAACTTCGCGATGTCTTTCATTGTCGCCATGTCTTCTCCTTAATCAGGCGTGTTCTTTTAGGAATGCGTTCACTTCATCACGTGTGGGAATCGAAGTCTGAGCACCAAAACGTGTTACAGAGATTGCCGCTGCTGCGTGAGCAAACTTAATCGCTGATTCTAAAGGCATTGATTCCATTAGACCAGTCACGAATGCACCATTGAAGGTGTCGCCGGCTGCCGTCGTATCCGTTGCTTCTACACGGAATCCTGGCACGATTTGGCCTTCGCCATGCTGGCTGACATACACACCTTTCGCGCCCAAGGTGATCATCACGGTTTCAATACCTTTGCCATGCAGCACATTAGCCGCTGCTTTTGCTGATAATTCATCTTCTACCTTGACGCCCGTCAGCACTTCTACTTCTGTTTCATTTGGCGTGATGATGTCGATACAAGCCAGTAAACTTTCAGGCAATTCACGGGCTGGAGCAGGGTTCAGAATCACTTTGGTGTCATGGCGCTTGCCAATTTGAGCTGCCAACTTGATACCATCCAGCGGTGTTTCCAATTGCATCAGCAAGTATTCAGCATGACGAATGCGTTCAAGCTCAGGTTCAATGGCTTCTGCCGTCAATTTGGCGTTCGCTTCTGCAGAGATACAGATGCTGTTTTCACCGCTATCAGAGACTTGAATCATGGCGACACCTGTTGGGCAATCTGCCTGCATTTTCACGCCACCGATATTGATGCCATCACACTTGAAGCTTTCGCGGATGTTCACGCCAAATGGGTCGTCTCCCACACAGGCAACAAAGCCTATATCAGCTTTCAGGCGGGCGGCTGCCACCGCCTGGTTTGCACCTTTACCACCAGGGATCACCTGATAATTCCGACCATGCAGGGTTTCACCCGGACGGGGAAAAGAAGGCACCTGCAATACATGGTCTGCGTTAACGCTCCCTAAAACCACTAACTTATTCATCGCGCTATCCTCAGCCTCCTTCAGGGAGACCTTATTGTTGTACTAAAAAACTGAGTGATTTAGGCTCTTTATCAAGAATCTAAAGCAATCAGCTCTATTTTTCCCTCAAAGTCGGAGGACTACATCCCCTCCCCTTTTCAAGAGGAGGGTCTGGCTGGGGTTTTCCCTATTAGACTTACTGAGTGACCACTTTCAGCGGAACAGGAATCGATTTCTGAACCTGCTCGCCTTTCAACATTTTATCTGCCACTTCAACACCAATAGCACCAATCAATTCAGGCTGTTGAGCAATAGTTGCTGCCAGTTTGCCACGTTTTACCGCTGCAATGCCGTCATCGGTGCCATCAAAGCCAACAATCATCACGTCTTTACCTGACGCTTGCACGGCACGTAATGCGCCCAATGCCATTTCATCATTCTGCGCGAATACCGCCTGAACATCCGGGTTAGCTGCCAGCATGTTTTCCGTGACATTCAGCCCTTTAGTGCGGTCAAAGTCAGCAGGCTGGCTCGAAAGCAATTCCATTGAACCGCCATCAACCACTTTCATGAAGCCTTCGCCACGTTCACGCGCTGCTGATGTACCAGCAATACCTTCCAGCTGAATGACCTTAGCCTGCTCACCGACTTTCTCCATGATGAACTTGCCCGCCATTTCGCCACCTGCCACATTGTCAGACGCAATATGGCTCACCACTTCGCCGCGCTGCGCACCACGGTCTAATGTCAGAACTGGGATTTCGCTGCGGTTCGCAATGCGGATAGCGTTAGAAACTGCTGCGGAATCCGTCGGGTTGATCAGAATCGCTTTAACGCCACGAATGGTCAGATCTTCCACATTCGAAAGCTCTTTGCTCGGGTCGTTTTGGGAATCCAGAACAATCAGCTCATAGCCCAGCTCTTTTGCTTTGTTCTCTGCACCTTCCTTCATGGTGACAAAGAAAGGGTTGTTCAGTGTAGACACAACAATCGCCATGGTGTCTTGCGCTTGTGCAGCCACGGAAACTGTTGAGGAAAGCAGAGCGGCTGAGATAAGCATGGATAGTTTTTTCATTGTCTTCATCCTTTTGTTTTTGGTGCGCCAGTGAGGGGGACACCGGCGCGTTCTACACGTAATTCGTTGGTTTAATATTGGATTCGTAGGGTTACTTGTTTTTGTTGTCGACCATGACCGCGGCGAGAATCACTGTCGCTTTGGCAATCATTTGGTAGTAGGAGGAAACATCCAGCAGGTTCAGGGCGTTATTCAGGAAACCGATGATCAGCGCACCGATAAGGGTACCCATGATGCGGCCTTTACCGCCCATCAGGCTGGTGCCACCCAGCACCACTGCGGCAATGGCATCCAATTCGTAGCCCATACCTGCGGTAGGTTGCGCAGAAGAAAGACGTGAGGTGACGATGATGCCTGCAATAGCAGCCAACAGCCCGCAAATTGCGTAAGCACCGATTTTCACTTTGTCGACGTCAATACCGGACAGGCGGGTAGCAGATTCGTTACCACCAAGCGCATAGATGTAGCGACCAAAACGGGTGTGGTTCAGCAGGTACCAGATCGCTGCAAACACAATCACCATCAACCAGACTGGAACCGGAATACCCAGTGCGTAGCCAGTACCGAACCAGGCAAACGCATCAGCGGTATCAGTAAAACCGGTAGAAATTGGACGGCCTTCGGTGTAAACCATGGTCACACCGCGCAGCAGTGTCATGGTGACCAGCGTGGCAATAAACGCCTGCACTTTGCCTTTGGCGATAATGATGCCGGAAATCGCTCCCAGTACCGCACCAGCAAAGAGCGCGGTTGGCACTGCCGCCAGCACAGGCACTTCCATCGCAATTAGTGTTGCGGCAAATGCACCACACAGCGCGAGAACTGAACCCACACTCAGGTCGATACCTGCGGTCAGGATCACCAATGTCATACCCACCGCAATAATCGCGTTAATTGACGTTTGGCGAAGAATGTTCAGGATGTTGTCGACGGTAAAGAAGTTCGGGTTTAAAAACGACACCACGACAATCAGGAACAGAAGCGCAATAAGAGATTTCTGTTCAATCAACCACTCTTTGCTGAACAGCTTTTTACCTTCAGCTTTTGGTTGGGTTACGGCGTTACTATTCATGCTGCATCCTTCTTAACGTGTTTACCTACAGCGCAGGCCAGTAATGTTTCTTGATTGGCATCTTTGGCATCGAACTCCCCGGTAATACGGCCTTCGTGCATCACCATGATTCGATCACTCATTCCAAGCACTTCCGGCATATCGGAAGAAACCAAAATGATGCTCATACCTTCTGCTTTGAATCGGTTGATTAGCTGATAAATCTCTTTCTTTGCACCCACATCGACGCCACGGGTTGGCTCGTCGAGAATAAGCACGCGCGGCTTGGTCATCAGGCCTTTGGCAATCGCGACTTTCTGCTGGTTACCACCAGATAAGTTGCCGATAAGCTGCTCGCGGGTTGGGGTTTTGATGTTGAAGAGTTGGATGAAGTCGTCGACGGCCATGACTTCGTCGTTGTGGCGGATTTGCATACCTTTGCTCAGCTTGTCCAGAGAGCAAATCGACATGTTTTCCTTCACTGACAGTCCCAGAATCAGACCATCGCCTTTTCGATCTTCAGAGATGTAAGCAATACCGTTGATCAATCCATCACGTGGGCTGATTGGGTTAACGGTTTTGCCATTGAGTATGATGTCGCCGCCGTCGCGTGAAAGCGCGCCGTATATCACCTTCATCAGTTCAGTGCGACCTGCACCCATCAGGCCGGACAAACCGAGAATCTCTCCACGCTTCAGGGTGAAGCTGACGTCTTTCACACCCGCACCGGAAACGTTTTTCACTTCCAAACAAGTGTCACCATGGGTCACTGCAATACGTGGATATTGCTCTTCCAGCTTGCGGCCCACCATCATTTCAATCAGGCGGTCTTCATCGATATCTTTCACCTGACATTCACCGATAAATTTGCCGTCACGCAGCACAGTAATGTCATCGCAAATGGTGAAGATTTCTTTCAGGCGGTGAGAGATATAAACGATGCCGCAGCCTTCATCTCGAAGCTCATTGATGACCTTGAACAGCGATTCTGTTTCGGTGTCAGTCAATGCATCTGTTGGTTCATCCATGATGATGACCTTAGATTCAAACGACAGTGCTTTGGCAATCTCCACCATTTGCTGTTCGCCCAAACTCAGCGTACCCAACAAGGTTTTGGAGCTGTGTTTCACGTTCAGTCGTGCCAGCAATTTATCGGCCTCGGCGTACATCTTCTCCCAAAGCACGCGGCCGAATGGGCCAGTGAATTCACGGCCAAGGTAAATGTTCTCAGCAATCGTCAGTCCAGGAATCAGGTTCAACTCCTGATGGATAATACTGATACCTGCCTGCTGCGAATCACGTGGCCCTTTGAATGCTGCTTCTTTGCCTTCGTAATGAATCGAGCCACCGTCCAACGCGTGAATGCCAGTCAGCACTTTCATCAGCGTCGATTTGCCTGCACCGTTCTCTCCCATCAGCGCCATCACACGGCCTGGGTAAACGTTGAGGCTGGCTTTATCCAACGCTTTCACCCCGGGAAAAGCTTTCTCAATCTCGCTGAGTTGCAATATTGCCTGAGTCATAGGAATGTCCTCGTCTCACTCAAATTCAAAGCGTTTAGAAAACTACGCCAGCTTGAAAAATCACGTTCGCATAAGGTGTGCATTCACCAGTGCGAATCACCGCATGGCTGTCATTGGTGCGTTCTTTGAATTCCTCATGCGAAAGGTATTGGATGGAAATCAATTTACCGCTGCGTGTTTCTTCTTTACGGATTTCCTGAATCAGTGCTTCATGGCAATCAGGACTCACTGTCACGAACTCTTCTGCCAGGATGATCCCTTCGATCTGAGACTCCGTCAGCACAACACGCACCGTCTCCAAAAAGCCCGGAACACCGTGAGTCAACGCCAGATCAATGCGCGCGACATGTTGAGGAATGGGTAAACCGGCATCACAAATGGTGTATTCGTCGGTGTGGCCCAGCGCAGAGACTAGGTGTGCGATATCAGAGTTCAGTAAGGTGCTTTTTTTCATTCTTAACCTTCTTACAGCGGTCATTAATCGATGAACCACCAACCTGACTTGGTAAATTTGGCTGGAAAACCGATCTTATCGAAACGTTTCGCCGACAGTAATCGAAACGTTTCGATGCGTCCTTATTAGAAATGTTCAGGCGTGATTTTGATCTCTGATCTTTAGGTTTTTGGGCAAGGAAACTTGAGCTAACTCACTGTCAGCATTGATCTCTGAAAACACCGTATTGTCCAAAGTCGAACACTTTGAAAACGATGCCAAAGAGCCGGTGTTTGAATCGATTAAACAAGAAAAAAGCCTTAGATAGCGCTTTCAACAGAAAGCGAATACATAGCATCAAAAAAGTTAAGCATTTTATTAACATATCTCATTTATAGAACTCCGAAGCCGCTAGCAGCACCTTACGATGAACTTTGAGGCAGTAAGGCTTTACCCATAAAAGGTCAATGCGCAGCAAAATGTTTCACAGTGAGCAGCAGGACGAAAACCATGCCCACTGGAGTCGGATACGATCACCCGCCGAAACCGCTACTCACTCGTCCCAGATAAGTAACGCAATACTACTGACCCTCATACTTTGCGGTGAATTCCAATAAGAACCCACCGCACCCTCGGTCTACATATGTAAACATCTGGAGGTAACATGAAGACTGATATTCCAGAGGGTGCCCGCGCACCCATGTTCTGGGAGGCAATCGTCTCACTCCTTTCCCTTGTTGTCGGCATCAGCGTTTCCATCGTTATTTATGGGCTCGACCCTCAGGTTCCTATGTTATTAGGCGTGGTTGTAGCTAGTATCGTTGCGCTCCGCTGTGGTTTCTCATGGAAAGATATTCAATCAGGTATGGTGAACGGTATCTATAACGCCCTTCCCGCGATGATCATCTTAATGATTGTTGGCGCATTGATCGGTGTGTGGATCCTCGCAGGTGTTGTGCCGACGCTGATCTACTATGGCCTACAAATTCTGGCACCGGAAATCTTCCTGCCCGCATGTGTGATTATCTGTGCGGTCACCTCACTCGCGACCGGCACAAGCTGGGGTACCACAGGGACTATCGGTGTGGCACTGATGGGCGTGGGTGGCGGTCTTGGCTTCCCGCTTCCGCTGGTTGCAGGTGCGGTGCTTTCCGGCGCGTACTTTGGCGATAAAATGTCTCCCCTGTCTGACACCACCAACCTGGCGCCAGCCATGGCGGGCACGGATCTGTTCACCCACATCAAACACATGTCGTACACCACAGGTGTGAGCATTTCGATCACGCTGGTTATCGAAGCGGTGTTGGGACTCAAATACAGCGCATCAGGCGGCGACATTGAACGTATCAATAGTATTCTGACGACACTAGACAGTACCTTTTTTATTAACCCCGTTTTATTCCTTCCTCTTTTTCTGGTGTTGTTTGTGTCTTACAAGAAGATGCCTGCTATTCCGGGAATAGCGCTGGGTGTGATTGCAGGTGCGATATGTGCGGCTGGTCTCCAGGGTGCTGATTATAATGCTATTGCCAGTGTGGCCTTTGGTGGATATACCTCAGAAACTGGTATCAGCGATGTGGACTCACTGTTGTCACGCGGCGGCCTAGATTCCATGATGTACACCATCAGCCTTATCATCGTTGCCATGATGTTTGGTGGTGTCATGGAGCGGACTAACCAACTTCGCGTGATTGCAGACAAGATCCTGGCTGCCGCGAAGTCGACGGGTTCACTGGTGGTTTCTACCGTGCTCACCGGTATTGGCGCCAACCTGATTCTGTGTGACCAATACATGGCGATCGTGATGAGTGCGCGAAGTTATGCGGAAGCTTACAAAGAACGTGGGCTTGCACCGGAAAACCTCTCCCGCGTGGTGGA
This sequence comes from Grimontia sp. NTOU-MAR1, assembly GCF_035758505.1. NCBI lineage: Bacteria > Pseudomonadati > Pseudomonadota > Gammaproteobacteria > Vibrionales > Vibrionaceae > Grimontia > Grimontia sp. NTOU-MAR1. The sequence goes on from NZ_CP142109.1 coordinate 15,643, forward strand.
GGATTCTGCCACTGTGACTGCGAACCTCGTGCCATGGAACTCGGGCGGTGCTTATCAGGCAGCCACATTGGGCGTCGCTACGTTGGCCTACTTGCCATTCAATTTCTTCTGCTGGATCTCACCACTCGTGACCATTCTGTTTGGTGTGATGGGTTGGACCATGTGGAAAATTGATAGTCAGGAAGAAGTGCCGGAAGCCTCGGTTGAACGAAACCTTTAGGTGACAGATACTCTCATCCAAGGCCACCAATGGTGGCCTTTTTATTTAAAATCAATTCTTTAACCCTAACTGCCGCTCTCAAGGATCTCCCCAACTTTTTCAAAGACTTTGAATCAAGAACGAATTGCTATTTCTCTGTGAGAAATTTGAGAGATTTGTTGATTAACGTTTCCTAAAGCACGGCATAAAAATGCAAACGCCGTACACGACCATTCAGCTTTAGGGAGTGTTGAACCATGACAGTTGTTGTTCATTCGGTTTTTTGCCCACCAACACCTGAGAACAATTCCAGTGAACCGGGACAGTACTTTAATCTGGCTCCACTTAGAAAGCTCAATCAGCAAGAGCGGCATAGGTTTATCTCATACGGACGCGGACCATCCGGTAAGCCTTCCTTTTCCACACTCTGCTTGGCCATAGAGCAGTATGCGCACGAAAGACCCTTTGCAATAGCCGCCATAGACGGAAGGCAGACCATCTCTTACCGCGAGTTGAATTTGGAAGCCGAGAAACTCGCCACACTGCTCCAACGCCTGAAAGTTAAATCTGGCGACTCCGTTGGTATCTTCTTATCCCGCTCAATTCCTATGTTGATTGGCATGCTGGCTTGCCTCAAGATTGGCGCGAACTATGTTCCACAGCATGCTGGGGATACCCCTAAAGCGCAGCTCTCACACATCGTTGATGTCGCGAGAATTCGTATTGTGTTGACTCTTTCTAAACATAAACATGACCTGCCAGAGAATAAAGGCACCACCCACCTCGAGCTTGACAACTTGCTCAAATCTGCCGATTTCAAGTCGATAGCAATCAGTGGGAAACGCATTGTCAAACCTAATGATGTCTGCTTTATCCTATTCACCTCGGTTACGACAGGAAGGCCCAACGGGGTTCAGGTTACCCACAGAAACGTCGCTAATATCGTGATGACGTCGCCAGGTAATCTCGGTGTCAAGCCGGGAATGCGGGTAGGACAAATACTCAGCATTGCTTCTGATATGTCAGCATGGGAAATCTATGTCGCCCTTTGCCATGGTGCGACACTGCTATTTCGTAGCGACTCTATTCAGAAAACCGTCGCCAATAGCAATGTCATCATCGCCACACCGTCAATCCTTAAACAGATTGATCCGAACGATTGCCCAGAAGTAAAAACGGTCGCCGTTGCAGGCGAGCATTGCGAAATGCCATTGGCAGAATCGTGGGCCGAAATATGTGATTTCTATAATTGTTATGGTTCGACAGAAACGACGATCATCAACACTGCCAAACAGTTCAAACCCGGTGATAACCTCTCTATCGGCACACCGACGCCAAACAACACCGTTTATATCCTCAATGAAGATCTCTCACCTTGTACAATTGGGGAAATTGGCGAAGTGTGGGTAGGTGGCGCCTGTGTCACCAAAGGGTACCTCGCGAATGCTGAACTCAGTCAGTCGCGATACCGGCCCGATCCGTTTTTAGGAGACGGCCACGTGATGTTTCGCACCCGTGATCTGGGCCGCTGGAGCGCGCGAGGTGAACTTGAGCACTTCGATCGCACCAACATGAAGTAAAATGCACAACTAACGTGCTGAACGAGGCACTATTTCATCCACACTGGAAAAATTATCGCAGTGTCCCTTAGCTTTGCACCTAAAACGATCAATAACTCATCTCTTTCACTGTGCCCGCTGACATTAATAAAAATTGCCATTCAGCATGTTGCCACAAATCTTACCTACTACGCTGTACCATTCACATGTTGGCTTTAGATAGGCTACCGCAGACGGAACGCGGAAAAGTCGAACAACGCAATTTAATGGCACTATTCGACAATGCCACCCGGTCAACTAAGGTAGCCGGAGCATGATGTATCTAACTTTAGACAACATCCTGTTTTACCTCCCGATACACTCTCCTTTGCAATTTTTTGTTATTAGGGGCTGTTGAGTTTCCTCAGCAGCCCCTTCTGATCTGTCGCAGAGGTGTTTTCAATGAGTGAAGGCAATCCGCCGCTGGTGGTGAAAAACCCACAAGCCGAAGCTGAGGAGCCAAAAGCCCTTCACAACGCACGTCGGTTTACTTACTACGTTATTGCTGCAATGGTTATTTGGTTCTATACCCTGTGGGCAAACCGCGTTACTCCCATGACAGACCATGGCCGAGTCAATGGGCAACTGATCCGCATCAGCCCACAAATATCAGGCCCAATATCTGCTATTTCAGTCCTCAACAATTCAGAGGTTAAGCGTGGCCAACTTTTGATGTCCATCGACAGGCAACCCTTCGAGTTAAATGTCAACGCAGCAAGATTGGCACTGCAACAATCAACCCAATCCGTCAATGCTGATTCCGCCGCGATTGAAAACGCTAAAGCCAATGAAGTTGCTGCCCGCGTTAAGGTCAGCAATGCCAAACAACATGCCGAACGCAACATGTCACTTGCAAGACGTGGTGTCGTCAGTCAGGCAACGCTGGATGGCAGTTTAGCTTCTCTTGATGCTGCAAAAACGAGTCTGGCTCAAGCCACGGCTGATCTCGCGAAAGCGCAGCAGGAACTTGGCCCAAAAGCTGAAAAGAACCTACAAGTAACAACTGCCTTAAACAATTTGGAGCAAGCGCTTCTCAACCTTTCCTACACAGACATCCGAGCGCCCGCCGCAGGGGTGATTACTAACATGAATCTGTCTGCGGGTGACTTTGCGGCGACAGGTAAACCGCTCCTGACGTTTATCAATAATCATCATTTTTGGCTCACTGCCATGGTCACGGAGAACTCTCTGGCTTACGTGAAGAAAGGTACAGTGGTTAAGATTGTGTTTGACGCCTACCCCGGCGAGATTTTCCATGGAGAAGTCACTTCCGTTGGCTGGGGAAGCAGCGGTAATGGCAGCCTGCAAGTCGATGGCGGAAGCGGTTTTTTTGATTCTCCAACCGGTACTCAGCACTCTCAACGCTTCCCGGTTAATATTCGCTATTTCGATCTGCCTGAAGATGTACAGTTGCGTTATGGCGGTCGCGCCACCGTCAGTTTCTATCCCGGCCAGTCAACAATCGCTGAGTCACTGTTAGATGTCTGGACCTGGCTTTGGAGTTATTGGCGTTATGTTTCCTAGGGTCTATTGACCTTTGGTGATGATTTTTGCAGCAGTTTGTGGGGATTTTATGCAAGGCAGAGGCGTCGATGTGTAGCTAGCCTGCATGAGAAGCCGATAACGCAGCAGAAATTCCCCACAAACGCTGCCCGAAGGGTTCTGCCCTAAGCGTTTTATGCTTTGTTTAGGTGTATTTGCTTAGAATGACTAGGCGGCACACACCTCGCCGCGCCTAAAACGCTTATAGCGAGAACAAAATTTAACCACCAAAGGTCAACAGACCCTAGCCTAGATATAGAAATTGTCGACGTCTTCTAAATTTGATTTTTTCATTGATGACAGTTATAACTTTCTAAACGATAGTATTATCGTTAGCTAGAATTAATGAGTCTCAGGTTGGTCAAAATGATGAATGTGAATAAATTAAATCGCTGGTGTACCCAGGACTACAAAATCGCTTTTTTCTTCCCTGCATAAGCATTCCCCTTGCGCAGTCCCTGCGCGCACTTATCGAAAAGCCGTACCAATAACTCGATTCACTTAATCGTGTTTTCGTATTGTCACGCTTAATGAATCGATAATTAAAACCCAATACAAAATTTCGAAAACAGATTAATTTTCTGCCGGAGCACTAGTGCCTAAATAAAATAAATAATTGGCAAGTTTTCCGTCAGGTAAAAATAAAAGGTAGAAAAAATGGAAAACTTCAAACACCTCCCAGAACCGTTCCGTATCCGTGTGATTGAGCCAGTAAAACGCACCACCCGCGCGTATCGTGAAGAAGCCATTTTAAAAGCGGGCATGAACCCCTTCTTGTTGGACAGTGAAGACGTGTTTATCGACCTGCTGACGGACAGTGGCACAGGCGCCATTACTCAGGAAATGCAGGCTGCCATGCTGCGCGGTGATGAAGCCTACAGCGGCAGCCGTAGCTACTATGCGCTGTCTAATGCGGTAAAAGACATCTTTGGCTATAAACTGACCATCCCAACCCACCAAGGGCGTGGTGCTGAGCAAATCTACATTCCTGTGTTGATCAAAAAGCGCGAGCTAGAGAAAGGTTTGGATCGCAGCAAAATGGTGGCACTTTCGAACTACTTCTTCGACACCACGCAAGGCCATACCCAGGTAAACTGCTGCGTTGCTAAAAACGTCTATACCAAAGATGCGTTTGATACCTCCGTCACCGCTGACTTCAAAGGCAACTTTGATCTGCAAAAGCTGGAAGCGGCGATCCTCGACGCTGGCGCAGCCAACGTACCATACATTGTGAGCACCATTACCTGTAACTCCGCTGGCGGTCAGCCGGTTTCTATCGCTAACCTGAAAGCGGTGTATGAGATTGCCAAACGCTACGACATTCCCGTGATTATGGACTCTGCGCGCTTTGCGGAAAACGCCTATTTCGTCCAGCAACGCGAACCCGGATTCAAAGATTGGACGATTGCTGAAATCACCCGCGAAGCTTACAAATATGCGGATGGCCTGGCGATGTCAGCGAAGAAAGATGCCATGGTTCAAATGGGCGGACTGCTGAGCTTTAAAGACGATGCTTTCATGGACGTTTATCAGGAATGCCGTACCCTTTGCGTGGTGCAGGAAGGCTTCCCAACTTATGGCGGACTGGAAGGTGGCGCGATGGAGCGCTTGGCTGTGGGCCTTTATGACGGTATGCGTCAGGAATGGCTGGAATACCGCATCAAGCAGGTTCAATATCTGGTTGATGGCTTGGAAGCGATTGGCATTGTTTGCCAACAAGCTGGCGGCCACGCAGCGTTTGTAGATGCTGGCAAGTTGCTCCCACACATTCCTTCTGACCAATTCCCGGCACATGCATTGGCGTGTGAGCTTTACAAAGTTGCCGGCATCCGGGCAGTGGAAATCGGTTCACTGCTTCTGGGTCGCGACCCTGCCACTGGCAAGCAGCACCCATGCCCGGCTGAGTTGCTTCGTCTGACCATCCCACGTGCGACTTATACCCAATCACACATGGATTTCATCATTGAAGCGTTCGGTGAAGTAAAGAAAAATGCGCACAATGTGCAAGGACTCGACTTTACCTATGAGCCTTCCGTCCTCCGTCATTTTACGGCAAGACTCAAAGAAGTGGAGCCAGTGGAAGTAAAAAAGCACAAAGCTGATGAGCTAGAAATCACAGTGTAGAAACCTATTAGAGCGCAATGAGTATTGCGCTCTTTTTTATTAGAAAAGTTATAAATCGCCAAATCCAATAACGTGAGAGAAATAAATACTGGGAAAGAGTCCATTGTTAATTGTGTGGCTCCTGCATTATCGCTAGTGTTTAAGTTTTCACATCAATATTAAGGCTATCTAGTTCTGGAGTAGGCGCATAGACAGTTTGATCAATCCTTACTATTTTACTGACTGTGACAGTAATAACTAATCCAGATTAGATGCAACTTTATTCTTTTAAATATTACGATTTTAAAGCGCCTATTAATTCCTTCACCAAAGAATAATTCGGAAATAGAGGATTATATATCTAGCATTCGATCCACGCGGGAAAAGTATTTACTTAGGTATTATTACCTTTATATACCCAAACAACCTGAAGATGCAGGATTCAGGTTATTTGGGTATGGTATTGAGCTTCGTCTTCGGTGTTTCAGGCATAGGCTAAAAGGAAAGTAGTGACAAATAAAGCCGATTAATCGGCCTTATTGTTTTCTGTTGGTGATGTTTCTTCCTCTTCCATGACGACGGCTCTGAATGAAGGTAGTGGCATTTGAGACGTCGTTTGCTCTTCCGTTGAAAAGTTTATCTCTTCGTTTCCAGCACTCTCCTTCCCCGCTTCACTTTCCGCTCTCAACTTGGGGTAACCAGAGTCTATCGGCGGAGTATCATCCTCAAAATTCATCGTCATAGGCACTGATCTAAGCCGAGCGGATGACTGCGCAGCAATAGAAGACAGCGCAAAGCAAACGCGGTATCGGAGCTCCTCCTTAGATCGGGGGGACGACACTTCTAACTGGCTTTGATGCAGACTCAGAATCGCATCAACAATCTTGCTCCCTATCCCAAGAGAACCTTCGTCACTGAATTCATCAACGGCATTCTCAATGCAGAAACTCACACTGCCCCCTTTTGCCCTATTAGCATCCATTAAAATCGAAGAACGAGCTGGACTGTGGCGGATAGCATTTTCCATTACATTGTCGAATACCCGGTTTATCAGTACTTCATCTGCAATCACAGTCAATGGCTCTGAAACTGTAACAACCAAATCCACCTGTTTCTTTTTCAACTGGAGTTCAAAACGATGGCGGACATCTTCAAACAATTCCCTCACATCAATGTCGCGGTAGGAAAGCACAATCTTGGCAGAAGGTGACCTCGCGGCTTCAAGCTGGCTTTTGAGATGAGTCTGAAGACGTTGGGCGTTGTGATAGGCCGTATCAATCATACCCCGCCCTTCTTTGTGCTGGATTCGCCAAGTTTCTAGATACCCCAATATATTAGCCAATGGGGTTTTTAAATCATGACTGAGTTGCACCATGTATTCCCGTCTTTGCGCTTCCTGGACCCGCAGTTGAATAAACTGTTGTTGGATTACTGCCATCATACGGCGGTATTGGGTTGCAAGCTCCTGAAGTTCAGGTGATCGCACTTTTAAAGGTGGGGAAATACGGAACTCGGTTTTAGCTGATTGTTCAATCTGACCCACCATCACTCTCCCGGGGATGATAATACGGCGATAGACCATTCGGTAAACTACTAGTGCAAAGAGCAAGATAGCGACCAGCGCCGCCGCAACAACAGGCGCATACTGTAGCAAGCTATCCAAATCAGCAAAGACGTTATAGCCCTGACTGCCGATGAGTACATAGAGATAACCTGCCACTTGCCCATCCATATCAATTCGCGCTACGGAGAAAACTTTTTCACCGCTTTCAGAAAGCGGATCTTCACCCAGAACAGGAAAAGGCTCACCGCGAAGAAACTGTTCTATCGGTTCAACATCCACTCGCAAACGAATGACATCTTCTTTGGGTGGCCCTGATGTCGTGATATTGCCTTGCGGATCGAGAAAATAGATTTCAAAGTCAGGCCCAAGCAGCATCAAAGTGTGGAAAATAGAAGACAGCGCTTCTGGACTGTAGTCACCCCCAACCATCAGTGGGTTATCGTCCCTCATATGCACAGCAAGGTCTTTGTGCAAAACCTGACGGGAACGCCATTCGTTTTGCTGCCAGACAGATACGCTCAATGCGGTTAAAAGCGCAGCACTGCACAAAAACCAAATTAAGGTGAACAACAACAGACGGTTTTTAAACGCCAATATTTACCTCCCTCTTTTCGTCGGTTAACCGTTCACACGGCGGAGTAATACTGGGTCTGAGGGTTCGCTAAACTTATATCCCACCCCCCAAACAGTGTGAATGTACTTGGGTGTAGCAGGATTTCTCTCCAATTTACTTCGCAGACGATTAATCGCGCAGCACACTGTATGACGGTAGCCATCATAATCTGTATTCCATACGCGACTTAGCAGCTCATCTTTACTAAAAACACGCTCAGGGCGTTTTGCCAAACAACATAAAAGAGAAAACTCAATAGGTGTTAGATCGATATCGCGACCTTCCAGCTTTACACTGTGGGTTTCAGGGCAAATTTCGAGGTGTTGGAAAAGCAGTGAAGTAGAATGCTTACTGCTCATACCACAGGTGTCAGAACTCGATTCTTTCGTGGTGCCGAGCTGCCATTGACTGTGAAGGGACACTCGGCGCATCAGCGCCCTTACTCTTGCCTGAAACTCAATCACACTGAAAGGTTTGGCAAGATAATCATCAGCCCCGGCTTCAAAGCCCTCCACCATATCAGACTCTGAATCCAAAGCAGTCAACATCAGCACGGGAATACCGTTTTCCTGCTGACGAAGAAACTCACAGAAGGTTTTACCATCACCATCGTCCAAGCCCCTATCCAACACGACAGCGGAAATATCTTCATTCACTAGCGCACGATATCCATCCTCCAAAGAGGTACCTTTAATCACTTCAAACCCCATCACTTTGAGGTGCAGCGCAATGAGTCCCAAAATATCTGCATCATCTTCCAGAACCAAAACTGATTGTTGCATAGGGAACTCCCATTTTTTTGCGATCATCACTCCCAATAAACCAAGAATAGGCGGATAAATTTCAGAACTTTCGTTGAAAATCGTTCATCGAACATACAAATCTTCGATTTGAATATCGATTCTTACATTTCATACACCAACCTCTTAGTGGTCCGATGTTTAAGTATTCAAATCATCAAGTTATCACATTTTCAATCCCGTTATCCCCTCGGAATTTACTTAGAACGCAAACGATTCAACACTTAATAGGTAACAACACTAAAGAATTTTTGATACAAACTTGTTATGATTAGTTTCATTGCATGCATATTTTTAGTTATTTAAACCACGAAAGGGCTAATAACGTAGTGCAATATCCATTAGGTAAATGATTAGAGCTATATTCATTTATCATGTCATTTAAAATGAGAGGGAACTTCCATGAAAAAACTTCTAGCCTCGTCCTGTCTGCTGCTTTCAGCTCTTCCTATGAGCAGCTATGCGGCGGAGTGTGGCAAAGTCACTATCGCAGACATGAACTGGAACTCCGCTAGCCTCATCGCGAATGTTGACCGCATTATTCTTGCAGAAGGATATAACTGTGATGCGGAGCTGGTGCCTGGCGACACCATGCCTACCGGTACGTCAATGATCGAAAAAGGTGAGCCGGATATCGCCCCCGAATTCTGGAGTAACTCCCTGAAAGCCGCGCTAGATCGTGGTGTAGAGGAAGGCAGACTCCGTTTCGCTGGTGCAGTCCTGTCTGACGGTGGTGAAGAAGGTTTTTGGGTACCTAAGTATCTAGTCGACAAGGACCCAAGTATTGCAACTATCGAGGGCGTTATCGCGAATCGCGAACTCTTCAAGCACCCGGAAGATCCTTCACTATCCGCTTTCTACGGTTGTCCAGCAGGCTGGAACTGCCAAATTTCTTCAGGCAACCTTTTCAATGCAATGGGCTTGGGTGACAACGGTTTTGAGCTGATCGATCCAGGTTCAGGCGCAGGTCTGTCAGGTTCTATCGCTAAAGCTTATGAGCGTGGCGAAGGCTGGTTTGGTTACTACTGGGCGCCAACCGCAGTGCTGGGTAAATACGAAATGGTGAAAGTGGACTTCGGTTCAGGCATAGACGAAGAGCACTTTAAATCTTGTACGACCAATGCGGATTGTCTGGAGCCAAAAGTGACTATGTATCCACCTTCAGCGGTTGATACGGTGATCACTGAGAGCTTTGCAAAGAACTCACCAGAAGCAGTGAACTACCTTTCCAACCGTTCATTCACTAACGCACAGCTGAACAGCCTTCTTGCATGGATGGAAGACAACCAGGCTGACGGTGAAATCGCTGCCATGCACTTCCTGGAAAATCATGAAGACATCTGGGGCGCATGGGTAACACCTGAAGTGGCGAAGAAGATCAAAGCGTCACTGTAATCGCTATAAATGCTTTGCGGGCTGGCTTTTCAGCCCGCAATTTTTTGCGACAACCAAATCTAAAAACGCGACGTATCGTTTGGCTCTCTACATACGTCAGCGCTTTCCCACCCAAGGTGGGTATATAGTTTCTAATATTCTAAAGACGCAGAGGACGCTGTACTGTTATGGCAGACAATTCTTGGCTGACAGAATTTCCGGAGATGTCACGCTCCGATCTTCTGACAATTCGTAAAACACTTGATGGCGCCTACCGTGAGTTTTCGCGAAACTACGGTGAAACCATCGAATCTTTCTTTGACCCGCTGCTCCAATTTCTCATCTGGTTTGAAAAGCTTCTTCTCGGCACCCCTTGGTGGCTGATGATCGCCATTCTCGCGGGTGTTTCTTACATGGCAAGCCGTTCCTGGAAGCTTGCTGTTGCTGTTATTTTTTCTTTCCTCGCTATCGGATATTTCGGTATGTGGGAAAACACCATGCGCACCATGAGCATCATCTTGGTGTGCACCATGCTCGCCATATTTCTCGGGATTCCTATCGGCATCGCAATGGCACGCTCAAACCGCGTGCAATCCATGGTCACGCCACTGCTTGATGTCATGCAAACCATGCCAGCCTTCGTTTATCTGATCCCTGTCGTGATGCTGCTGGGCATCGGTAAAATACCTGGTGTGATTGCCGTGGTTATATACGCTATCCCACCTGTAATCCGTTTGACCAACCTTGGTATCAGACTGGTGGACAAAGAGGTGCTCGAAGCCGCTACTGCATATGGCGCGAGCCCAACACAGCGCCTGTTCGGTGTCCAGCTCCCACTCGCAATGCCAACCATTATGGCGGGTATCAACCAGACCATCATGATGGCACTGGCCATGGTAGTTATCGCTTCAATGATCGGTGTTAAAGGCCTCGGCCAACCTGTATTGAAGTCAATCACTAACCAATACTTCACACTCGGTCTGATTAACGGCCTCGCGATTGTCGCACTGGCAATCATCTTTGACCGCGTATCACAAAGCTACGCAAAACGTTCACAGCAGCACCTGAGCGGAGGCCACAATGAGTAACACTGAAAACAGCACACCGCTTATCCAGATTAAAGGCCTCTACAAGATCTTCGGTAATGCTCCGCAAAAGGTATTACCTGATGTAAAAGCAGGGAAATCCAAAGACGATATTCTGGCAGCAACCGGCCATACGGTGGGCCTTCAGGACATCAACCTGGACATCGCGCGTGGTGAGATCTTCGTGATTATGGGCCTTTCCGGATCGGGTAAATCCACCATGATTCGTCACTTCAACCGTTTGATTGAGCCAACCGAGGGCCAGATCATCGTTGAAGGTGAAGACGTTATGAAGCTCGATGAGAAAGGACTACAAAATTTCCGTCGCCACAAAATGTCGATGGTATTTCAACGCTTCGGTCTGATGCCTCACCGTACGGTGTTGCAGAACGTTGCGTACGGTTTGCAGGTACAAGGTGTCGACAAGGCTGAGCGGGAGAAGAAAGCCACTGACTGGCTTGATACTGTTGGTCTGGGTGGATATGAACAACAGTACCCGTCTCAACTATCCGGTGGTCAGCAGCAACGTGTTGGTCTAGCTCGGGCTCTGTGCACCGATGCTGAAATCCTGCTAATGGACGAAGCTTTCTCAGCACTTGACCCCTTGATTCGAAGCGAGATGCAGGACCAGTTAATTGGTCTTCAGGAAAAACTGCACAAGACCATCATCTTCATCACTCATGACTTGGATGAAGCACTTCGTTTGGGCGACCGCATTGCTATCCTGCGCGATGGTAAACTGGTTCAGCAAGGTCGTCCGGTAGATATCCTGCTTAACCCTGCTGACGACTATGTGGAAGCGTTCGTTAAAGATGTTAACCGCGCACGAGCACTGACGGTTGATACGGTCATGAAACCGCAGAGTCTGCGCATCAGCGCTGAAACCATTGGCGAAGCGCTTGCAGAGATGCGTAAAGCGAAAGCAGAACACGGTTACTACGTGAATGATGACGGCTACCAAGGCGCCCTGAGCATTGAGACACTGGAATCTGTTGATTCTGCCCGCCACGGCGATGCTATTGATGAAGCAGTACTTGAAGAAGTACCAGGCATCCAAAGTGATGCGCTCATCGAAGCGGTTATCCCTGACACGCTGGAGCACGAACTCCCACTGCCTGTATTGGATCAGGATGGTGAGATCCAAGGCGAACTTTCTCGCGCAAATCTGGTGGAAGTGCTGTCTGATCAGTCTTCTAACAGTGTGGAAGATGAAGAGCAGCAGGCAAAAAAGCCTGAGGAGGCATCCGCCTAATTTCTTTACTTTTGCGCCAAAAAAGCGCTTCAATTTGAAGCGCTTTTTGATTCCAGCATGTGTCTATTATTCAGCATATCAACCCATTCCCCGCGGCAGAATTCGCTATACTATAGGAATATTTATCATTCCTGAGACGGTATCGTGTTCGCAACCAATAGCAAAAGCTCATACGCACACAGCGCCTTCGGCCTGAAGCTTGCTACGATAAATCTGTTTAATTTTATCGAACCGCCGGGTGCATTTTACGAGTTCAGCAACATCTATGGCGAAGACCAATGGCGACAAAAGCGAGCCTGGCTAAACCGTTACATTGGCAGTTACCAACCTGACATTATCGCCTTTCAAGAAGTGTTCAGCGCGTCTGCGCTCAAAGCATTGCTAGAACCCTTGGGTTACCGCTTCTTCACTGTTGTCGATGAACCCGAGCCACTCGAGGAGTACATCTACAAAAGCCCGGTCGTTTGTTTGGCGTCGCGCTATCCAATTTTAAGTGCCCTGCCATTGCGAGCAGACCCTGACGTTTCTACCCGAATTGGCATCCAACAAGATTTCGAGTACAGCCGATTGCCGCTGTTTGCGACATTGGAGCTCCCCTCTCTTGGACAGACAGACATTTATGTCGTCCACCTAAAATCCAAACGTCCAATCATGGAAGAAACCTCAGATGAGAGTGAATCAACCAAGCTCGCCCAATCCATGCAGGCTGAAATGACGGGTTCCTGGGCATCGGCTATCCAACGAGGTTCAGAAGCCTGCCACCTAATGAACAGCATCATCGAGCGCCGCTCACACACCAACAACCCAGCAATAGTCATGGGCGATTTTAATGATGATCTCCGCTCAGAAGTATTGCACGCTTTCCATGTTTCCGGTTTGCGTTCCATCACTGATGACATGGCAGAAATGCCCCTTTCACATTATCAACTCCATGATAGCTGGGAATTATATGTCAAAAATATTGGTGAAGCTGGGCTGGAGCGGCCAGCGACGCACTACTTCCATTCCAAAGGGTCGGTATTGGACTACATTCTGCTATCGAATGAATTCAACAGTGCTGATCCCGCAAGCCTAGCTGAAGTAGGAGACTTTCATTGTGAAGACTCGCACCTGGTGAATCCCAAATTCGATCAGGACACTTACAGCAGCGATCATGCGATTGTCAGTATCACCATTTCACTGCGCCAATAGCCTTCGAAGCCTTCAGTCAATGCAGTGCTTTGTATCAGGCAAGTGCGATTTTGCGTTGTAGATTCGGGCTCATTTCTCGCGAAAACCATCATCTTGATTAAGCTTAAAGATATTTCTCAAATTCGAAACTCGGTCTATTGGAGCTCATAATGATTGGTTTTTCCGTCAAGAAAATGGCCTGCGCTTTTGTACTCGCATTCACTGCTTTGGCCGTATTTCCCAGTTTCGCCGATAAGCACAGTGAAAAGGAAATCATTCTGGTCAGTGAAGCATGGGAAGACGCCACAGAAAAAGATGGTTCAGGATTGTACTTCGAGATCATGCGCCGTGTCTTTGAGCCGCTTGGCTATAGTATAAAAACCATTACCACCACCTACTCCAGAAGCGTTTACCTTGTGCAAACCAAGAAGATGGATGCTTTCCTTGGCTCATACATCGATGAGAAAGAAAAGATTCTCTATCCCTATTGGCACTTCGATGCTGACCAAGTATCAGCCGTTTACAAAGCCTCGGTCATACCAACATGGGAAGGCGAAAAAACACTGGGAAATAGAACTGTCGGTTGGGTAAAAGGCTATGACTATAACGACTACATCGACACCAAATTCAACATCCACGAAGTGAAGTCACGTCGCCAAGGGCTCTCAATGGTGTATTCTGACAGGCTCGATGTAATGCTTGATGCAAGGAAAGAACTTGAAGAAGAGTTTGCCCTTGGGTATCTGGACCGTGATGACTTTGAGATGGTGGTTATCATGGATCTCAAACTCTACCCAGGCTTCGCCGATTCCGAAAAAGGACAGGAGCTTCGTCGGATTTATGACGAGCGTTTCGAGGAGTTGCTAACAAAGGGAGAGATTAAACGTCTCTACGACGAATATGAGTGGGAGTATTTCCCGTTCTCAGTGAGTTCAAAGCCTTAGGGGCTGTTGACCTTTGGTGATGATTTTTGCAGCAGTTAGTGGGGATTTTATGCAAGGCAGAGGCGTCGATGTGTAGCTAGCCTACATAAGAAGCCGATAACGCAGCAGAAATTCCCCACAAACGCTGCCCGAAGGGTTCTGCTCTAACCGTTTATGCTTTGTTGAGGTGTATTTGCTTAGAATGACTAGGCGGCAAACACCTCGCCGCGCCTAAAACGCTTATAGCGAGAACAAAATTTAACCACCAAAGGTCAACAGCCCCTAGTGATAAGAATGCGAACGAAGAAAACGCTACCCTCGGGCAGCGTTTTCGTGTTTTTGCGGACTGCGAACATTAACGATTGTTGGTAATATCCTGGTAATCACCGTCAATTATCTGGCCCTGATGACGCTCTTTAGGGCCAAATGGTGTTTCGCGGGTTTCTCCGTACGTCTGTTCAAATTGCGCAGCTTGCTGCTCTTGCGCTTTGCGCAGTTTTTTCATTACAAATGGCTTTGCAATCAGGGCACTCACTGAAATCAAGAGGCCGAATACAGCTGCAAATACCAGGGTAAAGAAGCCGAGAATAAGCGTAACCACACCGGTCAGGATTTGTCTCATAGTAATTCCCCGTGGATTAAAATCGTGTTGGCTTCATATCACTTCCTCCTAACATGCGGCTTGGGGGAGCAAATATCAATAGGCATTTACATTTATTTACTGACTAGAGTTTTAATCTGATCGACCAGTAGTGGCACGTTTTCCCAGAGGATAAAATGCCCTTCGCCTGGCATCATCATCAATTCAGCTGAGGGTAACTTGGCTTTTGCATACCTGGAGTTACCGGGATTAGCCAAATCATCTTCCGCACCATGAACCAACATGACCGGCATCTTCAGAACAGACCAGTTTTGCGCTGCAAGCTTTTCCAACTCTTTATCCAAAACCATCATCTCTCTATTAGACTTGAGCAAGTCATCCGGTAATATAAAGTTCGCCAACAGCGTATCAGTTATATAGTTGTACCATTTTGGTGATTCCAGCTTTGGGTCAAACGCCGATGCAATCAGTAATAATCCACTGACACTGTCTGGCGCCAACAATGCCAGTTGCAGGGCGATAGGACCACCAAGAGAGTGCCCCACAACCCATGTTTCCTTACCACTACTCACCAAGCCTATCAAGGCTTCTGCCTGTTTTTGTATTGATGTTTCAACAGGAAGACCTGACTCCCCAAAGCCTGGGCGGTCAACGGAAACTAATTCCAAGTGCTGTAACGCCGGATGCCCAAGATAATCGTCGTAGGCTTCTTTGCTTCCCGGCGAACCATGAATGAAGATAACCCGCCTCTCTGAAGCAGAATTACCAGCTATTTTTATCGAAGCTTTTGTAATGCTTTGCGTGGAAGTGGCTTTTTTTTCTGCCATTGCTAAGCCCGGGGAAATAGCTGCCATCAAAATAAGAAAGACACTGAGTACAGGCTTTTTCGCCATGGTGGAAAAACTCCTTGGTAAACACTGGAAATGAAAAGGGGTAGCTTGTATATACCCAAACAACCTGAAGATGCAGGATTCAGGTTGTTTGGGTATAGACCGCATATATCAGCATTCTTCTCCAAAACAGTATTTATTTGCTCCAATTTTGAGTATTAAAAACAAGACTTCACTGACCTTTCCCATAACTCATGTGCAGATAGTCACTTATGAGACAAATTGAAATCCCAACACGAAGGTAACCTGTCTATATCCAATCAACCTGAAGATGCAGGATTCAGGTTGCTGGGTACCCCATGTCAGTAAGAGGAAGTACGACATGCATACTCAAAAACAAACCAGTACGTCTCTGAGATTTATATTGCTCTTTATCACCCTAACCAGTTTGGTCGGTTGCACAGCGTCGAGACATGACCAACTGGCAGATTTAGGCTTCAGTACGCCATATATGGAAGGTTATGATGATGGTTGTCACAGTAAAGTGACCGCGGCTCAGACATACAATGATGGTTATCGTCAGGATCCTGAGCGGATGTTTAAAGAACCGCGCTACGCCAACGGTTGGAAAGATGGCTATGAGCAGTGTTTCGTAGCTAATAAAGAGTTTTATTAACCTTCCCAGCTATGCAAGTATAAAAATTCTTCTGATATCCGGGATTTTTTCTCCTTACGCAACCAATGCTGATTGCTAGGAATCAGCATTGGTTTCTTCACTTCCAGACTACTTTACAACGTGGCAGTACAAAGTGTTTTGCAGCACTTTCTACGGCACTAAGATCTTTCCTATATTTAAAACATTCTGCACAGATTTCCAAATAAAGCTATAGTTCGGAAATAAGTCAGGCGGGAGTCATTATGCGAATTGTATTTCCACAAACCATCAATCACAGCTATCGAGTGTAGTCGTTCTCATTTTGTCATCCGTTGCGCTATTTGCATTTTTTTCATTCGTTCATTGAATGAGGTGGAAACGCTAGAAACTGCTTCAGTCGATATTTTGAAGAGCCAAGCATCTATTCTAATGCTTCGCAGGCATGAGAAAGATTTTTTGGCACGTAAAGAAACCAAGTACAAAGATAGATTTGATGCAGAATACGACGCCCTCACTAAAACCCTAGTGAGAGCAAAATCTAAACTG
Source organism: Grimontia sp. NTOU-MAR1 (assembly GCF_035758505.1). Classification (NCBI taxonomy): domain Bacteria; kingdom Pseudomonadati; phylum Pseudomonadota; class Gammaproteobacteria; order Vibrionales; family Vibrionaceae; genus Grimontia; species Grimontia sp. NTOU-MAR1. Next base: position 32,498 of record NZ_CP142109.1, read on the forward strand.
AGCGCGTTGAGTATAGAAGGCGAGAAAACTATTGATACCATGCTATACAAGTTGGAAACATACCAACATGGCTTTGAAACTTTGGTTAACAAGCGCTTGGAAGTCGGCACAACCCATGACTCAGGATTGAAAGGTGCTGCCCGCGCAGCTTCTCATCGCGTTGAGAAGGCAATCCAGAAAATCGAGAACGACAAACTATATATAAAGCTACTAATGTTAAAGCGGCACGAAAAAGACTTCCTGCTACGATCTGACACCGAGTATATCAACAAATTCAACACCATGATGGATGATTTTTCTCCAGCCATTGCCAGCAGTGATATGCCCCCCAACACCCGTCTAGCCATGGAAGCGGCTTTGAGAGAATATCACAAAGCTTTCAATGCATTTGCAGATGGCTTAATAGGTATCGGTTTAACACCACAAAGTGGCCTTCACGGCACTTTACGTGCTTCAGTGCAAGAAGCTGAGAAGCTGAGAAGCTGAGAAGCAGATGAAAGCGCTGAATGAGGATTTGGTCTCGGCCATTGTTGCTCGAGAGAAGAGCGTTATCAAGGTTCTAACGTTAATTGGCATTACTTTAGCGATTATCGTCTGTTTGGCACTTGTACTCATCAACTGCTTGGTAACTCATAAAGTCTCTGTCGCAAGCGCCCTGATGAAAAAGATCGCCGAAGGGGGAAGCTCGCTGAATGTTAAAATGAACCTTTCTGGGAAAGATGAACTTTCAGAAATGGCGTCATTCTTCAACCAATTCATAGGCAGCCTTCAGCGTACTATGGATAAGATCTCGGGCATTTCTACGGAGCTTTCTAGCAACGCAAGACGCAGCTTAACCATGGCTACTGATACTGCCACCAATGCAGAAAAACAGCGTGCCGAGTCAGACTCAGTTTCCACGGCAATGACAGAAATGACAGCCACCAGCCGTGAAATAGCGCAGAGTGTATCGGCAGCAGCAAACGTGGCAAAAGAGCTTCAGGATTCAGCGCAAACTGGCCGCGAAGTAAATGGTGAAACCTTCGCAAAAGCCAACCAACTGTCAGAGAGTATGAGCAGCGCGAGTGACAACATGCAAAAGCTCAACGCTGACAGTGAAGAAATTGGCTCTGTCATCTATGTTATCCGCTCTATTACTGACCAAACCAACCTACTTGCCTTAAATGCCGCAATTGAAGCAGCCAGGGCTGGCGAACAAGGTCGCGGATTTGCTGTTGTTGCAGATCAGGTCAGGGAACTGGCTATGAAAACGCACCAATCCACGGACGAAATCACCAAAATCATTGAGCAACTCCAGAGCGGCATTCGTCATAGCGTGGATTTGATGAATGAGAGCAGTGAAATGGCATCGATAAGTGTCGAGCAAGCACGGGAAGGTGCTTCAGTGATGGCAGCCATGGTTTCACAAATTGAGGACATTGCCGGTCAAAACCTTCAAATTGCCACCTCCTCCGAAGAGCAGACAGTGGTAACAGAAAGCGTGGACAGAAACATTATTGCCATTGTTGAACTTGCGGAGCACACTGCCAATGCAGCGAAGAAATCAAACCTTTCAGCCTCTGCCATTGAACGATTAGCCAACGAACTCGATAGGCTGGTGGGCACATTTACGGGTCAGCCACCAGCCCACGCTCCACATCAATAGAAAATGACGAAAACATTAATCTGGAACTGGCCCGTACTCGAAGCAAATCAAAGGGCGCTAAGGCGCGCTCCCTTCTTCCCCTAAAGTACCTATCGCTCCCATCAACAGAATGACGCCATCTATCGTCTATATTAATGAAAACACTCACACATTGGGTTCACTATGAAAAAGCCAGAATTGCCTATCGATGAAACGCATCGTCTGCAGGTACTCCATCACCTGAATATTCTTGATACTGGCAACGAAGAGCGCTTTGACAGACTGACCCGTCTAGCCAAACAAATGTTCGGAACCAAAATCGCAGCGATTAGCTTTATAGATACCAACCGGCAATGGGTAAAATCAGGGAAAGGGTTGGAAAGAGAATACCCCCGGGACATCAGTTTTTGCGCGCATGCCATTTTGGACAGCGAACCTATGGTGGTAAATGACACCCTCTCCGACACACGATTTTCAGATAACCCTCTGGTGCTTGGCGATCTTAAGATCCGGTTTTATGCGGGTTATCCCATCCGCCATGTCAGTGGCTCACTGCTAGGTGCCTTGAGCATCGCAGATGATGAGCCACGAGGGTTTGACGATTACGATTTACGCTGCATGAAGGACATCGTTGACTTGGTTGAGAATGAACTTGCATCGATGCAGCTTAGTACACAAGATCACCTCACTGGCTTGCTGAACGAGCATGGCTTCGAAGTAATTTGCCAGAATAGCCTAAATATGTGTGAACGATTAAATGCCCCAGCATCACTGGCGTTTTTTGATGTTCGGGAGTTAAAAACGATTAACAAGCTTCGGGGTAATGTTGAAGGTGACCGGGCATTAGCGTTCTTTGCCGATCTATTGAAATTTGGTTTCAGAGATTCAGATGTGCTAGCTCGCCTTGAAAGCGATAAGTTTGCTGTGCTAATGAACAACACACCCATCGCCAATACTCAGGAGATCTTAGACAGGTTCAAAGAACGTGTTGATCGTTATTCTGTAGAAAATGCTCTCCCCTACACGTTGGATTACTACGTCGGGGTATCGTGGGTAGAGCCTGAAAGTAACTATGATTTCAGTAACCTGCTTGATACTGCGAGAAATTTTGCAATCAAAGCGAAAGGGTAAGATCCCGTTTTGGTGATCCTAGTGCATCACTGTCGAAAACAGATTAATGACAACCACCCCTGACACAATCAGTGACATTCCTAAGATGGCTGGCAAATCCAATTGCTGGCCATAGAACATCCATGCCACCAAAGAGACCAACAAAATCCCCGCAGCGCTCCAGATAGCGTAAGCAATACCCAGAGGCATCGACTTCACGGTGATAGAAAGTAAGTAAAATGAGATTGAATAGCACGCCAGTACTGATGTTGTTGTAATAGGCTGGGTGAAAGACTGGGTTTTTGGCATCATCGACGTTGCGACAATTTCAAAAAGAATAGCAACTGATAAAGTCACAAGTGGTGGCAAAGTAGTGATGAGTTTCAGCATAACGGCTCAAACAGCCCCTAGGTGCAGGTTTAAATATGTTGGCATCCTGCCCCAGAAATAACGAAGCCCTGTCATATGCAGGGCTCGCTATATCCAACTAACCCAGTCTCAGCGGAACGATTATACGCGGTTTACAGCGTATTGGTTAAGCTCTTCCACAGAAACTGCGGTGATGAATTCATCGTTCAGGAAGAAGTTCACCATTTCACCTTCTTTCTCGCCACGCAGGATCTGGGTGGTGCCATCAGCATATGCAACAGACATTTCCAGAGATTTGTCATTGACTTGCTTAACGTCAGCAGAAGAAATCTTGATTGGCGCAGTCGTCAGATCTTTGTCCAGCTTCTGGTTGATTTTGATCACTGCACTCATTGGAGTGTCAGCAACCGCTGGAGATTTGCCAGAAATTGGGTTGGTGCCAGTCCAGAACTCGATTGAGTTGAAGATGAATAGGTCAGCCGCAGCCGCCACACCGTAAACCGGGCTCATCAGTACATACAGACCTGCACGAGCATAACGGTTGTCCACAGCAGACAGGTTCAGTTTCATCACTGCGCCTGAAGTGGCCATTTGACCGATACAACCTGACAGAGATACCGTCAGAACTGCTGCTGCAACAGCTTTGATTGCAAATTTTTTCATCGTTTTACACACTGTGAGTTTAAAAAGTCGGCGAAGTATACAGTGTATTTTTACGAAGAAAAGAGGCCATATCCCCCTTCCAATTTGTTCTGGCAACAACTGGTTTACAGGCGTTTGTAAGGGCAATGTCAGCGCGGTTAATTCGTCGTTAACGGCTGAACGTATCCTACTGTTTTCATTGAAGGAGTGAATTTCAACCATTCACGCGACAAATATTAACAAAGGAAATCCAGACCTGTTCGTTTGCCTATATTTTAACCAAGGAATTTCCCTCACAACATTCAAGTAAAGTGCAAGACCTTAGGCTTTCTTATACAATCCTCCACCTTCGATCTCTGAGATGCCATCATGAACCGTAAAAAGAAAATCATTCAAACTCTCAAAAAGAAAGACAAGAAACAGAAAGCCAAACTGCAAAAAAGCAGTAAGCCTCGCTACATTTCTAAAGCTGAGCGCGAAAAAATAGCTCAAGAAGAAACACAAAACGAATCAACTGAATCGGCACAAACAGAAAACAAAGAGTAAGTGACACCAAGCGCGTTTTTCTGACGTAATGCAACGGAATACGTTCTAGACCCTGTCCTCTCCTGTTCATCTCACACAAGATTGCGATAAAGTAATCTCGCCAATATGAAAAGGAGAAAGGCATGTCAGCACCAAGTTGGGACTTCTCATTTGTCTATCAAAGCCTTCAAGACACAGCGTTACAAAACGATCTCTCCCGCTCTAGCGATAACATTGCAGCACTGAGCAACCTCTCATCCGATACTATTGAGGGCTGCCAGCGAGCGCTGAGCCTGTTAGATGAAACTTCGACCTTACTTCAATCAGTATCCAGCTATGCAGCGTGTTTGTCGACAGTAAACGCTAAGGATGCCGAAGCGAAGACTGTAGTTGTTAAAACCGATGTGATGGCATCTAGTCTCAAACAGGCTTTCAGTCCATTTGAAGATAAGCTGGCAACCAGCGAGGCTGATTTTTTTGAGAGAGTGCTTGATGGTTCGGATGCGACGGGTAGCTATCAACGCCACGCATTCCGCCTCTCTCGTCTGCGTGAGCAGCAGATTTTCCGTCTCTCCGTTCCTGAGGAACAGTTGCTCTCAGCCATGCAGGTCGATGGCAAAAACGCTTGGGGTCGTCTCTACGATGACATCACAGGCACACTGAAAGTCAGCCTGAAATTCCCAGATGGCAGCGAAGAAGAGATGGGGCTTTCACAGGCAGCAAGCTTGCTTTACGGTGGCGATACCTATCGGCGTGAGCCAGCTTGGCGTGCTATCCGCGAAGCGATGGGAAATCAGGAGGTTACCTTTGCCGCTATTCTAAATGCGTTGGCGGGTAATCGACTCACCGAATATGAAAAGCGCAGTCATACCAAGCCACTACATTTCCTCGCCCCTGCGCTTGAAGAAGCCCGTATTGAGAAACCGACACTTGACGCCATGCTGGATGTCACCAAGGCCAGTCAGGATCTTTCCCGTCGCGCGGCAAAAGCGATGGCGAAAGTATTCGGTACCGAACAACTTAAGCCGTGGGATGAAATGGCCGCAATGCCATCTTTCGGCGGGTCCAAACAGGCTTTACATTCGTTTGATGAAGCCATTGCCATCATCCGTAAGGCATTTGAAAGCGTCGATCCAGAGATGGCGGAGTTCGTCGACATGATGGTCGAACAAAAACTGATTGATGCCGCACCACAACCCAACAAAAGCATGGGAGCCTATTGCACCAAGATTGCCAAAACCCGTACACCCCTCGTGTTTATGAGCTTTGGTGGCAGTATGTCGGATGTACTTACGCTCGCACACGAATTAGGCCACGCATTCCACAACTGGGTAATGCGTGACATGCCATTAATCGAAACTGAATACCCAATGACACTGGCAGAGACCGCATCAATCTTTGCAGAAAACGTAGTACGTGATGCATTGCTAGAGCAGGCAGAGAGCAGCCATGACAAGCTGTTGATGCTGTGGGAAGAAGCACAAACAGCCGTAGCACTCATGCTCAATATTCCAGTACGCTATGGGTTTGAGAAATCTTTCTATGAGCAAAGACAGCGCGGCGAATGTTCGCCCGCAGAGCTTCGCTCGCTCATGGCAGAAACCTGGAATGAATGGTACGGCAATGCGATGTCGGAGCCTAACGACCTCTTCTGGGCAACCAAGCTGCATTTCAGTATCGCGGAGATCAGTTTCTACAACTATCCGTATCTGTTTGGTTATCTGTTCAGTACCGGTGTGTACGCAAGACGTGCAGAGAAAGGTACTGCATTCTACAGTAATTACAAAGCCCTACTGAGAGATACTGGCCGAATGAGTGCAGAAGAAGTGGCGAAAACCCACCTGAGTGTCGATTTAACCAGACCAGACTTCTGGCAGCAAAGCATCCAAATAGCTGAAAAGCGTATCGAAGAGTTTGAAGCACTGGTCGAAAAGCTTTGAGTACTATTAGTAAATACGAAAATACCCGCCTAGGCGGGTGTTCTTCTTTGCGTGACAGAAAGCGAAATTAGCCTTCAATACCACGTGATTTCAGGAACTCAGCGTAAGTACCTTTGAAGTCTGTGATCTTGCCGTCACGGATTTCGATAATGCGGGTTGCCAGTGAGTCAACGAATACACGGTCATGCGATACGAAGAACAACGTGCCTTTGAATTGCTCAAGTGCAGTGTTCAATGATTCAATAGATTCCATGTCCATGTGGTTGGTAGGTTCGTCCATCAAGAGCATGTTTGGTTTGTGCATCATGATCTTGCCAAGCAGCATTCGACCTTGCTCACCACCAGACAGCACTTTGACAGACTTCTTGATGTCATCCTGAGAGAACAGCATACGACCAAGGAAACCACGGACGGTTTGCTCGTCATCACCTTCTTGCTGCCACTGGCTCATCCAATCCATCAGGTTCATGTCTTTTTCGAAGTCATGGGCATGGTCCTGAGCGTAGTAACCGATGTTTGCGTTCTCAGACCACTTGTATTCACCGGTGCGTGGCTCTAGTGCGCCTGCCAGCGTATTCAGTAAAGTGGTTTTACCCACACCGTTTTCACCAATGATCGCAATGCGCTCACCCACTTCAAAAATACCGCCGAAGTTCGCGAACAGATCGTGCTCAAAGCCTTGGCTTAGGTTTTCTACTTCCAGTGCGTTACGGAACAGCTCTTTTGACTGCTCGAAACGAATGAATGGGTTCTGACGGCTTGATGCCTTCACTTCACTCAGCTGGATCTTGTCGATTTGCTTCGCTCGTGAAGTCGCTTGTTTCGCTTTAGAGGCGTTTGCAGAGAAGCGCGCTACGAAGGTTTGCAGTTCAGCAATCTGTGCTTTCTTCTTCGCATTGTCTGCCAGCAGACGCTCACGCGCTTGAGTCGCTGCTGTCATGTATTCGTCGTAGTTACCTGGGTAAACGCGCAGTTCACCGTAGTCCAGGTCAGCCATGTGGGTACATACTGAGTTAAGGAAGTGACGGTCGTGCGAGATAATGATCATGGTGCAGTTACGCTCGTTCAGCGTATCTTCCAACCAACGAATGGTGTCGATGTCCAAGTTGTTCGTCGGTTCGTCAAGCAGCATGATATCTGGGTCTGCAAACAGTACCTGCGCCAGAAGCACGCGCAGTTTCCAGCCAGGCGCTACCGCGCTCATCAGGCCGTAATGTTGCTCAACAGGAATACCTACCGCCAGCAGCAGTTCACCCGCTTTGGACTCTGCCATGTAGCCGTCCATCTCAGCGAATTCTACTTCCAGATCAGCCACTCGCATGCCATCTTCTTCGCTCATTTCTGGCAGAGAATAGATACGGTCACGTTCTTGTTTCACAGCCCACAACTCTTTGTGGCCCATGATAACTGTGTCGATAACCGTGAAGCTCTCGTAGGCGAACTGATCCTGGTTCAGTTTGGCAACACGCTCATTAGGATCCACGCTGATGTTACCGCTGGTTGGCTCCAATTCACGGCTCAGGATCTTCATGAACGTTGATTTACCACAGCCGTTTGCGCCGATTAGGCCGTAACGGTTACCTTCGCCAAACTTAACGGAAATATTTTCGAAAAGTGGCTTGGCGCCAAATTGCTGGGTGATATTAGCTGTACTAAGCAAGGCAATATTCCTGAACTGAGAATGGAAAACGCCGCAAGACTACAGAGTTCGGCCCCCTACTTCAAGCAAACAGCGAAACAAGTCACACTTCTGTCATTCCCAGTCCTGATTAATGGGAAAAATTTGCGCCGCGTCCCAAGCTCCTACTTTCCGTCTGCAACACACAAAACTCGCAGAATTCCTAACTACACTTACTGGGTGACCCCGTCTCAAATTATCAACACCCGTTGGCAGGCCAAGAAAAATTTCGAGAAAGCTATGAACAAGAAGATCACCTCGACATTCTCCCGCTTGATTACCATGCCTGTCCTTGGTCTGGTTATAGGGGTATTGTTTACGACTATGCTGGTTGCCGCTGCATCGACTAACGCATCTGCCGACTCAGTTGCCAAGCAGGTACTTTACATTAATGCCTTCCACCGCGGTTATGGTTGGAGCGATGAAATTGAGAACGGCATCCAAGATACATTTGATGCATCCGGCTCCAATATCGAACTTTCGATGGTTTACCTTGATTCCCTAAGATATCAGGGAGAATCTATCAGTGAAAAACTCGCTGAGTTATTAGCGATTAAGCGAGTCGCTAATTCAACAGACTTGGTCATTACATCTGATAACGCTGCTCTCGATTTTGCCCTACGCCATCAAAAAGTGCTCTTCCCAAGCCAACCCATTATTTATACCGCACTGAAAGATTTCCCTGCCGGGCCATTGAACACGGCCATCAACTCAACAGGGATTTCAGAATATATAGATTACAAAAATGCCGTAGACTTGGCGTTGTCGCTTCAAACTGATGCAAATGCAATCGTATTTGTCGGCACAACAAAAGAAAGTCATAACCAACGCGTTGTCGATATCGTCAGGGAAACGGTGCTGCCCTCCTACGCCAATGTCATTGATACCGGAATCATCGTCGACAAGTCTATTGAAGCCCTAGACGAAGAGTTGAGCCAATTTCCTCCAAACTCATTGGTGTTTCTGTTGAGCAATACCCTACCCAAATCAGATGGCACAGAGTACAGCCCGGCAGAGACAGCAAGACTACTCTCTTCAATCACACCCTTTCCTGTTTACACTTATTGGCACTCGCACATCGGTCATGGCGCCATTGGCGGCCAGATAGTGACGGGGTATAGTCAGGGCAAGGCTGCAGCTCAGCTCGCACTTGAGATCATGTCAAAAGATGCAGCGACACCCCTTCCTTCTGCTAAACCCGCACCCGCGTCTCTATTTTTCGACCTTGAGTCTTTGGACAAACACGATATATCGCGTGATGCCTTGCCTGAGGGCACCCGCTTTATTAATTATCAGCCTCCTATTTGGCAGGAATACAAAACCGAAGCCTTAACGACTTTGGTGATCATTTTTGGTCTGGCCTCCTTGGTACTCGGTTTCTCACTGTTAACCAAACGACAAAGCGAGACCATCCACCAAATCAGTGATGAAAATGTCGAACTGAACCATGCATTGGATTTAAATCAGGAAGCGCTTGATGATGTCACTCACCAGTTAGAAGAAGTGAATCCAATTGATCAGCTGACGGGACTGAGTAACTTCCGACACTTTAATGATATGCTCGACAAAGAACTTCGCCGAGCCAGTCGCTACAAGACGCCAATCAGCCTGCTGACCCTCTCTGTCGACCAATTTGAAGGCTACAAGTCTGCTGAAGGTGAAGATAAGACCAATAACGTGCTGACTGACATTAGTCGGGTCATCTCTGAAACCTGTCAGCGCTCGTCAGATGTGCTCGCTCATTTGGCGAATGACAAATTCGCCATCATCCTCCCACATACAACGCGCGAAAACTCTCATATTGTTTGTCAAAAGATTCACGACAACTTACGTGTGAAGAACCTACCCTTCATTCTATCTAGCACTGGCGCGATCACGCTCAGCATTGGTTTATCTTCACTCGAAGCAAGCGGTGAGCGAATCAATCCGCAGCATATGTTCAATACCAGTGAAATGATGCGAATCGATGCAGAAAGACAAGGCGGAAATAATACACGCTCTGACATTATCGCCACACACTCAGAACCACGCTCTTCAAACAGCGGTTAAACTTTCAACGTGGGCTCCCTTTCACTCCCCGATAGCACCAATCATCATGATATTGGTGCTTTTATCGCATCTTACTTTCGTTATCTCATATTTGAGTTAATTTGGCTGCGTTGGTTGTTTTTCCTTATTTATTTTACGGAAAAGCTACTGTGCATCCGAAATACCTTATCGAAAGGCGCACATGTTTTATGCTGCGCCTCTTTTTTAAGCCCCATAAAAAGAGCATCTCTACCTATAAAAATAAGTCGGGAATCAAAATTCTCGATCATCTTCACCAATATAAGGACGATAGGGTATTTCACGGAAAAACAATAAAAACTAACATTGTATTTGTTAGGAAAGATAGAGCACAATGAACCCTACAATCTCATACTTTGAGCGCGCGCGCGTTCTCATCGTCATCGGAATTTGTTCAGTAATTGCCTACATGACAGGCTTCATTTTCGGCGGCGCATTTTATTACCACTTGGCCATTTCGCTCGGCTACGGTGCGTCTTTCAATTGGTTGCACATATTTCTAGCAAGAAACTTCCCCATATGGTCTAACCCCTTAAGGACCGCTGTGTCCGTCAGTATTGGCTCGATCATTGGCACCATGAATATGCAGCTTTGGATATACCAGTATCGAGGGTCCTGGCGAACAGAGTTTCTGCTGCCGACGCTGATATTCACCGTCTCTGTCGCGATTTTCACTGCCTGTTTTTTCTTCATGCGTGATCGAGCAAGGCAAGCGGAAAATGATCTAAAAGACGCGAAGCTCCGTCAAGCCGAACAGGAAAAGGCACTGATAAACAGCCAACTTAAAAGCCTGCAAGGCCAAATGGAACCTCACTTTCTATTCAATACACTGGCTAACATCCAGGTACTCATAGATATCGATGCTCCCAAAGCCAAAATGCTGCTCGAGAAAATCACTGATCTGCTTCGCGCCAGCCTTAAGCAGCAGCGTAAAGATACAATTTCGCTGCATGATGAACTAAAGCTACTCGACAGCTACCTTTCCATTCAGCAAATTCGCCTTTGTGACCGGATGGAGTTTGAAATAAAAGTCGATACCTCTATCTCAAAACAAACCCGGATTCCTCCATTTCTGATCCAGCCTGCAGTCGAAAACGCTGTGGTACACGGTATTGAGCCATCGGTGAAAGGGGGATACATCCAAATCAACTTTTCAAGACAGGAAGACATGCTTACCATCGACGTTTCCGATAACGGCATTGGTTTCAATGAAGGTTCTAAAGGAAATGGTGTCAGCATGAAGAACGTGAAAGAACGCCTTTCAACGCTATATGGAGAGAAAGGACGACTTAAACTCATTCCCCATCAAGGAGGGGGATTCACGACAAGGATTTCATTTCAATGCGAGCAATAATTGCAGATGACGAGCCCATTCTCCGTCACCATTTGAGCAGGCTGTTAGGCACCGTCTCTTACGATATAGATGTCGTTGGCAGTGCTAAAGATGGTATCGAGGCACTGGATCTCATTAAGACTCTTCAACCAGATGTGGTGTTTCTTGATATCAGAATGCCAGGATTGGATGGATTAGAAGTCGCCAACTTACTCAGTGAAATGCAAACACCACCCCGTATTATTTTCGTAACCGCTTACGATCATTACGCCATCGAAGCGTTTGAACACGGCGCGATTGATTACTTAATCAAGCCTATTGATGAAAAACGCCTCAACAAAACCTGCACTCGCCTAAAAACTCGCACTAAACCAACTCTGAATGCGGACGAATTTACCCAAATTCTTTCTCATGCTCAGGAAAAACGTTCTGCACCGCTCACATGGCTGAAAGCAGCTAAAGGTGAAGATATCCACCTTATTCACGTCGATGATGTAGAATACTTCCGGGCAGAGGATAAATACGTCACAGTGGTCACCAACGACTCTGAATACATTATCCGCACTCCACTTCGGAACCTTTCTCAGGTGCTCTGTGAAGAAACTTTCTGGCAGATTCACCGCTCAGTCATCGTCAAAGTGTCCGCCATCAGACGAGTTTTCAAGGACATCACTGGAAAAATGGTCGTTGAAGTCTCATCCAACCAAAGTCAATTACCAGTTAGCAGAAACGCTCACTCTCTGTTTAAGCAAATGTAGAATACATCCTAGGGTCTGTTGACCTTTGGTGGTTAAATTTTGTTCTCGCTATAAGCGTTTTAGGCGCGGCGAGGTGTGTGCTGCCTAGTCATTCTAAGCAAATACACCTCAACAAAGCATAAAACGCTTAGAGCAGAACCCTTCGGGCAGCGTTTGTGGGGAATTTCTGCTGCGTTATCAGCTTCTCATGTAGGCCAGCTACACATCGAAGCCTCTGCCTTGCATAAAATCCCCACAAACTGCTGCAAAAATCATCACCAAAGGTCAACAGCCCCTAGCAACCTGAAGATACAGGATTCAGTGAGGTTGATTGGTGTTGTGATCGCGGCGTTCCTTCCCAGGCGCGGTCAACTTCGTCAAAAAGGAACAACACAGACCACGGCTTCAGTCAACTCGCCCGAAGGGAGGCCCTCAATACGAGCATCTTCAGGTCGTTTGGGTATATTCACCAATCACTTCAAATCCTCCAAATGCGGTTTATCAGTCAATATTGCATTTGGTCTCATCGCCCTTTTCTTTCTAATGATGTGCTGTAGTTTGACAACCTGAAACAACGTCAACCCTCAGGAGAAATGCAATGAACATTAAGGACAATTGGCTGAGCCGCATCGTGCTGTTTAGTATTGTCGTATTCATTACGGCAACTCCGGCCTGGTTAAACCAGGTAAATGCCGGGCCCATACAAAAGACGCTTCAAGACGCCTTCATGGATGCCAGCAAGGGTAACAGTGATGCAGGAGAGCACGTTCTCAGTGCCGTTGAAAGCCTACTCATTCAGTACCCAGAAGATGCGTTACTCACCGCTTATTACGGCAGTGCCATGTCAATGAAAGCACGTGACGCGTGGTTTCCTTGGAACCGACAGAAGTTTTCCAAAATCGGTGTCGACTCACTCAATAAATCTCTAAACCAATTATCAGCTGAGTCGTTTAATAAACCTTATTACGGGCTCAATGAAGGGCTTTACATACAGTCGCTTGCTGCCATCACCTTCATTAGCCTGCCCGAATCAATGGACCAACGTGAACGTGGGTTTGCCATGCTTAAAGATATGATGGCGTCAGAAGAGTTGGGCTACTACCCATTCGGCCCTCGAGCCTGGATACATATTGATGCGGTGAAAGCTGCGATCAATATGGAAGACCAAAGCACTGCTGCCAAATGGGCGAATGAAATGCAGCGCCTTGCTCCTACCCACCCCTACACACAACAAGCGCTTGAGTTGGTGGAAAAATAACCAGCTTTTCTCAAAATACGCAACTTTCTGCCCATCGCGGTGGTCTATATTCCAAGACCTTAAGCTCCTAAGACGAGGCGATGTCATGTCCGCTCGAATTTTCCCCATTTTCTTTGTTCTCTTACTCGCAGGTTGTGCAAAGAGTGTCTATACCGACTTTGACCAACAGTTCCCTTATCAAGAAATCGAGACCTACGATATCGCCGCGAAGTCATCGACCTCTCCTATTTCACTGGATGACAGCCGCATTGAACGTGCTCTGGAAAGGGAAATGGCGATAAAAGGTATTGAGGAAGCGAAAGTGGCTCCAAATGTCACGCTACGATATTTCGTCCAGCCAAAAACGGAAGCTGTCGCATATGGACCCTCCTTCAGCTTTGGATATGGTACCGGTCGATTTGGCGCTCGCTATGAAACACCTGTAAGAATTGAAGAGAGAGATTACGGCCAATTGGTTGTCGAGATGGTCGACAACCAAAGCAATCAGGTTGTATGGCGCGCTGTGTCTAAACGAAAACTGACTGATAGCATGACACCTTCAAGTAAGAATGAGTTTATCAACGAGCAGGTAAAAGACATGTTTGCAAACTTTCCTCCTTCAAATGGCGAATAGCAAACCAGTTTACATCAACTTTTATGCGCTCTTACCCATTGATTTACTCTACGTCCTATTTTAAACACCCAACCTCACTACTACTGCTGCTCGAAGTAACGAGCAGCAGAGTATTAGCCTCCACCATCTAAATCTCAGTCTTTTGTTTCAAGAACTTCTCGTAATAAAAGACTTTTTAATAAAATCCACATTTAAAACCACATTTATAAACATCTTAATATTAGGTAACCGATTACAAATATGACTTAAGTCATACAATCATTCAAACAGAGATACAAATAATCCATTCGATTCAATTATTTAAGTAAAGTCATTCAAAATAACCTTTACAAAGTAGCGTTTATTAGATTGACATCACGTATTACGCCGATAAACTACCGCGCCGTTTAACCGATAGAATCAAACAACCTGAAGATGCAGGATTCAGGTTGTTTGGGTATACATCGGGCGCATTTTTCTTTGTTATTGAGGTGTAAAATGGCGGCGGACAATAACTACGGTCTGGAACCAGTCCCACAGTCAGCTCGAAAGGGCATCCTATCCCTGACGATGGTCATGCTGGGATTAACCTTCTTTTCAGCGAGCATGTGGACAGGAGGAACGTTAGGCACTGGCCTTTCATTCAATGATTTCCTCCTCGCAGTTCTCATCGGTAATCTTCTCCTCGGTATTTACACTTCCTTTCTTGGTTATATTGGCGCTTCTTCCGGTCTCTCTACTCATCTTCTTGCTCGATTCTCTTTCGGAACCAAAGGCTCCTGGCTTCCTTCTCTCATTCTCGGCGGTACACAAGTTGGTTGGTTTGGTGTCGGCGTTGCCATGTTTGCCCTTCCCGTCCAGAAAGCAACGGGCATTGATACCAACATCCTGATTATAGTCGCCGGTCTAGCCATGACCGCCACCGTATATTTTGGCATTTCTGCCCTTATGGTTCTCTCTGCCATCGCTGTTCCTGCTATTGCCCTTCTCGGCGGATACTCAGTCATCGAAGCTGTCGACAGTCTGGGTGGTATCGAAAAACTTCAACTCATCTCTCCTGAAAATCCAATGTCATTCTCAACCGCACTGGTTCTGGTGGTTGGTTCATTCATTTCGGCAGGAACACTGACCGCAGATTTCGTGCGATTTGGTAAGAGTGCAAAAGGCGCTGTCGTTGTGACCATGGTGGCATTCTTCATCGGCAACAGCCTGATGTTTATCTTTGGTGCAGCTGGCGCGGCAGCAACAGGTCAGTCAGACATATCAGAAGTGATGATGATGCAAGGGCTGCTCATTCCAGCAATCATTGTGCTCGGGTTGAACATCTGGACAACCAACGACAACGCACTTTATGCATCAGGCCTTGGCTTTTCCAATATTACCGGCCTATCAAGCAAGTACCTTTCCGTTGCCAACGGTATCATTGGTACCCTGTGTGCACTTTGGCTCTACAACAACTTTGTAGGCTGGCTGACCTTCCTTTCAGCTGCGATACCACCGATTGGTGGTATCATCATCGCCGATTTCATCAAGCACCGAGCGCGATACAAGAACTTTGCAAACGCAGAGTTTAAAACCGTTAACTGGGCAGCGATTGGTGGTGTGGCCGCTGGTATTGCGGCTGGTCACCTGCTGCCAGGTATCGTGCCTTTGAACGCCGTATTAGGTGGTGCAATCAGCTATCTTGTACTGGATATGCTAAACGATAATAGAAAGACTGAATCTGCTCGCGTGTGAGCCAAAGAGGAAACCTCAATGTCAGCATCTCTACTGATTAAAAATGTTGTTATTCGCGGTCAGGAAACGCCTTCACAAATCCTGATTGAAGACGGCGTTTTTCGCGCCATTGAAGACAACGGCGCTGAGCTGAAAACAGATGCAACCGTGATTGACGCAGAAGGTGGTATGGCCCTACCACCTTTCTGTGAGCCTCACATCCACCTAGACACCACCCAAACCGCTGGTGAGCCAAGCTGGAATATTTCAGGCACCTTGTTTGAAGGTATCGAGCGCTGGGCTGAGCGCAAAGAGATGCTGTCTATCGAAGATGTGAAAGCGCGTGCAAAACAAACCCTGAAGTGGCAAATCGCTAATGGTATTCAACACGTCCGCACCCACGTTGATGTGTCAGACCCTACCCTGACCGCATTGAAAGCCATGATTGAAGTGCGTGAAGAAATGAAGCCTTGGGTTGACATTCAAATTGTGGCTTTCCCGCAGGAAGGTATTCTCTCTTACCCAAACGGTAAGGAGTTACTGGAAGAAGCCGTAAAAATGGGTGCAGACGTCGTGGGTGCCATTCCACACTTCGAGTTTACCCGCGAATACGGTGTGGAGTCACTCCACTATGCGTTTGAACTGGCACGTAAATATGACCGCCTTATCGACGTGCACTGCGACGAAATTGACGACGAACAATCGCGCTTCGTAGAAACCGTTGCGGCGCTAGCGCACAAATACGAAATAGGCCACAAAGTGACGGCCAGCCATACCACGGCAATGCATTCATATAATGGTGCTTACGCGTCTCGTCTGTTCCGTTTGTTGCGCATGTCAGGCATCAGTTTTGTCGCTAACCCCTTGGTAAACATTCATCTGCAAGGCCGTTTTGATGACTATCCAAAGCGCCGCGGTATTACCCGTGTCAAAGAAATGCTGGCAGCAGACATTAACGTTTGTTTTGGCCACGACGATGTATTCGACCCTTGGTATCCTCTCGGTACTGCCAACATGCTGCAAGTACTGCATATGGGACTACATGTCTGCCAAATCATGGGTTACGACCAACTGAACCAATCGCTGGACTTGATAAGTCACCACTCAGCGAAAACCTTGACCATCCAAGACAACTATGGCGTTGAAATCGGCAAACCGGGCAACCTGCTGATCCTTCCTGCAGAGAACGACTTTGATGCACTGCGTCGTCAGGTACCTGTTCGCTACTCTATCCGTGCAGGTAAAGTGATTGCCGAAACTCAACCAGCGACCACCTTACTCCACTTGGAAGACGCTGAAGCCGTTACTTTCAAACGTTGATGAAAAGCCCCGCAGATGCGGGGCTACTATTCCTTTTTGATGGAGATGCCTACACCTACAAAGGACGGTCACGATCGCAACGCCAGTCAAACTCACTGAACGCTGCTGTTTTTAGAACGTTTGCGTGTATTTTCTCCATTAAGAATCAATTCAACTCATCAAATCCATTCAGCTCCAAAGGCGTACCTCCACTCTTAGCGTCCTGGGCGACTGCACCGTAGAGCTTTCCACCTTCGAAATTCACCGGCAGCGGACCGATAGCCACCGTTTTCGAGCCCGCGGGTGTAACAGATATCACGGCTTCCCCGGGCATAAGACCAACACCTGTGAGGGTTTGCTTGTAGGCAAAGTTGCTGATCGTCGGGCTTGCATTGGAAATGTCATCCGTCGGAGTGATGTAAATATCAACGGTTCCAGCAGAAACTGAGCCATGCACCAGCGATACTTTAGCTTCTGTGGCAACTTTGCGGCGGTCCTCTTCGAAAGGCAGTAACTCAATATCAAACGCATCAGAAGCATCTACCGAACCTAATACAATCGCGTTATAGAATTTCCCTTGCTCAAGCGACACAGGTACGTTCTTCAGTACATCTGCACTCAGTGAAGGCACATTGACGGTCACATCCTGTGTGCCTGCGGGAGCCTGTAGGAAAGGAGATTCATTTAAATAATTCAGGTCCGCAATTGTAGGCGTTGAGCTATCGTTCAGTAACACGTTGACTGCAGGTGCATCTGCGACACCGTGAACTGCCCGCAAATCTGCACCTGTGGATTGGTCAAAGATCACTGAAGACCCAGAACCAGATGCAGCAACCAAAACCACTGGTGATGTTGTGTTACCACCATAAATATTCGGCGCAGCAGTCACCAACAAATCAGTCCCCGATGTAAGTGGTACCGTTCCGCTATCAAACACGACCGTTTTAGTTCCTTCAGGCGTAATTCGAATTCGGTAATCACCGGCAGGAACAGATAGTTGGTCGCTAAATTGGCGATAGCTCAGCGTCAACGTTGGCGATGCAGAGTTAACATCATCACCCGGCGCAGTCACATACACATCCACAGCAGGAACAGCAGGTGACCCATGTACAGCCTGTATCCTGACATAACCATTCGCAACCGCAGAATCTGAATTTTCGACAACCAAGACTTCCAATGTATTGTCGGCAACGCTTCCCAAGGCTATCGCAGAATAGTTACGTTCAGCTTTCAGGTTGTAATCTTCCGTTAGCACTGTTGGTGTCGTCTGGTTGGGCAGTTGAGCATTCACTTTTACCTTGTAGTTTTGCGAATTCACCTTTTTGAACCCGCTGCTATCGCCGTAATCCAGACCTTCAACCAAAGCTGACTGGTTGGCTAACACATTTACTTTTGGCGCATCAGCGCCAGCATGTATAACCCTGAGCGCAGATTGGTTGTGGGAGTTCCCACTGTCTCCTCCCCCACAGCCAGACAGTGAAAAGCCCAAAATCACATACATCGTTATTTGCCATCGTTTCATCTCGTCACTCCTCTTTTTTTTAACGAGTGACAAAGTTACCCAATGGCATACGGAACGGATCAGAAGGTAAATTCTGATCGTTTTTGGAGACAAATATCGATGAAAGGACAATGTGCAGTAGGAAGTGATCTAGAATACACTAACTATTTCTAGCTCAACCCTTTGTAATTTAAAACAACTTCAAGTTGCTAAAGAATTTATCTATGCGTAGCTAATCATTCATCACGAATCACTAAAAGAGTCATTAGTTTATTTTTGTCTCTAGCACGAGACAAAACTCGCAAAATAACATCACTATTTTTGTGTGAACTCAGCTTAAAATCACGGCCACTTTCCTGTACAAAAAGTCAGCGTAAGCATCTAATTATATATTCACATTACCTACTGGTAATGGTAGACAAATATACGATCAGACAAAGTTGGTGACATGCTTCCACAAATTATTATTCTCAACGGAACAGGCAGCGCCGGTAAAACCAGTATTGCCAAAGAGCTCATTGAACACTTGCCTCGCCAATACCTGAACTTCAGTATCGATAGCGTGCTTTATGCGCTCCCTCCTTCCGATTTGAAAGCCATGATGGAAGGCAAAGCTATCTTCCGCAAAGGTTATAGCTACCCCACTCTGGTTGAAGGCTATCATCAGGCTGCGAAAGGTCTCGCGACAGCAGGTTGCTTTCTAATCCTCGACAACGCTTGGACAGTCGACGAAGAAAAACGAAACCTGCTGGCCGCATTGGAAGGCTTCACAGTATGTATCGTTGGCGTAAAATGCCATCTTTTGATTGCGGCTAAGCGCGAAAAAGAGCGTGGAGATAGAGCGATTGGACTGGCTGAAAGTGAATTTAATCACGTACACCAGCACCTGCATTACGATATCGAACTTGATACCACAAGCCAGTCACCCGAAGAGGTGACCAGGACGTTGCTTAAATGGCTGGAAACTAACCCAACATTGCTCGGCGCAAAGCACAGCTATAAAAGGCTCAATGCGCGTTTGAATCCAGTCCAAGGATGAGTAAACGCAAACCTATCTAATCCTTTCGATAGCTGGCTGAAATAGAAAGCCTAATACTCCTCAAGGCAAGCGCCAGCATCGAAAGCAAACTAAACCATCCAAGACTGCCGCCACCTCCGCCACCTCCGCCACCGGAAGATACATTATCCTGCGAAGAATTTTGTGATAGCGACAAGGTTGCACCCTCGAATGCCTGCGAACCATACACCATCACATAGTAGGTACCTGATGACAGTTTTGATAGCGAGCAGGACTCCTGATTTGAATTAGAAGTAGATCGACAATCATACGCTCCCGTTGTCGGTGCAGCACCAGAGCGCACATACAAGTCTGCATCCCCCAAACCACCACTCAACGCAACCGTCACTCCGCCGCCAGACATTGGCGTTGCTGACATGGCAGACGCACGGTTTGCAGCAAGCACACTCGCATTCGAAATGTTGAAGGAATAATAAACGGCTTCGCCTTGCAAACCCTGAATATTTGAGATTGGCGCCGAGGTATCAATCGGATCTGCGCGCTCTTCAGGCGCTTGAGAGCTACTTTCTTGTGTCAAAGAAACGGTTATCCCCGAGAACGCTGCATAACCATGAAGCATCACAAAGAACTCATCCCCCGGGCTACCCTGAGCAATACAGCTTTCGTTATTGCCGTAGTAGTAGGGCCGGCAATCGTAATCTGATTGCGAAGGCGTACCGCCTTTTTTCACGTAAAGGTCGGCGTCACCGGAACCGCCATACATTCTGATCCGCAAACTACTGCCATCATCTGGCAATGTGAAACTGTAAAACAACTCATCGCCACGGGCACCTGAAATGCTTGAAATAGACCCACCCACGCTTACTACCTGTGGTGGAGCTTGTGAAATATTGAGCTCAATAGCAGCACCCGAGTATGCGCTTTGACCTACCACCAGCACTTTGTATTCGCCAGCACCTTGAAGAGTGACATCACATGATTCATTGTTGTCCGACGTCGTCGAAGCACAGTCGTAATCTGTCGTTGTTGGCCAGCCATTGAATTTCACATACAGATCCGCGTTACCGGATCCTCCGCTAAGGGAGACAGACGCAGAATCTGTGTTGCCTGGAAGTGAGAAGTAGTAGTGGGTCTGTGAACCCGCGTCACCGCTCGTGTTGTTAACAGGAGCGCCGCTGGTCAGTTCGGTAGTATCAAGACAAGCATACACACCAACCTGACTGAAAGCATCTACTACATCGTTGGTGTTGTAGTCCAAATCATCTGCTGCCCTCACAACACCACACCCCCCTTCATCGAACGAAGAGTCTGGCGCCCAGTAAAGCTTATTCGCGAAAGCGAACGCTGCAAAAGCCTTTCTTACATCCCATCCAGGCTTGTTAGCAAGCAAGTAGAATGCACGGTTGAAAACACCGCTTGAGTAATGCACATCCATGCCGGCGTAGTATTGATTTGCGTGATCGATTGAACGACCATCATCGGAAGGGGTTTCAAAATAACGTAATGCCCCGGCGACTTTGTAAATCGCACGGCCCACCTGCCAATCCACACTTCCCTTCCAATAATATTCGGCCGCTTCACCCGCAATATCAGAAAAGGCTTCATTGATGCCGCCAGACATATTGGAATATATGAGATCTGAGTTTTGGTCAGTGAAGCCATGGCTCACTTCGTGCGCAGACACATTGACATCAACCATTGGGTAAAAGCGATACCTACCATCACCAAAGGTCATGGATGAACCATTCCAGAACGCATTTTCATAGTTACTGCCGTAGTGAACACGCATCACCAACTGGAAAGTCAATGGCGACATATTCAGCCAATCACGATACATGTCGAACACCAAATTACCGAAAAAGTGCGCATCATTGAGAGGTGAGTAAGCGCCATTAATCGATTTGAAGGTATTAGTGTTGTTGGCATCATTACAGTTGTAAGAGAACGCTGACGAACCCGATGTGCCATGGTTCAGGTTCACTGTTTTTACATTTGCCGTTTCAAGTGTACAAGTCGACCCCACTTTGTTGATTTTCAAGCTCGCGTAGTCCGTACCAAACAGATACTGTCCTGTTTTCTCATTTCCACCAGGGCCACTAGCCGCGTCTTCGACATGCGCAAGGCCTTCCCAAGTTTTCAGTATTTCACCTGTTTTTGCATCAATATAAGCACGGGGGCGAGTCGGTTTTTTGGCTGGGAGAAAGAAACTTACCTCGTAGACCAAGCGAGGAGAGCCCTGCTCATCGAGCCAGACGAAAAGATCGGATTTTTCGTTTTCAGGAATCAAAATCTCAGCAGCAGGCGCGTTGATCAAGTACTGATCTTTTAGGATTTGGAGCGCGCGTTGGTGGCTCATTGAAGGAGCGACGGAAGAGATACTGCTACTGAGCGCAGAGACTTTCAGGCCACGGGCATTTTTGTACTGGCTGTTCTCACTGTCCGAAACTACGCGACCTTTTCTGACGGGCACACCCTGATAGTACTGCTGATGTTTAACCTTCACTTTGCCGTTAGGCAAAATGACCGTTTCAGAGGGGTAAAAACCAGTTTTTGACGAAGATAAACTACTTCGCATTGCCGCTGCTTCAGGTGTATTTTGAAGCACCGAGTCATCTGCCTCAGTAACCTCGGCAGCATTCCCTTTTAAAAACAGAAAATTAAGAAAAATAAAACCAAAAAGGAATAGCGCGCGACGAAGCATTGTCCTCTCCAATAGTTTCAACCAGAAATATACGTATCACCCACGGATAATCATGGTTGAGAGTTAATTATTGATAAAGGGAAAATGGATATTTTTTGATCCGAATGATCCATTATTGAGACGAAAAAAGTAAAGGGATAATTTCAGCCAAATTAAAATCATCGTAGTCAATAAGTTATGCTTTAGAAGAGAGGCGTATATTTGCCGGCTCGAGAGACCCAGGTTTGTAAATGTGAGCGACAGGCAAAAAATCAGACGTAAAAACCGTGAGACCAATCCGTTTCAGGTAACAAAAGCGCACACTGTTCAAATATAAGGCTAAAGCAATTAACTTTTCGCTAACTGACGGAAATTATGAAAGAAATAAACGAGTTTCTCTATTGCGTAGCGTAAGGTGAGTGTTTAGTGTTGTAACCGGATGGAATACGCCATACTGCACGTATCGAACGAAGTCAAAAAAACAATCAGGATATTTTTGTGGAACAATTAGAGTTTCTTGTCCCCTTTTTTACGGAACACAAATTTCTTTTAACCCTCGTTGTGATCGCCGTTTTCATGCTGATCCGCCGCTTGCTAATCAAAGTCATTTGGGGCGATTCAAACTTCCTGAGTGAAGAGCAGCGTAAATGGATTTCCCGTACCAAAAACGGCTCATTTACCGTGCTGTTACTGGTGACGTTTTTGGTTTGGCGCTCTGAAATCAACGAGTTCGCGCTGTCACTCACAGCGATAGCCGTTGCAGTAGTTGTCGCTTCAAAAGAAATCATTCTTTGCTTCACCGGTTCAATCCAACGCGCCAGTTCCCGTTCATTCCAAATCGGCGAATGGATCGAAGTCGGCTCCCTTTGCGGCGAAGTGATAGAGCACAATCTAATGGCGACCAAAATCCAGGAAATCGACCTACACCATGGCACCTATAACTACACTGGAAAAACCGTCACTTTCCCAAACAGCCTGTTCTTTACGACGCCGGTAAAAAACCTGAATTTTATGAAGCGCTATGTTTATCATGAGTTTCATATCACGGTAAAAGAAACCGCAAACCTCTACCCACTGGTGCCAAGTCTTTTGGCGAAAATCGATGATCATAGTGAAGATTTTTATGAAGTGGCAACCCGTTATAACCACGTGATTGAACGCCACGCCGGCGTTGACCTTCCAGGTGCAGACCCACACATCAACGTGACATCAACAGAGATGGGCGACCCACAGGTGCATGTTCGCATCTTCTGTCCTACAGAGCGTGCGACAGAATTGGAACAACTTATCCGCGAAGATTTCATGACCATGTACTGCGAAAGAGTCCTAAAACAACCGCCTGTCACGTTTGCCGAAGATTTGCTGACAGATTCCGACTCTAACGCGCTACATTGCTGATAACCCTTCCAGTTTTATCGACAAAAGGCTGCCTATTTTAAAAGGCAGCCTTTTGCATTTCCCGACCAAATTTTTCAACTTTGTTAAATCCCCAAGGTAAAAATTTCATCATTCCACTGTCATAAAAGTACTTTTATGCACCGCTTTTGTTTTAAGTTGCCTTTTTTTGATCTTCTATTGTTGTACAGATGTTAACACCCGTTCGAAGTACATCTTTTATCAAAGAGGAACGTAATAATGCTGTCTACAAGGAAAACGCTAACAACGATTGCTGCTGCCTGCGCGGCCTTTTCCGCCTCCACCTTTGCGGCGACTGAGCTGACAATTGCGACGGTGAACAACGGCCACATGATTGAAATGCAAAAGTTGAGCAAAGAGTTCGAAAAAGAAAATCCTGATATCAAACTCAACTGGGTGACGCTTGAAGAAGGCGTACTTCGCCAGCGTGTGACCACTGACATCGCGACCAAAGGCGGTCAATTTGATGTGATGACCATCGGTATGTACGAAACCCCAATTTGGGGCGAAAAAGGCTGGTTGAAGGAAGTCGAAACCGATGCTGCCTATGATGTTGATGACCTGTTACCTACAATGCGAGCTGGCCTGTCCTACGACGGCAAACTCTACGCCGTGCCATTCTATGGCGAAAGCTCCATGGTGATGTACCGCAAAGACTTAGTCGACAAAGCAGGCATGGCGGTTCCTGACCGTGCCACCTGGGGTCATATCCGTGACGTTGCTGCGGCCATTCACGATCCAGACAATGGCGTTTACGGTATCTGCCTTCGCGGTAAGCCAGGTTGGGGCGACAACGCAGCGTACATCACCACCATGGCAAACTCTTTTGGTGCGCGCTGGTTTGACGAAGACTGGAAACCACAGCTGAACTCGCCAGAGTGGAACCACGCCGTAAGCTTCTATGTTGACCTGCTGAGCACTTACGGTCCTCCGGGCTCAAGCTCAAACAGCTTCAATGAAATCCTGGCACTGTTCAACGAAGGCAAATGCGGTATGTGGATTGATGCCACCATCGCAGCGTCTTTCATCTCAGATCCTAAGCAGAGCAAAGTGGCTGACAAAGTGGCGTTTGCACAGGCACCCGTTGCTGTGACAGACCGCGGCGCAAACTGGCTGTGGGCATGGGCGCTGGCAGTTCCTGCAGCAACCAAAAATGCGGAAGAAGCGCAGAAGTTTATCACTTGGGCAACGTCTAAGGACTACATCAATCTGGTCGCGAAAGAGAACGGCTGGGCGAACGTACCGACCGGTACCCGCCAGTCAACTTACGACAACCCTAACTTCCAGGAAGCCGCAGTATTCGCTGAAGCAGAACTGGCAGCAATCAACTCAGCAGACCCAGCAAACAGCACCCTGAAACCAACCCCATACGTAGGTGTTCAGTTTGCTGCTATCCCTGAATTCCAAGCGATTGGTATCGCAGCGGGCCAACAGTTCACCTCAGCACTGGCTGGCAAGGTATCTGTTGAACAGGCACTGAAAAATGCCAACAAGTCTGCGGATCGCGAGATGCGCAAGTCTGGCTACTACAAGTAAGTACCTCATTGCCGGGCACTCATCTGCCCGGCTTTTCCTTCTCAGCTGTACTGGTAATTTCTAATGCAAAAATGGTTGCCTCGGCTGTTGGTTGCGCCTTCCTTTGTCAGCTTGCTGCTCTGGATGATCGTCCCTCTGTCCATGACGATCTATTTCTCAACCATCAGATATAACTTACTTTACCCGGGAGACAACGAATACATTGGTTCGTTGAACTTCGAATTTTTTTACACGGACGAAGCTTTCTGGCCTGCGATCATCAACACCCTGACGCTGGTCGGCATGGTGCTGGTTGTCACCGTCGTTGGCGCACTCATTATCGCCATCGCGTTAGACAAACCCTTCTTCGGTCGCGGCGTGGCACGCGTACTCTTGATTTCCCCCTTCTTCATCATGCCAACCGTGAACGCACTCATCTGGAAAAACATGATGATGCACCCGGTGTACGGCGTGCTGGCGGCACTCTGGGAAAGTGTGGGCTTACAGCCAGTTGACTGGCTTGAACAATTTCCGCTCGGCTCAATCATTGCCATGATCAGTTGGCAGTGGATGCCCTTTGCGCTGTTGATCTTTATTACTTCACTTCAATCCATGGACCACGAGCAGAAAGAAGCGGCGCTGCTGGATGGTGCAACCGGCTGGCAGGTATTCCGCTACCTCACGCTGCCCCATCTCGCGCGTCCAATCGCCGTGGTCATGATGATTGAAACCATCTTTATGCTTTCCGTCTTCGCCGAGATTTTCGTCACCACTGGCGGTGGTCCAGGTTATGAATCCACCAACCTCGCTTTCCTGATTTTCGGGCAGGCATTGATGCAATTCGACGTAGGCGTCGCGTCTGCTGGCGGTCTTATCGCCGTGATACTCGCCAATATCGTCGCATTCTTCCTGATCCGCGCGATCGGCAAGAACCTGGTGACCTAAGGGGGCGTTATGGCTAAACATGTTTCATTAATCGATCAAACAGGCTGGCTGCGTCCCATCATTTGCTGGGCATTGGCGCTGCTGGTCTTCTTCCCAATCCTGATGATGCTGATCACCGCGTTCAAAACGGAGCAGCAAGCGATTGAAGTACCACCCTCATTTATCTTCGAACCGACAATAGAGAACTTTGGTTTGGTTCAGGAGCGTAGTGACTACCTGAAATTCGCCATCAACTCCGTTATTACGGCGTTTGGCTCGACCATCCTGGCGTTGGTCATTGCCATTCCAGCGGCCTATTCGATGGCTTTCTACCCCAAAAAACACACCAAGGATATGTTGCTCTGGATGCTATCCACTAAGATGCTTCCAGCCGTTGGTGTACTTGTGCCTATCTACATCCTTTGCCAGAAGATGGGACTACTCGATACCACCTTGGCGCTGACCATTATCTACACATTGATAAACCTACCGATTGTGGTCTGGATGCTCTTCTCTTATTTCAAAGACATTCCGAGAGACATCCTTGAAGCGGTGCGACTGGATGGTGCTGACACACTGGGCGAGATTCGCTACGTGCTGTTGCCGCTTTCATTGGGTGGTATTGCCTCAACCGCGCTGCTTTCTATCGTGTTGAGCTGGAACGAAGCTTTCTGGTCAATCAACCTGACCTCGGCAAACGCAGGCACGCTCGCCACTATGATTTCTACTTACTCCAGTCCGGAGGGACTGTTCTGGGCGAAGCTTTCTGCCGCCTCTACTTTGGCCTGTGCGCCTATTGTCATTCTCGGTTGGTTCTGTCAGAAACAACTGGTTCAGGGATTAACCTTTGGGGCTGTAAAATGAGCTACTTACAAGTCAATCATCTATATAAAAAATACGGCGACACGCTGGCGCTCAAAGACATTGATTTTGAAATTCAGAAAGGCGAATTCGTCGTCTTCGTTGGGCCATCAGGCTGCGGTAAATCCACACTGTTACGCACCATCGCCGGGTTGGAAAACTCTTCTGATGGCGACATTCAACTAGACGGTCAATCGATCATCGAAACCCATCCATCCAAACGTGATGTGGCGATGGTGTTCCAGAGTTACGCGCTCTATCCGCACATGTCAGTGAAAGACAACATGTCCTTCGCGCTGAAACTGGCAAAGCGTCCGGAAACAGAAATTCAGGAGAAAGTGACCAAGGTTTCCAAAGCGCTGAAGCTTGATGCCCTTCTGGACAGAAAACCCAAAGCGCTATCTGGTGGTCAGCGCCAACGTGTGGCGATTGGTCGCGCCATCGTTCGAAACCCAAAAGTGTTTCTGTTCGATGAACCCCTTTCCAATCTGGATGCCGCGCTGCGTGTAGAAATGCGTATTGAGCTTTCACGTCTCCATCAGGAGCTTGGTGCAACCATGATTTATGTTACCCATGATCAAATCGAGGCCATGACCCTCGCTGACAAAGTGGTGATCATGAGTCAGGGTGAAGTGGCACAAATCGGCACGCCGTTGGAGCTCTACCACCAGCCAGCCAACCAGTTTGTCGCCACCTTTATCGGCACACCAAAAATGAACGTGCTGCATGTGGATACGGCGATCAATGGCCACGATTCACTGAACGTTAAATTCAACAGTGATGCCCACATTCAGCTCGATCCTTCACTGTTTGAGGAATCAGCCGTGGACGCCAAGTCCATCGGTTTCCGCCCTGAATCCCTCACCTTCTGTTCATCGGAAGAAGGCGATATGAAAGGCGATGTGGAAGTGATCGAGCAATTAGGCTCTGAAACCCTGACTTACATTCGCACCATGAGCGGCGAAACAGTGGTGGTACGTGCCGACCCGAAATACACACCAAAGCTGCGCGAAGTCATCGGCGTCAAGCTCGATCCATCCCGAGTATATCTGTTCGATGCCAACGAAAATGCCGTGAACATTTATGGAGAAGTCAGCCATGTCTGAGCATAACCGCCTAGTCCACTTTGGGATCGGTGCGTTTCATCGCGGACATCAGGCTTACTACCTGCACTTACTTAACCAACAGCTCCCAGAAGAGGAACGTTGGTACTACACCGATGTGAATCTGCGGGAAGAAACCCGTGCCATTCCAGAGGCGTTAAGTAAGCAAAATGGGCGATTTCACTTCAAACGCATCGCGCCGGATGGCAATGCTGATTTCATTGAAATTACCAGTATTGATAGGGTTGAGGATGCGTCCTCCGACCCTTCAATCATCAATACTATTTTTAACGATGATGCCGTCAAAGCCATCACGATTACGGTGACAGAAGGTGGCTATTACCTGACTGAATCCAATGACCTCAATCTCACCCACCCTGAGATAATCCATGACATTCAAGTGGTGAAGTCGGGCAATGGCAAACCGAAAACCCTGTTTGGCTATTTAACACTGGCGCTAATGGTTCGCCAGAAAATGGCCAATGGCGCGATTACCGTTGCCACTTGCGACAACCTTCGCGATAACGGAAACCGGCTTGAACATGCCTTCGCTCAGTTTGTTGAAGCCGCAGGGTTAGATGATTTAACACAATGGATTGGTGACAGCGTCACTTTTCCTTGTTCAATGGTGGACAGAATTACTCCTGTTCCACCTAAAGACTTGGCCGAGGAAATTGACCGGGTTGTCGGTAAAAAGGACCTTTGCCCTATCATGGGGGAAGACTTTGAGCAGTGGGTGATTGAATCTAAATTCGCCGCTGAATTTCCGCCACTGGAAAAAGTCGGCATCACCTTCACAGATAAAGTACATGCGTTCGAAGAAGCTAAGATCCGTATCCTAAACGGCGGACACTTCGGGCTTTCTTATGTCGGTGCCTTGCGCGGCTACAAAACCTACGACGAAAATGTACGTGACGACGAACTGAATGAACTGCTCAAGCAGTACCATCAACGCGAAGTCATCCCAACTATTTATGAACATCCTTTTGATTTGGAAAATTATCGCCAAGTCATTGTATTGCGGTTCAGTAATACGTATATCGCCGATTCGATTGAACGTATCGCGATGGACAGTATCAGTAAGTTTCCGCAGTTTATTTTGCCCACCATCAAATTAAATCTTGAGCGCGGATATGTTCCAACCGCGGCGATGACATTGGTCAGCTATTGGTACTGTTTTCTCGCTCTGTATCTCAACGGCCGATTCCAATTCAACTATAAAGATCCTTATCTCCACGTCGCCGAGAAGTGGATGCAGGAGTCCGATCCGGTCAAGGCCTTCCTTGCCGATCCCGACATCTGGCAAGGGCTGAACAAACGTTTCCCACTTTTTGGAGAACAGCTCGAAGCACAAATCAAACAAACGCTTGAAGGCTATCAGGAACGTTACCCATGACACTATCACTACAACAAAATGACGCACCATTACTTGAGGGAAAAGTGGCACTGCTAACCGGTGCCAACGGCGGCATCGGACTGGCAGTGGCATACGCCTACCTCGCCAGTGGTGCCAAGTGTGTGATTGCAGATATTCCTTCGGACCCATCGCCGGGCGTGGCGGCTCTGCAAAGCCAGTTTGGTGAAAACGTGGCATACCATCACTGCAATATCACCGACACAGAAGCTCGGCATCATTTGGTGACCTCAACGATTTCGCAGTTTGGTTCCATTGACGTTTTGTTCAACAACGCCGCGATATTCGATATGGGGCCACTGCTTGAAGCCTCAGAAGAACAGTTCGACAGACTGTTCAATGTGAATGTCAAAGGCATGTTTTTTCTAATGCAAGATGTCGCCAAAAACATGATAGACGCAGATAATGGTGGCAAAATTATCAACATGGCCTCACAAGCGGGCCGTCGAGGTGAAGCCCTTGTCGCTCACTACTGTGCGACGAAAGCGGCAGTGATAAGCTACACCCAATCCGCGGCGCTGGCGCTGGCGGAACACGGTATTACCGTCAACGGTATTTCTCCCGGCGTGGTGGATACACCCATGTGGGATCATGTCGACGCCCTGTTTGCCAAATACGAAAACCGAAAACCCGGCGAGAAGAAAAAACAGGTGGGCGAAGAAGTGCCATTAGGGCGTATGGGCGTGCCGAACGACATCGCAGGCACCGCGCTGTTCCTGGCCTCTTCCCTTTCTGATTATATCACCGCCCAGACATACAATGTCGATGGCGGCAACGTGATGAGCTAAGCCTATGGCGACGTATCTTGGTATTGATGTTGGCACCTCTGCCGTCAAAGTCATTCTGATGGGTGAAAGCGGCGAAGTGCTGGATTCACAATCAGAGTCCTATGGCTTTGATGCCCCCCACCCGCTCTGGCGCGAACAGAATCCAGAAATCTGGTGGCAAGGCACACAAACCGCCATAACCAAAATCCGCACCCGTCAATCTTATGCTTGGAGTGCTGTCGCGGCGATTGGGCTTTCCGGCCAAATGCACGGTGCAGTGTGTCTTGATGAACAGAACAAACCTGTCCGACCTGCGATTTTGTGGAATGACGGACGCGCATTCAAAGAGTGTGAACGCCTTAACCAGCAGCTTCCACACTTAGGCGAAAGTGCCGGTGTGCCCGCCATGCCGGGATTTACCGCACCGAAGCTGCTCTGGTTAAAACAGTTCGAGCCAGATGTTTTTAGCCAGATCCACACAGCTATTTTGCCGAAAGACTATGTGCGCCTGAAACTGACGGGCGAGCTTTGCACCGACGTCAGCGATGCTGCTGGCACACTGTGGCTCAACGAACAGCTCAGAAATTGGGATGAAAGCGTCCTCGCCGCCAGTGGTATCACTTTAGCCCAAATGCCAAAACTGATTGAAGGCAACGAAATCAGCGGCACACTCACGACTGAAACCGCATTGGCGTTTGGGCTCTCTGTCGACACACCTGTTTGTGGCGGTGGCGGGGATGCAGCAGCGGGAGGCGTCGGTATTGGTGCCATTAACGAAGGTGATGCGTTTGTCTCTCTGGGCACCTCAGGCCAGCTCTTCGTGGCGAAAGAGCGCTATACGGCCAACCCGAAAAAGCTGGTACATGCCTTTGCTCACGCGATTCCAGACCGCTGGTATCAAATGGCTTGTTTGCTGAATGGGGCAAGCCCTTTGGCCTGGTTTGCATCTATTTGTGGTCAGTCGGTCTCAGACCTATTGGAAGAAGCCGAGCAACACAGTACCGAAAGCAGTGCCGAAATGTTCCTGCCTTATCTCAGTGGCGAGCGCACGCCACACAACAATCCTTTTGCGACAGGTAGCTTTCAGGGCATGACTTCCACCACTGAACGCCACCATATGACGCAAGCTATTCTCGAAGGCATCGCTTACAGCTTGCGCGACTGCTTAAACGCCCTATCAGAAAAGGGGTTGCCGTTTCATGAGTTGGGCGCGATAGGTGGCGGCGCGCGCAGCCGATATTGGCTTCAAATGATTGCCGATGTGTTGGAAGTACCAATCAATCAATATATCGGCAGCGAGAGCGGGCCTGCATTAGGTGCCGCCCGCTTGGCAAAGCTCTCCATTAAAGATGGCACGCCGGAAAGTACCTGTATTCAACCCACAGTCTCACAGGTATTTGAGCCGCGAAGAGAAAAAAGCCAGTATCATTTAGAAAAGTATCAACGGTTCGCCGAGTATTATTGTCAGCTATATGGTGCGAAAAATCGACACTCAGAGGATTGAATACGCTTATGTCAGTAGCCAAAGATCCCGTTTGGGAGTTTATCCAGATAGAAGATGAGTCCGTCTGCTATCTAGAACATGGCGTGCCACATCACCGCATCCACTGGCATGTTCATGAGCAGTACGAACTGCATTTTATTGTAAAGACCAACGGTAAAGTGATGATTGGGAATCATCTAGGCCCCTTTTCGCCTGGGCACCTGACATTGGTGGGCCCGTGGCTTCCGCACAATTGGGAGAGCCAGCTAGAACCGGGGGAAACTCACACGCTGAGGGATATGGTGATTCAGTTTAAGCCCGAGCTCTTTCGTACCGCTGCTCACGCCTTTCCTGAACTGGTTCAATTTGCACCTATGCTGGAACAAGCAAAAATGGGGGTGGAGTTTTTAGGTGTACCTTTTGAAGTAGCAGAAAGCGCGTTTAAAAAGGTAAGGGAAAACTCCGGCGTCACCAGGCTTATTCATTTCCTCTCCTTTATTGATTACCTGAGTAAGAAGAACACCCGGTTGCTTTCAAACATGCCAGCCTCTGAGGTCAAAGACGCCGGCACGGTTCAAAACAGAATCAGTGAAGTCATCGACTATGTCATGAATAACTACCAACAACCCATCCGGTTGAAAACCGTGGCAGACAAGCTGGGAATGACAGAGTCCTACTTCTCACGCTTTTTTCATCAATCATCAGGACACCGCTTCACCGACTTCGTAAACCGTGTACGTATTCAGCGCGCGTGTGTGTTACTGAGCGATTCTGAAGATACGATTGCCGATATCAGCCAAATGGTGGGCTTCCACAATCTGGCGAATTTCAGCCGTCAGTTCAGGCGTATTAAAGGGTTGAGCCCACTGGCTTACCGTAAGAAACACTCTTCGCCGAGTGTCATGTAGAAGCCCCTCTCCACGTTTAAACTTAAGGGTCGAAGCTCTGGACCTGTCCAGACTTTGGCACCTGCGCTTTTTCCAGCAAGTCCCTATCTAGAAACTCTGTGAGTGCGAAGCTCGCCTCGCAGTAGCTTTGGCTTTTCTCAAAAACACCGCGGGCATAATCAATGCTCTCTTCCGCCAAACGGCGCTGTTCCGGGGAGTTTTCACTATCGCTGAATGCGATTTGCTGGGCGAGCAATTGGGCACGCAGGTTGTTGCGACAAATAGGTTCACTGACGTTCGCTTGTTGGTAGTCAAAGGTGCTTCGTTCACTGTGGACGTCAGCAACATCAACTGGCTCTTCAGAATAGGCTGTTGGTACAAGTGGTAAGAGCAAAAAAGCGGCAATTGTGCGGGAGAAAAAACGCATAAACAGCAACATCTTTTCCATTAGTCCATTAACGTATGGCGAGATTATTCCATAGATGGGGGTGATTGTTGAGGTAAGGCTCCATTTTTTGAACCGGGTTAGTGTAACGAAATGCTGTCGACATTCCTCTCAATAAGCAACCTTCTGAATTCTCGTAACAATATCTCACCAATCACGCTATAACTGCGAGTTTAGTTGTGCGTTTTATTATGCACTTTATGGTACATTTCGCCGGATAAATCAGACAGAGATGGCGTGTTGTTTGGGTGAAACCTCTGTTGGAAGCAGATAGTGAGATTTGAGTGGTTTTGGTACAGGACGCTCGGTTTTGGCCGGAGACAAGAAGCTTAAGATCTTAAAACGATGATTTATATGAAATTTATGGCGGATATATCTGAAAATTTTTGAACTAATCGGGTGTCATGGTTTTGGACTAAATGGGATTTATGGCCACTAATAAGTTGTTATGGCGCTTTAGTAATTTGGAGTTTAAATGAAAGAATTATTCAAACTATTTGACCCGAATGTTGCTGTAGCAAGTGAGATTTCAGTGGCAATTAGTGATGCCTTTAAACAAGGTCAGTTTTATAGGACGAGAGTCTTCTTCCAAACCGTAGAAACCAGATATGAAGTCATGACTCCTACTGAAAAAGAGAAGTTCAAAGTACATATCAGCAGTGAATGTGGTCAAAAAATAATTTCGGATTTTGCTATAGCGGTATCTTCAACTCCTAGCATTATCGTTAATGCTTCACTTGCTCTCTTGTATTCGCAGGATCCTGAGTTCAGTTTTTCTCAAAGCGAATTGGAGCGTTTTGTTGCCGCCGTTAGTGGTCTTACAGATCGTAAAGTTGATTTCTTATTACAAGTTCAACTCCTCAGTCCATCCCCAAAGAAGTCTTTGTATCCAGTCTACGTTGTTGATCAAGACAACTTTGATGCATTAAAAAGCTTTATAGATGTAGATGAACTCTTCATCTACATATCAGATTTCCAGTCTAGGGGACTAGTCTTGACGGACGTAGATCAGCAAAAGAATTTTGGTTTCGCTAGCAAGTTTGAGGGAGTAAAGTGGTCCACAAATTTCTGCCTGAGTGATACACAAATGCGTTATATAGCTTTGTTAAGAAAAGCTAAGGAACTTGCAGCCTAATCGCCATAACAATAAATTTAAGGAGGTTCGCAACGCTTGACACTGTTGGTTTGAATCAGCTTTAGTGTTTACGGCACAATGCTTTAGGCTGGTGGCAGTGTTGCTCACTACTTATTTTGGCGTTAGGCAAATAAGGTTCAGTGGAGAGTATTTTAATGAACATCGATGCTTTGAAATCGGAAAAAAAACACAATGAGGACACCTTAATAAAGACTCTGTCCCCTATCGGCTTATGCCTCTCTCCTGATAAGTCCGGAAATCAGCCCTAATTTTCAGTGTTTTTGCCACTTTCAGGAGGATTAGTTCAATTTGCGGATAACAAAAACATCAGGCATTGGCCTGATGTTCAAGGTGCGGGTAGAAACAGGTAATTCAACTATCGGGCAAACGTGTTCCCGATGCTCTTTGACGGTGAAGAAGTGGCAGAGCCGTTTTGACTGATGCCTCACTACCCACCATATTTCCAACTTCAATATATGATGCTGTTTTTAGCCAAAGCTTAGGCTCAATCCCAAGCCGATCCAGTAATGGCGGTAGGGTGGAATCGATTTGTCCCCGCTTATCATCACGAACTTGTCGGCCAGTCCAGTCGACTAACTCCAGATAATCCAATAGACGAAAAGGAATGCCTTCTGGCTGATCTTTGCGGGGATATCCTGCGAAAACATGCAGACCTTTGGGGGTAATTTGGTCATGTCTTAACGCTTCAATTCGAGCTTTAACCGACGTGTACTCAGAGGTTTCTGGAGCATCAGCAATTGCTGCTCGTATGGGGTTGAGGTCTACATACGCCATTGCTGCCGCAAGAGCCTTTTCATCAAGCAGTGCCTGGCTTTTAAAGCGACCTTCCCAGAAGTGTCCTGTGCATTGATCTTCTCGATTCGCTTCCGCCGCAATGTGTTGATTCAATAGCCGCATAAACCAACTGATGCTCGTCAACCGCTCTCGCCAAATTTCAATGATTTCCATGCAACGTTCTTTTTCGGCTTCTGATAAAACCTCACCACGCATAAAACGTTGAATCAAAAGAGGACCTTGATGGAACGTCAGCCAGCGTTCGATAACCTCAACCGGTGATAATGCTTTCGCGCAACCAATGTTAATATGCAAAACAACATGATAGTGATTGCTCAACATCGATGCAGAATACATTAGCTAGCTTCATCAGACGTTGTTCTATCCAACCCCGCCTGTGCTCAAAACACTTTCCCTGTTCATCGTTATAACCGCAAAGAACGGAGCGCCGGACACAACGTGAAACGCAGTGATAATAGGGAGTAGCATCGACGTTAATCAGTGAAGCACGCGCTTTGGTCATCGTGGGTCAGAAAAATATGGCTGAAGAATAGGTTTAACCTACCTCAGCAAATGTATCATTGCATATTGATTGGTTGGGAACGGGGAGGTAAGCACGGATGTATGAAACTGATAAATCGGTCTTTTTCTTAAAGTGTCTGTCCCCCTTTCCCTTTCCCCATTTTTCCATTTTTCCATTTTTCCATTTTTCCATTTTCACAGGACTGCCGTACTGGCAGCCCTTTTTCCTAGAGGTATATTCAAGCGCATCGGGTTCTGGACATATACTTACGCATTACTTTTCCGGATACCATCAATGAAGCAACAAGAAACAGGAGATAGAATAGGATTATTGACGTGGCAGGTGTAGAGAAATTCAAAGATTTACTTACTCCTATCACCAGAGGGAAAAGCCAGGACACGAAGGATACTGTGCCAACGATCAGGAATTTCTTGGATTGCTCACAGTCAAAAAGTTCTGCAAACTCCTTTCCTTTCATCTCATGAATTCCCTTCATAACCTGAGAATGAATAAGAAATCCATTAATAGTA
Organism: Grimontia sp. NTOU-MAR1; assembly: GCF_035758505.1. Classification (NCBI taxonomy): domain Bacteria; kingdom Pseudomonadati; phylum Pseudomonadota; class Gammaproteobacteria; order Vibrionales; family Vibrionaceae; genus Grimontia; species Grimontia sp. NTOU-MAR1. The sequence continues at coordinate 68,385 of NZ_CP142109.1, forward strand.
AGCACCATAACGATGAAAGCCTTTCCAATAACCTTCTCGTTGCCCAGAAACTCTGGTGTATAGAAATAATAAAAAGCCACGAAAGATAGACCGGAGATCCAAAGCAGCGATACGCCAAGTACAACGAATTTCGACATACCTTCGATGAGCTTCAGGTTTTCCTCATTCATCAAGGACTTTCTATTTAAAATAATATAGCCATCAATAAACCAGGCACCTCCTAGTCCGAATATCAACCCAATGATATGCATAAGCGTGATTGTGGATTTAATATTTGACGCACTAAACAACTCTTCCATTTACTTACACTCCAAATATGATGTCCATTTTTCATCTTTTACTATATGTTCATATGCACTCAGATTTTCTAAACTCATAATCTTTCCCCTTTAGGAAATACTTCATTATTACCAACATGCTATAACCACATAAAAGACATATGCTTTATATGTAATAATTCGCGAAGGAAAAAATGGTGCATGCTTTACGATTCGTCAAGGAAACGAATCAAATTAAAATTATTACTGTTTCAAATACGAGAATGATGAGTGTTGATTTGCATATCGATAGCGGGAGAATCAATTTTCTGAGTAGCTACAAAGAGATATACCCAAACAAATTGAAGAGGTAGCATTCAGCAAGCTTTACTGGCGTTGTGATCGCGGCGTTCCTTTGTAGGTGTAGACATCTCCATCGAAAAGGGAAAAAGGGGCAACATAACCAAAGAGAACATATGTGCCCCCTTTGGTTACGTTGAAGGTGTTCAACTCAATCAAGACTGATTGGTTTGTCCGGTTAACTATTGGACGACCTGCTCTTCAGGGGCTTTTTTAGAAATCAAATAATACAATACAGCCCCAAGCGCAGCTCCAATAACCCAGGAAAAACCTTCCAAGCTTGCAAACGTCGGAATCCATACTGTCATCACTGAAAAGATAGCTGGCAACACAAATGCAATTAGCGCCTTACGATTCCAGCCATTATCATAGAAATACTCAGTACCTTCTTCCGCTGTAAAAAGATGCTCAACATCCAACTTACGGTTTCTTATCATGTAATAGTCAGCAATCATAATGCCGTAAAATGGTGCTAGGATAGCGCCTAGCGTATTTACAAAATTGAAAATACCAATTTGGCTGATTGTCGAAACCCAAAGACCGCCAATGACGAGTGCAAATAGTGAGGTGATGATTCCTCCAACTCGAAAATTGATTTTACTAGGCATAAGGTTGGCGAGATCGTAAGCAGGAGGAATAAAGTTAGCAACTAAGTTGATGCCGACTGTTGCCGCAAAGAATAGTAACGCAGAGATGATGGTCAGCGGCAAGGAATCAACTTTCTCAATGATTTCAGTTGGGCTGGTCAGTGCCTCTCCCCATATAGCAACAGTCCCCGCGGTCACAATCAATGCGATGAGAGAGAAAAAAGCAATATTGAGCGGCAATCCGATAAAGTTGCCTTTTTTCATTTCCTTTTGTGACTTAACAAAGCGCGAAAAGTCGCCATAGTTTATTACAACAGCGGCAAAATACGCCACCATCGTGCCAATTACTGCCATAAAAGCTGAAAAGCTACTGCCCTCGTAATTACCAATACCTGAGAAAATTGTATCCATTTCAGACATCAAGTTAGGGCCTGATTTCACCCAGATAACCACAGCAAGCACAATCATAATGGCGTAGACAAAAGGGCCTGCAAAATTAAGGAATTTGGTTATCCAATCAATACCATTCCAAAATAGCCAAATTTGGAAGAACCAAACAATGAGAAACGAGCACCAATCGATTGTGCTCAAGCCTAAGAATACAGAATCGCCGTTACCACCAACTAAGGAACCAATGAGAAGCGCAACGGCAGTGGATGCAAAATAGGTCTGAGCGCCATACCAGAAAATCGCCACTATAGCTCTTATTAGTGCCGGGAGGTTTGCCCCCCTGACCCCCATACTTGCTCTCGCCATAACAGGAAAGGGAATACCATATTTCACGCTTGGCTCACCAATTAGGTTGCACAACCAGTTTACGAATAGCCCTGCAATCAGAATAGCAGCAAACACCGTCCAACCATTCAAACCATAAGATAGAAACAACGAGGCCGCGAGGGTATAGCCAAAGAGGCTTTGCACATCATTAGCCCAAACGTTAAAAATCTCAAAAGCCCCCCAGCTCCTTTTTTCGATTGGGATCGGAGCAAGATCCTCGTTGTACAATGAGGGGTCTCTATTTTTTACCAATAAATTGTCGTCCTTCATTATTTTGTCCATCCTTCAGTATTAACTTCACCGCTTCTGCTAGTGCCGATACTCTCAAATGAGTGCAATCCTACAGAGTTGAAACCCGTGCAAAACTGCGTTCATAAATTGTATACAATCAACTTTAATAAATGTCCACATGTGATATCTTATGATTGGTCGGGTTTTTAACGTGAAGTAACATGATTGACTCGCAATCCACTGTTGAGAAGACAACGGGTGATTAACCAGTATGAGGAGAAAAATTTGAAGATTGGATACGCGAGAGTTTCATCGAAGTGGTATCAGACAGAGCTGCAGCTTGCGAAGCTGGAAAGGCAGGGCTGCGATAAAATCTGGAGAACAAATTGTGATGATAAAACCAAGTTTAAACAAGATGTTGATGACTTTATCGAGCAACTGAATAAAGGTGATACGGTCGTGGCAACCTCTCTGATTGCAATTGCGGAGTCCAAGGCTGATATTCTGAATTTGCTAAGTAGGCTCGAATCTAAAGGTGCCTATTTTCGATCATTGAAAGAGCCTTGGTGTGATACCACACCAGAGTGCAAAACGCCGTTGTTGGAAGTAATTAGAGGGGTAATAAATTTCGATCTAGAAATCTCACTTATGAAGCAGAATGATACGGTGTCACCAAAAGACCGTTCGATAACATTGGCCGTTGGCCGTCCCTCAAAACTGAGCGAAAACAAGAAATATGAAGCCATTTGTTTATTAAAAGAAGGGAAAAGCGCAGCCGCTATTGGGCGTCTCCTAGGGGTTAGCCGGAGTACTATATCTCGGCTAAAAAGAGATTTCATCCCACAAAAATCATGAATGCTTAAACAGCAATTAAGCACTTAAATGTTAGTAAGTTGACAGTAAGCAACAAAAGACACTCACTGCAAATAAAAACGTGACTTAAGAATAGGTTTAACCCATCTCAGTAAATGAATCGTTGCATATTAGATGGCTAGGTATATGGATGTATGAAATTGATGATTTGGATATTTCTAACAAAAGACAATTCAACATCAAACCACTCCACCCGTGGCGTCCAAAATACTGCCCGTTGTGTAAGATGCATCCTCTGAAAGTAAAAAGCATATTGCTCTCGCGACTTCTTCAGGTTCCCCGCCACGTTGCATAGGGATGCGCGGCGAAAGTCTCGCGACGCGGTCTGGCTCTCCGCCATCGGCATGAATATCGGTGTGAATAAAACCCGGTCTGATGCCGTTTACGCGAATACCTTCCGCGGCAACTTCTTTGGCAAGTCCAATGGTTAAGGTATCTACCGCACCTTTGCTGGCGGCGTAATCGACATATTCGCCTGGTGAGCCAGAACGCGATGCACCAGAAGAAACATTCACAATCGCTCCGCCCTTTCCGCCGCGTTCGGTGCTCATGCGTTTTACCGCTTCGCGGGCGCAAAGAAAACTGCCGGTGACGTTGGCCATCAATACCTTATTAATGCGCTCTGCAGTTAAATCCACCAGCTTGATTTGGGTGAAAAGGATACCTGCGTTATTGACCAATCTAGTTAGTGGCAGCACCTTGGTATCAATCGCGGCAAAGAGTATGGCAACGCCCTCTTCCGTCGAAATGTCTGCTTTTACTGCAAAGGCGCTGCCGCCGTTTTCTTCAATCTCTTTGACCACCTCGTCTGCGGCATCAGCGTGGGATTGATAATTCACACACACGGTATAACCCTGCTCAGCCAGCAATTTTGCAGTTGCGGCTCCAATGCCGCGGCTTGCGCCTGTCACCAGCGCGATTTCCTGTTTGTTCGTCACGGTGTATTTCTTCTCTGTGGTGGGCCTACCATATCTTAGACAGGCGGTTAGAGTGTTTCTGCGTAGCTTGGGTCAGTCAATGTTCGCAACGCACAAACCTTCGAAGATCGTGACTCTTCTAACGAGTCATCGCTATTCATTGTTCGTGCTGTATACCGATTGTTTTTCTCATGTTTTGACTTACCACGTGATAACCAGCATGTTCGTACAAGGCTTGTGCAGCCGAATTGAAACCAAAGACGTGAAGATCTACACACTTTGCTCCCAGTTCCAGAGCGGTTTCTTCAAGGCAGTACAGTGCTGATTTTGCATACCCTTTTCGCCTAAAACGTTCATTGATACCAATGCTATATACAAAGGCTGACTTCGAATGGTTTTCGCCTCTTAATTCAATCCAAAGATGTCCAACGCACTCCCCGTTTTCGTTTTCGAATATGTCGAACAAGTGATGATTTTCAGTTTCCAGGCCATCTGGCAACAGAAGGGAATGCGCTTCTTTAGACTTTTCCATTGCCTCTGATTCGCTCCAACGACCGGACTTGATGTTTGCCAATGCATAGTCAGAAATAGCGGAACTTAGATACTCGGTAAATGACCCTTCACTCATGGCTTTAAGTGATACTTGCATATCAGCATGACCTCCTTTTGAACACTGGATTAGGCGTTAAAGTTCATCAACAACGTCCTTAATCTACATTTACATCAACTTCTAACCGTCGTACAACATTTCGTTGCTTCATCTACCCCTGTTTCTTCATCACGGCTTACTTCTTCCCTGCATTTGGAAAATCTATGTTGTCGATATCTACGACCTGCCAAGGACGGTTCTTGTTTCTGAAGATGCCTTTATTCTGCTTGGGGTAATCCGCTTCATCATGGTCGAGACGCTGACCAACCATAATGCAGCGAAGGGTTTCGTTACCTGTGTTAGTCATAATGTGTGGCAGTCCGCCAGCAGGATAGCCAATGAAATCTCCCTCGCCCACTTCGAAGTCTTCATCATCAATAGTGACAGCTGCCGTGCCGGAAAGAATGTAGACACACTCATCTTCAAAGTAATGGACATGATATTCGGTCGATTCGAACCCTAGCTCAATCTCGACTGCATGAAAACCCAGTCCAGTCAGGCCAACTGCATCGCCAAGTGCTTTTCCGGTTCGCACCGCTTTTGGGTTCAGGAAATGGGTTTTGGTTACCCCTTCCATAGATTCGATATCGTGTTTTTTAACGATGTATAGGCTCATTGCTTCTCCCCTTTTTTCTCCAACAAGGCACAGCGTTTAAGGAGAGAATCAATGTGAGAAAATAGTGATGAAATAGAAATGAGATCACTGTCTCGCAAAGAACAAAAAGAAAACCGCTGACTTCACAGCGGTTTCTCTAATTTAAGCCTAATTTTGTTCGTTTAGTGAAAGCGGGGAAACAGTGTGTCATCCAATTCCAACCTCTCACCTTGTAGAGAGACCGGATTCATTACATCATCGATGCGCGGGTCAGACAGCATCCGCTCCATTCCTGCATCTCTAGCCTCTCTCGAAGGCCAGATAATCCAAGAGAAAAGGACAACAGATGGACTATCTTCAACATCGGATACGGCAAGTTTCCGCGAAGATTCCTGTTCATTACAGTGAACCACATTGATTGCCCCATAGGTGCGCATCAAGGGTACGGCGTCCTGAACCAGACGCTTGTAGGCTTCTTTGTTTGCGACAGGTAAGGCCGTCACCAATCCATCAACATATAGCATGATCTACAACCTCCGCCGATTCAGTTCCACTCCAATAGCACCCCTGAAAACGGCTTTATGATCAAGCCACTGACTTCCTATTTAGTTTTATCTTATTGAATTTATTTGACTATACCCAAATAACCTGAAGATGCAGGATTCAGCGAGTTTGACTGGCGTTGTGATCGGGCGTTCCTTTGTAGGTGTAGTCACCTCCATCAAAAAGGAACAACAAAGAGCACGACGTCAGTCAACTCGCCCGAAGGGAGGCCCTCAATACGCCCACTGCATCGTTAAATTCCGCGGAAATAGAACGAAACTATTCCTCGTGAAATTTGCCTCGAATTGAACGCATTGATGACCCCTGAATGCGAGCATCTTCAGGTTGTTTGGGTATAAAGGTAAGCACATCACCAATCGTTTTATGCATTTACCTTTTTCGTCTTTGCTTTAGAAATAATAACCTTCTGAACTTGCCAGTCATCGACTCATAAGTGAGACATGCAAAAAGTTTCTTATTTGTATTTGATATTGGAAGGAAAAATTATTTTCTTTGGAGACGTAGATTTTAGGCTTTGAAACTTTAAAGTTAGGTAACCGCAAGAGGTGTAAAGTACTCACTTGATTGCCTCAGCTTCAGTCTAAATAGCTATTCGTTGGCTGCCAGCCATTTTCTCAGCAGACCCGCTAATTGTACCTGTTCTTCTTCGGACAGCACGGTAAGGATCTGGCGTTCATTCTCAACATGCTGCTCGATGGCTTTGTCGATCAGAGATTTACCTTCTTCCGTCAAGGTGACTAAACAACTTCTTCTGTCGGTTTCGCTTGCTTGTCTAATCACCAAACCCTGTTTTACTAAGCCATCTACCCGTGTGCTCATCGCGCCGGAAGAGAGCATCAAGGTTTGATAAAGATCTGTCGGTGTAACAGGTTTCCCCGCGCGGCGCAGGGAAGCCAGAATGTCGAACTCGATATTACTGAGTCCGTTTTGCTTAAATACTTCATCCAACTTCGGGGTAATGATTTGTTTCGCCCTCCCGAGGCGACCAATCACCCCCATCGGCGAGCAGTCTAATTCCGGTCTTTGTACCGCCCACTGGGCGATAATGGTATCGACATGATCGTCTTTCATTGCGTCTTTCACTTCAGCAGTCCATTTCTCTTTTTCAAAAGATACTTGATCAAAAGAGGTAAAGTGAATAATTTGTCTTTTATAAAAGATACTTTTTGAAAAAACTTTGACTGGAGACACACGTGGCAAACTACCTGTTAGCTGCACTTGTTCCCATTTTGTGGGGAAGCACATACTCAGCCGTCAGCCTTTTCTTGCATGACCTCTCCCCTTTCTGGGTGGCAGTATGGCGTGCTTTGCCTGCAGGTTTATTGCTTCTTTTGTTGAAACCGGGCCGCCCGCCGCTCGCTTGGTCAAAAATGACTTTGCTCAGCGTATTCAATATCGCCGCTTTCTTCCCACTGCTGTTTATCGCCGCTTACCGCCTCCCCGGCTCTGTCGCAGGAACCTTGGGGGCAACACTGCCGCTTCAACTGATGTTGATGCAATGGCTAGTGGAAGGAAAACGCCCTCAGCTAAAGATGCTTGTTCTCGCAATGCTAGGTTTTGCAGGTATTGTGATGATCCTAAACCCGAGTGCTGAAATCGACCCAATTGGCGCAGCGGCAGCACTGACAGCAACGGCATTGGTCGCCAGAGCATCTCTGTGGCTGAAAGACTGGCCTGTTACAGATATTTTCCGCCTGACTGCCTGGCAATTAACGTTAGGCGGTTTGTTATTGATACCTTTGGCATTCATTGTGGAAGGAGCTCCAAAGCCCATTACCACCCACGAACTGCCAGGTCTGGTTTGGGTTAGCCTGCTTAACAGTTCGTTCGCTTACTGGGCTTTCTCGCGTTCTATTAAGAAAATTGGCGCAGACAGTATGGCAATGATCAGCATGCTTAATCCCGTGGCTGCCGTCACACTGGGGATCTTTTTAGTGGGTGAGGTATTGGGGTCATACCAATGGCTTGGTATTGCCATGGTCATGATGAGCCTGATGCTGATGATTTACAGCAAACAAAGGGCGCAACGAACACTAACGTTAAAGCCCTCCCTGTAATCAAGTTATCAAAGCCCCTAGAGAAAAGGGGCTTTGTTGTTTTCACTTATTTTTAAGACAAAACTCCGGCAGACATGCAGAAAAAGTTGAAGCAAATCTAATATTTACTCTCAAGGAGATGCATATCTCCTGGTTAATTCTTTGGATGAAAACACCAAAAAAAATATATAATTTAAAATAATCAATACAATTCACATACCGATTCAGACTTAAATACCAAATACCTCCTTAAAAATCACACCTTTTCGCTATTTAGCACAACTTGAACAGCACCTAAAGCCAATGCTAAATGTTCTTTCACTCGAAGGAATGGAGGAAGACATCATGGAAATTCGTATCGACGATCTGAGCGGCTCGGAAATCAATGGACTCCTCCAGGAACACCTCAATAACATGCACGAAATCAGCCCACCGGAAAGCGTTCACGCGCTCGACCTCAGCGCGCTGAAATCACCAGATGTCACGCTGTGGAGCGTGTGGATTGAAGACGAACTTGCTGGTTGTGGTGCGCTGAAGAAAATCGGCCCGTCGCACGGTGAAATCAAATCCATGCGCACATCACAAAATCACCTGAGAAAAGGTGTCGCTGCGAACTTGCTCGCACATATTCTCCAAGAATCACGTAGGCGTCAGTATACGCGTCTAAGTTTAGAGACAGGTACTGAACCAGAATTTCAGCCAGCGCATCGTCTTTACGAGCGTTTCGGCTTCGAAGCTTGCTCGCCTTTCGGAGAGTATATTGAAGATCCAAACAGCGTCTTCTATACCCGAACACTGCAACAGTTCAGTCCTGCCTAACGTTAAGGACAACGTAGATTCAGGGTTTATGGACAAAAGAATAGAACTTATTGATTACCACCCACGCTACACAGAACAAACTATTTCTATGTGGCGTTCCAGCAAAGAGAGAGCCTTGGGAATTCCCGAGGCTCATGATCTTGAAGCACACCGCTATTATCTCAACCGCATCCTTACTGCGAGTAACCGTGTTTATCTCGCCTTAGAAAAACGCTCCGAGCGCGTACTGGGCATGATTGCCTTTGACCAGAATTTCATTACCCAGCTTTATGTTGATTGTGATTACCAGAATCAGGGGATTGGCAGTGTCCTTGTGGACTTAGCAAAAGAGACCACCAGCCAGAACCTTCAACTGTATACCTTTGAAATGAATGCCCCGGCCCGTCGGTTCTGGAAGAAGCACGGTTTTGAAGAAAAGCAGGTTGGTCAACATAACAATGAAGAAGGCTTGGTCGATGTGCTTTGTGAATGGCAGCGCGAGGACGAGTATCCGGAACTCAGGTACGCCTTTAGCTAATCTGTCGCGATCTGCTTGCCAGTTGACGATATCCACCTACTGAAAAACATCAAACTCATCTAACCTGAGTGGACAATACATCAATTAGGTGAGTTTTCTTTATGGATATGTCTCTCCTCTTGGGTACGCTCGACGAAACCCAACGGAGCGAAAGATTGTTTCAGGGAGAGTTACTACTTTTCCAGAAACAAGAAGCTATCTCCCCCCTACTTAGTCAAGCCCGCGATATCATTAACCATCATTTTGCCGTCTCTGACCCTGAGTTGGCATATCTCACCCTAACTCCTGAGCAATACCTCGAACGCGCTAACGCTGCGCAGGAAGCGTTTAAACAGAGTCAGGCTGTTAAAGACAGCATTAGCGCTTTATTGCAAGCTTGTGGCGTCAACTTGGATGATAACTACATTGACCAGCGAGTGCTTCGTATTGTGCCTTGTCTTGAATCGTTCGATAAAGGTAACAACGCCAGTCTCCGTCACCACCGAGACACATGGGGCGCAAACATCTATTGTCAGCAAAACTGGTGGTTGCCGGTTTTCCAACTCGAGACAGCAAGGGGAATCGCTTTTTATCCAGAGTACTGGGATAAGCCCGTTGCCAATACCACAGACACCTGGTCATTTTCTGCCTTCTTACAGGCAAGAAAAGCCAACCCTACAAACATAAAAGTCCCTTATCCCAGCTCCCCTCAAGCTACCGAAATGGTGGACGAAAGTATGCGATTCTGTCCTGTGATTCAGCCCGGAGAGATACTTTGTTTCTCATCGGCGCATCTCCACGCCAGCCGAATTAACCGGACGAACAAAATCCGCTTCAGTGTCGAATGGAGAACAATCAACAAAAAAGACATTCTTGCACACCGTAGTGCTCCAAACGTCGACAACGCAGGAGTAGTACCAATGTATCAATGGTTTAAGCGAATAAGTAATGGAGAGACGTTGCGAGTTTAACGCACTTCTAATTTGAGAAACGGAGGGTGTGATGCAACATAGGCTCCTACGCGCAGATCTTACTCTCAGGACACAAAACTCCAACAAAGCGGGCAATAAACCAATAAGGCAACCACATGATATTTCATGAAATTGACGCACATCATTCATCAATATCTTTTATCGTCACGAACGACAAATTGACTTGTCGCTTGCTTCGCAAAGCTGTAACTTTCGCGCTCTTTGACGCGGTGCTTAGCAAGTGGATGATTAAAGTGCGCCGCTGGAGTCCAGTACGTTGAACAGTCTCCCTATCCGGGCCTTCAACGATGACGATAGTCTTGATTATTCAATCAGTTCTTACAAATGTGAGCGGCACGTTCCCGCAGAGCAACTATCGTTTACTTGAGTTAGTGTCAACGACTGATGCGCTCACTCCATTCGTACGAAAATCACTACCTGGGGCATTGACAGCAATGACTGACAAAAACACCGCTCGACCAGCAGTCGAGGGCGATAACCAAGCTATTTCTAATGACCGATTGCTTGTTGGCTGGCGTGAATGGGTTGCCTTACCAGATCTAGGTATCTCTGCGATTAAAGCGAAAGTAGACACTGGTGCACGTACTTCGTGCCTGCACACTTTCGGTATCGAAGAATATGAAAAAGACAACGAGAAGTGGGTGAAGTTTATGATCCACCCAATTCAAGACGACAGCGCGACCGAGAAAGAGTGTCACGCAAAAGTTAAAGACATGCGTTCTGTACGTGACTCTGGTGGTCACGAAACGCTGCGATACGTAATTGAAACTACCCTGCTTGTTGGCAATCTGTCATACCCGATTGAGATGACACTGACTGCTCGTGACAACATGGTGTTTAGAATGCTGCTGGGTCGCACGGCGATGGAAAACCGACTGATTGTCGACCCGGTTAAATCTTTCCTCGTTCAGGCGCCACAAGGTTAAAAATATGAAAATTGGAATTCTATCTAGAAACGAAAACCTCTATTCCACTCGCCGCCTGATCGAGGCGTGTGAGCAACGCGGCCACGAATACAAAATTATTGATGCGCTGCGTTGTTACATGAACATCAACTCGACCCAGCCTTCTATTCACCTTAAGGGTGAAGATCTGATTGGCTTCGATGCGGTTATTCCTCGTATCGGTGCGTCGGTGACTTTCTACGGCTGCGCGGTTCTGCGTCAGTTCGAGATGATGGGTGTTTACACGTTGAACGATTCCGTGGCGATTTCACGCTCACGTGACAAACTTCGTTCACTGCAACTGCTGTCTCGTAAAAATATTGGTATGCCAATCACAGGTTTCGCGAGCAAACCGGGCGATATTAAAGACCTTCTGGGCATGGTTGGTGGCACCCCTGTGGTGATCAAACTGCTGGAAGGTACTCAGGGTATCGGTGTAGTACTGGCAGAAACCCGTAAAGCGGCAGAGAGTGTTATCGAAGCCTTTATGGGCCTGAAAGCCAACATCATGGTTCAGGAATACATCAAAGAAGCGGGCGGCGCAGATATTCGCTGTTTCGTTATCGGCGACAAAGTGATCGCAGCGATGAAACGTCAGGCTTTGCCAGGCGAGTTCCGCTCGAACCTTCACCGTGGTGGCAGCGCGTCACTGGTACGTATTACTCCTGATGAACGTAAGACGGCGGTTGCTGCTGCGAAGGCAATGGGTCTTCATGTAGCAGGCGTTGATTTGCTGCGCTCTGAGCGCGGACCATTGGTGATGGAGGTGAACTCTTCACCGGGTCTTGAAGGGATCGAGACTGCTACAGGTAAAGACGTGGCAGGCCTGATCATTGAACATATAGAGAAAATAGTCTCTTCTCCGAGGACAAGGACACGTGCCAAAAGCAAATAACAAAAATAATGCATTCGAAATCGGCGGGATGACCATCCCGCCTGGTCAACGCGCAAGTGTTGAGTTTGAAGTTGCTAAGCTTTACACACACTCTCCACTGTCTGTGACAGCGGAAGTTATTCATGGTAAGAAGCCCGGCCCTGTTTTGATGATAAACGCGGCCATCCATGGTGATGAGCTAAATGGCGTTGAAGTCGTCCGCCAAATCCTGGATCGTTTGAACCCTGCCACCCTGAAGGGCACGGTGATCGCGATCCCTGTGGTTAACGTGTTCGGCTTCATTCATAAATCACGTTACCTTCCAGACCGTCGTGACCTGAACCGCTGCTTCCCTGGCTCTGAGCGAGGCTCGATTGCAGGTCGTATGGCGTATCAGATTTTCGAACAAATCGTTCGTCGCTGTACCCATATTCTTGATCTGCACACAGCAGCTATCTACCGCACTAACTTACCTCAGATCCGTGCGAATCTGTCGAACGAAGAAACCTACGACATGGCGCTGGCTTTCGGTACCCCAGTGGTTATCGATGCTGCCCTTCGCGAAGGCTCTCTGCGTTCTGAAGCTGAAAAGATTGGGATTCCAGTACTGACTTATGAAGCGGGTGAAGCGCTGCGGTTTGAGCCATATGCGATCACTGCGGGCGTGAAAGGCGTTAAGCGTGTCATGCAGCACCTTGGCATGATCCGCAGGAGCAGCAAACGTAAAACCCAGGTTGAGCCGGTCATTGCCCGAGCAACCCGTTGGGTTCGTGCAGAAGCTGACGGCATCCTGCGTTCTCACGTTCAACTTGGTCAACGTGTTAGCAAAGGCCAGTCTCTGGCTTCAATCAGTGCTCCAACCGGTAGCGAAGAGATCCAAATCTACGCGCCAGCCGGCGGTATTATCATCGGCCAACAAACGCTGCCGCTGGTGAACGAAGGAGATGCGATCTATCACATCGCTTACTTCGAAGAGCCGGACAAACTGGTTGAGCAGCAAGTTGAAAACTACCTTGATGAGGTGGTGGACGACTCAAGTAACGAAATCAAATGGGGGATTGGCGTGCAATAAGCCCGTTAACTCCCTGTAAGAAAGGAGCGCTAGTCGCTCCTTTCTTATAATTTTATCAAAAAGTTAGAATCAGATTTTTATTACTAAATCAGTACCCCTACCCATTACTGATGAAACGAATGCCATTCATTACACCCCCCAAATGAGAAACTAAACACATTATTAGCATGTTGCCTCTGTTACCAGCGTAGGTGGCGTAAACAAAGGGTCGGAATTTGCTGATGTCGTTCGCGGTGCATTTAGTCGGCCGCTGCGCGACTCACCTTGGCATAGTCATTCGCAGCAACTACCGCATGAACCATTTAGACGAGGTGAATCAGTTGTTTGGCCTTCACAGTTAGTTTGAAACTGATCCCGTTACTGTCTATCGCCAACATGCCAACCGCTTAAAGCGGCAAGGGTTGTAATAGATAAGGGGAGTCATTGTGAGTATCCGGTTCACGACTTATAACATCGCTATCGTTATCATTGTGGGTTTGCTGTTTTTGGCTATGTTCTATTTTTATCCGGGCAACAGTGAAGAAACCGCTAATCGCCAAGCCCCCTCTCATGAAGGGACGGAAGTTGATCTATCGTCTGACCGCGACACGTTTGAGTACTTTCTTTCCACACTGGGCGAGCACGATTTCGCCCAAGTCACCCAAGACTATGAAAACTTCGCTAACACCCTGAGCTTCGGCGAAAAGCAAAAAGTCCTGTTTGAGCAATATCAGGCTTATCGTCAATCTCTGACTCATGTATCACTACCACACGGCATGGCTGGGCTAGACTATCTCAACTTTATCAACGAAAAAATGCAAAAACTGCAATCAGAACACTTCTCCGATTCAGAGCGAAAACGCTTTTTCTATGTGGAAAACCTTGCCCGTGAAATGACCATTAAACGCATGCAGTTGGAAGCATTGGGTTTTGACAGAAATGCAATGAATACCCAATGGCAGGCAGAATTGGATCTGTTGCCACCTGACATGAAAGAGAGTTATCAAAACGCGGCGTTACTGGGTGAAATCAATACACTTTCATCTCTGGAAGAAAGTGATAAATACCAACGGCTTAATGAGTTGGTTGGAGAGGAAGCGACATCACGTCTGCAAGCATTTGAACAGGAAGAAGCCAAATTCGATAACCAGTTTCAAAAGTACCTGGCCGAAAGGCAAAACCTGATACAAGAAAGCCACCTGTCAGATACCGAACGTCAGGAAGCGTTAGGTGCGTTGAGAGAGTCTTACTTTACCAACGCAGAACGCCGCCGCGCCGAAGCTCTCGAGCGCATCCACGACGACGAATCACCGGGTGCCAATGCGATTTAATGGGCTTGCCTCAAGTCATTATCTGGCCTGCGAACCCCACTTCAATACAGGCCACTGATACTCACCGGCTTTTTTGAATAGCTGACTACAAGGATTTACCACGTAAACTTCATCGGCAAACAGGCACATAGGTAAGTCATTGATCGAGTCAGAATAGAAACTGACATGGTCAAAGTCATTGTCAAGGGTCGCAATCCATTGAGTCAATCGGTGAACCTTGCCTTCCCTGAAGGAAGGAATGCCCTCGGTGATTGGCCGGTAACGCCCTTCCTCGACTAACAAATCCAAGCCCATTGACACTTCAACACCCATCTCCTTTGCAATGGGACGAACCAGAAAAGCCAACGATGCAGAAATAATGATGATGGTTGTCCCTTCAGCGCGAAGCTCCTCAAACCTCTCCTTGGCTTCGGGGAAAATATATTCGAGCATTCTTTCCTGTACAAAGCGTTTTGCAAGCGCGTCCACATCGGCTTTAGAAGATAGCAGGAGGGGGGAAAGGCTGTACTTTAGATAATCATCCAATGCCAAAGTACCGACACAATAGGCATCCATATACTCTTGGTCTTTTTGCAGAAAATCAGGATCAGACACCATGCCCAAGTCGATAAGGTATTGGTGCCATCGAGACATTGAATCGCCTTCTACCAAGGTTTCATCCAAATCGAACACCGCAAGATGTGAAGCCATAGTTATCTCCCTGAAATTCTGACTGATATCACCTGAACTACTATACCCAAACAACCTAAAACAGGGGAAGTAAGTACTAAGGTCTGTTGACCCTAATGAAAGTAAAACTCCGGCGCCAATAGGGAAACTCGGGGCCGAATTGTGGTACCAAACCTTCGTTGGAAGGCTTTTTGGGCTGCTTCGTATTCATCCACCACTTCCAGGGCGACAATCTGGTCAAACTCATCGATATAAAGTCTCAGATTGCCAATGTAGATGGCTTTGTCATCCGCACGTATCAGAAACTTCATTATTTCCGGTAGCAGCAAAGGAATGTAAACAAGCTCGTCATCTTCTTCAAAGGCACGCTCTAAACCTAACAAGCGCATAGTTTGACGCGGCACAGCAAAATAGAAGGCATCATCCCAGTCTGCCAGCAGACCTAAACGCTCGCCTGTTTCTCCCGCTTCCGCAGAAAGCCACAAAAGAGCTCGCTCATCGGCGAAAGGCTCAAAAGTATCAGTCTCTTGCTTAAGATCCTGCCCAATCACGGTGGGGATAATAGATATTTTCCCCAACACCATGACCTCATCATCTTTGATCTGAGAAAAATCTATCCACGTATCTGACCTAGTGTTATCGGACGCGCAACCAGAGAGCAGAAATAGCGGCAACACCAGCCATGCCATGCCTCGAAGCCGCATGGTACAAGCCAGCATCGGTGATAGCAGCGTTAAAGTGCGTTGTTCTAAAGCCATGGTTCAACATTAGTACACACACCAAAACGCCGCCTAATCGGTGAGATGAAATTAATTTCTTGAACTTGCGGTCAATGACTCCATCAACACGGACTTTCTCTATGTTGGTGACTGTATTAACCAAGATTAAGGTAAAGAGTATGCTTAACTGGGATTCTTTGATTACCACAGCCAAAAATGGCAACCCTGTTCCACCCCGCCGGGTTGAAAAATCGGAGGTAGAGTGGCAGGCCGAGCTAAGCCAAGAGCAGTTTTACGTGACCCGTAAACACGGCACCGAACGCCCTTTCAGCTCGGAAATGTGTGGGCTGTTTGAACCTGGCGTTTATGCTTGCGTCTGCTGCGGCGAACGCTTGTTCAATGCAAACGAAAAGTTCGACTCCGGCACTGGCTGGCCTTCCTTTACCGCACCACTGGAAGAAAACGTTGTCGCTTACAACATGGATATTTCCCATGGAATGACACGTGTCGAAGTAACCTGTAATGTGTGCGATGCACACCTTGGACATGTGTTCCCCGATGGTCCGTTACCTACCCGTCTCCGCTACTGTATAAACGCCATGGCACTAGCTAAAGAAAAGATGTAACAGAGTAGCAACAGTCGATTCAGGGCGCCCCTCCTGGACGCCCTTTTGACATGTCAACCATACTGGGAGTCTATGTATAACTTCCACGACAATAGAAGTTCCAAGTCAAAAAAATCCTCACGAATCAAAGTGTTTTTCTGTAAATCACACAACAACAGTCCAATAATTCCTATACTTAGTCGAATTTATTGCACTGCCCATTCAATTGGCGAATGCGGTATTGCGGGCCAACTCGACACCGGAGTAGTCACTTCATGGCACGAGGTTCCACGGCGTGGTCAGCAGTCGTAACACTGATTTTCTTTCTGGCATCTTTTGCTGGGACGACGCCGTTTAATCTTCACAACGCCAATATCGCTCAGGTCAGCATTGCCTCTGGTGTCGGAATGATAGGTTGCCTTTACGGGGGCATTCGCACCCTCTTTTCTCTCATCTTTGCTTCCACAATGGCCTTCGGGTTAGCAATTTACAACTGGGACCCAACCGCATCGCTTGTTCCTGCTCTTATCACCGGCGCAGTCATGCCTCTTGCTTGCTACCTCTCTGCACAGGTTTGGAAAAACCTTTTTAGTCACAGTGGGGTAAGGTTCGAAACCCTCAAACACTATGTGTTACAGATCTGTATACTGCCTGGCTTCCTTTTATCCTTGGTGACGGCTTCAGACTCACTTTATGGCGGCTATACCGGAGAGGGTGGGTACTTTTACGACCTCTATGAACTCACGTCCACGTATGCCTTGGGCATTCTGCTGGTCGCACCTTTTTATCAACTATGGAGACTGGAAGAGGATCCCTTTCGTCAATTCTCCCGCAACGCCATTTTGAGCATTATCCTCTACCTTACGCTAACTATTCTCGCCTTTGTTGGCGGTGCACCGGGGTTGATTTTCGTCGCGCCTGTTATCCCTGTCATCCTTGCATTCAAAGGCGAGGAGCTTGCCTCTCTTGCCGCCTTATTTGGTATGGGTATCATTGTAACCATGATTGCTCCATACAATTTAGGCCCCTTTAATTTACCCAACAAAGTGGAGGGCCACGCATCTCTCCTCACCTATGTTTTGATGAGTGTGATTACCCCGCTCGCCATTGGGCTCCATGTCCGACGCTTGAATGTGGTTTCACGCTCGAGGGACAAATGGCAATCTAAAGCGCGAACAGACCAGCTGACAGGATTGCCAAACCGCTATGCCTTTTTCCCGGAGCTCACCAAGCAATTTGAGCATGCATCCAAGGGAGGCAAGAAACTGGTGGTGGCCATGATTGATGTTGACCATTTCAAGATGGTCAACGATACCTACGGCCATGCAGCTGGTGATGTAGTATTGATGGATATCGCCTTGATGATGCAGGAAGAAATGAGGGATTCAGATTTATTGGCTCGGGTTGGTGGCGAGGAGTTTGCCATTCTGTTTCCCGGCGCGAATGAAGCACAAGCCTTAAAAGCACTAGAACGCCTACGGATACGCTGCGAATCCCACATATCGCGATATCAGGAGGTTGAGCTCAGCGTTACCATCAGTATCGGCGCTGCTGTGTTTAAGGCATCCGAGACAAAAGACGCCTTACTCGGCCGGGCAGACAGCCTACTCTATCAAGCTAAAGAAGACGGCAGAAACCGCACCATCATTTCCTAATAAATACTTCCTTAGCGGTCAGCAATACCCCCACACGTTAACAGGGCTGGATTCATCAATGCTTCCAGCTTTGCCCGCGATAAATCGGTTTCTTCCTCAGCAACATCTATGATGGGGCGATTTTCCACATACGCTTTCTTCGCAATCTCCGCCGCTTTGGCATAACCAATCACGGGGTTTAATGCGGTGACCAGAATCGGGTTTTTCGCCAGTGCTGCTTCGACGACCTTTTCTCGCACTTTAAAGCTGGAAATCGCATTTACCGCCAGCATAGTCAAGCCGTTTGAAAGCAAATTAATGCTCTCCAACAATTTGTCGGCCACCAACGGCAACATGACATTGAGCTCAAAATTACCAGACTGTCCAGCAAGGCCAAGCGTGGCATCATTACCCATCACCTGTGCAGCTACCATGGCGGTTGACTCTGGGACTACCGGGTTCACTTTCCCCGGCATAATTGACGAGCCAGGTTGCAACCCTTCAAGCTCAATCTCCCCTAACCCTGCCAAGGGACCTGAGTTCATCCAGCGTAAGTCATTACTCACTTTCATCAGTGCAACAGCGAGATTCCGAAGCTGACCGGAAAGCGCGACCACAGCATCCAGACTGCCCATCGCATTGAAAGGATGAGGGTTGGCTTCAAAGCTCACACCTGTGAGTGCTGACACTTCTGTGGCAAACAAAGCGGCAAATTGTGGATGGGCGTTTACCCCTGTCCCTACGGCTGTCCCACCCTGCGCCAATTTCTTCATCCCTTTCAGGCTAAAAACAATGCCTTCGTAGCAACTTTCGAATTGACGATGCCAAGCCTCCAGTTCTTGTCCAAATGTCACGGGCATCGCATCCATTAAGTGTGTCCGCCCGGTTTTCACAATGTGACCAATCTCCTCTTCTTTGGTATTGATAGCCTCTAACAACACTGTGATGGCAGGCAGTAACCGGCTTTCTATTTCTACAACAGAGCTGATCTGAATCGCGGAGGGAATGGAATCGTTGCTACTCTGGCTCATATTGACATGATCGTGCGCCCCAACGGCAACGCCGCACTTTATAGCCGCCAACGTCGCAATTACCTCATTCATATTCATGTTGGAGCTGGTGCCAGAGCCTGTCTGATAAATATCGACTGGGAAGTGATGGAGATGATCGCCTGCGATCACTTCGTCACAGCTTTCGGTAATGGCTTGAGCGATCTGCGGATCGAGTAAACCCAGACTACTGTTAACGCTTGCCGCACAGTACTTCACCATCGCCAACGCGCGGATGAATGGCACAGGCATAGTGCGTCCACTCACGGAGAAATTGTTTACGGCACGTTGAGTCTGAGCCTGATAAAGTGCGTGTTGCGGCACTTCCACCACACCCATACTATCCCGCTCTGTGCGGGTATCATTTTTCTTCATTGCGGTATCCCTGCAGGCAGCCTCTCCCACTTCCAGTATGACTGCTAAATGGAAATCTACTGTCTCACTGATTCTTACTGACGAGGGAAACTCCTGTGAAAGACACATTATTTCGCTTAACATACGCCGTAATTTCGACTCCGATGCAAGGCGTATAACCATGAATGATGACGATATACTGACCAGTGAAAACCTGATTGAGATCGTTGAAAACCAGTTAACAGACAACAACCCAAAAAAAGTGAAGGAAACGCTGATGCGCCTTCGCATGACGGGTTCGACTCAGGAAGAGGCGCTGGAGTACATTGCCTGTGCACTGATGGTTGAGATTTATGATGTCGCAAAAGGTGAAGGCGAGTTTAATCTCAAGCGCTACGAGGAACATCTGGATATGTTGCCAGAAATGCCTTGGCAGGATGATCTGGAAGACTAATTTCTTTTCGCAGAGCACATCGCACGAAAAAAGCGCCCTCTGGCGCTTTTATCTTTTGGGGCGTTACAAAAATAATTGTTATACCTGCTCCATGGGCGCCGAAATCGCAATGAAGTCATTCAGCCAGTACAACAAGAATAGGTGGCAGACTATAACCACTGCGGTTAACATCGCACGCATCATGGTATACCAGAAGGGATAAATACCCTTGAACATCAGCACCACTTCAAGAATGAACAATACCGCAAAGGAAACAATCAACAGGTAGAAGGAATATGGCATTGGCATGAGCAATGCTGCGACCGCTACCAGAGAAAATACAATTCCTACTGTTAAACCATTATTAGGTTTGTCTGACCTTGCCCCACTGATCGTCATGCCCCACACCGCACCCGAGAGAAACGCCAGAATCATCGCACTGTAGCTGTTGAAGGCATACACCAAACCTTGCTGCCAGGCGTCTGGCCAGAGTGGAAGTAGAATACCGAAAGCGATAAACGGGATCAGTCCCAATGCACCGTATATCAACGCTGTTTTCTTCATAATTGGCTCACTATTTCTATCTCATGCTTCCCGCTCCACATCATGAGGGGTAAACCGATCAGTCTTGAAGCAAAGGATGGTTGTCAGGAAGCTGTTTATGAATCCAGAGCACTAGCTTGTGCTTCATGTTAGGACCATCCTCTTTGTCTGTTGCCAGAGGGGTCAAGACTTTGTCTTCTACTAACAACCTGTAGATACACTCTATTTTCACTTTATTGGATGTCCCTTCATCGAAGGTCGCAAAACCACGTTTTGCTGCATATTGCTCACCAATCTGAAGCGCCTTTTTTAGCAATTGTGCCTCATGCTTTATTTTTTTCATGGTGTTACCCCAGTTGTTGTTTTCGCCAGCATAGCAGAGCAGAAAGAAACTCGATGTGACCATATCCAAGAGAAAGCCAATAAAGTCATGACTATTCAAAGCACTGATGTCAAAATATAGGCCCCTCCGATAAGCATAATAGACATACCATGGATGCACGATCTCAAGACTATCTCAACACATTTCTAGCCACTCTTTCCCCAGAAAAACGGGCCAGCTACACCAGCTTTACTGCGGACTATTTCTGCGCTGACGAATATAACGCCAATGTCTGTGCGCAACTGATTAAAAAAGGCGAAAAAAGAGCAAGTTGCAGTATGGAGCTTTGGTACAGTCAAGAAGGAGAAGAGCATCCTCAGGTTGGACATTTGCATGTGGTCACCGACTGGCATGGCGACCCTCACTGCATTATCGAAATCACCGATGTATCACATTGCCCGTTTAACAAAGTGACTCCTGAGTTCGCGGCATCAGAAGGTGAAGGGGACAAAAGCTATGAATGGTGGCGCAAAGCCCACTGGAACTTTTTCAGCAAAGAATGCGAAGAACTGGGCGTAGAAATGAAAGAGGATATGCTTTTGGTACTTGAGAGGTTTGAGGTGGTTTATGACGCTGAGCAAAACTGTCCGGTACAACCCACTATTGGTAAACCGTCTGGTTGCGGCCATTCCCTTTAGCTTCATACAAGCGATCGTCTGCGATTTTGATTTGCTGATCCAGATTACCTTCAATATTTGATACACCGATACTAATGGTCACTTGTATGGTCTGTTCTTGGTGCGGAATTGGCGTTCTTTCCACGCGCTGGCGCATCTTTTCAAGGCAAGTAACAAAGTCTTCATAACTTCCATCAGCTTTGATACAAAACTCTTCTCCTCCAAAGCGTGCAACAACATCATTCGGGAAGTAGATTTTAAGGATGTTCGCCACCATCACAATGGTCGCATCGCCCACATCATGCCCGTAGTTGTCATTTACCTTTTTAAAGAAGTCGATATCCAACATAGCAATGTTCCGCTTTCTCTCGGCACCGCCACAGGCATCGCCGAACAAAAAGCGACGGTTCCACAGGCCGGTAAGCGCATCCTGGTTCGCCATACGAAACAATTCAGTGCTGGCCTCTTTCATCTCCAGAATTTGGTGAACCCGGCAATAGAACTCTTCCTGATTAAAGGGCTTATTCAGAAAATCATTAGCACCGGCTTTCAAGAAACGGGCAGATATCGTATTGGCATCACTGCCGGAGATACCAAGAATCGCTAGTTGGTTCTTATCTATCTTCTGGCGCAATTCATGAATCATGGTAATACCGTCTTTCACCGGCATATCGTGATCTGTCAGCACAAGCGTGATGTCAGGATTTTTTTCAATTATCTCTATGGCTTCCTGACCGTTTTCTGCCTGTAATGTTCGGATATATTGATGTTCTAGCAGTTGTACAACGTGGCGACGAACTGTCTTAGAGTCGTCCACCACCAAGCATTTATGGTATTGGTTGTTGGTTAGGCGTTTAATAAGCGGTAGAAGATAAGAAACTGATACCATGCTGTCTTTCAGGATATAATCAAGTACCCCTTTAGCTAACATTTTCTCGCGTATATCTTCTTGGAACATCGCCGTCAGAACGATCACTTTTTCTTTTTGACGCAACAATAAATCGATGATTTCACCGTCCTGCGCATCCGGCAGACAGAAGTCTAATACTGCACACAGCAACTCCGGCTTTGAAGATAAAATGTGCTCAGCCTCTTCATAGCTAGCCGCCAGAAGTACTTCATAGTCCGCTTGCGTTAAAATTTGGTTCAAGTAATTTCGGAAAGCGCGGCTGTCTTCCACCACCAAGATTTTCTTGCTCAAGGGTTAACCCTTAATTTCCTCATGTTAACTTATTTATACAATAGCTAACTATTTATACATTGTTATCAAATTTTGTTACTACGTTGATATAGATCTCTTATCTAAACCTCTCTTCATCATCGTTAAAAATATAATCAATTAATTGCACTTCGTTTTATTTTATATCACATAAATAGATGATAAGGTTACATAAAACAATAATTTAACACCAATTCTAGATTGGATTAGTGATTTAGGTGACAGATTCAGCTCTCCAAACCTACAATTTGAAGAGCACTTTAATACCGTAAAAAAATCTGATTTAGCAGTATTAAATACGAGACTTTTTGTATTGATTTCTTACATCGAAAAGCGGAGGAACATCCAATATTTATGTTTATATGAATGGACAATTCATTTATTCAAAAGTGATAATAACTGGCTAATAACAAAATCGTTGAAAGCCCCTGATAAGTATACCCATTTAAAGTTAGAGGATGTTGGTATGACACTCGGTCTTACCATGATTATATTTCTGGCGTGTATCGTGTTACTGGCGATAGGTGTAGTTTTTTCCCGTAAGCCTATCAAGAGTAGCTGTTGCAATTCTTCTGAGCTTGATAAAGACAAATCTTTCTGTGCCGCCACTTCATCTGAGACCAAAGACTAAAATCAGCAAAAAGGTGAATAACCTGACAACCCTTGTTCCGTTAGAAGCACGCTAATAAACCTATCGCGCTCAGCAGTAATTTTGATATCTCCACTTTCAGGAACTTCACTGACAAGTATTCGCAGACCATTCACACTTAATGCTATTACCGCAATATCGTTCAATAACTTACTCTGATGCTTTGCTAACTTATTCTTTATTGGAAAGGAGAAAGTAATGAACAGTCTAATTCTGGCAATGACCACCTTTGCCTTTGTAGGCGCAGTAACGCCCGGCCCGGTTAACATTCTCGCCACCAGCACCGCTATAACCCAAGGACTTAAAGAAGCCATTAAGCAAGTTATAGCCGCTTCATTAGCGTATGCCTTAGTGGTGATTCTATGTGGTGGTGTGATGCAAAGTTTGCTCGCGTTAATACCTTCGTTGGAAACCACCATGCAGATCCTAGGCAGCGCATTTCTTTTGTATCTTGCCTACAAAATTTTCACTGCACCTATTTCTTCCATCGAGAGAAACGGCCAGACACAATCAGGTTGGTGGACGGGTTCCATCGCCCAGCTCCTCAATCCAAAAGCGTGGTTATATGCCCTGTCCGGCGTTAGCATTTATGTGGTGGGTCGTGAGAACGAAGTGTATTGGCTGAGCATGTTTACCTTCGTTTCGTTGCTGGCATGCTTGATTAGCATCGGCCTCTGGGCGGTACTTGGACATATTTTATCCAATAACCTTGAAAACCCTGATCACCAACGCAAGTTTAATAGAGTGATGGCGATTGTCTTAGCATTGTCTGTCGCTGCTATATGGACTTAGTTAGGGAACGAGCAATGAAAAGAGACTCCACCACGCAGTTCAAACAAAGCACGCTGTTGCCTTGGGTGGAAATGCGCGTCGCCAATCAAAGCCGTGCATGTTATGAAGCCCACTCCCACGATGAGTTTTCATTCGGCATTATTGAGCAAGGCCATTCTGATTATAAAAACCGGCATCGCGTGAACGATGTTCGCGTCGGCGATATCGTCACCATTAATCCCGCTGATGTACATTCCTGCAATCCAAAGGGCAACACCTGGTCTTACAGCATGTTGTTTGTCGATACTTTAAAAATGGGCGAAATCCAACGGGACATCCTTCAACATACACACCGTGGTTACAGTCAGGACTACACACCTTTCAAGAACGATTTGGAGCACAATCCGCTCATTCAAACCCGTTTTCTGGCTTTGTTAAAAGCATTGATAGATGACAACAGTCCACTAAAGGCGCAGGTGGCGTTTTACGACTTTATTGAATCCAGTTTTTGGCAGCACGAGTTGAGCACAGAGAAAACTCAACGTGAGGGGGATGTCCTGCGAGTCAGGGAAAAAATGCTGGATGAGCTCACCGAGATCCATCAGCTCGACAACTTGGCAGAAGAAGCTGGAATGAGCCGCTATCAATTAATTCGTGCATTCAGACAGCGTTTTGGCCTACCACCTCACGCTTACATGATGGATGAGAAAATCAAACGTGCGAAAATACTGCTTCGTGAAGGCAAAGAAATTTCAGCAGTGGCTTTCGAACTCGGCTTTTCCGATCAGGCGCATTTTCAGCGCCACTTCAAAAAGAAACTGGCAGTGACGCCGAAATACTACCAGTCCCATTTTATCAGCAACTGATCAGTCGAATCCGTAAGCATGCATCGCAAACCGTTTTTCAACTGAGCTCTGGCGAATGTGCACATCGTCATCTTCTAACTTGTTGTTAACCCTGACAGGTGTTGCACCCAAACCTTGGGGAGATTTCAATCTCTGACATTCGTTGGCGCGATCAATTGTGCTTCTCCTATGCGGTGTTGAAGAATGTTATATCCTGCCAGCGCAGGGGAGCCATCTGCAGAAACACCCAGAGTTTCTACATCCAATGCATAGACCGTAATTTGGTAATTATGCTTTGACGCGTTTGGCGGAGGGCATGCACCGCCGAAGCCAACAAAACCAAAATCATTTCGCTGCATTTGAGCCCCTTTAGGCATTTGCCCACCGCCTTTTTCCCCAGCATTCAATTTTAAGTACTGCACATCATTGGGGATGTTTATCATGACCCAATGCCACCAACCACTACCTGTCGGTGCGTCTGGATCATACATAGTGACAGCATAGCTTTTGGTACCTTCTGGTGGGTCCATCCATTTAAGCTCAGGTGAATGGTTGTTACCTTTGCACCCCCAGCCATCGAAGATTTGCCCTTTTTTAAGGGTTTCTCCTTCCGTGACTTGAGGGCTGGTTAACGTCATAGCTGACCCATTCACTGCAGTGATCAGCGAGAAAAGCGCAATAATCTTGGGATCCATTGTCTTGTCCTTTCTAGCATGATGGAATCAAAGTATTGCTGGATATGGCGTCTGCCAATGTTTTCTTTGTGAGAAGCGAAAACACGAATATACTCCGCGTTCAGTTGTCCCCAAAACACAGGTATCACCGTGAAACAGGCTCAAACAAAAATCACTTTCTTTGAGTGGCTGACGCCTTTAGTCGCATCAGGCAAGAAAACCATCACCATTCGCGATGAATCAGAAAGTCACTATGTTCCAGGCACGCGTGTTGATGTTCATACGTTGGAGAAGGACGAGTATGTTTGCCAGATCGATATTGTGTCAGTGGAAAAGATTAGCTTCGACGATATCAATGAAATGCATGCCGCACAGGAATTTATTCCACTGGAAGAACTAAAACCGCTAATCCGCGAAATCTACCCTAACGATGAAGATTTCTTTGTTATCACTTACACGCTAGTCGCATAGGCCCCAGGGACTGTTGACCCTTGGTAGTTGAATTTTGTTCAAGCCATAAGCGTTGTAGGCGCGGCGAGGTGTATTTGCCTTGTCATTCTAGGCAAATACCCCTCAACAAAGCATAAAACGCTTAGGGTTCATTTTGGGGTGTATACCCAAACAACCTGAAGATGCAGGATTCAGCGAGATTGACTGGCGTTGTGATCGCGGCGTTCCTTTGCAGGTGTCGTCATCTCCATCAAAAATGAACCACAAAGAGCACGGCGTCTGTCAACTCGCCCGAAGGGAGGCCTTCAATGTGCCCACTTCTTCGTTAAATCCCACGGAAATAGAACGACTATTCCTCGTGAAATTTGCCTCGAATTGAACGCATTGATGACCTCTGAATGCGAGTATCTTCAGGTCGTTTGGGTATATATCTGTTACAGGAAGGCATTTAATGCATCAAAGAATCGGTCGATTTCCTCGAAGGTGTTGTAGTGCATCAAGCCAACGCGCAGAATACCGCCTTTCTCTGTGACACCAAAAGCATCAGTCAGTTTGTCTGCGTATAGATGACCGCTCCAGACATAAATCTGCTGCTGACCCAAGGCTTCTGCAATCACCGTAGGATCGCGGCTTCCAAAACGCAAGGCAAAGGTGGCGGTACGACCTTCTATACCATCCACACCATAAAGCTCTGCTGCCCTCACTTCTTTGAGTTTTTCCAGAAAGTAACCAGAGAGCGACGCCTCATAGTGGTGAAGGTTTACATAACCACTTGCCAACCTTTCACGAAGGCTCTCACCTTCTCCCAACGATGCGAGATATTCCACAGCAGCTACAAAAGCGCTTAACGCTTCAAAATTCAACGTTCCCGTTTCAAAGCAACTGGGTGCGAAGCTAGGAGCGGGCTCTACTTTGTATGGCGTGACTGCCGAAAGTAGGTCGAATTTTCCATAAAGGAACCCAAGGTGAGGGCCATAAAACTTGTATGCTGAACCTACCAGGAAATCAACATCCAGTGCTCTTACGTCCACCAATTGGTGAGGCAACAAATGCACTGCGTCTATAAACACTTTTGCACCGACGGCGTGGCTTTTTGCAATGACCGCTTCAAGATCAGTGATTGTTCCAGTGATATTGCTTGCAGCAGTCACAGCCACCAGCCTGGTTTTCTTGCTAAGCAGGGTGTCCAGTACATCCAAATCCAAGGTGCCAGAAGAATCTTTGATTGGCAGGTAGTGAACAGTGACACCACGATCTTTGGCTGCCATGATCCAGCTTGATCGGTTGGCTCCATGATCCGCGACAGACACGATCACTTCATCGCCTTCCTCCCATTGCTGGCTCAATGCGCGGCTAAAACTGAACGTCACTGACGTCATGTTCGCCCCGAAGAAGACTTCATTTGGTGCTGACCCCAGCAAAGCCGCGGCGCTTTCCCTGGCTTGTGTGACCAAATCCACCGTTTCCTGACTAACCGGGAATTTTCCGCCCAGATTTGAGTTGCCGCCTTTCAGGTATGCACTGAACGCATCGATGACTGAATCGGGCATCTGAGTACCGCCGGGGCCATCCAGGTAAACTGGGGTGATCCCTTTGACTTCTCGCTGCAACGCTGGAAATTGCGCCCTTAGCTCGATGACATTGCCACGGTTAAGCGGTGAATACGAAGACATCGCGTACTCCCTCCTCGCCTTGATTGCTCGATAGCGTTTCAGATATGTGGTGATAGTAGCGCTGGTCATCGAGAATGATGAATTGGTTTGCTTCCAATACCGTATTCAGATGTGGATGCTGATCCACAGGTGATGAGAAAATCTGGGTGAAACCGCCCGCGATATTTCGGCGTTGCACACAGAAAATTCCGACGAAACGGAAACCGTCCTGATGGATCCCTTCCGGAGCTGGTGCACTGGTGTCATTGGCTGAACAGGTCACACGGATCTGGTGTACATCGATATTTGCGCCTGTATGCTCAAGTCCTGTCGCACTGGCAAAAGATTTCAACAAGTGCTGGAACTCGGGCTGGTCAATCATGTCATCAGACATGGGTTCAAAATGACGCTCAATATCACCCACCACACGGTTAACTTCAGAAGATTGCATAAATGATGTGTGGGGTAGCCGAATAATATTGCCTTTTTCTGAAAGCGAAAATCGGGCGTAGCTTCGGAAACGGATATCGCTATCGACATAAGGGTCTTTGCGTAGCTTACCGAAGTAAGGGAGCAAGGTCGAAGCGACATTTTCGGGTGTTTGGAAGGCTTCAATCAGAAACTTGTTTTGCATATCTCATTCCTTGTGGATTGGTCTGACAAAACCCAATCTGTTACTAGATTGTTAAAAGAATCTTATGCCAATTTTTTCATTTTCATCAATAGCAAAAACCAAATAAAGTTTGATATTTCAGTATTAAATCTCGCCACTTTTAGAATTTAGAATATCTGATTGCATTTAATGAACAGCGTAGAATTAATCTCCGTGATCTAGATCGTCCATAGTGAATAAAGACTGTGTCTGTGTGTGTCATAATCACCTAATGTGTGTGGGTTGATCTTTCATTGGTGTCAGTCACTATTGATCCCCAAACAAAAAGGGAAGTAAGAGAATCCATGACATTGGAATGCCGGGTTGTAGCCCACATTGAAGAGTTTGGTGAAAAAGCCTGGGATGCGCTGCTCGCTGACGATTACCCTTTTCTTCGCTATGCCTTTCTGAATACGTTTGAAACCAGTAAAACCATTAGTGGAAAAAGCGGCTGGTACGCCCAATATATTGGTGTTTTCCGCGGCGATGAACTGATTGGTGCGGCACCTTGTTACCTCAAAACTCACCCTTATGGTGAATATGTCTTCGACTGGTCGTGGGCCGAAGCTTATGAAGATGCCGGCTTGGAATACTACCCTAAGGTTATCTGTGCCGTGCCGTTTACTCCGGCATCAGGCCCACGCCTTTTAGTTTCACAGGGTGAAGATGACGTGGAAATTCGTCGATACCTAATGGGAGCTATGCATTCACTCGCCGAAAAACTCGAATGTTCGGGTATTCACATTCTTTTCCCGCCAAAAACCTTGATTGAAGAACGCCACGCGGGCAGCTTTCTCGAACGGCGCGCTGTCCAATTCCACTGGTTCAACCGCGACTACAGAACGTTTGATGACTTTCTGAATGTCCTCACTTCCCGAAAACGCAAGAACATCCGCAAAGAGCGAAAAAGTATTGTCGATCAAGGCGTCTCAGTGGAAGTTGTTGAGGGACATGAGGTAACAGCAGAACAGCTAAGTAGATTCTATCAATTCTACGAACGTACTTATCTCAAGCGCTCAGGCCACACAGGCTACCTGAACCAGGACTTCTTTGAGCAATTGATGATGGCAATACCCGACGCATTAATATTGGTGTTTGCTTTGGTCGATGGCGAACGTGTTGGTGGCTCATTGTATTTTCGCTCTCAAGACACACTTTATGGGCGTTATTGGGGATGTCTATCGGAGTTTGAAAACCTTCACTTTGAGCTTTGCTATTACCAAGGCATCGAATATTGCATTGCCAATCAGATAGCCCGTTTCGATGCAGGCGCACAGGGAGAACACAAGCTGTTGCGTGGGTTTGAGCCTGCCATTACCTATTCTCTTCATCACTTGCGCCATCAGGGCTTTCATCAAGCAATCGGAGATTATCTGCAACGAGAACACGGATTGATTCAGGGTTACTACGAAGATGCGCTGGCCCATCTGCCTTTCAAACAAATCTCAGACTCACAGTGAGCTAGATGATGCTTAAATAAAAGAGTAACGACATGAGGGATTCTTATGACCCAACTGACTTTGCGCTGTGAATGTGGTGCCCTTGAAGGCAGGTTAAAGCACGTATCACCTCAATCTGGTAATCACATGGTCTGCTACTGCGATGACTGCCAAGGCTTTGCAAAGCATGTCGGCAATGAAGAGAAATGGCTAGATAAATGGGGCGGGACCGATATATTTCAGCTCGCTCCAGCCGATATCGAGATCCATAAAGGCGCTGACCAACTCCGTTGCGTGCGAATGAAATCTGGTGGTATCTACCGATTCTATACAGCATGTTGCCGCTCACCTATCGCTAATACCATTAGCCGGAAATATCCTTTTGTCGGTATTCCTACTGCTGTCATTCATGGCATTGATAAAGAGCAGGCATTAGGACCGGTGAAGTGCTACGTCATGGGAACTTTCGCAAAAGGTACACCGCCAACTAAACCACATCCGAAATTCTCAATGAAATCTTTGTTCGCTGTGATGAGGTTTATGTTGAAAAACAAGATTAGGGGTACCAACGTACCTACGCCGTTTTTCAGAGAAGACGGGAAATCTGTCGTTGCCCCCGATGAATCCGTGAACAGGGATTAAAACCAGACTTCTATTTGATGCGTTTCGGACGTTGTAGCTCAGCAAAATGTTCCACACGGTTTCGCCCACGTTCTTTAGCGACATATAACGCCTGATCCGCCTCATCGAAAAGGTTTTGGGTTGTCATTGCAGCCGAGTTTGGCCCTAGTGTGGCGATACCAATACTCATGGTAAATTTGCTACTCCAAGGGAATTGAATATCTTCAAAGCGGCGACGAATTCGATCAGCAATTTCTGACGCATCAAGCTGACCGAGTTCCGGACAAACAACGAGAAACTCATCGCCTCCCCAACGTCCTACATGGTCGTGTTTTCTTAATTGAATACGGAGATGTTCGGAAGCTGCAGCCAATCCCCTATCACCTGCACTGTGCCCCTCAGAATCATTGAGTCCTTTAACGTTATCCAAATCCACCAGCAGGATTGAAAGCACACGACCATAGCGTTTCGCTCGTTTTAACTCGTCATCCAATTTCGCTTCAATGTTCCGGTGGTTAAATACTCCAGTCAAAGCATCATAAGTAGAATCTATTTCCATTCTTTTAAACGTGGTCATGTCTCTAGCAATGGCAATGATGCCTTTATGGCGACCGAATACGAAAGCGGAGATAGCTACGTTTAACGGCACTTGCTGACCTGACTTTGTCATCCCTCTTATTTCCGCGTTCCCCTCTCCCAATACGCCAGTGCTTTTATCACTAATGAGCCTCTCCCTGATCTTTCTATGGTTTTCAAGGATTGATGAGTCTACTAGCTCCTCGATTTTCATCTTTCTCAACTCTTCTTCACTGTAACCAAAAATCTTCGTCGCCATTTTGTTGGCTCTGAGGATTTTTCCTTTCGCGTTTGAGTAGATAAAAGCATCTGGTGACGAATCAAAAATGGTGTCTATCTCTTTCGCACGCATCAGAACCTTTCGGCTAATCAATGAAATAGTAAAGGCAAACACCAGGATAACAATCAAGGGGTAGCTGCTGCTCAGTAGGGCCCAGAACTCATTAGTCTGATTATTCGCAGCGGTTGTGTCGTATTGATTCTGTAGATTCGGGATAAGGTCAGCACGCAATCTTACTAGGGCTTCACGCGCTGGAGTATCATCAACTGCCAAAAAATTATCAGCAACCTCGACCGTGAGGTCTGCACGGTTTAGGTAGAGCTCGTTGAGTTTATGAAAGTATGCGTTCAGCGTTTTCTGAACAACCAGTAAGTCAACCCGATCTCGTTCGGGCAAATCAGACATCATCAAACGGCGTAGCGCATCCACCGTCTTCCAATAGCTTTCTGTGGCATCGTGATAATACGTTTCGTCGCGACGTAAAACATAATTCTTGAAGTGGTGGATAAACCCAACGTAACCGAAAGATCGTTCCAGAGCAGCCAGATCAAGCGCAACCTGCATCGTTTGAACAGAAGCCTGATTCCATGATTCGTTCATCTGGCGGACATATTCTGCCTGACGAACGTTGTGGAATACTAAAATCGCGCCGACAGAGAGCGTCAACGCGGCCAAAACAATGTTTAACTTCCGGAAAGTCATGAGGCAAGGTGCCCGAAATGAAAACCACCTGTCTTCTAGCTTAGACAATGTAGCGGTATATACCCAAACGCCCTGAAGATGAAGGATTCTGCGAGATTGACTGGCGTTGTGATCGCGGCGTTTCTTTGCTGGTGTACTCATTTCTATCAAAAAGGAACAACAAAGAGCACGACGTCAGCCCGAAGGGAGGCTCTCAATGTGCCCACTGCTTCGTTAAATTCCACGGAAATAGAGCGACTTTTCCTCGCGAAATTTGCCTCGAATTGAACGCCTTGATGACCTCTGAATGCGAGCATCTTCAGGATGTTTGGGTATACAGATCATTGCATCACTGAATTGTGAATCTGGCGTGCTGTTTAACCTACATCTGTATCAAAAGTACTTCTACGGTTCTAGTCCACAAAAAGAAAAAGGCAGTCTAAGCTGCCTTTTTAACAATTTTCCGTAAATCAGACGGTTTGCAGTTTCGCTTTAACCGCTTCTATCCGGCTGTTCCAAAATTCTCTGTACTTGAAGTAGCCGTACGTCGCCACAAGCGAAAAGAAAAGGTATGACATTGCAAAAACGAATGGTGAAGTAATGAGTTCACGCTCTAAACTCCACACAACACCAAACACTGTGATACCAAGCTTAACCGCAAATCCTGAGATAAGTAGCAGAAGAGCAAATTGAGGGTATTTTGTATGGCGAAAGCTCAGCCAATAACAACATCCAACAGCAATCGTTGCCAACGAGAAACCTACCATGAATGAATGGAAGTGATCGCCCGCCAGAATACCACCAACAACTGAAAGAAAAATAACCGCGGAAAAGCCCATTTCTACTCCAATAAGCAAGGTTAATAAAAGATTGAGCACATTTTGCTCGGATGTGGCCATTTTTACATATTTTTTTATAAAGTGCGAAACCCAAAAATATTACATTCTCGTAACACAAAGCGATTAATCAGTTAGTTATGAATAGTAATGTGGCTATATTTCCATCACTTAGAGATGAGAAGTCAGGTAAAAAATTTGTTATTTTGTTACCCTTAGAAACAATTGGTTACGAAATAGGTATTAAAATATGCGACCTATGTAAATCACGACTGTACTGTCAGGCTTTTTAATACCAAATTTTGGGATGGAAAGTACTATACCCAAAACAACCTTACTTAGGGCGGGGCACTGTGCACAAAAAAGCCGGGATTGAGCACCCGGCTTTTCGTATCTAAGAGCGAGTTAAGCGACCGATGAAAAATTCTCTCCAAGCAGTTTCTTGTCTAGGTAGGCTTGGTTCAGTGCACTGACTTCTACCACGGGTCCCAACATTTTTACGCGCATTAACGCACCATGAGATCCAGCCACCTCAGCAATACGGCCTTCAGAGTAGTCACTTACATATTGGAAGGTTTCAATGGCAAGATGCAGCAAATTGAAGTCCTGTCTGCGAACAGAAAGGTAGGATCGCCACATTAGCGCATCGAAAACTTCAGCGGCATCATATGCTCTGATAACAAACCGCCAACCTCTATCTTCACCATAGAAGTCCAAAGGGAAAAACTTGCGGATTCGTTTTGTCGTTTTCAATGTGATTTCTCTTATTCCATGTGAAAACCCGTTGCACCTGAATGACAAAGCAACATCGGGTACATACAGTTTGAGTATAGAAGCTGATTTCATTGTCGCCACAGCGGAAAGCGAAATAAATTGCTGTTTTTATTTTACTTTTTTTGAATATGGGTCTAAGCAAAAACTTGCTAACACTGTCCCCTCGTCATTATTCAGAATATTGTTCTGGTAATAACACCACATAAGCTTGTAACCTAAACTACGCTTTCTAGTCTGCGCTATTCATTGTTTATTCAAGGGGCGGGCAGTTTACATGAAATTAAAGATTTTCCGATGGATAATCGTGGTTGTGATGGTGATTGGTGCTTTTATATTCGGCGTGGAGTATCAGAATTTTACCTATCTCGATGCCTGTTTGGATATGGGCCAGCAAACCAATATTGGTAGCCACCGCGTTTGCGTCACCAAACAAGAATAAACAATGCTGGAGCCTCACCTCCTAAAACCTGCTACTCATGGCTGAAAGCAACCCCCTCATAACCTCCGTGCTTCATACTCCTTTCATTTGGCGGATTTATATCCAAACAGCTTCCAATTACACCAACCACTCTATCATTGTGCTATTTTTGAGTCAGATTTCCTGTAAAATACACAATAACTGACAGATTTATTGATAACAAAAATCGACGTCAGCGTGGGGGAATAAAAAGAACATATACCCGAAGGTGATTGAGCTTAAGGCGTTATCTGAATCAAATTTTCAATAATACACCTTTACGAACAGACTAAAATAACGTCACTGGTAGATCTCTTCTCAATCAATAATATTAACTTAGTTTCATATTGATATTCTCTCTCTACCCGCACTGTTTCGGCCTCAGTCACGAGACCACTATCGCGGTTTACTTTTATTTAACAAAATCATGACATGTCCAACCACTATTCTTGAACATACCGTCATATTTTGTGTCATAAATGCTAGGGCGCTTCCAAATAGAGAATATCGTCTTATATGTTAAGAGCCGTTGAAACCGATAAGAGTGTTGAATGCTAAAGAGTCTTTACAAATCACGTCAGAGCATCCAAACCAAGCTTTCCGCCATCGTCCTAGGCGTCAGCCTTGTGTTTGTATTAGTCTCAGTGACTGTTCAGCTCGGTATTAACTACAGCCAGACGGTTGAGCGGACCAATAACTCTATTGAAAAGCGTATCAGGAATACAATCAGCACTATTGGTTACTCTCTTAAGCAAGACGACCTAACTCTGCTTGTGCGCCAGTTACAGCAATTAGCAGACATGCCTTATGTCAGTAATGTGTATTTGCTCGGAGACGACGGGCAACAATATTGGGCCGACAACACATCCCGCAGCAACTCTGATGAACACTTCATACGGCACGATTTGCTCTATCAGGGTAAAGGCATTGGCTATATGGAAATCTACCTGGATTATAACGCCATCAAACAAGATGCTTTGGAGAATGCTACTCCTTCCGCCGTTATCTATATTTTTGAAGCTATGTTGGTCGCATTCCTGTTGATTATGATGGTTCGCAGAACTTTTATCCGCCGTATCCGCGAGTTAGTTGACAGCGTTGACCGTATCGATCTAAACAAGGTAAACAAATTCGCTGTTCCTGAAAAACTGGCCAAAAGTGAGGATGAAATTGGTCAGTTAGCGCGATCTATCCAAGAGCTATATATGCGTATCCGTGGCGACTTCGTCCAGAACAAGCTTAAAGAGCGTACTCTCAAGCAGCACAAAACCCTTTTGGTCGAAGAGGTTACGGTACGTGCTCAGGAACTGGAATGGCAAAGCTTGGCGAACAAACTGCTCGCAGACCTTTCTCTTCGCTTGCTCAAAGGTCACAAAACCAATGTCGAACGTGACGTCCGTATTTGTATGCCAACGCTTGCTAAGCTGTTTGAATCTGATCATGTGTTCTGGCTTTCTATCGAACAAGAGAAAGTCTCCTATCGCGCCTCCTATCCTATCGACAGTGACGAACCGCCGATCGACTTCAGCGACAACTACAAAGTGAAACGCTGGCTCATGGAAGCCCATGAAGTTGCGGTAGTAGATATTAACAATCTCGACGAAAATGCCATCATGGGCCGTGAATTCCTCGAACATTTGGGTATCCGATGCCTGTCAATGTTTCCGTTGACGGATAGTCGTAAAAGTTTTGGTCTTGTCGCAGCTACCACCAATCGTCGTCCAATGCATTGGAACGAAAACAAGAGCCTACTGCTAAAACGGTTCGCTACCATGTTAAGTGAACTGACAATTCGAGAGCGCGACCATTTGGCGATGACAGAACTTCAAGAAGAGCTCATCATGGCAAACGAAAGGTTGCGGCTTGAAGCAGAAACCGATGAGTTGACCAGACTGTTAAACCGTCGCCCGTTCAGTCGCCTGTTCAGTACCGCGCTTTATGATGCTGTCGATGATAATACCGCTGTCACCATCATGATGATCGATATTGACCATTTCAAAGCCTACAACGATATTTACGGCCATCTGCAGGGTGATAAAGTGTTGAGTTATGTCGCACTTGGCATGAATAAGGTGGCGGAAAAATATCATGCGCCTTTAGCACGATTTGGTGGAGAAGAGTTTGCTTTATTGCTGCCAAAGAGCGATGAGAGATCTGCCCAGCAGGTGGCATGGGAGCTTTGCCAGACCATCCGCGATTTGTGTATTCCCCATCAGGGCAGCGCAAACAGTGGCATTATTACCATCAGTATTGGTGGCATCATCAGTAAACCGACGCCTGACACCAAGCCAAATCAGCTACTTGAGGCTGCCGATCAGTGCCTTTACAAGGCCAAACGGGCTGGCCGAAACCGCGCAGAACTTAAACGCTATAGCACCTCGACGGAAGAAGTGGTGTAACGAAGCACACCAATTAAACTAAAATCCCCATGTTAATCATTTATATCAATAACTTAATTAATTCACTCTCTTGATATCCACGCATTTTCATCGATTGTCTCTTAAATCAGAAACTTTGGATTTCCCAACTATGCAAACATGAGTGCTCGATAAAATGCATGTGCATGGGGTTCCTTATGGTGTATGCCAAATCGCCGAGACAAATCTGCCATATCGTTAATTCACTGAACGATACCGCGCAGAATGATCTGGTTTTTGCCAACATTCGCCAGTTTCCCCAACCACATTATGAGCACACTCTGGTTGTACTAAATAAATCCAAAGTACAGCCAATGAAACTGCCCCGACAAGTGAGTTGCCTTGAGCTTACACTGAAAGGTTCTTTCTATCGCCGCCTGCGCGAGTGCAACACAGCACTTTCTGCACTCAAGCCACATGTCTGTCAAACCTATGGCGATAACACCTTTCCCGTTCAGTGGCTGGCACATCGTTTAGGTATACCAGTCAAGCTTCATATCGATACTAAGAGCGCGCATTGTGACGGGGCTATTGGTCGCACCATTCGCCGATGGAAATATCGTTTGCTATCCCATTCCGCAGACTTCGTCATCACTCCTGAGGACGAAGGGCTTGTTTGGCTTAAAGAAAAAGTCGGTCTTGAATCGGGCAAAGCCCACCTTATCCGCACAGGCATTGATAACCGCCAGCACTGCCCTCCACTTCGCGAAGTGGATCCTAATATCACCAACCATTTTGTAGGCACAGTGCCCATCCCAACACAGCGGTTTGTGGTAGGCGTCCCTGTTTCCGGCGTCAGTAAGTCAACAGTACTGGCGTTCTTTGATGAGTATATGGCAGCCAGGAAGCTGTCCCCCTCCTTCGCATGCGATTGCTTACTCCTAATTCTGGGTAACAGCCCTCACCTACGTACATATAGAGTTATGCTAGACAGCTTAAACGTCACGGAAGAGTGCGTGCGTTTTTATAGCCACCTTACAGATAACCACCGATTTTTCAGTCATATAGATGCTATAGTCAGCTTTAGTGATGATAACCAAACCCCGGTCGCTCTTTTACAAGCTATGTCTATGGGTTTACCCGTTATCACTAACCGTTCTGAGTCCAACGAAAGTAATGGCGTTCATCCGTTACGCTGGCAAGTTCCTAACACCGATCCTCTGATGCAGCACCAACTTTTGACACTGTTCTTAGACGACCACCTTCGCCTAAGACTCGGTCAGGCTTCACGCGCTTATGTGATGAAAAGGCATAACCTTCACGAGCACCGTATTCGTTATCGTGCGCTCTATGAACTCGCGCAGCATGAGCCAGCCTTACATGAAGAGGAAGCACTAGCCACACGGATTTCTCCATCCCAACTAAATCGCTGAACCATTTTGTGGCGTGTAAAATATAGCGATATAAAATTGTCTCAAAATGGAGACATCATGAGCTATCATTTAGTCAGGCACCGTGAATAAGGCAGCGACTGACAATGAAAATTCTGGTTGTCGATGACATGACTTCCATGCGGCATGTAATGCTGAACCTGCTCCGAAGCATCGGTTATCTGGATTTGGAAGAAGCAACCAATGGCTGGCAGGCATTTCAGATGATGCAGAAAACAGCTTATGATTTGTTGATCACCGATCTAAATATGCCAAAAATGGATGGTCGTGAACTTCTACAAGAAGTGCGCGGCAACGAGACTTTATCCCATACGCCAGTGCTCATTGTTTCCTGCGAGCAGGACAAAGATAAAGTGAAGGAGTTGATCCAGAATGGCGTTAACGGTTTTGTAGTCAAGCCTTTTAATGGCATTACTCTTCAGAAACAGCTTAAACGTATCGAGCGCCAACAAGCCATGGAATAAAAGAAAGCCGACAAAGAGGGCAGGATCAACGGGAGGTGAATGCCGCTTCCATTTCAAACTCTATCGCACTGCAACGCCAGTATTCAAACACCACTTCCTGAGCAACGCCCGATTCATCAACGTTTATCTTGGTAATCTTCATTGCTGGGGATCCTAGGGTCGAACGAGTCACCAGCGCCACGTCTTTGTCAAATGTGGTCGACACCAATCGATACAGCGACTTAGTAAAATGGAGTTGCCACTGCGCTTGATAAAGCTCGGCAAGGTCTCCCTCGAGCGTGTGTTGTAGTAGGTTTGGTACTCGCTCCGCACGGACGTAATGCTCTGCATACATGACTGGCTTTCCATCAACACTGTGAACCCGTTCGAAACGGTAAACATCTGAGAAAGGCGGGAGTGACAGAGCGACACTGCTCTCTTTGTTCGCCATCATGCTGTCACCGGAAAGCACTTCCGTCGTAGGTTTTCTGCCTTGGGAAAGGGCAATATCAGTGAAGTCATAGGGCTTTGATAAATTCACAATCAACGGGCGCTGAGAGATGAACCAGCCGCGGCGATCTTCTCTGAAAATCAAGCCATCGGCTTCCAGTAAAGACAAAGCTTCCCGCAATGTCACTCGGGTTGTTTTGAATGTTTCTGCCAGTTTTCTTTCGGACGGGAGCTTAACACCAGCAGCAAGCTGGCCACTTTGGATTTGTTCGCGGATGGCGTCGGTAATTTTAATGTATTGCAAGCGCAGCCGTTCAAATGCAGTTAATCTATATGCTCAGCATACCTTACTCTTTGTGGGAATACAGCCAGTTATCTAGGGTCTGTTGACCTTTGGTGGTTAAATTTTGTTCTCGCTATAAGCGTTTTAGGCGCGGCGAGGTGTGTGCCGCCTAGTCATTCTAAGCAAATACACCTCAACAAAGCATAAAACGCTTAGAGTACGGGACGCGCAGTCGAACCCTTCGGGCAGCGTTTGTGGGGAATTTCTGCTGCGTTATCAGCTTTTCATGTAGGCTAGCTACACATCGAAGCCTCTGCCTTGCATAAAATCCCCACAAACTGCTGCAAAAATCATCACCAAAGGTCAACAGACCTAGACTAACTCCAGCTAACGCCTGCCAGAGAAATGATTTCCATACGCTCAAGCTCGCGCAGCAGATTCCGGGCATACTCGGGTTCACAGACAGAAAGTGCTGACAGCGCCGCTCCCAATGGTAGGTTTTTCTCTAGCAAAGAGAGGAACACACTGGTTGCACTATCACACACCATCACGTCACCATTGGTTGGGCTGAAAAGCACCATTTGATCGCCAGACTCGTAGCTGCAGATATCCAACGAGAACCCGTCTGCAAGGCAGACTTCGACATCTGCTTTCAGAACAAGATTATTATCTATTAGTTCGGTCATTCTCATCGTTACTACTCCACTACGTATACCCAAGTCATCTATAGCCGCAGTTAAAATGACTTGGGTATATTCACTTGGTGACATCGAATTCAACAGAACACATCAGTGACAATTTAACTGTATATGCTGATGCTTGTTTCCCCACATCCTAATAATGGGTAATTATCAAAAGGTCGCAACATTGAGACGAAGCATGTCCCCTGTACCAGACTGCACAAGGGACAATAAATCGCCTCAACACCGCATTAACGCTGAAGTGAGTACTTATCGATGAGTGTGTAGAGTGTGGGGCGTGACACGCCAAGAAGATTAGCAGTTTGAGACATGTTACCCTCTGCACGGGCAAGTGCACGAGTAACGGCATGACGTTCAGCTTCCTCACGAACCTGACGCAGATTCAATGGCAGCCCGCTGTCTTTACGGTGCTCTTTAGTCAATGCCAAGTCCACCGCTGTAATTTGGGTTCCATCTGCCATGATAACAGCCGATTGAACCTTGTTTTGGAGCTCACGGACATTACCGGGCCAAGAGTAAGACATTAACGCTTCAACAGCGTCTTCGTTATAACCCACTAGCTTGCGGTTCATGCTTTGGTTGAACTGCAAAAGGAAAGTCTTCGCCAACAAAAGCGTGTCATCCTCACGCTCGCGAAGGGGCGGGACAGTAATGGTGACTTCCCCCAACTGATGAATGAGGTCTTCGCGGAATTTACGGTCACCGGAGCGGTGATTCAGATCTTGATGCGTTGCTGCAACCACTTTTACATCAACCGCGATAGCACGCTGGCCAGCGATACGATCGACCATTCTTTCCTGTAAGAATCGTAGCACTTTGGCTTGAATCGAAGGAGGCATGTCTCCAATCTCATCAAGGAACAAGGTCCCACCATGTGCTGCTTCAATCTTACCAATCTTTACCTGACGGGAATCAAAATTCCCCTTTTCAACACCAAAGAGCTCACTGTCAAGTAAGTCTTCAGGTATCGATGCACAGTTAACCGTGATAAAAGGGCCATCGTTACGAGGGCTGCGATCATGAATGGCTCTCGCCAGTAACGCTTTACCTGTCCCGCTTTCACCATGAATAAGGGTATTTACTTCTGTATTGGCTACGCGATCTACCATCCGCAAGGTTTTCACCATCGGTGCACTGCCGCCGAGAATAGACTGTTGCTGGCGCTCGTAAGCGCGCAACCGTTCTACTTCATGCTCAAGCTTAGCAGTGTGCCTCGCTCGCTTAACCATCATGCAGAGCAACTCATCACTAAAAGGACGTTTTATCACATCGGTTGCACCCGCTTGTAGCGCCAGCACCGCATCGCCATCTTTTTCGCTGTCTACGACCACAAGAATCTTTGTCCGGGGCGCAAACGAATGAATGTCTCTAACAAGATTAAGCGAAATAGCATTGCTGCTGCCCATCACAACCACGGATGTCAGCATTTGGTTCAGAGCTACTGCCACGCTTTGCGTGGTAGCGGAAACGACGGAGGTAATACCCTCCAGAATTTGGCTAAGTTGCCGTTGTGACGCAGGATCGTCATCAACAATTAGCAGTGCGTCCTGACGTTTAGTCAGGCTCGGCTCGGTATCAACCATGAATCTCCCCTTTGGGTATTAACACCGTGTTTTGAATATGCCTCAGGCCACTAACGAACGGTTACCCGGACGTCTCGGAAACAACACGGAAATCCGTGTTTTTGCCTTTTTGGCGTTACAGATCCAACGGACACCAGTAAGAATGCTATCAACTTGGGCATAAAGTTACTTCGCTGACAACAGTCCTTTACCAACCGGAATCTTTAAAAGTCACGGTGCTTTCTAACGTTCTTACGCAACATTCACTAACCCAAAGGCGCGAGGCCCTAACTCGCTATCAATCTGCTGCGCGTCTTAAAAACACGGGAATTCTGGAAAGCACACGGTGACGACACGTTTTGAGAAAAGAGGCAGGCCGGTATGGTAAAGCTTTTCTTTATTGTTGTTGACTTGTCGGTCTGGCAGCGCTGGTTGAACTACACACTGATTGCCGCAAAGCTTCTCCGAGCTGTTTCTTTTCGCTAGTGGGATACTCTAGCAGCATGATTTGAAAACGTTTCCGATAAACGTAGGAATTAAGCTCAATTCTTATTTTGTAGTCACATTCTCTGAATTTAACAGGTCGAATGATGTCTAGTCGTGTCGATAAATCACCGAAAATTGCGCTCTTACTGACATAAGTATGATTCCAAGCTTGTTAGCTCCATCTTTCCTTTCTCCAATACCCCAATAACTGTCACAGGGAGAGTTTTCAATCAGAGTGGCAGGCGCTGTCTCAACCAACAACTGGCATAAATTTTGGTTTTGGAGAAATTTTTCCATCACCGCAAAATGCATGATGTCGTATCGAACCTCCATCCAGTCATCGCGCACAAACTGCTCGAGTTCACGACTGAGTTTAAAGGCTTCGCATGGCGTTTTCACAGCCTGCATTTGACGTTGTAATTGGCGATCAGTGAACTTTTGAGCATGATAGAAGTGCTCAGTGGTCAGCCATCGCTCGCCATCGACTTCTATAGGGGCAAGATAAAAGTTAGACAGAAAACCATAAGGCTCGTCAGGTTCATAAAAGCGGATTTCCTTAACTGACATGGTGTTTATCCGATGATGGCATATAATTGTTATCGTAGTCAGCAGTCTGATTTTACGTCTAAAATGTCTAAGAAATGTGAGCCCAATTAAAGGTATGGATAAGCACTTAGTTTCGCCTAAGTACAAATCCTTTCAAAGAGCTGACGCTACAACATCATAGTTTTGTTTCAGTGGTTTGACGGTTTTTGGCCTTCAAAGGAGCGAAATGATGAAACTGGCTGTGATAGTTGCTACCACCGTGATGTTTGCAGTGTTGCTTTTTCCTGTTCAAGCGATTATTCCCGTCAAAGGTGCTGATTGCAATGATTGGAACGCGAAAACCTTTTGGTTCGAACCATGGGGAATCTCAGCTGTGCATAAGGGCATCGATATTTTCGCCCAATCAGGCACTCGAGTGATGTCTGCCACTGGCGGGTTAGTGCTTTACACCGGCGAAATCGCCAGAGGCGGAAAAGTGGTTGCCATTTTGGGGCCTAAGTGGCGTTTACACTATTATGCCCACTTGGATGAAATCTCGCCGGATACTTCAGGATGGCTTACACAAGGTGAATCGATTGGCACGGTCGGCAGCACAGGTAACGCCATTAACAAACCTGCCCACCTACACTATTCCGTCATGTCACTGATCCCTTATCCTTGGCTGTTCAGCAAAGAAACTCAAGGTTGGAAGAAGATGTTTTATCTCGACCCAGCTGCCCAGTTCGCCCAATGTGTTA
The DNA here is from genome assembly GCF_035758505.1 of Grimontia sp. NTOU-MAR1. Lineage (NCBI taxonomy): Bacteria > Pseudomonadati > Pseudomonadota > Gammaproteobacteria > Vibrionales > Vibrionaceae > Grimontia > Grimontia sp. NTOU-MAR1. The sequence continues at coordinate 111,335 of NZ_CP142109.1, forward strand.
ACCGTTAATCAGCGCGGCAAGCAGTGCGACGCCTTCTTGGATATCACTTAAAGAACTGTTTCCAAATCCGGCCACCATAGTGCGCTCTGTTTCCACAGGGCAAACTCTGTCTTGATGGCTGTCGCAGTAGTAGTCCAGCGTTCTTATGGTATATCCCAACGCATCAAACCGCGTCTTCACCTCTGTCGCAGTCGGCCCTTCTTTCCAACGAAAAGTGACATGTAGCCCTGCTGCCTGACTCAGTATCTCCACTTGATCCCCACAAGCTTTGGTTAGTAATTCGACAAAAAGCCGCTGTTTTTCCTGATAGAGGCTGCGCATTTTACGGATATGTCTTAGGTAATCGCCTTCGGAGATAAACGTCGCCAACGCTTCTTCTATATGAATTGGGGTATCGCCACCGATAGCATCCTTAATTTGTAAGCATGGTTCCACCAAGGCTTCAGGCACGACAAGATAACCAACTCGCACAGAGGGTAAAAATGCCTTGCTGAAGGTGCCAATGTAAATGACCCGCGCATCTTCGCCATGCAATTGCGTCGCGAGTCCCTGAAGCGAAGGATAAGGGCGGTTAGCGAACTGAAATTCACTGTCGTAATCATCTTCGATGATCCAACGGGCTTGCTGACTTGCCCACTCAATACAGCGCATTCTCTGCGAGGTATTCAGACTGGTACCCATGGGATATTGGTTGCTCGGCGTCAGATAAACTGCATGGCCTTCGAACTGCTCAATCTTGTCAACATCCGCGCCGGTTTTCGGCATTACTGGAAGCTCTTCGATCTTCATGTCACTTCGCTTGAGTACCTTGCGCATTTGCACATAGCCAGGATTTTCCATCATCACGCTATCACCTGCCTTCAAAATGGCATTCGACGCGATATAAAGCGCTTGCTGCGCACCAAAGGTGACAATAATCCGATGCGCGGGCGCGGAAACAGACCGGCTGACAGATAGGTATTCACTGAGTGCTTTTCTGAAAGTCAGACTGCCCTGAATGTCATTTTGACCTGCAATGAAACTTCGCTGAAACTGCAGCTGCATCGCTCTCGCCCATTTCTTGTAGGGAAAGTGGACAAGGTCAGGCACACCGGGCGCGAAGGCGCGATTTCTTTTTTGGGTGTCGAAATTTTCTGGCGCTGCTGCAGTGTCATCGGAATGCGATCTCGTGACTGACGATCGGCCGTTTTCTGCCTGAAGGAATTGCTCGGGTGTCGACACATTCACGAAGTAACCCGCACCACGTCGGCTTTCCAAGTACCCTTCTGCTTTCAACTGCTCATAAACCGCTGTCACTGTATTTCGGCTCAACCCCAATTCCTGCGCCATAAAACGGGTGGCGGGAAGCCTGCCATGATGAGGCCAGCGCTGGTTCAGAATCTTCTCCTGAATCGCGGCATAGAGTGCGCTTTGTTTTGAGCTCTTTTCACTGGCGAGTTGCAAATCACCAATGTCGATCGGCTGCATATTGGACCCATCCACTTATTTAAACTGGCTCTATTTGTGGAGCCATTTATCACTACACTACAGGAATGAACGACGAAGAAGCAATGAACAAACAAGGAAGACGTTTATGACGCTAGGCAACACCCAACGGACAACAGTAAAAAAAGCCGCTCACAAAGCAGTTAAAGACAAAGAAGCGCTTTACAGAATTATTGATGAATCCAAACTTGCGCATGTTGCTTTCACTGATGAGCGCGGCCCAACGGTGATTCCTATGCTGGCATGGCGTGAAGGTGACAATATTTACATTCACGGTGCCAGAAACAGCAAGATGCTCAAACACTTGAAAAACGGCGCGGATTGCTGTGTAACCTTTACTATTCTGGATGCTTGGGTGTTGGCGCGTTCCGCTTTTCACCACAGTGCACATTACCGTTGTGCAATGGCATTCGGACGCTTTGAGGTGGTTGAAGACAACACAAAAAAAGCCGCTGCTTTTGATGAGTTCCTGGAGCAAATCGCACCGGGAAGAAGCAAAGAGGCTCGCCCCGGTAATGAAAAAGAACTGACAGCAACAGAGCTTTTAGTAATGACGCTCGCTGAAGCTTCAGTCAAGATTGGCCGTCATGGTGTAAATGATGATTTGGCCGATATGGATTTACCCGTTTGGGCGGGAGTACTTCCTTTCCGCACAGTGGCAGGGCCTTTGGAGCCAACCACTGATAATAGTGTCGATGAAACACCGGACTATTCGTCTGCCTACCCGGGCCGGTGGTGCGAATAAAAATTCACTCTCTAAGAGGTTTTACCTTTTGGGGAGTGGATGACCAAACAATCTGAAGAAGCTCGCCGAATCAGGCATCTTCAGGTTGTTTGGGTATATAGCTCCCTGATATATTGAGTTTTCGTCTATCAGGAGAGGACAAGGATGAGCACATTCAATCGGGTAGCCATTGTCGGCGGTACCCACGGGAACGAATTCAGCGGTATTTATCTTCTTAAAAAGTGGCAGGAAAGCCCTGCACTTATCAGCCGCCCCACCTTTGAAACAGAAACCCTTTTCGGCAACCCAAATGCATTCCGCGATAACAAACGTTATCTGGATTGTGATTTGAACCGCCAGTTCATCCCCGCCGATCTTGCAAACCCTGAACTGGGTAATTACGAGCAAAGCCGAGCTAAAGCCATCAACCTTCAATTAGGGCCAAAAGGCAACGCACGCACCGATCTCATCATCGATCTGCACAACACTACCAGCAATATGGGACCAACCCTGATCCTGCTGAAAAGTGATATCTTCAATACCCAGCTCGCCGCCTATGTCGCAGAGCGCATGGACAACGCAGTGATCCTTTTTGAAGACCACTGCTCAATGGAAGAGCATTACTTCCTTTGTTCTATCGCTGACCAAGGCATCATTGTTGAGGTTGGCCCTCAGCCACAATCAGTTATTCGTCAAGATGTGCTGGAATGGATGGACGATATGACACGCCACATTCTCGACTTTGTAGAGCTATTTAATAGAGGCGAAGTCCCGACGCTACCAGACACTGTTTCGGCATACCGCTATGTCGAAACCTTGAAGTTGCCTGAAAACGAACAGGGTGAACGTATCGGCATGGTGCATAAAAATGTGCAGGACGCTGACTTCACACCACTTCGAAACGGCGACCCTATCTTCACCAAGTTCGATGGCACAGAAGTGTATTGGGATGGCGACTACGAGGCTTACCCGCACTTTATCAATGAAGCCGCTTACTACGATAACAATCTTGCCATGTCATTGGGTGAGAAAGTTGATATCCCTGTGATTAAATAATTCGCAATACATATACGATCAAAAACGCCCTCACATTGAGGGCGTTTTTACACTCAATTCAACCCTGCTTGTCAGGATTGTGTTTCCCCTGCAATCACAGAAGGATCACCTTCGACCACCGGCATATCGCCGATATCAGCCGAGCCTGAAACCTGAGTAGGCACTGGGACGCTGGGGTCTGCCAAGGTCAAGCTACTACACTGCCCTGTCGCGGATTGCATGGTCTGTTCAATCTCTCGCGCTTTGATCACATACTGGTTGGAACTTCCCATGGCAACGCCATCGTTGAGAGAAAATGCTGGCGTGTACTTGCCGCTATCCTGCTCATAAGGAATACCCCAAAAGTCACCGTTTCCGCCATAGTTGAACAGGAACGTTTGTCCCGCGTATGTGCCCGCGGAGCCAGAGCGATCATTGGCATTGCTGTGGGTGTAAGTGAACTGCAAAGGACGATCGAAACTCACCACATCTCCATTGCCATCTTGTACTGCCGAAAGCTGGTTCCATGACTGGATACCCGTTTCCCAGACATAAAATTCAGTCACAATGGATGAGTCATAAACGTCATAAGGATTGGTTACCACCGATGTCACCATAGGCCCACTTCGTACACCCCAACTGTGTGGCGTCGCATCTATATCGTTCTGTGTGAGTGAAGCATCGTAGCGAACTGGCTCGGAGCTGTTCACACTCACCAGTGTCAACGCATTACCTCCGGAAGTACTAAAAGTAAACTGTCTCTGAACGCCATTGGTTTCAAATGGCCCATCCCAAGTGCCTAAATCTCCGATAGCCAATGTACCAATCGGACAGTTGTCATAGCAGTACAGCGTCACCGAACCACCATTCAGCAGCTCACCTGAACCCGTTTCGCTTCCGTTAATAAAGCTTTGCTCGTAGTAGGTCAGCGACGTTTTCCCTTCCAGATATTTTACTTCGCCCCCCAATTGCTCGGAGTACATATAGAGTGATCCATTTGTACTCAGGGTAATTTGCACCGGGCTGATCGTCGCCACAGAAGGACCGTTCTCACCCCAGCTCAACTTACCGGTTTTATAAAAACCGTCTGAACCAACACTGTCCTGTGCAGCCGTGAGGTAATTCACCACCCATTGGTCGAAAGAACCATCGCTAAAGACGGTGCTATCCCAATAGCCAAACTGAATACCTCTTGCTTGAAAAAGGCTGAGCGTTTTCACTTCATTTTTAATCAAACGCCCTGGCGCAGTCACATAGGTATAAGGGGTTTGCGCACCGCCATCATTCCTAACAACGGTTTTACCATTGGTAACAGCGCCCTCAACTTCCGTCCAAAGTCCCCAATAACCCACATATCCGTAGCTATCGTAATTGCTATTGTTCGCACTTGAATAAAGAATTGGGAAGCCAGAATTGACATTGACTTTAGCACCAGACGAAGCGCTATAAAGATCATAACGATGGACAAAACTGTCAAATTCTGTCCGACTCAAACAGGTGCCTGCATTACTTCCAGATTTGTATGGCAAACTACTAAAGTCGGACGCATTCTGTAGCAAGACATTATTGCTATTAAATGCCAATGCATAGGCCCCGGATTGGTCGGAGGATGTCAATGCTACCCCGTTCGAACGGTCACTGTTCATTACGACACTGGCACTTTGTGTGTAACTGCCCGGCCCTTGTTGGCTGGATTCGTATAACGTAAAACCAATTGAACCCGGCTCACTGTCTAAGGTAATGACTTCTCCACCCCCCAATTGATTCAGGTTGGTAAAGTTGTCATAGAAATCAAAATTAAATGTGAACTGCCCAAATGGGTTCGAGTCACTTGCCCCTTCTGTAATCACAGCCTTAAATTTTATCGCCTGACTACCACCTCCACCTTCCATTTCAGGAATCCAAACGTTAACAATCAAGGGATCAAAGTCTGACGCGCGGGTGACATTTGCAACCGCTTTCAAATAAGAAGGCGTATTGGCGGCACCGGAAGACTGTCCTGTTGAACCGTCGTCCTCAGTGTCAAAACATGCAGCCTCGTCCGCAAGAACCAAGTAGGGTCCTAAATTCGCAAACTCAGTCACATTGAATTGGGCAGTGAAGCAAAGAATACTGTTAACCAGCTCTATCGGCTCCAGCGCTTCATTCCAAACGTAAGATTTCGTTTGGGCTGCAGTGTAGTCCGTACCTGCATCATTGAAAGCAGCGTGAGCAATACCTGTTGACACAATCAAAGACGATGCCAGATAAGCAGTGTTAGTCATTTTCATTGGTCACGACCTCCAGCTGTTGTGGCAATTGGAGACTGCTGGTCGATGTGGCCGAGCCAGCACCATCACTGTCGCTGCATGCTGACAGCCCTAAAATGAAAAAAAAGACACACCCTAGTTTTGTTAACACTTTCATCACATCCTCACCTAATCATCCGTTATCACAGAGACAATGTCTTATTTAAGAGACATCGGTAGATTTATTAATAGTGTGGAGTAAAAGAATTGTCAGAGTCTCTGGCATACAAAAGTAGAAAACCTATCACACTGAAATAATTAAAATTATATTTAAATGGCATTCTGTAAGAGGACAAAAAATATTCATGAAAATAGGGACTTAGTATAATGTCCGACCAAATACCGCCTTAAATGACCTTAATTCCACTATGTGATTAAAATCACTATTTCAACAAATATTGTAATCAATGAGTAAAAACTGAAATAGAAACGTGGTGAATGTGATCTCGATCTGCTGAAGGGAGTTGATGGTTCCCTAGACTGGAGCCACAAACATTAACAGTAATGACACATAATTTAACAAATATTACTGTTTTTATTTGAAAATACAGAGGGATACATTGATGAATGAAGTTTTATTAGCAGTTTTTGCTGGTGCAATTGTTGGTTTTTTCTTTAGTGCCGTGAAATTACCTCTCCCTGCACCTCCAGTGATCTCCGGAATCATGGGTATCGTTGGAATTTATATTGGCGGTATGGCCCATCAGACGATGGTCACGAGATTCTTTTCATAGCCTCGCCCACACTCTTTACCCCGAGCGCAGATATTTAAAGCGCTGGAAACTCATATTTTATTCACGACGTAGAAAATTCGAGGAGGATTGGTGTCTACAGGTAAGCTACCGCCGGCGGCAGATGGGTTACAACTCAACTTCTGCAAAACATTGGCGTGTCGAAACTTTGGATTGAGTGATGAGAAGTATTATTTGCTTCAAGATTCGGATCCGTCTCGTCCCGGCTTAGTGTGCCGAGAGTGTGGTGCCTTTCCTCCTCTCCTTAACAACAGGGGCGTTATAGAAGAACTGAGCCGACAGAAGCAACAGGATTCTGGCAATCTCGCCGCATGCAACACCAAAGGCTGTGAGGCTTTTGGTAAGCCTGTGCTCACCCATCGTGAACACTATCACGCATTTGGCTACAGTGGAGAGCGCCAGCGCTACCGTTGTAAGCATTGCCAGGCGACATTCGTAGATAAGTGGTCCAACGCCAACCCAAAACTGGATATTCAACAACGTCTGCTGGGTTTGCTCTTTACTGGCCATCCTGTTCGTGAGATTTGCAGAAGGTTGCATATCAACCCAAAGACCTTTTACGATCACCTTGAGCAAATTGCTGCGCGCTGTCGAAACAAACTGGCAAGCGTCGATGCACGATTTTTACAATTGGCCAAAGAAAACCCTCTGGCTTCATCGCTAACTACTCTGCAACCACGTAGCGATAATGGCGTTATGTGGTTAACAACGGGTGATGCAAAGTATGGCTATGTCTTGCTACAAAACATCAACTATTCCTCCGATGAAGAGAAGCCGGAGCAAATTGAAGATGTGTATGCAGAGAATGCCAGATTGATGCCGGATGTCTTCGTTCATTTCACTGACTCATTTGAACCAGATCCAGACAGTTTGCTCAGTCAGGTCAATGAAAAATACAACGAAGTTCTGTCCCGCAGTAATGTGGAAGATCTCTATACGCGCCCAATTCACGTCGATTACCCGTCAAAGGGATGCCTGATCCGTCCACAATACGCTGCGTATGCTCAGTATCTACGACTGAAAGAACTGACTGAAGGCTGGAGTGAACTAAAGGTTTATTTGCCGCAAGAGCCTTTACTACGCTCTGCCATTGTCAGCGTGTTCAAAGATCGATTGCAGGACAAACAATGCCACCCAATTTACGTAGTGCAAAATGCACATTGGCTGGAGCACGATACCGCTAACAACATCGATATCATGCTGTTGAGTTGGTGGCGTGATCGTTGGGCCTTCACACAAAAAGGTGAAGCAGCCAAAGCGATATGTCACTTAGGGAAAGAAAACGGCTGCGAAGCGGAGTGGTTGCAAGAGGCAACAACAGCAGCACTGGAAGATTATCAAAATCGCTTCCATCTGCATTTTCGTTCCCTGATCGATGAACCAAGACGCCGTTTGCGACCAGGTGGCTTGCTGCCATTGCTCGACATTTTCCGTGCATGGAACAATCTTTGCCACCAAAACAGTGAAGGTGTCACCCCTGCGCAAGCTCTTGGGCTGGCGCGCCACCCTTACACATTGGCGAATCTATTGGCTTAATCATTAGATGTCATTCTATTTTTCTGGCCATTTCTCACCTATAAAGTGGGCGCATTGAGGGCCTCCCTTCGGGCGAGTTGACTGACGCCATGCTCTTTGTTGTTCCTTTTTGATGGAGATGATTAAATACCAGACTTTAGATAATAAAAAAGCGAGCTTGCGGCTCGCTTGTCTATTGAATGCAAAACCAGATTACTCGTCAGCTTCCGCTTCTGAATAGTCTTCCACTGCGCCACCACGAGATGTAGAGCACAGGTTATAAACGACATGCTTGTGATTGATTTCTTTCAGGTATTTCAACCAGCAGAGAGCATATGATGATTCAGCTGCACGACGACCATTCACTTCATCAACAAATTTTTGCTGCTCTTCGTCTTGAGGAACCATTGCACCTTCGAACAGTGCTTTCATGGTACGCCCACTGGTTTCCAAAAGTTGTGCTTCTTTGATGGTGAAATAGCCTGATCGAGCAAAACCTTTTGGAAAATGCCTGTCATCAAAAAACTTTTGACCACTAAACATTATTTAGCTCCTTAACAAATTTGCGCAATATTCTTCATTAAACCAATAAGGTGTAAAGCAAAATATTGTTGATCCGACGATTAAGAAAATTAATTCTTAATCCGGTTTATAGCGATGATTTTGAATTCTGTCGAGCGATTAACGACAAATTCATGATGAAATTTTCAGGAAACTTATCTGAGAAGTTTCCTCAGGTCGAAACCATAGAAAGTAAACCTTTGTAACAATGAGAAAAACGTCAAAAAATGGCAAAGACCGTCCTTAGACTACCCAGAAACGTTCATCCAGCCAACCCCTTTCTATGACATCAGCGTTTAGCTAAACCTCACAACTCTACTGACTTATAGCGATTTTCGTTCACAATGTGAGAAGTAAGCTTCTCTGTCTATTCAATCTTTACTTGCTGATAAGATTCTTTTCGTAACAATCGAAAATATTAATCAAAAACAGTGATTTTTTTCGTTTTATTTAATCGACTCGCCGGATTTATGCTTAGGCGGAATTGGTGTCATTGTTATGCCAAGGAACTTTCATCAATAGGTCACATAACTTTGGCTATATTGGTGAGATAAAGGGTTAGCAATAAATGCAGCCTCTCTCATTCAATAAATAACTATTCCGAAATATAGTTAATCGAACAGGGTAAATATAATGGCCAAGTGGGAACAGTGGCTGAAAAACGACACAAACCGTAAAGAGAAGTTTAATTCCAAATTCAATGAGGAATTTGATGATCGACCTCAACGCGACAAAAAGGTACGCCGCAAGGCAAAACCAAGCCGCTCATCTCAAGAGGATTACCCGTTCGATTGATGGAAAACAGCCAGCGTCTCAGCGCTGGCTTTCTTAGTCAATACCTTAGAAAAACATTTGGTAGGTGTAACCCGTCAGTATCGCCATCCCCAATACCACCGCCAAAAAGGTCAGAATCATCTGGTTGCGGAACATGGACTTGAGCAAGATAACTTCTGTAAGGCTCGCTCCTGCACTACCAATAACCAGCGCCATTACCGTACCCACACCCATGCCTTTTGCCATTAAGGGCGCACTCAGCAGAATCACTGCCTCTGCACGGATGTAAAGCGGAATGCCAACCACAGCCGCCAAAGGTATTGCAAACGGGTTATCTTCGCCGGCGATGGAAGCAATCCATTCCGCAGGCATTGCACCATAAATCAATGAGCCGACACCGACACCGATGAAGATGTATGGCATCGCCGTTTTAAAGTCTTTCCAAACGCCACGCCAAATCTTCAACCACTTATTCTCTTCTACTTGTTTCGTTCCACACGTTGTGCCACAGCAATTCTTTGCAGGTTCTTCATAGATAGATGGTTTAAGGTACTTTTCGAAACCCAACCTTTCCAGCAGGTAACCCGCCACCACCGAAATAACAAGTGCGGAAGCAAAGTAGTAAACCGTCACTTCCAGGCCGAAGGTCACCGCGAACAAACCAATGATCATTGGATTCAGTAGTGGGCTCGCAAACAGAAACACCATCATGGTGCCAAAACCCGCCTGAGCACGAATCAAACCTTTGAGGAATGGAATCGTCGAGCAAGAGCAAAACGGCGTAATTGCCCCTAAAAACGCAGCCATCACATAACCTTTACCGTTTTGGCTACTCAGGATGCTACGGATCTTTTCCGGAGGAATGTATTGCTGCAATACGCCAACCAGATAACTGATCATCAGGAACAGCACTGTGATTTCGGCGGCAAGGAAAGCAAACATGCCCAGCGTTGATTGAAGGGTCTCCACTGTCATAACTAATTTCTTTATATTTCTAGAATATTCGAAATATAGAGTTTTGATTTCTCCCCTGCAAGATATTTCTGTTAATATCGAAATGTTATTTTTATTCAGGAAACGCAATGGAACTCGAAGCAGTTGCTAAGGCATTGAAAGAACTGGGACACCCGACCCGGTTGGCGATATTCAAAAGGTTGGTGAAGAGCGGACACGCTGGGATAGCAGTGGGTGTGGTACAGGAAGAGTTGAGTATTCCTGGTTCAACCCTTTCTCATCATCTGTCGAGCTTGATGTCAGCACAGCTGATTGAACAGCGTCGTGAAGGCAGGACTCTCTATTGTGTGCCTAAGTACGAGCAATTGGAGGGTGTACTGGCATTCTTGCAGGAAGAATGCTGTGCTGACGAATCCCTTGAGGATACCAGTGCCAAGGAATAGAAAAAGCAGGGCGTGCCCTGCTTCAATTTGAATTAGCTTTGCTTTTCCAACCACTCAGCATATCGTTTTTCTACAAGCTTTTTCACGTCTCGCCACTTTTCAGCACTTTGTAGGTCGCGCACTGAGAACCGATGCTTCTTCATCAGTGATGCAGCCTGCGGTACATCAATGATTGGCAGGTTGTCTAACGCCTCAATTGAAGACTGGCGGTTATTGCATAGCAGCAGCATATCGCAGCCAGCAGCCAGAGCTTGCTGACAACGCTCTGCTGGCCCACCCATCACTGTCGCTCCTTCCATGTTCAGGTCGTCAGAGAACACAATGCCTTGGAAACCAAGCTGCTCTCGCAAGACTTTTTTGAGCCAGAACGGTGAACCACTGGCTGGCAGTTCATCATAGTGTGGATAAATAACATGTGCTGGCATCATGGCGTCCAACACACCCGCTTCGATTTGCGCGGTAAATATTGCCATATCCTGTTCGAAAAGATTGTTACGCTCATCCTTCGGGCTTTCGAAATGCGAATCGGCAATCACGGCACCATGACCCGGGAAGTGCTTGCCCGTTGTCGCCATACCGGCGTCTTTCATACCAGCCATAAATGCGGTTGAGAAGCGGATAACAGTGTCATTGTCGTCACCGAATGCACGGCTACCAATTGCTTTACTGTCAAAACCACGGTCCAGTACCGGCGCAAAGCTCAGGTCAATATCATGGGCCATTAGTTCGGCGGCCATTAACCAGCCTGCTTCCTGTGCCAAGGTCAGGCCATCTTCCATCTGAGCGTAAGATTGCGCGGGTGGAATGATAGTGAACTGCTCTCGGAAGCGCTGAACACGACCACCTTCTTGGTCAACACCAATCAAAATTGGGCGTTTAGCCGCTTTACGAACCGACTCTGTAAGCGCTGCCAACTGGCGGCTGTCATGGTAATTACGAGCGAAAAGGATCAAGCCACCAACGCTTGGGTGTTGTAATAACTCTCGCTCTTCCGTGTCCAGCTCACACCCTTCAAGATCAAGCCACAATGGGCCCATGAGTCACTCCTGTTTTATTTTCGTTTTAAGCTGGCAACATATTACGCTGACACGCACACTCTAGAAAGTCTGATACCAAAATTTGGTGCTGGGAATTGCAATCCTATGAGAAACTTAGCAACTGAAAACTAAAAAGAAGAGAGGCGAACAAATCATGTATATTGGTATAATGTCTGGCACCAGTCTGGACGGAATTGATATGGTCGCCGCCTCGTTTTCTGACCAGAGCGCCACCCTTCACCATCAAGCTGAATATCCGTTTCCGGAAAAGCTAAAAGACAAGCTCATTGCCCTAAGCCAAGGGGCATCCGTTACATTGGAAGAAATTGGCACCATCGATCATTTCCTTGGGAAAACATACGCAGAAGCAGTGAATCGCTTTCTGGCCGAAAGTACGTTGAAAGCAGAGGAGATCGCAGCGATTGGCTGTCATGGTCAGACCGTATTTCATAAACCCACAGGGCCAATGCCATTCACCATGCAGCTTGGCGATGCCAATATTATTGCAGCACTAACAGGTATCACGACTGTTGCCGATTTCCGACGCAAAGATATGGCGCTCGGTGGCCAAGGCGCACCTCTTGTTCCTGCCTTTCACCAGTTTCTGTTTAGCACAGACTCCACCACAAAAGTGGTGCTGAACATTGGCGGCATAGCCAATATATCGGTACTTGCGCCTGATCAACCCGTCATCGGTTATGACACAGGCCCGGGTAACATGCTAATGGACAGTTGGGTAAGCAAGCACCATGGCAAACCATACGACAAAGACGGAGTCTGGGCTGCTAGCGGTGTGGTCAATCAGGCTCTCTTGACCCAAATGCTCAGTGATGGATATTTCGCGCAGTCCACTCCAAAAAGTACAGGTCGTGAGCTGTTCAACCAGAGATGGCTCGAAACGCATCTCAACACTTTCAGCCAACCAGTGAACGCAGAAGACATACAAGCCACTCTGCTTGCTTTTACTGCTCAATCAATTGCAAACGACGTGACTCTCTATGGTTCTGGCGAGCTGTTGGTATGCGGGGGCGGGGCGAGAAATAAAACGTTAATGACTGCACTTCAGTTGGCATTACCTTGCTGGCAGGTCATGCCGACTGACGATATAGGTATCAATGGCGACTCACTGGAAGCACTTGCCTTTGCCTGGCTAGCCTATCAAGCGTTAAAGGGAAAACCGGGAAATCTAACCGATGTCACTGGCGCCAGCCGCCCATGCCGACTCGGCGCCATTTACTACCCTGATTAGCCCGACTGGGTACCGAACCTGTTTGGGCGATTAAGCGCGACTGGAATTTGGTTGCTGGTACGCTTTAAGTAGAGAAGGTATTGGCTAAAACTTAGTGGACGCGAATAGTAGTAGCCTTGGGCAATGTCCACACCGTATCGTTTCAGTACAGAGGCCGTTTCCAAATCCTCTACCCCTTCCGCCACTACCATAAGGCCAAGCGACTTCGCCATCTCCGTCGTTGCCCTCACAATGTTTTGCTTACGTGGGCTGTTTGTGAGCGAGTTGATAAAGCTTCGGTCAATCTTAAGCTCAGTAAACGGTAGCTGTGAGAGATAGGTCAGCGAAGAATAGCCTGTCCCGTAGTCATCAATGGATACTTCAATATCATACTGTGACAAGCGGTCAATCACCTGGTGCAGCCTTTCATAGTCTGACACCATAGTCGACTCAGTCAGTTCCAAAGACAGCGTGCCTGTTGGAACCCGGTACTGTTCTGCTATATCTGCAATCTTGTCCACGAGATTTGGAATAGCAATGTCTGACGCGCTCACATTTATCGATAAACGACGGCTAAAGCCGAGCTCGATAAGCTTACTTTGCTGATAGAAGGCGCGTTTAATCACCCACAGTGTCAAGTCGTTGATTAGGCCAACTTCTTCTGCCAATTTCACAAATAATTCTGGTGAAACTTGGCCAAACTTGGGATGCTCCCAGCGCAATAACACTTCTGAACCATGGATCGAGCCAGTGCGGAGGTCAATCTGGGGCTGGTGGTACAAATCCAGTTCGTTGTTTTCAATTGCCCTTTTCAGGTCAGAAACCAGCGACATGTTCATTGTGCGGTTGAAACTGTTCAGCGAATCGTAGGCATTGAAGCGTTTTTCAATTGGAGAGGTTTCAGCCACTGCTTGCATCGCCTTGCGCAGCAGAATATCTGTTGCACTGCCATCTTTCGGAAATTCACTTGTTCCAGCAGTCCCCTGCGTACGAATACTTAAATCACTGAGCTCGACATAGTGGTCCACTTCATCAAGAGCACTGGCAAGCAGCAACTTAATTTTTTCATGGTTTGTTGACAACACAACAAACCCGAATAAGCCTTCCTTTATGCAGGCAATACGATGTTTGCGATGGTAGCTCCCTTCTAGCACCTTCACAGCATCACTATCTAGCGCTACATGCAGACGCTCACACACTTCACTAACAAAGTACTGCTTCTGCTTTACGGACATATAAGGCGCAAGTGAATTAAAACGATCGATCTGGAAGCAGCAAAGCGTAAATTCTCGGTTTCTCTCTACAAGTTGATCAATAACAAGGGTTAACACATTCACATTGGGTGAAGATGAAAGCATGTCGTGCGTCAGTTGATAAACAGAATCTTCACGTTGCTGACGGAATCGCTCAGCAAGCGCCAGTGCCATTAGCATGACAGTCAAGACATTTCCCATCATAAAGGCATAACGGAATGCCAAAGTGTATTCAATCGTCCCCGTCACCAAAAGTGGGGGGAAAACCCCTGCAACGACTAATGGCACCCAAGAAAATGTAAACAGCGGACTCCATTTTTGTGCAACAGTCCAGCGGCGCCAGACCAGCACACCGATCAAAGAGTAGAAAACAGGCTGAATCGCGATGAGGAAGGTTGCCGATATATGTTCAGGAATAACCAAAGAAATGATCATCAATCCCAACAAAACCATCAGCGCATAGTTAACAACTTGTCGCAATAAACTTTGAATCTTGTGAACAAGGAGATAGAGATGAGCAAACGACAATGAAAGGAAAAACAGCCCAAAAGTCAGACCTACCGTATTATTGCTGAAGAAAATCTGCACTGATGTCGGGAAAAGGTATATACCGAAGCCATGCACTGCGCCGAGCAACACCACACTGGTCACCACATACCCTGTGTAAACGATATATACACGTTCTCGCAAAGAGACGTAAACCGCGAACGTGTATACAGCTACCGCTAGCATAATCGCGGTGAAACCTCCCCAAATGGCGTGAAGAAGTTGTGTCAGTGTATGGTAATCATGTTGATCCAATAGCCAGATAGGCATGGTTGGAAAACCTTCAGAGTAGACGTGAAGGTAAAGCTGAGATCTTTCAAACCCATCAATCATAAAGTGGACGGCCGGCGGCATATCACCAACCTTGTATCCACGTTCTGCACTGTCACCTAGACGCCATCTTTTAACTTCACGCCCTTCATCGTCGAACTGGTAAATGTTCAAACGGTCGGTCATCGGCGTATCGAAATAAAGAGAAAGGTGGCGATGATCAGACTCTAGATTCTGTACGTCTACTTTTACCCAGTAGGATTTATTTCCCAGCTCCCAGGGAATTTCGGCTGGGCTGCTGATACTCCTAAAAATGGCGGAGTCGCGGACATAACTGAGAATATGGCTGTTTGTACTATCGACAAAGTAACCATAATTGGCCTCGATATTTTCGGGTGAAGATGACACCGTCGGAAACAGCCCAGCAAATCGGGAACCTACAAGCGTACCGATAAAGACGATAAACAACGTCGCCGCAATCCATAATATGCGGTTTGGGATCACAGGCTGTAGTTTCATTTATTCTCCCGACTTGTATAAAACTTGACCAGCAAAGCGAACTTCGGGAAAACAAAAGAGTTTGGATAACTAGCCATACGCCAACCTTAACGCAGCTCTTCTCATCATCCGGAGCTACTGAAAATTCCCACAATGACATGTTTCAATCTAGATACGTATGACTACTTTTTCAAACAAATCTTGATTGAAAACAGTAAATAGTACTGACATTTCGGTTAGGTCACATCCAAATGTGACTTCGAGCATATGATTGACACATGAACATTTGTTCACTCACTGAAAACTTCGTAGACTCTCAGGCTGATTACCCAGTGCAGGAATAAATTATGACCACGACACGCACATTAAGCAGTAACTTCGAAAGCCTGCTTGATGACACAAATCTCCTCACTGAGATTGCCATTCTTTATTACCAGCAAAACACAACTCAGGAAGAAATTTCCAAGAAGTTCGGGATCAGTCGCGCCAAGGTAAGTCGCCTGCTGCGCCGTGCTCGTGAAGAGGGGATTGTAGAAATTACCGTTAAGTTTCATCCGGTACACAGTGCCCAACTGGAACAAAGGCTGATGGAGAAGTTCAGCCTCAAGAGAGCCCTCATTGCACTTGACCAGCCTAGTGTTCAAGAACAGCGTATTCAGGTGGCCACTCTCGTTTCATCTTTTATTGATGGAAACCTACAGGAAGGTATGGTCGTTGCTGTCGGACAGGGACAAAACGTTGCAGCGGTAGCGGATCACCCTGGCATTGTATCCCATCGTAACGCACGTTTTGTGTGTGCGATTGGTGGCACTCATCGCAGCGGCGACATTATCAATGCAGACCATATCTGTCGCCGCCTCGCCAAGAAATTTGGTGGTAGTAGTGAAACGCTCTATGCACCGGCCTACGTTGATACACCGCAGATTCGGGATGTATTCCTGAGCCATCCGAACATTAATGAAACACTTAATCAGGCGCGTAAGGCAGAGTTCGCCCTAGTGGGTGTCGGTGACATGGACGAGAACAGCCATATGGTGAAACTGGGCTGTTTCTCGGCACGCGAGTTCGTTGAAGCACGTGTGAATGATGGTATTGTTGGTGATATTGGCGGTTTTGATTTCTTCAAACTGGATGGTAGTCGAGCAAATACCCTGATGCGCGATCGAGTTGTAGGACTTGAAATGCGAGACTTGAGACTGATCCCAAATGTCATCGCTATGGCTAGTGAAAGCCGTAAAGCTTTGTCTATTCTCGGTGCATTGAAAACAGGTACCATTGATGTCTTAGCAACCAGTGCCAGTTGCGCGATGGCACTGCTTAACATGGTCGATAATGAAGGTTGAACAAAGCATACCAAAACTCCTGCAGGTAAAGGATTCAGCAGCACTTCAACAGATATCGTTATAAGTAAACGTTTCTATGAGATCCCTGTGAGGTTTATCAGATCTGAGCGTTGACTTTATTACACAAAAACAGAAATATGACGCAATCATTTGCTCAGACGTGTTGCATTTGTTCATTCAACGTTTACACCGATATTTTGGATGATTAATCTAGCAATTCTGAGCCCCCTACTTGATACAAAAAAGGTTTAAAAGATGAGCACTAAATTGGAACAATTACGCAAGCTCACAACCGTGGTTGCTGACACGGGTGATATCGATGCGATCGCCAAATACCAGCCACAAGACGCGACAACCAACCCTTCCCTGATCCTGAAAGCTGCTGAAATTCCACAATATGCACCGCTAATTGAAGAAGCGATCGGCTACGCAAAAGCAAAGAGCCAGAGCGTTGAACAACAACTGGCTGATGCGGGCGACCGTCTGGCAGTAAATATTGGTAAAGAAATCCTTAAAGTCATCCCTGGCCGCATCTCTACAGAAGTAGATGCCCGTCTTTCTTACGATTTCGAAGGCAGCGTAGCGAAAGCACGTAAGCTTATCAGCATGTACAACGAAGCGGGCATCAGCAATGATCGTATTCTGATCAAACTGGCCTCTACTTGGGAAGGTATTCGCGCTGCAGAAGTGCTAGAAAAAGAAGGTATCAACTGTAACCTGACTCTGCTGTTCTCATTTGCTCAGGCACGCGCTTGTGCTGAAGCGAGTGTTTATCTGATTTCTCCTTTTGTTGGCCGCATCATGGACTGGTACAAAGCGAAAGAAGGCCGCGACTTCGAAGCAGCTGAAGACCCAGGTGTCCTGTCGGTTTCTGGCATTTACAACTATTACAAAGAGCACGGTTACGAGACTGTTGTTATGGGCGCAAGCTTCCGTAACACTGGCGAAATTCTAGAACTGGCAGGCTGTGATCGTCTGACCATCAGCCCACAGCTGCTGCAAGAATTATCTGACGCAGAAGGCGAAGTGGTTCAGAAGCTAAGCGACGATGTGGAAGTGAAAGAGCGCCCAGCTGCAATGACACATGCCGAGTTCCTTTGGGAGCACAACATGGACGCGATGGCTGTCGAAAAGCTGGCCGAAGGTATCCGCAACTTCGCGGTTGACCAAGGTAAGCTGGAAGACATGATCCGCAACATGCTGTAATCCAGAAAAACAGAATTACTCAGAGCGGCTATTGCCGCTCTCTTATTTCATATATGATCCGGTTCTGAAACCCGGTCAGATAAATCTAATTCAACAAGGTAAGCCCAAGATGGAACGTAAAACCCTTGCCAATGCGATCCGTGCCCTCAGCATGGACGGTGTACAACAAGCTAACTCTGGTCACCCAGGTGCCCCAATGGGCATGGCAGACATCGCCGAAGTCCTGTGGCGTGTCCACATGAACCACAATCCACAAAACCCTGAGTGGGCAGACCGCGACCGCTTCGTGCTGTCAAACGGTCACGGCTCTATGCTGATTTACTCTCTGCTGCACCTGACCGGTTACGATCTGTCTATCGACGATCTGAAAAACTTCCGTCAACTGCACTCGAAAACCCCAGGCCACCCTGAGTATGGCTATGCGCCAGGTGTAGAAACGACGACTGGTCCTCTGGGTCAAGGCATCACCAACGCGGTGGGTATGGCCATTGCAGAAAGAGCACTGGCTGCTCAGTTCAACCGTGAAGGGCACGACATCGTTGACCACAATACTTACGTGTTCCTGGGTGACGGCTGTCTGATGGAAGGCATCTCTCACGAAGCGTGTTCACTGGCAGGCACCCTGGGTCTGGGCAAACTGGTCGCGTTCTGGGATGACAATGGCATCTCCATTGACGGTCACGTTGAAGGTTGGTTCACCGACGACACGCCTAAGCGTTTCGAGTCTTACGGCTGGCACGTTATCCCAGCAGTTGATGGTCACGATGCAGACGCCATCAACGCAGCCATTGAAGCGGCGAAAGCAGAAACCGGTCGTCCTACCCTGATTTGTACCAAAACCATCATCGGTTTCGGCTCACCAAACAAAGCTGGCTCTCACGACTGTCACGGCGCACCACTGGGCGCAGATGAAATCAAAGCTGCACGTGAGTTCCTGGGTTGGGAGCACCCTGCGTTTGAGATCCCTTCTGACGTATACGGTCAGTGGGACGCGAAAGAAGCAGGCGCTGCAAAAGAAGCAGCATGGAACGAGAAACTGGCTGCGTACGAAGCTGCACACCCAGAGCTGGCGGCAGAGTTCAAACGCCGCGTGAATGGCGAACTGCCAGCTGAGTGGGAAGAAAAAGCCAACCAAATCATTGCCGACCTACAAGCTAACCCAGCAAACATTGCGTCACGTAAAGCATCGCAAAACGCGCTGGAAGCGTTCGGTGCGATGCTGCCTGAATTCATGGGAGGCTCTGCCGACCTGGCGCCATCAAACCTGACCATGTGGTCTGGCTCAAAAGCGCTGACCGGTGAAGACGCGTCAGGCAACTATATCCACTACGGCGTGCGTGAGTTCGGTATGACTGCGATCATCAACGGTATCGCGCTGCACGGTGGTTTCGTACCTTATGGCGCTACCTTCCTGATGTTCATGGAGTACGCCCGTAACGCGATGCGCATGGCGGCACTGATGAAAGTGCAGAACATCCAGGTTTACACCCACGATTCAATCGGTCTGGGTGAAGACGGCCCTACACACCAGCCGGTTGAGCAAATCGCTTCCCTGCGCCTGACCCCAAACATGAGCACATGGCGTCCGTGTGATCAGGTGGAATCGGCAGTGGCGTGGAAACTGGCGATTGAGCGTAAAGATGGTCCAACGTCGCTCATCTTCTCGCGTCAGAATCTGGCGCAACAAGAGCGTTCTGCTGAGCAAGTGGCAAACATCGCGAAGGGTGGCTATGTCCTGAAAGATTGCATTGGCAAGCCTGACCTTATCCTTATTGCCACTGGTTCAGAAGTTGAGTTGGCTGTAGAAGCAGCTGGGCAACTGTCTGCAGAAGGCAAAGCGGTTCGCGTAGTGTCCATCCCATCAACTGACGTGTTCGATAAACAAGATGCTCCTTACCGTGAAGCGGTACTGCCATCAGACGTGACGGCACGTGTGGCAATCGAAGCGGGCATTGCGGACTTCTGGTACAAGTACGTGGGCTTTGACGGTCGCATCATTGGCATGCACACCTTCGGTGAATCTGCACCAGCAGGCGAGCTGTTCAAGATGTTCGGCTTCACCACAGAAAACGTGGTTGAGACAGCAAAAGAACTGCTGGCTTAAGTACTGAACTCATATAGAAAACCCGCCAATTGGCGTAATGCATGTGAATTAAGCTGAATGACGCTTTCTAGAAGGCCTAGTCGCATAGCGACTGGGCCTTTTCTTTACTGCTCTGGGATATGTCCTCTCCCGCCTCTCTGGAAGCACAAAGCTCTCTGCCATATCGAGGATATATCTGAGTACTTCTGGGTATCTGCCCGGCGCGACAGCCGGAAGCATCTGCAACTGACTCACCAAAAATATCGATGCCTGCTTAAAGCCTATTTGGTATGGCATCACCGTATTCAAGGAATACGCCATCTGGCACATCATAAAACGCAACAGGTTATAGGCGAGCAGCATTCCCCAAAGCTCCTGTTTCACTAACGCCGGCGTTTTACTTCTTAGCGTCAGGCTATTTTGAAGCATGTACTGTTTCATCTCTCGGTAGCCTAATTCGATTTCCCAGCGATGACTGTAGAGCTCTGCGATATCTGCACCTATATAACGCTTAGGGTCGGTCATGGAAGTCAGCAGTTTGACTTCTTTCCCTTTTATCTTGGTGGTAATGAGTCTGGCTTCCAGTGTATCCGGCGCATCTACCCACTTCTTTTTCGCTTGGGCAGTCAGGGAGAGTTCAACCAGCGCCTGACCGCGTCCCAGTTTTCTTAACGTCTTATATTGCGCCCCTTTACGCAGGGGAATTAGCCAGTGTCTTTCCTCTCCTTGGCTTTGCCAACGATGGAGAAGTCCCAATGCATAGAAGCCTTTGTCAAACAGGGTAAGGCTATTGTCTTGGGCTTTGTCGATAAGCTGAGCGGTGAGGTCAATCTCACTGACCGAGACGGAGTCAAAGGCG
Source organism: Grimontia sp. NTOU-MAR1 (assembly GCF_035758505.1). NCBI lineage: Bacteria > Pseudomonadati > Pseudomonadota > Gammaproteobacteria > Vibrionales > Vibrionaceae > Grimontia > Grimontia sp. NTOU-MAR1. The sequence continues at coordinate 132,189 of NZ_CP142109.1, forward strand.
GCACTGTTGAGCAGATGGCTCGTCAATTCCATGTGGCAGACCATGCGAACTTGAGGATAGTCTGACGTCGTTGTTTTATTACCTGTTCGACTAAACGCCTTATCATTGTCAGTCGTATCAGGTGTTCGCCAAACCACACCATCGACGGCATGCAAAGTGAGTCCGTACCAATCGGGATGCGGGGTTTTCTCATGCCACAATTGCTGAGTTTGGTTGAACACTGCTTCTACGGGTTCATGTCCTAGTTTCTTACGGGCATGAATCACCGCGCTCGGCGCAACAAAAGGCTTCTTACCCGGAAGTAATATATCGAGCTGAGAGACCACCTTGCTCATCGATAGATGCCGATAAAGAGACATTCCCACCACGCTCCACACCATCAGTTCCATGGGGAGTCGACGCTTACGAATCGTGGCGACGCCCGTGTCTTCAAGACATTGATTAATCAGTGTGGGGCAAAGGAGATCTGATAGCCCATTGAGTTGGTCAGCAGAGAATTGGTGTATTCGGTCGAGCGCTTGCCTTAAGAACATAAAGAAATCCGAGTGCAGAGAAACACTCGGATTTTGACAGCCTATAAGGATCGTTCAACCGATCATTTATTGCTTAACTGATCGGCATTACGCCAATTGGCGGGTTTATTTATCATCTATTCCTTATTTTACTGCTCAATTTCTTAATAAATTATCTTTTATTTTCATAGCCATATATTGCTCTTGGCTCCACTGAACAAACAAAACTTTCCCACCCTACAAATTTTTGTGCCTCGTCTCTTTAGCAACGCCTCCTTAGACTGAATAAAAATCACGAACAAGGAGTGACAGCATGTCAACGGATACCAAAACAGCCAGTCAGGAATACATCGAATGGAATGTGGACCTTTCTGCTCCAATCTCAATCAAAGGTGGTTCACTACCTTTTTCAGACACCCCAATGGTCGGAGTAAAACGGATGATGTTTGAACGCCGCGGTGATGAAATCGCCCGTCGCGCAACGTCTTGTGTTCGCTATGCACCGGGAAGTTCGTTCAAGCCACACAGCCACCCAGGCGGTGAAGAGTACATTGTATTGGAAGGCACTTTCTCTGACCAAAATGGTGACTTTACTAAAGGCTGGTACGTGCGTAATCCGGTTGGCTCAACTCACGCTCCTTTTACAAAAGAAGGTTGTGAGATCTTCGTGAAGCTTTCTCAAGTGCCTTCATCCGAATCAGATTACTTCTATCTCAATACCAATGAAGCTGATTGGACATCAGTGTCCGAGTTCCATAAAACACTGCCACTCTGGAGTTCAGACCTCGAAGAAACATCCTTAAATCAGCTAAAAGCAGGTTATCAATCCGCTGAAGAAACATTCAGCAATGTCGTTGAGTACTTCGTTCTCTCTGGCAGTGCAACCATCAATGGTACTCAGTATGAGCACCACTCTTGGATGCGTTTCCCAGCGAACACGCCTATCACGATCGCTACCGATAGCGGAGCAGTGATTTACAGAAAAATCGGTGCAGGCGAAGTACGCGTTTAAACCGTCTGCTCAACATATTCATAAAAAACAACAGCCGGAAAAACCGGATAAGGAAAAGTCATGTCTTCGGAAAACAAAATCGCATTATATGAAACTACTGGTTTCCCTAACCCTGCTCGTATCCGCGCAGCATTGGCTGAAAAAGGCGCTTTGAATCAGGTCGAGTTTATCGAGGTTGATGTCATGAACCTTGAGCATCGAACCGAAGCGTTTTACGCCATAAACCCATTGGGAACTGTACCGGTACTGCGTACGCTGGAAGGCGAACATCTTTCTGAGTCTACCGCTATTACCGAATACATTGATGCTCTGTTTGATGGGCCATCCCTCACAGGTTCTACCCCACTTGATCGTGGCATGATTCATATGATGCAACGCCGAGCCGAATCCATGGTAATGGATGCTGTTGGTACCTACTTCCACCATGCTACAGCGGGACTGGGCCCTGCGCTCGAAACTTATCAGTGCGGTGAGTGGGGCAACCATCAGAAGCAACGTGCGCTGGCGGGTTTGTCTTACTTCAATCAACATCTGGCGGATCGTCTATACGTAGCTGCGGATACCTTCTCAATGGCTGATATCACACTGTTTTACGGTCTGGCATTCGCGGAATTTGCAGGCATAGAAATCCCTGCAGAGCTAACCAACCTGATCGGATGGCGACAAACCATGTCAGAGCGGGCTTGTTTTTCTGCAAGTTAATGGAGGTGCATCATGAAAGTACAACCATTCTTTCATGCTGAGACCGGCTCTCTGACGTATGTGGTCTCTGACAGTGGCCTAGCCCTGATCATTGACCCAGTTCTTGACTATGACAATGGCGATATATCTCACTCACATATCGACACTATACTTGAATACATCAAGAGAAAAGGCTTGGAACTGCGTTACGTGCTAGACACACATATTCATGCTGACCATCTTTCGGCATCGCAATATGTGAAGACGGTCACGGGAGCAAAAACCGTCATTAGCCACCGCATAAAGGAAGTTTTCGCTCAATGGAAAAGCAAGTTCGGCTTGGAAAACTTGGCAAACTTTGACTTTCTGGTCAATGGAAACTCAAAAATTCACTTTGGTTCCACAGTTATCGAAGTGATTGAAACGCCGGGTCACACGCCAGCTTGTGTCACCTACAAAATCGACGACAACGTGTTTGTCGGTGACACACTTTTCGCGCCGGACAAAGGGACATCAAGAGTGGATTTCCCGGGAGGTAGCGCAGAGGATTTGTACAACTCCATTCGAAAGCTTTATGAGCTGCCAAGTGGAACTAACGTTTACCTCTGCCATGATTATCCCCCCCTTGGATCATCACCTACTATGTGCGTGAAGATGGACTGGCAAAAACGCAGGAATATCATGCTCAATCAAAATACCTCCATGAGAGAGTATGTTTTTGTAAGAAGCAAAAGGGATGAGTCGCTAAAGGAACCAAAACTATTGAATGTTGCGGTACCGTTTAACCTGACGTTTAAGCTACCAGAGACGTAACCACAAAAAAGGACCGTTTAAACGGTCCTTTTTTTGTTCACGTATCACTCACAGTGGACATTAACCAGTCTCTGAAGGGTCTAAATTTTCGATCGCTATCGCCCTCTTCATTTTTCCATACCAGATAATAGCAAAAACGAGAACGAAACTGGTATGAGTCACGGTCAAAAGGGATAATCAACTCGCCTGACTCCAATTCATTTTCGATCAGCCTACTACGCCCTAGAGCAAGGCCATTTCCACGACGAACTAACTCCATCACACTTGAGAAGTCATTGATTTTGAGGCCGTGCAATTTCGCCGGTAGTGGCGCTCCAACATTGTCTGACCACTCCTGCCAAGAAGGGTATCCACTGTTTGCAGGCACTGAATAATCATGTAAAAGTGGGATCCCTTCCAGTCCCTCTGGTGGTGACCGTTCCAGTCCATACTTTTTGGCAAATTCTGGTGAGCATACCGGAAAGATATCTTCAAACATTAAGTGCTGGGCGCATAATCCCTCCCATTGTCCTAAGCCGTATCTAACACCGATATCAATTCCCCTCTCTGAGTAGTCAACCAGAGCCACATCAGTTTCCACCTGAATGTCGCAATCTTCATTGTCTAACTGAAACGCATTGATGCGGGCGAGCAACCATTTCGAGGCAATGGAAGGACTCGCCGAAATCGTGATGGTGTTTTGTTCTGGCTCGTCAAAGAGATTACTTAGACCACGTGTAATCAAATCAAACCCGCGGTGAATATCAGGAAACGCACGTACTGCTTCTTCTGTCAGTGTCAGCCTTGTTGAACCCGACGTTGCACGGTTAAACAATCTAATATCAAGCCAGTCTTCAAGTTGCCTGACTTGCTGGCCAACTGCCGCAGGTGTCACATTCAATTCCTGTGCAGCACCCGCAAAGCTTTGATGTCTCGCGGCAGCTTCAAACGCTCTTATACCATTAAGATATGCAATTCTATTGACTTTTCCTTTAAAAAACCTCTTTTTCGATGTATCCATCATCTAAACCTCAATTGTTCCCACAGCATTCCGCTTCTCAATAATTTAACACAAAAACGCACTCCATCCCTCTACATCAAGAGTCTCAACCAGGAAATACTATTTTTTCGAACACAATATACATACAGTTTAGTAACAAATGACTTGCTTTTTAAAAGCATCACTGCAAATCACTTATCCACAACTCAAATCAAAGATGAAGAAAAAGCACTGGTACTATCTTTTTTCCACAAGGATATATTTATTCACACTTTTCAATGTTTCATTCACGAAAAAAGTTTCGGTCACAATACGCTTACCACTGTGACAAACATGCTTAGCACTCAAAACAAATCATAATATCGCCAATTCTTAGAAGTGAAGAATATAAGACTAAAATTTTAATATATTGAGCATTTTCTCTCGACATCTTGATATGAGCTAAATGCAGACTATAAAGCCATTTTAACGAAACACAATCTTATATTTTTCACACTTAATTAATCAAAGTAGACAAAAATACACATACAAGCTTTAACTAAAGTAGCTTATTCGACCACTACTTTTGTTTTTCTGCATACAAGAAAATCACTTTAATGCTTTTAAATCAGCGACCTAAATATATTCTATTTGTAGTGGGTAATATTGATAACACTCTTTGCGATACAAAAGTACAAATCTATTCATTTAAACAAAACTAGTCCTTTTATAGTCCTAATTTAAAATTCAATTCATCATCACCAAAGTGCCGTCTCACACCAGATACATCATTGTTTCACTCTCAACCCCTTCACTTGTCATCAAATTTTGTTTATCTGCTGCATAAAGTAAGCCTTAACACCGACAGTTTTTTGAAACATAAATTATACAAGCACACCCATCACCATCGGACATCGAAATGACAAAGATCATCAAAAGGTCTGGGGAAAACAACACAATGATTTTACCCAAACGACCTGGAGATGGCCTCTTCAGCGAGATTGACTGGTATTGTGATCGCGGCGTTCCTGTGCAGAAGTTCACCTCCATCAAAAAGGAACAACAAAGAGCACAGCGTCAGTCGACTCGCCCAGATAGGCCCTCATGTACCCACTTCTTCGTTAAATCCCACGGAAATAGAGAGACTATTCCTCATAAAATTTGCTTATAATTTGATACATTTATGACCTCTGAATACAAGAATTTTTAGATTGTTTGGGGATAGAACAGATGAAGTGCATGTCGCGCATGGTGGCAACCAAATCTAAGAGGTAACGGTACAGCGGTTTAGGCAAAGATACTCTCTAACAACGCACTGAAGAGCTTTTTTGTATATGGTGTAAGTTCTGATAGGTTTTAGTTCGTCAGACTCAGCGGTTCTTATTAAAAACTAGGCTATTTCCAATGTCTGGATTTCTCTCGATCAAGGTAGCCTAAAAGCAGTTCAATCAATGATGACTATTCATCGAATTGAACGCATTGATAACCTCTTAATTTCACTTACCTAACCACATACCTCGAATTCAAAAAGTCACCACAAAACAAAACCCATACTATTTCAATACTAAAAACTAGCACTTTAACCATTCTCATATTTATTTAACTATATAGATCACACTCAGAGTTTACATTCCTCACTTGAGAAATAACCATACTATTAATAATGGTTAACCTCAGAAGGTAACTTTATACCAGAGAAATAGCCCTACTATTTATATTGTCTAACACCATAAGATAATCTTATACCAGATATAACATATGTTTAACAAGCAAACATTGAGAAAGTCAGAATTATCTAATTTTAGGGATCAATACATTAGTGATACCTTATTCAATAAATACTAATGAATTTATTTTTTAATTAGAAGTACCACTTTTGGGTGAGAGTCTATTTCGGCATAGTTTTTCTTTATCATGGGGAAAATTTTATTAATTACACTGAAAAACCAATGAACAGGTGAGCGTTGAAACATAACGTCACATCCGGTTTATATAGAGACCGAACTTTCAATAGCAATTCGTGGAGTAGGCTAAAAAGAAAGAGCCAAAAAGAGAGATAATAATTAGAACGCCAAATATTCATTATCACTGTTAGTGGAACTATATATTTTTAATCTTTTTAAACATGTAGATTGTAAATGGAGTGAACAAACAATGTACTCACCATCTTTTAAAAGACTTAAATCAGGGAAGATTTTCGTAGGAGCTTTACTCGCCTGCTTTTCAACTCTCTCTTATTCCGGCAGCCACAGTATTACTTGGGACGATATTGGTGATCCTCTTTGGGCTCAAAATCCACATCTAATTGGTGTAGGCGACCTTAGCCCTCGGAAACGTATCTGGGTAGCATCTGATATTGCTTCAAGATCTGACAAAAGTGCCTCGCTAAGTCAACGCATTTCAACTCAAGACGGCACTTGGCTTAATGGTAATCGTCACCGCGCCTTTGATCTCTACCTAGAAAGCGATATTACCCCAACCGATTCCAACGCAAAGGGTGATTTGATACAAGCGCTTATGGGAAACGAAAGTACTGACGGTAAAAATTACTGTAAAGCATTTCTTGATGTTCCAGGCGGTCTAGATGGAGTATGGAATGGCGGTTGGGCAGGACACTCAGCTGCCATTTCTATTGGTGGAGGTTCTTCCCCTTCAACGTCAATTAGCTTAACCTTGGCTACAGAGTGTGATCCTGTTCATAATGGCTATGGGTTCAACGTTGCATTGGGTGCCTCTCTATCAAATCCCTTCTTCGATGCAATTGAATTAATGCAATACGCACTTCCCATCAAATTCACTTTTAATGCTGGCGTAGGTGCTAATGTTAAATCCTCAATGGGTGGCGGTTATACGGGTTGGTTTAACTCCGTTCCTCATCCTATTTATATCAACAACACATGGCGTACTCCGGAATATGTTTACAACACCGTCTCATTAAACGGATGGCAAAATTTTTCGGTTGGTGTGGCAGTCGGTATGGGAGTAACAGCTAACTTAACGGGAACAGTAAACACTATTTCAGCAACAACACCATTACGGATTGAAGGTGGCCTAACCAGAGATAACAATCCTAAAAACTGGAAGTTTTACGTTCATGCCAATGGGAAAGCATCTGCTAAAGCATTTGGTGGCAACATAACAGGTGCAATTAAGGCGGGTTTCCCACCTTGGACTATCACATTATACGCCGCGACTTTAATGAGCTGGAGTGGGTATAAACTCGGAGAAATAGTTTTCTTAGATGATTTCATCAAAGGAAAAATTGTCATAGATAAGAATGACCCGCGTATTTCAAGCCTAGGTAGTGTTCGAAGCGTAATATAAGGTCTGATATACGATAAGGTGCCGTTTATTCGGCGCCTTTCTTGAGGTATAAACATGAAAAAAAAAGTTATTCTCCCAGTTATCGTTCTATTCCTTATCGCCGTAAACTTCACCTACTTAAGTCTGGAAGGCGAGAAAAACGAGGAACTAATAGACATATCTGAAACTTCAGACGTTAAAATGAATGATAACTTTGTATCATCATCTAATGAAAACCAGAGAAGTACGCTGCAGCCTGAACTTCCTAAAACAAATTCACTTCCAAAGTTTGTTGGATATATCGTTAATTTAAAAAATACAGCAAAGCTCGATTTTGGTAAGGAAAGTGACTCACCACCTACTGAGGCAATACTCTCTTTTGAGGTTATTTTCGAAAACCAAGACATTGGAAAGCAAAAAAGACGGGGGATATTAAGGAATTTTAAGGTCACCACTCCCGACAAGGGAGCCCTACCAACTGACGAAAATGAAATAGGGTTTCTATACGCGTACAAAGCTCCACAACTTTACACATCCATAGATATGCTTGGGCTTTCAAGAGAACATCCCTTAGGTTCTGCGGCCTTTTACATATCAAACCTCTCTTACAGCACAAGCGATGAGCCAGTAACCATCAAAGAGGCATCACGTTCAGTTGTTTATCAATATCAAATTGAAGGCGCGTCAAACACAGTCAAACGACGATTATTAGATATCCTGTACACCGATCAGTTCGAATTGGGTTCAATTGTAGACGACATCAAAGACTCATGGTCAGGTCAAATAGGTGACGATAGCTTTCTAACTGAAGCTAACGTGAATTTGTCCATGCGGGGGGACGTTTCTCTAGACATGTCGCATAATTCATCTTCTATCGCGGAAAACAATAAAATAAAGATCGACATGACTATCGTAGGCAGCTACCAAAGATTCGACCCTGGACATGTCGAATTTAAAAATGAGCTGTTTACATTTAATGCTAACGCACGATTCAATTCAGATTTAGAATCCTATGCCGCCAAAGACGATATTTCTAACGATGAGCAATACTACGAGGCGCTCAATGGGTTATCAAACTCACTTTCCTATACAGAGTCTGTCCGTGTAGGTCAGTACCTTCTTAACTTCAAAACATTGTCAGAAATAAAGTCAATGTTAAGTGATGAAGCACTTTCTCCATTGGAACGACAAGCCATATTAATGGCAATACAAGATGCTAACCAACCCGAGTCTGAGCAATACCTTGGGAATATCATCAACGATCCAGATGTTCCATACAGATACAGAGCTGCGGGTATGGTTAACCTAGCACATCTCGAGGGAGCGACAGATATCGCGATGGAAGCATTCAAAGAAGTCATCAAACGAAATGATTCTCCAATGCTTAGCGAGACTGCTATGTTCAACATTGGTAATCTCGCTAATAAGCAAACGACTTTGCGTCAAAGTGGTATTGATATGGTTTCGGCGGTATTACAAAGCAATACCTCGTCGAATAGAGAGCGGCTTATAGCACTCAAATCCGCCGCCAATATTGATGATGATGTTTTCACGCCCACATTCATTAAGTCGATGAATTCAGATCATCCTTTCGAGCGCAATGCCGCCGTAGAGGGTGCGCTTTATCGTCCTGATGGAAGAGCTGATGCTGTTGAGCATCTCCTGAACGAGGAAAAAACGGTCGTTCTGACAACAGCATCTCGTTTTTTCAGTACCAATGAAATGACGTTTATTGAGCAAGGCCAGTTTTACAACCGTCTGGTCAAAGAAGAATCAGACAATAAGCAGTCAGCATTGGCAACTATTCTGCTTGCAAATGAAAAGCAGAGGCCTCAAATGATATCAAAATTAGAGGAGCTTTCTCTAAATACAAATAAACCAGGTCTTACCAAAATTTTAGACATCTACCAGCAACAGACTTTAAGCGAATCAACGTTTCCTAATGTTGGAGGATAGACAAGCTTTCACAATATAGTCTGATAGACACATAAACTCAGTTATCCCCCAAACAACCAAAAGCGATGGATTTCATCACCGAAAGAGGATTGGGGGATATTCTAAAAGCCGTTCGTATTTCTCCTCACCAATAAAATGCCTATTTTCTCACTCACACAAGAAATACTACGCCACTGACTTACCAATACTGCCTCGCTCAACGCCAGCATTACGTTAGCATTTAATACATTAAAGCTGTATTGATGGAGAACGCAATGACAACATCAAAAGGAAAACCGATAGCAGTGATCGCTGGTTATGGTGACGGGCTGGGTGAAGCGATTAAACACACTTTCGAAAACGATGGTTTCCAAGTTGTCACCATCAGTCGTTCAGAAGGCATGATCATCGCAGATACAACAGATGCAAATGAAATCAACCGTGCATTTGCACAGATCGATGCACTCTATGGCACCCCGGAAGTTGTGATTTGCAATACTGCCATGTTGACTATCGAGCGCTTCTTCTCAACAACGGCGACGCGTTTTGAGGAAACTTGGCGAACCTCGGTGATGAGCCTTTTCAACATCGCTCAGGCGGCTATTCCGATGATGATTAAACAAGGTGGTGGGACGCTATTGGTCACGGGAGCAACAGCTGGAATCCGCGGAAGTAAGAACTTCAGCGCATTTTCATCTGCAAAATTTGCACTGCGAGGGCTGACCCAATCCCTCGCCAGAGAATTCCAAGCACAACGCATTCATGTTTCACATGTTGTTATTGATGGTATTTTGTGGTCTCCCAAAAGTCGTGAGCGCTTCCCTGCTCTTAGACGCGAGACCGCTATCGAGCCTAACGATGCGGCAGGTGTCTATCTTAACCTGGCCAAGCAACCTGCTAGCGCTTGGACGCAGGAAATAGATATTCGCCCTTATAGCGAAACATTTTAATCAGGGAGGCAGATCATGAATAGACATCCCCAAACTGTGATTATCGGTGGCGGATTAAGCGGACTTTACGCGGCCTACTTACTCGAGCAGCAGCATCAGGACTACTTAGTGCTGGAAGCACGGGATCGTTTTGGTGGGCGTATTGTTTCAGCCTCACCAGATACACAAGCTGCCAGAGTTGATCTAGGCCCATCGTGGTTTTGGCCTAACATCAATCCCAAAATTTCTGCGTTAGCTAAAGAGCTGGAGATTTCGAGCTATAAGCAACACGGCGATGGGCATTATCTCGTCGAAAAAGCCCGCGGCGCGCCGCCGCAAGCGATCAATGTCGGCTATGACATTATGCCGGATACATACCGCCTCGAAGGCGGCATGCAAGCGATGATTGATGGCCTATTAGAAAAAATCCCTAGTGACAAACGCATCACTGGTAGCAAACTAAGTCAGATCTCGCTAGACAATGGCGATTACACCCTGCGTTATGAGCAAGGGGGTGAGGCCAAGACAATACAGGCGCAAAATATCATTTTTGCGATGCCACTGAGACTGATTACACGCACGGTGAGCATTAACCCACCATTGAGCCCAGCCCTGAGCAATACTTTTGATGGCACGGAGACTTGGATGGCTGCGCATGCCAAAGCAGTGTTTATTTATGATAAACCTTTTTGGCGCGATAACGGCTTTTCAGGGTCGGCATCTAGCAACGTAGGGCCACTGGTGGAAATTCACGACGCCTCACCAGAAATGAATGGTGAAGCCACCTATGGTGCCATCATGGGATTTATGGGTATTAACGGAGCAGCAAGAAAAACGGCGGGCGACGAAACGTTGAAAAAACTCGTTCAACAGCAACTCGTCAGGTTGTTTGGACCTGAAGCTGAAAAACCGATTTCGGTTCAGTACGTCGATTGGTTTCAAGAGCCTTATACAGCAACGAATGATGACATGGCAGTGATGCATGGATTGTATGGCTTTACCCAACAAGATGAGAATCACCCAAACATTTTCTTTGCTGGGACAGAGGCCTCCCGCGCGTATGGCGGGTATCTGGAAGGCGCGCTAGACGCTGCCAACAAGGCGGTTGAAGCACTAATGACAAAATCCCTCCAGTTTTCCTGAAGGGATTCCATTAGATTCCGCTGCTAAAAATGCCGATAGGGTCGCAACCATAGCGGTTGCTTCCTTTGGTGCCACGTAACAAAGTAAACACTAGAAACACCAGTGGCCCTACAACGGGTACAACGATGACTAACCACCACCAGCCTGACTTATTGATGTCGTGAAGGCGTCTAACCGTCACAGTAATCAATGGGATCAAGGTAATAGCAAACCAGAGTGGAGCAGCGTAAAAGTCGGTTATCTGGAACTCATGCACTCCAACCTCAGCAACATCAATCCCAACGCAGAGAGCCAATACTATATTTTGAATGAGGAAAAATCCCCAAAACTCCCGTCGTCTAGCCCTGCCTGAAAACTTCGCGTAATTCCAAAACGCGGCAAACAGCCATTTCATTCGAGTATATCCTTACTTCTTATAGGCTTATTCGAATTTTTGTTGTACAGCCATGACTATACCTAAACAACCTGAAACTCAGAGATATTGAGGCCAACTGCAGGTGGCTTGGGTATTGCTTTTTAAACGCTGGTTTAACCTATCAAAACCTTTTCCTTGGTAGATGAACTCACTACACAAAAATATTGTTCCAGACCTTATTTACGTAAAGATTGTCACTTTTGAGGCGTATTTCTCAGGCCTAAAAAGTCACAAATTTTACTGAGACCATGCTGACCGAGGCTAATGCCAAGGCCGCCATACACGCATAACCGTACTTCTAAATACCCATCACCATCGCAACTTTTCCCTATCAGGATCCTCAATAACATGCCTTTTAGCGATATCCAGTTGAATAAGTAGAAGCTCAAATGTATATTGCGAACGATTTTGATAACCATTTTCATTTATGAAAAGGAGAAGTAAATGAAAACTTTCATCCAGATAGCACTGCTTTCATTAGCCACCACCTCCGCCGTGGCTGCAGACTCAGTTGTTATAGAACATCGCATGGGAAAAACCGAGGTTCGCGGTGTACCTGAGCGTGTTGTCGTGATTGGTCTCGGGTCTCTAGACGCAGTGAATGCGCTGGGTATCGACCCTGTCGCCGTTTCAAAGACATTGCCACAGGTTCCTACATATCTGGAAAAGTTCAAAGACGATAAGTATGCCAACGTCGGTAGCCTGTTCGAGCCAAACTTCGAAGAAATCTACAACCAGAACCCAGACATCATCATTGTCGGCCCACGCAGTTCACCAAGCTTCGACGAGCTATCAAAAATTGCGCCCACCGTTGTATTTGCCGCAGATACTTCGAGAGGCTATTGGGACGCGACTCAAGAGCAATGGCGAAACTTGGGTAAAGTGTTTGGCAAAGAAGAGTTGGTTGAACAAAAAATCGCAGCCATGGACAAAGAATTCAAAGCCATCAGTGATTACAACCAAACCAACGGCGTAGATGCGCTGACTATCATGAGCGCAGGCGGGAAACTGTCTTCTTTCGGCGCAGACTCCCGCTTCTCTGCAATTTATACGGACTTTGGTTTTAATGAGTCTGTGAAAGGCATCAAAGCCTCCAACCACGGCGATATGATTTCGTTTGAGTTCATCCGTAAATCTGATCCAAAGACCCTGTTGGTGATTGATCGCGATACCCTGATAAATCCTGCAGAAAGCGAAACCCGCGAACAGTTTGATAACGATCTCATCAAAGCAACCCAAGCTTACAAGAACAACAAGATGACCTATCTCGATTTGAATGCTTGGTACCTGTCTATGTCTGGCATCACTGCGACCGAACAAATGATTTCAGACATCAAAAACAGCGTTGATCTATAAGCGACAGCCCTAAGAAACTGAGGTATACCTTGTTAAAGTTGTTGTTTCTTTTGGGCTTGCTGAGTCTGGCATCCCTATTTGTCGGTGTCAGCGAGTTGTCTCCTGCCCTTTTGTTGGCAGGAGACAGCCAAGCGCTCGAACTTCTCTTCACCAGTCGCCTTCCCCGTCTGCTGTCCATCGTGCTCGCCGGTGCAGGCTTGAGCATTGCAGGGTTGGTGATGCAGCAGATCAGCCAAAACCGGTTTGCTGCGCCTTCCACTACAGGCACCATTGAATGTGCCATGCTCGGCTATATGCTGAGCCTTGTGTTTTTCGGCAACGGTAATCAACTCTGGCTGATCTTTTCTATATCCATTTTCGGCACCCTGCTGTTTGTTACCCTAATCCAACGCATCCAATTCCGGAATGCTGTATTTGTACCGCTGATTGGCATTATCTACGGCAGTATTATCAGCTCCTGCGCCACGTTCCTCGCGTACAAATATGATGCCTTGCAAATGCTAAGCAGCTGGACAGTCGCCAACTTTGCCAGCATTTTGAAAGGTGATTACGAGCTTCTCTATATCGCCCTGCCGATTGCAGCCTTCACCTATGCCTACGCCGCCCGGATTTCTGCTGTCGGCATGGGACGTGATTTTGCGGTGGGTCTTGGACTGAGTTACAGACAGGTGTTAGTGATTGGCGTAATGCTGGTTTCGATTCTTTCGGCGAGTGTCGTGATGATTGTGGGTGCCCTACCCTTTATCGGTTTGCTTGTGCCTAACCTTGTCAGCATTTTCTATGGCGACAACCTTCGCAAGAACATTTCCCGCGTGGCGATTGTCGGAGCGCTTTTGGTGCTTGCCTGCGACATTGTCAGTCGCTTAATCATCTTCCCGTACGAAATACCGGTTTCAATGCTGGTGAGTATTTTGGGTGGATTGGCCTTTATTTATCTCATCACCAAAGGGCCAAAAAATGTCTGATACAAAGAAAATGTGGGCAATGGCTATGACAGCCCTTTTCTTTGCCGCCCTGTTTATCTGCATTGGACTCACGGCCACGAACTATGGGTATTTCCTGTCTCGTCGTGTCCCGAAAGTGCTCGCAATGGTGCTGGCCGGCATTGCGGTTGCCCAGTCGTCGTTGGTATTCCAGACCATCACCCATAACCGCATTCTCACACCAAGCATCATGGGGTTTGATTCCCTGTATGTGCTGACACAGACACTGCTGGTTGCTGTGTTTGGTGGCTTCAGCTTTTTCCTGATCAACACCTACATTAACTTCGCGATTGCCGTGACCGTGATGGTGGGGTTCTCGTTGCTGTTGTTTGGCTTCTACTTTGGCAAGGAAGGCCGCAACCTGATTGTGTTGCTCTTGATTGGCCTGATCCTCGGGCAGGTATTTTCAAGCACCGCCTCGTTTTTCACCATGCTGATGGACCCGAACGAGTTTCTGGTGGTGCAAAGCAAGATGTTTGCAAGCTTTAACAACATCAAGATTGAGTTGGTGTATTTGTGCTTGCCACTTTTGCTGATAGCCAGCTTCCTGCTCTACCGCATGCACAGGACATTAGATGTATTCTGGCTGGATAAGGACAACGCCATCAGTCTGGGTGTTGATGTGCAGAAAACCACACGTAAAGCGCTGATTCTCTCCGCTGTCCTCATCGCCATGTCGACCGCATTGATTGGTCCTGTTATGTTCTTTGGCCTTTTGGTCACGAACCTGACCCGAGAACTGTTCCGCTCCTATGAGCACCGCGTTTTACTGGTGGGATGTTCGTTGATGTCCATTTGCACCTTGTTGGTCGGCCAATGGGTGGTAGAAAACCTGTTTAAGTTTGATACCACGCTAAGTGTTGTCGTGAATTTCGCTGGAGGACTCTACTTCCTCTGGATGCTGCTGAAGAACCGAGTTGTTTAACATGATCACCTTAAAAAACCTGACCAAAGCTTTTGGTAAACAACGCGTCGTAGATGAAGCCTGCGGCGAATTTGAGAAGGGTAAAGTGACCGCCATCATAGGTCCAAATGGCGCGGGAAAAAGCACCCTGCTTTCTATGGCAAGCCGCCTCGTTACGCCAGATGGTGGCCATGTAGTGATAGATGGCAAAGCCATCGCCGAATGGGATACAGGTGAACTGGCAAAGCGTCTTGCCGTGCTTCGTCAGGCGAACTCAATCACTATGCGCTTTACCGTGCGCGAACTAGTCTCGTTCGGTCGCTTTCCCTACTCAAAGGGAAACCTGACCAGCGAAGACAATAAAGTCATCGATAAAGCCATTGATTATCTGGATTTGAAGTCATTGGAAAACCGTTATCTTGATGAGCTAAGCGGAGGTCAAAGGCAGTTGGCGTTTATTGCCATGGTCATCGCGCAAGACACAGACTATGTGTTCCTTGACGAACCTTTAAATAACCTGGATATCCGCCACTCTTTAAGCATTATGCGTACTACCCAGCGTTTGGCGCACGAAATGGGAAAGGCTTTAGTCATTGTGATTCATGATATCAATTTCGCAGCCTGTTACGCTGACCACATCATCGCCATGAAGCAAGGAAAAATTGCTACTAACGCGACAGTGAATGAAGTCATTCAGGAATCCGTGCTCGAAAATATCTACGACACGCCTTTCACCATTGTCGAGGCCAACGGCAAGCGGATGTGTTTGTACTATTGATATTCCCAAGCAACTTGAAGATGCGGGATTCGGCGAGCTTGACTGGCGTTGTGATCGAGACGTTCCTTTGTAGGTGTAGTCATCTCCATCAAAAAGGAACAACATAGTGCACGGCGTCAGTCAACTCGCTCGGAGGGGGCCCTCAATGCGCCAATTTCTTCGTTAAATTCCACGGAAATAGAGCAAGATTCAACCATCTGCTAATCGAAAAAATGAAGGAGGAGCTTCTGTCAACTCTGTCACTTTGCAGTTCGCTACAAAGGTACTGAGCAAATCCTGATAACGCTGAAGGATTGGCTGAGCACCTTCCAATGCCATACTGAGGTTTCCTGCTTGTGCCAAAGAAACACCCCCGCTGATCGGCGCGTCCACCAAAACCAAATCCGGTGGCGCCTGCTCTCGAAGTGAGTCCCACCGCATATTCTGGAAGGGACTCAGCTCAAACCAGATATCCAATCCTTCAGCATTACGGAGAATCCCATTTTCTCCCATCCCTAAAGCGATCACGTCTTCTGGTCCCGGAAGCAGGCTAAACAGAATGGTACATCGCTCAGCAATTGCAGCAGCACTAACTCCTTCCCGCGCACCCAAGACTTTTAGTCGTTCCATCGCCTCCCTCTTAGTTGCATCAAACACATACAAGCGGCAGCCGTGTGTTTGACACCAGGTCAAAACTCGCCGGGCAATGGGCTCCCCCAATTTGCCCAACCCGATAAAGCCAATGTCCATGAATGGCTCCTTCATATCGGTGATTGGTAATCAATAGCAGAAACCAGAATAGACTGGGTGATTTGCGGCATCACGTACATGAGCTGTGCCGTTTGCGACATGATATAAATGTTGCGAGAGAGCTGAGAAGAGAGAGAAAAGCAAAACGCCTACTAAATGCAGGCGTTTTAAACGGGATTAACCGCTAAAAGTACCTGTCTTTGTCGTGTCAGTGCGCTCGTCCGATTGCTCGTCCGATTTCGGGTCAGGGCCGAAGCGATTACTGCCTTTAGTGCCGTCAAATGCGTTGAGCACCAATAAGGCAATCACACCAAATGGTAAAATGCCGATCAACGCCCACCAACCGACACGATCTGTGTCATGCAGTCGGCGAACAGTTACTGCCAATGTCGGGATGAATACGGCAGCCGCATAAACCATTCCCACAGTACCAAGACCTAAATCAGGATTAAATGTGCCCATTGTCTGATCCACAAGTGCCAGAGCAAAAGTAAACAGCATATTGAACGCCAAAAACATCCAGTATTCCTTGCGGCGCGCGCGGCCTTTAAAGTTCGCGTACTGTTTTAAAACGCCGATATACCAATTCATGGTTCTCTCCGAATAACATGTGAGCTGGAACAAAATTCCGCTGGCAAAAGTCAGTATTTATATACCCAAATAACCTGAAAATGCAGGATTCAGGACGTTTTGATATATTTTATCAAAAATCACAACCTATTGAACAATCAGGCACAGTGAGTGAAGACACATTGCTGACCTTGCGTTATTGCATAATGGTTAACAAACTGACTAACTGAAAAGCTTAGATGCATTTTTCTCCGCAAGAACATGGCAAAACATTATCGACGTTCTTCAATAGCCTGGTTCCCCATCTTGCTCTCTGTTATCGCCACCATGAGTTGGGCGGGCAACATTACGCTGGCAAAATTAGTCAATGAATCCATTCCACCAATAGGTCTTGCCTTCTGGCGCTGGACTGTCGCCTCGCTGATTCTGGCTCCTTTTGTACTGCGTCCAATGCGGGAACAATGGCCATTGCTTAAATCTAACATTCAGTTGGTGCTGCTCTTGGCGCTTTTTGGTGTAGCTGGTTATAACACGCTGGTATATATCGCGCTGGAAAACACGCTGTCCACGAATGTGGTGATCCTCCAATCCTCATCACCTTTGTGGATCCTTCTGGTGCAGTTTCTATTGTTTGGCCAGCTCACCACGTTAAAACAAGCCTTTGCCATTTCTGTATCAGCTATTGGCGTGCTGCTCATTATCACTAAAGGTCAGTTAATAAGCGACTTTGCAATTGGAAGCAGCGAACTTATCGCCCTATTCGCCATTCTGGTTTGGGCGACCTATTCCGTATTGGTTCAGAAGCTTCCTGAAGCACTCAAGGGCTTACCTATGTTAGGTTACACTGTCTTTCTGGGTAACCTGATACTACTTCCTTTTTATGTTGGTGAATCGCTGTGGTTTGAAACCATGCCTGCCACCAAAGAAAGCCTCGCTATTTCGCTATATACCGGCATTTTTGCATCTGGCATTGCCTTCTTTTGTTGGAATGCAGCGCTAGAAAGAATGGGCGCAGCAACCACAGGGCAGTTTATGCATTTGATCCCGGTTTTCGGACTGATTTTTTCTATGCTACTGCTTGGAGAACGCTTGGAGAGTTATCACTGGCTAGGAATAGGTTTTATCGTCTGCGGGCTTTTGATTGCGAATATCTCTGCAAAGCGAAAGCCAGTGGCGCCGAACAATACTACATAACCAAGCCCCCTCTTTTCTAACATGAGACTCCTATTACGCCAGTTTGCACAGCATTCCAGTTTGGTTATAGTTGCGCCTCATGTTAAACAAGGAGCAACAAAACCCATGTTGGTTATATCCCAGAGCGTATCAATCCCGGACGACGAGATTGATATTTCATACATCAGAGCCCAAGGCGCCGGTGGACAAAACGTGAACAAGGTATCTTCTGCCGTTCATTTACGGTTTGATATCCACGGCTCTTCGCTTCCTGAGTTCTACAAAGAACGTCTGTTGGCACTGAAAGACAACCGCCTAACCAAAGAAGGCGTTATCGTGATCAAAGCACAACAATTCAGAACACAAGAAAAGAATCGTGAAGACGCACTACAGCGCCTTCAAGAGCTGGTTAAAAGCGTGGCTGTTGTACAGAAAGCGCGCCGTGTCACTAAGCCAACTAAATCTTCGCAAAGAAAGCGCATGGATAGTAAAACCCAACGCGGTAAGACCAAATCACTTCGCGGTAAAGTGCAATTCTGATCCTTTCGGTTGATCCTAGCTCATTGGCCTAATGTCACATTACTCAGCCCTTTCAGAACGCTGCCCTTGTTTGATCTGGCGTCTTGTTGTGCAATCAAAGCACAACAAAAAAGGAGGATCACACAGTGGCCAATGTAGACTTTAATGAATACCCGCTCTCACAAACGCAGGCGATTGTTTGGAACGACATGGATGCCCTGCAACACATCAATAACACCGTTTATTTTCGCTACTTTGAAGATGTTCGCGTCGTCATGCTTGAAGAGCTAAAGGTATTCGACTTCGTCAAAAGCCACAATATCGGCCCTGTCGTCGCGTCAACGCGCTGCGACTTCCGCGCACCGCTGGTTTACCCAGACACTATCACCACGGTTTCATGGGTCGAAAACATTCAGGAAAAACGCTACACCATGAAGTACGAAATCCACAGCCATAGTCAACAGCGCTGCGTAGCTGAAGGAGAGGCCCTCGTCGTATACTGCGATTTCAGCACGGGTAAAAGCTGCCCTATTCCAGCTGACGCTCTGGAAGGCCTGCAAGCGTTTGTGGGGGGGCAATGACCGCAGACTCTCTCACTATTACTACTCTTCGCTCTGGCTATGAAAGCCAGAGCAGGACAGCGCTGGATGCTTCACTCGCGCGCGGGGAGCATCTGGTGATTCACGGGCCTTCGGGTTGTGGTAAAAGTAGCCTATTAAAAGTCATATGTGGATTACTGCCTCCTTCAAAGGGAAGCATTGAGTGGGAAACAGGGAAAGTCACCGTTGAATCACTTCTCTGGTGGCGCAACCAGATTAACTACCTGCCACAAGAAGCGGTGATGGGCGGTGAAACTATTGAAGAAGTACTCATGCTGCCTTGGTCGATGCAAGCAACCAGCCTCGCCAAGCCTGAAACGGTAACATGCCAGAACGTACTCCAAGCTCTCTCTCTCGAACACTCGCTCAATACCGAGATAACTTCACTCTCCGGTGGCGAGAAACAACGCCTCGCATTTGCTCGCGCCCTTCTTCTAGATAGGCCAATTTGGTTGATGGATGAACCCACGTCAGCGCTTGACGGCAACAGCAGAGATTGTTTGATATCGCTTTTGAACACCAAGGACATCATTACGGTGTCAGTCTCCCACGATCCGATTTGGATTGCAGCGGCAGATATCGAGTTTGATATGGGGGCATCATTATGAGTGAGGCACTTGAAATCAGTCCTTGGGCGCTCTCTGGCCTTTACTGTGTTTTTATCATCCCGCTGCTGCTCTTCCAACGCTGGCAGTTGGGACTCAGCAAAAGCCTGATTACCTCTGTGATCAGAATGACCTTGCAACTCGCGTTGGTGGGTCTTTATCTTCAAACTCTGTTTAATTTCGCCAGTTTTTGGCTTAACACAGCATGGCTACTGGTGATGATACTGGTCGCAAGCTGGACTATCTGCAAACAGGCTGACACACCCTGGCGAAAGATGCTCCCCGCCGTTTTATGCGGACAACTTGTTTCACTGGGCTTGGTTCTGCCGCTTCTGATGGTGGGTGTGATTCAAACATCACCTTGGTGGCAGGCACAGTATCTGATCCCCGTAGCAGGTATGTTGCTCGGCAATATGCTATCTGCCAATGTATTAGCCATTGAACGCTTACACTCAAGCATGAAGCGACGACATGCAGAGTATCAATACTATGTTGCCCTTGGAGCGAAATCACCGTGTCAGCCTTTCCTGAGAGAGGCATTCTCTGCAGCACTAAGGCCACCGCTCGCAGCAATGAGTACACTTGGCATTGTAAGCCTACCGGGGATGATGACGGGACAAATTCTGGGTGGTACGGAGCCATTGCTGGCAGTGAAGTATCAACTGGTGATCATGGTAGCTATTTTCATCACAGTGACACTGTCCGTCGCCACCACGCTAAAACTGAGCAGCCTCCGGCTGGCTGATAACTATGGAAGGCTAAGCTAAAAAGCAAAAAGCCCGACTAAATGGTCGGGCTTTCGTTATTCAATTGGCTGTCGATTATGACACTGCCAGTACCAAGCCTGGTAGCACAACAAACACTGCACCCAAGTAGGCAACAACAGCCAGTTTGGTCTTCGCAGCATAGTCAGCCAGCAGCTCAGCGGCTTTTAATGGCAACTCACGCAGGAATGGAAGACCGAAGATAACCAGAATACCCAGCACGTTGAATGACAGGTGAACCAGTGCAATCTGCAGTGCAAATACCGCGTTACCACCTGTTACAGCAGTTGCTGCCAGCAGTGCGGTGATACAGGTACCGATGTTCGCGCCCAGCGTGAATGGATAAACCTGACGCACGCTCAGTACGTTGGTGCCCACCAGCGGAACGACAAGGCTTGTGGTTGTAGAAGAAGACTGAACCAGAATGGTCACCAGCGTACCAGACGCGATGCTGTGAATTGGACCACGGCCAATTGCGCCGTTCAGCACTTCACGCGCTTTACCTACCATCAGTTTCTTCATCAGTTTGCCCATCACAGTGATAGACACAACAACCAGAAGAATACCGAACAGTACCAGCGCTACACCGCCGAACGAGCCTGGGAAGATTTCGAAGACTGACTTAGCACCGCTCACAACCGGCTTAGTCAAAGGCTTGATGAAGTTCAGGCCTTTCAGGCTAAGGTTATCAGCTTGCATCAGAGGGGATACCAGCCAAGCGGAGATTTTCGCTAGGAAGCCCGTCATCATTTCCAGAGGAAGGAAAATCGCTACCGCAAACAGGTTGAAAAAGTCGTGTACGGTGGCGCACGCAAATGCGCGACGGAATTCATCTTTACACCGAGCGTGACCCAAACTCACCAAGGTATTTGTTACCGTGGTACCGATGTTTGCGCCCATTACCATCGGAATTGCCATAGCAACAGGCAATCCGCCTGCAACCAGGCCAACGATAATCGCGGTGACTGTGCTTGAAGATTGAATGAGAGCGGTACCAACGATACCAATCATCAATCCTGCAACAGGGTTAGAGGCAAACTCGAAAAGCTCTTTTGCCTGCTCACCTACAGCCCATTTGAAGCCACTGCCAATCATAGAGACAGAAACCAACAGAAGGTACAACATACCGATTAGCGTTGCCCACTGAATGGCGCGTTTTGGATTCGCGGACTGAGGTCCTTGTAGCGCATCAGACTGGATGCTCATAACTCACTTCCTGATAGTAATGATTTCAGTTCGAAGTGGATGCTATGAATTAAATATTACAGAAATATGAATTCCATATTTCTAAGGCACTTTTTTACGCTTTTTATGTTCAAAACATGACCGAGCAGAAACTTCCTTCATGGGTAGCAGAAAAATCGTTTATGGCAAGACACGAAGATGTTTCGAACTGTTACTATTTTCTATGCCAATACAATCGTCAGGAGTACCTTTAAAAGCCGTTCTTTTGACTTAAACAAAATATCGTAGAGATTTATTGCCCATCACACCCATTATGCGGGATTTCCTACCGGTCTATTTTGGGTTGATTTGAGACTCCACCAGTGCGGTGAGCTTCGATGAAACTGGCGCCACAGAACTCGGGAATGTGGCCACCACTTCACCCTTTGCATTGATCAGGTACTTGTAAAAGTTCCATCTAGGTTCCACACCCGCCTGCTTGCTAATTTCCGCAAACACAGGATTCGCCCCGCTCCCTTTTACTGCACTTCTCGCCATCATTGGGAAGGTCACGCCGTAATCGAGATAACAAACTTTCGCAGAGCGCTCCTCGTTGCCCCTGTCCTGATTGAAGTCATTGGAAGGAAAACCAATGACACTAAAGCCGTCATCTTTGTATTTCTGATGTAGTGCCTCCAATTGCTCGAATTGTGGCGTATACCCGCATTGGCTTGCCGTATTAACCACCAGCAGGGTTTTGCCTTTAAACGCCTCACAAAGGTTCACCGTTTCAGTAGAGTTGAGCTTGCGCTGAAAGCCATTGAGGATATCCGGGCAAGTCTCTGCTAAAGAAGTGCCCGTGAGACTGAGAAAACCAAGTAACACTTGTATTGATAGTTTCATAAACCCTCCAGCTAATCAGACTAACAACGTCACCAAACTCGCCGCGTTTTATGTGGCGGATAACGGCGGACATGATTGGTTATATCCCGAAAAGCCGCAAACCGATCAATACGACAGGCTTTCGTTTTCACAAGGATAACTATATCCAAGCAACCTGAAGGTACTCGCATTCAGAGGTCAACTTTGCTTCCAACATCACCGTGGAAAACTACGAGATGATGCAAAATGCAGTAAGGCAAAAGTTAGGGATATCTATCGCCCTTAAACAGTCTCTTTCACTAATGGCTGATGTGGCGTCGGTCGTTATCGATGAATTCAAAGAACAACACCCTCTATGCATAGTCACAACAAAACAGCGCTCAGGCTCAGCGTCGATCAGCTGCTTTATGGACAGTGTTACCTCCCCTTTGACTGACAGCATCAGATAAAAAGCCCCTTAATCGGCCAGATTAAGGGGCTTTACTTTAATGGAACATCATCAACCAGGGGGAACAGTTGAATTCGTTACGCCGCACGCGCCACGAAGGCCTTCGTGCGTTCGTTTTGAGGGTGGCCAAAAATCTGGGATGGCGGACCTTGTTCAACAATCACGCCACCCTCCATGAAAATCACCTTGTCAGCAATCTCACGGGCAAACTGCATTTCGTGTGTCACCACAATCATGGTTTGCTTTTGCTTGGCCAGTGCTTTCATCACTGACAACACTTCTTCTACCCATTCAGGGTCGAGTGCTGACGTCGGTTCATCAAACAGGATCACTTCGCCTTTACACGCCATAGCACGGGCAATACCGACACGTTGCTGCTGGCCACCGGAAAGCTGTGCAGGGTATTTTTCCAAATGCGCTTCCATTCCGACGCTGACCAACAATTTACGTGCAGTTCCCAGCGCTTTATCTTTTGGCTCTTTCCACACGGTGATTAGCGATTCCGCTACGTTTTCCAGTGCGGTTTTGTTGGCGAATAAGGCATAGCTCTGGAACACAAAACTGCTTTGTTTACGAAGCTGGTGAATCTCGTTCTTCGATACCTTCCCAGCGTTAACGCGCACATCACCTATTTGGATTTCACCACCACTTGGCGTTTCCAAATAGTTCAGACAACGCAGCAAGGTTGATTTACCCGTGCCAGACGGGCCGATGATCACCACAATCTCACCTTGTTTGACGTCGAGGTCGATTTGCTTCAGTACCTCGACATCACCAAAGCGCTTGCTCAAATTTTTCACTTCAATCATCGTGCATACGCCTTGTTCAATCGGACTTCCATCACCGTTTGAATACGGGTGAAGAAAATCACCACCAGCCAGTAAATCAATGCCACCGCCATGAAAGCTTCAAAGAACTTAAAGCTCGAAGAGGCTTCCATTTGTGCCTTCGCCATGATTTCCGCAACACCCAGCGTGAACGCCAGAGAAGTACTTTTAATCATGTCGATGAAGTAGTTCATCAATGAAGGGGTTGCAACGCGCGCTGCCTGCGGCAGGATAATGCGTTTCATCGCCTGAAGTTCAGTCATGCCGACACTCAGGCTGGCTTCCATTTGATTCTTATCAATCCCCAAAATCGCACCGCGAATACTCTCGGCCATGTAGGCGGAAAAGTGGAGTGACAAACCAATCACCGCAGCAGTGAAAGCATCCATCCCTACGAAAATCGGGAAGACCTGAGGCAATCCGTAATACAGTAGAAAGAGCTGAACCAGCAGCGGTGTGCCGCGGAAGAACGAAATGTACACCGCGACGACAGAGTCGAGCACTTTAACTTTAAATACTCTTACCAGTGCCAACAGCACCGACAGCACCAGAGCAACCGCAAAGCCTATCAGTGACATTTCCAGAGTGATTCCCAGATACTTCACCAGTATCGGGAACAACTCCAGCATGTAGTTAAAATCGAAGCTCTGCATTATTGAGTGATGTCAGAGTCAAACCACTTCTCTGAAATCTCGCTGAGGGTGCCGTCAGCTTTCATTTCAGTCAGTGCCTGATCCACTTTAGCTTTGATGACGAGCTTCTCAGGAGTTTTCAGGAATGGCATCGCATTCTGGATAGTTTCGAACGGTTCACCTGCCAGTTGCAGCGGTAGACCAGATTTTTTGATCAGCTGTGCTGAAGAAACACGATCCATCACAAACGCATCGGTGCGGCCCAAAGCAACGTCTTGTTCGAAACCAGAATCGTAAGTGATGATGTTGATCTCATTAGCCTTGTCATAGTTGCGCAGCAGTTGTTCGAAGTTACTACCGAGGTTAACCGCCACTTTCTTGCCTTTCAGGTCATCAATACCAACGATGTCTTCGCGGCCTTTACGCACAACAACCTGTGCACCGTCAACCACGTAAGGCACAGAGAAAGCGTATTTCGCTTTACGCGTGTCGGTCATGGTGATTTGGTTACTGATGGTATCGATGTGACCCGCTTCCAGCATGCCGAAAAGGCCTGAGAAGTTTGCAGTCACGAATTCAACGTCATAATCCGCACGCTTGCCGATCTCATTCCATACATCGATTTCGAAGCCTTGCAGCTTGTCCATTTTCACGAAGGTGAATGGGAAGTAGCGGCCAGACATACCCACTTTAATTTCTTCTTGGGCAAGCGAAGCGGTAGAAGTGAAGCTTGCTGCAAGTGCGAAGGTAGCAAGCAAAATGTTTGTCATAGAAGGCATGGTTACAACTCCAATGGTTATTTTTCCTTGAACACCTTCCGGAGAGTTCACGTATTATTCGTAAGGTGTTTCGTTTCATCGAGCCAAATGTAACTCATACATTTTTTTGTGATAAATAACGAAATGTTCTATGTAATAATCTGCAAATAAGAGCATTTGTAGATACATCCGCCACACTGGTTACTTTTTGAGCAAACTATACTCCGAGTATTCTTCACATTGTCGAATTTTTAAAAGACGAAAAATATTTCACCCCTCTTGCCCACTCGCCCGTTTATACCGACAAACCAGCAAGAAAAAGGAATCGGTATATGACATTCAATCAAATCACCATCGCTATTTTTGCGGCTCTGACGTTGGTTGTCGGCTGTTCAGAGTCCATCCACGACACCACTAACGCTGAACCTCAGAAACAATCCCCAGCTCTTCAGAAAGAAGTGGTAGAGATGGATCACGCGCGACGTGCTGCGCCAACAACTAAAGTGGCTCATAGCCAGGTTGCTACCGATCATCAATTTGTGGTGATGCCGATGCATGAGGTCGATCCCTACGTACAACCTGAAAACCGCGATAACTACCTGGATACCCCAAGTAATACCACTCAATTAGTGACAATGTCACCTTTATCGACATTTTCCATTGATGTCGACACAGGCAGTTACGCCAATGTGCGTAGTTATCTGAAGATGGGAAACAAGCCGCCAGCAGACGCGATTCGCGAGGAAGCCTTTATCAACTACTTTGATTACACCTACCCCACACCTATCAAAAAAGCACGGCCTTTCTCTGTCAGCACTGAACTCGCCCCTGCGCCATGGAATGCAGAGCACAAGCTGATGCGCATTGCACTCAAGGGTTACGATATTCCTGCCAGCGAACGCAAAGCGTCGAATCTGGTATTTCTGGTTGATGTATCAGGCTCCATGAATGAGCCCAATAAACTGCCGCTGCTGATACAAAGCCTTTCTCTGCTCGCGAAGAACCTTGGTGAGAAAGACAAGGTTAGTCTGGTGACCTATGCGGGGAACGCTTCTGTCGTGCTCGAACCCACCAGCGGAGACAATCAGCAAGCGATCGTCGATGCACTCAAAGGCCTGCAAGCAGGCGGCGGCACCTATGGTGAAAGTGGGATCAAACTGGCGTACCAGCAAGCTAAAAAAGGCTTTATCAAAGACGGCGTAAACCGAGTCATTCTGGCAACAGACGGTGATTTCAACGTTGGTGTAACCAGCTTGGATGCGCTGAAAGATCTGGTGGAAGATGAGCGCGAGAACGGCATTTCACTCACCACATTGGGCTTTGGACGTGGCAACTACAACGATGCCATGATGGAGCAACTCGCCAACATCGGCGATGGTAACCATGCTTATATTGATACGCTTCATGAAGCACAGAAAGTCCTTTTACGCCAGATGAGCGGCACGCTGCAAAGTATCGCGGAAGATGTGAAAATTCAGGTCGAGTTCAACCCGGACACCGTTAAGGAATACCGCCTGATTGGCTATCAAAACCGTAAGCTGCGTGATGAAGATTTCAACAACGATAAAGTCGACGCGGGTGAAATAGGCGTAGGACACACAGTCACTGCCCTTTATGAACTGACACTGGTTGGCGATCAAGGACGCATTGACAATCTGCGTTATCAGCAAAAACAGGTAGATAAATCCACGCACAGTGACGAACTCGCTCAAGTCAAAGTCCGATATAAACTGCCGGGCAATGATAAAAGCCAGCTCACCACTCAGGTGATTAATGGCAGTAAAGGCAAGCCAACATTCGCTCAGGCCAGTGAGGATTTCCAGTTTGCCACTGCGGTTGCCGCCTTTGCGCAGAAGCTCAAAGACAACCACTATGTGAATGGTTTAGCCTACAGTCAAATTGCTGATATCGCGCGTGAAAACCGGGGTAATGACCCATACAACTACCGCGGCGAATTTATCAGTCTGGTGGAGATTGCACAGAACCTTTAGGGGCATTCGTTAACAGGCATCCATGGATACACAAACCGACGAAACATTGATGGTGAACTTCAGCAAAGGCGATCAGCGCGCCTTTGCTGAGCTCTATCAGCGCTATAAAAATCCGCTGTATCGCTACTTCGTCCATCAATTGGGTACAGCGCAGCATGCCCGTGCCGAAGAGTTATATCAGGATGTTTGGTACCGCGTGATTGATAAGCGCGAAAGCTATGCGCCGACCGCCAAGTTCACCACCTGGCTGTATCACATTGCCCACAATTTGGTGATTGATGAACACCGCAAGATGATGTCATCCAGCGCTTATACCCAATCTCTGAAAGATGAGCAGGCCGAAACACCGGATTGGGATGGCGACAAACAAACCGCCATTAAAGCCTGCATGGCACTCCTCGCCCCTTTGCAGAGGGAAGCGTTTTTACTTCGCCATGAAGCAGGCTTTGAGTCAGCGCAGATTTGCGAGATCGTTGGTGCGAAAGCCGAGGCTGTAAAAACCCGCCTTCGCTATGCCATGGATCAGCTTCGCCAATGCCTGACCAAAAAACTCGGAGACAGACAATGACAGCGCCAATCAAAGACGAAGACATCGTCGCGCTGTACAAGGAAAGTGCGACAGAAACACCAAGCAAAGCCCTAGATAATTGCATCCTTGCCTATGCAGGCAGCCAGCACAAAAAACACATACCTTGGCGGACCTATGCTGGTGCCGCCGCAACAGTCGCTTTTGTCGCCTTGCTGGCACCTTGGAAGTGGGTCGATGACACTCTAGAAACACCTCAAGGTATCGAGCCTATTCGCGAAACTGTTATCAAACCAAAGAGCTCCCCTATACGCATCAGCCCTGAAACCTTGTCTGACGATGAAACCAATGCGTTGCAATCAATGGATGCGTTGCCAACAAAAACAGAGGAACAGCGTTTCTTCCGCAACGCGCCTTCGACCACCGGGTCCCTACCGCAAATAGAGTCGGAAGAAGCCGCAGTCGCAGAGTTCACAGATGTAGAAAGGCTACTAGATGCAGATCAGGAGCAACAAGCCCGTGAGTTTTTGGAGCAGATGCTCGCGGACAATCCTGAGTTGGTTGAGAGACTGCCCGAAAGGTTGAAAACTTTGCTCAATAAATCAGGCGAATAGGTAATATCACGAGGTAAAAGAGCTTTTGGACAAAAAAGCTGGCGATGCTGTTAACAAACAACCACTCCGGATAAGCGATATTTACGCAAAGTGACACACTCGCTTGTCACTTTGTTGTTTTAGCGCATTGTTGGCTAAGCCCACAAAAAGAAACCGAGCCATTGGGATAGATATGTACGCGCCCGATTCACGGATTTCACCTCTCGGTCTGGTGCAACACCGTGTCTGGGCGCGTCCATTGTGACTACTGGTATGGGCTAGTAGATGTACACCGCGCCGGCATCATCTGCATTGTCATTGTCTCCGTCACCGTTAATGCTGGTAGCATCGGATCCTTCCCCACGAGCCCCCACCGCGAGGGCGTTGCCATCCCCTGACACTGATAACGAGAAGCCAAAATAGTCATATGTGCCGGTATTCGAGGCCTTGATGTAGGCCTGCTGCGACCATTCGTCATTTTCATTTTCAAGGCGATATACATATACCGCGCCGGAATTAATTAGGCTAGTACCGCTCCCGTCAGTGTTAAACCCCTGGGAACCGGAATCTTCAAAATAAGCCGCCACCGCGAGGGTGTTGCCATCCTCTGACACTGATACCGAGTGGCCAAAATTGTCTTCTGACTCGGCATTCGAGGCCTTGATGTAGGCCTGCTGCGACCATTTGTCATTCTCAAAGCGGTATACATATGCCGCGCCGGCAGATTCTGCATCATTATTGCTCTCACCACCGTCAATGGTCTGAGAATTGGAATCTTCGTATGGCACCCCCACCGCGAGGGTGTTGCCATCCCCTGACACTGATAACGATTTGCCAAATTCGTCATTTACATCCGCATTCGAGGCCTTGATGATGGCCTGCTGCGTCCAATTGCTACCGTCAGAGCGGTATACATACACCGCGCCGGAATCATTTACCCCGGTAGCGTTAGTGAGATCGGCATTGGAATCTTCTTCTTTAGCCCCCACCGCGAGGGTGTTGCCATCCCCTGACACTGATAACGCGTAGCCAAAAAAGTCTCTGTACCCGGCATTCGAGGCCTTGATGTAGTCCTGCTGCGTCCATTTGTCATTCTCAAAGCGGTACACATACGCAGCGCCAACACTATCTGAATCATTATTGCTCTCGTCAGTATTAATGGATTTTTCAAAGGGAGCCCCTACCGCGAGGGTGTTGCCATCCCCTGACACCGATACCGCGAGGCCAAAACTGTCACCTGGATCCGCATTCGAGGCCTTGATGATGGCCTGCTGCGTCCAACTGCTACCGTCAAACCGGTATACATATGCCGCGCCGGAATAACTTGCTTCATTATTATTCCCGTCACCGTTAATGGTGGTAGCTTTGGAAGATTCCCCATAAGCCCCCACCACGAGGGTGTTGCCATCCCCTGACACTGATACCGAGTGGCCAAATCTGTCTCCTGCATCCGCATTCAAGGCCTTGATGTAGGCCTGCTGCGTCCAACTGCCATTGGCAAAGCGGTACACATACACCGCGCCGGCAGAACTTGCACTATTATTGCTCTCGCCACTGTTAATTGCCTGGGAATTGGAATCTTCCTGATAAGCCCCCACCGCGACGGTGTTGCCATCCGATGACATTGATAACGAGTAGGCAAAATAGTCATCTTCCTCGCTATTCGAGGCCTTGATGTAGGTTATCAATGTTGTCAGGTCTGGTGATGTTAAGGATTCGTCACCAGACTTTGTTTTGTCCGTGCTGTTTTCGGCTAGCACAAAAAATTCAGCCAAATGATTTTTCAGTGGGCCCAAACTCAGAGTAAGCGATGTTGTGTCGATCGTTTCGCCCAGCTTTTCACAGTCATCATCGAGTGCATCATTTTTTCTGCACAAGGTATATGCCGTCGCATGCTCGGCGCTATCCCAGGTAAAGGTGACAGGATGATAGCCATTTGAGAGCGCACCCACCTCTAGCGATAAATTCGTTGCACCAGGTGCGGGAGAGAGGGCTTGCTTACCAGACGCTGTTTTGCCCGTACCGTTAGAGGCCAATACAAAATAATTAGCCAGTTCGTCCAAATTTAGATTGGCAGTAAGCGAGGTATTGTTAGCTTCGGTTTGTTGTAGAAATTGACAGTCATCGTCTTCTGATCCGTCTTCTCTGCACAAGGTATAGTGCGTCGCATACTCGGCGCTATCCCAGCTAAAGGTGACAGGGTAAAAACGAGAACTATCGTTGAACGCACCCACCAGTGGCGTCGCTAAAACCGGCATCTCTGGTTTGGGAATAGA
This sequence comes from Grimontia sp. NTOU-MAR1, assembly GCF_035758505.1. Lineage (NCBI taxonomy): Bacteria > Pseudomonadati > Pseudomonadota > Gammaproteobacteria > Vibrionales > Vibrionaceae > Grimontia > Grimontia sp. NTOU-MAR1. The sequence continues at coordinate 162,967 of NZ_CP142109.1, forward strand.
TACGGCTATCTCAGTAGACGCCGTTGAGCCCGAACTGTTTTTGGCCAATACAAAATAGTCAGCCGGCGTGTCCAAACTCAGAGGCAGAGTCAGCGATGTAAGGGCCGTCGTTTCGCCCACCATTGCACAGTTATCGTCTTGTGATGCATCTTTTCTACACAGGAAATAGCCCGCCGCATTCGTGGCGCTACTCCAACTGAAGGTGACAGGATAAGCATCACCTGTGAGCGCCCCCACCGTCGGTTGTGCTAAAACCGGTGCGCCCGGTAAAGGGAGACTATTCGTGTTCCCCGGTACGGAGGCTGTCGTATTTGCGTCATCCCCCCCACAAGCGGTGAGTCCGAGCGAGAATACCGGCACCACCCATATCGCTTTCTTAGAGAAATACATCCTATGTCCTCGATAAATTACGTCTAATGGTTGTGAAGCGTGTTAAGCCCATCAGCACACCCACAAATCGGGCACGCGTAAAATTTCGTATCGAAAAATAAGCTAGAAGAGATTGAGGGGAATTCAACGATGAGAATATTGATTCACAAATAAGACTGAGACACTGTGGAAATCAGATTAATTGTTAAAGCAGACAGTTACTGAGAGAAATCTGGTGAAATACAGAAAGAAAGTTTCACAGTTGAGACACACCACTCCTTTAAAGAATGCGGCGCACTTCAACATAATTGGTTTTGTTTTGTTTTGTTTTGTTTTGTTTTGTTTTTCTTTTTTCCGCGCCATGACGGACTCAGTGAAACTGGCTGGCTGTTTGGCAGAAGCCATTGAAAACAGGTAATGCCCAATATTTCTTGAGGCATCCCTATTTACACCTTCGAAAACGTTCTCGCACTCCACGTCGCTTCTACTGGTTGCTTTCCGCAACAGAGCGCCATGATGATGCCGAAGCATGCGCCTTGGGTGATCATTGCCGTGCCACCGTAGCTGATAAATGGCAGTGGACTTCCCATTACGGGTAGCAGACCACTGACCATACCCAAGTTGATAAAGGCATAGAGGAAGAAGCTCATCGCCAGTGCGCCGCTGACTAGGCGGGAAAACGGTGAGGCGGTGTTGACTGCCAGCCATAAAGCACGGCCTGAGATAAAAAGATACAGCGCAATCATGACCGCACTTCCCAGAAAGCCCCACTCTTCGGCAAAGGTTGAGAAGATAAAGTCGGTGTGGCTTTCAGGGATAAACCCCAACTGCCCTTGTGTGGCATGCATAAAGCCTTTACCGCGCACTCCTCCAGATCCAATGGCAATTAAAGATTGGATGATCTGATATCCCGCGCCGAGTGGGTCTGATTCGGGGTTCAAAAACTGGGTGACGCGAAGTTTCTGGTAGTCGGCCATAAAGAAGAACCACATGACTGGCAATGTCGCGGCAACCGCCGCTAACACTGAGCCAATGATCTTCCAGCTCATACCCGCAAGGTACAACACGAACAGTGCGTACATCACGGTAAAAATCGCGCCGTCCAAGTCTGGCTGAATCACAATCAGCCCTGCCGGTAATGCTGTGACTAATGCGCAAAGTCCAATCTTTTGCAGACCCGGTCTGCCGGGGTCTCGCACTATCAGCCAGGCGATAATCATAGGCACCGCCACTTTCACAATTTCTGAAGGCTGAAAGCGAATTGGGCCAAGCGCCAGCCAGCGTTTAGCGCCGTTCACCGTGTCTCCCACCACAATCACGCCAAGCAGAAGCACAACAGCTAAACCAAAAAGGTGCGGTGTGAGTGCCCGGTAGGTTTTGGCAGGGATCAAGGAGAAAAACAGTAAGGCCAGAAGCGCAATCATGGCACGGGCGACGTGCCTCTCAAGAGTCGGAACACTGTAGCCGCTCGCGCTCCATACGCTCATTGAGCCAAGAGTGATCAGCGAGACAATCGCGATCAGCAACGGAATATCCAGTCGTGGGCGCAGTATATTCATGGGTTAAAACGTCTTCGTTAAGATCAGAAAAACCACGCCGGTTTTTCAAACGACGTGGCGATAAAACAGATCGGGGTTAAGCTTGTGCTGATGGTGGTTTATTGCCTTTCAGCAATTTGCGGACTCGCCAGGTAATGGCAGTTAGAATCGCCGCACAAAGCGTGATAACAGGAGCAGCCATCAGCGCCATGGTTACCGTCCGTCCAAGCGCATCCGGCAGCGATGGCAGCAGAAATCCGATACCCGCCAGCAGAAACACCCAAAGGGTGGCACTTAACCAAGCGAAGTAGTGGAAACGTGGTGCTTCTTTCACGCGGATGCCCATCATCATTGGCACAATCGAGCGAACACCCGGAATAAAGCGCGCTGCAAAAAGCGCCACCAAACCATGCTGACGCAATAAAGCATCCACGGTTTTCATGTTCTTTTCCGGGACTTTCCTCAGCCAGGATTGCACCATCGGCAATTTGTTCAGCCAGCGACCTTGCATGAAGGCCATCCAGCTTCCCATTGAAGCTGCCACGATCAGTAGTGGGAATGCGATAGCTGGCGTTAACACACCCACTGCCGCCAAAGTACCGACCAGCACAACCACGCTGTCGCAAGGTAATGGCGCAGCCGGTAAAAAGCCGCTTTCAAGGCAAATCAACATAGCCACAATGATGTAGATTAGGGTTGCACTGCCAGGAGCCAGCAGTGCATCGAAATCCTGGTTCCACAAGGCCACCAGCACTTCCTGAATTGCTTCAAACATATTCTCTCCAAGAATCAAAATAAATAGGGTTAGGTGATGCTAGAGAAGGCTTCCCTAGAGTGGATAAAGCGGAACTGGAGATGGCAAGGTGCGAAGAAGCCTGTGATGTTCTGTCGGCTCTGGCGAGTACAGAAGTAGCCTGACGACAAAAGGCCCAAGAGAAGCAGAGAAATGCCTGAAACCGGAAAGGCTGGCAGTGATGAAGGTTCGTCATCGATAAACTCGACGTCATCGGGCAGAATGCGTGATGTCATGGTGCGAAGCAGCGAATACTCTTCGTTCGCCAGCGGCACACCTTCTCTATCCTGCAAAGCTGCGTGGTGCCCCTGCGCCAAGTCGACCCCAATAACCCCCACAGCGCCGCTTAACAGCAGCACCATCATCAGGGCAACATAGAGGGGAAGTCGCGTGGTCGGCGTTTTCACAGCGTATTCTCAAAGGTCAATTCAGGCAGAATTTACTGCTAAAACCACAAAAAGAACAACACTTTTTATCGCTTATGACGACCTTGCATAAGGCGGCGATTTTCCAACCAAAAACCGGCTGAAAAGCGCGCTATTTTTCGCCGTTTTTCGACCAGTTTTGGCGTGCGGATTCACTGAGGAAAGTCCATGCCACAATACGCGTTACTTTCTGCCCTTGCGCCATTTCGATGGTGCGGACATCTTCGACTTTTAACGCTTTCAATTGCTTGTAGATACCCGGTAGGTTTTCTTTCTTGGAAACCATGGTGGTGAACCAAAGGCATTGGGTCTTAAAGTCGGCACTTTGTTCTATCATTCGCTTGATAAAAACCGCTTCGCCGCCCGGACACCAAAGCTCTGCGTTCTGTCCACCAAAGTTCAGCACAGGTTTGCCCTTGCCTTTCATTGGCTGCGCTTTGAAGGGTTCTGAGCCTTTCTTGCGGGCATTGGCGGCAAGGTTCTTCACTTTGCGCTCAGAGCCTTTTGTTGCCTCTGCCATCGAAGCATGGAAGGGCGGGTTGCACATGGTGAAATCAAAGCGCTCTTTGGCGTTAATCATGCCTGCGAAAATCTGGTCTGGGTTCTTTTGAAGGCGGCATTGAATGCCCCCTTTGAGGCTTGGGTTCATCTCCACCATCAGCTTCGCGCTTTTTACGGATACTGGGTCAATATCCGCACCCACGAACTGCCAGCCATAAACGCGGTGGCCGACCATCGGGTACACGCAGTTTGCGCCCATGCCGATATCCAGCCCCTTCACGGCTTTGCCTTTGGGAATTTCTCCGCTGTTGGATTCAGCCAGCAGATCTGCCAAGTAATGCAGGTAGTCCGCACGGCCGGGGATTGGCGGGCAAAGATACCCTTCTGGAATATCCCAGAAACTGATTTGGTAGAAGTGTTGCAACAGAGCCTTGTTAAGGGTTTTGACTGCTTGCGGGTTGGAAAAGTCGACGGACAAATCACCGAACGGGTTCTTCTTCACAAAGGCTTTGAGCTCTGGCGTGCCTTTCATCAGCGCCGGGAAATCGTATCGCGCACGATGGGGATTTCTTGGGTGCAGACCTTTCTTTGGTTGTGAAGTGGTTTTGTTCGGTTTTGTCATGATGACGCCTAGTCGACTTTGTCGGGAATTTGCAGGGCAGCGATTCTAGCACGACAGCCAGAAATTCCGAGCCGATTTCCGCTAGTTGTCAGGTCTTTCGATACTGTGTTCAGTCGGCTGCGGTGTCACTGTCATCACCTTCACGCCGCTTGGCGTATCAAAGCGGTGCCAGACATTTTCCGGCACCACGACCAACTCTCCAGCCGATAAGGAAATGGGGGTTTCTTCTTCGCCATTGAGCAAGAAAATGGTGGTTTGCCCTTCCAGCACATGCACCAGTTCGTCGCCCGGATGACGCTCCCACTCACTCTTTCCTTCATAGTGGGCAATGAATACGCGACCATCTCGATAATCTGTCAGTGTTGCAAAGGCATCTTCCCCTTCACCGCTAAGCGAGTGTTCCGGCGTGCGATCTTCCAGAAACGTGACTTGCTCAAACGCATCCTTGAGGTTGACTCTGCTTCCTTTCATGCCCTTTCCCCTCTTTGGGTAAATTAACTGAGCTTCTTAAACCACTGATCCAGCTTCTCGCCTGCTTTCTGGCCGTGTTCTGCTTTCACATGCATCACTACCGCTGCAGCGGCTGCCGCCAGTACACCGAGGTCATCAGAGAAGCCAACGGCAGGCGTGAGGTCAGGAATGGCATCAATAGGCGCAATAAAGTAGCCAAGCGCAGCGAAAATAGTGGTTTTCGCCCATTTAGGTGTGTCGTCATCGGTTGCGGAATAGTAGAGCTTGAGGGCATTTTCCAATACGTCGTAACCCGCTTTTTGTGCAAAGTTACGGGCTTTGGTCCAAAAGCCATCGTCGGAAAATTCATCGAGATATTTGTTGTCACTCATGGCGCGGTCCTTTTCGTAAATCACTGATTTCAATCTACACGCTAATCAATGCGGCTGCCTAACCCGAATCTGAGAACTTTTTCACAGTCGGCATAATTGAGAAATTTGCTGATGGATTAGGCTGTTATAGTGTCACACTGGTTTGAACTCTAAGAAGGTTAAGGAAAACGGCTGATGAACAAGTGGTACATGGTTCGCCGATGGATCACCTCTCAATTTCAGCGTTTAAGCGGGAAGCACGTTATTACTGCAGTGTTGGCTTACGCAGTCATAAGCTGGTTGCTGCTTCGCTTAGCGGGAGAGCATGCACTGACTTCTCCCTTCGTTGATTATATCTATTATCTGTTAGTGACCGCGTCTACAGTGGGTTACGGCGACATGTCCCCCACCACAACGGCGGGTAAATGGATTGTCGCGCTGTTTGTGATCCCTTGTGGACTAAGTATTTTTGCCATCGGTGTTGGTCGGTTGGCGGGTATTACCATTGATTATTGGCGGAAAGGACTGTTAGGAAGAAGGAGCATTGACGTGTCTGGACACATTTTGATTTTGGGTTGGAATGAGAACCGAACCCTTCACCTCATCGATATGCTTCTCCATGAAGAAAAGGACAAGCGCCCTATCGTGTTGTGCGTGCGTGCTGACATTGAAAACCCTCTGCCGAAGGAAATCGATTTTGTCCGCACCGCCAGCTTTACTGACGAAACGGCGATGAGCCGCGCAGGTGTGAGTGATGCGGACTGCATCATCATCGACAACCCGGAAGACGACATCACGTTCGCTGCTGCCCTATTCTGCGCCAGCAAGAATCCGGATGTTCACATTCTTGCCTACTTCCAGGAAGAAGTGCTGGCCAGCCTGTTGAAAACGCACTGCCCGAACGCGGAGTGTATCCCTTCTGTGTCAGTGGAAATGATGGCTAAATCTGCTGTGGATCCGGGCTCTTCTGAGCTTCACCATGAGCTTTTGAACACACGAAAAGGCATGACGCAATACGCGGTCGCCTACCCTGGCGATGCACAATACACCACGGTTGAAGCGCTCTTCATGCGCATGAAGAAAGACTATGATGCAACCTTGATTGGCTTCCGACGCGACAATCATGTCAGGCTGAATCCGCCGCTTGATCAGGAAATCAAACCTAACGATTTGTTGTTCTATATTGCCGATGAAAGGGTGTTGGACTTCAAGTGGGACTGAGTCAAACTCACTCATAGCCAGCGCTGAATAGGAGACAAAAGAAAGGCGCTAAGTTAGCGCCTTTCTTTTTTGAAACGCAGAAGGTCAGGCGAGGTTCAAACGGTTATGCAGATTACGGCGAATCAGGTAACCAATTTCACGCCCTTGCTTACCCATGTATGCGCCGAGTAGTCCACCAAATCGTGAACCACCTCGTGAACCCTGATAAATAGAGTCAAACAGCGAATTTTCCACTTCCACCACGTAATTCATACGGTCATCACTATCAAACCAAGCCTGTGATTGCTGATTCAGCGGTGTATCTATCAGAGTGATCTGTTTTGCTGCTGGCAGTTTCGCCACAATTTGGTTGAGCAGCTTGATGGTGTTGAATGGACGACGACCTTCACCATTGGTACGCTCGAAGTCGGCGGCATAGCAAACTGGCGCAATCTCAAGGCCCGACTCATCCAACATGCAATGTCGAATCAAAGCGGCTGTGCTTTCCGGCCAAATCTCCACTTCATTGGACGGTGAGTCGTTAAGAAAATCCCACTCGTAGCTAAAGCTTGCAATATCCACTTTGTTCAACCCCACCACAAGGCGGTTATCAAAATTGCTGCCTAACGCCGGTGCAATCACATCACAAATCAGCCGATAGCCTTGGTTCAGGTTTTGCTCTGCTGGATCCAGCACCACAACCGCCATATCGATGAGTGGATTACCATCGCTATCACTTTCGCTCAGGGTCGCACCAATCTGCATGTCCAGCATTTTGTCATGCTGCTCATCACCATTGTGGCCGGGGTAATCCCAGACAACCAAATTACCGTTCTGGAAACGGGTAATACCAGACACAGCATTAAACTCTTCGTTCAGGCGGTTCCCAAACACAGCCTTTATAGTAGAGGTTTTACCCACACCTTTCGGACCAACGACCATGATGTTCAGCGCTTGATCTTCAAGCTCATGCAGACGCAGTTGCAATGTGGACTTTTTAAACTCGTCCACCAGCGATGAGTGGCTGATATCCCAGGCCAATTGTTGAGAAAATGACTTGCTGTTTTCCATGGGCATGTCCTCGGTAAATACTTCCTATACCCAAGTGCTTTTCACGCCAACAACTTCCTGTCAGCTTGGGTATATAACCAACTTTTCATCTGCAACTATACGCAATGCACAATTAGCAATTTGTCTCGCTCTTGATAGCAATTAACAATTTGTTTACTTAAAGAATGATGTGCGGTTTAAAGCTGATGAAACTTGGGAAGTTAAGGGGTCACCGAGTTTTGAGCCCTTTTATGTCTACCCAAGCAACCTGAAGATGTTTGTATTCAGGTTGTTTGGGTATATTTAGATAGAAATACCCAGTTGGCTGCGGATTTCGTCTGAAACCATGTTTCCGAGCGCGCGTCCATGACGCCCTAAAAACGCGCCTAACTGACCACCAAAGCGATCACCCTCATGTGCGCCAACATGAATGGCGTCAAAACACGCATTTTCTATCAGTTGCAGGTAAATCAAGTTGTTATCATGCTCACGCCAATGATCATCATCTCGGCTTAAAACATGATTAAACAATATAAGAGACTTATCTTCCGGAAGAGTTTCCATGGTACGAGCCAATAGTTTAAGCAGGTTGTATGGACGAGCAGTTGGAGATTCACCCGCTTCCGCGCTGAAGGCTAATGGCCGGATCTGAACACTGGCATTATCAATCAACCGATACCGGAGCGCTGCTGCTGTGCAATCTAACCAGATTTCAGCATCCATTGGCATCACATCTTTTACGTATTCCCCTCTAATAGCATGGGCAACTTTGTCGCACTTGTTGAAAACTACCATCAGACGCCCATCAGCGTTTCTGCCCATCATAGGCATGATCGTACGGCAGATATCGAGGTAGCAATCGTCGATGTTGTTTGAGGAAGCATCAAGCACCACCATGACCAGGTCGACCAGTGGGGTGTTGTTTTCATCGGTTTCAGACAAAAGTGCAGATAACTCCTGAATCAAAGGGTTAGATTCTGGGCTATAGTCTGGAAGGTTGGCCTCCCAAAGCGTCACTCGATTGAGTTCTGTGCGCTGAATGTTGTAGGTTGAACGCGACCAATCTTTCTCCCCAAACAGCGCTGACAGCAAGGCAGATTTGCCAGCACCCGGCGAACCCAGCACTAGAACGTTTAATGATTCATTAGAAAGTACTTGAAGGCGGCGCTTTAATCTCGCTTTGTAGCCAAACTCCATATCAGCGCTGTCTTCAATCTGACTGCGTAGGCGGTCAAAGAAAGTATATTGGGGAGTCGATGAAGCCTTTCTTTCATCTTGTAAAGCAGTGAGCTTTTTGAATAGCTGCGTATCAACGAAATGATTTCCCTGCATGATAGTGGTTCTCCTCTTCAATCAGATTCACAACGGAACCAATCATCACTATATGCATGAAATATCTTAACCAAGTGTCTCGCTGTTGATAGCACGTAATGATTTTCTACTAGAAGAGTGCGGTAAGCATCAGTCGCCAAAAGTCTGCAGGCGAGAAAAAAACCGCAACAGCGGGCTGTTTTTAGTACTCTCCAGCGCTCAATTTCTGTTGTGCCTCAGAAACGGTTATTCGCCCGAATAATATATCCATCATGGCCCGAATACGCTTATTGTCATCACCATATTTCGACAATTTGAGATGGTTTGGCGCTTTAAATTCTACTTCTCCCACTTGGGTATCATTCCTGTAAGCTTTGATTTTCGCATCAGCAACAAAGGTTCGAATATCCCAACTCCAGCGGGAGATATAAGTCAGAGTCAGTTCACTTGGGTCAGGCGTCGTATTGGGCTTCATCACTTTGCATTTTTTGCCTTCATCCATACACCACCTAAGCATGTTGTCGAGAAACACACTGCGTGTAGGTGGATGTTCTACGATCGTAACTTCCGCGCTTTGATTGGATTCACTGATAGGCGTTGCAGTGTACTTAGGGCCTGAGCAACCAACAAGTATGGTTCCCAGGAACAACCCAAAGGTAATTTTCTTCATCGTCGTACATCCTTGTTGTTTATTTTCTTTTGTAGAAATGAATATAGTCAAACAACCTGAAGATACCGGATTCAAGGAGTTTGGGTATAGAGAAATCCTACGCTAATGCTGGTACATTAGCGCCAACGTTTTCTGATGAAGCACTAACACTTTGGAACTATTCAACATCACCTGTCTCGGTAAGCCTCTGCGTCTTGAAGGATCGCTGGCGGGCTGGCAAGCACTTTACTGGGACAACCAACTCGTTTCTCAACTCGCCGCAAGCGCTGATAACGACGGCGAGAAAATCCACACTTTCCAACTGACGGCCAACGACCAAATCATTACCGTCGATGTCTCCTCAAGCCTCAGTTGGCAGCCGTTCAACATCGACTACAAAGTCGCGGTAGACGGAGAAGTGGTGGAGTCTGGATCGCGCAACGAAAAAGACATCGAGCGCCAGCAGCCAGAAGTTAAACCTCAAGCCAAACAGAAATTCAGCCTGATCGGTCTGGGATCACTGGGCTTGAAACTCTTCAAAAGTGCCAAGGTCATCAAAGTGGTACTCGCGGGTGCGAGTGTCGCAGCGTATTCCTGGTTGTTCTCCTGGCAATTCGCCTTGGCGTTGATTGCTTGCCTAGTGGTGCATGAATACGGCCACATCCGCGCCATGAAATACTTTGGCATGAAAACCAAAGGCATTTACCTCATCCCGTTTATGGGAGGATTGGCGCTTTCGGATGAGAAGATAAATACGCGCTGGCAGGATGTGGTGATTTCCATCATGGGGCCAACCTTCGGCCTGTTTATGTCTTTGGCGGCGCTCGTGGCTTACTGGGTAACAGGGAATGTGTTCTTTGCAGGTCTCGCAACCTTTAATGCGCTATTAAACTTGTTCAATCTGCTACCGATTTTACCCCTCGATGGCGGACACATCCTCAAAAGCATCAGCTTTTCGATGAACAGCGTTGTAGGCTTGGTAGCCTGTATTGCTGGTGCAGCGGTGGGTGTATATGTCAGTTATGCATTCGGATTGGCCCTGCTTGGCTTCCTGCTGCTGATTGGTAGTGCTGAAATTATCTTCGAATGGAAATACCGTCATCACTCACATCTGTTGCCGCTGAGCCGCTATGGTCAAATCTTCAGTACCGTGTGGTATTTCTCAACGGTTGCGGCTTTGGTCGGCGTGATTATCTACTTCGCCACCAAAGGTGATGAGATGTTGGCACTGCCGCTGTTGATTCTGCAGAGCTAACTGAAAATACTTCTCTTAGAACGCCAGCCACCGCTGGCGTTTTTTCTTTCCAGCTTCAGCACAAACTCATGAAATGATTTGTATCGCACTAAAATGAAAACCGATGTACGATGCGCCACCTTTTTCATTTCGGTGTGTTTTACGTGATTACTCCATCATCAAATGCGCTGTATACAGATCTCTCGGGTTATTACGATCTGATGTGCGCAGACATTAACTATCAGTCTCAAAGTGACTGTGTGCGCAGGCTTCATCAACTGTTTGGTAACCAAGGGAAACGTCATCTGGATCTGGCGTGTGGTACAGGCCCACACATTCGCTATTTTATCGATACCGGCTTCTCAAGCGATGGCCTTGATCTGAACCAGCCTATGCTGGATCAAGCGAAACTGCGCTGTCCGGAAGCACAATTCTCGCTGCAGAATATGTGTGAGTTTGTGGTGGATGCGCCGTATGACCTCATCACCTGTTTTCTTTATTCGATCCACTACAGTGGCAATATCGAAAAACTCAGCGCTTGTATTCGCAGTGCTCACGCAGCACTTAAGCCTGGTGGTGTGTTCTGTTTTAATGCCGTTGAGAAGAACCTGATCAACAACAACTCTTTCGTGCGCCATATTGTTCAGCACGAAGGCAGTGAGTTTGCTTTCAAATCCGGATGGTTTTATTCCGGTGAAGGAGACAAACAAGCACTGAAACTGAGCATCGAAAAGACTACTGACAAGGTGACGGAGGAATGGCATGACGACCACCCGATGGTTGCCGTGAGCTTCAACGAGCTAAAAAAACTGCTTGAGCCATACTTCGAAGTCACTGTGTTTGAGCACGACTACGAAAAGCTGGAGATGTGGAATACCACTTCTGGCAACGCCATTTTCGTGTGCGTAAAACGATAAGCTGAAAAGAGAAGGTCGGATTCAGTCCGGCCATTTTTGTTTAGATAAGGTTGGCGTTGATAGTGGCGAAAGCCAACGTTTCTGAGTTGGTGGCGTTTACTGAGCCCCTTTGTAATGAGCCACTATCTCTGCATTACCGATTGTATGTTCAGACTTGGTACCAAGAAAAAACACTCCATTTGCATAATCTACATTGTATTTGTCCGAGATCAGCCGGTCGAAAAGCATTACCCAGAACATTGAAAGCTTAATTGCCTTCCCAGCCCGATGAGAACGAAAGAGTCCAGTGAAAAAACCTTCAAAGGCCCACAAAAGTTGTGTACCCGCCCACGAGCTCACGCCTGATTTAACCAAGCTAAACTGACGGAACAACAATCTGTGACCACTTTCAGTGAAGCGCGTGAAGTCGTAAGGCCCCTCATGGACATGCTGCAAAAATGGTGTTTCAGCGTATACCAACCCTTCCGGCCTCAGCATATAGAATGTGTATCCAAACAACCTGAAGGTTCAGGATTCAGCGAGATTGAATGGCGTTGTGATCGGGTCCTTTGCAGGTTTAGTCATCTTCATCAAAAAGGAACAACAAAGAGCGCGTCATCATTCCACTCGCTCGAAGGGAGGCCTTCATGTGCTCACTTCTTCGTTAAACCCCACGAAAGTGGAGCAACTTTTCCTCATGGAATTCACCTCGAGTTGGACGCATTGATGACCTCTGAGTACAAGCATATTCAGGTTGCTTGGGTATGGCTGTTTTAATCAACCACCATATAAAACAGACAGTCAGAGAGGGCAATGTGGTGTTTGGTGGTAATCATGAAAAGCTTGGAAGCATGCTTTAAGCGAAGCTCGCCATCGTGCTCATAGAAAAGCGCATAAATAGGGTGACCACCTCCTCCGTCATTGGTGATCATCGCATCCAGCCCTTTCTCTCCCAACCAGCCAATCATGCTATCCGCAGCCATCCAACCAAAGTTGTGGCGATCAATATCCAGGGGCAGTGTCAGATCAGCGTCATCAACTTTTCGGTCGTGATAGCAAAGCTCCAACCCTTTTTTCAACTGCACACGCACTGGATGGTAGAGCAAATCTAAAGGCCGGAAATCAGCGTGGTTGACGAAAATATTCTCTGCTGTCAGGAAGTGATGAAGCCCATTTTGGGCCACCTCATGTGCGGCATGATCAGCAGCCCCACCACATTCAACGGTAACAATGGGTGATTGGTCGGTGGTTTGCTCCATCAATGCCCCCAACCGCACGCTGGTACAAAGCATTCGCTCAGTAAACAACGAAGCAATTTGCTGGTGTTTTTCATCGTCAACGATAGAAACAGAAAATGAGGGGCTGGTCCCCGAGGTATTGTGGAGATCGACAACTGCCTCAGGTTTTAAGTCAGTAATCCGCGCCATAATTTCAGCGGCGACACCATAGCTGTCATCCTCACCCGTCTTGCCAAAGCAACGGTTCATATCGGGCTTATCATCAAAATGGCGCGTAGTGAATGGCTTGTCATAACGCGCCGCTTTGACATTAGCGAGGCAAAAGTGCGTGGTTACAGCACACTCCGGAGGATTCTGGACGAAATGCCAAAATGCTTTGACACCAGACGGTTCATTGCCGTGGAGCAAAGTCACCACCACACGATGTCGGTTGGAATCCTGGCCAGGTACCGTCAGCCAACTGGCACCAGGCAGCGTGTCTAACCAAGTAACCAATCCGCGCCTTAAGTCCTCATCGTTAGGCCAGCTAACATCATGCAGCATCATGACTTTTTTACACTCCTTGTGAAATTATTAGGGTCTGTTGACCTTTGCATCATAAAACCGGCCAATGTGAAACAGGCTCTCCTGATAAATATTGTCTTTGATACAAGGCGAACATCTTATTCAAGGCAACTTCCCGACCGTATTTCCTCTCAAGCTCCACCAAGGTCGACAGTTGCCAACTGGCGCCGTTCTGACGTTTCGCCAGCCGATGTTCAATCACCACCATCAACATGTCAGCTTCCAGTCTGGAAATGCCCAGTGCAACCAAGGAATCCGCAACCCGAGGCAATAGCTTGTCCAGCACGTCAACCAGCGGATACTCCTGTAAAGTGCCATTTTCTGACTCCCAAAGGATATTCGCGTTCACGCCATATTGGGCAGCCCGGTAGAAATTATACTTGGCGAACTCAAAGGGCAGCCTATCCATCAGTCTGTCTAGATCACTTTGGAGCGCATGTGCCAAACCAATGCAAAGTGCCGCATTCGCCACCATGTCAATCGTCGTAGGCCCTGCTGGCAGGCTTCTAAGCTCAACACGCAGGTGGCCACCGTCTGCGTCGTCATAGACGGCACGGTTCCAACTCCAAATAGTGCTCTGGTGAAGACGCAGAGCATCAAGCCTTGGCCCACAGCCTTCCCTGCACTTGCTCTCGGGCATATCGGGCAAAAGCACGGGCTGAAGGCTGACACCTTGTCTGAACAGTTCCAATGCACTTTTACGCACGTACCCTTTCCCGAAAGAGACACGCGCAGGTGTGTGCCAATTCATGCCACAGAGGTTACGGCTATCGATAGATTGCTTGAACAAAGGCACCCGAGTTTCATGCCAGAGCTTTTTCTGCATGAATACAGGGGAATTAGCCGACATTGCTAGAGAAAAAATCGTGGCGATTTGTATCCCGTTATACCATTGTGCAAACTCGTTGGGCTTAACCCGATAGTGCACTTGAAAGGACGTATTTGCCCCTTCTAATGTCAAATCATCCGCATCAACTTCCAAGCTTTCTGCACCATGAATCCGGATATGGAACGGCCCACCCCGGGATTGGCAGAGAATATCGGTAAGGGCGTGGTAACGAGGAGAGTCCGTCATTGACGCCAATCCGAAGTCGCCATCTTTCAGTGTGGGCAATATTCCAATAGGCGTGACATCAATACCCTCTCCCTGCGCGATGGCCTGAAGCGATTGCAGTCGTTCGTCCATTTTTTGTTTGAGGGAGGTGAAAGGCGCGCCACTGAAATCGGTATAAGGACAATTATATTCAACGTTAAACCGATTGATTTCAGCCGTCATGAGGGGGTCTGCGGTTTTGTAGAGAATATCGAGGTTGCAGTGTGCGGGTCGGTGGTGTTTGTCGGTGAGATAAAGCTCCAGTTCGGCACCCAGAGTGCATTTTCCTATTCCCCAACCCGGCGTGTTCAATAACCCCTCGAGTTGATCCAGTTCTGACTTTAGCTGCTTGGCGAATTGCTCATGATCGCTGGCGCTAAACGAGGTTTTATTGATATTCTGTCCCACTACTTTATCCTCGCTTGACTTCAATGTTTAAAATAGAACAAAAACACTGCAGTTACAGGTAAATGGCGCCTTCCAACTACCCTATTCACGCCACTTTCGCATTCATGAGCTAGTTTGGAAGTCTTGGGGCAGCCTGATTTTTACATCAGTACGCCATGGCTATGCAGAGGATTTCCTTGAAATCAGACTATCTGATAAACTCGCGCACCTCCTTTTTGGTGGAACCTCTTACACATGTCGGAAAACGTTTTTTCACTTCTTCATCTCACGCTTCAGCAAACGCTGAACGAGCTTGGTTATAGCGACCCCACAGACATCCAGCAGCAAGCCATTCCAAAAGTGTTGGAAGGAAAAGACGTGATGGGCGCTGCCCAAACAGGTACAGGCAAAACCGCCGCCTTTACGCTGCCGCTGATCCACCAGCTTCAGGAGCGCGGTGTAAAAGGTTCTGCGCGTGTGCTCATCGTCACGCCAACTCGAGAGCTGGCACTTCAGGTGTATGATAAGGTCGCAGAATATGCTCAGCACACGTCGCTGAAATGTATCGCACTGTATGGCGGTGCGAACATTAACCCGCAGAAGAATCAGTTGGCGAAGAAGCCTGAAATCATTGTGGGCACCCCGGGCCGCCTACTGGACCACCTTCATATTGGCACCCTTCAGCTGAATAACCTGGATACGCTGGTTCTGGATGAAGCAGACCGCATGCTCGATATGGGCTTTATTTCAGACATCAAACGCCTGATGAAGAAGATGCCCAAAGAACGCCAGACGCTGTTTTTCTCCGCCACCTATCCAAAACAGGTGATGGATTTGGCATACCGCCTACTGAACGACCCAGTGCGAGTGGAAGTATCGACTGCGAACAGTACTGCTGAAACCGTCAACCAGCTGGTGCACCCCGTCGACAGGAAACGGAAGCGCGAACTGCTCTCTTACCTGATTGGCAGCCGTAACCTGCAACAAGTATTAGTTTTCGCCAAAACCCGCCAAAGTACCGAAGCACTGGCAAATGAGCTTAAACTCGACGGTCTGGCAGCAGAAGCTATTCATGGCGAGAAAACCCAAGGCGCACGTAATCGAGCATTAGAAGGATTTAAAAACGGCACTGTACGTGTGTTAGTGGCAACCGATGTTGCTGCGCGCGGTCTGGATATCCCATCACTGGATACTGTGTTCAACTACGAACTACCGCATCAACCGGAAGACTATATTCACCGAATCGGCCGTACCGGTCGTGCAGGGAAATCCGGTATGGCAATATCGCTCGTCAGTCGCGAAGAAGAAGGCATGCTGAACGCAATTGAAACCCTAATTGACCAACGCCTCCCTCAAGAGTGGTTAGTGGGTTTCGAACCAGATATAAACGCAGATAAAGAGCACCATGAAAAGCGCGGGGGCCGCGGTGGAGAGAAGCGTCGCCTTAAACGCCAGTTGTTGAAAAAAGCAGGGGCTAAAAAACGTTAAGAGCGAGCTATAAGTAAAAGAGAAAACAGCGGATTTAGCGCCGTTTTTTGTGTTCAGTCCACCAGTTCAATGCCGAGGCTTTCCAACAAGTTCAGCGCTTCGTAGCGAGAGAATTTGGCACCTTTGGCTGTTTATTTTGGGATTTAGCGTTAGCCCCCTAACGCTATGATATCTCGACGTAGTCGAATATGAATATCGTTCCCTCTACCACTGCCAAAGCACTCTAAAGATAATCCTAGAGGCTGTTGACCTTTGGTCGTTAAATTTTGTTCTAGCTATAAGCGTTTTAGGCGCGGCGAGGTGTGTGCAGCCTAGTCACTCTGCGCAAATACACCTCAACAAAGCATAAAATCCCCTCAAACTACTGCAAAAACCATCGCCAACGGTCTAGGGGCATAGAGTGCCTTACTGGCATCAAGGAAGAGTGCATTGTGATGGTACTACATACATAACCCATAGTAATGATTTCGTGTACCAATCCATACTATATCATTGTTGCCAAACAACATTTCACACCTTTTCACAAAAAAGTCCTGAGAAAAAATTATCATTTTCGAGAATAATTGAGACAGACGTCTATATTGTTAGAAGTACAATAAGGAGGTGATAAAATGCGTGTAGCTCAACGAATTGCTGTTATCGCATCTTCTGTAATCGTTTTGAGTTTTGCCAGTTTTTCGTGGTTTCAATACCATACCGTAAAAACAACAATTCTTAACAACAAAGAACAAGCCACTCAGGAGGCAACTGCAGCCCTAGGACAACAAATTACAAACTGGTTAAATGCAAAGCTATCTCTCATCGATATGATGGCCCGCTCTATAGATGCAGATTTCAGCCAGAACACTATCCAAAAAACGTTTGATAATTCTTTGCTCCAAGAAGAATTCATTCTTATTTTCGGCGGCCTAAAAACGGATGGGAAACCCATAACCAATGACGAGAAATGGGCCCCTGAAGGTTGGGACGCAAGAAAACGGCCTTGGTATCCGCTAGCCAAAGCACATGACAGAGCGATTCTCACCGATCCATATGCAGATGCTGCCACAAACGAAATCCTCATCTCTGCTGTAGCCAATTTAACCAATAAAGGAAGTTTTGAGGGGGCATTTGGTGGTGATTTGAGCCTTGAAACGGTATCTCAGTCGATCAACACACTGACATTTAATAATGCCGGTTATGCGTTTTTGATGGATGTGGATGGCAATATCATCAGCCACCCTGATTCTTCTTTAAATGGTGAAAACATCGAGAAGCTCTTCGACGGCGGACTTTTAGAGTTCAACCATCGACTAACACCAGCAAAGGTTGCAGGTGAAGCTGTTTTTACTGTCTTTTACCCCCTAGACAACATTTATGGAAAAAACTGGCTAATCGGCGCGGTATTGTCGGAATCAAAAGTGTTGGCGCAAGTGACTCAACTTGGATGGACGGCAATGGTTGCGACCTTGCTCAGTGCGCTACTCTGTTCTATTGCTCTCATACTTACACTAAGCAGGCAACTTAAACCATTGGCATTGCTTCGCTCCTCGTTAAGTGAAATTAACAATGGAGAGGGCGATCTCACTAAACGCATTCATGTAAACCGAAAGGACGAGTTTGGTCACTTATCTACCGAGTTCAACACCTTCTTGAGCTACTTACAGAAACTCGTAAAACAGATTAAAGATATCTCTGTCGAGGTAAAAAACAACACTGACTATACTTCTCGCTCTGCTGTTGATTCTTCTCGCCGGGCCCAGGAGCAACTGCATGAGCTCAACAAGCTCACTTCTGCCATGGAAAATATGTTAGAAATTGCAGGGTCTGTTTCTGATAATGCCAAACAAGCTTCAGATTCTGCGGAGGTAGCAGATAAAGCAGCACAACGCGGTTCAGAAGTCGTCTCTCATACCGTTGAATCAATTTCCGCACTAATGATAAACATGGACGAGGTTGTTAATAAGATTACTGATCTCGAAGAGTACAGCAATAATATTGCCTCCATACTCACTGTGATCACTGATATTGCCGAGCAAACCAACCTTCTCGCATTGAATGCTGCTATTGAAGCAGCCAGAGCAGGTGATACTGGACGTGGGTTCGCAGTTGTGGCAGATGAAGTCAGAGCGCTTGCGTCACGTACACAGCAGTCTACAGAAGAGATAAAAAGCAAAATTAGCCAGTTACAGACTGGAGTTGCAGGCGCTGAATCAATCATAACTAAGAGTCGGGGGTCCGCACAGGATGTTCAACAAGTCGCTAAAGAGGCCTCCAATGTTCTGCTAGAAATACGGGAAAATATCGGCCTAATCAATACTGTCACAACAGATATTGCCAATGCAGCTGCAATGCAGAACGGTACTGTACATGAGATTAATCAGAACACTGCAAATATTCGCAGTATCAGCCAGAGTGTTGCAGAGAAGGCTTCAGAGCAAGAACAAAAATGTAATCAAATGGTTGACCTCAATAAGCGACAAGACGACGAGCTGAATAACTTCCGTGTCTAAAGTCGGCCAAGGCAACTACCCAACCCAATAAACGCCCGCCCCGCGGGCATTTTTCAGCGAGATATTGGTCAAACTGCTTAGTGCACCAAAAATTCCTGCATCGCAGGGCTCTCTGATTCGGTCACTGGTGAGCTTCGGCGGACTCAAACCAATGCGTTGTTCTGTTAGCAAACCATACCAATGAAAGCATGACTGGTACCTCCACCAACACACCCACGACCGTCGCCAATGCGGCGCCGGAATGCAAACCAAACAACGAGATCGCAACGGCCACTGCCAATTCAAAGAAGTTAGAGGTACCAATCATACCAGCCGGAGCTGCCACGTTATGTGGGAGCTTGAGCCACTTCGCTGTGCCGTAAGCAATCGCGAAGATGCCGTAAGTTTGAATAAGCAAAGGTATCGCAATTAGCAAAATGGTTTGAGGTTGGCTCACGATGGTCTGCGCCTGAAAGCCAAACAGCAGCACAACAGTGCCAAGCAGACCCACAATCGACCATGGCTTCACTGCTGCGAGGAAGCTTTGCAATGTCTCTTCACCTTTTACCAGTAAGTGTTTGCGTGCCCAAGTCCCCGCTACGAGCGGAAGAACAACATACAAAGCAACAGATAGAATCAAGGTTTCCCAAGGCACTTGGATGTCTGTCACACCTAACAGGAATGCAGTAATCGGTGCGAATGCAAACACCATAATGATGTCATTCACTGACACCTGAACCAGGGTATAGTTGGCATCCCCTTTAATCAGTTGGCTCCAAACAAAAACCATGGCGGTGCAGGGAGCCACACCCAGAAGAATCATGCCTGCGATGTATTCGCTCGCACTTTGTGGATCAACCCAATCTGAAAAGATACCTTTGAAGAACAACCAGCCCAAAGCTGCCATAGTGAAGGGCTTCACCAACCAGTTGATCACTAACGTCAGCGCAAGGCCTTTTGGCTTTTTGCCTACGTCTTTAATGGCGGAGAAATCAACCTGTACCATCATCGGGAAGATCATCACCCAAATCAGTACTGCAACCACCAGGTTTACGTGTGCAAATTCTAGGTTAGCGACCACTTCAAAAGCAGAAGGAATAAGATTTCCAAGCAGTACACCCGCACCAATACACACTGCTACCCATACGGAAAGGTAGCGTTCAAACATGCCCATAACTCTATCCCGAATTATTTAATATATGAAAAATCATATGTATTGAATTTTTAAAAACCATCATCCTCACTCTCAGCACTTAACAACAGGTAGAAGCGCGCTCTGGGCGATCGCCCATCTTGCATAGGCGGGACATGCTTTCTTGCAGGAAGCCCGGATTTGAGTGGGTCGTCACGGCAAGTACCTCTTTCGCCCACGTCGGCAGCACACTGGAAATGCTGTAAAACACCCACTGACCCTGACGGCGATCTGTCAGGAGTTGGCATTTACGCAATTGAGCAAGATGACGGGATACTTTTGGTTGGCTTTCCTCGAGCGCTTCCATTAACTCACACACGCAAAGCTCCCCTTCCTGTTGCAGTAGCATTAGGGTTTTCAGACGGGTTTCATCAGCCATACATTTGTAAAATTTAACGGGAGAGATCATGCACATTAACCAAGTCATACTTAACCCTTGCATACTTTATATATGTTTTTTCATATGTAAAGTGATACTTAGTTTTCAGACTCACAGATAATTGGGCTTTCGCTTTCTATGAAAGCTCAATCACCTTTCAGCGCTTTTTCAACGGCTTTGGCATTGAAGCCATGCAAAACCATGTCACCAATCTTTATCACCGGCACGCCACGCGCACCCAGCGAGGCATGTTCTTTCCTGCCTCTTGGGGTTCCTACATCGCAAAGGCGGTAGGCGATTTTCTTGCTATCGAAAAACTGCTTGGCTGACTGGCAGTGAGCACAATTTTTACTGGTATATAAAACGATCCGTTTCAAGAAATAGCCTTTGTTCAATAGTGTTTTAAGGAGAGGTTATACCCAAACCACCCGAAAATGCCACATCCAGATGGTTTGAGTAAAAAGTTGAACAAAGGCAGGGGGGATACTCTGCTTTAGACGAGTCCTTTTTCCTTCAACAAACAAAGAATCGCTTCTGCCGCTTCCTGAGGGCTTGGGTTCATCATCACCTTTCCGCCCGAAGAAGCAGGAGCTGCGGTGGCGGCTTTAAAGCGATCACGACTGGACGCTTTGGCAGCGACGGTTTTGGTGCGCTTCGGACGTTTCTTCGCTGGCTGCCATTCCCAGCCCTGCTGCTCCAAATCCATTTTCACTTCGACTTCCAAAACATTCACTAAACCATTTCTCGCTTTGGTAAACGCGCTTTGTCTCGCAGGTGGCGCTGATGCGCTGGCAACCAGTACGGCGGGCAACTCCACCCTGAGTTTCCGGCGCTGGCCACCCGCTAAAGCCTGAAGCACTTCGACGTGGGAATCTGTTTTTTCTATCACATCGACCACTTCCGGCACTACAGTCGCACCTAACCCATCGGCAACCAAATAAGGCACCATACCAGATGATTCGCCGTGCTCTGCCCGCGCACCGCAGAAAACCAGTTGAGGCTTCTGAGATGCCACGAAATCCGACAGTGCCGCGCTGGTGTCTGCACCTGCTGGCTGCTTCAACACATTGACCTTAGAGACGCCCATGCCCAAATATTCCCGAATGGCGGGCGATTGTGCATCTCCGGCAAACACAACCATTGCTGATTCCGACTGAACTAGTGCCATTTCGAGCGCTTTGGCGTCGCGCTCTGCGCGTCTTGGCCGTCCGGAAAGCGGATGGTGGCCTGCTGAAACCAGCACCAGAATGTTTTGGTTATCCGACATCATCAAGATCTCCTTTACCACCAGCGGTTGCGTCAACCAATGCCTGCATCACCTCGCTGCTGTCAGCGATAATGCTGAGATCAGCGCGTTTAATCATGTCGCAGTTTGCATCAGTATTCAGGGCGATGACGGTTTCGCAGGTCGTCATACCCTGCAAGTGCTGTATCGCGCCAGAGATACCCACGGCGATGTAGACTTTGGCATTCACATAAGTGCCCGTTGCGCCCACTTGAGTCGCTCTCGGCATGTGTCCATTATCGACGGCGACGCGGCTCGCACCTTCTGTTGCACCCAATGCTTGCGCACATTCATGAAACAAAGCCCAGTTACGAATGCCGTTTCCTCCCGAGAGAATAAAGCGGGTTTCCGCCAAGGGAATGTCAGCCGGATCAACGGCAACACCGCCAAGGTCAGTGACTTTCGGTATCACCCTCCCTGTATCAGAGACACCCAGCGAAGACGCTTCAGTGATAAAGCCAGCGATGGGGTCAGCCACTTGTTCTTCCACCAGCAAGATGCGGGAAAGCTTCCGGTTGACGCTTTTCGATGCGTCACCACCGCCACAATTCAACGTCGCATCAGTAAACAACTTGCCGCGGGTGACTGGCCGGACAGCCAAATAGACCGCCAGTCTTCTCGCTAAATCACCGCCGACTAATGTGCCATCCGCAAATATCCAATGTTTGGGGGAAAGCTCTGTATCAATGGTTTGTAATATCGCGAGCCAGCTGTCAGGGGAATAGCCGGCTGCATCGAGGGTCAGCGCCCTGTCGGCACCTGCCGAAGCAAGATCATCCTCACGGCTGTGAAGGTTAATCATCACTACTGCTGTGCCATCATCTGCCAACGAATGCGCGAGTCCCAGCATATCTTTATCCAGTATCGTCAGCTTGGCACTGTCAGAATCCGAGAACACCACAATATAGTTGGAAGGGTTAACAATGGCTCTAAGTGGCAGGCTTTGCGCCTGCTGTTTTTTCGCCATACCCGCCGCCGCTATTGCAGCACCAGAACGGTCAATCCGCTTGATGCCTTCCGCCGACAGATAGCCCACCTTGTGGGGATTTTTACGGTTGGTGCCGCCAGACATAAGGAGATCATCGCCAACTGCTATCTCACCATGTAGAGGATGTAGACGATTTCGCAATATATGTTCTTTGCGGGGATCACGTCGTTTGATGTCGTCCATTTACTCCCCCATCGCTTTTGCTTGGCCGTTGTCCGCCTTTTCCGCGACTGCGTCGAGCAGCATGACCGCAATGTCCTTCACTTCCGGCCTTGGCATCACCACACCTTCCAACATTACTGCACACTGCGGGCAGGCGACCGCCACCATGTCTGCGCCCGTCTCGCGGGCATCATCCATTCGCATGTCCGCAATGCGATGTTCGCCCGGAATATCGGTAACTGGCGCACCACCACCACCGCCGCAACAACGCGAGCGGTAACCTGAGCGTTCCATTTCACTCACCGTCAGTCCCATGCTGCTCAGAAGGTAACGGGGTGCATCATAGCCACCGTTGTAACGTCCTAGATAACAAGGATCGTGATACGTTACCGATTGGGCTTTGGCCTGATTGAGTTTGATATCACCTTGCTCAACCAGCTTTGCGAGATACTCGGTATGGTGGAAGACATCATAGCTGCCACCGAAATCCGGATACTCGTTTTTCAATACATGGAAAGCATGGGGATCCGGCGTAACAATCGACCTGAATTGGTATTTGTTCAGGGTTTTTACATTGGCAATCGCTAAGCGCTGGAAGGTCGCTTCATCACCCAGACGGCGCGCCAGATCGCCGCTATCCAATTCTTCGTTGCCCAAAATGGCGAAATCAATATTGGCGTTACGCAGCAGAGCAACCACCGCACGGAGCGTACGTTGGTAAGCCAAATCAAAGGCACCATCCCCTGCCCACAGCAGCACATCCGTGGTACCTACCTCTGACAGATGATTGAGTTTGAGATCGACGGACCAGTTCGCTCGGCTGTTTGGCGACAGACCATTCGGGTTATCGGTTGCTATCAGATTTTCCAACACTTCAGCACCTTTTCCGACCGTTTCGCCTTTTGCAAGGGTCAGGTTGCGGCGCATGTCGACGATGGCATCGACATGTTCGATCATCATCGGACATTCTTCCACACAAGCCCGACAGGTAGTGCAAGACCAGACAGTTTCAGCATCCAGCAGACCTTCAAACAGTGGCTTGTCCGGCGCGCCGCAGCGAGCCTCATCAGATTTGCCAGGGTACTGAATACCCGCATAATTCCCGGTATCACCCCCTGCCATGCCGACCACCATATCCTGGATCAGTTTCTTCGGATTCAGTGGCTGACCTGCGGCAAAGGCTGGACAGACTTTTTCACAGCGCCCGCATTGTACGCAGGCATCAAACCCCAAAAGTTGGTTCCAGTAGAAGTCCGATGGCTTTTCGACGCCTAGGATTTGCTCATCAAGATTGATCGGCTTCAGTCCGGTTGAGCGTCCACCGCCAAAGCGTTCCTGACGTCGGTGAAAACCAAGATGCAAGGCACCCGCAAAGGCGTGCTTCATTGGGCCACCCCAGGTCATGCCAAACAGAAGTTCAGTCAAGCCCAATAAAATCCCGATGATCAATAGCGTCGCAACGATGATGGGGACATTCCCTATGCCAAACAACAACAGTAACGACATGATCAAGCCAGAGAAGGAGAAAATCAGCAGACTGTTAGGTAGTCTCTGCCAAGGCCCTTTGGAAAGGTTCGTAGGCGGGTTTTCACGACGTTTTTTCACTTTCACTGCACCAAACGCCATCGCAGCAAAAGTGGCGCTCATCAACGCAAAAGTCAGGGTGTTGTCCAACCCCATAACGAAAACCAGCACCATCAAAATGCCAGAGGCCACAAAGCCTCCCGCTGTGGCTACGTGCGTGTTAGCAAACGCCTTATCGCGTGCAACAACGTCGTGCAGATCAACCAAGTAGCGTCGGGGAATGGCAGCAAGGGCTTTCCCGATGGAAAAGTTGGCTGGCTTCCCTTGCTGCCAGAGACGGATCCGTTTCACTGCGCCAAAAACCGCCAGCGCAATCAAGATGACCAACAAGGGACCGATAAGCGATGTCCACATCACAACTACCCCGCAGCCAGTCAGAGGTCTTTAAACAGACGAAGTGAGTCGTAAATTGCAGCATGAATGTTACGCTGCGCGCTGCAATCCCCGATGCGGTAAAGTAGGTACCCATCTGATTTTTCGGCGAATGCAGGTTGTGATTCGAAGGCAAACAGAGTGTCGATATCTACCTGACCCCGGTTGCGAGAACCTTCTTTGAGCGCATAGTAGAGCGCTTCGTCTGGTCTGACGCCGTTTTCAATCACTATTTGATCTACCACGCGCTCCTCACGCACACCGGTATATTCGTTCTCGAAACGGGCAATCAGTTTGTCGCCTTCTTTATAAACTTCTTCCAGCACCAGATCCGGTGTCATCACTACATCTCGCTCATAGAGGCTGCGATAATAAGTGGGGAAACTGGTCCCACCGACAGCGACACCCGGCTTAATATCATCGGTCACAATTTCCACCAATGAGCCTTTCGCGGCGAGATAGTCCGCCACAGACATACCCGCAAATTCACAAATGGTGTCATACACCACCACGTTTTTGCCCGGCTCAACCGCTCCACTCAGAATGTCCCAACTGCTCACCACCAGACCGTCATCACCGCCCCATTTGGCTTCCTGATTGATAAACGGTTTACCGCCAACAGCCAGCACCACCACATCTGGCGATTCCGCCATAATCGTGGCTTCATCTGCCGCCGTGTCGAATACAAGGTTCACACCCAAACGACGCAGTTCCAGATCGAACCAGCGGGTAATACCGGCAATTTGTTCACGTTGTGGTGCTGCAGCAGCCAGCGTAATTTGCCCACCTAGCTCACTGTTTTTCTCAAACAGGGTGACCTGATGGCCGCGCTCTGCGCAGACACGCGCCGCTTCCATTCCTCCTGGGCCACCGCCAACCACCACTACTTTACGGATTGGTCCGTCTGTCTTGCTGATGATGTGTGGCACTTTGGCTTCGCGGGACGTCGCTGCGTTTTGGATACAGAGCACATCAATACCCTGATATTGACGGTCAATGCAGTAGTTGGCACCGACACACTGACGGATTTGATCAGTCTGTCCCAGCTTCACTTTGGTGATGAGATGAGGGTCAGCAATATGGGCGCGGGTCATGCCCACAAAGTCAATCAATCCGCTTTCCAAAGCACGCGCTGCCTGCACCGGATCCTTGATGTTTTGTGCATGCATTACCGGCACATTCACCACGCTGCGAATACCTGCGGCGAGATGAATAAACGGCTCTGGCGGATAAGTCATATTCGGGATGACGTTAGCCAAGGTATTGTGGGTGTCACAACCTGAGCCGACCACGCTGAAGAAATCAATCATTCCCAGCCCGTCATAGTAGGCCGCGATTTCTTTCATGTTCTCGTGGTCAAGGCCATCAGGATGAAATTCGTCTCCCGTCATGCGAATACCGACCGCGAAATCAGGCCCTACTTCCGCACGCACCGCTTTCAGCACTTCAACACCAAAGCGCATACGGTTTTCGAAGCTACCACCCCATTCATCAGTACGTCGGTTAACACGCGGACTCCAGAACTGGTCGACAAGGTGTTGGTGAGCAAATGAGAGTTCAACACCATCCAAGCCACCTTCTTTTGCACGGCGGGTTGCCTGAGCGAAATCATCGATGATGCGCCAAATCTCTTCTGTTTCGATGGTTTTACAAGTTGCACGGTGAACCGGCTCGCGGATACCACTCGGGCTCATCAAGGTCGGCCAGTGCCCCCCATCCCAACGGGAACGGCGTCCCATGTGGGTGAGCTGAATCATGATGTGTGCGCCATGCTTGTGCATAGCATCTGCAAGGTTCTGGAAGTGCGGAATAATTTCATCTGTGCTGACATTCACAGAGCTCCACCAATGCTGGGGACTATCAATGGAGACGGGACTTGAGCCACCGCAGACACAGAGGCCAATACCACCCTTGGCTTTCTCTTCATAGTACTTGATATAGCGCTCAGTCGGCATGCCATTTTCCGTCGCATACACCTCGGCATGTGCCGTACTGATCACCCGGTTTCTGATCGTTAGCTTGTTGATCGCAAGCGGCTGAAAAATTGCGTCGAACTGAGACATTGCACTTCCTTATTTTATTTTGGGGTCCTGAGTCTTAGCGATTTCAGAAGCCTAGATTCATATTTTGCTTCAAGCTCTTTGCTCTCCCTAGGGCCTTCTTTTCCTAGGCTCCAGAACCTGCTCTTACCTGCTGTTAACCAATCGGCTTCACTTCAAATATTCCAAAATCGCAGCCTTCTTCGGACCCGCTTTGCAATTGCACTGCGTGGGTTTTAAACGGAAAGCCTACGCTCTCTGTCACCTGATCCATGGCACCGGCAAACCAGCCCGTGAACATATAATCCACCTTGCGATTGACCTTGCCGTAGTAATACACGAATGCGGAGTTTTCGAGGCGCACACGGGCAACGCCTTGGGAAACATCCAGATGCTCGATAAAAAACTGTCCCCATCCGCGCTGAGAAAGGCGCTTCATATAGTGGTCAAACACTTCTGCCCCTGAGATCCCGTGGGTTTCCCCTTCCTGTTCGCACCAGAAATATGCGGATTTGTAGCCCGCTTTGTAGAGCAATTCCGCGTATTGATCCTCGCCAATAGCGTCTTCTACTGCCGCATGGTTATTAATAAAAAAATGTCTTGGCACATAGAGCATGGGTAAGCCATCTGTGCTCCATACACCTGTTTCGTCGTCGACCTGAATTGGAATTTCTGGCGAATGATGACCCATCAATGCTTCCTCTCTATCTCTTTTAGGCTATTCGCCCCAAACGTCTTTAAGAACTTTCACCCAGTTACCGCCCATGATTTTCTGCACCTTCTCCGGCGACCAACCGCTGTCCAGCAGGGCTGCTGTGAGGTTAGGGAACTCTCCCACCGTACGGATGCCTTTCGGGTTGATGATTTCGCCAAATTTAGTCAGCCTTCTTGCATAGCCTTTGTCATGAGTGATCCACTCGAAGAATTCCTGATCGTGGCCCTGAGTGAAATCAGTGCCGATCCCAACGCAATCTTCACCGACCAGGTTAACGATGTAGTCGATCGCTTCTACGTAATCTTCAATGGTGGAATTGATGCCATTTTTCAGGAAAGGCGCAAACATAGTGACGCCTATAAAGCCGCCGTGGTCAGCAATAAACTTCAGCTCTTCATCAGATTTATTGCGTGGATGATCTTTCAAGCCAAGTGGTAAGCAGTGTGAGTAGCAAACTGGCTTTTTCGATTCCAGAATGACTTCTTCCGAGGTTTTAGGCCCAACGTGGGAAAGATCGCACATGATGCCGACACGGTTCATTTCCGCGACGACTTCGCGGCCATAACCTGACAAGCCACCATCTCGCTCATAGCAACCCGTGCCAACCAGATTCTGGGTGTTATAAGCCATCTGCGCGATGCCTACTCCTAACTTCTTGAAGATCTCTATGTAACCGAGTTGGTCTTCAAACGCGTGAACATTCTGAAAGCCCAACATGATGCCCGTTTTACCTTCACGCTTAGCGGCGAGAATGTCTTCGGTGGTCTGAACCGGGCGAATGAGGTCGCTGTTTTCACGTAGCAGTTGGTTGAACTCGACAATGTTGTCGACAGTGCTTTGAAAGTCCTCCCAAACAGAAACTGTGCAATTGGCGGCCGTCAGCCCACCTTTTGCCATATCTTCAAACAATTCCCGGTTCCATTTGGCAATAATCAGGCCATCAATAATGATGGAATCTCGATGCAGCGCTAGAGCGTCCGACATGTGCACGTCCTTTGTTGGTTTTTCCTCTTTAATCTTTAGTTCAAGTTAACCAACAACCCCATTATTCAGCGATGCGATTGCGACGGGTTATATTTGGAATGCGGCAATATATGGCAATATGTGACGGGGTTTTTGCCCTTATTTTCAGATAGAAAAAACAAAAAAAGCGCCTATTAATTTCAGGCGCTTAGGTTTTCTTTAGCCGCTTTTAGCTGGCAGATAATTGATCGTTCTCTTTACCACTCACTTTAAAAAATGCGACTTCGCTTTTGAGCTCTTCAACCAACTTGACCATCTCGTTGTTCGATTCAATGGCGTTGTTCACTCCCGACAGATTTTCCTCAACCATCATTTTAATGTCTTCAATACTCTTGGATATTTCCTGATTCACAATTGACTGCTCCTCAGAAGCTGTTGCAACCGAAGAGTTAATATCAGAGAGCTGAGTCACTTTGGTTGAGATATCACTAAATGCGCTCTCAATTTCCTTAGAAATCGATGATAGCTCACCGGCCAACTGTAAGTTGCTATTCATTGAATCGACGGCTTTCTGCGCACCACTTTGTAACGTGGTGATGATCGTCTGGATGTTCCCTGTCGATTCTTGCGTTTTTACTGCCAATGCACGGACTTCATCCGCGACAACTGCAAATCCACGACCTTGTTGACCCGCCCTAGCTGCTTCAATAGCAGCATTGAGTGCGAGCAAATTGGTTTGGTCGGAGATATTGCCAATGACATCGACCACAGAGCTGATATTGTCAGAAAGTACTTTCAACTCTTCGAAGATATTCGCCGACTCCTGAATAGACTTGGTGACTTCTTCCACGATGACTGTTGATTTGTGCAATGTCTCCAAGCTGACTGCTGACAAGGCCAGTGTTGAGGAGGTTTCAACCTCTGCGGCTTGAGCATTTGCCGCAATCTCATTCGCCGTTGCTGCCATTTCAGCAATCGCCGTCGCGACCTGATCAATATGCACAAGCTCTGTCTCAGAACGACGGGCATTATTCAGTGCGACATCTGAAATATGGGCCTGGTGCTCAGAGAGGGTATCCATAATCGTATGTGTGGTATTGATGACGTCATTTACCCGAGATTGCATATTGCCCAACGAGGTAGAAACCTGATCAATTTCATTACCGGTCTCTGCGATTTCCACGTGGGAGAAATCGCCTTCAGACATGCTCCCAATCGTCGTTACCACATTTGGGATCTGCGCTAACTCGCGACGAACAACAATATAAAGCGTCAAGGTGAGCAACAAGCCAATCGTAATCAAAAGCACCATTAAAGCGGTTCTGATCATGGAAGCATTTTCCATTGTCTGTTTTTGCTCGGTAAAGACATACCCCGTAAAACCATGTCCCAGGCTTTCTCTCGATAGGCTATAAACACCTAACGTAGGACTGGTGATGATCCTTGGCTCATCTCCGATATCACGATAGTTCGGACGAACATCGAACAGGTTTTTGTTTAGCCACTCAAGAGAGCTTCTGTCTACAGCAACCACAATTCCTTCCTCGGTGGTGATTGCGTACTCAAGGCCAAGTTTTTCTGGTAAAACAACGTTTAGGTTGACGTTTAGAGCAATGACGCCAACGCGCTCACCCTTGTAATTCAGTGGTGCGCTTACCGTTACGACATAATTACCTCGGTTCGACTTGTATGGCTCACTGATATGAGCTTTTTTGTCGTTGTGTATGATAGAGATAAAATAGTCCCGACCCGCTTGCCTCGCGTTGAATGCACGATTCCAGCCATTTGAAGAAAACGAAAAGACATCGCCCTCTAAAGTTGCAAGAATCACGTTATCGATTGCTGGGTTAACTTCGACGATTTTACCCATTTCTGCCAATACGGAACGTTCATCAAAAGGCTGATTGATATCAAGGTTAAAAGCAGTCCCTAAAGATTGAACCTGAACCAACAACCCTTTAATGGCAGAATCGAAGCTTGCCTTGAGAACAACTGTGCTCACTTCGTCTTCATGATCCATATTCTGTTTTTTAAAACCCTCCAAGAAGTGATTTGAAATGAGGAGCGTCAGGCACAGAACTGCGACGATGACGACTCCAAATATGAGGCTGATTTTCTTTACCATTGCTACTTATGCTCTTATGTGATTTTCTTCTCATATTTTCATGTAACAAAAGAAACTCAAAAGTTATAATTTTTATTCAACCGTTCGAATAATTTCATAAATTCAGTCAGCAAATAACACCGTTCGCTGAAGTACCCATCGAGTACGTATTAACACATCAGATACATTCACATCATTAATGAGTCTTAGTTTCAGACACTGATGTGTACATTGAAATGTACACTTCTCGCAGTACCTCATTCGCTCAATTTTCTTTGGCTAAAGGCTAATACGCATGCTTTCTCAGCAAAGCCGTAAGCATTACAGCGCTCCCGTTTGGGTGTAGTCATCTCCGCCAAAAAGAACAACAAAGAGCAAGGCGTCAATCCGCTGCCAGAGAGAACAAACCAATACGAGCATCTTTAGATACACGCGTCAGGGAAAGAGAAAAACCTGAAGGGGGAAGTAAAAACGCTACCCAAGGTAGCGCTTTTGAGACGATACATTGGAAAGCTAGAACAGCCCTACAATCTCGCCGTCATCATCGAGGGAAATACTGAGCGCAGCGGGTTTACGCGGCAGTCCTGGCATGGTCATCACATCACCACAAATAGCCACGACAAAACCAGCCCCTGCCATCAGGCGAAGTTCTCGTACAGGCAAGATGTGTCCTGATGGTGCACCAAGTTCAGAGGGCTCCGCGGTGAAGCTGTATGGTGTTTTCGCGATACAAACCGGCAGATGACCGTATCCCAGTTGTTTAATCTCATCAAGCTGCTTCGACGCTGCGATATTGAACTGCACATCTTCCGCCGCATACAGCGAAGTGGCAACTTTGCGGATTTTCTCGTCGATAGGGAGATCATCCTCGTAAAGGAACTGCACATCTGGCGCTTCACCATCAAGCATGGTTTTAACCGCTTCAGCGACGGCTTTGGCCCCCACACCACCTTCCGCCCAATGCTGTGCTTCTTCTACACACGCCCCCAAACTCAGGCAAACTTCTTTGATGACAGCAAGCTCTTTCGCATCATCATTCGGGAAACGGTTGATCGCTACTACAGGCGTTAGGCCAAACTTTTGCATGTTTTTGATGTGGCGTTTGAGGTTAGCCGAGCCACGCTTCACCGCTTCAACGTCTACTGCGTCAAGATTGTCTTTCGCGATACCACCCTGCATTTTCAGTGCGCGCACCGTACACACCAGTACGGCCGCATCCGGTTTTAAGCCAGAGATACGACATTTGATGTCGATGAACTTCTCTGCGCCCAAATCCGCACCAAAGCCTGCTTCCGTCACTACCACATCGGTCAGCCCCATGGCGGTGCGGGTCGCCATCACTGAGTTACAGCCATGGGCAATATTGGCGAATGGACCACCATGGATAAGCGCTGGGTTGTGTTCCAAGGTCTGGATCAGGTTCGGCTGAATAGCATCTTTCAGAAGCACTGTCATCGCGCCTTCTGCGCCTAGGTCACGCGCGGTCACTGGCTTGTTGTCACGATCACGGCCAATGATGATGTTACCCAGACGGCGTTGAAGATCTTTTCTGTCTTCCGCCAGACAAAGGATTGCCATGATTTCAGATGCCACTGTGATGTCAAAGCCTGACTCACGCGGCTGACCATGGGCAGGGCCACCCAACCCCACCAAGGTGTGGCGAAGGGCTCGGTCATTCATATCCATCACACGGCGCCAGGAAACCTTGCGAGTATCTAAATTAAGTTCATTGCCCCAGTGAATATGATTGTCAATCAATGCAGCCAACAGGTTATGGGCAGAGGTGATCGCATGGAAATCACCATTGAAGTGAAGATTCAGATCTTCCATGGGAATTGCCTGAGCACGGCCTCCACCCGCTGCACCACCTTTTACTCCAAAACAAGGACCCAGTGATGGCTCACGAAGGCAAACACTGGCACTCACACCAATCGCATTCAATGCATCGGTCAAACCAATACTGGTGGTCGTTTTTCCTTCTCCTGCCGGGGTTGGGGTAATTGCTGTGACCAGCACGAGTTTGCCCACTTTCGAGGTAGTGTCAATCTGCGCCAAATCCAGTTTTGCTTTGTAATGTCCATATGGGATAAGTGCGTGAGCAGCAACGCCAAGTTTTCGCTGAGCCACTTCAAAAATCGGCCAAGGTCTGACCGCGCGTGCAATTTCAATGTCCGGTGCGCCGGGTGGAGGTAAGGCTGTCATATTTTCAGTCACTAATACGGTATTATTTTGATTATTCATTAGATCACCCCAAATTTCACTATTTCAGGGTCATACCCAGATAATTCGATTATCTGGCCTTCTTAACTAACCATTCGCTGGATTGTTTCAGCCCGCCAAATGGAAACAAATGGATCCCCTTTAATACGGATTCCGGTCTTTCCGATTGAAACTCTGCCATCGCTTTCAGTAGCGAATCCGGTGTCCATGGCCTCAGCAATCTTGCGGCATTCAGGTTTCTTGTCAGCGCCTTTGCAGACGTAGCCACGCCACATTGCGCGGCATAAGACAGCAAATTATTCAATCGTGTAGGGCCAGCAAGCCCCAGATAAACCGGTATTCCCTCCAGTATGGTTTGATGATCTTCCAGCCACTGCTCCAAAACCGTCTGTTCAAACGAAAATTGCGTCACCACCCAAAGAGACAGCCCATGTTGGAGGGCGTAATCCCGTTTACGTGTCAGTGCGTCCACAAGTACTGCCTCACTCACAATTGGGTGCCCTTCTGGATGTCCTGCCACACCGATTCCGTCAATACCAAATTCTTGGAAAAGACCAAGTTCCATCAATTGTAAGGTGTCAGTAAAAGGACCTTTGGGATCATCAATGTCACCGGCAATCAGTAAAATTTGGGTGACACCTAGCGCTTGCAGAGCCAGCAACCAAAGCCTCAGGGTTTGCTCATTTGGCACTGCACGGGCGGGTAGGTGTGGAACAGGTTCGATCCCCCATTTTTTTAGTATTTCGCAAGCCACAAAAGCGTCTTCAAACTTCGCAGAAGGCAGAAAGGGGACATACACGCGCATTC
This sequence comes from Grimontia sp. NTOU-MAR1, assembly GCF_035758505.1. Lineage (NCBI taxonomy): Bacteria > Pseudomonadati > Pseudomonadota > Gammaproteobacteria > Vibrionales > Vibrionaceae > Grimontia > Grimontia sp. NTOU-MAR1. The sequence continues at coordinate 196,427 of NZ_CP142109.1, forward strand.
CATCCGCCAGCCAGTCTGGCTTCTCGTCACCCAGCGAAGCAATTTGCTTGGGTGTCGCTTCCAGAGACGCATTCTTTATAAGCTCTGCTGCAGCAAAAGCAGGATCGTGGAGCACAGGCTTCCGATCTACGCTGCCTGATTCAAAATTCATTGTGATGAAAATCCTGCTGGAGGGGGCGGCACTTTCCGTGCCGCCAACAGCCGGTCAGTCTACAGAATCGCTGCCGCGCGCTTTGGCAACTTCGCGGGAGTTAGGATTTACAGATGGACGGAAAGGTATCTCAACGACCTCAGCGTCGACAATCTCACCCCCATATTCCTCCGGCAAAGCCACCTTGTATTTAGTGCCGACATCACGCCCATCCCAAGGCACATGACAAAGCGCGATATTGGTTTCCAACTCAGGGCTATACCAAGGCGACGTCACATAACCGACTGCATCACCACCGTCTTCTCCGTAGACAAGCCAGAAGTCATTGGCATAGTCGATAACAGGTTTACCACCAAACACGATACCAACCATACCGAGTGGATAAGGGGATGCGCCAGCTTCGATTTGATCACGTGCTTTTTCCAGCGCTGCTTTCCCAATGTAATCGCCCTCTTTATCGCGAGGAACCTGATAAGCAAGATTACACTGGAATGGCGACACTTCCTGATCAATGTCCTGTCCCCAGGACAAAATACCCGCCGCGATACGCCGATGGTGCGCAGGAGCAATCACCATCAAATTATGTTTTTCGCCGGCTTCCAACACGCCATACCACACTTTTTCAGCATCTACGGTCGCGTTTTTGCAGTAGATTTCGTATCCCTTCTCTCCAGTAAAGCCAGTCTGCGAGATAATGACATCAGCCCCGTTCAGCCTGCCTTCCATCAAACCATAGAAAGGAATATCACTCACTGCTGGCCCAAAGAGATCGGACATTAGCGCTTCGGATTTCGGCCCCTGAATTTGCACCGGACAGACATCAATTTCCGCAATGGTCACATCAAAACCTTTGCCGATATTCACGCCACGCATCCAAAATTCCAGATCACTGTCTGAGATAGAGAACCAGAATTCATCCTCTGCTACACGCAAAAGCACAGGATCATTCAAAATCCCGCCTTCCTCATTACACAAGATGACGTACTTACCACGCATTGGCTTAATGAGACTCGCGGAACGGGTAATGACAAAGTCGACAAACTTTTCGGCATCAGGCCCTTTCACCTGAATCTGCCTCTCAACCGCAACGTTCCACATGGTGACATGATTGACCAGTGCTTCGTATTCCACCATCGCACCGCCTTCATCCATGCGCTGATAACCTCGCGGGTGGTAGACGCGGTTATATACCGTTGCTCGCCAGCAACCGGATTCAAAGGAAAGATGCCAATAAGGGGATTTTCTCACTCGGGTAGAAATGAGCATTTCGACGGGGGTGGGTCCTGATTGCCGCAAGTTAATGGGGACGCGGCGATTGGATTGATCGACAGATGTATTGTGCCGGGCAGCAGCGGCTCTTATCTGCAGAGGCGTTTTTTCTTTCATAGTATGGCCCTCTTTGTTGTCAGGGCCTTGTTATCGGTTTCGGCATTCTTATCCCTGTTTGAGAGCGCTTGTCCTTCGCTTTACCGCAACGATAACTTACCCCTTAACGCTACCATGAGCCGTTTTAAACAATTTAAATATTCCACACGCGACGCCGGAAAAAGTAAAAGCGTCAAATTACACCAGACGAAAAACGCCTGACGGAGTAAAATATCGAGATAACAACAAAAGGACGCATCTATGCAACGGATTTTATGTTTCGGTGATTCAAACACTTGGGGTTACAACCCTTCAAATGGTTCACGTTGGGGAGAGGCTATTCGCTGGACATCGCGACTCAAGAACTTGTTGAATAATGACAGTACTACAGGTGCAATAGAGAGATTTGAGGTACTCGAGGAAGGACTGAACGGCCGCACTACAGTTTGGAACGACCCAATCAAACCTTATCGTGATGGCAGCGCTGCTCTGCCAATGATATTGCTCTCTCACCGCCCGTTGAATTGGGTTGTCATTATGCTTGGCACTAATGACTTGAAATCACAATTCCCCTCAGAACCGGCTTGGATAGCAGAAGGTATCCGCAAGCTGATTGGTCAGGTCAAAGAGTGCGATAATGCCGGGCAACCAACACCACGCATTCTTATTGTTTCACCTGCCCCAATGCATGATGCCAATAACTGGGCTTCAGGCTTTCACAATGGCCGACAGAAATCACTGGATCTTGCTACTTACTTCCGAGCAGTAGCAGAAGAAGAAGGCTGCGACTTTTTTGAAGCAGCGACAGTCTGTGAAGCTTCACCCATTGATGGCCTTCATCTCGATGAAGCAGGTCATGCGGCTTTGGCTGATGCTCTCACCAAAATTTTTCGCTAAATAAAATGACCTACAAGGCTTTTGGCACCGTACCTAAATCCAATTAACAATAAAAAGAAGACTTTTGCTTATGTTTAAAGCGCTCTTGATTGCGGCCTCCCTTCTTGGCCTTACTGCCTGCCAATCTATTCCAGAAGGCGTAAAGCCTGTAACCGGATTTGACGAACAACGCTACCTAGGAAAATGGTACGAAATCGCAAGACTTGACCACTCTTTCGAACGCGGCCTTTCTTCCGTTTCAGCGGAGTATACGCTGCGAGAAGATGGTGGCATCAACGTTATCAACCGCGGTTACAACGGGGAAGATAAAGAGTGGAGTGAAGCTTTAGGCCGCGCATACTTCGTTGGTGACCGTGATGTCGCCCACCTTAAGGTATCCTTTTTTGGCCCCTTCTATTCGTCGTATGTAGTCTTCAAGTTGGGAGAAAACTACGACTACGCTTTTGTGTCTGGTTTCAATACCAACTATCTCTGGTTGCTGGCGAGAACACCTAAAGTTTCAGAAGAAGTGATTCAACAATTTGTTGAAGCCGCCAACTCCCGAGGATTCGATACTGGCGAGCTGATTTACCCGATTCATAGTGAGTGAACAGCACGATTTATCGATATCGCTCGCAAAAGTGTGGTATGCCAAAAACCAAACCATGTACCTTTTTTGACTGGCCCTCCTATATAGGAACCTCGATAGACAGCCTCTTAAAGTAACGTTAAGCGTCTAATTTCATTACAATTGAGTGGCTAGTCTAATATTCTGGTTAATTTCCGTCACGCCCCTGCCGCTCATGAATCCAAGCACTACACTTCGACTTACTGAAACAATCCGTTTGAAAACCGGATTGTTTCCCTATTTCGCTTTCTGATTTAATAAGCCCGCTCTAATAACAAAAAAGTCAACAAACATGCCTATTACAACTGATACACCAGCGATGCGTGATGCACTCGCTAGACTTAATAACGACGTCCTTAACTCGATGGACAACGAAGGCAACTGCACAGTAAAGGTGAGCGATCTTTCTACTCTGCTGGCTGCCTATAAAATTGAACTTAACAAAGCCCGCTCGCTGAAAAAATCCCTGTCTGAAATGTCAGAGGCATAGACTTTCAGGTTAGCTTTTCAAACAAATCTAATCACATCGAAAGACTGATATAAGGCAATCGGCAAGGCTAACTTCTTTTTATACCTAAACAACCTGAAATAAATCGCCATCATTACGGTTCTTCTTTTTCATAGAAAGGAGAGCTGTAATGAGAAAATACGTCATATCTATCATGTCCCCCTTTTTGCTGTCTGTCGCTACAGCACCAGCTTTAGCGCAGGATAAATACAAGGATTTTGGTTTTGTCGGTGCCGGACTGACTGTTGGGGAATCGGTCTTTTCAAATCAAAGCACAAAGGCTGGGGCTGAACCATACCTGTTTTACAATAGTGAGCATGGCTTTATTGATGGCAGTCTTTTCACTTACAACCCTATCCCGTTTATTGGCCTTTCCGGTAACCTTCGCTTTGCTGAAGTTTCTGAGGACTTTAATGACATTCCTTCAGGGATAAACAATCGAGATAGCAATGGCGAACTCGGTATCACATTAGGTACTGTTGGCGCGCGACTCACTTATCTTCACGATGTCACCAACGAGCACAATGGCTATGAAATCCAACTTCATTTCGGCCGCGCGTTTGATACCCCTATCACTGATTTTGTTTTGTCACCTTATGTGGAAATAGATTATCGCGATAAGAAACTTTCCCGACACCTGTATTCCGTCTCAGCCCAAGAGTCTTCGGCTTCAGGCTTGGCTGAATTTAACGCTGACGAAAGCTGGGTTTACAAAGGCGGCGTGATAGCCCTTTATGATTTTTCTGAAAACTGGCTAGCCATTTCTGCAGTTGCACTTGAGCACCATGATATAGACAGCCCCCTTGTACAAAATGATTTGGGTTGGGAGTTCAGCCTTGGGGCTGTCTATAAATTCTGATAATAGAAAAGGCTGCCAAGCAGCCTTTTTTGTCACTCGACGAGACTAAGCAAACAGCCAAGTATGCAGTAATCTTCCCGGCGTAAACGCCAATGTACCCGCGACCAATAGCGCCAAAACATACAAGATCACCATGCCTTGCTGATGTTTTTTCACATTACCCTTTCTAATTGCAATGAAGGACTCAGGCACGGTGTAGAGGGTGACAATACTGAGGATATGAATATAGCCAAAGTGATAGAACACCTGAGGCCCCACCTGCGACGGAATAAACAAGGTAGAGATGGCCGTTGTCATCATCAACAGCATATATATCTTTCCGAGCCGTTTATGCAGCGGGCTACCTTTTCTGCGGGCAAGTAAATAGGTTCCGAGCAAAAATGACAGTACTGCCGTTACCAGATGAAAATAAATCAGCCCCAAACTTTCCATGTTCTCTTGCTCCCCTTCAGATCCTCTCTCCAGAAACACGCAGATAGCGAGCTACTTTCAAGCTTTCGGCGAAGGTATCAAAAGCCAGAGTTGGCTTCAGAAACAAGAGATTGCTTAGCGAGTGACCTCTCAATCAATATTCATTCAGCAACTCAGTCATTTGGGCGACACACTTTAGTGCCTCCTTCTCCGGCATTCCCTTAAACATCTGAATACTTCCATATAGAGGGCCATAATCAAACACAACCGAGCCACCAAGCATATGCAGCCTCAATTGTTCTGAAAAAGGGCCTTGAGGGTCAAAAAAAGACGGCTTTGACATGCTTGGGTACACACGCAAGTTATGTATGTGTCCAAGTGGGTACTTTCTCTTTTTGTAGGTCACACCAAGCAGATGATGAGAATGCTCCAGTGTAGACGAGTTAATTTCTACCAACTCATGGCTGAACAGATAACCAAAGAACAAAAAGAATACGATGAAAACGAATAGTGATGCTAAAAACAGCGTCAGTTCAAATTCGTGATTCATCAAGAAAATCACGAAGAATGCCAGTGGTGGCAAAAAGAACAATTTCAATGCGAGCGGCAAGCGGTTGTTAAAATCCCATGCTCGGATCTCTGTCGAAGATTCAGTCGTCATGCTTACCTATCCTTGGCATCATAGTAAATATCTTTTTAATCAATGATCTAGTTTGAACCAGAGGCCTGCCCCTAGATGCTTCATTTTCAAGAACGAATTTCAGTTCGAAGAGAATCAAAACAACTTCTATCTGCAATACTCCATGTGGTCGCATACATTGAAATGTTATGTTATAACATTTCAATTACGAGACAATTTGGAGACTGTCCATGATAGCGGAAATCGAAACAGTCACCCGGCCAGTGACGGTTCAGAATACCCACCCAGAATGCCTAACCGAAATATTTCGGGAAGACGTGAATCTTACCGTCTGGCAGCGCGAGCTTTCGCAAGATTGCAGAGAGTTTGCCGATCAATTCGCTGCTCGGGTAGGAAAATACAATCGCTTTGTCACACTCGAAAATTCGCTGTCTATCTGGGAACTTCTGCCTAAATGGGCGTTAGAACTTAAAGGCATAGAAAGCTGGTTAGCGGATGTGGAAAATGTGATCGAAATGTATCGATGCCTTTTCGAGCCAGATGCCTTAGGCGTTCGCCTGCAGGTGTTGGATACAACCATGTGCCCGCGTTTCCATATCGATCGTGTCCCAGCCAGATTGCTGGTCACATACTCAGGTCGTGGTACGGAATGGATTGATGAGAATGACGTTGAGCGCTCTAGCTCACCGGGGCAATTACTAGAGCAATCTATCGCCCCTTCTGTTGTCAAACAAATCCCTACCGGTGCCGTAGCGATTTTGAAAGGTGAAGCCTGGGTCGGCAATGAAGGCCGCGGTATTGTCCATCGCTCTCCCGCTCCCGGAAGTGCCCCAAGATTACTGCTTAGTCTGGATTGGTTGTCTTAACCTCTCGTTCCAACGCATAAAGCTCACATCTGTGGGCTTTTTCGTCGTTCATACACTGACCCACTTACTCGTATGAATTCATAGCCTTTTGGACGCAGTCATTTTCCTTGTTTTCACACATTGATTGCGTTTTAATCACTCCTAGAATTACTCTCATCGCGCAAGGATCGCCGCCTCATGCTCAAAAGCGCTATTCCCTTTATCTTCGTCCTGCTTTGGAGCACAGGCTTTATCGGTGCCAAATTTGGCCTTCCGTATGCGGATGCTGCCACTTTCCTATTTATACGCATGGTTTTGAATGTCTTGGTGTTTGTCGTGATTCTGGGCGTAATGAAACCAGTCATGCCAAAGGGCAAACTTCTATTCCACGTTTTAGTATCAGGACTTTTAATTCACGGCCTCTATCTCGGTGGAGTCTTCGCGGCCATTGGATTTGGAATGCCAGCAGGCTTGTCATCACTGCTGGTCGGCTTCCAACCTATTCTCACCGCATTGCTGGTCATAAAGTTCTCCAATGAGAAGCTAAGTTCAAGCCAATGGCTAGGTTTAGTCGCAGGAATCGCCGGGATTGCATTAGTCGTGAAAGGAAAAATGACATGGGGAGCGGATGCTGAGCCTTTCTATGCCTATCTCTTTGTTATCTCTGCGCTTGCGGGGATAACACTTGGCACTCTCTATCAAAAGCGCTATTGCAAAGGGGTTGATCTCGTCTCTTGCGCGATTTGGCAGTACATAGCAGCAGGTGCTTTCTTTCTGCCTTTCGCATCGTTATACGAAGGCTTTGATGTCACTTGGTCAATCACATTCACCTTGGCGATGGCTTGGCTTGTGCTGGCACTTTCCGTCACCGCTGTCTTGCTCTATCTCTATATGGTTCGACATGGCGAAGCGTCGAAGGTCACCTCTTTAATCTATCTTGTTCCGCCAGTCACAGCTATTCAAGGCTGGCTCTTCTTTGATGAAGCTTTTTCTACCGCCACCATTGTTGGCTTCGCTGTTTGTGCTCTCGCCGTCTTTTTGGTCATAAGAGCGCCTAAATTACTGCATTGATAGCTATATTCTATCACCAGCGCATAATGGCTATGGAACATGCAGGGGAATTGGGCGAAGTTTGTCTGGCGTTTTATGCTTTTACTTTTTGTCATCGCAAGTATCACAGTTGCGAGTACAAATCTTACTACCTTCAAGTAAGCTGAAGCATTGACGACATGAATAAAGGCGGGATGATAATCTCGCCTTTTTTGAGTTTTAACGACCCATAAAATTCTTAAAAATAAGAAATGACGTAATGACGAAGTGTATTGAAGGAAACAAAATCGACGGTTTGTCAGTGATCTCATCACTAGACGTGAGCCAGCTGGATGAAGGAGAACACAAGTTTTGGTTCCGCACGGCAACCGATGCCTTGGCACAGTGGCAACATCTTCCGGTCTGGGTTTTCAAAGGCTCTGAACCGGGCAAAAACATCGTCATCACCGCAGGTGTTCACGGTGATGAATACAATGGTGTACTGTCGGCACAGGCCATTGCGCGTGGTCTTCGTGGAAAAGTGCTGAAAGGTTGTGTGACTATTATTCCTACCATCAACCTAAGTGGTATGCTGCACCGCAGCCGAGATTTCTTATCCTCTGACCCAGATGTATCCTGTGGCAACCTGAACCGCCATTTCCCGGGGAATGCACACGGCAACGAACCACAACGTTACCTTGATCCCATTTGGCGTAACCTCCTTCATCCAAATGCTGATTTGGCGATTGACCTTCACACACAAACATCAGGGAGCTGTTATCCGCTTTATGTATTCGCTGATTTCCGCCTGGATGATTCTGTGAACATGGCGCGCCGAATGAATCCAGACGCTATTCTGGACGATCCAGGCGAGCCGGGAATTTTGGAAACCGTTTGGAATCAGAGCGGTATCCCAAGCATCACGGTTGAAGCTGGTGTAGGTCGTTACACCGATATGGAAATGGTGAAACGCACTGTTCGTGGTGTATTCAATATATTCACATTACACGGTTTGATTGATGACGAATTTGCAGAGGTTAAGCCTGCAATTGAAAGCGCCAAGGTCACCAGCATTCGCGCTGTTCAGGGTGGCTTCATTATCCCTCAAGTTGAGTTGATGCAGACAGTTGAAAAAGATCAGCTTCTGGCCATTCAATACGACAGTTTCGGTGAAGTAGAACATCGGTATCACGCGCCGGAAGGGGGTGTGGTACTCAGCCACAATGTAGAATCTATGCGTGCAGCGGGCTCGCTGGTAATTCGCCTGATTCATCCGGGTACAACACCCTAATTTCCCGATTTGACTCACAAAACAGTAACAACGCGCTGCTTAGGCGCGTTTGTTATCCTCGCCGTATTTCAGGCTTCTTGCTTTTACAACCCTAAAAATCAAATAATCACAATAGGTTAAATAAAAACGATAGCTTCAATGCTATTTATCTAACCAAAATTGTGATTTTCTGGGAGATAACAGGTTTTACATGCGGTATATGCAGGTAGTCACCAAGGAGTAACTGCAGCGTATGCTTACCCGTAGGCAGCGTTAATTGGGTCTCAGTTTGCCCACCACCAAAATGCAGGATGTTGTTCGTTGCCGGTAAGGGTAGCGAAAAATCTACCAGCGAGTCGATGTCGATCAATAAATGGTGATGCCCTGAATTAGGGGTTTTCTCACCCGCTTTCGCCAAACGCATACCTTCCAATCCGAACTTAACGGTAAACGTGTGAGGAACAACATCACCATCTTGTGGGGTGAGAAAAAAGACGCGCGCGCCCGGCAGCGAAGAGGTTGCGGCATTCGCCAATGTACCAAAAAGCGGGAGCGTAGGTAGAATCGACATAATGCATAAGACTAAAAACAGATGATTTTTCATGCTTACCCTAAATGCGAACCTAAAGTAATCATGAACAAAAGCGACTAACAAATAGTGTCAGGATTTGGGAAAGCGGATAAAAACATCTGGTCTGGGCGCTGAGCCCAGACCAGATGACATCAATGGGAAAGCTCAGCGGTTTGAATCGTGACTTTGCGACCGCTGAAGATAAAGAGCGCAAGGAATGAAACAACACCTAACAGCCTCATCCAAAGCGGTAAACCTGGCCACACCATTACACCCGCAGCAGCAACCAACACCAATCGCAATAAGGGGTTTAACACGCCTTCCAGATACCCTTCCAGCGCGCCAATCAAGGCATAAGTACCGAAAATGGCAAAGACACCCACCATCAACACTTCAGTGAAATCCCAACTTACCAGCGAGCTGTAGGCAATCAGAAGTGGTACGATATAAAGTCCCTTGGCGATCTTCCATGCAGTCAGACCCGTTCGCATCGGTGGCGTGCGCGCGATAGTCGCAGCAGCGAAAGCTGTCAGACAGACAGGCGGAGTCACGTTACTGTCTTGCGACAGCCAGAATATAATCAGATGCGCAGAGAGCAATGCCAGCCCGACCGCTTCAACGCCTAGTGCCTGCTCCATCAGCGTTTCTTTGAAATCCGGTGGCACCAGCGTCAGCAGTTCTTTGGCTTGTTCTGCGGACATCGCCGCGCTCAGCGATTCAAAGGTTTCCGGCCCCGCCAACATAAAGATGGCTTTCGCTTGTTCTGGAAGCTCGCCAGCGACAATCAGATCAATCAACTGGTTTTCAGCCAGCAAAGTATAAAGGGCCGGTGCTGACAAAGTACCGAGCACGATATAAGCCGCCGTTACTGGCAAACCCATCCCCAGAATCAGCGACGCCAACGCAATCAGCAGCAGCATCACCAGTAGGTTACCGCCCGCCCAGCCATCAATCATCAGCGAGAAAGTATTACCAATGCCTGTCGTGCTGATAACGTTAACGACCAAGCCAATACCAACCAGCAGAATGGCCGTCGGCGCCATGTTCTTGGCCCCTAACGCCAACGCTTCGATCACAGCACTGGGTCCCATCTTGTTATCTTTCGAGAGCCAACTGGCTGCAATCACTGAAAGAATGGAAATGCCCGCAGCATAAGTCGGGGTGAACCCTTGGATCAGCAAAAACACCAGCACTGCAAGCGGAATAAGGTTGTGCCAGCCTGAAATAAGCACACCCAGAACCGACTCTTCGTCTTCCGATACTTTCTGAACATTACTGCGCTTGGCTTCAATGCGAACAAAAAAGGCAACGGAAAGGAAGTAGATCAGCGCTGGCATGAAGGAAACAGCGATGATGTCCACGTAAGGGATTTGGGTATAAGACGCCATGATGAATGCGCCAGCGCCCATGACTGGTGGCATCAACTGCCCGCCTGTGGATGCGGCCGCTTCCACTCCCGCAGCAAACCGCGCTGGAAAGCCCGCTTTTTTCATTAATGGGATCGTGATGACACCCGTCGAGACAGTATTTGCTACGCTCGATCCCGATACCGAACCCATCAAGCCCGAACCCAATACCGCAATAAAACCTGGCCCGCCAATGATTTTCCCTGCCGCCGCTTTTGATAACCGAACGATAAAGTCACCCACACCGGATCGCACCAGAAACGCACCGAACAGGATGAACATGAATACATAGCTCCAGCTGATGCGAGAGATAGGACCGAACATGCCTTCGGATGAGAAGAAACTTCGGTACAACACCGTTTCCAGACTCAGCCCAGGGAAGTGAAAAACACCCGGCATCCATTGACCCCAGAGCACCACATAACTAAGGCAAACAGCGATTAGCATAGGGATAAACCACCCCATGGTGCGGCGGACCAATTCCATCGCGATTAAAATGGCAATTGTTGCGAATACCCAATCACTCGTCACAAACTTTACGCCACGCTCATACAAGGCATCTTCCGCATAAGGGATATAGAGCAGGCAAGCAACCGCCGCGACAGCAATCCATAGATCTATTACCAACGCGATCTTGTTATGTTTCAGATGATGCGCTGCAGGAAACCAAAGCGCGCAGATCACTGCAAATCCGGCAAAGTGGGTAGCCGAAACCCAAAGCTCCGACCAAGTTGATAAGGTGTTAAACCAGATGTGAACACAGGATAGTATTACCGCCAGAGCGGTAATGGTCAGGTTCACCCAGGGGATATCGATGCGATTAGGCAGCTCGAATTTTTCGAGCTCTTTGTTTACAGCATCCGTCATGATTGACTCCAGCGCTCCTTTCGAGGAGCGTTACTACTCTGTTGCTAGACAGCCCTGATACAGGGCTGTCTGTCGTTTCCAATCTCCCAGCTCAGGGAGTAAAAAGGCTTATTGCGTTTTCAACTCTGCGGGGATTTCGATACCCACTTCTTCGTAATAACGCACGGCACCTGGGTGCAGCGGCACCGGAAGGCCAGCAATCGCTTTTTCAATCGCCATGGCTTTGGTGGCTTTATGAATGCCCTGCAAGAATGGCAGGTTTTCATAGATAGCTTTGGTCAACTGATACACGTCGTCACCCGACACATCGTCGCGCACTGCAAGAAAGTTAGGCTGAGCCACAGTAGTAATTGGCTTATCCAAACCAGGGTAGGTGTTGGCGGGAATTTCGTAAGCCGTCCAGAGATTATAAGTGTTGTTGACTTGCTTGATTTGCTCGTCGGTAAAGGAAAGGATCTTCAAATCATCACCCATTGCTGCAAATGCCTGAGTGACCGCGCCCACTGGCACACCAGCAGGGGTATTCATCCCTTCAATAGTGCCGTTTTGCAACGCATTGGCACTGGCACCGTACCCCATAAACGCTAGATGGAAGTTGTCCGGAGAGATAGAAAGCTCGCTCATTATGTGGCGGCCTGAATTCTCTGTACCTGAGTTCTTTTTACCAATCGAGAACTTCTTACCGTCCAGTTTCGATAAATCCGCCACTGTGCCGGTTTCTGCCAAGTCAGAACGCACAATAAAATGCTCAACGTTTTGCCAAAGCATCGAAACGGCGCGGATATCATCTTGCTTCACGCCCTTGTATGGACCCGAACCTTGCCACGCCCACGCGCCATAAAGTCCTTGTAAAATCGCGAACTGGGCTTCGTTCTCGTTCAGCAACTTAACGTTTTCGCCAGAGCCGGCAGAGCTAATCGCGGAAAGGGAGAACTGATACTTAGGACCCAGCTTTACCTTACTCAGCGTTGCTAGCGCAACACCTACTGGATAGTAAGTGCCGCCAGTTGAAGCCGTCGCGAGAATATAGCTTCTCTCTTCGGCACCAGCATTCATGCTTGCGCCCATTGAAGCCACAACAGCCATCGCTGCCAGCATCTTTTTCAGTTTCATACTTCACTCCTGTTTACTGCGTTCCATGTTAATAACTTGTTATTTGGATTCAGTAAGAGCAAAGTGAATGCCAGATTTTATCTATATGATTTTTAATTATTTTTTGGAAAAAAGAGAGAGGAATGAGCAAAATCCTGCTGATTGGAGGGAAAAACCATCGGCAATATCTTGCTCATTGGAGAAGTCATGTACTAGCAAGGGGTTATGGAGGTTTTCAGATAGCGATAAGCAAAAATGTGCCGATGCATATCACCCGTTCGTTCAGTCCCTAGGGGCTGTTGATCTTTGGTGGTTAAATTTTGTTCTAGCCCTAAGCGTTTTAGGCGCGGCGAGGTGTGTGCAGCCTAGTTATTCTAAGCAAATACACCTCAACAAAGCATAAAACGCTTGGGGCAGAACCCTTCGGGCAGCGTTTGTGGGAAATTTCTGCTGCAAAAATCATCACCAAAGATCAACAGCCCCTAGAGTCCGTAAAATCTGCGCGGTTCAAGCCGAACTTTTGCATTTTCTGGTTCAGTGTTCGACGGGGTAAATCTAGTTCCTGCATCACATCATTGATCCGTCCTTGATGCCGGGTCAGTGCTTCTTCCAACACCTTTCTTTCAAAGTTGTGCAGTTGCACCGCCAGAGGTACGCCAGCGGCGTTGGGTTCACTGGAAGCCACAGGCCGATTGGAAAGAATCTCCAGTACTGACATGGTGTTGTCGAGCGCAAAACGCATGGCGACATTACGAAGTTCGCGCACATTTCCTGGCCAGCCATAGGACATCATGGCTTTCTTATCTGCATCACTTACTTGTCTCGCATTCGGATTGGATTCCTTGGCGAAGTGTTCAAACAGCGTGAGGATGTCTTCTCCGCGTTCACGAAGCGGCGGGATATAGATTTGCGCTACGTTCAGGCGGTAATAAAGATCTTGGCGGAACTCAGGATGATCGCGCAGATCTTCTTTGGCAGCTGCCACGACACGAAGATCGATGTTGATTTGCTTGTTGCCGCCCACCCGCTCGACAGTGTTTTCCTGCAGGCTCCGCAGCACTTTAACCTGCATGGCGGCAGGCATACTTTCTATTTCGTCGAGAAACAAGGTGCCTTTATCGGCATATTCCAGCTTACCAATGCGCTTCTTCGCAGCCCCTGTGAAAGCTCCCGCTTCATGGCCAAAAAGCTCGCTTTCAAACAGGTTTTCTGGAATGGCACCGCAATTGATGGGCACGAACTGATGGGATTTCCTGCCACTACCCTTGTGCAAACTGTTGGCGACCAACTCTTTACCACATCCGGTTTCGCCATAAATGATCACATTGGTGTCGATGAGTGCGATTCGTGCGACTTGCTCTCGCAGTCGCTTCATCACTTCGCTCTGACCGACCAGCACTTTTTCAAGCCCCGAGAGACTCGCAAGGTATTCACCACGAAGCTGGGTAGAGGTTTGCGCGCGAAATTGCTCAACCGCTTGAGAAACACGACTTGATAGCCTGTCCGGCTGGAAAGGCTTTTCAATAAAATCAAACGCGCCGAGGTGCAAGGCTTTCACGGCCATATCTACATCACCATGACCGGTAATAATAAGAACCGGCGCACTCACACCACTGTCGATAAGTTTTTCGAGTAGCGTGATCCCATCAATATCCGGTAACCTGACATCACTGATAATTGCATCAAATGCCTGATGCTGAATCGCATCGAATGCATCATCCCCCAAGCCAAACTCAACCACATCAAAACCTGCCAATTGTAGCCATTGAGATGTCGCCTGCCTGACGATTTCATCGTCTTCAATCAGGGCAATCCTTGCACTCTGCGTTGTTTCCATATCCCTCAACTCTCTGCCCGCGCCATGCTCCAACCGTAGGAAAAGCGCTTATAGTGTTAATATACTCAACGTTCTACAAGAAACGAAACCAGCAAATGGAATCTTGCTATGCGCCGTAAATGGAGTCTAATCGGTATTTCACTGATCTTGGTATCAGTGTTTTTCTTAGGTGGCAGGGAAACCGCACGCCAATGGCTAACCGTGCAGGCACAAAATTCCGCCCAACAGGATTTGCTCAACGCGATCGCTGAAATTCGCCACGCCTTGCTGCGCTTCTATCACCTACCTTACTTGCTGAACAACAACCCAGATGTGGTTGCACTGACTTTGGGCGATAGATCAATCACAGCAGAAGTAGAGGGTGTACTTAGTCAACTGGACAAAGCCGCCAACACCAAGGGTTGGTACATCCTTTCAGATCAAGGAAAAGTACTGGCTTCAAGTGTGAATGGAGACTACATCACCAATCAGGATTTGGATGCGATTGTGCACGATGTCCACGCCCTAGGTGAAGGCACCTCGATGGTACGAAAAACTAAGGGAGTGAGTCCATTTTATTATCTTTCGTCACCGATTTTCAGCGGACTGAACATCGTGGGCATCGTTGTGGTGCAACTCGATTTACGCCTGCTGACCGACCAGTGGCTGGCAAGCTCAGACATCATGTTACTGCAAAACCCGGAAGGGCAATTCTTCCTTTCCAGTAGCGATAAGTTCTCTGCCGATGCGTTAAACGATGGCGAAATCGACATCAAAACCAAGGTCTCTAGCCTCTGGCAAGGTGACATTATCCGTGTCTGGCAACTCGGCCGCACGCACTATTTTGCCCAGACCATTCAACTGGACGACCTGAAATGGAAGCTGAGTTACCTCACACCTATCAGCGCTGTAGAAACAAACGCAGCTGCAGCAGGCTGGAGCGTCGCTATGCTGCTTTTGTTATTGTTCATGCTAGGCGTGATAAGCTATCAGCGTCGACAGAAAAACCTTAGCCAGCGACGTATTCAAGCCTTGATTGAAGAATCAGAGCACAAGCTTAATCAGATGATCAACAAGACCCAGGTCGGGCTCTTGTTGCTTGATGAAAAGGGGCGGGTCGTTGATATCAATGCTATGGCCATCAGCATGTTTGGTTTTGACAGTGAGTCCACTTCAGACATCAAGATCTCACAACTCATTGAGGGCAGGCACTCCCCCATCGTGTCTCTGTTTGATCAATACAAAAATGTGATTGAGGATATCAACATCAATGCTCAGGAAAGCCTCGCAGTGAGGAAGGATGGGAGCACCTTTCCCGCTCTGGTTTCCCTTACCGCTTTCCCGTTCCATGGTCGTCATTTCTATCTTGTTACTCTACTGGATATTACTAAGCGGAAAAAGGCAGAAGAAGCCCTGTTTGAAGCCAACACACTTTTAGCGCAGCGGGTGGAGGAGAGAACGAAAGAACTCCATGAAGCGCAAGCTCAGTTGATTGAATCCAGCAAAATGGCAGCGATGGGTAGAATGTCGAGCGCCATTGCCCATGAGTTGAACCAACCACTCACCGGACTTCGCACTCTCGTTACAACCAACGGGGTGTTATTCGATCGAGGTGAAGGAGATAAAATCCTCTCGAACAACCTGCTGATTGATAAGCTCATTGAACGCATGGTCGACATGACCACGCAGCTTAAAACCTTCGCCTACAGCAAACCGGATAAACTTGATGCCATTGCGCTCCCAGCCGTGTTGGAGGAAGTCCTTCGCATCTACCAACAGCCTCTGGAGCGAGTGAAC
Source organism: Grimontia sp. NTOU-MAR1 (assembly GCF_035758505.1). Lineage (NCBI taxonomy): Bacteria > Pseudomonadati > Pseudomonadota > Gammaproteobacteria > Vibrionales > Vibrionaceae > Grimontia > Grimontia sp. NTOU-MAR1. The sequence goes on from NZ_CP142109.1 coordinate 212,558, forward strand.
GTGAGGATTCGTTTGCCGGAAAACACGCCATGTATTCTGGCAGAAGAGCAACGCCTCAGACAGGTGTTGGGCAACCTGATTTCCAACGCCTGTGATGCCATGGCAAATACCCTCCAGCCTCACCTCATCATCTCAGTTATCCCAGAGGTGCCATCAATCACCGTCACCGTGTCAGACAATGGTATCGGTGTCGAAGAAGAAGCCATGGAAACCTTGTTTGAACCTTTCACCACCAGCAAAAAAATAGGTAAGGGCTTAGGTTTGGGTCTTTCGATTTGTGCAAACAATATGCGGGACATGGAGGGAAGTATTGCCGCCAGGAAGAACAAAGATGGTGGCATGGATTTTGACCTCATCTTCCAGCTGGGAAAAGATAAACGAGATGAATAAACCAACTTCCTAATAGGTCGCCTCTCCAGGCGTTCTATTGTGCCCACACTTACTTTCATGGCAGTTGCGTCTGTCACTGTATTTGCCCGTCTGCATCTGTAAGGAAGGTCATTATGCTAATTAAACGTGTTTCGTTGTTTTCTGGCTTTCTTTTTGGGTTAGGGATGATGATTTCCGGTATGGTCAATCCTGCTAGAGTTATCGGGTTTTTAGACGTGTTTGGGCAATGGGATTCGAGTTTGGCTTTTGTTATGGGTGGTTCGGCATTAGTGTTTACGCCTGGTTACTTCCTGTTCCTTCGCCATCAATCCAAACCAGTATTGGCAACTGAATTTTCCATCTGTAATAAACAGCAAATTGATAAAAAGCTGGTTAGAGGTTCTCTCCTTTTTGGTATTGGTTGGGGAATGGCGGGCATCTGCCCTAGGCCCGCTGTCACTGCACTTGGTTCTGGATCGGGGAAGATTCTCCTTTTTGTCGCCAGTATGGCCCTAGGCATATATCTGGTTAACATTGACTCTGACAAGAAAACCAAGTTGTCCTATCAAGTTCAGGGATAACATTAAAATCCTTTAAAATCGCTGGGTGGTATTTACTTTCAGCAGGCGTTGTTCCATTTCCACCCCCGCTCAAAAATTGATCAGAATCAATAAGCTAAGTCTTTTTATCCACTTTTCTGCTCAAAAAATATTCATAATTCATACCTAATACAATTCTAATTTAATAAAAAACATGTCTATATTAAAAGTCATTATGTATAAGCGACACTACATTTAAATATGTTTCTTCTCACATATCTATCAAACTAATTGCAATACAGAAATAATATTTAACATTTCTCTGACGAAAATATTCGTGACTAAAGTCAAACAAAGTAAAAATTTATAACTACTCTCATATGATTTAATTATTAGACAAGAAAACTTGTTTCATATTTATTTTTGAGATTTTAATCATCTTTTAACTTCATTTATATTCAACATTATAACTATTCAACAGAGATACAACCCTACCCACATGTCTCATTATTGATTTTCTGGATCATTATTGACATGATAAGTTTATGGACCTAGGTAGATTAATTTTTATATCAGATATATCTTATCTATCGGCTTTGGTTATTTTAGTGAAGTTTTTACGTTTCCATTTACCACTAAAAATAATGAAAGTTAGAATTCACATACTATATAAATGGAGTTGTCTCATGTTTCTTTCAAAGATCGCAAAACGCTTCGGGCGTGACGAACGAGGTGTAACCTCAATTGAGTATGCTGTAATCGGTGTAGCTATCTCTGCACTCGTTGTTGCTGTTTTTTCCAACAGTGGGACCTTGAAAACGACGTTAGACAAAGCTCTGACGAACATAGCAGCTAACATAGAAAGTGCCAACAAGACCAATTAATTAGCTAACAATTATAGCAACTTAATCTAGTATCGCCGTGTTGGATTTAATCTTGGTAGCCAGCTCCACCTGTATCGTGTTCACTGACGTATTGTGGAGAAAGATAAGTAACCTCACAGTTGTGTGCATACTTATAACATGTGTTTTGCTTGTCCTGACTGATAGTAATTACTCATTCAATATCTCTCAATCTTTGATGGTATTGGTAACAGGGCTGGCTTTATTTTACTTTGGCGTTCTAGCTGCTGGTGATACTAAGTTGTTGTCGACATATATGCTTATCATTGACACAGAGTATTTTATATTTTGTATTGTGATGATTAGCTTCTTGGGGTTCATTACAGCAATAATCACTTGGTCAATCTATAAATTAAGGAAGGTTACCGATCCCACTGTGCCTTATGGAGTACCCATAGTGATGTCTTCTTTACTCTGTATTTATCTAAGCAAACTGAGTTAAAGCATGAGCCAACGTCTTTTTTTCATTATCGCTATGTTGTCGATCAGTATTGGTGTGCTTGGCTTAAGTGGTGTATTTCAGACCCAACCATCTACAGCATCACCTGTCTCTCACATCTCCTATCAAGTTGCCCAACTCAAAGAGCCGCTCAAAAAGGGGCAGATACTAGAGAGTGGAAATTTTCGTTATTTTCGGATTAATGAGGAAACTGCCTTAGAAAAGGGGGTTTCTTACAACACGAATATCTCTATCAATCCCGGCATGATTGCTAAACGCAACATTTCGACAAAGGAATATTTATCCCAAAATGATTTTATCAATCCAGACGATCCCGGTTATGTCGATGCTGTGATCAAAGCTGGCATGACTCCCTATTCACTGACCATTGAAAAAAAGAAATTCATTGGTTCAGGTATCTCTGTTGGAGACAAGGTAGACGTTATGATCTTGACGTCTGATGATCAAAATATTGGTGAGTCATCAAGGAATAAGTTTATTGAATCATTCAGGACACTTTCAGTTTCGCCTCTACTACAGAATGTGCGGATCTTAGCTATCGATGAGGAAAATGATGAACTATTGCCTCTGACCATAGAGTTAGACCGCGCGCAAGTCGCCAAAATGGTTATTGCTCGTCGTATCGGCATCCTAGAAGTCATCAAATCAACTGACAATTATTTAAAACCTTCACTTGGATTAAGTGCAGATACGCACGATGTCTTACCCAATTTTAAATCGGTCACAGAAATTCGCGGTCAACAAAAGGCCTTTAATTAGAGTGCAGGGATATGCTACACCTTCAGATTCTATTTGTTACTCTTTCGATCCTGCTTATCAGCACGCTTTATGACAGTAAAGTACAAGCTGCAACCATTATGAACTTGGGTGTGGGCGACGCAAGATCGCTTCAATTTGAGCAAGTTATCGGCACCGTATTCATCGCTGACCCAGAAACCGCAGATTATCAAGTGATCGATAATCACAAATTGGTGGTGTTTGGAAGAAAAATTGGGCAGACCTCATTAATTGTTTTTGGTGAAAATAGTAACACACTTTCAAATAGCAAAGTTGTTGTGAATAAAAGCCTTACCAAAGTAGAGCAGATCCTAAATTTGCACTATCCGAATATCAATATCTCTGTACAAAATTTGGGTGATCAAGTTGTTCTCTCCGGATTTGTTCCGACACAAAAAGAGAAAAATGACATTTACGCCATGGTTGGTGAGTTGCTCAAAAAGGATTTCACTGAAAAACGCCTGGAATGGAAAACAACAGACAACGAAAGTTACGACATTGACTTTATGGCGCGCCGTACTTACGAAGGTTTGCTAAATAATCTGGAAGTTAGCGTTTCCAAACAAGTCAACGTCAAACTCACTATTGCCGAAGTCAACAGCTCTCTTGTTAACGAACTAGGTATCAAATGGGGAACGATTCTAAGCGACGGTTTTGCCGGTAACGGGCAATTCTTCAGAGGAATTTCAGGACTAGGCGGAAGTGCGACCAATGTCGCAGCGTACATTTCTGCTATCAACGACGACACCGTTGGACAGGTACTTTCAGAGCCCAACATATCAGTGATTTCAGGCGAAACAGCAAGCTTTTTGGTGGGTGGTGAAATCCCTATTACCTATCGTGTAGATGATGGATACCGGATCCAATATAAGGAGTTCGGTATCGGCTTAGATCTCGCTGCAGAAGTCTTACGAGACGACAAAATAAAGCTATCCATTGTTCCCCAAGTTAGCTCCGTGGATTCTCAGTTTGGTGATGAACTACTCGATATTCCTTCATTCAAGGTAAGGCGTGCCAGAACCACTCTGGAGTTGGGTGACGGAGATAGCTTTGTATTGGCGGGGCTTCTGAGCACCGAGGATCAAGAAGCCCTCTCCAAAATCCCCTTTATCGGTGATGTACCTATCCTAGGCGCTTTTTTTCGCAATACGACAACGCAGCGCAGGAAAACTGAGTTAGTTATTGTCGCGACTGTTTCACTCGTTGAACCTATATCTTCTGGTAGCGTTCGCATCCCTTCGATGCAAAGAACGTCTACGCTATCCCGGTTTTTCGGCGTGAACCTCAACGCTTCACCGGAAGTTGCCCAATGGCAAGAGGAAATACTATCAACCGGAGGATTCAAAAAATGATCTCTTTAAGATTGTCTCTGATCACCAGCTTCACGGTTCTGGCTTTAGCCGCTTGTTCAACGAATTCACCGACAGTTGATGGTAGCCACTTGTCAGTCGCGCCAGTGAGTTACCAATACAGTATTTCCGTAAAAAAAGATGGCATTATGCGAGCGCGTGAAGAAATCGACGCTTATCTGCTCCTTAACCGCAAAGCCCTCTTGGTGTATGGCGCCAAGATATCTTGGAAAGGTAAACAGGGGCAAAAACTAGCCCAAAAAAGCTATCTTTGGCTAATTCGCCAAGGTTTATCGCCAGAAAAAGTTTCTCTACAAACGTCTTCAGGGCTAGAAATGGATAGCATCACAATATCTAGCCTGATATACCAAGTTCAAGCGCCATCATGCGACTACGTTATTATCTCAGGTGACAACCGAGGAAATGATGGTTGCACTGTCGAGACTATGCGTTGGGAGTCAATGGTTTATCCGGAGAGAAAGATATCGGGTCAATCTCAAATTTCCGGCGTATTGCCGCAGAATCCAATGTAAAGGGGTCGTCAATGTTAGATTTCGGCGATCTATTAAAGAAAGAACCAAAAGAAGCGCGAGGCTCATCAACATCCAAGAATGCTTTGGATACGATACAGTTTTATCGTTCAAATGAGTTACGTGTCTTAATTGAGGAGACTTTCCGTTTCGACGGATATGAGCCTCCACTTGCCCAACCTTACAAGTTCAAAGATGTCGCAGTTCAAGTTGAAGAAAATAAAGCCCAACTCGCCGTCATTGACCTACTGGGCTGTCCCGACACATTAAAAGAGTGCCGCCAACTGTCGGCGCGCCTGCCAACATCACTTTCAATTATCATCATTGGTAATGTTGACTCTATTTCAGTTGTGAGAGAACTCAAGTCTCTCGGTTTCTATTACCTTCTTTGGCCAGTAGACAAAGCCGATCTGGCGGAGTTCGTTCAGTCTGTTGTCTCTAGGCACATAGAAACATCATCCCTAAAAAACCGTCGTCGTGCTAAGCGAGTGGGGATTGTGGGAACAAGAGGTGGTGTTGGCGCGTCATTACTTACCGCTGAGCTCAGTTGGGTACTAACGAACGACAAACAAACTTCCTGCATGGTGGTCGACCACAACTACCTTTCAGGAAACCTCGATCTTCTCCTTGGCTTAAAAAATCCAGACAAGCGACGACTAACAGATACCGAAATAGGTACAGAATTAGACCACACTTCGGCCAAAAGCCTCGTTACTCGGATCTCCAACCGTTTGGATTACCTAGCTTTAGGGCTGAACAATCAAAGTTCATCGCACCTCTTCGAAACGAACGGTTTAGTCGTCTCTTATCTAACATCCGAAACCAATTTCATCTTGGATGATCTCTCTTCATCCGTGAGTTTCGACGTGCAGCCACATACTCTTCATCAAATGCTTGATGTAGCCATCATTGTGATGGAACCAACCATTTCCTGTTTACGCGAAACTTCCGCCATGTTGAATAAACTCGCCAAGCAAATTCAAGAAGCAGACAGACCAAAGATTTTCCGTACTCTTATAGTGTTAAACCAACATAGAGCGCCAAGATTTACCAGCGTGACGCAGGCTGAAATAGAAAAATATCTCAACAGACCTGTTGATATTGTGTTGCCATATGAAACAAAACTTGAGGAGTTTTTGGTGAGTGGCACGAATGCTGGTAGCACTAAATCCAAGTTTGCTGGGGAAGTTCGCCGTTTGTGCTCGCTTATTATTGGCGAAGATTTGGCACCCAAGCGAAAGTCACTTTTCTCTTTTTCTCGTTTTAGAGGTAAATAACTCTATATGCAGGGAACAAGAGACTTATATCGTTCTCTCCGCGAGAGAATATTTGATGCCATTGATGCGGAAGCCATTGCCTCATTAAAGCGTGAAGAGCTGCAGCAACAGTTAATTGAAGCCATCAACCTATTGGCCGATCAAGACAACATCCCTATCAACAATGCGTTGCGAAGCGACTTCGTCCGAATGATGTACGATGAGCTTCGTGGTTTAGGGCCCATTCAGCCCTTGATCGAAGACGATACGATCTCAGACATCATGATAAATGGGCCATCTAACGTTTTCATTGAACGGAATGGCTTGGTGGAGAAATCTCCCATCACTTTCATTGACAGCCAACAACTTATCAATGTTGCTAAGCGGATCGCTGGGCGCGTGGGTCGTCGGGTAGATGAGTCCGTGCCAATGTGTGATGCGCGTTTGGAAGATGGCAGCAGGGTAAACATCGTACTCCCTCCAATCGCCATTGACGGTGCTTCCGTTTCCATCCGTAAATTTAAGAAGCAAAGCATCATGTTTGCAGATTTAGTTGAGTTTGGAGCCATGACTCCTGAACTTGCTAAATTGATGGTCATTGCTTCGCGATGCCGCGCAAACATCGTGATATCAGGAGGCACAGGCTCTGGTAAAACCACCATGATGAATGCTCTGTCTCACTATATTTCTGAAAAAGAGCGAGTCGTCACCATTGAGGACGCGGCAGAACTGAGATTGCAGCAACCCCATGTAGTCCGTCTTGAAACCCGCACAGCAGGCATAGAGGGTACCGGTGAAGTCAATCAACGCCAGCTGGTGATTAACGCTCTGCGTATGCGTCCAGACAGAATCATTATTGGTGAGTGTCGTGGTTCCGAAGCGTTTGAAATGCTCCAAGCAATGAATACCGGCCATGATGGTTCAATGACAACACTTCATGCCAACAACCCCCGCGATGCCATATCTCGTATCGAGAGTATGGTAATGATGGCAACGTCTTCACTGCCTTTGGAAGCGATTAGGCGAACAATAGTCAGTGCTATCGATGTCATCATCCAAATCAGTCGCCTTCATGATGGTAGCCGCAAGGTGCTGAGTATTAGTGAGGTCGTTGGCATGGAGGGCAACAACGTTGTCATGGAGGAGATCTTTCGTTTCGAACACCGCGGAATTAGTGAAAACGGGAAAGTACTTGGTGATTTTATCACCTCAGGCTTGCTTCAACGTTCGGTACTTTATGAAAAGGCCCGTTACTTCGGTTTAGATAAAGAACTGAGCAGTATCTTCAGCGGGAGACATTCATGATTGCTAACGCCATCTATTGTTTGCTCTTGGCATTTGGGCTTTACCTACTCCACAAACAAACCCGTCTCAAATCTCGCCGAGAAACTCTGTTAAGAGACAATAACCAGTTACCGGAAACCCAATTTTTAGAAAACCGCGCAGTCGACATGGATGCACTGACGCAGACCACCTATCCGCAAAGAGTGAAACGTGCCTTTGACAATGTGTTGGCTGATATTGGCCAGTTTGCATTTCTAAAAATCATCGTTTTCTATGCTGTTGTATCGATGCTTGGGGTATACGTATTGGGGACTTTGTTCCATTTTACGATGCTCACTAGCTTAGTCATTACTATCCCTCTCTCAACAGCACTGGGGCTAACGTACCTCAATAACCGTGCTCAAAAAGCTTTTGAGGATAGTTTTCCTGACGCTCTGAACATGATTGCCAGCTCAGTATCCGCTGGTGAGAGCCTACTACATGCCATCGTTTTTGTTGGTGGCAACCTTGACACCATTGTCGGTAAAGAATTCAAGCGTATGGGAGAGCGCTTAAACATGGGAGAGTCTACTGATGCCGTCTTCCGTAAAGCGTGTTTGCGGTTTCCCACACCATCGTTTCAATTCTTCGTTATCGCAATGCGCGTCAACGTCAATCGCGGCGGCCAATTACGAGAGGTTATATCCCGGTTGAATCGCGTTCTGTTTGACGCACGTTCTATCGAAATGAAAAAGCGGGCGATGACCGCAGAGGCGCGTATGTCAGCATATATTGTTTGCGCTATACCGTTCATTTTCCTTTTTTTCATTATGCGCATACTCAGCCCCGAAAACTATGATTTCGTGATGAATCATGAGGATGGTCGGCCACTACTCTATTACACCCTGATCAGCGAAGCGATTGGTATGGCAATTATCACTGGCCTAATGCGGAGCGTGAAGTAATGACGGGCATTCATATCGTTTTCTATACACTACTGATTTCCGTTGGTGCATCAATTATTCTGACTGGAATCTACGTTTCTTTTTACCGCCGTCATCGCCTCCGTCAAGTATTGGACATGGATGATGCCCCAGTAAAAAAATCAGCGTTGTCAGTCGCAGCTAGCCTCATTGCTAGCTACTTCGCTGGGACAAACAAGGCAATTGAAGAAAAGTTTATTGGCGCGGGATTCTATGACATTGCCCTGGCTCCCTATTACTTCCTTATAAAATATACCGTCTGCGGTGTAGGTACACTGATTATCCTTTTTTCGGGTGATACCTCTTTTAGCGAGGCAGCCACGTCAAAAGTTATTTCCTTGAGCATACTTGTTATCGCAGTCGTTATTGTGCCAGACCTTTACTTAGACATGCGCCGCAGAGCGTTATCAGCAAAGTTAACCAGAAAGCTGCCATACCTTCTTGATTTGATGGGCGTCTGTGTCCAAACGGGAATGACTATAGAGACAACGCTATTTTATCTCACTTCCGAAATGACAGCGTTTGATAGGGATATGGCATATATGCTCAAACGTCTTCGGGACAGGGCGCAAACAGTGGGTCTTGAGAAGGCGTTGAGAGAGTTATACGAAAGAGTACCCGCACCGGAAATGCGCAGCTTCGTCATGACACTCTCTCAAAGTATGCAGCACGGAACTTCGATATACGGAGTTCTTTCAACATTGGCGAAAGATATCCGTGAAATTCAACTGCTATCTCTGGAAGAGAAAGCAGGCAAGCTCGCGTCAAAAATGTCAGTCCCTCTGATTATTTTCATCATGATGCCAATTGTAATTCTTATTACCACACCTGGAATTATGAGGATGTTAGGTTAATGAAAGCCTCTGCTTATGTTTTTGCAGCCACCCTTATCGTAGGCTGTACCTCTTCTTCGCCTTCACAGTACGTGAAAGAAAATGGGGAAGATATTCTGATTAATTCTGGAAATTATTCAGCGCTTATAAAGCGGTATGAGAATCAGCTGCAAGATGACCCATCGGCCACCACCCGATTTAAGCTTGCTTCAGCACATTACAAGTTGGGAGATACAGAAGCCGCCACATTCCAGCTATCCCAAATATCACCAAGGGAGCTAGACAGCGCAGAACTTGCTCTTCTTCGTGCAAATGTTTTTCTTGATCAAGGTAAGCTGACGTTGGCCGAACAGCATGCGAATACAGCCATCCGTAAGAAAAAAGGGTTAGGCGAAGCACACAATCTCAAGGGACTAATTCTTGCAGAACAAGGAAAGTTCGCTGATGCAACCTTTGCTTTTGAAACGGCAAGAAAAAATCATTACAACGATGCGGCAATAAAAAATAACTTAGCGATGATGGCAATTTTGAAAGGTGACTACAATGAAGCCATCAGCATTCTAAGTCCGCTTGTCCAAGCCGGCCGAGCAGATGACAAAGCTAAAGCCAACCTTCTTCTTGCTTACGCAAAAGCGGGGAAGACACGTGCGTTCAGTCAATTGCTCGCAAACAGTCAAAATGACACTAATCTTGCCGAGAAGTTTACAGGGCTTCGAAACACAACCTTAAACATTAGTGCACTAACATATATTGATGAATCCACTCCCGCGTCAGTGGCATATCAAACCAAACCACCTCAGCCGATTCAAACGCAAAAATTAAAGACAGAGGCTACCGCCAATATAGGAAAAGCTACAGATAAGCTTGAGGCCCCTCTCCTAACTGCGAATACCACGGCACACACCAGTAAAACTTCAAATGACCAAATGGCTAAGCTCCGAGCAAAGCTTGAAGAAGCAAATGCCAAGAATGCTCAACGCGCGCTTAAAGAGAAAAAACGAGCAGAGTTGCTGGCAGAAACCAAGAGAAAGCGTCAACTCGCTAAATCGCGTCGTTTGGTAACTCATGTCGAATATAAATCAACCGCCGAAGGCGAAGAGTATATTGCGACGTCTGATTTCCCAATGGGAAAAATCAATACAGAGTATTTAGAGAAACGCAGAAAATGGGTGTTTGACATTGAAGGCGCAAAAGACTTCACCACAAAACGGCGCCGATACTATAAAGAAGGTCCCGCCAAAAAATTGGTCCTAGGAGAGCATGAAAACTTTGTGCGTATCGTGCTAGAGATGAGGGACGACAAACAGGGGAACCCTGAAGTTTGGGTAGAGGGAAACAAACTGTTCATTCGATGGAAAGCTTAGAGATACGGAAATGCAAAATAAAAATAGTATGAACAGGCAACGTGGCGTCGTTGCTATCGAGTTCGTTCTGGGATTCATGGCCCTATTTTTTGTTCTGATTTTTTGGGTTGAGGTATGCGTTTTGGGCTTTATGTCATCGGCAATCGACTATGCCATTGCTGAATCATCTCGCAATGCCAGAACATCGGCTAACAGTGACTATAAAGACGTATTCATGCGTACGCTGAATGACAATGATAGTGCATGGGTTAAATTCCTTGACCGCAATAAATTCAATATCTCAGTCAGATATTACGAATCGTATAACCAGGCAACTAATCCTAGCAGTGAGGGTAGTGAAGAGCGAGAGGACAATCCAATTGCGCTCTATAGAGTAAGTTACGATTACTCATCCATATTTAACTGGGAAGGTGGTATACAGAACTTTACTTTAGCCCGCGAAGTCTTTGGTATTCAGGAGTTTGAGCGTGACCAGTTTAGCCAATAAACAACGCGGGGTATTCACCATAGAACTGGTCTTGGTTTTGATTGGTTTTAGTCTGATCTTAGTATTCACCATGGATGTGGTCGCTAAGCAATCCATTAAAGGAAAACTGGATAGGCTGTCCTATTCGCTAGCAAGCCTTATCAAAGAGCGCACCCAACTCTTTGACGGTGACGAAACGATCACCTACGACGAAGCCACAAAAGGCATGGATCTGGTTTCAAAGTCTCTCAAAGATACTATCAGCGATTTCGAAGCCTCACGATTAGGACTTTATATCGAGCAGCAGCAATTCGATGACAATAAGCAGCCAATCAGCCCAGTTGTTAATGTTCACCGCTTTAGTCTCGGTCAATATGCATGTCAGCCGGACACGGCGCTATCCGACATGACAGATATGTCTCCCATCACTCAGTTCGACAACAAACTTACGCTTTACCAAGTCACCATTTGCTATCGCTCAAAGAACTGGTATGGCGACATCGTCGGTGAAAAGTTCGAACGTGTCCGTTCCAATTCAATGTCATTTGGTCGCTAGGGAATAAAAATGAAATTCAGTTCACCAAAAAAGCAAAAAGGCATAGCCACTATTATTTTTGTGATTATGTACCCTTTATTCTTTAGTATTTTTGTTTTTTCTGTTGAATCAACGCGCTACTTGCAAACCCATGCAAGGCTTGGTGATGCGGTCGAAATGGCTTCGTTAGCTGTTGCCGCAAATGCATCCAAAGTCGAGAGCGAAAACAAAGAGCTTGCACAAAAAGTCACGAACGTTTTTGTTCCTGATGGCAAAATCGAACAATCAGATATTGCTATCGTCCGGAAAAGTTGTGATGAGATTTATGGTAACGATTGCGGTAAGCCAGGTGTCTATGACGAGGAAGGGCTAATATTTACAGAATACAAAGTCGTAATTAATGCCGATTTTGACTCTTGGTTTCCGCAAGATGACTATAACCTTGGCTATGACGAAGTCCAGGAAATGGGCAGCAAGGCAGTAGCCCGAAAATATCAAGGTTATACTATCGACGTTGCTTTTGTTGCAGATTTTTCTGGCTCAATGCTAGATGACTGGAGTGGAGATGATGACAACGGCGAGTTTGCCAATATCAATACAAAATATGAAGGTGTTATCGAGGTTATTAAACGCGTAACAGAAAGGTTGGAGTCTTATAACGACTCAACCGAGCAAGAAATTAATGGTGAACTCTTGGCGAATAAAGCCGCGTTCGTTGGATACAATCAGTACCCGCACAATGGTTCTAATTTCTACAGTGACGTTAAGTATTACAATAACTCGACATCCAAGTCTTGGCGTTGGTGGCAAAATATCCCAAACATCGACTATGGTTCGACGGTTGCTAATCCATTGGGGGGCACCCAAACTCTCATCACCGGAAGGAATTCATATGACAGTTCCATCTTCAGCACGTTAGCCCTCACCGATGATTTTTCGACTTTCCGTGCAACCATAGATCAATTCTATCCCAGTTCCGGTACAGCATCATATGAAGGTATTCTTAGTGCCGCAAAAATTGTTAACAATGGTGAAAATGTACGGAAATTGATCATCGTCCTTTCAGATGGAGCGGATTGGCATCCTGACTATGCCAATGACAGGCGTTACCCAGCCTACGCAGCACTTAGACTTTATAATGCCGGCCTTTGCGACAACATTATTAGTCGACTAGAGCAAAGACAGATTAATGGCCGCAACGTTGAAGCACGTATATTTGTTATTGGTTTTGGCTATGACATCGACAGAAACCCGGGCCTTCAAACCTGTGCCGGTGCTGAGAATATTCAGTCTGCAAATTCATATCAGGATATTTATGATACGGTTCTTGAGCTTATCAGTGAAGAAGTTGGCCACCTTTACTACCGCCATTACGATAAATAACGGAGTATTTATGAAAGCCACCTTCACCCTCCCTGCGCTCATAATCGTATTGAGCACTGTGGCGATGCCAACTCTCGCATCTAACGTATCCGCAACAGCCTTTGAGGACATATGTGCTGACAAGCAGACAGAAGTACGATTCAAAATCGATGTTGGCCAATCAACCGACGTGTTCTTCCATAAGGCGCATTACCTTCAACTTGAACGCCAAGACAATTCTTTTCCAACGACTCCCATCTTCATTGGTGCTTTAATGAACGCTGGTCTTAATAAAGAATGTGCGGAACTTTTGTTACGAGAAACACCAAGTGTTGAGCAGGGGACAAGCGGCCTGATTGCTAAAGTACACTTTGGGTTTGATAAGTCTTCACTGACACCAACAGGAAAGAAGATCCTGGCAGGTATAGTGGATTCCATCAAAACCTCATCAACACCACTTTCCATCACAGGCCATACAGACAGCGTAGGTTCGCACGCATATAACCTGACTCTGGGGCTAAAACGTGCTGAGTCTGTGGAAAGATATTTGGTTGATGCTGGTAGTGACAAGAAGCTCTTGAAAACAGTCTCAGCAGGTGAAACCAAGCCAGTGAAAAGCAACAAAAATGCGGCAGGTAGAACCGAAAACCGACGTGTAGAACTGGTGGCCTTGCCCTTATCTGATACCGAGAAAGCAACAAAGTAAAATTTGCGCAATGATCGGTAGCGAGTTTTCACTCTTTGGGTAAGACTGTTAATAAAGGACTCTGCGAAAGGAAATTGAGATGATCAAATGCGACGTCCATGACTATGTTGAAATCGCCTGTATGTTTCACTACCCCGTAAGATTAGAGTTTCACACAGGTGATCATAAAGAAGGCATTGCAAAAGATACCGCCAGAAATATAGAGAAAGAAGAGTGCATCGTATTAGATGTAGAGGGGGAAGACGTATTGGTTGTGCTTGATACCGTGGCCTCTATGAAAGCACTGGTAGATAATCCACATTTTAGTGAAGTCACGTTCAGCTAGTACCTCCCTGAGTTATACCCCATTAGGAAATGGAATAAAAATTCCATTTCCTATTTATCAACGAAACATTACACTTGCCATAGATGTGCACAATCAGGAAATGCTATGGCAACTGCAACTCACCTCGCTGAATTACAACAACAAATTCGTCATCGTTACCACGACCTGAGTAAACGACTTCAACAAGTCGCGCATTATGTATTGGATAATCCAAACAGTATTGCCTTTGATACTGTCGCTGTGATTGCTACACACGCCAATGTTCCCCCTTCTACACTCATCCGCTTTGCTAATGCTTTTGAATTCAGTGGCTTTAACGAAATGAAGCAACTGTTCCGCAAAAACCTCGTTGAGGAAACCAGCAGTTATACTGAGCGTGCCCGCCTTCTGCAAAACGCCCAAGGTGAAGAAAGAGAACTGGAAACGCCGTCTGACATTCTCCAACAATTTAGTCACGCCAATACCGTCGCGCTTCAAGAGCTTTCAAACGCCATTGCACCAGAGCAGTTGAACGCAGCCGTGGAACTATTGGAAAGTGCTGAGACGATTTATATCGTGGCAATGAGGCGTGCTTTCAGTATCGCCTCATACTTAGGTTATGCACTTCGTCATCTCGAACGCCGAGTTGTGATTGTCGACGGATTCGGCGCTATGTCGTCGGAACAGTTGGCACTGGTGGGTAATAAAGATGTCGTGATAGGTGCCAGCTTCTCCCCTTACTCTCCGGAAACGGTTGAGCTATGCGAATTTGCAGCCACGAAAAAAGCCAAACAAATCATTTTTACCGACAGTCAGGTAAGCCCGTTGGCAGCAAACAGTGACGTCTGCTTTGTGATCAAAGAAGCGGAAGTGGAGTCGTTTCGTTCTCAAACTGCAACACTCTGTCTGGCACAGAGCCTGGCGGTATCACTGGCATTTACGCTCAGTCGGAAATAATTCAAAGAAGCCCGTTAATCCCATCCACAGAAAGTTTCAAACCTGATAGAAAAAGGAACAGATAGCAGAGCTGGTAAATGCGCGCTTGGCTAACACGATACAGAAGCTTCACACCTAATACGACGCCCAAAGGCGCCAATGGCATCAGGATTAGAGCCGTTGATAGATTATTGGCGTCGAATTCGCCCAAGGCCGCATAAGGGATCAATTTGACTACATTCAAAATAGCAAAAAACACCGCCATGGTTGCCACCAGCGAGACTTTCTCAAGCCGCAACGGCAGCAGGTAAATGCTAACCGGACCACCACCTGCGTGAATTGTAGTGCTGGAAAAGCCACTAACGCCACCCCACATCGTCGCTGCAAGCGCATTGTTGCTTCTTCTGGCAGGGTTCGCTATTCCTAACAAGCTCAATAAATACTGACCACAAAACCATAACGACAATATGCCAATCGTGAGCTTCAACCCTGACTGAGAAACGGCCTGCATATACAATCCCGCTAGAACAACGCCCGCTAATGCTCCGGGCAGCATTTGCTTGATCACGGAATAGTCCGCATTGCGGTAGTGATACCCAACGGCAAACACGTCCATCACAAGAAGAATAGGTAGCAAGATAGCAGCAGCTTGAGTGGGCGCTATCGTCAAGGCCATCAAAGGCACTGCAATAATGCCCAGTGCGCCACCTAACCCGCCTTTGCCAATACCATAAATCAGCACAGCAGGAATAGCCATCAGGTAAAACAAAGGGTCAGTGATAAAGTCCAAGTGCGCCATCTCGTTGTTGTTTAATACCCAAAAACCTGAAGATGCATGATTCAGCGAGTTTGACTGGCGTTGTGATCGCGGGGTTCCTTTGTAGGTGTAGTCACCTCCATCAAAAAGGAACAACAAAGAGCACGACGTCAGTCAACTCGCCCGAAGGGAGGCCCTCAATGCGAGCAACTTCAGGTTGCTTGGGTATATAGACAATATCACTAATGCAGATGGGTAATGCGTCGCGCGGCTAAGAAAAACAAAGCCCGCAAGAAGCGGGCAATGAGTATTGAGTTAGCAGTCCAGCGCCAATCCGTATTCGTCGGCAGATTGCTGTATCCAAAGCGCGATGTAGTCAGCAAAACTCCGGCGTACAATCAAGTCATAACAGTTTTCACTATGGTGACGCATAAATACCTGCCCTTTCGCGAAAGATGTGCCCACACACTTACCCATGGTGAAGTGGCTACTATTCACATCGTAAGAAACAGACTTCTTCAACACGTCTTTGGCGTGTGAGCCAGCCAGCGTCAGTAATGTCTGCCCGCCAGTCACATCGGTGATTTGGAAATGCCCTGTCAACGCTTCCCGAAGCTTCTGCTCAATGGTGCCTGCATCCTGAACAAAGCTGAGGACCAGCCACTCATCTGGCGATTGCCACCAAACCTGTAGCGAATCATTCACTGATGAGGTACAGGGCGAAACAGGTAGCGTCAGCCCCAACACACTTTCCACGGCGGCAGAGAACTCTGCAGTGGGCTCACCACGTAACACAAGGTGGCTAACACCAACTCGCTCGTGTAAATGCACGCCCGGTGAAGATGGGTTCGACTTACCAAGATGATGCACAGGTGTACGCTTAATCGGCTCATAGTTTTCTGACAGTGCCAATACGTCATCTTCATGCGCATTTAATGGCTTTTCATTCTTGGTGTCGTAAAACACTGAGCTGCAAATTTCCGCCTTGAGTGTTTTACCATTGGCCAATGGGAAGTAAACATATTCCCCCATACGGTTGAGGCCATCTTTGATTAGGCCAAATGCAATGGAACGCCCCAATACCGCACTGTAGTAGGATGAGGACACGTGCCCAACCATGGTCATAGGAACTGGTTGGTCAGGGTTATCCACTGCCTGCGCCCCTTCTGGGATTACCTTGTGCGATTCCACGCATTTAAGACCCACCAGCTGTTTTCTGTCGGTACGGGAGGTGTCCTCCCGCGACCATGAACGACGTCCCAAGAAGCTGTAGGTTTTCTGTTTACCCGTTATCCAGCCCATATTGAGATCCTGCGGTGTCACCGATCCATCGGTATCCTGCCCGACAATGATAAAGCCTTTCTCCGCACGAAGAATGTGCATGGTTTCGGTGCCGTAAGGAGTGATGTTGTAGGCTTCCCCGGCTTTCATCACCTGCTCCCACACATAGAGGCCATAGTTGGCATTCACGTTAATTTCGAACGACAGTTCACCGGTGAAACTGATGCGGAAAACACGAGCATCCACGCCTGCCACTTTCATCGGCTTCCAGCTCATAAATGGCATGGCCTCTTCTGAGACATCTTCATTCCCAACCAACTGACGCAACACGTTGCGGCAGTTAGGACCAGAAATCGTCATGGTCGCCCATTGATCAGTCACACTGGTGAAATAAACTTCCAGCTCTGGCCATTCGGTCTGGTGCCACACTTCCAGCCATTGCAGCACGCCTGCTGCGCCGCCCGATGTGGTGGTCATGATGAAGTGAGAATCAGATATACATGACGTCACACCATCATCGAACACCATGCCGTCTTCGTGACACATTAGCCCATAGCGGCAGCGTCCCGGCGCCAGCTTGTCCCAACCGTTGGTATAGATACGGTTCAGAAATTCACGCACGTCTTTACCCTGAATGTCGATTTTTCCGAGTGTTGATGCATCCAGAATGCCGACACTTTCGCGGGTAGCCTTACACTCACGCGCCAAAGCTTCATCCATGGTTTCCCCGTTTCTTGGGTAGTACCAAGGGCGTTTCCATTGACCTACGTTTTCGAACAATGCCCCTTCTTTGACATGCCACTCGTGCATCGCGGTGTAACGCGCAGGATCAAATAGCTTACCCACATGCTGTCCAGCCAGTGCGCCAAAGGTCACAGGCGTATACATAGGACGAAAAATTGTGGTTCCGGTTTCCGCAATGGATTTGCCCATCGCATTGGCGGCAATCGCCATTCCATTGATGTTGCCCGTTTTACCCTGATCGGTACCAAAACCCATCGCGGTGTAACGTTTAATGTGCTCTATGGATTCGTAACCTTCCCGAACTGCCAGCTCAATACCTGCAGCTGTGACATCGTTCTGGAAATCAACGAACTGTTTTGGTGCTCGACTGACAGGTAAGCGATGGGGGACCAAATACATCGCCATAGTTGCATCAGCTTGCAGCGTATCGACAACCGGGACTGACATATCAGCCAGTTCAACCCCCAAAGCATCCGAAATAACCTTAGCTTTGGCTGCCCCGTCCTGAATCACTTCAAGTAACGCACTCTGTCCATTGACCGACCCTGCGTAATCCATCCCTTCAACGGTATTTGAAGGCACAAAGCCAGCAATATCATCGCGCCAAGTTGGACGACCGCCCGTGTGACAACTGAGATGCAGCGCAGGGCTCCATCCGCCGCTGGTCGCCACTGTGTCGCAGCTAAGCACCTTGATTGCGCCATTGACGCTCTTTCCATCACGGTCGATTGGCGCAATTTCAGCTCCAGTAATATGGCTGCCACCTTGGAGGTTAGTGATGGCATGGCCATACAATACAGGAATACCTAAAGCTTTGGCTTCTTTCACGCGGTCGCCATCTGAAAACGAGCGCGTATCGACAATAGCCACCACTGTCTTACCGCTGTTGTGCCACTCAATCGCAGTATCATAGGCTTCGTCATTGGTGGTCATAACTACCAGCTCATCACCGGGTACAACCGCATATCGACGAAGGTAAATCTGAACGGCCGATGCCAACATACTGCCTGGCAAATCGTTGTTACCAAACACTAAAGGACGCTCAATCGCCCCTGTTGCCAGCAGGACATGTTCTGCACGGATATGATGGATGCGCTGGCGAACTCCGCTGACTCCATCGCCCAAATGATCGGTAAGCCTTTCCACAACACCCACGAAATTGTGGTCGTAGTAGCCAAACGCCGTGCTTCTTGGCAATAACATGAAGTTATGATCAGCATTGAGAAATGCCAGAGTCTCTGCGACCCAATCGGTCGCGGGATTACCGTTTAACTTCTCACGGCAATGCAGCAGGCTACCGCCAAATTCGGACTGTTCATCCACCAGAATTACACGCTGACCCAAACCCAGCAACTGTCTTGCTGCAGCCAGACCTGCAGCACCTCCGCCAACAATGAGTACTTCACAATGCTGATGCATGTGATCGTATTTGTCCGGATCGTTCGCACGTGGAATTTCTCCCAGACCCGCAGCCTTACGAATATGCTTTTCGTATGTCGGCCAAAGAGATTCGGGGTACATAAAAGTCTTGTAGTAAAAACCGGCAGGCATCATTGCACCGCCAATTTTCCCGACCACCGACAGGAAGTCCTTATCAAGACTTGGCCAGGCATTCGCCACGCGAGCAGTTAAGCCATCATACAGTTCGGTCTGTGTCGCGCGCTGATTTGGCAAAGAGGTCGCTTCATTAGAACCAAGCTGCAAAATCGCATTAGGCTCTTCCGCACCAGCGCCCAAAATGCCGCGTGGGCGGTGATATTTGAAGCTGCGTCCTACGACTTTTACACCATTGGCCAAAAGGGCAGAAGCTAACGTGTCTCCTTTATGTCCTTGATACGCCTTACCTTCAAAAGTAAAGGTGAGAGACGAGCTACGGTCGATACGTCCGCCTTCGTTTAAACGATTTACCTGACTCATTCACCTGCCTCCTCACTTTCTTCGGGAGCGGACTCACCGATTTTGTATACTGCTTCAATTTTGTAAGTCACTGTGTTGCGTTGCACGTTGAAGAACTTGCGACAGCCTGCGGCGTGATACCACATTTCACGATGGCTGCCTTTGATGTTCTTACGGTGGAACAGGTAATGTCCCCACTCTTTATCGCTTAAGGCTTCCGGCTCCAGCGGGCG
This sequence comes from Grimontia sp. NTOU-MAR1, assembly GCF_035758505.1. Classification (NCBI taxonomy): domain Bacteria; kingdom Pseudomonadati; phylum Pseudomonadota; class Gammaproteobacteria; order Vibrionales; family Vibrionaceae; genus Grimontia; species Grimontia sp. NTOU-MAR1. Next base: position 232,403 of record NZ_CP142109.1, read on the forward strand.
CACGATATGTGCCTCACCGCCATAGCTGAATTCGTCTTCTTCTCTGTATTCGTCACAGTAGGGGCAATAAATCCGTAGCATTTGCGTTCCTTTCCCTATGGTCTGTTGACCCTAATGCGCAACACCGGCAGCGCCGTGTTCGTCAATCAAATGACCCGTTAAAAAACGGTTGAGGTTAAATGGTGCCGCGATGGGGTGCGGCGAATCATTCGCGATGGTGTGTGCAAACACGTGGCCTGAGCCCGGCGTGGCTTTAAAGCCACCGGTGCCCCAACCGCAGTTGAAGTAGAGCCCTTGAATGTCAGTTTTACTGATGATGGGACAAGCATCCGGGCAAGTATCGACAATCCCACCCCAGTGGCGGTTCATACGTACCCGGCTGAGGAATGGGAACATCTCAACGATCGCAGAAATAGTGTGTTCGATAACAGGGAAGGATCCACGTTGCCCAAACCCGTTATAGCTGTCGATACCTGCACCAATCACCAAGTCACCCTTGTCCGACTGACTAATGTATCCATGAACAGCATTAGACATGATGACGGTGTCGATACATGGCTTCACAGGCTCAGAAACCATCGCCTGCAAGGGGTGAGATTCCAGCGGCATCGTCATTCCCGCCATGCGCGCCAACTCACCAGAGTTACCCGCGACGACACAGCCAACCTTTTCTCCACCAATAAAGCCACGTGAAGTTTCGACACCTTTCACCTTACCTTCTTCAATGCGCAGACCTGTCACCTCTGTTTGCTGGATTAAATCCACGCCCAACTGGTCAGCAGCGCGGGCATATCCCCATGCAACGGCGTCATGTCGAGCAACCCCGGCACGCGGCTGCCAACTGGCGCCCAGCACCGGGTAACGCGCATTATTGGAGCAATCGAGAAGCGGGACTAGCGCTTGAACACCTCTGGTATCCAGTACTTCACTGTCGATACCATTTAATCGGTTAGCGCTGACACGACGTTCAATGTCACGCATGTCTTGGAGGTTATGACCCAAGTTCAACACACCGCGCTGACTGAACATCAAGTTGAAGTTAAGCTCCTGTGAAAGGCCTTCCCAAAGTTTGAGTGAGTGCTCGTAAAGATGAGCAGCTTCATCCCAAAGGTAATTCGAACGCACAATCGTCGTATTACGCGCCGTATTACCGCCACCGAGCCAGCCTTTTTCAATCACCGCGACATTCTTAACCCCACACTCCTTCGCGAGATAATAGGCCGTCGCAAGGCCATGGCCGCCACCACCAACAATAATCACATCGTAAAGCGGTTTTGGCGTTGGGTTTCGCCATGCGCGCTGCCAGTTTTCATGGAAAGTGAGCGCATGTTTGAACAGCCCGAATCCTGAGTAATCTGTCATTCCATTGTCCTGAATTCCGAAAAATCTAACGCCGTCACCGAATTTGTCACGGCACTGAAAAGTGTAGTCTTTTCATTGCTATCAGGCGGAAAAACGCCACCGTATTTTAGGCATGGTAAAGGGGTGATCTCGGCAAGAAATGTGCAAATGCGCCCGCCCGAAATGCGTTTGCGACAAGTAGTGATATCACCTTTTCACTCATAGGTTCTGCGCGGTAAACTGGATGGCGCTATGATTCGTGAGAAACCCACTATTCGGGGCAGAGAATGACCAATAGAAAAATAAAAGACAACGACGCGCATCCGGATGCGCCACTTCCTCCGCACTCTTTGCATCACTACATCGATGACGCAAGTCAGGTCACATCGTTTGCTACCTTACCGACAGAAACTCCGCTTGCTATTGGTTACAACGGTGTCAGTCATGCTGTGATGATGGTAACACCACAGGATATTGAGGACTTCATCTACGGTTTTTCCTTCACTGAACGGATAATACGTACCGGCAGCGAAATCCACGACATCAACATTCAGCATAGAAGTGATGCGCTGATAGCCGATGTTCAGCTTGCCAACCGTGCGCAAGCGAGGCTTTCCCTGACCAAACGGCACTTAGCTGGCCGCACTGGCTGCGGTATTTGCGGTACCGAGTCCCTCGACCATGCCATTCCCAAGCTCGAACCTTTACCTTACGTCGAAACCTTGAGTAACGACAGCGTGTTGAAATTACGGGAATCACTCCGACACTGGCAATCGCTAGGACATATCAGCGGTGCGATTCATGCGGCGATGTTGTTGGATGAAAAAGGTGACATTTTGCTGTGTCGCGAAGATATTGGCCGCCATAATGCATTGGATAAAACTCTGGGAACCGCACTTCGCAGTAAAGCACTGACACCGAATCTAGCTTTGCTGGTCACCAGCCGCTGCAGTATTGAGTTAGTTCAGAAAGCGGTTTTATCCGGTGTAGGTACACTCATCACGCTCGGCACACCAACCTCACTGGCGGTAAACACTGCGATTCAAGCCAACCTAAATCTCGTGCACCTCCCGCGACAGGATGCTCCTCGGTTTTACAACCGCGCTTCCCGCTAAGTGCCTCGCAGATTCAAACCTCGTAATGCAAAAACTTGATAGTTCGCTTTATTCTTCTGCATCAGAGCCTTAGATAAGAATGCTGGAACGAATATGGAACTCGACAGACGCTTTTATAGGTGGGGAGAAGAACGCCGATATGGAAAGTTTTCCCACATCATCCGTACGGCGCTTTTTTTTAGCATCGTTCTGCTATCAGCGCGCCTAACCACACTTTTTATCTACGAACCTGTATCCACCATTGATGTCTTCTTTATCCACTTCCCATCCCAATTGCTGATGATCATATTGGTATCAGTACTCCTTGGTACACTTGGATGGTACATAAAAGAAGCACGATACAAATCAAAAGCAAGACGCCGCGGTTTGCCCATCACATCGCTGTAATCCGCGCAAAAAGTCCACATTTCAAGGCAAGCGTCTCATCATCGCGTCCGAGAGGAAACATGCTTAACATTCTAGGCATAGTTCATCTCGTTCTCAGAACTGAAAAACGCGATACGATATTCACACTTTATACTCTCGCACTCGGCTGTTACTTGGAGCGGGAAACATTCCCTGAAACAGGATTAACCCAGTGGTTCGCAGGAAGCGCGTTGATTGACGTTGTCGACATTCATAGTCATCTGGGAAGGCAAGGATGCGGTGCTCCAACAGAGACAGAGAACAATCTGGATCACCAGTGCCTACTGATCTTTCCAATCAATGAAAACAGGATCTTTGCTCATTTCGACCAACACGTCATTGAGCAATGATGGTTTTGTGTACCGTCATGGTTCAAAAGGTCAAAAGCATTCCATCTACCTTACCGGACCTCATAGTCATACGGTCGAATTTCGTTGCACGAAGATCGGTCAACCTAATTGGCTTGACTCGGGTTTTCGTTGTGTGAACACCAAACACAGAGTCACGTTCGGCAAATAGGAAATTTATGCTTCTTTCGATGATGTTTACGAAAACCACCCACCAGCAAAGGGTGTCTAACTGATGCCTTCTAACATGACTTTTAGCGAGGTGACTCCACAGCACATTCCAGCTTCACTACTTCTAGAAGCAGACCCTTCAGCATCCAGTATTGCTTCCTACATACTCGACTCCTGGTGCGTAGTTGCTAGTTTTGGTGACAAGGTTGTGGCCGCATGTGTTGTGAAGCCCATCGGCGACAAGCGCGCTGAGTTGTTTAACATTGCCGTTTCCCCAGAATTTCAGGGTAAAGGCTGTGGAACACAACTGCTTCGTTACATGATCCAGTTTGTTCGTGCGAAAGACATGAAGAGATTAGAACTAGGTACGGGGACATTTGGCTATCAGTTAACTTTCTATCAGCGTATGGGGTTTCGGGTGTTTGATGTTGTCACAGGCCATTTTTTGGACAACTATGATGAACCCATTTGGGAGAATGGGGTGCAACATAAAGATATGCTGAGGCTTTATCTGGATCTGTAAAACCTACTCAATCAAACTTATGGGAGTGTTTTTAGTGCTGCTAGAGACTTTTTTGCTTTATCTCTTTGTCTCATTTTTCTATGTGACCAGTCCGGGTCCAGCTATTTTGTTGGCCATCCGCAATGGTCTCACCGGCAAAATGTCAGTGGTTGCTACGTCAAGCTTCGCCAACATCGTCGGATTGTTCATTCTGTCGGTGGTGTCTATGCTTGGCCTTGGCGCACTCTTGATGACATCTTCCTTCGTCTTTACAGTATTTAAAGCCATTGGTGCTATTTATCTGATTTACCTTGGCATCAAGATTTTCCGCTCAAGTCGAATAGGCAATTCAAAGGTAGAAGAGAGTGACAAACCGAACAAGCGCTATCGCCATTACTTCGGTGAAAGCTTGCTATTGGCGATAACCAACCCCAAAGCCATCGTCTTTTTTGCGTCCTTTTTTCCGCAGTTTCTGGATACCAGTGCACGTGTCGCACCGCAGTTTTTCATTATGACGCTAACCTTTATGGCGCTCTCTTTTGGTTCTTTGATCTTTTATGGCGGAGCCGCAAAGTTGATGAAGCAGACTCTGGCAAAGCTTCAGTTTATTCGCTGGTTTAACAGGGTTACAGGAACATTGTTTGTCGGACTGGGTATCAAACTGGCGTTGACCCAGCGGTAAGTTTATATCTTGAATTAATGTTCTTTGCATAAACTCTAGCAATATAAGTAGCTTGCAATTATTTCAATGGGTTGTGATAAGTATGTTGCTCTTAGTAACCCCGTACAACCCTTCGTAAACTGCCCCAATTCATGCCCCTTTTAGAAAAAGTGTCCCATTTCGTGCCCCATTTTTAGAGGTGGAGCTGGAAGGTAGTCGGAGATAATAAAAAGGCCTGCAGTTTCACAACTACAGGCCCTTAGGTCAGATTCAGCAAAGCTTGATTTCCTATCCCATGAGTTACTCTTTGATGTTCGGGCCTTCATTCACCTTCAGCATAGCCACTAACTTCAATATGGTCTGTCGAACCTATATCTTCGTGTCATCTGAAAGCTCCGTCCCTTCCACTAACATCAAGTCTAGTAACGCACTCAGTTCAATGATTAATTCGTCTACATCCGCTCTGGGTAGCTCTATTTTTTACACCAACCTTATCCCCAGCCATGACCTTCGTTCCATTTTTTGAATTTTTACGTTAACACTAGACAACGCGACAATGGCACATCAATAGCTGCTACTGCTCTTCAATTAGACTTACTCAACCTTTTAAATTATCGGACAATAGCCCCAACTTTTATTCATAGAGTTCAATAAGAAGTTCAATGTCAGTTAATGCATACAAAAGGTGATAATTAACAGTATGTTAATGTTAGACACTGATTAAAATGCCCAGTCTTTCATTCAAATCAAATAAAGGAACCGTTAATACACTTGTCAAAGTATTCTCAAATAAGATAACTCACTTATTTTTATCAATAATTTTTTGCGTATCAACACAGCCACACTTTCAATTAATTCCGATAAAACAGGATACACACTGAGCGTAAAAGCCGTGGCATAAGTCATACTCAATGCCCTTTCGTTACTCTGTGTACCTCTGGAAGTTCTCAGCAGCTGGCAGCTTCAGCACGCTTCTGCCCCAAAGCCAGTGTCACTGAGTCCGTCATGGCGCGGAAAAAAGAAAAACAAAACAAAACAAAACAAAACAAAACAAAACAAAACCAATTATGTTGAAGTGCGCCGCATTCTTTAAAGGAGTGGTGTGTCTCAACTGTGAAACTTTCTTTCTGTATTTCACCAGATTTCTCTCAGTAACTGTCTGCTTTAACAATTAATCTGATTTCCACAGTGTCTCAGTCTTATTTGTGAATCAATATTCTCATCGTTGAATTCCCCTCAATCTCTTCTAGCTTATTTTTCGATACGAAATTATACGCGCACCCGATTTGTGGGTGTGCTGATGGACTTAACACGCTTCACAACCATTAGACGTAATTTATCGAGGACATAGGATGTATTTCTTCAAGAAAGCGATATGGGTGGTGCCGGTATTCTCGCTCGGACTCACCGCTTGTGGGGGGGATGACGCAAATACGACAGCCTCCGTACCGGGGGACGCGAATAGTCTCCCTTTACCGGGCGCACCGGTTTTAGCACAACCGACGGTGGGGGCGCTCACAGGTGATGCTTATCCTGTCACCTTCAGTTGGAGTAGCGCCACGAATGCGGCGGGCTATTTCCTGTGTAGAAAAGATGCATCACAAGACGATAACTGTGCAATGGTGGGCGAAACGACGGCCCTTACATCGCTGACTCTGCCTCTGAGTTTGGACACGCCGGCTGACTATTTTGTATTGGCCAAAAACAGTTCGGGCTCAACGGCGTCTACTGAGATAGCCGTATCGCTTCCCAAACCAGAGATGCCGGTTTTAGCGAGGCCACAGGTGGGTGCGTTCAACGATAGTTCTCGTTTTTACCCTGTCACCTTTAACTGGGATAGCGCCAAGTATGCGACGCACTATACCTTGTGCAGAGAAGACGGATCAGAAGACGATAACTGTCAATTTCTATTAGAAACCGAAGCTAACAATACCTCGCTTACTGCCAATCTAAATTTGGACGAACTGGCTAATTATTTTGTATTGGCCTCTAACGGTACAGGCAAAACAGCGTCTGGTAAGCAAGCCCTCTCTCCCGCTCCTGGGCAACTGAATTTAGCGGCCCCGAATGTGGGTGCGCTCTCAAATGGCTATCATCCTGTCACCTTTACCTGGGATAGCGCCGAGCATGCAACGGGATATACCTTGTGCAGAAAAAATGATGCACTCGATGATGACTGTGAAAAGCTGGGCGAAACGATTGACACAACATCGCTTACTCTGAGTTTGGGCCCACTGAAAAATCATTTGGCTGAATTTTTTGTGCTAGCCGAAAACAGCACGGACAAAACACCGTCTGGTTACGAATCCTTAACATCATCAGACCTGACAACATTGATAACCTACATCAAGGCCTCGGATACCTCGACGAGTGACTATTTTGGCAACTCGGTATCGGTGTCAGGGGATGGCAACACCCTCGCGGTGGGGAGTATTGGAGAAGATTCCAATGCCGATCTCACTAACGCTACCGGGGAAAATAATTCCGGCGCGGTGTATGTGTACCGCTTTGCCAGTGGCCGTTGGTCGGAGGAGGCCATCATCAAGGCCTCGAATGCCGGGGCAAATGACTATTTTGGCCACTCGGTATCTTTGTCATCGAATGGCAACACCCTCGCGGTGGGGGCTTATGCGGAAGATTCCAATGCCGATCGCTCTAGCGCTACCGGGGCTGGTGATTCCGGCGCGGTGTATGTGTACCGCTTTGCCAGTGGCCGTTGGTCGGAGGAGGCCTTCATCAAGGCCTCGAATGCCGGGGCAAGTGACCAATTTGGCTACTCGGTATCGGTGTCAGGGGATGGCAACACCCTCGCGGTGGGGGCTCGCTATGAAGATTCCAATGCCGATGGCTCTAGCGCTACCGGGGCTGATAATTCCGGCGCGGTGTATGTGTACCGCTTTGACAGTAACAATTGGTCGGAGGAGGCCTTCATCAAGGCCTCGAATGCCGGGGCAACTGACTATTTTGGCGGGGCGGTATCTTTGTCATCGAATGGCAACACCCTCGCGGTGGGGGCTTATGGGGAAGATTCCAATGCCGATGGCTCTAACGATACCGGGGCTAGTGATTCCGGCGCGGTGTATGTATACCTCTCTGACGGTAGCAATTGGTCGGAGGAGGCCTTCATCAAGGCCTCGAATACCGGGGCAAGTGACCAATTTGGCTGGGCGGTATCTTTGTCATCGAATGGCAACACCCTCGCGGTGGGGGCTTATTCGGAAGATTCCAATGCCGATGGCTCTAACGATACCGGGGAAAGTAATTCCGGCGCGGTGTATGTGTACCGCTTTGCCAGTGGCCGTTGGTCGGACGAGGCCTTCATCAAGGCCTCGAATGCCGGGGCAAGTGACCAATTTGGCACGTCGGTATCACTGTCATCGAATGGCAACACCCTCGCGGTGGGGGCTACAAAGGAAAAGTCCAATGACACCGGCATTAACGGTAACGAGACCGATAATAGTGTAAGTAGTAGAGGCGCTGCGTATGTGTACCGCTTTGACTTTAACAAATGGTCGCAGGAGGCCTACATCAAGCCCAAGTATAATACCCTTACAGGTGACAATTTATTTGGCCACTCGGTATCGGTGGCAGGGAATGGCAACACCCTCGCGGTGGGGGCTATCTATGAAGATTCCGGTGCCACTGGCATTAACGGTGACGGAAAAATTGGCGGTGGAGGTGATACCGGCGCGGTGCACATCTACTAGCCCATACCAATAGTCACAATGGACGCGCCCAAACACGGTGTTGCACCAGACCGAGAGGTGAAATCCGTGAATCGGGCGCGTCCATATCTATCCCAATGGCTCGGTTTCTTTTTGTGGGCTCAGCCGCCAATGCGCTAAAACAACAAAGTGAAAAGCGAGTGTCACTTTGCGTAAATAGCGCTAAGAATTGGTCGATGGAGAGCACAAAAGCTAAGTCGGAATTGGCCAAAAACTGTTTAGAAAAGGGATTCGCGACGCTACCAACTCACCGCCTCATTCAAGTACCGCAATTTGTCGTTCACCTGAATGCCCCGCTGATTCTTACCCACATAGCGCTGGCGCGACTTCACCGACCGTCTCAGGTCTGTTTGTTTGATGGATATACAAGGATTTTTGCGATTAAACCTCCCAATATTTTTCTGGGTTTCCAACATCAAAGCGGTATCGGATTGCTGGAGTGCCAGCCAATAACTCGTCATCAAGTCCCTACAGCGATCAACGATAGAAGTGGCCCCCAAATTTCGGACACGACTTTAGGTGATTGATCTGTTCTGATAGTCCCCAGAAAGACTGGAGCAGATGATGACAAGAAAACGTAGAAACCACTCACCCGAATTTAGAGCGAAGGTAGCGCTTGCCGCCGCTAAAGGTGATAAAACGGTTGCCGAGTTAGCGCAACAGTACAACCTGCACGCTAACCAAATCTCAACATGGAAGAAAGAGCTGCTGGATAATGCGGCCATGATTTTTGCTTCTGAAAGTCAGTTGGGCCAGGATAGCTCCGAAGAGGTGGATAAACTCCACGCCAAGATCGGTCAGTTGACCATGGAAAATGATTTTTTGGCGAAAGTGCTCGGTCGTTAGACCGGGCCCAGCGAAAAAACTCGCTGGTTAAATCGACCCCATTGCCGATAAAACGCCAGTGTGAGCTTCTCAATATTGCTCGCTCTACGGCTTACTATCACCCCATCGGACTCTCTGATGAGGAAATGGAATTGCGCCGTATGATTGATGAAATTCATCTGCAATATCCGTTCATGGGCAGTCGGCGTATTCGAACTGAGCTGGCTAAAAAGGCGCGTCACGTTAATCGCAAGCGTATCGTACGTATCATGCGCGAAATGGGCATAGGGGTGATTTATCCCAAACCCAAAACAACACTGGCGAACAAAGCACACAAGGTTTATCCCTACCTGCTGCGTGATATCGATGTTGCTTATCCAAACCAAACTTGGGCGATTGACATCACCTATATCCCCATGGCGAAGGGGTTCCTGTACCTGGTGGCCATTATCGACTGGTATAGCCGCAAAGTACTGGCTTGGCACTTGTCGAATACGATGGATACAAGCTTTTGCGTTGAGGCTCTCGAAGACGCACTGCAACACTACGGGCCGCCCGATATCTTCAATTCAGATCAAGGCAGCCAGTTTACTAGCACTGAGTTTACTCAGAGATTCATTGACCATGGTGTACGGATAAGCATGGATGGGAAAGGACGCTGGGTCGACAACGTGTTCATCGAGCGATTATGGCGTAGCTTAAGATATGAGGAGGTTTACTTAAAAGCCTATACCACACCCCGAGAAGCTGAGCTTGAAATCGGCAACTACATGGTGTTCTATAACGAAGAGCGCAACCATCAGGGACTCAATGACCTCACTCCTGATGAAGCCTACTTCGGTAGGCAAAGATACGCAGCATGAGCTGGATCAAACACTTTAGAAATTAGCTTGTGTGTCCAACCAATGGGGTCCACTTCTGACGCTGTAAATTGGAATTGGACAAAAATGGCTTAGAGTTGGAACTCTAAGCCATACAGATCAGATAAACTGGGGTAGGGGAAAATCTAGGTTACTACAGCCTACGAGTTCGGTGGCCATTCACCTATAGAATCAACTACGTTCAATTTGCATCTTCTCAACAAATTGAATGAAATTATCTTTTGCAAAGCTCTCTAACTGCTTATTCCAAATTAGGCCGACATCCCATGAGCTACTTTCCCCGGGCAGTTCCCAAAAAACGACGTGCTCATTCGCAATATGCTTTACACTTGCTGGAACAATAGTGAAGCCCAAATTTGCTGATACTAGTGCCAACAATGTTTGAATATCATCGGCCTCCTGAACTACATTAAGTTTTTTCTCATGCTCCTCTAATAGCATGTTAATTTGTTGGCTTAGCCCCTTACCTCGCTCAGGGTTAAGCTGTAAATAATCGATTGAATCTAACGAAGACCATAATTTGTTTTTGTCTATGATTTGGCTTCTATGTATCGCAAGCACTAATTGATCTGTACAGAGCTTCACGCCCGTCAGCGGAGCTACAGCTGGTAGTCGACTAAAGCTAAGATGAAGATCCCCCAGAAGTAGGAACTCTGACTGCTTTTGAGATGGTATATCGTTAAGTGTAATGTGGATCTCTGGGTAGTGTTTTTTAAACTTAGCTATGTAATCTGGTGCAAGGTGGTAGGAAGATATACCAAAACCTATATTAAGAGTTCCTGCAATTCCCTTGGCGACTCGTTGAGTTAGAGATTTATAAGATTCAAAACTCGATACAATTCGTTGCGCTTCAGGTAAAAGAGCTACGCCTGCCGCAGTAAGACTGGCTCCTTGTCTTCCTCTCTCAAATAAAACTACTCCACAAAAAGCTTCAAGGCGCTGAATCTTCTTAGTTAAAGCTGACTGAGTGATGTGTAAGTGCTCTGAAGCTACTCGATAGTTACCATCTAACGCTAACTGGCAGAATGCGCGTAAATCGATAAAATCCATTCCATAAGGTCATTAAATATAGGAATTTTATTCATTATACGGAATCAAACGACCTTTTTAAAATGGTTGATATTCACCAAGTAAAGGGAACAATTATGAAAGATATCCGTGTTGCGACTGTCCAATTTAACCACCATGCGAACGATAAAAACTACAACTTATCGGTCATTCAAAGTTACGTAGAAAAGGCGGCTAAACAAGGGGTAAAAATCATCGCATTCCCTGAAATGTGTGTGACTGGTTATTGGCATGTTTCGAAACTTAAAAAATCAGAGATCAATGATTTGTCCGAGTTCATCCCACAAGGGGAAACATCTCAACGCTTGCTAAAAATGTCTGAACAATACCAACTCAGCATAGGAGCAGGTTTAATTGAAAAGGACAAGGACGGAAATTTCTATAATTCTTACATAATGGCCATGCCTGATGGCCAGATAGCCAAACACAGAAAGCTGCATACGTTTGTCAGCGAACACATGAGAAGTGGTAATGAATACACTGTATTTGATACGCCACATGGATGCCGCGTAGGGATCCTGATTTGCTGGGATAATAATTTAGTCGAGAATGTTCGAATAACAGCATTAAAAGGGGCTGATATCCTAGTCGCGCCTCATCAAACAGGCGGCACGAACTCTCGCAGCCCCAATGCGATGGGGTTGATTGATCCCGAGCTTTGGCATAATCGTAAACAGAATCCAGATTCGATTCGTTCTGAAATGCAAGGTTCTAAAGGAAGAAAATGGTTAATGCGTTGGCTACCCGCGCGTGCCCATGATAATGGCATGTTCCTGATCTTTAGTAACGGTGTTGGGGTTGATATGGATGAAGTTAGAACGGGGAATGCGATGGTGCTCAATCCCTACGGCGAAATTATCGCTGAAACTGGCTGCGTCGATAATGATATGGTTATTGCTGATCTCAATGCGAAAGATCTAAATATGTGTACAGGCAGACGCTGGATCAGAGGTCGTAGACCTAATTTATACGCTCCCTTAACGATGGAAGGGAATGAATTGACGCCTTATCAGGCAAGATTCTCGACACTAAAATAGATGACGTAACTTATTGAGTGGTCGCCAACGAATAATACGTTGGCGACCATTAATATATTGTTTCATAAAGAGCCCCTAACAAACTTTGGGGCAAAAACGTGCTAGAGCAGATCGGCCTAGCACGAACATGGACAGAAACGGGTTGGAACTAAAGCTCTATAGCGTCTACTTCGGATAACTTCAGATTAGGAAAAACAAAGTAGACTGCTTTGTTGTTCGAGAGCATTGGCTGCTGACGCAGCCAAAAGAATGCTATTGCCTATTAACCGGAGAAGGGCTCATATGTGTTATAAGCGACTTTTTCTAAGCCTCTTATACATTCCATAAGCTTCTGGCGCTGTGTAATTAAAGCCTAACTTTTCGTAGAACTCTGGTTTGTCGGCTATTAGTGATACGTAAGAGCCGTCATTTGCCGCTTTTTCGAGATAAGACTCTATTTTCTCCATAATCGTCTTACCTAAACCCAAACCCTGATGGTTTGGATTGACTGCTATATCTACTATCTGGAAAAAGCATGCCCCATCACCGATAACTCTCCCCATGCCTACCAAACCATTAGAATCTCTAACACATACTGTATAAAGCGAGTTACTTAAACCTACATGTGCCGCTTCAAGTGATTTAGCAGACAGGCCAGCATCCAATCTTAGTTGACAATATTCTTCCGAACTTGGAGTTTGCTCCAGTACTTCATAATTCAAAACTGAAATTTCCTTGTAGCTTATAACAACTTATTAGCCCTATGCCCAAAGGTTGTGTGCCTCTACCGCTTCGATTTTGACACCGAAACTCGAAATATTAGGCAACGTAGCATTATGGTGCTCTCGAATTTGAGCCCCACTGGCGTGTTCCTTATCATGAGTTGTATGAGCATCCGAAACCAAAGTTACGGGATAGCCTAAACCTGCTGCTCTGCGAATGGTGGTATCAACGCAAAACTCTGAGGCGTAGCCGCACACAATTAAGCTATCTACATCGAGTTCATTCAAAACACTTTGAAGATTAGTATTTAAGAACGAGTCTGGTGTTGTTTTGCGAACAATATAGTCACCAGTTTGTGTAATTAAGCTCGACTGCAATGCCCAACCTTCACTTTCGTATTCAATAACAGATTTAGGTTGCTCGTGCTGGATAAAGATAACTGGAACAGACTTAGCTCGCGCGAATTTCGTAACCTCATTAATTTTGGTGAGTACGATTTGTGATTCAAATGGTTGAGGTTCCGGGTCGAACAGAATCGACTGAACATCAATAACTAATACCGCAGATTTCATTATTTTCCTCTGATAGGGCTAACGCCCGGTTAAGTGGTGAGTGACGCACCACCGAACTAAAATTAAACACCGCAATCACATAAGCCAATATTGACGCCAAAAGTGCCGAGCGTTACGAATCCACTTGAACCGTTTGTTAGGCAACGCAGCTGATAAGTGCACATCACTTACAACGATACATACCACAGATTTTATGTCCGTCTAGGTCCAAGAAGTAGCACAGATGTTTTTTACCCGTAGAGTTATCACGTAAGCCCGGAGGACCTTCAATGCTAGTAGCACCGTTGGCTATGGCAACTGAATGGAACTCTTTTACTTGTTCTGGCGATTCACATGCAAACCCAATAGTTGAACCATTAGCTGAGCTTACTGGTTCACCGTTTATCGGCTCAGTGAGGCAAAACGTAGACCCATTATGGAAATAGAAAAATCGTTTCTGCCCCGTATCATTCACGTTGTCCACTGACTCTGTGACTCCAATTACGGTTAGTACGGAATCATAGAAACTTTTCGACCTTTCAATATCATCAGTCCCGATCATAATATGACTAAACATCTCAATTTCCTTATTCATGTTTAATAACAGATTACTTGTTGAGGATCAGTGAATGAAACCTACGCAAGACTTAGTAGCCTAACGCCTGCCAGCACAGGCAAAAAATGGCGAAGCGGTTTTTTGTCCTGTGGCTGCATTTGTTAGCCCTTGCTCCATGTCTCTCGCGGCTTGCCGCCAGCACCTTTTGAAAAAGTTACCGCATTTCGCTTTACCGCAAACCATGTTTAAGTCACCAAGAAACAACAACCTGAATGCGAATTCAAATGCGTAATTAGAATTTCAGACACGTAACGCAAACAAAGATTGTTCACTGATTTCGGTACAAACCTTCGGGTATGAAAAGAGGGATTTAGCGACTAAACCTTGAGACTCAAAAGTCTAAAATTGATGGTGTATAACGCTAGTTTAACCTTCGTTTATTGGAGCATAGGGAAAATAGGCGTCAGATTGTAAATTTTGTTAGCAATTTCAAGAATCTAATATTAGTTTTTCAAGCGTGCTTGCAAAAAAGATAGGGCACTCCAGCATTGGATAATGTCCTGATTCACTGCACTCAATAATTTCTAAATCGTTGTACCAATCTGAAAAAAGCTCTTGAATAGTCCGTTTTTGAAATGCCGGTATGTCGTATTTACCGACGATTACGCGAACTGGTATTTTAAGCCCTTTAACCTTGTCACTGAAATCTGTTTCTAAGAACATTTCCATGTATCCAGCACGAGCTTCTGGAGCAGAAGCGTTATTTGCTAGCTTTAATTTAGTATCTAACCAAGTGGCATTATATCTTTCACCTGTTCTTAGATTGATCGCATTACGTATTTTCCCATCGTCAAAGACACTGGCTCGTAAGATATTTGCATCTTCTAAATTAATCTGGATTCCTGATGCAGGGACGGGGGTAATTAGGAGCATTTTTTTTAATAACTCAGGATTATCAACAGCAATTTTTTGAGCTACCATCGCTGACATGGAGTGTCCAACAATATAAACGCTATGAATACCAAGCTCACTGACTAACCGTTGAACATCTTCTGACGCCTCTTGGCAAGTGTATTGACCTGACAAATCCTTTGATAGCCCATAGCCTCTTAAATCAACAAAAATCCATTTGAATTGCTTAGTATTGATATAAGGCAAAATTGGATCATAGTTGGAATGATCGCCTAACCATTCATGCAGCACAACTACATGTTTCGCACCTGTACCTATTGTTAAAAATCTGAGAGTAGTCATATTTTGTTTTTAATTGCTAACGCCCTGTTAAGGTGTGAGCAACGCAATACCGAAGCTCCCGCATACCACCTAAAACACTAAACGCAACGCATAGCAAAAATGCCAAGCGTTGCGAATCACTCTTAAACAGATTGTTATAACCACATGTTCTCACGGACTTCATAGTGGCTAACATGACGATCTGGATTCAATTTGTACTTTTCGTCCTCTGGATACAATTTGGCGACACTGATGTCTTCACCAGAAAATGCTTTGATACATTCAAGATCTTCCCAATAAGTCAACAACGTGATTTCAGCAATATTGCCTAAATCTCGATTTAGAATTTGAGCACCGAGGAAACCTTTTGTACTGGATGTATCTTTGATTCCTGTCTCATACAGGTATGCAATAAACCCTTCTTCATACTCTTTAGGGCAAGTAGCTTTCCATTCCCTTGCTATCATAAATACTCCATTTTATGCCGTGGTTATAACGCCCGGTTCACCGCGCAAATTTTGTTGGCGGCTTTTTTGGAACAAAAAAGGTGACAAAAAAATTGTCCGGTGGAGCCGTTTGTTATAGCCAATTTCAGGCTACCGCCTTATTTATTTGCTTAACGATATTATCGCGGGCATTTTGCTTTTTAAAGATTGTTGGAATATGCAACAGAAAGCTTGCCCACTTAAACTTTTCGGTTTTTCTTTCATTGGATGCAATGTAATCACGGAGGTCCACTGCGGACTCGCGATTAAAGGCCCAAAGCACTTCACCTTTGTAGCTGAATGAATAATAAGCATCCTGAGGCCATTGAAGAATATATGGTTTTCTTGTTTGGCAATGGCTACAAGAAAATGCTCCAAGATCGAGGCCATGATTTCTGGTTAAGTACTTAGAGTGAGACCAATTTTCGGGGGAATAACCGTCAGGTAAGTCAGTGATAGCGTTAATCGAGCCACCATGCAAGTTAGCGAAATAGATAGCGCCGTGCCATTTATGCCCACAACCATCTTTAAAAATTGAGTATTCAAAGATGTCACTTTGCTTGAAAAATGGGACATCTTTTTTCAGTGAAATTTTGACGACATCAGCAAACTCGAAGATACAATGACCACCACAAGCAGGGCATTTAATCTCTACTTTGTGAGGCATGGGATTCCAATCGTATGTGCCGGTCATCTCAGTTCCTTAAAGCTATAACGCCTTGCTAACAAGCGACAACGCGATGCCACTTAACTTAAATATTGTGCCATAAACACGGAGCTAAAATTGCGACTGAAGTCGCCAAGCGTTAGGAGTCTTTGTTAAGCAATTTGTTATGTGTGGGCTAGTTTAGGTACTTTTGCCAATGTAGCTGACCTTTCAAAACCACTCTGTAGTCTTCGTAGTTGCGCGAGCTGTAGAGTTTTTTAGCAGCAACATTATCATCACCGACCTCTAGGGTTATTTTGAGAAACCCATTGTCACGACAGTATTTTTCAATCCCATCAAGCAGAGTCTTGCCGACCCCTTTACCTTGAAATTTGTCCGAGATCATAAAGTCGTGAATATTCATTACTTTTTGTGCTCGATAAGTTGAGAAAGATTCGAAACAGACCCCAAAACCAGAGGGCTCTTGGTCTACAAAACTCACAAATCCATGGAAGTAAGGTAGCAAAAACAACTGGTTAATTACGTTCAAATCTAACGTTAGAGAAGATCCCGATAAATACTCTTTGAACAAAGACTCAAAAATATCTTTGTCTTCGAAACTTTCTACATCGATGCGTTTTACTATGATTTTCATATTCAGTTCCACTAAAGCACATAACAACTTATTAGCAGGCATAAAGCCCGTTTAGTCCAAAACCGAGATGCCCGATTAGTCCGCGTACACTTAAGTCACTTTACCATATAGCTTAGTAGAATCAGTGGATTAACTTATTGGCTTGTGGTCCAAAAATGAGAAATCGGGCGTCCCGAATTTAAAGCGTTCACATTTTTACTATATACATATCCCTGTATTTTTATACATAGGGAGTGCATTAGAAAAATTTGGCCATTGTACGTCGATTCAAGTGCTGGATTGTTCGAAATGCTAACTCACTTTGGGGCGTGCGACGTGAAGTCGTATGAAGCGCTGTTCACCGCTTAACGAGTGAACCATCTGTATCACCAGATGAACCTAGGAGCCTGAATAAAGTAGCGGCTCTGACAATGTAACGAAGAGTGGTCATAGACCAATCGGGATAGGAACCGCGAGGGGATGATCCTCCTGATAACCACAAATTGGGTGAGTGCTAGGTAGTCAGTATGATGAATGTAAGTGAATCCGCGCAAGGTGCGTTATGTGATGAAACAGCGGAAGTGGTTAACACGCTGTAGCCAAAAGGCACGAGAGTCGGAAAGAGATTGCCCCATGCTCTTTCGTGATCATTGCACTCTCCGCACCATAGCGGGCATCTAACCTGACATTGCGCGACATACGGAACACGGTAAGCCTGTATCACCCCCTCTGGGAAAGCCTACATAGCCGATAGTGATGCAGGTAGAGGAGGTCGGAAAAAGCCAAGGCTGCGTTGTAATGATGCAGATACAGGCCCATGCCTGAGCACGAAAGTGCGCCCACTTCCGACTGGTCTCCCGTTGCGAGAGAATTCGAAGAACTTTATTCAAGGAGAAACGCAAATGATGATTTCAAAAGAGATTAGTGCCTCTCCTGACAGTGCTCAATGGCAGTCAATCGACTGGAAATACGTTGAGGCGCAAGTGTTAAAGCTTCAGATGCGTATCGCAAAGGCAACAAGGGAAGGTAAGCACGGCAAGGTGAAAGCCCTGCAATGGTTACTGACCCACTCTCGTTCAGCAAAACGCCTGGAATAGACGGTATCATCTGGAACAAAGATGCTCGCCGTATGAAAGCCGTCAATCAGTTGAGCAGAAAGGCATACACAGCTAAACCGCTCAAGCGTATCTACATCCCCAAAAAGAACGGTAAGTTTCGACCGCTGGGCATTCCGTGCATGATAGACAGAGCGCAGCAAGCACTCCACCTACTTGCACTGGAGCCCGTGTCAGAAACACTTGCCGACCCCAACAGCTATGGATTTAGACCAAACCGCAGCACGACTGACGCTGTCGATCAGTGCTTCAAGTGTCTGGCGCTAAAGAGATCTGCCCAATGGGTGCTCGAAGGCGATATCAAAGCCTGTTTTGACAAAATCGGTCATCAGTGGCTTCTTGATAACATCGCCGTAGACAAGCGGATGTTGGAACAATGGCTAAAGTCTGGCTTTATGGATAAAGGGCTGTTTTATCGTACCGACGAGGGCACACCGCAAGGCGGGATCATCTCTCCCACCCTGATGTTAATGACGCTCGCAGGTCTTGAGCAGCGCATCAAATCCACTGCCCTTAAAAGGGGGGCTAGAGCCAACTTTATTGGGTACGCCGACGATTTTGTCGTCACTTGCGCTTCAAAGGAAGTGCTGGAGAACGATATAAAACCGTTGATTGCTGACTTCTTGGCGGCAAGGGGCCTAACGCTATCCGAAGAGAAAACGCACATTACTCACATCAACGATGGCTTTGACTTCTTGGGTTTTAACCATCGGAAGTACAAAGGAAAACTGCTCATTAAACCGAGCAAATCCAATACGCTGTTGTTCTTAAGTAATCTGCGCGAACTCATCAAAACGCACGTAACTCTACCTGTGAATGATCTTATCAAACTGATAAATCCGAAGCTCAGGGGGTGGTCGAATTACTATCGGCACTGCGTCGCGAAACAGGTGTTCGGATATCTAGGCTGTAAACTATTCCAAGCGCTATGGCACTGGGCAAAAAGGCGTCATCCAACTAAATCTAAAACGTGGATCGCGCTTAAATACTTCATCAATCGGAAAGGCCAGTGGCAATTTCACGGTTGGCAGAAGATCTCAGGTATGGATTGCCAGTTCAATCTCTTCCAAATAGCCAAAGTGCCTATCGAGAGACATGTAAAAATCCGAAGTGCAGCAACACCTTTTGACCCTGAACGCCAAGAATATTTGGCAAAGAGAAAGTCCAAAAGGCTAGTTCGCAACACTTGGAACGATCCTGCTCTGGCTGCGTTATAAGTTGCTGGGTATCAAACGATGCCTTTGTGGAGGCTTGAGCCGTATGTAGTGAAAGTTGCACGTACGGTTCTTAGGGAGACGGCACTTGGCAACAAGTGTCGTCCACCCGACAGAAGTGAGCTAGAGGCATTGCTCTAGCTCGGATGATTTAGATTAGAAAATGTATTGGTGCCGTATATATTCTATCTTGTATGCTGCCTTTAGCCGGTATTGATAAGCATCTAATCGGGAAAAACAACAATACCCAGCGTTTCGAGAAGCTGTTCTTGCTGCCAAGCTGCAATTTTGATACCTGATGTATCGACTTTGCGGGGATCTAAACCATCGAGTTTGGCGTGGCATAAATTGGCCCCCTGTAGGCTAAATTGCCCCCAGACATCTTCGGAAAAAACACCTCAACTTAAGTCTGACTCTTTCAGTGATGCACCAGCTAGGTGAGTTTCTATCCAGCGATTTTCAAACAGCTCACATTTTTCTAAACAAACCCGCTCCATATTGGCATAGGAAAGGTTACATCCAGTAATAAAGGCTGAGCAAAAGTGCATACGATTACTCACTTGATTGGCAAAGTTTGCTCGGGAAAGTTGGCACCTTTTAAATCGCACTCACGTAACTCAATACCGTAGCAATTGGCATTACTGAAGTTTGCCATCGCAAGTTGGCATTGTTGGAAACTTGCATCGCGAAGATCTGCGACATCAAAGTGGCAGCCTTCGATATCACCCTGTTCAATGAACTTGCAGTTGACGAATGTCGTATCGCGCAAGTCAGCACGTCGAAAGTCGTAGCGAATAAATGTACAAGCAGTGAACGTGAGAGCACTTAAGTCTTTATGTGAAAAGTTGTGGCACCGATATGTATGATTGTAGGTTTCCATGAGTACTCCTTGCTGGACTGGGTGCAAGGCTATCCAATCACCTGAAAGAACATTTTTGCACTGAGCAAGACGCAAAGGATACCGATGAATTTCTTGAGTGTTTCACTTGGGAAATAGTAGGCCAAACGGACACCCACACGCGTGGTTAGATAGCTACTGATTGAAAAAGTAATCAGCGCTGGCAGATAAATGTATCCCAAAACCATGTTGCTCATATCTGTATTGTGCAAGCCGTTTATGAGATAACCAAAGGTGCCAGACAGTGCAATAGGAAAACCGATAGCGGCAGAAGTACCAATTGCCCGCTTTATCTCAACGTTTTGTTGGACAAGGTAAGGGATGGTCAACCCAGCACCGCTTATTGAAACAAGCGCAGAAACCGATCCAATTGAGAAGCCAGTAAAAATATTCCCCAACGGGCCTTGCGGATTCTCGTTATAGTGATACTCCTTCTGCCTGAACATTTTGAAAGCCACATAAAGCATGAATAAGCTGAAGAATCCCGCCAGATAAACCCCATTTAGATACGATGCGATGAAAGTGGCCAAAAATGTTCCGACAAGTACAGCGACCGACATTCTTATTGCCATTTTTGTATCCACGTTTCCTTTTCTCAAATGGGCTTTCATGCTGCCAAAGGTGGTGAAAATCATCGCAGCCATTGATGTACCCAGTGCTAGGTGGACCACATCATTATGCCCAATTCCTTGTTTTGTGAATAGAAAGGTAAAAATGGGTACGGCCATGCCTCCACCACCAACACCGACAAGCCCGGCAAGTAACCCAATGCCGAGGCCTGCTGCTATGTAGTAGGAAATAAACAGGTACTCGTTCATAAGAACTCCATTTCAGACATTCGGTTGGCTTTCTGAAATACTAAGTGAACGTAAACGTGTTGTGATAATGTTATTTGGACATTAAATAATGAAAAATGGCCATCTATGAAACGACGGTTACAGAGTGATAATTGTGACTATAGCGATTGGAGGGAGGGTGCCGAACTCATTGCCCGACAATGGTTACATGAACGTGAAGACAAGATCTCTCGCTCTCAGCGACCCTATGCAAGCCATAAGCATTATCGGGGGCAGCTAATTTGTATCGATGAAGGACTGATACAAGTTAACACCGAAGAGGGGACTTGGTTATTGCCTCCTCACCGTGCAGGATGGATACCACCGGAAGCAATGCACAGTGTCTACTTTCATGGTTCTGTGAAAGGTTGGTCACTGTTATTTTTACCTTCTGCCTGTCATCAACTCCCAAAATCCCCATGCGTTATCGGTATGAATGATGTGATTAAAGTACTTGCGAACCGGATACTAGGTTGGAGTAAAACCACGGAGGTCTCGCCAGACCAATCACACATTCTCTGCGTTATTCTTAATGAGATTTGCCGCGCTCCCCTTGAAGATCTTTATTTTCCGATACCAAGAGAACCAAGGTTACAAAGGATAGCCCATGCAATGCTAGATAATATTGGTAGTACAAAGTCTGTCGAGCACTGGGCCAGTATCGGTGCCACGTCTTCGAGAACACTGAGAAGATTGGTACGAACCGAGCTAAATATGAGTTTTAACATGTGGCGGCAACAGATACAGTTGATCCACGCAATGGAAATGCTGGCTCGTGGGAAATCCGTCGGAGACGTTTCATTTGCTTTGGGTTACGCGACACCGAGCAACTTTATTGCCATGTTTCGCAAAGTATACGGCGAGCCCCCTGCACGTTATTTTTCCAAACGTCCTGCAAAATATAATACCTAAGCCAACTGAGTTCGAGCATCTTTAGCTAGATTAGGTATGCTTGGTTATGAATTCGTCTTAGAAGGCTGAGGGAAAAAGAAAACCAAATTAGTTATGTCGTTTGCGTTAACTCTGTTGTGCTTCAGTGCGAGTGCCGTTGAACAGAAATACCATTCTTCGCTGACGGTAAAGTCGGTATTCAGCAGTGACAGAAACAAGCCTGTCGATGTGTATTACTGGTATCCCACGACCAAAGAAAAAACAATTTTATGTTTGGTAGAGGCAACATTTTTAAGGCGGTCGAAACTCGGTTAGATGCCCCTCTAGCTGGTGAGAAATTTTCTATCGTTCTCTTGTCTCAGGGCGGAACACGGTCAGCGTTTTCACACAGTGGATGGATAGCATCAAGCTTGGCACAACAAGGTTATATCGTTGTTGTGCCAAAACCTCCTGAACCCAACGAAATCACGGCATATAAAGTAGTCAATGAAATTACACTCAGAGCCAGTGCTCTGAAGCTTGGGCTGAACACACTAAAATCGGTTGAAGCACTATTCGGCGGGACGGATATGGGTGAGGTTTTCGGTGTCGGCTTTTTTCTGGGCGGCACATCGATGCTGATGCTATCCGGCGCCCAAATAAGCTCAGAGAAATACCTGGCATCATGCGACAGCACCAAAAATATAGACTGCCGTTGGTTACGCAATAACAACATAGACGTTGCTACTATACCGGATGAAAAATTCCGCCCACTTCAGACTGAAAACAAACTGAGATCAGTTGTTGTTATCAGCCCAGAGCTAACTGCACCTTTGCTGACGATACGCTGACCGCGATAGACAATCCGATTACGTTGATTAAGCTGACTGCCAATCAACACCCTGCACTGGTGCCTGCCCAATCAATGATTGAGCTTCCTTCAGTAACGCTTGAAGACATTCCAGGCGCGAACCAGTTTAGTGCATTTCTGAGTGTACTGAGAGTGGTTTCAGCATCCTTGCCTTAGAAGGAGAAGAAGCACTTTGTCAGGAACTGGGGCAGGTTTCCCGAGCGGAAAATCATCAGGAAATTTTTGATGCGATTTTGACTGCTCTGACTCGGTAGGAAACAAGGACCGAAAGAGCGAAAGAAGGACAGTCACTTTTAGCTATCATCTATTTCGGATTAGGAATTGTAGGGTGAATTAGCAAACTTACATTTGAGTAAATTGGATTTTCTAAGCCAGAATGGGGCAAAAGCCACTTACGCTACCGCCCTTCGCTTATCGGCAAGCAACACGCCATCACTGTCTAAAACTTTTGACGGGAAAGTACCACAAAGTGCATAAAAGCAGATTTGATTTCGATCGCATCAGGAGTCGAGTGAGGAGATTTTGTTCAAAGAAATGGGGTAGTTGCAGAATGAGAGGAGTTAGACTAATTCTGAAAAGTAGGGAAACCTCTTTCACTCTTTCACTCTTTCACTCTTTCACTCTTTCACTCTTTCACCAAATATGGACTAAAGCCTTATCTGGCAAGGGCTACGTGTGTGGTCATTTTCATATCAACTAATGCTATAATATACGCACTTTGAGCATAAGAGATAACCATGGCAACCCCCCCCCCCCCTAAGAGCCGCATTGACTGGCTCATCTTCTTCCGCCGCGCAAAGAGCGTCGATACATTGGATTTGATGCTAGATGGCGCACTAAAGAAACTGGCGACGACCGCTGAAAAGGCCGATGCAATACTTGGTCATGAGGCAAGACTGGATGAGCTGGAAGGTCCATGTAGATAGGTTTGAGAGCCCAAACACGTTGCGTTGGTCGGAGAAAGGCATGAAGGTGAACATGTCGAGTTGCGCGTATTCCTGCGATGAAAGGTCGAGCAATCCCACCCCGATCTTGTAGTACTTCACCCCGTATTTGAACTCTCTTTGCGCCACTTCACTTGCAATTTGAGTCATGACTAACGTGTCGTCACATGGGAAGTTAAAGCGGTGTACATAGCGAAAGGCTGAGCCTGCATCTGTTTTGTCATACGATGATGAACAGGCAAACAGCATCATCATTTTGGTGCGGCATATTTCGGAGGATTCCGATCAGTTATTTCCCCGCGATTATCCGATCACTTTTAGCCTAACTCCGAAATCGGTGATCGGAATAGCGAAAACCGCGATCGGCAAGTCCGAAATCCTAACTTTTTCTCTTTTAAATCAATAGCTCGCTATTCTTTAGTTCTTAAACAAGAAGGTAAGGAAGCGACTATGGCAAAAAAAGAGAACTCCAAGGAACAAAATCAAAGAGGTATTACGCCTCAAATTTGACTGAGGCCTGTCGCATCGCAACATCGCGCTTTGCCTCAATCTTGGCCACCGTCTCTGAACTGGTTGTCCGCTTTAAACAAAGCCAACTGGGCTTATGTTTCCATCCAATGGGGTCCACTTCTGTTTACATCATCAAATATCTTTTGTCCCGAACTTCAAATGACAGCTTCACGCCGTTGGCCGATTGGAATGCTCCATCCTTGAATATAGTGCCAATTGTTAGGTTACACTCTAAAATTACTGATTAACTCTCTTAACTTATCAGCGTCAGAAGATAACTCCTTACATCCTAACAATGCCTGCCCTGCTGCTTGGTCAGTATTTCTAGCTACTCTGGCTATTTCTTCAATATGAGGGGTAATTTCATTAACAACTTGAGATTGCTGAGTTGTTGCATGAGCGATTTTTTCAACTGATGATGCCACTCCAACAACTCCTTTTGATATACCTAAATACAGTTCCTCTGAATTTTCAGCCTCAAGGTTACACTCAGTAGCCAAACTCTTACTGCTATCTATTCCACCTACAACCTTAGTTGTTTGCTGTTGTAACTTATCTATAATCGTACGGATTTCCTCTGTTGATGTCTGGCTACGTGAAGCTAGTGTTCTAACTTCGTCAGCTACTACTGCAAAACCACGCCCTTGCTCACCTGCTCGTGCAGCCTCTATTGCAGCATTCAAAGCCAACAAGTTAGTCTGTTCAGATATACCACTAATCACATCGAGCACTTTGTTTATCTCTAACACATCCTTTTCTAGGCTTACTACATATTCATTAGTTTCCAATAAACCATTCACCATAACAGATATACTGTTTGATGTGTTAACAGCGGATTTCTCTCCAGTTTCAACCGAAGAAGAAACAATAGTGACCTCTTTTGCTGCTGACTCTGAAGTTTGAGCAATATCATGAGCACTAGCTCCCAACTCATTGACGGCTGTAGACACTTGTTCAATTTTAGCCGTTTGCTGAATAATTTCTTGCTCCATAATTTCCATCATACTAACGATCTTTTGGCTAGCTTGGGATATGGAACTTTCTGTCTGAATAATTTCTTTTACTAACTGATTTAAATAATCGACAAACTGATTATATCCTTTTGCTATCTGAGCAATCTCATCATCACGAGTGTCATCTAACCTTTTTGTTAAGTCACCACCACCTTGACCAATGGACTCAAGGAGAGATGTGACCATATTAAAAGGAGCAAACAGTAAACGGACACCGAATAAACATAACAAAGTAGTCAAAATCAAAAAAACGCACCCTGTTATGCTCATAGCAGAGCTAAGATTATTTAACCCCTCCAATACCTCACTTTTAGATTGATACAGCACTAATGACCAACCAGAGTCTTCTAAAGACTTAACCCCAACTATATGGCGAACACCACCAACATCCATTTCAACAACATTTCCGCTGGAGACTTCATGTAGTGCTGAAAAATCAAGTTCAGAAGCTAATTTCCCTACATTATTTTTATCAGGATGAAGTGTTATTTTGCCCTGTGAGTCAATCGCAAAAGCACCGCCACTATTTCCTAAACGATATCTACCTAGCTCATCAGACAGTTGATTCAAAGCCAGTCCAAGGCCAGCTATACCAATTTTCTGCCCACTATCTTTTACAACATAATTAATAAACAAGGTTGGTATGCCGGTCTTTGAATCAGGATCGATAGACAGCGCGTAATCATCATTAGAGTTAATTAGTCCATGAAACCAGACATCCGAGTCGGTAATCTTTCTAAGAAACCCATCCTGGTTGTAATATCGAGCTGTTTCCGATGAGATGTAGAATGTAGAGAGCGCATTAAACTCTAGATTAGTGTTGTTTAACGTTTTAATTACGTCGTCATCAACCATTGAGGCAAAGGGATACATCGACAATGTTTTTGATGCTACTTGAGGTACTGACAAGTAATGAGAAAACTTATTTGATAAACTATCCAACAATGCAGGAAACTCTCCCTTAACCTTTTGTTCAATTAGTAGGTTTTTACTTATACTGTACGATATATAACTTAAGCTAGACAACACAACTATTAGCAAAGTAACAACAGCTATCAATGTTTTTTTCTTTAAATTCATAACCAATAACCCAGCAACTACCAATAGGCACTACAACACTTTAAATATAACTAAAGAAGCGCATAAAACAAATGTTATCGGCTTTTTTCTCACTTTTCCGGATATAAGCCAAAGTAAAGGCGACAGTCAATTTAAGAAAAGCCCAAACTATCAGTTTCATCCCTGCGTGGAGGTGGCCTCAGACCTGTTCATTC
The DNA here is from genome assembly GCF_035758505.1 of Grimontia sp. NTOU-MAR1. Taxonomy (NCBI): domain Bacteria; kingdom Pseudomonadati; phylum Pseudomonadota; class Gammaproteobacteria; order Vibrionales; family Vibrionaceae; genus Grimontia; species Grimontia sp. NTOU-MAR1. The sequence continues at coordinate 258,833 of NZ_CP142109.1, forward strand.
ATGGCTCTTCACCGTTAGTGGTGGAAAGTCTTTCTTTCCAAACTATCGAATCAGCCCGAAAATAGAATGAAATTCAGCTGCTCGATTGAAAATGAAAGATACTGCACTTTATGAAGCCATGCTGGGGCTTGGCTCACCATGGAGCGTTTCGTCGGTTCAGCTTGATGAACCGTCTCACAGAATCATTGTCACGGTTGCATACGCCAAAGACACTGTTCAATGCCCAATTTGCCAGAAAACATGATTCACGTAAGCGGGTTTGGCGCCACCTAGATACATGCCAATTTGAAACCTACATCGAAGCCAAAATTCCTCGCTGTGACTGTCCAAAGCATGGGGTGCAAACGCTCCTAGTTCCCTGGACATCTTCGGGAAGTCGATATACTGAGTTGTTTGAAGCGAAAATCATTGAAGCACTTCAAACCACGTCACTACTTGCTGTAGCCAAGCTGTTTCGACTCAGTTGGGGAGCTATCGACCGGATAATGGGTAGAGCTGTTAGTAGAGGGCTTTCTCGACGGCAATTGGACAACGTTGAGCACCTGTTGGTTGATGAAACAGCGTTCTGCCGAGGCCACGACTATGTCACTGTGTTGTCGAACCGAGCGGGACAAATTATCGCTGTTTCCGATGGAAAAACCGCAGAAAGCCTTGCCGCCTGTTACGCAGTGTTACCGATGAAGGCCAAATTACAAACCCGCTCTGTGTCTATGGATATGAGCCGTGCTTTTATCAATGCAACAGAAGCCTATTTTGGTCACAGAGCCAAGCAGATCATATCTATTGACCACTTTCATATCGCTAAACTCCTGACCAAAGCAATGGATGATGTGCGTAAGCAAGACGTGGGATCTCTTCCTTCATCAATGAAACGAGAGTGTCACCGAACTCGTTATGGTTGGCTGAAACGAAACGATCGCCTCAATAAACAGCTAAGAGTTCGCATCTGTGAATTATCAAAGATAATGGTAAATACGGGATTAAGTTGGGTGTTCAAGGAGCAAGCCAGACTCATTTGGAAAGGAAACCGAGTACGAGGTGCCAAAAGCCAATGGCTAGAGTGGTTAGCTCTGATAAAAGCCAGCCGCATAAAGCCGATTATAAATGCTGCCAACACAGTGAAGGATCATCTACCGAGAATACTCAATGCAATGAGAATGCGCGTATCCAATGGGCTTGCTGAGGCAATAAATGCACAGATTCAATATATAAAGTTGCGTGCTAGGGGCTGTTGATCTTTGATGTTCATTTTTTAACCAACAATATATTGGTAACCACATAAGCATGAATGCCAGCGATACCATGCTGGCATAATTCCTTTCCAACTTATCATATCTACTTGAAATAGCACGATAATGCTTAATTCTGGCAAAGGCATTCTCGACTAAATGCCGATACTTATTTAAGCACCAATCCATCGTATCTTTGCTGATGTCTTGCCCGCAATTACGCTTAGCGATGACGGTTCTCCCTCCTTTGCGTCGCACAAAGTCACGAAAGGCCTTACTGTCATAACCTTTATCGCAGATGATGGTGTTTATTTTGTCCAGTTGTTCGACAAGGCTTTCTGCATGAACAATGTCATTTCGTTGCCCTTCGGATAAGTCAAAGCAGATGGGTAAACCGCCGCTGTCTACAGCCAGGTGAATCTTGGTTGTATTGCCGCCTCGACTCTTACCGATTTGCTCTGTAGCGCAACTCGCCGCTCCCGTACTGTACTGATGTGTTCTAACTATTGAACCATCAAGAAAGACCCATTCAAAGTCAGCCATCTTCGATAAATGATTGAAAAGATGATTTAAAAGCACTTTCTTTGACCAAAGATTGAACCGTCTATAGACGGTGCTCCATTCCCCAAACTCGGACGGTAAGTCCCGCCAAGGAATACCCGTCCTCATGCGATAAAGTATTCCTTCAAAGGTCATTCTGTGTTCAGGCTTATCATAGATGCGCCCTGTACTTTTCATTGCTTTTAGTAGCAGTTCCCATCTTGAGTCAGTTAAGATTGTTCTTGGTATGCTTTGGGGTTGTTGTTTGATAAGGCCAGTATGCGCGAAGTCTCATCAAGGCCAGAAGCAACGCTTCACAAACAGGCCGGATATATGAAAGCAAACCTGTCCCTTCAATCAAACCTGTCGTCTTGCAAACTAGGAGGAGACCATATATGGGTATAATATGTATTGAGTGGTTAATTATGGTAACCTTGACCTTATTTTTAACCAGTTTACTTTTTGTAACTTAGATCTACCGTAGGGTTATTGAGAACGAGGCATTCCAAGTTGACAGCTAAAGTTGAAACCGATAGTTGTGGCAGAAAATCAGCAACAAATGCTTGTACCGAACCATGTGCAATTGAACGAGCGATGCGATTGATTGGTGGAAAATGGAAAGGCTCCATTATTTACCACCTTAAAGATGGACCTGTTCGTTTTAACGATCTCGCCCGCCAGTTGGGCGGTGCCAGCAAAAAGATGATCGATCAGCGTTTGAAAGAATTAGAAAGTGAAGGCATGGTTTTGCGCCAAGTGATAAGTGACCGGCCGATCGCCGTCAGCTATGAACTCACTGAGTTTGGGCAATCTGCATTAAAAATTCTTGATGACCTAAGAAATTGGTCAGAAACACACCAAATCGAATTAAAGAAATAGCAACCATCAGGTAACTAGGCAAAGTTTGAATATTAATTAATACACGCCTTACCTTTTAAAACTCATGAAATGCATCCATGTGGATATATGAGAAAACAAATCTCTCTTTTTATTAAATAAGATACAAATCCCTTATTTTCCTCTCATGTAACTTTGCGAAGAAATAGTTTTTCATACCCAAACAACCTAAGGCGATCGCACTCAGAGGTGATCACAATGCCTGTCATACTCACTGGATTCGGTGTCTTCCGGTTGTTTGAGTACATTTGCTCACATTGGTTAGGAAAAGGAATTAATAATGAAATGGGGAACCGCATTGCTATTTTCCGCACTGACTTCAGTTGCAACACAAGCTTATGAACAGGATTTCTATATTGCGGGAAGCCTCGCAGCACATGAATTAGCTGATAAAACAGGTCAAAAGGTTGCTGTACATATTGGGGCTAAAAATATCGCAGACAATAATTTTTTCCTTGGCGGGGAATTAGAGTTTGCGCTATTGAAAAATGATAATTTTCAAGATACCTACGATGGCTACAAAGAAGATTATTCGTATTCTGCAAATATTCCTGTAGGTAAACGCTTTCCCATCAGTTCAGGAAGTTCTGTTGATGTTTATGGTCTTGCGGGCTATTCATCGCTGAGAATTTACAAAGGCAGTGACGATATGACGGCGGATGGTTTCCGTTGGGGGGCCGGTGTTGATGGTAACTTTTCTGACCTGATGATAGGTCTGCGCTACACTCAAGGTAAGCTGAACGGCAGTCGGGATGGCGCCTCAGAATTTGATGATACTGAAAAAAACCTCAGCCTAATGCTTGGATACAGAATCCAACTCTAAGCGCTGTCCTGACACCATTGAAAATGCCTCTGTTGGTGACTCGATTGAGGTATTTTTATTGTCCGCAACTTTCCGAAATCCATCCTAGATAAGCATCCAATCCTATTTCTATTGGAAGTTGGATAACCTCTGGCACGTCATAATCATGTAATCGGCAGATCTCGGCTTCAACTTCTTTATAAAGTGATTTTTTGGTTTTGATCATCACCTGCTTTTCCGCATCCGATATGATTTTTCCCTGCCAGTGATAGTAGCTCTGAATAGGTAACACCTGAATGCAAGCGGCCAGTTTCTTTTCCAGTAGAGACTCAATGATTCGCTTTCCGATGCTGTCATCAGCAAAGGTCGTCATCACAACCACATAAGATTCAGGAGAGGAGTTCATATTTAGCCTCGGTCACTTTTTTAGAATGAGAATCCAGCACACTGTTTTCGGAGCTTCACCTTCCGAACATTGCTTAAATTTAACCCAAACCACCGCCTCATAACCACTCACGCACCAAGATTCAGCATGACGATTTGAAAGCGATCCATATGTTTTCAGGTCTTGCCTTAGACAGGCCATAAAAAGGATACATGATGCGAAGCTTGTTAACTTTTACTTTTGTCGCCGCCGCACTTTCACCTTCCGCCTTATCAGCACAGAGCTGGGAAAACAGTGGCACTCCAGCAACAGTGGTTGAACTATACACCTCGGAAGGATGTAGCAGTTGCCCTCCAGCAGAAGCCGCGCTCAACAAATTGAAAGGTAAGGATGAACTTTGGACAACCGTTATTCCTATGGCCTTTCATGTGGACTATTGGAACTACATTGGTTGGGCAGACAAATACGCCAAGCCGCAATTCAGCAAGAGGCAGCGCCACAAGGTATCTCAAAGTCGGGCCAGTGGTGTATACACCCCGGGTTGGTTTATTAATGATCAGGAATGGCGGGGTTTCTTCGACAGACAACCGATCCCTTATGCCAATGGACCAGCGGCACCGAAGCTAGAGGCCTCCTTAGAGGGCAAGACCTTACGCGTGAATTACGAGAGTAGTGAACGCTTACAGGCACAGTATGCTCTGCTTGCTATGGATATTACTACCCAGGTCAAACGTGGCGAAAACCGAGGAAAAACTCTGAAACATGATTTTGTGGTCGTCGATTTCGAAACGAAAACTGGACAACGAAATTGGCAATTTGCTCTGGATAGGAACACAGCAGCTTCCCCTTCAGCCATTGCGGTATGGTTAACACCCCTGGGGGGTGGCGATCCCCTACAAACCGTTGCTGGGTGGCTGGAATAGCTATATCCAAGTAACGTGAAGATATAGGGTTCAGGGAGATTGACTGGCGTTGTTATCGCGGCGTTCTTTTGCAGGTCTAGTCTTCTTCATCAAAAAGGAACAACAAAGAGCGCGGCATCAATCAACTCGTTCGAAGGGAGACCCTCTATGCGCCCACTTCTTTTTTAAATTTCAAGGAAATAGGACCACTATTCATCACGAAATTCGCCTCGAATTGAACACATTGATTACTGCTGAATCCGAGCATCTTCAGATTGTTTGGGTATATACACAAAAGGGAGCCGTAACTCCGTTGATAAATCCCACGAATTGCTCAGGTCACCCTGGCGTTTTTCGCATTTTCCTCGCTTGTTGTGGATTCATTTTCAGAATCACCCAGCAGGGCTTTCAGGCTTTTGATATCCAATGGGCGACTAAGGTAGAAACCTTGGGCCAAATCACACCCCTTCGATTTCAACATTTCCAATTGTTCTTCGGTTTCCACACCTTCTGCAACAGTTTTCATTTTCAATCCCTGCGCCATGGAAATCACTGCGGTAGCGAGGGCTTCGTTAAGTTCCACATCCGTAATACCGTCAACGAACTCCCGATCGATTTTCAGCGCGTCAAAGGGGAATTGCAGCAAATAACTGAGGGATGAATAACCGGTACCAAAGTCGTCCATGGAGAGTGCTGTCCCCAAATCATGTAACCTATTCAACATCTCCCTCACATTGGGTTGATTACTGAGGAGCAACCCTTCCGTCACTTCCAGTTCGAGACGCTCGGGTTCAAAACTGTGTTTATCCATGATCTTCATAAAATCTTCGATAAAATGTGGCTGACGGACTTGCTGCGGCGAAATATTCACTGCGAGATGCAGTAAATCACCACCGCAATTTTGAAGCTTGGCAAAATCTCCCATTGCGGTATCCAGTGCGAATTTGCCTATTTCATATATTAGATTCGACTGCTCTGCGATGGGGATAAACTCGGCAGGAGAAACGATGCCCAGCTCTTCATTAGTCCAACGCAGCAAGGCTTCCGCACCGGAAATGCGATTGGTTTTAAGATCATACAATGGCTGATAGACCACTGAAAATTCGCCCCGTGACAGAGCCCATACCAGATGGTATTCCAGCCGTAAACGGCGGTGAGCATTGTCGTTCATCTCACTTGTAAATAATCGGTAGCTGTCTTTGCCACCTTCTTTAGCTTGATGTTTCGCTACGTCTGCATTACCAAAAAGACGTTTGAAATCGTCAGAATCCAATGGGCAGAGTGAAATACCGATACTTACCGTCAAATGCACTTCACCACCACCTGCGATTTCCACCGGTTTGTTGATGGCTTTGCGAAGTTTGCTGGCAATCTGGCAGGCATTTTCGGTCTGGTGCAATCCAGGAAGTACAATCAGGAACTCATCACCGCTGACTCGCCCAACCGTATCTATCTCGCGGACCGTTTTGACGATGCGGCGGGACAGTTCTATCAGCACCTGATCACCGACATCATGACTCAGGGTGTCATTAATGATTTTAAAATTATCGAGATCCACCAACATCACGCCCGTCATCAAACCACGACGCAAATCGTGGGCAATCGCGTAACGCAGTCGATCCAATGTCAGGTTACGGTTGGCCAGCCCTGTCAACGAATCGTAGAGTGCGCGTTGCATGATTAACTCTTCATTGCGACGAATGCGTAACTGGTTGTATATTCGAAGCTTTACTTCAGCCGGAGATACCGGTTTGGAGATATAATCGGCACAACCAATTCTCAGCCCCATCTCACGGCCTTCGTCTTCTGAATGTTCAGTGATAAGAATGACTGGTACGTCTTTTGTCTCCGGCTCTGTTTTAAAATACTGGCAGAGCTTAAAGCCATCAATGTCTGGCAACTCGATGTCCATCAAGATCAATTTTGGCGATTCTGATTTTGCCAGTACTTTGGCCGTTGCCCCGGTGGTTGAAAAAATCACCCTATATTCTTCACCCAATATGGCGTTAAGAATACGGATACTGTTTGGCGACGAATCAACGATGAGGACTGTGTCTTTATCCGGAGCAGTATGATTAGCGTTCATGCGAAGCTCCTTTTACTTCAGCCGGTGAGATATCCAGCTTGCTCTCCTTCAAATAGGCGTTGAATGCCGCCAGAGCTTTGACATAATCAAGTTCGATCAACTTGTCTCCCACAGGTTTCAGCTTTGGCGCTAAATCGCAGTAGTCAACCATCAGTTGATAGTAAGTATCAATAGCAATCAAATCCTGCGACATCATTTGGCTCCTGAACACTTTTAAGCGAGCCAGTTTGGCCTGATCCACGTTCGACTCTTTTTTCTTTATCGTCTCACCACCGGCACTTTCCGCATTCAGCAATTCAGTTGATATCGAAGCTTGGTTTTGCTGTAGCAGGATCTCCCCAATTTCTTTAATCGCATTATCCATGTCCCGCTTAAAGTGATCGAGCGGAGGCTGATGGTCTTCCAAAGCCAACAAAGTATTTTGGAGCTGCTTGGCTGAACGCCGAAGTCCAACGATTGACAAATTCCCTGCACTGCCTGCGATGTTGTGGGCATTTTCAGAAGCTTCTGTCAGCTGTCCAGCGTCAATCTGCTGGTAAATCTTGTTTTCCTGCGCACGCGCCTGATGTACAAAGTCACTAAGTAGTTTGAAATAGAGGGACTCATTGCCCATCACGCGCTTGATACCGTCTTCCACATCGACGTATTCGTGGTCCTCCGTCGGAGAGTCTGTATCTCCTTCGCAATAAGACTGTGAGGTGACGGCTAGCCCTAAGCACACCGCCAGTTTTTGTAGCAGGTTATCGGCATCAAGTGGCTTAGGAATGTGTTCATTCATACCAGCGTCTGAACAACGTTGGCGGTCACGCTCCATGGTATGGGCGGTCAATGCAAAAATAGGCAAGCTTTCTTTGTCAGAGGTTTCCCGAATGATCCGGGTGGCTTCCAAACCATTCATTTCAGGCATTTCAAGATCCATCAGAATGGCGTCGTAAAGCTCCGGAGCAGGGCAAACTTTAACTATCGCTTCGCGACCCGACGCTGCTAGCTCTACCTGAAAGTCATTACTCATCAATACTTCACGGGCAATTTGCTGGTTGATTGGCATGTCATCGACCACCAGTATGCGTCGACCTCCTCCGTTTACTGTAACAGCGGAACCATGTTGTTTATTGCCCATTACCCGACGGTGTGTTTTGGGTAGGTTCTGTCCCATTACTCCCATAATGGTATCAAACATTACCGATGCTGAAATCGGTTTGTGAAGGTAGCCATCAATCTTGCCCTGCCCTCGTTCTTTGTCGATCATCCTTTTTTCATAGGCACTGATCACAATCACTAACGGGTGCTTCTCCGGTTCCAGATCGTTTTTGATTTTCTCCAGAAGATGGAAGCCTTTCTTCCCTGGCATGTGCCAATCAAGCAGCACCAGATCAAAAGGCTCCATTTCCAAATCTAAGTGCCCTTCCACAATTGCAGTGAAAGCACTGTCAACATCGCTGGCGGAATCCACTTTAAAACCCAGCGATTCAACAATCGCCTTGTGCACCGCTATTGAAGACGGATTATCATCAACCACCAAGACACGAAGCTCTCGCAAATCAACGGGAACAGAAAAACTTTTGTCTGATGTGGCTTTCGCCAGTTGCAACTCCACATTGAAGTAGACACCAGGCTCACCGTCATCATAGTCATAATGTACCTGCCCCCCCATTTGCTCGATCAGATAAGACGCGATAAGCAGGTTAATCGATTCATCGACTTCGGATTTCGACATCACCAACCGTTCAGTAAGCTCTTCCAAGTCATCGAATGACTCGTCGCCATCCGTCACCTTTTGGTTTATGGCGAATTCGAGTACAGCGCAGTGATCTTTCATTTGCCCAGATCTGATGCTGAGGATCAATGGGCTACCTTCGCCTACTACCATGGCTTCATCAATGATATTCAAAAGCACACGGCGTAATCTATCTGGATCACCCACCAAAGAGCGCGGTACATCCAGCGGCACATTGAACAACAACTCCACTTCTCGGCTTTCTGCCTCGCTAAGCAGGTATTCCCTTAGACTTTCCAATAATTGGTCAAGGTCAAAGGGTGTATTTTCGAGGGTAAGGTAATGCGATGATAACTCCTGAAAATCTCGCAAGTTATCACAGATTACTCCAGTTCGCTTCAGTGAGCGGGTCAGGCTATTAAGGTAAAGTGCTTGTTTGTTGCTGAGGGAAGTTTGGTTAAGCATTTGGGCACAACTCAGAGCCGCCGCCATCATGGGATATAGCGCTATATTTGACTCAGAAAGCACATTGAAGCTTCTACTCAATGCGCTGGATACATTTTTTCTCGCCCCTGCGGTTAAATGGGTACCCATCTTCAAGAACAGCTCTTCAGGCGTGATAGGGTAAACCACATAGTCAGCGCCGCCACTGCGGTAGGCCAGTTGTTTTTGCTCGGAAGAGAATTGAGTGCTCGTCATCACAATCTGCGTATCACGGCAGGAGGGGAGTTGCTTGATCTTCGCAATCTCTGCTGTCAGGGAGCCTCCACCTTCAAATGGAAAATCCATGTTGATAACGAGAATGTTAACCGGATGCTGCTGGAGAATAGTCATCAACTTTGCGGGGGTCGCCACGGAGCGCAACCAATAACCACTTTCACTCAAAACTTGCTGATAGAAATCAATGTGGGAAAGATCTTCGTCGACGAGCACAATCAGCGGCTCATGCTTTACCAAACCTGTCATTCGGCCTTCCTTTGAGACTTTTCAAGACGCATTTTGTCTTAGGCTGAGATCGCCAATCGATGTTACGAAGTGGCCTGTTTCTGTCGGCCTTTTCAAGCAAGAAATACCGCAACTAGTAGCTTTTTTTATCACCGAATATCATTGACGAAACACTACTTTGTTTTATAAAGCTAGTGGCTTTTTGCTGTGACTGCCAAATCCACATATCACTTATTTACAAGTTTCTCAGTTGCATATACACGCACTTCCTAAAGGAAAACATCTTGTCCTATCAGATAGCTATCAATATCAATGAATGGATCAGGTCAATCTCACTTATGAAACACATTGAAAAGAAAAAGTAATTATCTTCATTCACCTCTCTTATCACCCTAGATATTTATGTACTACTTTTAACATTCTGCTCATAAGGCAAACACTTAGAACAAAAATGAGTCATCATTTGTCGGGAGAAAGTTATGGCTATGAACTTGGTCCTCAGTCAGGTCGTAGGACAGGCATTTGTGGTGAAACCAGATGGAGAAATGGTTCCTGCTGCAGAAAATACAGTAGTACAAACCGGCGATGTGTTGTCTGTACCAAACGGAAAAAATGCCTGGCTGGTGACTAAAGATGGCGAGCAGGTTGATTTGTTGGATGAGGCATTGCTTGTTAGCGAAGAGGGCTTTGAAGACCTAGACCTGCCTTCAGACGTTGCTGAAATCATTACAGCCATAGAAGAAGGTGATGACCCAACCCAAAAAGAAGGTACTGAGACAGCGGCCGGTGAAGCGGCCTCGGGCTCTGCACTGACGGCGGCCTCCGTTATCGAATATAACGCTTCCAAGGGCGGTGCCGCGGCCGGTTTAAGTACCATTGTGACCTTCGACAGCACTGGGCTTTTATCGTCACGTTTATCTCAAGAGCAGGCTGATACCCTCATAAGTACTCGCTATGCGCAGTTTCTTGAAAATCCCGCACAAGATTCAGATGGTGACGGAGAAGGTAGCCAATACAGGCCGCCCTCTTTCGAAGGCATTAATATCTCAGTGCAAGAAGATGGTGAAATTACCCTTAGTCGAGATGACATTCTTAGCGCCGTTTCAGGTGGTGACTCTTCGAGTATCCGTGTGTCCAGCATTCAGGCTAATACACCTGGTGCTACCGTCACCGAAAATGCAGATGGCTCTTTTACCCTAACCCCGCCTCCTGATTTCAGTGGCACTGTCAATTTCGCGATAGAAATAACAGATGGCCAGAATTCTGTTACAGGTAATGTAACTATCAGTGTATCTGAGGTTGAGGACGACCCAGAAATATCCGTCACACCAGTAGAACTGACAGAAGATGAGAATGTTTCTGAAGGCAGTGTGATTGCTTCTATCGATGCTAGCGATGCTGATGGTGATGAACTAACCATTACGATCTCCAACGACCCCAATGGTTATTTCGCGGTTGAAAACGGTAAAGTCGTGCTCACAGCAACCGGGGCTGCTGCCATAGATGATGACACGCTGAATCTACAAGAAATCAGCGTTACCGTCAGTGCTTCAGACGGCAAAACAACAGTAGAAGAAACGGTTACGCTGCCCATTACTCGTACAGATGACGACGCCACCGTTCAAGGCGATACCACCGCCACCGTGACTGACAATAATGGCACTACCCCAGCATCAACATCTGGCACCCTGAATATCGTTGACCCGGACTCTAACAATGAAACCACTCTGGATAATGGAACCTACAAAGGTGAATACGGTACCCTCGTGGTTGAAAATGGTTCCTGGGTCTACACCGTAGAAAAAGAGTTGGTTACTCCTTTGGGAGATGGTGACAAAGTTACTGATGTCATCTCCATCACTGCCTCTGACGGCAGCACCCACGAAATCATACTGAACATTGAAGGTACCAACGATCCGGCACTGATTTCCGGTGATGTGACTGCTACTGTGGTCGGCAACAATGGAACAATGACCGCAACAGGATCGCTAACGTCATCTGATGTCGATGGCACAGATAATAAATTTATCGCTGAAACCATCACCACACTGCGCGGTGAAGTGTCCATAGATGAAAATGGCAACTGGACATACACCACCACCGACCCAACCGGCGCAATTCAACGCCTGTCAGAGGGTGAGACGTTAACGGAAGTTGTCACGGTTCGCTCGGAAGATGGCACGGCGCAACAGATCGTCCTGACTATCGAGGGCGTGAATGATCGCCCGGTGTTCTCAGCTATTACCGAACGAGATGTTTACGAGAGTAACGAGGTTGTCAGCGTCTCAGGCTCCATCAATGTGGTCGATCCTGACGAAGGACAAAGCTACATGGATGCGGGGACGTACGTTGGCGAACTCGGCTCTTTCACAATGGACGGTAATGGTAATTGGACTTACTCCTCCGATCCGTCGCAAAACGCCGTACTGGATTCCCTGAAAGAAGGCGAGCAGCGCGTCGATACCATCACAGTGCGCTCTCAAGACGGCACAGAAACCGAAATAAAAGTCACCATTATCGGCACCAATGACCCTGCTCAGATTACTGGCGATATCATCGGCACAATTGTCGAAGCTGACGGCACCATGTCGACGTCCGGACAATTGATCAGTACCGATATTGATGGTAATAACAACACCTTCACCGCGCAGACCATTGAAGGGCTTTGGGGCGAAATTACCATCGAAGCAAACGGCAGTTGGATCTACTCCACTACTGACGAAACAGGCGCAATCAACCTTTTAGGTGAAGGTAATCAACTCACTGATACTCTCTCGGTGCGTGCAGAAGATGGCACAGTACAAACCATCACAATCACCATTGATGGCACTAACGATACAGCTGTTTTCAGCGGCAAAACCAGTGCGACTGTTGATGAAACCGATGGCCAAATTTCTACCAGCGGACGCGCAATAGTTTCTGATGCAGATTACGGTGAGCATTTCTTCCAGGAAGGTACTTATAGCGGAACTTACGGTGATATCACCATAGACAAAGTAGGTAATTGGACGTACATCTCTTCACCGGAAAACACAGCAACCTTTGATACGCTGGACGCAGGTGACACGATACCTGAGTCCATCACCGTTTACTCGTTGGATGGCACACCACTCAAGATCGACATCACCATTCAAGGCACCGATGATCTACCTGTTGTCGGAGGCCAAACAGGGGGTTCATTAACCGACACCACGAGCGGTACAGTGCAGACTGTCTCGGGATCACTGTCAATTATCGACGTAGATGCCGACGACACACCAATTTTCGAAGATACACGTATTGAGGGCGAATTCGGTGTGCTTGAAATGGTCGACGGAAAGTGGACCTACACCCTTGATAAAGCAGACGCTTCAACACTGAACGCCGGTGAAACCGACACTGATGTTATCACCCTGACTGCTAACGACGGCACCGAGCAGAGAATTGTTATTACGTTAACAGGTACCGACGATGAGCCTTTACTGACGGGTAATACTGTCGGTTCCATCAGTGACAACGGCTCGCCGACCACTTCTGGCTTCATTGATGTTTTCGACCCGGATTCTGATAATTCGCCAACGCTCCCAGATGCAGAGGTCAATGGTCAGTACGGCTCGCTTACACTGGTGGATGGCAAATGGATCTACGAGCTGACACCTGATTCAGTCGCTGCATTACCTGATGGTGAAACCACCATTGACGTGGTGACAGTTGAAGCTTCTGACGGTTCAAAGCATGAAATCACTATTACGATTACCGGTACCGATCAGGAGCCAGTGCTTACTGGCAATACCACAGGCATAATCACTGAAGGCAGTGCTGCGTTGACTGTCTCTGGCTCAGTTGAATTGGTTGATGTAGACACAGGCGAAAACCCAACCCTGCCAAACGGTACAACAGCTGGTCAATACGGCTCGTTAAACTTGGTAGATGGAGAATGGACTTACACTCTTGATCCTGATCTTGCTCAGTATCTGGATGAAGGCGAGTCAACTTCCGACACCATCAGTATCACAGCTTCTGATGGTACAGTGCATGACATTGTTATCACTATTACGGGTAGCGAGGATTCCGCTGTACTAAGTGGCGATACCACGGGTGGTGTCACCGATGAAACAGGCTCATTGACGGCGAGCGGTTCATTAACTGTCAGCGACCCAGATAGCAGTGATACCCCAGCCCTGCCAGATATCAACCAACAGGGGCAATATGGCTCCTTCACTATGGTAGATGGCAACTGGACATATACCTTGGATCCTGAACTGGCCGCTGAAATAGACGAAGGGGTAACGGTCACCGATACCATCACCATTACCGATTCCATGGGCGGGAAACATGAACTGGCGATTAGTGTTACCGGTACCGATAACTCAGCACAGTTAACCGGTGACACATCGGCCAATTTGGTGGAAGGGTCCGACATCACTGCAACTGGCTCCATCGAAGTGCTCGATTCAGATAGTGGCGATACACCCGTTATCGCCAACACAAACGTTGACGGTCAGTACGGTTCTCTATCACTGGTAGATGGTGATTGGACCTACACTCTCGATCCGTCCGTTGCTCAGGGGTTAAATTCCGGCCAAACAGCCACTGATACCATTACACTCACTGACAGTGAAAACAATGAACATCAGATAGTTATCACCATTGAAGGTACAGCAGATGCAGCCGTGGTTTCAGGTAAATTCACGGGTTCCGTTTCTACGGAGACAGGCCCTGTCGTCGAAATCACTAACCTATTTGTGTTTGGTGAAGATGTTGATGGTGATTCCTCTGATTTTAATGCCAACAGCCAACCAGGCGGACTGAACTTCAGCTCGACAGGTTTCAGTGCCAACATCACAGACAGCGATGGCAGACTAAATAACGACGGTTCCCAGTCCATCGAATTGAATGGCGAATCATATCCAGTTTCTGTTAATGCGACAGTCCAATACACCGATGCTGATGGCAATGTTTTCACCATGGCAGTACTGACAGTTTCGGTAACCCAAACAGGAGAATATTTTGGCAGTAAGGCCGAACCAACGACCATGCTGGTTCAAATTGATGGCCCTAATATCACATCCGGCACTGATTTAACTCTGGTTGATGGTTCTTACAACGAAGTAAGCAGCATCAATTACCTTGATGTGTCCGATGCCGTGACAGCAACTGGTCAAATCAGCATTTCAGATGCCGACACTAACGACACACCGGAATTTGCCAATACTACTATTGAAGGGCAATACGGAACCTTTGAATTGGTCGACGGTAACTGGACTTACACCTTGGATCCGTCCAAAGCAGAAGCATTGGGATCAGACGACGTTGCGACCGAAACCTTTACTCTCACTGCATCCGACAACACCCAACAGAGCATCACTATCGAAGTGACCGGTACTGACGATGCTGCGGTCATCACGGGTGACATGACAGCATCCATTACCGACCAGGACACATCTACTTCCGGGTCCATTAACATTACGGATCCAGATGGTGGTCAGGCATCGATAGGTAACACCACGATGGAAGGTAACTACGGCACCTTCGAATTGGTGGATGGCGAATGGACGTACACCGTCGATCCGGACAAAGCCCAAACTCTGCCAGAGGGTCAGGCCGCGGAAGAAACCTTTACCCTCACCGCTTCTGACGGCTCAACCCACGAGATTGTGGTAACGGTGACCGGCACCAATGACGCCGCTGTCGTCACCGGGGACACCACCGGACAGGTCACTGATCAGGATACCTCGACTTCAGGCTCCATCACGGTGACTGACCCTGACAGTGGCGAAACCGCCACCATCGGTAACACCACGATGGAAGGTAACTACGGTACGTTCGAACTGGTGGATGGCGAATGGACGTACACCGTCGATCCGGACAAAGCCCAAACTCTGCCAGAGGGTCAGGCCGCGGAAGAAACCTTCACCCTCACCGCTTCTGACGGCTCAACCCACGAGATTGTGGTGACGGTAACCGGCACCAATGATGCCGCTGTCGTCACCGGGGACACCACCGGACAGGTCACTGACCAGGATACCTCAACAACCGGGACTATCACGGTCACTGACCCGGATTCCGGCGAAACCGCCACCATCGGTAACACCACCATGGAAGGCAACTACGGTACCTTCGAATTGGTCGATGGCGAATGGACGTACACCGTCGATCCGGACAAAGCCCAAACTCTGCCAGAGGGTCAGGCCGCGGAAGAAACCTTTACCCTCACCGCTTCTGACGGCTCAACCCACGAGATTGTGGTGACCGTGACCGGCACCAATGACGCCGCTGTCGTCACCGGGGACACCACCGGACAGGTCACTGACCAGGATACCTCAACAACCGGGACTATCACGGTCACTGACCCGGATTCCGGCGAAACCGCCACCATCGGTAACACCACCATGGAAGGCAACTACGGTACCTTCGAATTGGTCGATGGCGAATGGACTTACACGGTTGATCCGGACAAAGCCCAAACTCTGCCAGAGGGTCAGGCCGCGGAAGAAACCTTTACCCTGACCGCGTCTGACGGCTCAACCCACGAGATTGTGGTGACGGTGACCGGCACCAATGACGCCGCTGTCGTCACCGGGGACACCACCGGACAGGTCACCGATCAGGATACCTCAACAACCGGGACTATCACGGTCACTGACCCCGACTCCGGCGAAACCGCCACCATCGGTAACACCACCATGGAAGGCAACTACGGTACCTTCGAATTGGTGGATGGCGAGTGGACTTACACGGTTGATCCGGACAAAGCCCAAACTCTGCCAGAGGGTCAGGCCGCGGAAGAAACCTTTACCCTCACCGCTTCTGACGGCTCAACCCACGAGATTGTGGTGACGGTGACCGGCACCAATGACGCCGCTGTCGTCACCGGGGACACCACCGGACAGGTCACTGACCAGGATACCTCAACAACCGGGACTATCACGGTCACTGACCCGGATTCCGGCGAAACCGCCACCATCGGTAACACCACGATGGAAGGCAACTACGGTACCTTCGAATTGGTCGATGGCGAATGGACGTACACCGTCGATCCGGACAAAGCCCAAACTCTGCCAGAGGGTCAGGCCGCGGAAGAAACCTTTACCCTCACCGCTTCTGACGGCTCAACCCACGAGATTGTGGTGACGGTGACCGGCACCAATGACGCCGCTGTCGTCACCGGGGACACCACCGGACAGGTCACCGATCAGGATACCTCAACAACCGGGACTATCACGGTCACTGACCCGGATTCCGGCGAATCCGCCACCATCGGTAACACCACGATGGAAGGCAACTACGGTACCTTCGAATTGGTCGATGGCGAATGGACTTACACGGTTGATCCGGACAAAGCCCAAACTCTGCCAGAGGGTCAGGCCGCGGAAGAAACCTTTACCCTCACCGCTTCTGACGGCTCAACCCACGAGATTGTGGTGACGGTAACCGGCACCAATGATGCCGCTGTCGTCACCGGGGACACCACCGGACAGGTCACTGATCAGGATACCTCGACTTCAGGCTCCATCACGGTGACTGACCCTGACAGTGGCGAAACCGCCACCATCGGTAACACCACGATGGAAGGTAACTACGGTACCTTCGAACTGGTGGATGGCGAATGGACGTACACCGTCGATCCGGACAAAGCCCAAACTCTGCCAGAGGGTCAGGCCGCGGAAGAAACCTTTACCCTCACCGCTTCTGACGGCTCAACCCACGAGATTGTGGTGACGGTGACCGGCACCAATGACGCCGCTGTCGTCACCGGGGACACCACCGGACAGGTCACTGACCAGGATACCTCAACAACCGGGACTATCACGGTCACTGACCCGGATTCCGGCGAAACCGCCACCATCGGTAACACCACGATGGAAGGCAACTACGGTACCTTCGAATTGGTGGATGGCGAGTGGACTTACACGGTTGATCCGGACAAAGCCCAAACTCTGCCAGAGGGTCAGGCCGCGGAAGAAACCTTTACCCTCACCGCTTCTGACGGCTCAACCCACGAGATTGTGGTGACGGTAACCGGCACCAATGATGCCGCTGTCGTCACCGGGGACACCACCGGACAGGTCACTGACCAGGATACCTCAACAACCGGGACTATCACGGTCACTGACCCGGATTCCGGCGAAACCGCCACCATCGGTAACACCACCATGGAAGGCAACTACGGTACCTTCGAATTGGTCGATGGCGAATGGACGTACACCGTCGATCCGGACAAAGCCCAAACTCTGCCAGAGGGTCAGGCCGCGGAAGAAACCTTTACCCTCACCGCTTCTGACGGCTCAACCCACGAGATTGTGGTGACGGTAACCGGCACCAATGACGCCGCTGTCGTCACCGGGGACACCACCGGACAGGTCACTGATCAGGATACCTCGACTTCAGGCTCCATCACGGTGACTGACCCGGATTCCGGCGAAACCGCCACCATCAGTAACACCACCATGGAAGGTAACTACGGTACCTTCGAATTGGTCGATGGCGAGTGGACGTACACCGTCGATCCGGACAAAGCCCAAACTCTGCCAGAGGGTCAGGCCGCGGAAGAAACCTTCACCCTCACTGCCTCTGACGGCTCAACCCATGAGATTGTGGTGACGGTAACCGGCACCAATGATGCCGCTGTCGTCACCGGGGACACCACCGGACAGGTCACCGACCAGGATACCTCGACCTCAGGCTCCATCACGGTGACTGACCCGGATTCCGGCGAATCCGCCACCATCGGTAACACCACGATGGAAGGCAACTACGGTACCTTCGAATTGGTCGATGGTAACTGGACGTACACCGTCGATCCGGACAAAGCCCAAACTCTGCCAGAGGGTCAGGCCGCGGAAGAAACCTTTACCCTGACCGCGTCTGATAATTCGACGCATGAGGTTGTCGTGACGGTTACGGGTACCAACCAGTCTGCGGTTGTGACGGGCGACACCACAGCAACCATCAGTGATGTTGATACCTCTGCGACGGGATCTATCACCGTCACTGACCCCGACTCCGGCGAAACCGCCACCATCGGTAACACCACCATGGAAGGCAACTACGGTACGTTCGAACTGGTGGATGGCGAATGGACTTACACGGTTGATCCGGACAAAGCCCAAACTCTGCCGGACGGTCAGGCCGCGGAAGAAACCTTTACCCTGACCGCGTCTGATAATTCGACGCATGAGGTTGTCGTGACGGTTACGGGTACCAACCAGTCTGCGGTTGTGACGGGCGACACCACAGCAACCATCAGTGATGTTGATACCTCTGCGACGGGATCTATCACCGTCACTGACCCCGACTCCGGCGAAACCGCCACCATCGGTAACACCACCATGGAAGGTAACTACGGTACCTTCGAATTGGTCGATGGCGAATGGACTTACACGGTTGATCCGGACAAAGCCCAAACTCTGCCAGAGGGTCAGGCCGCGGAAGAAACCTTTACCCTCACCGCTTCTGACGGCTCAACCCACGAGATTGTGGTGACGGTAACCGGCACCAATGATGCCGCTGTCGTCACCGGGGACACCACCGGACAGGTCACTGACCAGGATACCTCAACAACCGGGACTATCACGGTCACTGACCCGGATTCCGGCGAAACCGCCACCATCGGTAACACCACCATGGAAGGCAACTACGGTACCTTCGAATTGGTCGATGGCGAATGGACGTACACCGTCGATCCGGACAAAGCCCAAACTCTGCCAGAGGGTCAGGCCGCGGAAGAAACCTTTACCCTCACCGCTTCTGACGGCTCAACCCACGAGATTGTGGTGACCGTGACCGGCACCAATGACGCCGCTGTCGTCACCGGGGACACCACCGGACAGGTCACTGACCAGGATACCTCGACTTCAGGCTCCATCACGTTGACTGACCCGGATTCCGGCGAAACCGCCACCATCAGTAACACCACCATGGAAGGCAACTACGGTACCTTCGAATTGGTGGATGGTAACTGGACTTACACGGTTGATCCGGACAAAGCCCAAACTCTGCCAGAGGGTCAGGCCGCGGAAGAAACCTTTACCCTCACCGCTTCTGACGGCTCAACCCACGAGATTGTGGTGACCGTGACCGGCACCAATGACGCCGCTGTCGTCACCGGGGACACCACCGGACAGGTCACTGATCAGGATACCTCGACTTCAGGCTCCATCACGGTGACTGACCCTGACAGTGGCGAAACCGCCACCATCGGTAACACCACGATGGAAGGTAACTACGGTACGTTCGAACTGGTGGATGGCGAATGGACGTACACCGTCGATCCGGACAAAGCCCAAACTCTGCCAGAGGGTCAGGCCGCGGAAGAAACCTTCACCCTCACTGCCTCTGACGGCTCAACCCATGAGATTGTGGTGACGGTAACCGGCACCAATGATGCCGCTGTCGTCACTGGGGACACCACCGGACAGGTCACCGACCAGGATACCTCGACCTCAGGCTCCATCACGGTGACTGACCCGGATTCCGGCGAAACCGCCACCATCAGTAACACCACCATGGAAGGTAACTACGGTACGTTCGAACTGGTGGATGGCGAATGGACGTACACCGTCGATCCGGACAAAGCCCAAACTCTGCCAGAGGGTCAGGCCGCGGAAGAAACCTTCACCCTCACTGCCTCTGACGGCTCAACCCATGAGATTGTGGTAACGGTAACCGGCACCAATGATGCCGCTGTCGTCACCGGGGACACCACCGGACAGGTCACTGACCAGGATACCTCGACCTCAGGCTCCATCACGGTCACTGACCCGGATTCCGGCGAAACCGCCACCATCGGTAACACCACCATGGAAGGCAACTACGGTACCTTCGAATTGGTCGATGGCGAATGGACTTACACGGTTGATCCGGACAAAGCCCAAACTCTGCCAGAGGGTCAGGCCGCGGAAGAAACCTTTACCCTCACCGCTTCTGACGGCTCAACCCACGAGATTGTGGTGACGGTAACCGGCACCAATGATGCCGCTGTCGTCACCGGGGACACCACCGGACAGGTCACTGACCAGGATACCTCAACAACCGGGACTATCACGGTCACTGACCCGGATTCCGGCGAAACCGCCACCATCGGTAACACCACCATGGAAGGCAACTACGGTACCTTCGAATTGGTGGATGGCGAGTGGACTTACACGGTTGATCCGGACAAAGCCCAAACTCTGCCAGAGGGTCAGGCCGCGGAAGAAACCTTCACCCTCACTGCCTCTGACGGCTCAACCCATGAGATTGTGGTGACGGTAACGGGGACGGATGACTCCTCATTTATCTCTGGAACAACGACGGGGAACGTGACTGAGGGCGATTCAGGTGACGTTATTACCACTACCGGTAAACTCACAGTTAGCGACATAGACAGTGACAACGTCACAATTCCAGATAGTAACCAGTCAGGTACGTATGGTTCATTCTCGCTTGTAGGCGGTGATTGGACTTATACACTCGATAATAGCAAGGCAGATAGCCTTAACGAAGGGCAGAACGTAACAGATACCTTTACTGTGACGGCTTCAGACGGTTCCAAACAGGAGATTGTGGTGAGCATCACCGGTAACGATGATGCTGCCACGTTGACAGGAGACACCATAGCCACCATATCTGACACTTCTCCGACATCGGAAAACGTCACCATTAACCGTGGATCCGATGGTACCTGGGATGTTGGCGAAGGTGACAATCTCTATCTGAACATGAACAACATTTCATCCAGTGCCGGTTACAGCAGCAGCGTCGGTTACTACGTGCTGGATGGCGGTGGTAACGTATTACGTTCAGCCATCATCTTTGATAACGCGCATTCGGTTAACAACTCAAGCGTGAATATCAACACGTCTGGCGGTGAAAAAGTAGGGCTGTTCCTCATCCCTAATGGTGACAACATAGGTTTTAATGTTGGCAATGTAAACCTGAGCTTTGGAAGTGGTGGTGTTACCGCTTATCAGGGCAGCGCTTCAAGTACGACTTTCGTCTCTGAATCATCGAAAAATGGAAGTGGATTCGACTATGAGTCTAATTCCGGTACCTATTCAGCCTGGGAAGACATTGTTGGCGGTGGGGACCGCGATTACAACGACGTCACCTTTTATGTTACCGCTACCCAACAACATACCCAGCCAATTTCCGCCAGTGGTTCAATTTCGGTATCCGATGTCGACAGTGGCGATAGCCCAACCTTGCCAAACACGACAGTGCAGGGCGAGTTCGGTACCTTGGTGCTGACCAACGGTAACTGGACCTACACTTTCGATGAAAGTAAAGCAAAGCAAATCGATGAAGAAACATTGGAAACCATCGTCATCACCGACTCCGAAGGCGGGAAACATGAGGTGGTCATTGCCATTCAAGGTACTGATGACGCGCCAATCGTTACTGGCGTATTCAGTGGTGCCGTTACAGAGGGTGACTTCGGAGACACAGTAACGGTCAGCGGTACTATCGCTATTAGTGACCCGGACGCCGATGACACCCCAGAGTTCCAAAACACCACCGTTCAGGGTGACTACGGTACACTCACACTGTCTAATGGAGTCTGGACGTATGAGCTCGACGACACGAAAGCAGAAGTGCTCTCAAGTTCAGACTATGTCACTGACACCATCACATTGACCGCCACTGACGGCACAGTGCAAAACATCAATGTTTCCATCACAGGTACCAACGATGATCCATTTGTCGTCGGCACCAACACAGCCGCTATCGTGGCGCCAGACTCTGTGACCAGTGAGTATGTAGACATTCGAAATGCGTTTGTCCTGAATGAAGGTTATACCTTCTCTGGTGGCGACATGCAGTACTATGGGAACGAGTCGACATTCCAGTTCAATGACTCCGGTTCGACGATACGTTTTTATGACAACGACACCACAGTGGACGGTGACAACTACATAAATGAGTATGTACAAGACTCAACCCAGAAAGTAGAAATCAACGGGGTGCAGTACACTGCCACTTACGACTATCAAATCGATTATCAAGATTCAGCGGGGAATATTTACTCCTTCGCTATCTTTGATGTTGACCTTGATGGTGATGGCAGCTTCATCTATGACGCCAACGAGTGGGGCCGTGTTATCGTGCAGATCGACGGACCACAGATCGCGCCCGGGATCACCATGGATTTTCTGCGTTACACGCCTAATCAGCCATCTTCGATGTCGTATTCTGACTTTACCGATTTTTCTGGCGCCAAACTCGAAGCAAAAGGTGTTCTCTCTGTCGTTGATTTAGATACCAATGATGCACAAGCTGAATTTACTGACACCACAGTGAACGGACAGTACGGCTCATTGGTTTTAACCGACGGGGCTTGGACATACACGCTTGACCCGCACTCAACGCCAGCTTTGGGTGAAAACGATACTTTAGCTGAGGTTATCACCCTCACCGCCACAAATGGCATGCAAACACAGGTAAATGTCACCATTGGTGGCTCAGAGACTGCGGTGACCAACGCGTCGCTGAGCGGTGTTAGCAACGATCTGGATGATGTTATATCACTTGATGACGTAACCTTCTCTGGCGGATACGGCAACGATAGAATTGCGGGTAGCAGTGACGCCGATGTGTTGCTTGGTAACGCTGGGAATGACGTCATTTACGGTAATGCCGGCAATGACATTATCGACGGCGGTCTTGGTGACGACCTGCTCTTTGGTGGTCAGGGCAATGACCTTCTGGCCGGAGGCGCAGGTTCGGATACCTTCGCTTTCTTGCGCGGTGACCAAGGCACAACCAACGAGCCAGCAGTAGACCACATTGCTGATTTCGATGCCCAGCAGGATGCGATTAACCTCTCCGATCTTTTTAACAATGAAACAGCCGATTCGCTCGGTGAGTATCTATCGTTCAGTAACGACGGCGAAGGGCATGCCATGCTCAATATATCCTCTCAAGGCGACGGTAATGTTGACCAACAGGTTGTGTTTGACAACATGAGCGTGGAGGACATGGCCGACGCCTACAGTATTGATATCTCGGGAATGACATCCGAGCAAATCAGTTCGTCCGTCATTGATGCGATGGTGATGCAAAGCAAAATGATCATAGACTGATAATAAGAAGCCCAAGAGCCTAGCGCTCATTGCCAGCCGCCCTCCGGCTGGCATTTTTTTGCTTTGAATTTCATAGCATGATTTACACCCCAGTAACCCTGGAGGTGCTCGTATTCAGGCCATCTGGGTATATACTCGAACAACCTGAAGATGCTCGCATTCAGAGGTCATCAATGCGTTCAATTCGAGGCAAATTTCGCGAGGAATAGTCGTTCTATTTCCGTGGAATTTAACGATGAAGTGGGCGCATTCAGGGCCTCTCTTCGGGCGACTTGACTGACGCCGTGCTCTTTGTTGTTCCTTTTTGATGGAGGTAACTTTTTGATGGAGGTAACTACACCTGCAAAGGAACGCCGCGATCATAACGCCAGTAAAACTTGCTGAATCCTGCATCTTCAGGTCGTTTGGGTTTATACTCGTTCATCTAAATTCCATCCCTGCGAACCTCAACTCGCTACAAATAGTGATTTAGTTTATGAACCTGAAACGTTTCTTTTTCTCTTTACTCGCTGCACTTGCTCTAACCGCATGTAGCGACGAAGCTCCCCAAAACGACAAATACCGCACACTAAAAGCACCGGTCACCGTGGAAAATCTTCCAGTTGTTACCGAAGTATTCAGCCTTTCATGCGGACACTGCCGTTCCATGGAAGCGGCCATCCCAGCCATTGAGGCGTCGGCCGGTGTAAAAATCGGCAAAGCACACGTAACCTTCAACGAAAGCGCGACGTTTGCAGCAATGATCTACTACTCCGCGATGAGTCAGGTCGAAGGCACGCCACCAAAAGGACTGACTGAAGATCTATTTAAGTTTGTTCAGGAAGAGCAGTCTGAAGACGCCGAAAAGAACAAAGCAATCCTGAGCACCCTGTTCTCTAAATACAATCTCGTCAGTCCTTTTGATATGACGGAAGCCCAGCAAGAAGCGTTATTTGCTGATATGGAGCGGGCTGACCATATAACCGTTGAGTCAGAAATCACATCAGTCCCAACTTTCGTGGTCAACGGAAAATATGTGGTGAATACCAGCGCACATCAAAGTGCTGAAGAACTGGCTGACACACTGAAAATGCTGATGGCAAAAGAACAGTAACCTTCAAACTCATGTGTTGTAGGAAATTCAAGGAGTGAATATGATTCTGGAAGTTGCCATATTAAATGTTCTTCCCGGCCAGAAAGCGGAATTCGAAACCGCGTTCGCCAAAGCACAGACCATCATCTCAGCGCAGAAGGGTTACATAAGCCATGAAGTCCGCAGATGTCTGGAGCAGGAAAACCGTTACATACTGCTGGTGAACTGGGAAACGCTGGAAGATCATACCGAGGGTTTCCGGCAATCCGAAGGGTATTTGAAATGGAAAACGCTGCTACACCACTTCTACGACCCTTTCCCGACCGTTGAGCACTATGAATCTGTGCCCAAACTGAAAGGCTGAAAACACAAACGGCGCATGATGCGCCGTTTATTATTTCAAATTGAAGCCAATTTACTTCAAGCGTTCGAAGCCTGCGTCTAAATCCGCGATCAGATCTTCCAAATCTTCCAGACCAATATGCAGACGCACCAATGTTCCGTTGAAATCCACAGGACCCACAGGACGAATAGCATTTAAATCTTCCGGCTGGTTCGCCAGTACCAGAGACTCGTAACCACCCCATGAATACGCCATGCTGAAGTGAGTGAAGTTATCCAGATAATTTGCGATCTGCTCGTCAGTGAGTTTCTCTTTCAGCACAAAAGAAAACAAACCACAGCTACCAGTGAAATCACGTTGGTAATTGCAGTGACCAACACTTTCTGGCAACGCTGGATGGTTCACCCGTGCGACTTCTTCACGCGTACACAGCCACTCGGCGATCGCAATGCTGTTTTCTTGGTGCTGCTTCAGGCGAACGCCTAACGTTCTTAGACCGCGGGCTGCCATATATGCCGTGTCCGCATCAACCATCTGTCCCATCAGATAAGAGCGCTCACGAAGACGCTCCCAGGTTCGCTCGTTTGCCACTGCAGTGCCAATCATGGCATCAGAATGTCCGACGATATACTTGGTACCGGCCTGGATAGAAATATCAATATCGTGTTCCAACGCTTTGAACAGTATGCCTGCAGCCCAAGTGTTATCAACCATGATCACCACGTCAGGATTCACTTTACGCACCGCTTTAACAATGGCTGGAATGTCCGGCACTTCCATGGTGATAGAACTTGGCGATTCGAGAAAAATAACGGAGGTTTCTGGTTTCACCAACTCACCGACTTCGGCGCCATCCATCGGATCGTAGTAAGTGGTGGAAACACCCATATCAGCAAGAATGGTGTTACAAAACGCTTGGGTTGGCTCATACGCACCACCTGTCATTAAGACATGGTCGCCAGTTTTTACGAAAGAAAGAATACTGTTGGCAATCGCAGCAGCGCCACATGGGTAAAGCACACAACCTGCACCACCTTCGAGTTCAGTCATCGCATCCTGAAAAGCAAAATGTGTCAGCGTGCCACGACGACCATAAAACAGTTCACGCTCACCTCGGTGTTTCGTCGCGACTTTTTTCTGTTCAACAGAATCAAAAACAATGGATGATGCGCGCTGAATCACGCTGTTGACGCTGCCTTTGCAGTAAGCGGATTTACGACCCGCAGATACCAACGTGGTATTCAGTTTCCCTGATGACATTAACGCTCCCTATTCAACCGCAAAAATATCCAAACACAACCCCAGGGTCCATTGACCTTAGGTATTAAACCCAAACAACCTGAAGATGCAGGATTCAGCGAGCATCTGCAGTTATTTGGGCATAGATAACATCAAAATTCGAACTGCCAAGATTACCTCAGTTCCTATTGAATTGCAGCGGTTGCATCCCAGGATATTCCTGACTGGTGTGGCAGACAATGTCACTTACCTTAGTAGTGGGGCTGAAGCACTGGCATATTACAAGAAGAATCTATTCCAGATACTGGTTACAGATGTATCCATACCTAACATTGAAGGGTATGAGCTGACAGCCCAACTTCGCCAGTTTGAAAAGGAACACGACGTACCGCCGCTTTTTATTATCGGACTGTCAGCTCATGCTGGGAACAGATTTTGAACGTGCACTGAATGCGGGTATGGATAGTTACCTAGCCAAACCCTTAAAGCGCCC
Source organism: Grimontia sp. NTOU-MAR1 (assembly GCF_035758505.1). Classification (NCBI taxonomy): domain Bacteria; kingdom Pseudomonadati; phylum Pseudomonadota; class Gammaproteobacteria; order Vibrionales; family Vibrionaceae; genus Grimontia; species Grimontia sp. NTOU-MAR1. The sequence continues at coordinate 285,525 of NZ_CP142109.1, forward strand.
AGATCTGATTGACGCTTTAAATCAAGCTGCTACTTCCAGAGTCGAAGCTACAAAAACTTGATTAACTATCGATGAAAGCATTGAGGCTTGCCAGATCTGGCAGTGCCGTCATCGCCCCTTTTTGTGTGGTCGCCAAGGCCCCACAGGCATTTGCCCAGACTACTGCTCCTTTTGCCTTTTCAGTATGTTTCCAGCTATCACCGGAAAGGCGAGAGAAATATCCTAGTAAGCCACCCACAAATGCATCTCCAGCACCAGTGGTGTCTACCGGGCTCACCACTTTACCTGTAATAAGCGACTGAATACCGTCCATCACAAGCCAAGCACCTTCTTTACCTTGGGTGATCAAAATCATCGGTATGCCAAGTGCTTTTACTTCTTGCAGGGCTTCTTCGAGTTCATTTTTCTGGGTTAGAAATAATAATTCATCATCTGAAAATTTCACGACATCTGCCATTGCAACGGCTCGCATCACAACAGGAATAATCTCAGATTGCTCTTGCCAGACTTCATCGCGAAGGTTGGGGTCAAAACTGACAAATCCACCAGCGGCCTTGATGCGCTCCATCGCTTCAAACGTAGTGGCACGCGTCGGTTCATTAGCTAATGCGATGGAGCAAGTGTGTAACCAGTCGCCTGAGGCGAAGCAAGGAATATCTTCTGGCTGCATAAACTGATCAGCACTGGGTTTGACCATAAAGGTGAAACTACGCTCGCCGCTGTCATCCAGATCGACCACCACAGTTGAAGTGCGTTTTTCTTCATCCAGAACCAGATGTTGGATGTCTACCGTTTCATTTTTCAGCGTTTTCGCCAGAAATCGACCAAACGGATCGTTTCCTACACGGCCAAAGAATCCCACTTCACCATCCAGCCTTGCCACCGCTACTGCCACATTCGCAGGTGCACCACCTGGGCATTTCAGGTAAGTCATCTCTGTATCAGGGATCAAGTCTACAACCGCATCCCCCGTTAACCACACTTTGCTCATCAACTCTCTTCCCTGTCAAAATCCACTACGGTCAGCATAGGCCGCGAGTTTTGACTATACCCAAGCAACACAACGCAAGTTGCTTTGTTTGTTAGACTTTCCCTCCCCACAACAAAAAAGGAAGCCTCACGGCTTCCTATCGATTAAATCAAATCGTCAATGTCATCAGGACCCACTCTCCAGAGCTTCCACTGGTTCAACCATAAACTTACCAACATCGACAGCAATAACTCTCACGGAGCCGCCAGCAGGGACGATTTCATTGCGGTGTATTGACCCCAAAACCAGCTTCCAACTTACGCCTGAATATTTTACCGTCACGGGATGATCTGCATCCAACGGTTCCTCAAGCTCGAACACAAGTCCGATAAAATCGCTGTGAATATTGTACTCAGGGCGAGGGCTTTTTTGAGAACGTTTGAGTGGACGCCACAGAATGGCTGTCAGCACACCTGCGCCAATACCCGAACCGGCGATGACCGACGTTAGAGTCTCTGGAAAAATGCCGACCCATACCAAGCTACCAGTGATAATCGCAGAGACGCCAAGCGCAAGTAGGACAATAGTGGAAAGCCCTAACAGCCAGACTTCAATGATTAGCAGAACCAAACCGATAATTATCGTCGATTCAGCCAGATTGGTTTGTAGGTACGACATTAAATCCATCTCTTACTTCCCAGTATTCAGCTTGTTAATAATGCTCATTGATTCAGCCACCAGCGATGCAGCACTGGATTGGCTATCAGGCAGCAAGACTACTGAAGATTCCTTCGCAATTGCCTTCTTCGCTTCAATCGCTTTGTCTGCAAGGTCAAGCTGAATGGCTTTCTGGCCTTCTTGAGTAGCGGCAGTGCGGCCAACCACTTCCAGCGCTTCCGCCTGTGCTTGTGCAACGGCAAGAATCGCCTGGGCCTCACCTTCCGCTTTCAAGATTTGCTCAGACTTTTCTGCTTCCGCGGCCAGTACACGTGCCTGCTTTTGACCTTCAGCCACATTAATGTCAGCTTGACGAGCACCTTCTGATTCCAGAATAGCAGCACGCTTTTCACGTTCTGCTTTCATTTGACGTTCCATCGCGTCCAATACTGAACGAGGTGGATCGATATCTTTAATTTCGTAACGCAGTACCTGCACGCCCCAAGGCTGTGCCGCTTCGTTGATAGCCGACACGATAGCCGTATTGAGGCTTTCACGTTCTTCGAAGGTTTTGTCAAGTTCCATACGGCCAATTTCAGAACGCATGGAAGTTTGTGCCAGTTGGGTGACAGAGAAGATATAGTCATCCACGCCGTAGCAGGCTTTCACAGGGTCGAGCACCTTGATATACAACACGCCATCTACAACCAATGAGATGTTGTCGCGAGTGATCGCTGATTGCGAAGGGACATCAAACGCTTGCTCTTTCAGTGTTCTTACATACGCCACACGGTCAATAAACGGTACCAGCACATTCAGGCCCGCTTCCATGGTTTTGTTGTATTTACCGAAGCGCTCGATCACATAGGCTGTATTCTGTGGAACGAATTTGACTGCTGATCGCAGCGCGATAACCACCAAAACCGCAAGAATGACCCAAGTATTGATGAGTGAAGGTAAGATCTCCAGAAAGTCCATTTTTACCACCCCAACTGTTTGAAATTTCACCCATCATATCGAATAGGGTAAGACAACTGTGCATCAATATATGGAAATTGGGACGGGGAGAGAAATTTATTGAGTCAACACGTCCTTGGCTCAGAACATATCTCTAACTTCTTCAATATCTACTTTGTAGCCCCGGCCTTGAAGCTCTTTGTTTAGCTTATGGATATCCACCAACACTTTGAGATATTTCGTTTTCTTATCCTCTTTTTCCCAGAAGCCCTGCTCCGATTCAACCACAACCAGCTCATTCCTTAACTGGCTCAATACATCCAGCACATTGAGGTTTACCGCTGCCAAGGCTGAGAAGTCTGAACTCTCAAGCTTGTGCAGGAAGCACTTATAGAACGCCAGCAAATCCTCTGATTCGTGGATCAGATTTTCGGTTAGTACTGCACCAATCCCTCTCGCCGTTCCTTTGAGCGAGTGATACTCTGTAAAAAACTTGTCCAACAACTCTTCGGGCGAATCCTCGCTTTTGTCGCTCCCCAGTTTTTCAATCGCAAGAATCATCAATTCCAGTGCTATCTCTTTTTCCTCGGAGAACAGGTCAAGATATTCAGACGTATTTCCCTCTGACGCCGTTGAAAAGTCAGGCTCATAGTTGACTTCTGGCATACCTTTGCCAGCAGAATCTTCAGATAGATCCAAAATGACGTTTTCGGAAAAGAGCGCAAAGTCATTGTTGTTTTCAGAACGGTAAGCGTGATAGTGCTTGATAACAGATAATAGAACGGGTGGGTCGATGAGCTCTCGTTCAACTAAAAGTTGTCCCAGCGTCCCCCTGCGCTGTTCAACCTCTTTATTGATGATGTCGATAAACTCGCTTTTCCAGATACTTAGTTGTAGACAAGCGGTTCTAAAATCCAAGTTTTCATCACTCTGAAGTGTAACAATCGCCAGAAGTTGCTCAGGAGAAATAACACCTTTCTCGTACAGGATTTCCACGCTATGCGGCGTTTTCCTCACCAGCTCAACCATTGCATCAGCAAGATCTGAGGCTGAAATCAATCCCTCTTCCAGCAAAAAGCTTCCGAGAGTCTTCATCTGTCACCCCAATCATGAAATTGTATCCGTCTTAAGTATAAGATTAGCATCTGCAATTCGGGCGACAGGTCCCGATTATTCGTAACGCACAAAACGCAGCACTCTCTTCAGATTGATCACCAACGCCAAATCACCATTTCCCAGCAAAGTTGCGCCAGAGAATATGTTTCCATGGTTCATGCTTTTATCTAATGGCTTAATAACGATATCCAGAAATGCCCTGACCTCATCAACTACCAACCCCCAGTATTGTCCCCTATCTTTGAAGGTCACTACGCTTAACGACTTCCCTTGTTCATACAGAGACTGAAAACTCTCCCCGTTTACCAGTTCACCAAGGTAGTCTCTAGCTTCAATCAAGGGCGTGACTTTGCCTTTTCTCAGCATGGTTGCAGAGCCGCTTTCAAACCGAATGGAGATTTCGTCGTCAATACGGCTGACGCCTACAATGCCTGAGATTTCTGAGGAAGGAATGGCATAATTAAGACCACCAACCTGGAACAGGGCGACTCTCAGCGTTGCCATTGTGAGCGGGAACATCAGCGAAATCTCAGTACCCACACCGATTTTCGAATAGATATCGACCGTGCCTTTTATCTCTTCCACCTTTCGCTTCACGGCATCCATTCCCACTCCACGGCCTGACACTGAACTCACTTGCTCCGAGGTAGAAAGCCCAGAATAGAAAATCAACTCCATGATTTCCTTATCCGACATTCTCGCCGCCTGCTCTGACGAAATCACACCGGTATTAATGGCTTTGTTCAACACTTTTTCGGTATCAATGCCCTTGCCATCGTCTTCAATGTTAATCACCACTTTCCCCGACTCGTTATAAGCATGAATCAGCAGACGACCAATCAAAGGTTTTCCCACCCCATTGCGCTCATCTGGCATTTCAAAGCCGTGGTCTATTGCATTTCTGACAAGGTGTGTCAGTGGCTCATTGATGGCATCCAGGACATTATTATCGAGTTCGATATTTTCACCAATGATGTCGACATCGACTTTTTTGCCCAACTCATTAGAAAGATCCCGCACCATTCTTCGATACTTGCTCAGCAAGTTGCCCATTGGGCGCATTCGGGTTTTCAGCAAGTCGCCCAGCATATTGTCGGAAATAGTCATCAGCTTGTTAGAAAGCTCAGTTAAGCGCTGATTCTCTTCCTGTTCAGCGAGATCAACCATCATATTGCGGATCTGAACCAGCTCTTCAGTGTGGCTCATGAGCTTTTCAAGCAATTGCGATTTCACACGTGTGGTCTGCTCAAAGTTCGACTGAACCGAAGAGGTTTGTGGCGTTTTAGTTTTAGACAAGAACTTTCGGCCAGACACCAATTTAGGTGAGTTTTCCTGGCCTTCATGTTCCACCAATGAACACAGGTACGCCAGCTCATCAGCTACATCACCATCGAAAGCAAAAGTGTCTTCACAAAAACGAATATCAAACGACTCTCTGTTGAGAAAACAGGTCGCCATACCTGCCAGAAAGGCTTCTTTGTGGTCACTGTATTCCTCGTTAGGCTGATCATTGATAAATGAGCGTAAGTCTTCTTGCACCTCTTCTATTGCACGCATCAATAACTCACGGCTTTGCTCGTCAGGTTCACTGCTTCCAGCAGCCAGATAATCAGTAAAGGCTTGAATATTAATTAACAAATCATCGACAGCACGATAAGAAGTCATGTCCTTTTCTTGATGATCTTCGTGGAAGGTGAGGAGGTCTCCGATTTCTTCATTCACCTTGGAAAGTGAAGACTTTTCCCCAAGTAAGGCTTGAATGTGACCGGCTTTCTCTGCCAGGGATTTTAAATGGGTGGTTTTGGATGTCTCCCTTTTCATCCTTCATCCCCATTTATTAGCAAACTCTTTGGTAAGTTTTTTGACTCTGTTTTTTGGAACGACTTCACCGCAAACTCAATCACATCTGCAATGCCAGATAAAGACACTGTTCTGCATACGGCCTCCAGCTCTTCAGCTGCCCGAGGCATACCATAAACAGTACAGCTCTCTTTATCCTGTGTAATGGTGAATGCCCCGTTGCGCTTGAGGCTAAGCAATCCTTTTGCGCCATCACGCCCCATGCCCGTCATTAAGACTGCTACCTTGTTAAGCTTCTTGAGCTTGAGAGCGGACTGAAACAGGTAATCAACTGATGGACGAAATCCATTCACCAAGGGATCCTCAGTGACCCTCACCACGACACGCTCATCCGGCAGTTGCATTAATCTGATATGCTTCCCCCCGGGCGCGACATACACATGCGAGCCTTCAAGAAGCACACCGTCTTTCGCTTCACATACGTTTAGTTCAGATGACTTGTTAAGCTTCTCCGCCAGTGAGTGAGAATAATCAGGGGGAATATGTTGGACAATGCAAACCGGCGGAAACGGCGAAGGCAAGTGCTTGACCACACAATCCAGCGCATCAATACCGCCTGTTGATGCGCCAAGAAGCACCACTGTATCAAAGGGGTCTGGGGCTTCATGTGCCTCCGCTAAACTGCCTCCCGCATTGAGGTTTTCAATCGAAGCTTTTGCTGCCAGTGCTGAGGCTAATACCTGATTCAACGTTGTAGGTGTCGTCACAAAATTATATCGGCCAACTACCTGATTGAGCTTGCGGTATTCTATGCCACTAAGCGAACGTGCGGCGCGAGAAACTAAAATGGTTGGAATGGTTTTATTACTCTTCGCACCTCCCAGCCAATCATTGCCACTGATATGATAGGGGTCCATCACTACCACATCAGGTGCGAGCTTTGCGGCTCGATCAAACAACACTTTTGCATCAGCAAAGTGTTCTACCCTGACATCATCGCTGCCACAAACTCTATCCGTCCACGAAGTGTCAAGGTGAGATCTCCCCAATGTCGTGTAGATCCTTCTTACACCCGAGGTCTTTGGGTGGCAATTTAGGGGGGGCGTATCATGCTCGGACACAAAGCGAAAATCTACGTCGCCAGTGAAGGGGTTAAAGCGGACTTGACGGCCTTCAACACCGCCTATTGATACCCCAAGGACTGGCAAACCGTAAAGCGCCAGAAGTTCAAAGGCGATGGAAATGTTCCTGACGCCAATTTGCTGCGACTGCAGGAAGTCACCGCCCTGCAACTGTGCACCACCAAGTACCCGAGCCGTTAGATTTTCCAGTCGAGAAGAGGTTTGCTTAAAACGACGCAGTAAGTTAGGAATTGCAAAACTGCCAAAGTCATTGGCATCACTACTTTGTGAGAAGTTATTCTGTGCGCTAGGCAGTCTATAATGGCACATACCTCCACTTTGATTTTCCCTGTCACAGATACAAACGGTGACACAAGTCCCTACCAGCGTCTGCATCCATGCATTTTTGCGAAAGAAAAAGCACAGATCGCCGGAACTCACCTGAATATCAGCCATCGCTCTTTCCTCTGTGAGTAACCTTTCTATATACCGAGGTACCCACTTGCTCGAGTCCAAGATCCAAATTGTTCAGCGTTTCTGTCAGCCCAACGAAAATCATCCCTCCATGTTGTAGTTGGCTCAACATAGAGCGAACCACTTTTTCTGCCGTGGAGGGTGGGAAATAAAACAGTACATTACGCAGAAAGATGTAATGAAACTGGATGCCAAATTTGTCAGAAAAATGAACAAGATTGTATTGTCGAAACTTAATTTGCTGGCGAAGTATATCCGCAACATGAAAAGTGTCATCCTGAGGGTCATCAGAGAACTTGGTATACCGGTGCCGAAACTGAATAGGAATCTCACTCAAACGCTCTTTTTCGTATCTGGCGCTCTCGCATATCGCGAGCCTCTGGGTATCAATATCGGTCGCGAGAATTTTAGCTTCAAACCCCGGGTTATCGTGTTGGAGTTCATCACATACCATGGCAATGGAATAAGGCTCTTCACCACTTGCACACGCGGCGGACCAGATGAAAATCGTGTCTGAACGGTGTCGGTCAATGATATCCTTTCTCATCAACTCAAAATGACAGGCTCCGCGAAAGAACTCGGTTTTATTGGTGGTGATGGCATTAGTAAATTCTGTTAACTCCCGTCCACTCATGTCGCTTTTCAGATAATCGGCATATTGTTTAAATGAGTGAATTTTCAGCGCGTAAAGGCGTTTTTTCAGCCTGCTTTCCAGCATGGTTCGTTTGTCGGAAGAAATACGGATACCCGCGTGGTGATAGATCAGATGGGTAAAGTGTCGAAATTCCCCAGAAGACAGCCGCACCATTGAGGTATCAAAGTTTTCGCTGCCTTCCGCAGCAGCATCAGCTTGGCTAGTGAAAAGACGATCGACTTTTTGCGCCACGACCCATCACCCCGTTCAAAGCCGGTTCCAGGCGCTGTTGTTGTCCCCTTCCATCGTTACTTCATCACTTTGTGCATTCGCTTTCTGCACATGATTATTTCGTTGAAAGTCATGTTCATTGTTCTCCTCCCAATTCAGAGGCTTCTCTACTTTATTTTCTTCCTTGGCTTCCGCTTCATGACCACACAGAAAGGTGCTCATGTGCAAGACCAGCTTATTGAGATCTTCAGCCTGTCTGGTCAACTCTGAACTGGAGTTAGAAGCCTGATCAGCAATGGATGCCGCGTGCTGTGTCGCTCTGTTGATAGACTCAACCGCATTGCTGATTTCTTGTATGCCCCTTGCTTGCTCATTCGAAGCTTCAAAAATGTTGGTCGCACCTTCCACCATCGACTGCGCCTGCTGGCGGGTTTCTGACACAATGCCTCCCCCATTTTCTACCCGTATGGTGTTTTCCTTCGCGATTGTTTCGGCTTCGTTGATACTTTGCTTCACAATGGCAGAAATGTCTGTTGCTGCTTTCCCGCTCATTTGAGCCAAATTCCCAACTTCCTGCGCCACAACAGCAAATCCTCTGCCATGCTCTCCCGCCCTTTCCGCTTCGACTGAGGCATTGAATGAAAGCAGTTTGGTTTGGAATACAATCTCGTCGATGATTTCGGTCTTTGCCCCAATTTCCGCAATGATCTTAACCAGCTCTGTAATTTTATGATTTGATTCAGAAATCTGGCACATAGCTTCGTCCAAGTCTGTCATTCTATCCCCAACTTCTTTGGACAGATCCCGGGAGTGTTCGGCGGATTGAACGTTATTTTGGACCATGCTGGAGATCTCTTCCGCACTCGCAGATGTTTCCTCCACTGAGCTGGCTTGTCGATTAGAAATTTGGGAAAGGTTCTGAGAAACATCCTCAATGTTGGCGGCGATCATTGCTACTCTGGACGCCCCCGTATTCATGCGTCGCACCACTTCATTGAATGAAACGCGTAAATCCCCCAATTCCTTCGAACTGAACACCGTCAGCCCTTTAAAAATATCTTGGAATGGGCGCATGATGGCCACACTCAAGAAGTTAGCAACAAGCACTGATGCAATAACGGCTAACACCATGCCAGCGGTAATGGTGATGTAGGTACTGCTGACACTTTCGTGTGCAGCCTTTGTTCGCGCTGCCATCAGGGTGTCTTCCCGCTCGATAAAAGTCCTCATTTGGCTTCTAAATTTATCGAAGTGCTGCTTCCCGCGTTCCTGAGCCACCAGATCAGAAATATCATCCATGGTTTTGGCATCACCTATCTCACGTCTTAACGTAATATAGTTTTCAGCCACATTCCCACGCCAGTCACCCAAAACATCTTCTATGTTTTCCAGCACTGACACTTGAATGGGGTTGTCCCTGACTTCCAGCTTAAGCCCTGTAAGTAATCGGCTTATTTGGTTGCTCCCTTGAGCATAAGGTTCCAAAAAAGCCTCTTGCCCTGTTAGTAAGAAGCCTCTCATCCCTGTCTCCATATCCAATACTGCGATTTTAATCAGCAGAGCTTTTTGGGCTATGTCGCTAAAGCCCTCTCTATCTTCGTAGGATTGGGAAGCGGGGAAGTTATCGTTCGATATCGAGCGTTGTTGGGCAATAAAGGTATCTAGCAAACCTCTCGCTTTGTCGATGTACGCTTTTCCTTTGGCTTCTCCCACAGTCACGCTCATGTCGTTCATGGTTTTAGCATTACCTATAGAGCGTCTCAGCGAAATCATGTCCTCGGTAACATTGCGTTGCCAGTCTGCAATCGTAACTTCAACGTCTTGAAGTAAAGAAACCTGTCGGGGGTTGTCGCTGACTTTTTGTTTCAGGTCCTCAACGATGCTCTCAAACTCTCGCTTTCCCTCATCATAAGGCTCAAGGAACTGTTCTTTGCCTGCCAACAGATAACCCCTCATCCCGGTTTCCATATTGATGGCGGCAGCAATCAAATTCTGCGCTTTGTTGATAACTTCGTGGGTATGCTCCACCCACCTTTCAGTAGCGCTCAGATTTTTCATGCTATTGAGACTTAGCAACCCAAGCGCAATGAGAAACAAAAGCACTACACCATTACCCAGAAAAATTTTTGCTCGTAAAGACAGTTTTTCAAGCATGGCTAACATCCTCGGCTAAATATCAAAATTCGTGTTGCCAGTTGTCGGCTGCACAGAAACGTGCGTGCTAATCAAATCTAATTCCTCTGGCTCAAGCACGTTGAGAATGTCCAGCAATAACACCAGACTGCTATCCTCGGCCTTCGCCACGCCATAGATGTACTCTCGCTTTATACTGCTGGATATTTGAATTTTGGTTTCGATTTGCTCATCCGTGAAGCCTATGACCTCATTCACGTCATCCACGATGGTGCCGACAGTCAGTGAATTGACGTCGCTGATAATGATGGAGGTCTTCTTGGGCTCATAGGCTTTTTCTTCGAACCCGAGTTTCAGCCTGAGGTCGATAACGGAAATGATTTTCCCACGAAGGTTGATAAGGCCTTTAAAAAAGCTCGGCATATGAGGGATGGGCGTCACCTTCACCATACCAATCACCTCTTTCACGGAAGACAGAGGAATTCCATACTGCTCTTCAGCCAGAGAAAAGATGAGTTTCTTCTGCTTTAACCTCGTTCCGCGATGATGACCGACTTGTCTATCTCCCGAATTCAGGACAGCGCTTTTTTCCAAGTATCGCTCAGCTGCATTATCCATGGCTAGCCCTTCAAGCTACAGGCTTACAAAACAACGGATTAGACAAACCCGCCCATAGAGCAACCTCATGTTTCAATTTTGAGAAAGTATTGAGGCTTTGATTTAACAGTAGGCCAGCTTGTCCCAATGTCAAAGCTATCAATAAGCATCTGTAATCTTGGCAATAGGCCAATAACAACATGAAATAGTAGGGAAATTAGAAGGAAGGTTGATGTGATTATCTACCCGAACGAGCAGATAATCACACATCTGACTTACACGATACCGATATTAATAAAGGATTCTGTCTTGTTCAGTTCATCAAACAACCCATGCATTTTTCTTTTTGTAATAGGTTTGCGCATGTAGCCCGAGGCACCGTAATACTCTACAACCTGTACAGGATCTAATCTCAACTTTTCACAACCAATCAGAATAGAGTTAATTTTGCCTTCCACCACTTCATCGTCAATGACGCGGTGCGCAATCTTATCGAGCAACGCCAGCTTTTCTTCCGTGTCAGCATCCACTTTTATCTTTTCTGCCCGAGAGATTGAGACAAAGCTTTCATTGGAAATGACCACGATATTTTTGATATTACAGTTTGCCTTCAAATAGACTAGCGCTGACAAACCATCCATGTTAGGCATCCTCAAGTCAGTCAAAACCAAATCGACAGAAGGATTTCGCTCTACCAAAGAAATAAGCTCTCTACCATCTTTGGCCTGCCCAAGGATTTCTAATGGCCCAAAGTCTTCATTCAATGCATTCAAAGACTCCAAAATGCTGTCGCGCATGTCTGCCATATCGTCTGCAAAAATGATCTTCATACGTCCCCTTACAATGCCATCAAACACTAAAAGTATTAGAAATGAGAATCACTTTGTAACTATAGAGGCATTCGTTGAGGTTGGCGTGAAGAAGAAAAATTGAGGAAAAGAAGAAAGCTGGGGTATGGTGGAAGATACCACCATACCACAATGAATCATTACCAGAGCCAGGCTGCCCCGCGTACGCCGCTCGAATCGCCATATTTAGCTTTCACAATTGGTGTGTCACACTCGCCACCCATGACCCATCTTTTCATCAATGCTGGAACATTTTTGTAAATACGTTCAACATTGGACATCCCGCCGCCAAGTACAATCACATCGGGGTCTAGAGTATTAACAACCGATGCCAATGCGCGGGCTAAACGGTCTTCATAGCGTTGGATGCAAGCTTCAGCGTCTTTATCGCCTCTCTCTACACGGTCCATGATATCTGGCCCTCGCAGTGTTTCACCATGCGTCAACTCGAAATCTTTCCAGAAGCCAGTGCCGGAAATAAATACCTCAAGACAACTTGGTCTGCCACAATAGCAGTGAATGTGCTCGGCATGGTGGCGATCCTGTTCGATCTGCCAAGGCAGTGGGTTGTGGCCCCATTCGCCCGAAACACCATTACCACCTGCATGGACTTTACCGCCAATCGAGATCCCTCCACCACAACCCGTGCCAATGATCACCCCAAATACTAGGTGCTTGCCTGCCCCTGAACCGTCGACGGCTTCAGAGACCGCGAAGCAGTTTGCATCATTTGCAATACGAACTTCACGGCCAAGTAAGGTGCTAAGGTCTTTATCAAGTGGCTGACCATTGAGCCAGACTGAATTGGCATTCTTTACTTTCCCTGTCACCGGAGAAAGTGTACCTGGGATCCCCATACCGACGGTGCATTTTTCGCCAACGGCGGTCTCCGCACGATCTACTAGCCCTTTTATCGCGTCCAACGTCCCCTGATAGTCATGCTGTGGCGTGGGAACACGCTCAACAAAAAGCTGTTCACCGTCATTGTTTAAAACAACGGCTTCAATTTTTGTGCCGCCCAGATCAATCCCAATTTTCACTAATAATCCTCCCGAACTTTCGATTCTTTAGTGATGATTTTATTTTTTTCCATTAATTCAAACAGTGACAGGATCGAAACATCACAACTGGATGCCTCAGTAGGATAGGTGGTTTTTAATCGCTATTTTGAAAGCAGTGTGACAATTTTGCTTCAACTTGCTATCTAACGTTATGATTCTTAGAACAAATACACTTCCCCTTTCGAAAATCGAGAGATGTCTCACTTTCTTTTCTCAGAATTCCGACTATTTTTACGTTGTGCTTATTTTCGCCAACTTTCAGCGTAATTTGCGAAGAAGTAGTGGACCTAATGCACAAGGTGACGCAGAAGAGCCATAAATTAACTATACAATTGGCACCTCTGTGGTACTATCGTTCGGCCTGGTTAATAGAGCTCTTTATGCTGCAATTGAAAACTTCGTTACACCCTACCTTCGCAAAAGTAAGTTGTCCTGAAGATGTTCGCTACATTTGCCACCATAAGTGATTCGTTAATAGGTCTTAATGCGCGTGTGCGCAATGATACAAATAGAAATACATTCAGGAGACAACATGTCTAAATCTACCGGTACCGTGAAGTGGTTTAACGAAGAAAAAGGTTTTGGTTTCATTCAGCAAGAAAATGGCCCAGACGTTTTCGTTCACTTCCGTGCTATCACTGGCGAAGGTTTCAAAACTCTGGCTGAAGGCCAAAAAGTGGCGTTTGAGATCGAGCAAGGTCAAAAAGGCCCACAAGCTGCAAACGTAGAAAAAATCTAATTTTTTCTTCTCGCAGAGAATTTGAAAGGACGCCCCATGGCGTCCTTTTTCTTTTCCCAATTCCACTTATCCGTTCTTTTTGCATCGCACCCACCATCACTATCGCAATTTTGTACAAATTTTTATCGTCGTCCTTGGGTATACTCGTAAGACTTAGAACGCCAGCCCCTTATGGGTAGAGCAAGGAGTGTAATGGAACACGCGAAATTTGATTCTTCACCTCTGTTAGGCGGCTTGGAAGTATTGGAAGCCTCTTACGAAAAACAATCTTTTTCCCGCCATACCCATGAGGGCTATACCGTCGGTGTCATTCGCAAAGGCGCACAGCGTTTCTGGCGAACCGGTGGTTATCATATCGCGCCAGCCAGTAGCATTATTCTTGTCAACGCAGATCAGGTACATGATGGGCATTCCGCTACCGAAGGAGGCTGGACTTACGAAGCTATGTATCCCACCGAGGCGCAATTCGAGGCCATTTCTAAAGATCTTGGGCTAGCATCCAAAGTGCCATATTTCCCTTTTGCGGTTGAAGAAGACCCCAAGCTGTCCAATCAACTTTTAATGCTCTTCTCTCTGCTGCGCAGCAATGAAGATCCGCTGCTTACTGAAACCTTCACCCATCATGTCCTGCTTTCATTGACGTGTCGGTTTAACAAGCGCCCCCAATTGCCAGAGGACATCATCAAGATTGGTCCCAAAATGGATTTAGTACGGGAATATCTACATCAAAACGCAACGGAAACAGTCAGTTTGGACACCTTAAGTCAGCTTTCTGGGGTCAGCCCATATCATTTGGTTAGACAGTTCAAAGCCCGTTATGGTTTGCCACCTCACGCCTACCAGATACAGCAACGTGTCCGTCGCGCGCAACATATGATGAAAAATGGGTTCGGCCTTGCCGACTGCGCAATCTCGTGTGGCTTCCACGACCAAAGCCATTTCCACCGACATTTTCGCCGTGCCATTGGCGTAACACCGAAGCAATACCAGAAAGCAATTTTGTGCAATTCTTCGATACGTGTGGCTGATAAAACTGAAAGCATTCTCCCGCATTCGAAGGATAAGCATGAACAAAGACAACCCCTCATTACTCATGAAGAATAAAGTTTGGCTCAATGCCTGCGCTGACATGTTGCCGCTCAGCGTGGCAGTGATCCCTTGGGGCGTGCTTTGCGGCTCGCTAGGAGTCCAAATGGGCCTAACACCTTTACAGGCGCAAGCTATGTCACTTTTTGTGTTTGCAGGAGCAGCACAACTTTCAGGTGTGACCATGATGGGCGTGGGTGTGCCAGTAAGCACACTGTTTGGTACCACTTTTGTCATCAGTGCCCGTCATCTGCTCTATTCTGTGAACTTTCGTCAGTACATTCGACAATTACCCCTTAAGTGGAGAATCACTCTTGGCTTTCTGCTGACTGATGAGATGTATGCACTCTGTGCTGCCAATATTGAGAGAACGGGAGAATTCGACAAGCACTACGCCCTGTTCAGTGGTGCATTTTTCTACTTCTGCTGGAACCTTGCCACTCTCTTGGGTGTGCTTGGCGGCACGCAGTTTGAGAACATTGAAGAACTAGGACTGGAATTTGCCATCGCCGCGACATTCCTCGCCTTAGTCATACCGACAATTAAAGACATTCCGGTCCTAGTCTGTGTGTTGGTCTCATTCGCAGTAATGACAATATTGACACTAGCAGGCTATGACAATGCACTGATTGCTGCCGCTATCACTGGTATGATCGCTGGGTTTGTGTATGAAAGTGTTATGCCTATACACACCAAGAGGGAGGGGAAGAGAAAATGAATACTTGGCTTATTATTATCGGCATGGCAGGCATTACTTTTTCGGTGCGTTACTTCTTTCTCGCTCAGAGCATCCCATTTCGCGTAACCCCAGCGATGCAACGTATCCTGAAATACTCGGCACCAGCAGTGCTAACGGCATTAACCGTACCTATCCTACTTTTTCCTCAAGGAAGCATCGACATATCATTGCACAATCCATTCCTGTTGGCAGGTGGATTTGTATGCGCACTTAGTCTGTTGCGCCTTAGCACCCTGAAAACGGTCATAATTTCAATGATTTTTTTCTGGTTAATCCGCTAACGGGATCTGTATCAGAATTAGTAATCTCAATTATAAAACTAGCGTCTCTTTAATTGAAAAAACAGCCCTCTAGGCTATTTTTATTAGGGGAGACTGTACTTAAGTTGGGGTAGCTAATGCTTGAAAAGTGCTTAGTTGTTGATGACCATGAAATGATCCGTGAGACCATCGCCATTATGGCAAAGTCTCAAGGGTTTAATGAGTGCATCACAGCTACTGACGGCGCTGATGCCATGTCTAAGCTATACCATGAGCGCCCCTCGTTCATCATTACTGATTTGCAGATGGAACCCATTGATGGACTAGAAATGCTTCGACTTATCAGGAGTGGCCGCTATGGGCTGCCTCATGACATCCCAATCATTATCCTCACAGCTAATGCCGCAGAGACTGTTATTGCCCAGTGTATCGCTTTCGATGTGGACGCTTTCCTCGTGAAGCCAGTAAATAAGCAATCGCTTCAAGATAGAATCAGCCAGCTCTCCCAACAAGCCAAACCAAAGAAGGGTATCGAACACTACTTTGCTATGTACGAGCAAGATCCCGCTAAATCAACAGCATTCAAGGTGAACGGTACCGTTGCATTTACTGACGACGTTTTAAAAGAAGTTGATTCAGTAATTCATGAGCATAAAGAATCAGGCACAGCAGAGCCTATTCTCGCAAATACCACAGAAAATGTAACACCAAGTTCTACAGAACATTCTTCTCCACCGCCGGTTGCTCCCGCAACAGAAGAAGGGCAACCAGAGTCAGACAACCGTAAGAAATTTATTAAGTGGCAGGACCGCTTCACTGTCGGTCATCCAGAACTAGACCAGAGCAACAAAGAGTTGCTCAGTATCATCAACGACACCTATGACCTTGTTGTTACTCATCATGAAGGCAATGAGTTTGATGACATTGCAAAGCGCTTTCAGCATTACGTTGAGGACCATATTGAGTTAGAAGAGGATCTGCTCACTGATGCCAACTACCCAAGACTGAAAATGCACAAAGACATGCATGCGCGCCTTGTTAAACAGGCAGAGTTTGTGATGCTTAAGTGCCAAGCGGATCCCGGCTTTTATAAGACCGATTTTTTCCGTCTGTTGCGTTTTTGGTGGGTGAAACATGTGGTACAGGAAGACACTAAATACAAATCCCTATTTTAATATGCTCACATGACGAGGACTAAATGGCTAACAACTTCCGCCTAGCTAGCCAGGAATCTCGCTATACACTGGCCCAACTCTTCCTTAGCGGCGGTGCAGTCGTCATTATTCTGCTGCTATCTTTCCTTTGGTTTTATCGCTCCATCTATCAGGACACGCAGGAAAAACTTTCTTACTTTCTTACAACAGAAATCAGCAATCTCAGTTCATCAGTTGATGACTGGTATCACCACCGTGAACGCGAGTTGGGGATTATTGCCACCGATAATCAACTGATTCAGGCGCTGGATATTAGCGGCGCATTCAACGGAGAAGCCCTAACCAATGCCGGCGAAGTAACAAAAATCTTAGATTTATATCGAGAATCCTTTTCACTCGACGAAGTCACTCTATTTTCCCCGAAGGGAGAAATTCTTCTTGAGCTTGCTTACGAGTTTTCAGATGTAGCCGTCAACATCTATCCAAACATCATTCCTATGGTCAAGCGACAAACTCTGTTTATTAGCCCTCCTCACCTGTCTGATGATGAAAAGCCATTAACGGAAATCATTATGGCTCTCGCCTTTTTTAACGGTTCCAGTCATACAGATCCCGTTGTTTTGGTGGCAACCCGAAAAAGTTCGGACTTCGACAAATTGTTTTTCAGTCAGGAAACTATCCCTTCTCGTATTGCTTTCGCCATCAATGATAGTGGTCAAATCATCGCTCCAACTAAGAATCGCCTTCTGCTGCCAGACACAATTGAAACAGTCAATAGGATAGGGAAAACACCATCAGACTTACTTTATCGCTCAGATAAATCCATCAGGCTCAACGCAGAAGGCTTTCAAGGCCACCTCCCTGATCCTTCGATTGGCGTCTGGCAATGGTACGAAGAACTCCCTATTGGGCTTGTCATTGAGTTTGATGCAAACAGCGCACTTAGTGCCGTTTCATATACCCAAAACTACCTCTCAGTGACATTTTTTGTTGTTACCGGCGCATTTATACTGTTTCTTATGAAACACGCCAACTCACTACTGCGTATTGGGTTCACCAAACAGTACCTTGAATCTATTTTAAAGAACTATGCTGACGGCGTGATTGTCCTCGACAACCGCGGTAATGTTATGACGGTGAATCACCGTGCTTCCACACTCGTCGATTTGCCGAACGTGCCAGAAAAAGGCACGCCATTGAATACCCTCAGTACTGACATCAACCAACAACTCATTCGAACCATTGAACAGGTATACCAAAACTCGCTCGTCAGCGAGGAAGCTAGCAAAATATTTCACGGTGGAGATAATGATTCCCTTTTCCTCCACCTTGTAGGGAATAAGCAGCGCATTGGTGACCGGGATTACGTGGTCATGAACGTTCGGGACATTACCCAGCGCACACGAATGGAAGCCAAACTTAGTCGAAGTAATGCACTGTATTCTGTTTTTAACTCTGTGCAGGACATGTACATGACCACGGGGAACTCCGAGCGGTCATTCAAAAAAGCGTTGGTTGTATTGGCAACTTTTACCGACAGTAACCTGGTAGCAATGTTGTCTATAAAAGGCGGCGTTCAGAAGCTACTTTTCAAGCACCAAGTCAATAACCTCAAGCAAGAATTTAAGGAGCTACCGCTT
Source organism: Grimontia sp. NTOU-MAR1 (assembly GCF_035758505.1). Classification (NCBI taxonomy): domain Bacteria; kingdom Pseudomonadati; phylum Pseudomonadota; class Gammaproteobacteria; order Vibrionales; family Vibrionaceae; genus Grimontia; species Grimontia sp. NTOU-MAR1. The sequence goes on from NZ_CP142109.1 coordinate 303,742, forward strand.
CCACTGCTACCGTTTGCCGAGTCCGCTATCCGCCTCAAACGTACAGCGTATTCTTCACCCCACCAAGGTGTACTCAACGATGATTGCGACTTTTTTGAGCACTATGCATTCCTACCGTTGATCACGATGGGAGAAGAAGTCGGTATCATTGTGTTAGCCGGTCGTGATGACCCTTACACTGGTGAGATCGTGGATTGGATTGCTCCCGTCGTGAAAAGCATCTGTAGCATGCTCTATTCCGACCGCCAGACGCAACTTAACAGGGAAGTAAATGAAGCCTTGGTGCGCGCGAAAGACGATGCCGAACAGGCCAACGAGGCCAAATCTAATTTCCTGGCCATGATGAGCCATGAGATTCGTACGCCAATTAATGGCATCATGGGTATGTCGGAAGTACTCTCACACACCCGGCTATCCAACGAACAGCGGCAATACAATGACACCATTGCGGTATCGGCAAGTGCATTGCTAGATATTATTAATGATGTGCTAGATCTTTCGAAGATTGAAGCAGGTAAAATGACCGTTCGACAGGAAATCTTCTGTATTCATGAACTCATTGAAAATGTTACTAATATCGTTGCACCCCGAGTGAAAGACAACGTCAGTTTTACCACATTTACCGACCCCAATTTACCCTGCTCAATCATGTCGGATTTTTCCAAGTTAAGGCAGATACTGGTTAATCTGGCTGGTAATGCTGCTAAGTTCACCAATAGTGGTTATGTGGATGTCTCTATCACCCAGCTCCGTCGGAATGGTTCTGACTGTGAACTGGAGATAAAGGTAGCCGATACTGGCATTGGGATCGAGCCAGCGCAACTGGACAAGGTTTTCGAAAACTTCTCACAGATTGATAACTCCAGTAGGCGTCGCTATCAGGGAACAGGGCTTGGCCTACCTATCTGTCGTAAATTTGCTGATCTTCTCGGGGGTGACATTCAAGCTAAAAGTGCCATTGGTCACGGCTCCACCTTTAGCGCTCGCTTTACTGTCAAAGTCCCTGATACATCGCGAGAGCAAATGCCTTCACACACATCATTACTTCAAGGAATGAAGACGCTGCTTATCTCCCGCAGCGTTACTCAGGTAAGTAACCTGTATAAATATTTCACCCTCTTAGGGCTTTGCGTCACAATCGCCCGCGATGAAAATGCTGCATCTGCTGCACTTCAGTCTAACCAATTCGATGTGACCTTGCTTGATCACACTATTTCTCTTGAAAAGCTCAAAGCCTCTATGCTCCTACAAGGTAATTCACATACGGTGCTTTACCTCGCTGATATCCGTGGTGTGTTGATACAGAATACAGAAGTCATTTCAGCGTCAATCAGCGCACCTTTTAATATTGAGTCTATTTACGAGATACTTTCGACAGTCATCAAGCTGGATGCCAAAGGACTCAGCCGTAAACAGATTTTCCGCCAGATGACCCACAATGAGGAATCTTCTCGCAATGTCGGTAACAGCCTTTATGTTAAAGGTCTATCAGTACTGATTGCGGAAGACCACCCAGTCAATCAAGAGCTCATCAATACTGTTCTCACTAAACTCGGCTGCAAGACCACACTTGCTGACAACGGATCTATTGCCTTCGAGCGATTTATGTCTAATCGCTACGACATGATTTTTATGGACTGCCAAATGCCTGTAATGGACGGATTCGAAACCACACGGAAAATCCGCCAGTTAGAAATTGAGAACAATTTGCCCGAAGTACCGATTATCGCTATGACTGCCAATGCCATGAGTGGTGATCGTGAGAAGTGCCTCAATGCCGGAATGACGGAGTACATCGCCAAACCCTTTAAACAGCACGACCTGATTGTTCTGATGAACAGCTTTCTAACAGAGCCTGAACCCTGCTCTGAAAGCTCTTCATCTACAACGGTTTCTCCTTCGCTTGCAACAACTGCAGCATCAAGTGCTGTCAAAACCCAAACGCAACAAGCAGAAGTGGAAAGCGAAACGCTTGAGCCTTTCGACCTTTCAACACTGAAAGAGAACACAGGTGACGACCCTGAGCTCATTGGTATGTTGATAGACCGCTACCTCTCCGCGCAGGAAAGTGACATCAAAGAGCTAGTTAAGGCTTGGGAAAGCGAGCGCTATGTGGATGTAAAGAAAATTGCCCACAAAATGAAAGGGGCGGCGTTGATGGTTGGAGCGGTTGATTTTTCTACTGATTGTAAAGCGTTGGAACAATACAATTTTGACGGCGGCAACCGACCCGAAGAGCTTTACGAAAAGCTTCAACGAAGCTCAATACAACTGTGTGAAAGGATGTCCGCCAGCAAACCCTGAGATCAGGCTCCTATTAGTTTTCAGACGTAGTAGAACATTTGCAATTGTGCAAGTGTAATATAGTCACTATTTGCATTCTTTTTATTAAGATTGCAAACCGAACTCCACTATCTAAAGCCCTTACTGGTCAACGTGGCTGGTTTTACTAAACTATTCAATAAATAAGAAAAAAGCCGCCTAACAGGCGGAAATCAATAATTATTATATATTAAAGAGATTACGCTATGCAGACCCTGATTCCTTTCCCTGCTGAAGGGGGTTCAACACGTGAGCCTCAGAACAGCCCCATGACTGATATGATTCGCGAAGAACTGAATCAACTCAGCTCCAATGATTACATGGTCAACTGCATTTTGGAGCGTATGAAACCGTTCATTGCCACGCTCGATTGCGACCTAAGCTTGGACATGGAAATCACTGCTGAGAACGAAGCTGGTGTGATGCAGGTGATACCGTCGATTCAGGATCTTCAAAGCCGTTTCGATGGCATCATTTCAGAAATTATTTCTGAGCGAATCTTGCATGAAATCCATCTTTTTCACATCGAGCGGGCCACTAAACTCTAAACGATGACAACAGAATGATGAAAGCGGCTAGCAAGCCGCTTTTTGGTTTCTCTGTCGCTTACACCGAATATTATCTATCTCTTGTAGCGTTTTTCAAATAAACCAATCACAACGTCCGATGATTTCCAACGGGAACCTCAATATTCTCTGGCGAAGATCACCCTATCTCTCATGAAATAAAACGGTGGCTTCCGCATTTAGAAACCACCGCTGCATTCAGTGTATTGCTTATCTTTGTCATGCTGCTTTACGGATGACAAAGATACACTTTTGCCAAAAAAGTTACTGACTTAGAGAAGGGTTTCGGTGCATAAAGAAGGACAGTATCAGCATTCAATACCATCGCTTTATTTCTCAGTTCATTAACTGCACCTTGCGTCAGAACGCCATCGTCAATCAACCAGTAGTCATACCAATATTCCTGTGAGCCAACAACCACACCTCTATCTTCACAGTGCAGCATTTCCAACGCGTCACCCCACAATACCGTCATTTTTCACTGCTTGGCTCCGGCGTTGTCACACAACCAGCCAACAGTATTGCCCCAAGAGGTGTTGCCCATTTATCCATCTTATCTTCAGAGAGTTGGATTTTGAGGCCTATGAGTCTATCGGCGATATAGGTACTTAACGAGCCGCTTTTCTGTTCACCTATGACGGAATAATATGCATCAAAACACACTTGCTCTGATGAAGATCTCCCTCTAGAATAATACTGTATATATATACAGTATTATTTACTTATGCTCGATAATATTCTCGCCCTGCATTCAGGGATCTGGACGGCCAACCGTCTCTATCAACCTAAAGCACACTGCCGTCCTAGCGGCCACACGGTGATTGATGAAAAGCTGGATGGCGGCTGGCCAGAATCCGGTGTGGTTGAACTACAATTGCCCTATTTCGGCATTGGTGAACTACGCCTGATCCTGCCCGCTGTTGTCAGTGCCCTGAAAGACAGTGAGCTCACCGTCTTTGCTACTCCGCCAGGAGAACTGAACCCGATAGCCTTGTGTCAGGCTGGATTTGATCTGGAAAAAGTGATCATTCTAGATGCCTCCATCACATCCAGCCTTTGGTGTGTAGAGCAGGCACTGAAAAGTGGCTGTTGTCGCTCTGCAGTACTCTGGGGAGATGCCCTTTCCGTGACGCAAGCCAGACGCTTGCAACTCGCTGCGACCGAAAATGACTGCCTGTTGTTTATGATTACTCAACAAAAGAGTGTTCAAGGCTTACCGGTCAGTTGCCGCCTGTCAGTTATCCCCGATGAAGTGGGGCTGAAAGTGACGGTCGTTAAGCGCCGTGGCCTTCCCGTTGAACCCTTTCATGTGTCATTGGAACCTGTTTTTCATTCTTTCTCGCTGGCTGAAAAAGCCAAAAAGCCTGAAGTTATTACACTTGAATCGCTCCAATTGGCAGATACCTCCAATGTGGTGCCACTCTTTCGATGATCCTCTGGTTATATCTGCACTTTCCAACCTTACAGCTTGACACCCTTGTCCGTGACAACAGGGTGGAGGCGCCACTGATTGTGCTTTCCCGCGCCACTGGCAGTGTATATCAAGCTAACGCACAAGCGCGGGAGCATGGCATTGTAGCAGGCAATGACCTCGGCACTGCCAGCGCTCTGTGTCATGGTCTGGATGTAGCAGATTATGACGAGCAGGCAGAGGCTGATCGCCTACTGCAACTGGCTTCCCTTTTGTATCAGGTCAACGCGGATATCGTCCCCTATGCGCCGGATGGGCTTCTGCTGAAAGTCACTCCTATGCTCAAGCTTTACGGCTCACTCGACAGGTATTGGCAGTCGCTACTACCTGTACTCAGTGGTGAGCAAGTGCAATATCATTTCTCGCTCAGCCCTTATCCAGAAGCGGCTCGCTGGCTGGCCCGTGCAAAAGCGGACTGCGGCTACCTGACACCGGAAGCGACCGAGCAAGCGCTCGCCGTGCTTTCAGTACGTGAGCTGGGGTTCACTGCTAAGCACGTTGTTCAGCTGGAACGTATGGGGATACGACATGCCCAACAATTACTGGCGTTGCCTGTGGATTCACTCGGTCAACGTTTTGGCAAACCGCTGACTGCGCATTTACGCTCTCTGACCCAGAAAAGTCTCGCATTACCTGCGAGCTTTACACCGCCTGAGCACTTCTATCAGTCACTTGAGCTTTTGCATGAAATCGCAAATAGCCAGACGCTTTGCTTTCCGCTTCAGCGCATGCTCAAGGAAATGGAAAAGTTCATGCATGTCAGAGAAGCCGTCACACCCGCTATTACCATTGCGCTGACACAGCGCGAGCATGACGACAAGGTATTGGAGATCACTGCGGCAGCACCCGAGTCTGCCTCCAGTCGATGGATGTCATTGCTCCAGCTTCATCTGGAAAAGATCAAGCTGGATGCGCCTGTCACCCACCTTCGGCTGGAAGCCAATACCCTTTTACCAAGGCAGTCCCCCACCCAGGATTTGTTCGCCGGGAAACGTGGACAGCTCACACCGGGAGAACTCATCAGCCTGATGCAGGCGAAAGCGGGGAAACATGGGGTTTACAGCCTGTCATTGGAAAGTGACCACCGCCCAGAGCGCGCCTTCAAACGTCAATTGCCACTGCAGAAAAGTACGCAAATGTTACCTCCTTTCCTGCCAACACGCCCTGCGTTACTTCATGCATCGCCACGCCCTTTGCTATCTCGTCCTGACACCCTCACAGGCCCTGAACGCGTCAGTGGCGGTTGGTGGGATGAATCGCCCATACAGCGCGACTACTTTGTTGCCCGTAATAAACGGGGGCAACTTTGCTGGGTATTTCGAACCGCACAGGGAGAGTGGTTCGAGCATGGCCTTTTTTGTTGATCCGCAGTTTGAGATCGCTTCCTATGACAACACCTTCTGATAATCGCCCACTCACATTTTCAGAGCTCCACTGTAAAACCAATTACAGCTTCTTAACTGGTGCTTCCCACCCAGAAGAACTGGTCGCTCGTGCCGCAACATTAGGTTATCACGCACTCGCTATAACCGATGAATGCTCACTTTCTGGCGTAGTGCGTGCTCACACCGTAAACCGAGACCAGAACCTAGGCCTCAAGCTTATTATTGGTTCAGAAATCACCTTTCAGGACGAAAAGCTGGTACTGCTTTGCCCAAACCGGCAAGCCTATGGTGAGCTCGCACGCCTTATTACCCAAGCCAGAATGCGCAGTAAAAAAGGGCACTATCAGGTATTCAGTGATGATTTCAGCCACATCACACAGTGTCTTTGCATCTGGTTGCCGACACTCAAACATGAAGAAAAAACCAAGCCTTCGGATTTTCAGAACTGGCTGAAGAGTACTTTTGAAGAAAGACTCTGGATCGGTGTTGAACGGCTGTTATTGCCCAATGAATCTACCTATCTGACTATGGTCGAATCACTGTCAAAGGAGCTCAACCTGCCGATTGTCTGCACCAACGATGTATTAATGCATCACACTCGTCGCCAGCCGTTGTTAGATGTGATTACTGCCATTCGACTCGGCAGGCCCTTACAGCAATGCGGCTTTGAGTTACCCAGAAATGGCGAGCAGGCACTCAAACCCGTTGAGAAACTGGAAAAGCTCTACCCAGAAAGCTGGCGAAGAGAGACCCAGTGTATTGCCGCCAAATGTACTTTCTGCCTCAGTGAGCTTCGCTATGAATACCCCGCAGAACTGGTTCCAGATGGATTTACCGCCAGCAGTTACTTGCGCCACTTGGTGGAAGAAGGCATTGGAAAACGTTTCCCGAATGGTATTAAGCCAGAGATCCGCACCACCATTGATAAAGAGCTGGGGCTGATTGCCGAACAGCAGTACGAGTATTTTTTCCTCACCATTTACGACATTGTGCAGTATGCAAAATCACAGGGCATTCTGTATCAAGGCCGTGGGTCAGCAGCTAACTCTGTGGTGTGTTATTGCCTTGAAATCACCGCGGTGAACCCGGAGAAAATCAAGGTCCTGTTCGAACGTTTTATCTCTAAAGAACGTAATGAGCCCCCAGATATTGATGTCGACTTCGAGCACGAACGACGGGAAGAAGTGTTTCGCTACATCTATCAGAAATATGGTCGTCAGCGCGCAGCGATTGCCGCCACTGTGATCACCTACCGTTTTAAAAGTGCGTTCCGCGATGTCGGCAAAGCGCTAGGGCTCAATGAAACCCAACTCGATTACTACATCAAAAACCTTAACCACCGCGACAAAGGGCTGGATAAAGGCGAACAGCTTGAAGCGCTGGGGTTGGACACCCACTCACACCTTGGACACTGGCTGATGGAGCTGGTTGAAGAAATCCGCGGCTTTCCACGTCACCTTAGCCAACATGTCGGCGGTTTTATTATCTCCGCAGGCCCTTTGTATGAACTGGTGCCAGTAGAAAATGCCGCGATGGCGGATCGCAGCGTGATCCAGTGGGACAAAGATGATTTGGAATCCCTTGGACTGCTGAAAGTCGATATCCTTGCACTGGGGATGTTGAGCGCAATCCGCAAAGCTTTTGCCATCATCGAAAGCCAGCATCAGCGCAGATTGTCGATCAGTGATATCGTTGCTATGGGTGATGATCCTATTGTCTATCAACAGCTCCAGAAGGCAGACTCTGTCGGCGTGTTTCAGGTTGAGTCCCGCGCCCAGATGAGCATGTTGCCAAGACTTCGCCCAAGCTGTTATTACGATCTGGTGATTCAGATTGCCATAGTCCGCCCTGGTCCGATTCAAGGCGACATGGTACACCCCTACCTCAAACGACGTTGGGGAGAAGAACAGATCACCTACCCATCAAAAGAGGTGGAATCCGTTTTAGAACGAACCAAGGGTGTGCCCATTTTTCAGGAGCAGGTGATCCAACTTGCTATGGTCGCCGCCGGATTCAGTGGCGGTGAAGCCGACCAACTTCGCCGAGCAATGGCAGCCTGGAAGCGCAGTGGAAAGCTCGCCCCTTTCCGTGAAAAGCTGATCAATGGCATGCAAGAACGCGGTTACGACATTGAGTTTGCTGAGCAAATTTTCCGCCAGATTCAGGGGTTCGGTGAATACGGCTTCCCTGAATCTCACAGTGCTTCCTTCGCGGTATTGGCTTACACCTCATCATGGTTAAAACACTACTATCCGGTCGCCTTTTACTGCTCACTACTCAATAGTCAGCCTATGGGCTTCTATAGCCCTTCACAGCTATTGCAGGATGCCTCCCGCCATCAGGTTCAAATTCTTCCTGTCTGCGTCAATCGAAGCCAGTGGGATCATCAGCAGGTCACAGTACAAGATCAACCCGCGCTGCAACTTGGCTTTCGTATCGTCAAAGGATTATCTGAACTCGGCACAGAAAAGCTGCTTCAGTGTCGTCCACGTAGTGGATTCCAGCATCTGAACGACATTAGAAAATGTGGTTTGAGCAGAGGCGATCTTGAAGCGCTCGCCAGTGCCAACGCCACTAAAGTACTGGCGGATAATCGCTTTTCTGCTCGCTGGCAAATGATGGATGACAGCCATGTTTTGCCACTGTTATCCAGCACTCAGCCAGACAGTTCGGACGCCAACGCGATTGCAGCGCCTTCTGCGGTAGAAGATTTAATTGAGGATTATGCAGCTACAGGCCTGACGCTCGGCAAGCACCCTATCGCACTGTTAGATGAAAGCGGCAAATTGGGCAAGCACCGGTTGGCCAATGAACTCAATACCATCCGCTCAGGCTCAGCGATAACAGTTGCCGGTGTGGTGACTGGCAGACAGCGCCCCGGGACAGCCAGCGGCGTAACTTTTGTGACGTTGGAAGACCACACTGGAAATATCAACATAGTGGTATGGCTTGCCACTGCGCGCGCACAGAACACACCGTTTGTTTCGGCAAAGATATTAAAAGTGAAAGGGATTCTGGAACGGGAAGGCGGTGTGGTACACGTGGTGGCAGGAAGATTAATCGACATGACTCACACCCTCGATCAGCTACTCATCCATTCACGGGATTTTCACTGATCGAAAAGCTTAGGTCTGTTGACCCTGTATTCACGAAAATACTTCCTCTACATCAACCACTTTGGAACGATTCACCGTGATTTTCCAGCGCTGGATGGTGAAGCTGCCGTCCTGATTCTTCTGCTTGGAAACCAAATTAAATTGATGACGTTTATCGATAGATTCACGTGTCACCTGACCATCACTCAGCGCATAGTAACGCTCTTTACCACGCGCCATCAGGCGAGAAAAGGGACGAAAATCAATTCGCCACACTTCACGGGTCATGTCGTAGCCGCTAAGAAACTTGGTGGTGGACATCTGGGTCACCATCTTTATTTTGACCACGGACTCTTCGCGCTGACGCAGCTTACCTTTTCGCATCTTGCGAACATCATCAGGGATTTTGTCGAACGGAATGTAGTCCAACCACTCCAACTGACTGCCGATACGCTGACCCGAGGTTGGGTCAGTGAACATTTTCCGCCACTTCGGACGTCCTTTGCGAATGAAGCGCCAAAGCACATCACGCAGGTCATCCTTGAAGATCTCTCGCATGGCATACAAACCCGCCATTGCGAGCGCAAATGACAAGGTAATTTCGCCAAGGAAACTACGCATACGAATAATGGCAACCGTCACGAAAATCATCACCAAACCAGCAGCAGCACCTTTGGCAAGTTTATTCAGGTTTTGCCCCAGCACCACATCCTTCTGGCGAATAGTGACTGGGTATTCAATCAAACGACGGGCAAGGCGCATCTTATTCACCATACGCGTCGCATCGGTTTGTGCTTTCGACGAATTGTAGTTTTGCTCAATACGATAAGCCGCTTCAGATTCACAGAATGCCAGAAGCTGCTCTTTAATCGGTTTAAATGCCGCACTCCTTGGCATATGAGCGATCAGCGACAGGAATCGCTGCTCGGTCAGCCAAGAAAGGTAGTTGTCGACATTGTTGTAATACTTGATGAGGCTTTCATCTTTTGGCACATAACGACGGAGACGACGAAGGATCTCAACCGCCATGTCAGTGATCACTTCCAGTTGTTCAACCGCCTCTTCCTCTTCGACATCAGCCAAGGTGTCAAAGAAACGGTGCGTCGTTTTTTCCAGTGAAAGCGCATATTGATAGGCATACAAACTCAAGCTGACGCGGTATTTGTCGGAAGGCAGTTTATCCCGGCTAGCGAGTCGTGAATGTACAAGTGGTAAGTGGTGTTGCGACGTAAAGTAGGTACGGGTGTTTGACAGTACCTTATAGTAAAACTCATCTTCGCTGAGTATGCTCTTGGAGAAACTCAGCTCTCCAGGAACAAATAGGTAGAATTCGACGTCCTGTCTTTTTATCTCTTCATTGATCAGCGCAATCCGTGCGGTTAACCCCTCATATTTTTCTACAGAGATCAATTATGTACTCCAAAACATTCTCTATTTACGGGTCTTTCCGCGAAGGAGGAAGGACGCATAGTTTATACCGAAACATTCTCTGTGCGCATGTCCCTAACAGACTTAATTGCGCAGAACAGATGGAAAAACCCAGCAATCAATGATTGTGCATTTTTTAACCATCAAGAGAGGATCAATTCGTAACTTCGATGGCTAGGGCTTGCCTGAGGGTTAAACCCTAAGAGTTAACTGGTTTATCCACAGAAAAAGTGAATAAGTCGCAGTAGTCAGATCGTCTTGCTTACTATTACCGTCTAAAAATTCAATCGTTTAGGATAATCAAGGAACAGAACGTGCTTGTCTGCTACCGACCAGTTTGACCAACTGTCGCTGTGAAGCGTAATCACCGCTATACCGCAAGTTGGAAGGTTATCTATTTCAAAAGGGATATGGGATAGAAACTCGTTGAATGCTGGATTATGTCCAACCAGCATGACGCTGTCTTTTTCATCATCAAACCGCTCTACAACCCTTACCAAGGTTTCCCAATCCTCGGTGTAAACATCATTTTTAATGATCACAGGTGGTGAATGAGGCAGTTGCTCAGCCATCAGCAACGCGGTCGTTTTTGCTCGGAGTGCACTGCTGGAGACTATCGCTTTAGGTCTGTTAGTCCAAGCCGCAAGTCGTGCACCCATTTCAGGGGCATTTCGACGACCACGCGGATTTAGTGGCCTGTCATGATCGTCGAGGGAAGGATCATCCCAACTGGACTTTGCATGGCGGGTCAAGAAAAGTAACTTCACCCGCGCCTACTTGCTGAGCGCTTCGCGCATGCGGGTTTGCACCACATCCACCAAGAGATCAGGTTGAAACTTAGAAACAAAACGATTGCAGCCAACCTTTTCCACCATGGCTTCATTGAAGCTGCCGCTCAGAGATGTGTTCAACGCAATGTATAGGTCGTGCATACGGCTATCAGCACGCACTTCCGATGTCAGCTTGTAGCCGTCCATCTCCGGCATTTCGGCGTCCGTGATCATCAGCAAGATTTCATTACGTGGGTCCTTTCCTTCGTCACACCAGGATTTGAGAAGATTAAGCGCTTGTTGGCCATTTTTCTTCTCAATGCATTCAATGCCTAGTTGACCCAATGTTTCGGTAACCTGCTTACGCGCGGTAGAAGAGTCGTCCACCACCAGTACTTTCTGACCCACAAGATGATTAGAGAGATCATCATCCAACACACCATCTGATATACCAATGTCATAGGAAATGATTTCCGCCAACACTTTTTCGACATCAATAATCTCAACCAACTTTTGCTCGTTTTCATGGTCAAGCTTGGTAATCGCTGTGAGATAATTAGAGCGCCCCGTGCTTGGCGGCTCCATGATTTCATCCCAACCCATGTTTTTGATATATACCACCTTGCCCACCAAAAACGCCTGTACCGAACGGTTGTACTCAGTCACAATGAGATTGCTTTCTTCATCCTTGCTGAGAGGACGTAACCCTATAGATTGTCGCATATCAATAACAGGGATAGAGCGTCCACGAATGGTGGCAACACCACTGATTTTGGGGTGAGAACCTGGCATTTGGTTAAGGTGCGGAACTTGCAACACTTCCCTGACTTTAAAAACGTTAATCGCAAAAAGCTGTCTTGTTCCTAGCTGGAATATCAACAGTTCTAAGCGGTTTTCGCCAACCAGATTGGTACGGGAGTCTACTGAATCTAAAATACTTGTCATGGGTTACTAACCACTCTCAGATCACATCACTGTGATTTCTCATTGTCTTATCGCTGATTGCCAGTAAAACACATAGTGAGAAGCTACTCACTCCGTCATTACTTTTTAGCGCGTTACTTCTTAATAATAGAAAAACTCCTTGAATAAAGCGAAATTACACCGACTCTAATTTCATTTATATCAATAGGCTGTAAATACTTTTTCACACAGTAGGTTAGCAACATTATGATCATACTGGAAATTTGCGAAAATATACTGAACTAGTTTCATAAAATGGTAAATCATAGGTGTGATGATCGCGTTGAAACGCTACAATCAAGATAGATAATGTGGTGTTGCTGGAAGGCAACTTATCACTGTTCTCGATTTATCATTCTGGCTAATAACAGGCGCTATATGAAAAGCAAAGCCAATGAATCGCAGGGAATGTTGTTGTTCCGACTCTCTGCCACACAGATTTTTGCCATTGGCACTCTCAAGGTCAGAGAGATCGTTCCTTTCTGCCCATTAACTGCACTTCCTGGCTCTCATCAAACCGTAGTAGGCACTGCCAACATGCGCGGGATCACGACACCTGTTATCGACATGGCAAAAGCCATCGGTTATCAACCTATCGACAAAAGTGAGTATAAGAACTGCTTTATCATCATTACCGACTGTCAACGTCGTGTGGTGGGTTTTTTGGTACGCGGCATAGAGAAAATCAGTGAATGTGACTGGCACAATATTACCCCACCACCTGAGACGCTGGGTACGCGCGCTTTTCTCACCGGTGTTATGAATGTCGAAAACAAGTTGGTCCAACTACTTGATGTAGAGCTGGTGATGTCCAAGATCTTCCCTGTACCAGAAGACAAGCTGCACCCCATTCTCGCCGACGTAGATCGCGAGAAGCTAAAGCCGATGCATATTCTGCTGGTTGATGACAGTAGTCTTGCTAGACGTCAGCTTTCAGAAGCTCTCGACAGTATCAATATTCCTTATGTGGTCAGCACTAACGGGATTGATGCCCTCGAGAAGCTAAAAATCTCAGCCAGAGATGGTCGACCGTTTGACATCGTGGTGAGTGATATCGAAATGCCGGGAATTGATGGGTACGAACTGGCATTTGAGATCCGAAGCAATGAGCCGCTCTCAGAAGCTTATCTGATCCTTCATACCTCACTTTCCAGTGAAATCAGTGTAGACCGAGCCCACCAAGTGGGGGCTCATGAAGCCCTGACTAAATTTGATGCGAACGAGTTGGTGAATGCCATGCTTCGCGGTGCAAACCTCAAACTGGAAGGTGAAAATGTCCGCCTTGAAGGGGCAGTGGAGTAATTTACTTTCACTTTCGTCAAAGGCACGCTTCCACGCGTGCCTTTCTCTTTCCTATCAACATGCTATATGGTTGATTTGTGCACCATTCGTGTGCCGCGAATATTCTGAGCTCACGAGGTTATAGCACATATTTTCCCGCCCAAGCTGTCACTAAAAGTTCTCGCAAAATACTGAGCTTTCCTTGATCAAAAGACTGTTTCTGACGGTCACCTTGTGGTTTAATTTCATCAGGATCACACAAAGAAGGTTACAGACCTATGAACAATGTATTCGAGATCGTTAAGTTCTCTCGTCGCAAGAATAAACTGAAGCGGGAAATTCAGGATAACGAGAAGAAAATCCGCGACAACCAGAAGCGCGTGACTTTGCTTGAGAACCTGCTTGATTACATTCAGCCAGAAATGACTCACGATGAAATCGTAGAGATCGTTAAAAACATGAAAGCTGACTACGAAGATCGTGTTGATGACCACATCATCAAGAGTGCCGAGATTTCAAAAGAGCGCCGCGAGATCAGCCGTCAAATCAAAGAGCTGACCCGTCTGGACAAAGAAGGCAAAAAATAAGGTTTCTTTCTGTGATAGCGCAGTCGCCTAACCGCGAGAATAACCAGACCACCCTCTCGGTGGTCTTTTTGTTTTTAGCCATACCAAACTAAATTAGCTTGTAGGTAATTGCATCGATCGTAAATTCGGTGACACCGACAGTTGTGCCTCTGTTGCAGCCTGCACCTCTTCAATGGAAAACTCTGGTGCAAGCTCAGTCAGAACCATGCCGCTCTCATTGATTTCAAACACCCCCATTTCCGTCACAATCAAATTCACCTGATTGGCAGCAGTCAGAGGCAAAGAGCACTGTTTCAGCAGTTTCGGCTGACCTTTCACCGTGTGCTCCATGGCGACAATCACCTTCTTCGCACCGACGACCAAATCCATCGCGCCGCCCATGCCGGGTACCATTTTCCCTGGGATAATCCAGTTGGCGAGATTCCCGCGCTCATCCACTTGCAGCGCCCCCAGCACCGTGGCATCAACATGACCACCACGGATAATGGCAAATGAGTCTGCACTGTTGAAGTAACAGGCACCGTCGACAGCGGTAATATGCTGGCCGCCCGCATTCACCAGATCCGCATCTTTGGTGGCTTCACAAGCCAGTTGATCGATACCGAGTAAACCGTTCTCGGCTTGAAGCAGCAACTGGACGTCTTTGTCGACGTGGTTTGCCACCAGCGTTGGCAGGCCAATACCAAGGTTCACGATATCGCCGTCTTTCATCTCGCGGGCAACGCGCCATGCAATGCGGTGGCGGACGGTGTCTTTATCCAGTTGCGCTGTCATTGATTGTCCTCCACTGAACTCTGACCGACATAGCCGTGATCAACCAAGATGTGATCAACAAAAATACTTGGCGTATGAACCGCTTCTGGCTCTATATCGCCAAGCTCAACAAGCTGCTCTGGCTCAACAATTACCGTCTCTGCTGCAGTCGCCATTAACGGGTTAAAGTTCTGGGTCGTTTTGCTGTAAAAGACGTTCCCACGACGATCGACTTTCGAACCCCGGATCAGTGCCAAATCCGCTTTCAGCGGCGTTTCCAACAGGTAGGCTTTACCATCGACTTCAATCACCCGTTTGTTCTCCGCCACAATGGTGCCAAGCCCAGTAGGTGTAAGCACGCCGCCCAAACCCGCACCGCCACTTCGAATACGTTCTGCCAGCGTACCTTGGGGAACAAGCTCGACTTCAAGCGTGCCGTCGTTCATTTGCTTGCCCGTTTCAGAGTTGGTGCCGATGTGAGAGGCATACAGCTTCTTCACCCGCTTCTCAGCAATAAGGCGGCTTGAACCTCGACCGGGAGAGCCGGTATCTGTGGTGATCAAGGTGATGCCTTTGATGTCTTTTTTGATCAGAAGATCAATCAGGCTCTCGGGAGCGCCTGTTGCCATAAAGCCTCCAATCATAATGGTCATGCCATCGTGCAAAAGGCTTTCTATCTGCTGAGCGGTCGCGGCTTTTTTCATGCTCTATCACCTCAGCAACGTTTCAGGATTAACGCGGTGCCCATACCGCCACCGATACACAAGGAGGCAAGACCATAGTCTTTCTCAGTACGTTGCAGTTGGTAAACCAGCGTCGTCACGATCCGGTTGCCAGACGCGCCAATGGGATGACCAAGCGCTATCGCCCCGCCGCTGAGGTTGCTGCGCTCAAGCAACCAGTTTTCATCAACATGGTGTGCTTCTGCCAACCCCTGAATCACGCCCAAAGCTTGCGCAGCAAACGCTTCGTTCAGTTCGAACACGTCAATGTCCTCGATGGTCATTTGGGCTTTTTTCAAGGTATTGGCAACCGCTGATACCGGTCCCAGACCCATGATTTCAGGCGCAAGGGCACCTTGGCCATATTCCACCAGCTCTGCCAGAGGCGTGAGATTGTGTTGCTTCACCGCACTTTCTGATGCCAGCAGGATGGCCGAAGCACCATCGTTGATACCGGACGCGTTACCAGCAGTGACACTGCCTTGTTTATCGAACGCGGGACGAAGTGCCTGCAAGCCTTCTAAGGTGGCATTGGCTTTTGGGTATTCGTCGTCTTTCACTTCAAACTGGCGTTTGCGCTCAGTGACAGTGACTGGGGAAATTTCTGCCGCAAAGTGGCCTTTTTCGATGGCGTTAACCGCTTTCTTTTGGCTATTTAGGGCGAATTCATCCTGCGCTTCACGGCTGATATTGCATTGGGTCGCGACGTTTTCAGCCGTCACGCCCATGTGATATTGATGGAAGGCATCGGTCAAACCGTCTTTGATGATGCTGTCTTCCTGCATTTGATGACCCATACGAACACCACGGCGGATTTTCCCTGACGTGACGTAAGCGGCGTTGGACATGCTTTCCATACCACAGGTCAGCACGAGTTCTGCGTCGCCAGCGCGGATATGACTGGCACCGTCCATAATGGCTTTCATACCGCTGCCACAAATCATGTTGAGGGTATAAGCAGGAACCGTATCTGGAACGCCCGCCTTGATAGCGGCTTGTCGACCCGGCCCCATGCCAACGCCACCTGTAAGCACGTTACCGACGATCACTTCGTCAATGTGCTCAGGTTCAATACCCGCTTGCTCGACCACCGCTTTCATCGCGTGCGCGCCGAGATCAACGCCTGATAGTGACGCCAGAGAACCGTTAAAGCTCCCGATTGGCGTGCGCTTTGCCGCCACAATAAAGATGCGTTCCATACCGCCCATACTCCCATGTCCACTGTTTGGTTTTCAGTGTATGGGAGAGGCAAAAGTGGCGATATAGACAGAAATTCAAAGTGGCTTTGCGAAAATGCAAAGCAAAGGAATATACCCAGACAACCTGAGGATGCATGATTCAGCGAGATTGACTGGCGTTGTGATCGCGGCGTTCCTTTGCAGGTGTAGTCATCTCCATCAAAAACGAATAACAATGAGCACGGCGTCAGTCAACTCGCCCGAAGGGAGGCCATCAATGCGCCCACTTCTTCGTTAAACTCCACGGAAATAGAATGACTATTCCTCGCGAAATTTGCCTCGAATTGAACGCATTGATGACCTCTGAATGCGCGCAGCTTCAGGTCGTTTGGGTATAATATCAGCAGGGGTTTTCCAGCAGAAAGTCCTTGAACTTGCTGGCAACAGGAGAAGCAACCCCAGAGGGGTGATAATAGAGATTAAGACTCCAGGTACTGGTTTCAAAGTCTTGCATCAGCGGGACAAGCGCGCCATTTTCAATCGCAGGTTCAGTCACAAACTGCGGCAGATAAGCCACGCCAGCCCCTTGAGTCACACCACGAAGCAATAGGTCACTGTCGTTCACTTCAATGGTTTTCGGCACTTTGATGACGATGGTTTCCACACCTTTTTGGAAAATCCATTCGTTACTGCCAGTGAGTGTCGTCGCCACCAGACAGGCATGATCCTGCAAATCTTCCGGTTGCGTGGGTAAGCCCTGCTTTTCGGTGTAGTTGGGAGAAGCGACGACCACAAAGGGGGAGGCCAACAGTTCCCGCTTAACCAACATAAGGTCCTTTTCTCTATAACCCTGAAACCGCGCGTTAGCACTGATCATCAAATCGCTGGTACTGGCGTGGTCGATCGCCCAAGGCGTAACATTGATATTGAACGTCACTTTCGGGTTGAGTCTGGAATATTCGGTGATTTTATCCATCAGGTAATGGTTGGCATAAACCGGCGTGCAGGCGATATTGATGTGGCCTTTCTCATGATCCTGAAAGCCTTCCAGCTTACGGCTGATACGTTCGGCTCGGTCGACAATCGGCGAGAACTCTTCATAAAGCGTCTGGCCAGCCGGGGTGGCTTCTAAAAGGCGGTTGGAGCGATGGCAAAGTGTAGTGCCAAAATGCTGCTCTAGCTCCTGAAGCCAGCGACTGCCTGCCGACACTGAAACGTTAAACTGGCGGGCTGCAGAGGAAATTGACCCAGTGCGGATCACATAGATAAAGAACGCCATTTTATCGAGCATGGAATCTCTCCGAAGCTGAGCAAGAACATGTGCTAAATCTCTTTGTAAAATATTCGGTTAACTTTTGCACGTGCGCCAACGGCAGTTTTTGGATTTGTTCTCGACACAACAAGCAGATACAACAAAGCCCAGCATCCTGCTGGGCTTTAAAGACAGTGTGAAGTCTAAGCGTGATTTACTGGGTAATTACCAGTATACGCGTGCACCGATTGCGTACTTCGCTTCACTATCAACAGAGCTTGGCGCTACGCTAAAACCATCGTTCTTGTTGTTGCTGTAACCTGCAGTTACACCATCTGAGTAACCCATCTCAGCCCACAGGCGGAAGTATGAATTGAACTTGTGGACAGCACCTACGTATACATTGGTGTAGTCGTCTTTCGCAGATGCTGACACTTGATCTGCACTCAGCTCAACTTCTGAGTATTCGTAGCCACCGTATACAGCAGACTTGTCAGACAAACCGTAGTTCAGTGCCAGAGTGTAACCTTCACGATCCAGATCTACTGCAAGTGCACTGCTCTCGATGCTGCTGTTTGCGTACTGAACACCAACAGTCAGGTCACCAAAAGAACGCTCTGCCCAAAGGGTGTAGTAAAGGTCATCTACAGTGCCTGAGCTAACTTTCAGTGTGGTGCTGTCGTTGACTTTGTAGTCAAAAGCGCCGTGCTCTTGCTCAGCAGAAGAAACACCTGCGGTGAATGAGAAGCCCGCGATATCTTTGCTGATGAACAGTTCCGCAACTTCTGCTGCTGCACCATCTTCTGGTAGGCCGTAGCTCGCATCGAAGGTTGCAAAGTCAGTTTCTAGGATGTAACGGATCGCGCTGTCGTGCTTACCACCTGAAACGGCACCTTCTACGATGTGAGAACCACCGAACCAGTAGGAGTTATCTACACCCCACAGATCATCAGCTGTCAGGTACTGTTTACCCAGAATCACTTTGCCGAAATCACCGGTAAAGCCGAAGTAACCCAGACGGTTAGCCATTGCATCTTTGTCATAGCTGATGCTGTACTCCAGTCTTGCGAATACGTCTACGTCGTCAGTCACAGAGTAAAGCGCGTTAACACCTGCACGTGAGCTACCGTCATTCAGAGTCAAATCTTTATCTGGAGATTTTGCCAGAGTTGCGCGAAGTTGACCGTATACTTCTACTGAACCCGCTTCGCCGCTGTATGCTTCAAATGCGTTTACATTGCCTGCTAAAAGTACCGCTGGGATTGCTACTGCTAAAAGTGTCTTTTTCATAGAATACGTTCCTGTATTTCTTATAAATTCCATTTGCAAAAATGCTGCGAGATGAAAATTAACACTCCAGAAACACAGGGTAAAACGTCACAAAAATTAACAAATTAGATGCTTGACAGATGTTTTGACTAACATAAAGCCAACAAGCCAACATTCATAAAATTGACATATAACCGCATAAAAAATCGTATTTTTGATTTATTAGAAGCAGTTTTGAAACTATAAATGCAAAAAGTGAGGTACGACCAGAAAGGTCAAAGTCTCACACGGACGTTCAAAAAACACACAAACAGATGAGTATTTATAAAACCGTGATTTGCGACACACTTCTCGTGCCGATAAATCCAATATTGGGCATTACAGGGATTTTTACGGGTTACATGCGAAAAAAACGTGCAACAGGACGCTAACAATGCAGACATATCCATAAGAAAAAGTAGTCAAATACAGCAAGTTAGCTACTTAATCCCAAGCTCACGTAGACGTTTATAGATGGTGTTGCGGCTTACACCGGAAAGTTCCGCAATACGGGTAATGTTTCCCTCTGTTGCAGAATAAAGTTCTGGCAGGCTCTCTCGCCAACTTACGACTAGTGACGGAGTCATTTCAATTTGTTCGTGAGGAGTCGCCTCTGGTTTTTCAGATGGCATTTCTAGATCGAGGAAGAAATCATCGGGTAGATGATGAAGATGGATCATACTGCCACCTGACAATGCCAACGCAACACGCAAAGTGTTCACCAACTGGCGAATATTGCCCGGCCAGGGATGCTGCTCAAACAAGCTAAGCACCTCATTACTGATAAGAGGAGAATCCCCTTCCGTCAGTTCATCAAGTAGATGAATAACTAGCGCGTTGATGTCCGATCTTTCTGAGAGGGAAGGAAGAAACAGGGTTAGCCCGTTAATACGGTAATACAAGTCATCGCGGAATTGCTTCTTCGATACCGCTTCCCTTAACGGTTGGTGAGTCGCACTGATCACGCGGAAATCAACAGGGTAACTTTCCGTACTTCCGAGCGGGGTTACTGCTTTTTCCTGCAGTACACGCAGCAATCTTGCCTGCACATGAAGCGGCATATCGCCAATTTCATCTAACAGTAAGGTGCCGCCATCAGCTTGCCTGATATAACCCATACTGCCTTTGTTATTGGCACCGGTAAACGCCCCTTTCACATAACCAAAAAGCTCTGACTCCACCAGCTCAGTGGGAATGGCGGCGCAGTTCACCGCCACAAACTTCTTATCCGCCCGGTCTGAAGATGCATGCACCGCTTTGGCAAATACTTCCTTACCCGCACCGGTCTCGCCCTGAATCACCAGGGGAATATCACTGTTGGCGACGCTGGCTGCCCGCTTAATTGCTTTCTGCATTTTCATGTCGCCAAGATCCAAGTCTGAAAGTTGGCGTTCACCTGGGGCTATTTTTGTTGGCTTCGACTCTGATTTTATTTTGACTGAAGACAAAGGCGATTGCGGTGCACGGACCATGTTAGTGAGGGGGCGTTTAAGCGTACCAAACAAGCGATAGTTAGAGATGCCAAGGAAAGAGAGGGTTTGGTTCTCTGGATGCGCCGATAACTTTAACGTGGTTATCCCCGTGACCATCTCGATGTTTAACCCTTTCAGCACGTGACCAACTAACAAATCTGCCCGCCGGTTAGCGGCGACAATCTCACCTGAGTCGCTGAAAACCAGTAATCCCGCCCACTGACTGGTGTGGTTATCCTCGCTGTTATTGAACACCAAGGTGTAATAGTGCTGGCGATACGTCGCCATGATGAGCTGGTTCTCAACCGATTGCGTCATCACTTTCACCATCCCATTCACATGAGAGGTAGGCAGATACGCATCAGAGGAAATGTTCAGCACACCGACAAGTTCACGTTCACTGTTAAAGATAGGAGCGGCAGACGCTGTCATATAGCGGTTGGCAATCAGATAGTGCTCATCACGGCCGACAACCACGGATTCACCCGTTTGCAACGCGGTTCCGACTGCATTGGTCCCATTAAACCGCTCAAGCCAACTCGTCCCCTGCTCAAAAAGATGCCCTTCCATTTGATTAATAAAGCCAGGACGCCCCCAGCGGCTGAGTAAGTTTCCACTGCTGTCAGCCAGTAAAACCAAACTGTTACTGTTTACTAGAATATTTTCATAGTAAGGCAGCACCTGCTCTTGTGTCGTCACAATGAGGTCTTTGGATTTTCCTTGTGCATCCTCCCAATCACCTTTGTTCAAACGAATGATTGCTGGCGCGCTCTTTGGGTTAAGCCCAAATGAGCGACACCGTTTCCATGATGCCTGTATAACCTCATCGTGAGACTGAGCCAGATCGCTCATTTGACCACCTATCCATGCGCGTTCGAACAAACCAAAGAGTGTCAAGCATTGTTCACATTTTGTTAACAGTCAACAAATATGTTCACACTTATTACACAGTGACGCTGTTCACACTTATTTTTAATTCTTTAAATTTAGATACTTAACATTAATTTAACTTTTGGCACGAATCTAGCGTATGACATTCGGATTCGAAAATTAATGCGCGTTCGCGCAGTTGACGATGTCGCCTGTACAGCACGTCGTTATTTAAACAGGGAGTTTACATGTCACTCGAATTGGAGAGCGTCACAAGGATCAGCAACCACGAAACGTGGTTGGATGATATTAACCTGAGGATAGAGCCCGGTTCTTTCAATGTCCTTCTCGGCAGAACACTGGCGGGAAAGACGAGCTTAATGCGCCTCATGGCAGGGTTGGATAAACCTACCAGCGGCCGCGTGCTCTTTAACGGACAGGATGTCACTGGCGTACCCGTAAGGGAACGCAATGTCTCAATGGTTTATCAACAATTTATCAATTACCCCAACCTCACCGTCTTTGAAAACATCGCCTCACCGTTGCGGTTAGAAAAACAGCCTGAAGCAATCATCAAGCAAAAAGTGCAAGAAACGGCGGAGATGCTTCACATTGAGCAATTTCTCGACCGCTTACCACTTGAATTATCTGGCGGTCAGCAACAGCGTACCGCCATGGCAAGGGCGCTGGTGAAAAACGCTGACTTGATCTTATTTGATGAACCCCTGGTCAACCTCGACTACAAACTGCGTGAAGAACTTCGCCAAGAAATGCGCGAACTGTTTGCTGAGCGCAACACCATCGCGGTTTACGCCACGACAGAGCCTAACGAAGCCCTTGCTCTCGGCGGCAATGTGGTTTTGATGCACGAAGGCAAGGTGATTCAGTCTGGGCCAACAGCAGCGGTTTACCATAACCCGTCTTCAGTCACCAGTGCTGAACTGTTTGGTGAGCCTCCCATTAATCTGATCCGTGGCCGTGTCGGCGGCGGAAACGTTTCTTTCGACGAACACATTCACTTTCCACTCAACACTGATCTTGGTGAGTTAACTGATGGGGAATATCAGTTTGGCATCCGCCCTAACCACCTCAGTTTGGTGCCGAACAATGATGATGATTTAGAACTAACTGTTGATGTCGAACTTGCAGAAATCAGCGGCAGTGAGACTTTCCTGCACGTAAAGAACCGCGACATCAACATGGTGCTCCACTTACCGGGGGTTCACGACTACGACGTTGATCAGAAGATCAGTATTTATGTGCCTACCCACAAACTTTATGTCTTCGATGAGTCACAGAAGCTTATTCAGTCTGCGCGTCGCGTTCAGTCAACGCCAGGCATAGGGGGGTAATAATATGGCAGAAATTATTCTTAATTCTCTGGCGCATTCCTACAAGGCTTCACCCCAAAGCCGCGAGGATTATGCCATTCGGAAAATGACTCATACCTGGCGTAATGGCGGAGCCTATGCCTTGTTAGGACCTTCTGGTTGCGGCAAAAGTACCATGTTGAACATTATCTCCGGCCTGCTGACACCATCAGAAGGTGAAGTCATGTTCGATAACCAAGATGTCAGCCAACTTGCACCGCAAGAGCGCAACATCGCGCAGGTTTTCCAGTTCCCTGTGGTGTACGACACCATGACGGTATACGACAACCTCGCCTTTCCACTTCGCAACATGAAAACACCGGAAGCCAAGGTGCGTTCACGTGTCAGTGAAGTGGCTGAGCTATTGGAACTCAACAGCGTGCTGGATAAACGCGCCAGCAACCTCAACGCAGATGAAAAACAGAAAGTCTCTATGGGTCGCGGTCTGGTACGTGAAGATGTCTCCGCTATTCTGTTTGATGAACCACTCACCGTTATCGACCCTCACCTGAAATGGAAACTACGTCGCAAGCTGCGCCAGATCCATGAACAGTTCAACATTACCATGATTTACGTGACCCACGATCAGCTCGAAGCCGCTACCTTCGCAGAAGAGATAGCAGTGATGTATGACGGAGCAATTGTACAGTTTGGTTCTCCACGTGAGTTATTCGAACGGCCCAATCACACCTTCGTGGGCTTCTTCATTGGCAGTCCAGGCATGAACCTCTTACCTGTTCAGCGCACCGCTGACGGCAATGTGTCTTTTGAAGACATGCCCATCACCTTAACGGACGCTCAGCGCCAAATGCTGGAAAACACCAGCAGCAGCAACATCAAGGTCGGGATCCGCCCTGAATTTGTGCACGTTTGGCAAGAAAAACGCCGGGATTCCTGGGAAGTCCCAATTCAACACATTGAAGATTTGGGTACCTACAAAATCGTCACCGCGATGTTCGGCACGCTGCCTATCAAGCTGCGTATTGCTGAAGAAGCGCCAATTCCTCAAGGGCATGCTCACATCAGCTTCCCAGCCCAATGGCTCAAGCTCTACATCGATGAATATCTGACCGGAGAGCCGGAAGAAAGCGAAAGCGCGACAGGAGGTCAGGATGCAAACTAAGACGGAAAATAACCGCGCCTGGCTACTGGTACTCCCAGTATTCCTGCTGGTCGCCTTCTCCGCCATCATCCCGTTGATGACGGTGGTCAACTATTCGATTCAGGATATTTTCGATCAGAACACCCGCTATTTTGTGGGCACAGAATGGTACAGAGAGATCCTGAACGACCCACGTTTACATGACTCTCTGGTTCGTCAGTTCATCTATTCTTTCTGTGTACTGGCGATTGAAATCCCGCTGGGTATCGCGGTTGCGCTGTGCATGCCTGCACGCGGTTTCAAAGCCTCGTTGGTATTGATCGTTCTTGCCATTCCACTTCTTATCCCCTGGAACGTTGTCGGCACCATCTGGCAAATATTCGGGCGGGCAGATATCGGCTTACTCGGCTGGTTTCTCAACAATATCGGGGTGGAATACAACTATGCCTCCGATCCGGTCGATGCATGGATTACCGTGCTGGTCATGGATGTCTGGCACTGGACATCTCTGGTTGCCCTACTTTGTTACTCGGGTCTTCGTGCCATTCCGGATGTTTACTATCAAGCTGCAAAAATTGACCGCGCGTCGAACTGGGCCGTGTTCCGCTACATCCAGCTTCCCAAACTCAAGAGTGTACTGCTCCTCGGTGTCCTGCTGCGGTTTATGGATAGCTTTATGATCTATACCGAGCCGTTCGTGCTGACAGGCGGTGGTCCGGGTAACGCAACCACTTTCCTTTCACAGGCGTTAACGAAGATGGCAGTCGGTCAGTTTGATATCGGCCCTGCAGCCGCCTTCTCGATTATCTACTTTCTCATCATCTTACTGGTGTCCTGGGTGTTCTATACCGCTATGACCAACATGGACAAAAGGAGCTAAGCCATGAATAGAAAAACCTTTGGCCTGCTCGCCTATATTGTATTTCTGATGACGCCAATTTACTGGCTTCTGATGATGTCATTCAAAACCAACGAAGAGATCTTAGGTGGCCTGACGTTCTGGCCGAAGAGCTTTACGCTGGAGAACTACATTGTCATTTTCTCAGACCCAAGTTGGTACTCAGGTTATCTGAACTCACTCACTTACGTGACTATCAACACCCTGTTGTCACTGGCGGTTGCACTGCCTGCGGCTTATGCGTTCTCGCGCTACAAGTTCGTGGGCGACAAGCACCTCTTTTTCTGGCTGTTGACCAACAGGATGGCACCACCTGCCGTGTTCTTGCTGCCCTTCTTCCAGCTTTACAGCTCAGTAGGGTTATTCGATACGCACATTGCGGTCGCCCTCGCCCACTGTCTTTTCAACGTGCCACTCGCGGTATGGATTCTGGAAGGCTTTATGAGTGGTGTACCGAAGGAAATCGATGAAACCGCCTATATCGATGGATACAGCTTTCCGCGCTTCTTTGGGCGGATCTTTATCCCGATGATCCGTTCAGGGATCGGCGTTACCGCGTTCTTCTGCTTTATGTTCAGCTGGGTTGAACTGCTGCTGGCGCGGACACTGACTTCTGTGAACGCTAAACCCATTGTGGCAACCATGACCCGAACCGTCAGTGCATCTGGTATCGACTGGGGTGTGCTCGCTGCAGCGGGTGTGTTGACGATTGTTCCCGGCCTGTTGGTGATTTGGTTCGTGCGTAACCACGTTGCCAAAGGCTTCGCACTCGGACGTGTATAAGGAGAAATGACATGAATTGGATGGCCTGGACACTCCCGAGCGCCCTATTTTTTATCACCATCGCCTGCATGTTGGTGGCGATGACCGTATTCGAAGTACTCCGTCCCTGTGTGGAAAGGAAGGGATTCCTGCCTATCCGCACAACCCGGGGTGATCGACTCTTTATAGGGCTGCTTGGCAGTGCCTATATCCACCTTTTCTTCATCGGTATGACGGATCTGCCTATCTGGTATCCCTTCGGGGTCGCCATTGTATGGCTTATCTCAGTTTTACGTTGGGGTTAGGACAAAACGACAAAGGAGCGAAACTATGAAGCAATTGCCTGCTGTAAACAAATGGACACCACTTGGGTTCATGATCAGCTTGCTACTGGCACCGGCGGTCATCGCCGATCAGTACAGCGACGCAGCAAAGAAGTGGGTTGGCGATGAGTTTACCCCTTCCACGCTTAGCCAAGAGGAACAGCTCAAGGAAATGGCCTGGTTTACAGACGCTGCCAAACCTTTCCGTGGCATGGAAATCAAGGTTGTCTCAGAAACCATTACCACCCATGAGTATGAGTCCAAAGTACTGGCGAAAGCCTTCGAAGAAATCACCGGTATCAAGGTCACCCATGACCTGATCCAGGAAGGTGATGTGGTGGAAAAACTGCAAACAGAGATGCAGTCCAACCGCAGTATCTATGATGCCTACATCAATGACTCTGATTTGATTGGTACCCACTTCCGCTACGGCAAGGTATTCCCAATCAGCGATTACATGGTCGGTGAAGGGAAAGACGTGACCCTGCCTACCCTGGATTTGGACGACTTCATTGGTATCAGTTTCACCACCGGCCCCGACGGCAAAATCTACCAACTGCCGGATCAGCAGTTCGCTAACCTCTACTGGTTCCGCGCTGATTGGTTCGCCCGTGATGATCTGAAAGCTAAGTTTAAAGACATTTACGGCTATGAGCTTGGTGTGCCAGTGAACTGGTCTGCCTACGAAGATATCGCTCAATTTTTCTCTGTTCACGTGAAAGAGATCGATGGCGAGCGCGTATACGGCCACATGGATTACGGTAAGAAAGACCCGTCTCTGGGTTGGCGCTTCACTGATGCATGGTTCTCAATGGCAGGTGCCGGTGACAAAGGTATTCCAAACGGTACGCCAGTTGATGAATGGGGTATCCGTGTTGAAGGATGTTCACCTGTCGGTTCCAGCGTTGAGCGTGGCGGCGCCACTAACGGCCCAGCAGCTGTTTATGCCACCACCAAATACGTTGATTGGTTAAGTGATTACGCGCCACCAGAAGCACAGGGCATGACGTTCTCGGAGGCAGGTCCGGTTCCAGCGCAGGGTTCTATCGCTCAGCAAATCTTCTGGTACACCGCCTTTACTGCCGACATGACCAAACCGGGTCTCGCTGTAGTGAACGAAGATGGTACGCCAAAATGGCGCATGGCACCTTCACCTCGCGGTCCTTACTGGGAAGATGGCATGAAGCTCGGTTATCAGGATGCCGGTTCATGGACTCTGATGAAATCGACCGATCCCAAACGCCGTATGGCGGCATGGCTATACGCGCAGTTTACTGTCGCGAAATCCGTGTCTCTTAAGAAAACTCTCGTGGGTCTGACGCCTATCCGTGAGTCTGATATCAACTCTCAGGCAATGACAGATGCAGCGCCGAAACTGGGGGGTTTGGTGGAATTCTACCGCAGCCCAGCGCGCGTACAGTGGACGCCAACCGGTACCAACGTGCCTGACTATCCAAAACTTGCTCAACTGTGGTGGCAATTTATTGCTGAAGCAGCAAACGGCGAGAAAACACCTCAGGAAGCACTGGACGGTTTGGCGAAAGCACAAGACCGCGTACTTCAACGCCTTGAACGTGCAAAAGTACAAGGCGATTGTGGTCCTAAGCTGAACAAACCACGTGACGCTGAATACTGGTTGAACCTACCTGGCGCTCCAAAAGCCAAGTTGGGTATCGAGAAGCCGAAAGGTCAGACCATCAACTATGATGAGCTGCTCCAGCAGTGGCGTTCAGCAATGTAACACGCTGTGTAAGCAGCAATATAAAGAGCAACGACGACGAGATGTTTTGTCTTGTTGAAGATGTAATACCAATCACAGTAGGTAGGTGATCAGAGATAGCATAGTAAAAATGCTCGAGAACAAGGCGAAAAATTTCGATAAGTAGTTCTTCTACAATCAAATTTTTCAACGCAGTTATCGAGTATTTTAACAAGCTAGGATGAGCGGATATTTACTACGATTGGTATAATGTAACGAGTCCAAGTAAGCAAAACGCCTGCGTTAGCAGGCGTTTTTATTTGGCTTCAAAGGTTCTAAACGTTAGAGCGTTTTAGCTTCCCCATGCTGTGAGCCAGGCATGTGTGCCTTAATCATTCGCTCCAACTCTGCCCTACTCACTGGCTTGGCAATGTAATCGTCCATGCCGCTTTTAAGGCATACATCCCTATCTTGTGCTGTTGCATTTGCCGTCAGGGCAACAATCGGCGTGTGCGGCGCATACTCATGCTCACGGAGAAGCCTGGAAGCCTGATAGCCATCCATCACTGGCATCTGGCAATCCATAAAAATCAGGTCAAACATGTCTTCTTTGCAATAATCAATCGCCACCTGACCATTCTCAGCAACCACAACCTCTACACCAAGCTTTGCTAGCATCGCCTGTGTCACTCGCTGATTTACCAAGGTGTCTTCCACCACCAACACGCGTCCTGAATAGGTGGGCGCTTCTGCTACTTTGACTTCCCGTGACTCTTGGTCGGCTTTATGGCTAGCCATGGAAATCACACCAAGGTTGGCTTGCTGACCACGCAGCATACGGCTCAGGTGACTGCGCAGATCGTTAAATTTGTAAGGCCTGGAGAGGTAGCCTTCAATATTCAAGTCCTTTAACTTTATATTGTCTTGCACCTCAGGCGCTGCAGTGATCATCATCAGGCTTGGACAGCGCTTACCAAAGCGCTTTCGTAATTGAGAAGCAATGGAAAAGCCATCTGAGTTTGGCATCAACTTATCGAGAATAACAATTTTGAACGGCTTGGCAGTATCGATTCGCTCTTCAATCATCCCTTCCGCATCTTCCGGATGAACGCAGCAGGAGACCTGACAACCAAGGTTACCCAGTTGCGCACTCGTTATCCTCATATTCAGGCGACTGTCATCCACTAACAACATAGCGGCATCTGAGAATAGCAAGGCATCGGCAGGTGTTGCTTCAGGCATTTGAGCGCGCTCGAAGGTGATGGTAAAGTAAAAACGACTCCCTTGACCTTCCTGACTTTCCACAAAAATGTGTCCCCCCATGAGCTCAACGATTTGGCTGGAAATAGCCAGACCAAGCCCGGTTCCGCCAAAATTACGGCTCATGCTGCCATCAGCTTGCTCAAACTTCTCAAAAACGGTGTTGAGCTTATCGCGGGGAATCCCAATGCCCGTATCTGTGACTTCAAAGCGCACCGAAATGTTGTCACCCGCTTCCGCGACTTGGTGAATATCCACAGTCACACTGCCGTGCTGAGTAAATTTCACAGCATTACCAACAAGGTTAATCATGACTTGACGCAATCGCGGTGCATCGCCCATCAGTAACGGTGTGAGGTCTTTGTCGAGATGGCAGGCGAATGTTAGTCCTTTCTCTTTTGTACGTAAGCGGAAGAGGTGCTCAATGTCTTTGCATAGCTCGCACAAATTTAACTCCACCACATCCAGCTCGAGCTTTCCTGCTTCAATTTTAGAGAAATCAAGAATATCGTTGATGATATCGAGCAAAGAGAGGGAAGAGGTTTCCAACATTTCGATAAACTCTCGCTGCTCTTCATCCAATCGCGTACCCTTCAGCAAAGAAGCCATACCAATGATACCGTTCATCGGCGTTCGAATTTCATGGCTCATATTGGCAAGAAATTCACTCTTCTTCTGGTTGGCGGTTTCTGCTTGTACCTTAGCGCTTTTAAGTTCTGCGCTGTACTCTCGCATTTTTTCGATAGTGTGATTGTATTGGGTGTAGAGCGTGACCAGCTCCTCGCCCATTTTCTGGCTGGGTGGTTCAATCGGTTTAGGTAGATTATCCGTGCCAAATTTGGTGACGCCGTGAGAAATCCATACCAGCGGCCGCACAACATCCACATAAACAATAAAGAAAACCAAACCACCAAGGACAAGGGTTGCGCCACCCAAGAAAAGCAACAGCGTGACAAACCGTTCAGTGAGTGCACTGTAAATGCCCTCCAGACTCACTTCTATTTTTAAGAAACCAAGATGATAGGTTTTTCCGAATTGCTCGTGCACCAATGGCCATTGATACGCAAACTTTGGCTCTGATGGGAGGACACCATGTTCAGATAAAGTACGATCTTCATCGAAGACACGGATGTAGCTGATGTCGGGGTCGCGGAAGATCCCAAGTGTGGTCACCTCCAATTGCACCATGTCTTCTTGCCATACACTATTCGTAATACTGGCCAGATCGGTCTTTTGTATTAACAAAGCATTTCTACGCATTTGTTCAGTACGTGACTGATAATCCAAGTACAGAGCAAAAGCCGCGACAAGGAATGCAAGAAGACTACAAACAAGAAGCACACGACCGACTAACCGTGCTGCCATGCTTGAAGGCTGATGAATATTCTCTTTTTGATTCAACATAGTCTAGGCTTATTAATGTCTTAAATTCAGATCAACCACATGTAAGAATAGCCACGATTTGTAAACATGGATGGTCAAAACTATGTCTGGAAAGCAATCCATTCGCCGTATTGTTAATCGCGTCATCTTCTACCCGATGTTACTTTTCCTTTTGTCTGCAACTGCTTTCTCTGCGACGTTGGACTACTACGT
Organism: Grimontia sp. NTOU-MAR1; assembly: GCF_035758505.1. Taxonomy (NCBI): domain Bacteria; kingdom Pseudomonadati; phylum Pseudomonadota; class Gammaproteobacteria; order Vibrionales; family Vibrionaceae; genus Grimontia; species Grimontia sp. NTOU-MAR1. The sequence goes on from NZ_CP142109.1 coordinate 334,175, forward strand.
TATCCAAGATCAGGCTGAACCGCTGCAAATTCAGGACAAGGGTACTAACCATCGTGGCATAGTCACGGACGTACTTAAACACGCTTTTTATGGTACTGATCACCAGCTTGTTATTCATACTTACCCATTCAATCGCTATCTTGCTGAATTAAATAAGAATAAAGACAAAAACTGGGTAACATATGGCAGTCCTGCGTGGGGCGACATGCAAGCGGTCAATCTATCAAAGTATCCAATTCTTGAGGTAGAGCACAGTATTCTTAGCCGAACTGATTCTGATTTCGTTTACCAAACCCCAGAAGATCTGAACGGGAAAATCGCTGTGCTGCTGTTTGGGTTTGACTATCCCGGCCTTGAAGAACAAATCAAAAAAGGAACCGTCAGTGAAGTGCGCGTAAAGAACTATGACTCCGCATTTCGCGTCGTTAACCGTCTTAAAAGTGTCGGTGGATTCGTCGAAATGGATCTTCGGCTTAAGTATCACCTTAAACGTCTCGGATACACCCAGAACGAATACACCCTGTATGAGGTCAATAACCTCATTCCAAAATACAACATTTATCTCGCCTACTCACCGGGCATCAATCCGGAGCTTCAAGAGTTTATGGATAAACGATTACAGGAAATGCGCGATAACGGGGAGTTGGCAAGCATCATTGGCGAATATTTATGATCTTCTTAATGGGCAGAGAATACGTTTATGCAGGTAGTAAGAAAAGACTCTCCTGACAGTTTTTACCGGCTGTTATCAGTAGGGGCTAGACTGAACATTGAGCTTTCAGACGACCCACAAAAAACTCAGGTAACGTCAAGGATTGTCGGTTATCGCAAAGAACAATTTTTGCTGATTGATTGCCCATACGGTCAGGACCCCATTATTGAACGTTTCTACATACCCAATAACGAACTCATCATCCGCGCGGTCACATACAGTGAGTTTCGCGATGTGATCGCATTTCGCTCCTTGGTCATGGGGGTTATCAAGAAACCTATTCGCATGCTAATTGTCTCCCTACCTGAAAGCATTGCTTATCGACAAATCCGACAGGAACCTCGCATAGATACAAACCTCACGGTGCGTGTAAAGGCAGACGAAGGTTTATTCAAAGGACGCCTTGTCGATTACTCTGTTTCAGGTTGTTGCCTTTCAGCTTCCGGTGACGAACACCTTTTTTTCGAAGACGAAACGCTGAAAATCCAGATTGAATATGGCAGCGATTTAAAAGGTACCATTACTGGCAAAGTTATCACCGTCAACAACGAAAAAGAGCCTCCTTCCGCAGGCATACGCTTTGATGAAAGCAGTTCGACTTTGCGCAAAGAGTTTTTCTATCAATTGTTATTCGATATTCGGGTGAACGACAGGTCGCTAGATATATAAAGAAAAAACAGGCCGATTGACCTGTTTTCATCTTCAGAGGTTAACGAGCTTATCCGGCATCCAGCACCCCACGGCGAATTTGGTCAAGTTCAATTGATTCAAACAACGCCTGAAAGTTACCTTCACCAAAGCCTTGATTACCTTTGCGTTGGATGATTTCAAAGAAAACAGGGCCAATCACGGTATCTGTGAATATCTGCAGCAAGATGCCTGTTTCCGCATTACCATCAATCAAAACCCTCAGGTCGCGGAGTTGGTCAACGCTTTCTTCATGGCCTCCCACACGCGAGTTCACGTTCTCGTAGTACGTGTCTGGTGTATCCATAAAGCGCATACCACGGCTTCTCAGTGACTCCACGGTTTTGTAGATGTCATCAGTGCTTAGCGCGATGTGCTGGATACCTTCGCCATTGTACTCTTTGAGGTATTCAGCGATTTGAGATTTGTCATCACTAGACTCATTGATGGGGATGCGAATTTTACCGCAAGGTGCGGTTAGCGCACGGGATTTCAATCCGGTGTGTTTACCCTCGATATCAAAAAATCGAATTTCCTTGAAGTTGGCGATACGGTCGTAAAAGTCAGCCCATACATCCATATTGCCTTTTTCAACATTGTGGGTGAGATGGTCAATCACCTGCAGGCCCGCATCCGACGCGTCAAGGCGCTCACGCCAGTCTGAGTAGTAATCAAAATCGATGTCGTAGATTTCGTTGTCACCATAACGGTCAACGAGGTACAAGTAGGAATCACCGATGCCATGAATAGCTGGAATGTTTAGCTCCATGGGCCCAACACGTGCATCACAGGCTTTAGCGCCTTGCTTTACAGCGTAATCGACCGCATGACAAGCATCCTGCACCCGAAAAGCCATGGCATTCACACTGGCACCATGAACCTTGGCAAAGCCTTGCGCTTGCGAATCAATTTCGCCATTTACAATGAAATTGATGTCCCCTTGGCGATAAAGCCACACATCTTTGTGTTTATGTTTAGCGATTTCCGCGAATCCCATCAGCGAAAACAGATTCTTCAGATCAGCAATGCCCTTCTCATTCGGCGCGGTATATTCAACAAATTCGAAGCCGTCAGTCCCCATCGGGTTGATTGTTGTCTGTGCCATCGTTAATCCTCCTAACCTGCGATCCCTTGCGAGTGGTCGAAAAAATACAAATAACTGTTAAAACCTTGTTAATTTACTTAAATAGGAATAGCAGTTGTTAAGGGTGGAAAGCAACGCAAGAGTGCGCACTAAAGGTGGGTTAGGTGTAAAGAAGATTTTGTACACCCAGGTTGACAGAATTTTTTAACTCTCTATTTTAAAAGAAATTTACTAGCCAGTTCGACAGGTTCAACTTCTTCTCCGCTGAGATTAATACCCCAATCAGGACCCAGCATCACCGCATCATTCGCCAGACCTATCAGCCACTCATCGACAAATTCTTCGAGTGGAATAGCAACCGGAGCAAAATCTGACCACTCGTCAACACAGTGTATTTCTGCGGCTTCACGCGTAGACCAAAACGGCATGACATCCGTGTCTTTGTAGATGGCCGAATCGCAGATCACCCATCCATCTTTACAGTGTAAACCCCATATAGACCCAGTTTCGCGGGAAGCGCGAACGAAAGACTCAACAGGCGTGATGTTTTCGGTCGTCATGCAGGCTCTCCTGTGCATCGCAATAAATGACCTTGGGAAATCAGTTTTCCCAACTTCTCAATCTATGCGCCAAGAGAGCAAAGGCATGTATTAAAAGTGAGGATCATGCAGAAGCGCTTTCACCCCCCATTAACGTCGGTTTTGCGCCTTACGAAATGCAGCGGGTGTCACACCTACACGCTGTTTAAATTGCTGAGAAAAGTGCTGCTGAGAGGAGAAACCACAGGCAATAGCGATCTCAGCCAGCGGCAGGATATTTTCCTGAAGCAAGTCTTTGGCACGGGCAATGCGACGTGATAACACATACTGGTATGGCGTGAGGTCGAAGCTGACTTTAAACATACGGGCAAAGTGAAATTCACTGAGCTGCGTCCGAGTGGCTAAATCCGCCAACGTGAAAGATTGCGTTAGGTGACTTTCGATGTATTCCATGACCAATCGCTGGTTCTGAGGAGACAGCCCACCCTGCGATTGCGGCAACTGCAAAGGCAACTGGCAATACCGACGCACCAGATGAAGCAGCAGCATTTGCTGAGCATGGGACATCATCAGTTTGTCAGTATCGCTTTCCCAATCCAGTTGCAGCATGGTCTGACGTACCAGTTGATTCACGAAAGGATCGTCAACGAAGGTGCACTCATTGAGCTCAATATGTCGCCCTTCTTTGTCGAACACCTGCTCTGCAAAATTCTGTAGATGTTTTTGCTCGAAGTAAAAATGGAAGAAACTAAATGGATCGGCAAATGACCATTGTGAACGATGGTCAGTCGGCATCAGGCAAAGCTTGTCTTCCCCACCAAACATATCGCCACTGGACAAGCAGCGCTTGGTGTTCTGGCCTCCGCTTAGATAGAAACTCAATGTATGATGACCCGGCTTTTCATAGCTGGCACTACCGTGGCTGTTACTCCACACGGCGGCCCCCAAGCCATTATCCTGCCAGATTTCATTGTGCAGCCGCGCCGTGTTGTCCTTCAACACATTGTAAACGCGCTGTCTTTTAAGGTAATGAGACGAATCCTTATCCATTGATATATCGCTCCTTTCTCGTTTCAATATATCGTTCCTTCCTCTGATTGAACATGTTTCGAAGGAAAAAAGCGCAAGAACCTATAAAAACCGCAAGATGCTGAAAGCCTGAAAAATTGCCCGAAGATAGATTGACGAAAAAACAACGATAGTTGGCGCGAGAAAAGGGGGAGTCATGAACGCATCGCTTTACATTGTCACGGTTTTAATCTGGGGAACCACCTGGTTGGCCATCACCTTCCAGATTGGAGACACCCCAGTTGTTGTCTCTGTGGGATGGCGGTTTGCTATCGCATCCGCTGCGCTTCTGGCTTGGCTTGCCCTTCGCGGGAAGCTGCCCCGACTTTCCAAAGAAAACCACAAAATGGCAGTATTACTTGCACTTTGCCTGTTCTCCAACAACTTTCTCTGCTTCTACTTCGCTACGCAATACATTCCAAGTGGCCTAAACGCGGTAGTCTTTTCCCTCGCCCCGATCCTGAACGCTCTTAACCTCTGGTGGGTTGAGAAAAAACGGCCAGATGCTTCTTTCATTCAGGGCGCGCTAATGGGCTTTTCCGGCGTATTGATGCTGTTTGGTGCGCAGTTCATCCACGCCGCTATGGATCTCACCATTCTGCTTGGACTTGGCGTCACCTTTGTCGGCACTTACTTCTTTTCCATGGGTAATCTGGTTTCTGCACGCGCACAACAAAAAGGCATGCCACTGCTGCCAACTACTGGCTGGGCCATGGGTTATGGCGCGCTGTATCTGTTCGCCATCGCATTGCTGATGGGGCATTCACTCTCCTTCACCACTGCGCCGCTGTATGTATCAGCGTTGGTGTATCTCGCCATCATCGGCTCTGTGGTCGGTTTCAATACTTACCTTGCACTGGTTGGGCGGATTGGCGCGGCTAAAGCGGCTTACTGCACCGTACTCTTCCCACTGGTTGCCTTGTCTCTGTCTACCATTTTTGAAGGCTATGAATGGACATGGCAATCGGTTCTCGGCGTTCTGTTGGTTGTTGGCGGGAACCTGAGAGTGTTTGGCTTACCAGAGCCTGTAAAACGCTGGTACCACGCACATCGCTAGGAGCTGTTGACCTCGAGGGATTTTAATCGGCCGCAAGCTGGATAATCCAAACCATGCTAATTAATACCGGCCAAAGCCAGGATGGGATACCAAGTGAAAATTTATGATTGTTTTCTGACTTTTCGTTTCGCATCGTATTGTCCTCTTATTTCTTTAAGCACATTAAAGCGAACAAAGTGGGCAATACTAACTCTGTGAAATAGCAATTTAACGAAGAAAAATGACCAAAAAATGGCAGCACTTTTCTCGCCACAAGAGCCCTATCAAGATGAAATGGCTCTTACAGAAAAACATCAAAACAAGGGAGAACTTACTCTCTGCTCGCAGAAGCCAGAACAGTGCCAGCCCCGATAAATAGACCACCAAAAACCTTATTCATCATCCTCATACGCTGCTCGTTACCAACCCAATGCGCTAAGTTCGAAGCTAGCAATGCGTAACCGGTCATCACTAAGGTATCTACCATCAGCATAGTGATTCCAAGTATCAACATTTGGTTGAGATACCCAGCATTAGGGGAAATGAATTGTGGTAACAGCGCAACCAGAAAAACAATTCCCTTTGGGTTGGTAACGTTCACAATCACGGATTGAAAAAACAACGCTCTGGCATCCATCCTATTGTTACTTTCAGCCATCATATCAGAGACGTTATTTTCCCTGAATTTCTGGATACCCAAGAAAATGAGATAAGCTACACCTAGCCACTTGATGACAGAAAATACGGTTTCTGACTGACTCAGGAGTGTACCTAATCCCACCCCCACCAATACAATATTGATAGCATTGCCAACTTGTAGTCCTGCAGTAGATAACAAGCTGTGTCGAAACCCATATTTCATCGTTGTTGCCATCGTATTGACCGCCCCAGCACCCGGTGATATTGCCAACACCAGACAAGCGACAACGAAGGTCATCCATATTTCAACATTCATCTTTACTACCCTATTTCCTTACTGCCTAAATGTTTCGCAACAGATTAAGTCTCAAACAACTGCTTTTTAATATCTTTGAATGCTTTGAATTCCAGTGCATTGCCAGACGGGTCGTAGAAAAACATGGTCGCTTGCTCACCAGGTTGCCCTTTGAACCGGACATAAGGCTCTATAACAAATTCGACACCACAACCCCTTAACTTGTGCGCTAAACTCTCCCAGTCAGACATCTCTAACACCACACCGATGTGAGGCACAGGCACGGAATGGCTGTCTACTGAGTTATGATGCAACTTAACGGAACCTGTTGTACCAATGTTGGCATCGTAGTGAATTACCAGTTGATGGCCATATAGATTAAAATCAACCCAGCATTCACTGCTCCGCCCTTCTTCGCAATTCAGCACATCTTTGTAAAAAGCTCGCGACTCTTCAAGATGACGCACCGGGATTGCAACATGAAATGGGGTAAGTGCCATAAGCTCTCCTTTGCCTTAACGTCCTAGGGGCTGTTGATCTTTGGTGACGGTTTACCATTAGACGTTCGAAAAATAATCTTAACTTCACATTATCTAATCAATTAGGTAGTTTAAAGCGATGATTTCTTAGCACTTGAATAGAAAATCTAATGATAAAACCAAGAAGGTTGACACCCTCTCTCAATGCCCTGAGAGCGTTTGAGGCATCTGCAAGGTATGAAAGCTTTGTAAAAGCAGCAGAAGAATTGGCCGTAACACCCGGGGCAATAAGCCAGCAAGTCAGCGCTTTAGAAGAAAAGTTGGGACTGGCTTTATTTGATCGCGTGAAGCAGAGGTTATACTTAACACAGGCAGGGAAAACGTACCTTTCTCCACTGAGAGAGTCATTTGATCGCATGGAGTCTGCAACACAGGATCTGCTAACTTATGGAGGGACAGGAGGCAAAATAAAACTGGGTGTATTGCCGACTATCGCCACCTATTGGCTCATTCCTAAATTACCCGCGTTTTCAGCACAGTTTCCAAACATTGAATTACAAATGGAGACCCTTGAACTCAACTTTGTTTCGCCAGAACGCGCACCTAATCTCGAAGGTGGATTGATTGACGTAGGTATTTTTTACGGTGATGGATACTGGAAAAACCTACATGCAGAAAAGTTGCTGGAAGAAAACATTATTGCAGTCGCCACGCCTGAATCCATTGATAATTGTAAAGGAAACAATCCATTTCACATCCTCCCTCTACTAAGACACTCTACGCGCCCACAAACCTGGGAACTGTGGTCTGATTTTATCCAAGACTTTTCTCTCGCCCCCAAAGGCCCCTCATTCGAACACTTTTACATGCTGAAAGCAGCAGTGCTGTCATCAATGGGTATAGCGCTACTTCCAGATATATTTGTTCAGCAAGAAATACAGTCTGGCGCACTGATCCAATTGAATAAGAGCGCGATGAAATCAAACCACGCGTACTATATCGTCTATCAGGAGAAAGGTCGGGAGGACATGAATATTGATGTTTTCTGCAAATGGCTACTAGGGGCTGTTGACCTTTGGTGATGTTTTTTGCAGCAGTTTGTGGGGATTTTATGCAAGGCAGAGGCTTCGATGTGTAGCTAGCCTACATGAGAAGACGATAACGCAGCAGAAATTCCCCACAAACGCTGCCCGAAGGGTTCGACTGCGCGTCCCGTACTCTAAGCGTTTTATGCTTTGTTGAGGTGTATTTGCTTAGAATGACTAGGCGGCAAACACCTCGCCGCGCCTAAAACGCTTATAGCGAGAACAAAATTTAACCACCAACGGTCAACAGCCCCTAGCACAGAGCGTTAAACAATAAGATAGGATTGCTGGAAGTCTTAACGGTTTGAACAGCAAAGCCCATCAAATCTTAATGTTGTAGCTTGTGGTTCCATCATTCGGTGTGATGGTCTTTTCGACCTGTTTTAGGAGTTGTTGCTGACCTTGGGTGTACGCTGAAAACTTGGCCATTTTGGCTTCCTGTTCAGCCACGCGGTCAATAAGGCCACGGTAATCTCCGCGCTGCGGCGATTCTTCTAGCGCTTTGTCCGTTTTCATTTTCTCTTCGCGCTCTTTTCGGAGCATTTCCGCTCGCTCTGCGGGAGTCAACGACTGATCAGTTTTCACGCCTTCATTACGCGCGCCATACTGCGCCTCATCTTTCTCACGCTGACGCGCGCTGAGGTACATGTTGTTCGAGTAACTGGCGTTGATCAGATTTGGCATTGCCCTTTCCTGTCAGCAATTCATTTTACATATCGGGATCTTAAATTTAGTACAGGGCGTTAGAGTACGGCATATATTTTCCTCTTTTACATGCCTAAACCAGCTGTACAAAAAAGAAGCAAGCGTTATGCCAATAACGCTTGCTTCTGATTCTAAAGGTTTGATATATCAGTTATTGCTTGAAAGTACGCTTACGCGTTTTTTCCAGCTTCTCAAGAATTTTGTCGATTCGGTCTGGGTGAACCATATATTGTTGGAAGCCCTTCATGCCTTCTTTCGCCATAGCAGGATCGGTATCACGGTCGTAGAACTGCGCAGTCCCCGCCGCTTCACCCAACATCACCACACCTGCGTTCAAGTATTCATCATCTTTAGGGGTCGCTTTGTTATTGGTTGGGATTTGCAGTAGCGCTTCATTGATCATGGTCTGGATTTCAGGTTGCGCCACAAACGCCAGGAACTTACGCGCATCTTCTTTATTCTTCGCTTTTGAAGGAATATGTAGCGTATCCATTGGCGCGTCTTCTGCCATTGGCACATCTGGATTAATCACAGGGAACTGAAAGAAACCCATGTTTGGACGCACTTCATCGGTAAAGTTCGCTGCCAGGAAGTTGCCCATAAGGTACATGGCTGCCTCACCGTTGTAGAGGAAGGGTTGCGCTTCTTGCCAGGAATAGGAAGCATGGTTGTCAAGGTAGTAGCCAGGCTCAACCAGATCATTCCATTTCTCAAACACCGCTTTCACGCGTGGGTCCGTGTAAGGCACCTTGCCGTCCATAAGGTCAATGTGGAAATCGAGACCATTCACACGCATGTTGAGGTAGTCAAACCAGCCTGCTGCTGTCCAAAGGTATTTGGTTCCGATAGTAAATGGTGTCACGCCGTTGTCTTTCAATTTCTTCGCAGCAGCGACTAAATCTTCCCAAGTCTTAGGCACTGCAATACCATACTTATCGAACAGGTCTTTACGGTAATAGATACCCCATTGGTAATAGGTGTAAGGCACACCATACTGCTTGCCGTCTACTGACATAGCGGGCATCGCGCTCGAGAATTCAGTGTTCATATTGTTGGCTTTCCACAGATCACTGACATCTTCAAACAAACCACGATCGACGAAAGTTTTCATACGGTTTCCCGCATACCAGAATACGACGTCTGGCGGTGAAGTCACCAACCAGTTACGAATAGTAGTCTTGTATGCTTCGTGGTCATAAAGGTTATATTTCACCTCAATGTCCGGATAAGCCTCTTCAAACTTTTCAATCACCTCTGCCCACGCTTTCTTTGGTGCGGGGTCTGAGGCATCAGAGTTTATCACCAGCGTCCCTGCGGTTACTGAACCGCTGAGCGCTAGCATCAGACCACTGATCATCCCCAAGCTTTTCTTAGCAAGCGTTCTCATATCCTTCATCCTTACTTTCGTTAAACCAGGCTTAGCCTTTGGTAGCACCCAGCGTTAACCCGGCAATAAAGTGACGTTGCATCGTAAAAAACAGCGCAACAGGAGGGAGTGCAGCGATCACTGCGCCTGCTGACATGTACTGCCAGGATGCAAGCCATTGTCCTTGCAATGCGTTCAGGCCTGCTGTGACAGGACGAACCTCATCGCTTTGAACCAGCACCAGAGCCCAGAAAAAGTCGTTCCAAATAAAGGTAAAGACTAAAACAGACAAAGCTGCCAGTGCGGGTCTCACCAACGGGAGAACCACGAACCAGAAAATACGCCACTCGCTGACCCCTTCCACACGGGCTGCTTCGATCAGGGCATCCGGAATGCCGACAATAAAGTTGCGCATAAAGAGGGTACAGAACCCGGCCTGAAACGCGATATGGAAGAAAATGAGTGCCCAATGAGAATCATAGAGACCAAAGCTGATGGTGAGGTCGCGAACTGGAATCATCAATATCTGAAACGGGACAAAATTGCCGCCGATAAACAGAGCAAACAGCCAAACATTGGCTCGGAACTTATACTTTGCCAACGCAAAGCCTGCGAGGGTCGATAGCACCACGGCTCCAGCCACAGCCGGAATGCAAATTAGCAAACTGTTAAGCAGGTAACGCCCCATCGGAGTGGCCGTAAACACCTGAGTGTAGTTTTCAACAAGCTGCAGTTCATCCGGCATACCCCAGTAGTTACCGGCATTGATATCCGCAATGGAGCGGACTGATGTCATCAAAACCGCTACAAGCGGTATCAGCCAAAGGCAAACAGCGATGTAGAGTGAAATGCGATAGGTGGCGTTAGCAACTGTGCCACGCTGTTCAATGGGTCTTGGAAACATATCAGCGCTCTCCTTTCAGCATCCGCCACAGGAACCAGGCGATATAGATATCCATAATCAGGAAGAGCACCACGGCGACCGCGGCGCCATAACCCATGCGGTAATTGAAAATTGACTCTTCATACATGAGGTAAGCAAGCACCGTTGAGCTACCCCACGGGCCGCCAGCTGTCATGGTCGCTACCAAGTCGAACGACCTCAGAGCACCGATAACCGTCACAACCACAGCAATGAAAGTGGCAGGTTTGAGTTGTGGTACCACCACATACCAGAGCATTCGCCAACCTTTTGCGCCGTCAAGGCGAGCGGCTTCAAGCTGTTCAGGGTCAAGGTTGTTAAGCCCCGTCAAATACAGAATCATGCAATAAGCCACCTGAGGCCAGAGACCCGCAGCAATGATCCCGTAGGTCACCAGATCTTCATCGGCAAGAATGGAGATAGGATCAAACCCTAACGCCACAACAATTTGAGTCAGCAGACCAAATGAAGGGTCATAAAACCAGGCAAATACCAAGCCCACCACCACTTGGGAAATCACAAACGGGAAGAAGAACAACGCCTTAATAAGACGGATACCTGCCACTTGCTGATTTAGGAAAAGAGCAATCAGTAAACCAATAGGAGGGGCAAGCATGAAAAGGACCATCCAGAGAAAGTTATTCACCAAAGAGGTATAAAACGCATCGGAATCAAAAAGCTCGATATAGTTTTCCCAGCCCACCCAGGTCTTTTCACCCAGACCGTCCCACTCAAAAAAGCTGAGCCAGACGCTTTGACCAATGGGGTACAGTACATACACCGCAAACACGAAAATAGCGGGAGTCAGGAAGAGCCAGGGGGCAATAGCCAACTGGCTTCGCTGTGCAGCAGAAGGTCTTGATGCTGAAGAAAAGTTCCCTGTCATGTTACGTCCTGTATTTCGTACTTAGAGATTTTCCATGGGAATATCTGACGCGCTTTTTGTTATCAAAATGTAATTACTATAAATTCTCAGGTTAAAACTAGTTCACAAAACAGATAATGTAAACGTTTCCATTTATCGAAAAACCGCCTATTTTTATAAAAGGGTGACCGAAACGACGAAATTTAACCGCCCTAAAAGGAATTGATTGCATAGGGACTGCAGTATGGCCGACATCACACTGAGAAATGTTGTTAAACGTTTCGGCAAAATCGAAACAATTCACGGTATCGATCTCGATATCAATGGGGGAGAGTTCGTGGTGTTTGTTGGTCCTTCCGGTTGCGGAAAGTCAACGTTACTACGTCTTATAGCAGGGCTCGAAACCATCTCTGAGGGCACCATTTCTATCAACGGCACAGAAGTCAATGATGTTGACCCTGCCGATCGCGGTGTCGCCATGGTGTTCCAGTCTTATGCGCTTTATCCGCACATGACAGTCCGGGAAAACATGGGCTTTGGTCTAAAAATGAACGGGGTAGACAAAGCGGAGATCGACAAACACGTCAACCGCGCAGCGAAAACCTTACAACTCGAAGCCCTGTTGGATCGCAAGCCAAAAGCTCTTTCTGGTGGACAGCGACAACGTGTCGCCATTGGCCGGGCAATTGTAAGGGATCCCAAGGTCTTTTTGTTTGATGAGCCGCTCTCCAATCTTGATGCAGAACTTCGTGTCGAAATGCGCCTGCAGATCGCCAAACTGCATCAGGAGCTCAAAAACACCATGATTTACGTGACCCACGATCAGGTTGAAGCAATGACACTGGCTGACATAATCGTGGTGCTCCGTGCGGGAAATGTTGAACAAGTAGGCTCGCCTTTGGCGCTATATCACAATCCCGCCAATCTGTTCGTGGCAGGTTTCATTGGTTCACCGAAAATGAACTTTGTGCCCGGGCGCGTTTCAGCCAGCAATGGTAATGAAGTCGCTGTTACCATGCCTGATGAACAAATACTCACCATCAAAGTTGCTCGACAGGTTAACGAAGGTGAGCAAGTGACGGTCGGTATCCGGCCTGAACACATTCAGATCGGCGAAGGCCCGGGCTTTAATTTCCAATTTCACAGTGAAGTGGTGGAACGCCTTGGCAACAGTACGTACCTGTTCGGCCAATATTGCGGCGAGGACGGATTTAAGGTTCACATTCCCGGCGACAACGCCGTGAAAGCATTCCAGACCGTCTCCTTGCACTGTTCACCGGACGACATTCACCTGTTCGACAGTAACGAACTGGCGTTAACCCATCGTCCGGAAGGCACGGAAGATCCTGCACCACTCACTGCCAACGCGCAGGAGTAATGATAATGCCGTTTTTAGGCAAAACGAAGGAAGCTTCACATCATGGCAACGATTAAAGACGTCGCACGTCATGCAGGCGTGTCGGTTGCCACAGTGTCCCGGGTAATAAACGGCTCGCAGCTGACCAAGCCGGATACTGCCGACTTAGTAAAACGCACTATGCGCGAGCTGGGTTACCGCCCAAATGCCGCAGCCCGAACTTTAGTGAGCAAGCGAAGCCTCGCCATAGGCGTGGTTGTGGCAGATGTCTCTGATCCCTTCTTTGGCTCACTGGTCAAATACGTCGACAACGTGGCCCATAAGCAAGGCCATCACCTTTTGATTGGTAACGGCTACCATGAAGCAGCAAGAGAAAAACAGGCGATTGAATCGCTGATCCAGAACCAGGTCACTGCACTTATCGTGCACAGCAAAGCACTCGATAACGACACTCTCCGTGCTTATGCACAAGAGCATGGGGCAATGGTATTTATCAACCGATTAATCCCTGGGCTGGAAGATCGCTGCATCTATCTAGACAACTATCACGGTGCATTTCTGGCGACGGAACATCTCATCGAGCAAGGTCACCGCTATGTGGCGTACATCGGCTCAAGCCACGCTATCGAAGATACCGAACAGCGACAGCAAGGCTATGAAGATGCCCTGAATACCTGCCGCGTCACCGATGAAACCCATCCGGTCATGATGGCATTCGATACACCAGAAGAGACCGGCGGAGAGCGTGCTATGGCAGCCCTGATGGAAGAGAACGATAGTCTCAGCGCCGTTTTTTGCTACAACGATGTCATGGCTGCTGGTGCCATCACTGCGCTGACAGATCTAGGTTATCGTGTGCCGGAAGATGTCTCGGTGGTCGGCTTCGATGACAGCCTTATCGCACGTTATCTCCATCCAAAACTCACATCGGTGCGCTATCCGATTGAAGAAATGGCCGAGCTTGCTGCAGAGCAAGCCATTGCGCTATCAACCAAACAGCCAATGCGCAATGAAAAAGGCAGCTACGCACCTACACTGATTAAAAGAAACTCTGTCACTAAATCAAGCGAGTAACTTCAAAAACAAGGAATTTTTATGGCGTTTAACGCCACATGAGGGGAATGGATTCATGGCGAAAGTGCCTGTGCAGAGAAACCATGTTGCATCTGAACGTTACGTGCATCTTCAATCATCGCAAACTAGCCTAATCCTGATGATGCAACCTGTCCCAGCCATTGTTTACTGGGGCAAGAAAATCAATGCAGATATGCCACTTAATGGCGCTCTTTTCGATCTTCCTGTCCCACAGGCAAGGTTGGACGACGCTATGCCACTGGCGTTGCTCCCAGAGCAGGGACGTGGCGATTTCGGAAGCCCTGGCGTTGAAGGACACCGCAACAGCAAAGACTGGGCGCCGGTCTTTGAGGTCATTTCCGTTACCACGACGCATAGCAGTGCCACGATCACCATGAGCGATCCCCGCGCAGGACTTGAAGTGAGATCAACGCTGGTACTGGATGAAGATAGCGATGTGCTGACACTGAACCACAAACTCACCAACACAGGCTCTACGGATTATTCACTCCACCGACTCGCTCTCACGCTGCCAGTTAACGATGATTTTCTTGATTTAATCAGCTTTCACGGACGTTGGTCCCATGAATTCCAGCAGCAACGCCTTTCATTCAAGCACGGTGGATTGATGCAGGAAAACCGCCGGGGGAGGACTTCTCACGAGTCTTTCCCTGGATTGATTGCCTTACAAAAAGACACCAATGAATTACAAGGGGATCTTATTGGGGTGCACTTGGGCTGGAGCGGCAATCATCGTATTCAGGCACAGGTGAAAAGCGACGGAAGAAGGTATCTACAAACTGAAGCTCTTCTGGCACCAGGCGAGATTTCTATTGCGCCGGGCGAAAGCTTCTCTACACCTAACCTGTATGCGGTATTCAGTACTCAAGGACTGAACGGCATGATGCAGCGATTCCACCATTTCGTGCGCAATCAGGTGGTCAACTTCCCGCAAACCGCAATGCGCCCTGTGCATTTCAACACCTGGGAAGGGATCTATTTTGACCACAAGCCGCAACGCATCATGGAGATGGCAACCGTAGTCGCAAGACTTGGCGTAGAGCGTTTTATTCTCGATGACGGCTGGTTCTCTGACCGAAACGACGATACCCGCGCTTTGGGTGATTGGCAGGTAGACAAGTGCAAGTATCCGGAAGGTTTAAAGCCTGTTATCGACCATATCAACCAGCTTGGTATGGAGTTTGGCCTTTGGGTGGAACCGGAAATGATCAGCAAAAACTCAGCGCTTTTCCGCGCCCATCCAGACTGGATGCTTGGTATGGATGAGCTGGGTTATCAACAACCGGCTGGCCGGAATCAGTTTGTGCTCGACTTGCAAAACCCTGATGCCTTCGACTACTTGCTGTCGTCCCTCAACAACCTGATGACCGAATATAACATTGGTTATCTTAAGTGGGACATGAACCGCGAGCTGGTGCAACCTGCCCATCAGGGCAATGCGGCTTATCACGGACAAACACTCGCGTTTTACCGATTGATTGATGCGCTTCGGGAGAAGCATCCGTATGTGGAAATAGAATCCTGTGCCTCTGGCGGCGGCCGTGTTGATTTTGAAGTGCTGAAACGTACCCATAGATTCTGGACATCCGACTGCAATGACGCACTGGAACGCCAAACTATTCAACGCGGCATGCAGTTATATTTCCCGCCGGAAGTGATGGGCAGCCACATTGGCCCTAGTCTCAGCCACACCACAAGGCGCAATAATGATATGTCTCTTCGCGGTATTACCGCACTCTTCGGACACATGGGTGCAGAGCTTGATCCCCAAGGATTGGTAGACTCCGAGCTACGTGCATTCACCAAATACATTGCACTGCATAAGCAATACCGTCCGCTCCTTCACAGCGGTCAATCCTTCATTCTTCCATCAGTCGATCCTGGCACCCATATATACGGGGTGATGGATGAAAGTGTGGTGTTACTCGCTGTCGTACAGTTGGCCATGCCGGAACATGCGCTCGGCCAGAGACTGCGGTTACCTATCCTCAGCGAGACAAAACACTACCGCATTGAAGTGATCGATGCCCCTGCTGCTTTTAGCAAGACAATGAAGCATCTCCCTGTCTGGATTGAAAAAATTCAGGTCGTTAGCGGTGACCAGCTCAGTCAAATTGGACTAAGCTTGCCAGTAATGGATCCTGAAAGTGCCATGCTGTTGTCCTTTACCGTTGAATAGTAAACGTTCCATGGCCCGCATTGAATAAACGAGTGTGAGAAGCACAACATGACCCGATTTGCAGAGTTGATCCGCCGTCGTCAATGGGAAAATCCGGCCGTCACCCAGTTAAACCGACTCCCGGCACATTGCCCCATGGCATCTTATCCCAGTGTCGAAGCCGCACTGGACGACCAATACAACGCCATCCCCGTCTCCCGATGCCGTATTTCTCTTAATGGTGACTGGCAGTTCTCATTGTATGATGCACCTGAATATGTGCCTTCAGAAACCACAAAACGCAAGTTCGACGACACAAGTTGGCGTAAGATCCCCGTGCCCTCCAACTGGCAACTCGAAGACACAACTGACATCCCGATTTACACCAATGTGCAGTACCCCTTTGAGGTCAACCCACCCAAAGTGCCAGAGAAAAACCCAACTGCCGTTTATCGCACTACGTTCCAATTACCGGAAGGCTGGCTGGACGAACAAACCCTGATCTGTTTTGACGGTGTCAGCTCGGCGTTTTACCTCTTCTGTAATGGCCATTTTGTCGGGTACAGCCAAGACAGCCGTCTGCCAGCGGAGTTCGACCTCAGTCATTTTGTCACACTGGGCGAAAACCAGATCACCGCAGTCGTACTTCGCTGGAGCGATGGCAGCTACCTCGAAGATCAGGATATGTGGTGGCTGAGCGGTATTTTCCGTGACGTTACCCTGCGCAAAAAGCCTACAAACCAAATCGCAGATTTCAATGTTCAGACATTACTCGACCCAACTCACCACGTCGGCACGCTGAATATCACTACCAAGCTTCATGGCAAGTACAATAAAGTCGCTATTCAGCTTTTCGATGAAGGTACAGACCTCAGTGGACTGGTGATAGCAGAATCCGGTCAACGCGTGATTGACGAACGCGGTGCATGGGGCGATCGCTGCGAACATTCGCTGATTGTTTCCTGCCCGAGGCTTTGGAGCGATGAAGATCCGCACCTTTACCGATTAGTCGTCATGCTGCTGGATGAGAATGACGACCCCGTTGATATCGAAGCCTGCAACGTAGGCTTTCGGCAGGTAGGCATCAGTGATGGTGTTCTGAAAATCAATGACCTTCCAGCGCTTATCCGCGGCGTTAACCGTCACGAATTTCACCCTGAAAAAGGGTATGTACAGACAATCGAAGACATCGAAGAAGATCTCAAACTCATCAAGCAATTCAACTTCAATGCCGTACGAACCTCGCATTATCCCAATCATCCTGCTTTCTACAACCTGTGCGATAAGCTTGGGCTTTATGTGGTCGACGAAGCCAATATCGAAACCCATGGCATGGTGCCAATGTGCCAACTGTCTGACAATGCAGAATGGCTGAGTGCATACACTGAACGGGTCACCCGAATGGTCGAGCGCGATAAAAACCATCCTTGCGTCATCATCTGGTCGCTTGGCAACGAGTCCGGTATTGGAAACAACCATCATGCCATGTACCAGTGGGTAAAACAGCGTGACCCAAGCCGCCCGGTGCAGTACGAAGGTGGCGGGGCTGATACCGCGGCCACGGACATCATCTGCCCCATGTATGCCCGCGTCGAGCAGGACCAAACTGACCTTGGCCTACCCAAGTGGGCATTGCCAAAATGGATTGGCCTGCCAAACGAAAACCGTCCTCTGATCCTTTGTGAATACGCCCACGCAATGGGCAATAGTCTCGGCAGTTTTGATAAATACTGGGAAGCATTCCGTCGCTACCCCCGTCTTCAAGGCGGCTTCATTTGGGATTGGGCCGATCAGGGCATATCCCGGAAAGATGATCAAGTTACTCAATGGTGCTATGGCGGTGACTTTGGCGATACACCGAACGATCGCCAGTTCTGTATCAACGGTCTCATGTTCCCCGACAGAACGCCCCATCCCGCTGCTTTCGAAGCCAAGTACCACCAGCAGCGCTTCAGCTGTGAGCTGGAAGGTACCTATCCGCTGATGGTGCTACTTAGCAATGAATACCAGTTCCATGCTCCAGAGAACCTTTCGCTTCGATGGTCAATTCAGGGCAATGGCACACAGGTTGCCAGTGGCGAAGCAGCCCTTCACCTGCTGGCAGGGAAGGATGCTCATATTGAACTCGCCAAGTCCTTGCCATACCCCAAACACAATCAAGAGTACTTCCTGAACCTTGAAATCGTGCTTTCAGCCGATGAACCTTGGGCACCGGAAGGTTCAGTCATTGGATGGGAGCAATTGGTCCTGCCGGTTTACCGCGCGTTGC
Organism: Grimontia sp. NTOU-MAR1; assembly: GCF_035758505.1. Lineage (NCBI taxonomy): Bacteria > Pseudomonadati > Pseudomonadota > Gammaproteobacteria > Vibrionales > Vibrionaceae > Grimontia > Grimontia sp. NTOU-MAR1. Next base: position 352,536 of record NZ_CP142109.1, read on the forward strand.
AATCCCCCGAACAGGCTCCCGACAGATTACCGGATGTGATTGATGAACCCGATCACTGGACGGTAAAAGGTGACCACTTTGAGCTCAACTTTGACAAACAAAGCGGCCATTTGGTGCGTTGGATGATCGACGGCGAAGAGCAACTCCTCGATGCACCGAAGGACAACTTTATCCGCCCACCTATCGACAATGATATTGGTGCGAGTGAAGCCGACCAGCCAGATCCTAATGCCTGGCTTGGTAAGTGGCAGCAATCTGGCCTGTTTGATTTGCGCCACGAGAACCTATTCAACAGGGTGGATGTACTTTCTGACACCGTACAAGTCCGCTCTCACCATGGTTATTATATTGGCGGTGCCATGGTCATCAGTACTCTTTGGCGCTACGAGGTCGACCTTTCCGGCACCATAGCGCTAACCATCGATGTGCAGGTCGCTCAGGATATGCCATCACTTCCGCGTATCGGTCTGGAGTTGGCCTTACCGCTTACTGACTCTGTAGCCTGGTTCGGCCGGGGACCGTTTGAGAACTACCCAGATCGAAAGACGGGCGCCATGGTCAGCCGTTACCTTTCGAACATCGACGACATGCACACTCCGTATATCTTCCCATCTGAAAATGGGCTACGCTGTGATGTTCGCCAGTTAGATATCGACAACCTACGCATCGAGGGCATGTTCCACTTTTCGGTCAGTCGCTACAGTCAGGAAAATCTGGCGGAAGCCAAGCATCAGGAAGAACTGGTTCAGGACGATCATATTTACCTGCGCATTGATGGCTATCACATGGGCGTGGGTGGTGATGACTCATGGAGTCCTAGCGTGCATCCAGAATTCCTGCTCGACGCTGCGCATTATCGCTACGCACTGACGCTCTCTATGAAAAGGGATTAAGTTTGTTAACATGGCCATCAAGCTTAGAAACAGGGAATCATGATGGCCAACGCTTCCAAAAACATGCTCATCACGGGCGCTAACCGTGGCATTGGACTCGCACTCACCCAAATCTATCTCAACGCTGGCTGGCAGGTTGATGCCTGTTGCCGGCAACCATTCGGAGCTGTCACGTTAAACGATCTTGCCGCCAAATATGATTCACTGCGGATTCACGCGTTGGATGTGACTGATCACGCCGCCATTGACGCGCTCTCGCAATTACTCTCCGACAAGCACTACGATATTATTCTCAACAATGCCGGATATTATGGCCCAAAAGGTTATGGTTTTGGTCATGTGGATATGGATGAATGGCGCAAGGCACTGGAAGTCAACACGATTGCGCCACTCAAAATCGCAGAAGCATTTTATTCCCAACTTTTAGCAGCCAAAGGCACCTTCGCGGCAATCTCATCCAAAGTGGGTAGCATGGCGGAAAACACATCAGGTGGCGGATATATCTACCGCTCATCTAAAGCGGCACTTAATTCTGTCGTGAAAAGTCTGTCGAATGATTTATCACCACAGGGCATCATCGCTGTGGCCTTACATCCGGGTTGGGTGCAAACCGAAATGGGCGGGCCAAATGCGTTGATATCAACGGAGGTATCTGCGCACGGACTTTATTCGGTCTTGGAGGGCCTTGAAGCAAAAGACAGTGGGCGTTTTCTGAATTACCAAGGGGAAGAAATCCCATGGTGATTAGGCTTATACCCAAACGACCTGAAGATGCATAATTCAGCGAGTTTGGCTGGTATTGTGATCACGACCTCCCTTTGCAGGTGAATTCACCTCCATCAAACGCACGAAGGGAGGGCCTCAATGCTGGCATCTTCAGGTTGTTTGGGTATATTACATTAGCGTTGAATAAAATAATCAAAAAGACAGGTCTTGTAACGAGCAACACAATTCGTAATCAAAAAGGAAGATGTATGCCTGATTTAAATGCTCATAGCCTTTACCACAAAGCCTACTGCCCATTCTGCCTCAAAGTCCGCGCGGCATTGAAGATGATGAATCTTGATGTGGCGTTGGTCGATGCGGGTGCTGATCGAGAAGCTTACCAAGAGCTGGTGAGTAAAGGCGGCCGAGGAATGGTGCCTTGTCTGCGTATTGAGCATGAAAATGGTGCGGTTGAGTGGATGTATGAGTCAGATGACATCATCGAGTACTTTGAAGAGAACTTCGCCAATTAACCATTGGGGCCAGCCAATGTAAAAAGCCGTAATTGCGGCTTTTTTTGTCAGTCTAATTAATAAGCCCATTGCGCCTCACTAACACGCTTTGAACAATGCTATATCAGCTTAAATTATGGCTATTTGGTCGGTTCGCGAGCAAAATAGCGCACTATTAGAGAATTCTGAGATTTCGACATATGAAACCTAATAAGACTGGCCTGAAGCGCGTTCTGTATGCTACCGGGTATTCTTTTCAGGGACTTCGCGCTGCATGGAACAATGAAGCGGCATTTCGACAGGAATTGGTGCTGTTAATTGTGATGACCACCCTTTCGTTCTTTCTCCCTGTGACGAAAGTTGAACAGCTTTTAATGGTGGCATCTTTGTTTATCGTGGTGATTGTTGAGTTGATCAATTCCGCCATTGAAGCCGTCGTCGATCGCATTGGCCCTGAGCGTCATGAACTAAGTGGCCGTGCCAAAGATATTGGCTCTGCCGCTGTCTTTATTTCACTGCTTCTGGTTGTGATCACCTGGGGTTCATTTTTACTGTTCTGACCGATTTAAAAAAAGCAAACTCCTGTCGCCTTTTTGTATTCTGATAAACCCCAGCTTCTAGGGTCTATTGACCTTTGGTGATGATTTTTGCAGCAGTTTGTGGGGTTTTTATGCAAGGCAGAGTCGTCTTTAACCTATTGTTTTTAAAGTTTTTCTAAAAAGGTTAGCGGCGTAATATAGGCAGAGGTTTGAGATTGAGAATTGTCGCTATCAGATGTCACTGCAACGATTGAGAGCCTTTTATAGTCCTTCCCGTAAAGGCGTTTGAAATCTTCCCGGACATTTCGGGTCACCGTTACCCATTGATTTTTCTGGTCACCCGACGTGGCGGCCAGCATCTTGAAACGTTTTGGCGCGAAAGGATTTGGCCAGAAGCTGTTCTGCGGTTGGTTTGGCGTCCATACATATACAACAGTTTTGCTGCTCATCATGGTCATACCTGGCACCACAGTTACGGATATTCTCCAGACAAAATCATCCTGCGCTTTAAGCTTCTCATTGTCTGTTGTCGGAAAGGTGTCCACTTTCCATTGCCAGCTCAACCAAGGCGTTTCTGTCAGATCAATCTCCTTTTCCATGATCAGCGCAGAAGCGGCATCCTGGCTTTGCCCATGCAATACCTGTTTATCGATTGATTCGTCATCAATCAGACGATAGATCGTTTCGTTTTTAAATACTTTTGCCCGCCATTCAGAAAGATCACGAAAATCAAGCATCTCCTTCGCTTCTATCGAGAAATGAAGAACAAATAGCGAGGGCAGCAGTGTGTAAGTCCATCTATGCAAAAACTCATTCCCTCGTAAGCAAAACCAATAAGAACTGACTTCCGATTTTTCTATTTCAACATAACGACATTTTCTCCAAAGCGATGGCTTCTCCTTAAGAATACGCAATACAAACTTAAAACGAGACGTAAAAAAAGTCATCTGAAGTACAAGATATGAGACAAAATTCCCTCTTGTGATTACTTAATATACTCAGAGAAGAACATGTACCTGATGCACTCATATGAAATGAAAGGTTGCTTGATGGAAGCAACTCTAATAAATAAGGCATTGATTTAAGGTAATTTATGCGGAAAATTAGTTTTTTCTTAGGCTTGTTTTTACAACCAGCTTTCGCCTCTACTGAACAACCATTACGTGTGGTCTCCGAGACCCTGCCTCCGTTTCAGGTTATTCATAATAACGGTCAGTTTGGGGGTCGTGCGGTCGAAATGGTTCAGGCGATTTTGGATGAGGCGGACTTTGATTCCCCCATTGATGTTATGCCTTGGGCCAGAGCATATAAAACAGCGCAGAAAGAAAAAAACGTCGCAATATTCTCCATCGCATTCTCTAAAAAACGCAAAGATTTGTTCCATTGGATTGGTGCGTTGTATGCGCTTGAGCGTTCCTCATTAATCGGCCTGAAAAGCCGCACAGAGCTCGCAAAAAACTCCCTCGACGAAGCAAAACAGTTCCGTACCTGCTCAGAGTTGGAAACTTATTCCTATCAATATCTAGTTAACAAAGGGTTTGTTCCGGGCAAAAGCTTACTCACGCTTCGGGGCACACTTTCCGCTATCCAAACTAAGTCTGGCGGTATTGCTCGGCCAGCCAAACACTTGTTACTCCTACAAAACCGCAATTGCGATTATGTTACTGGCCTTTGGTCTGTTTACGCTTTCAGCGAAAACTACAATGATGAGCTGAAAGCCTACTTCTACCTAGGTGACACACAACAGCCTCTGATCTTGAATCTTGCCATCAGTCTTAGCTCAGATCAAAAGGTGATTGATCGCTTGAGCTCGGCCTACACTACTTTGTTGGAAAACGGAACACTTCATCAAATTTGTTCAAGAGACGACCCCGAAAAAACCTATGAGCTTTCCTGCGCTCCAATTATCCCACCAAGTCGAGCCGAGGATTTATGATTTCCAAGTTATTCGGTACCGAGGCACCACTACTAAGACGGTTTGTTGCGTCTGTCATGCTGTTGAGCATCATCGGCGGCCTGGTGATCAGTATTGTGATTGCAACTGCCAAGCTCAATCACCTCAACACCGAAAAAGAGCAGGCTGCCCGCCTTCAATTGGAAAACATTCTCGATAGCGCAGCTTATGCAGCATTCAACCTCGATTCTGCGCAAGGCCTTTCACTGTTAAAAGGGTTTGAAGGTGACCACCTGTTTCAAGCCGTCATCATTTTCGATAACTACGAGGACGTGGTGGCATCCATTGAGCAGCCAAGCGAAGAGGAACATTTAACGGGATGGATGCACTACCTTCTTCCTGTTCATGAGAACTTTACCCTCTCATACCCATTAAGCTTCAAAATTTACAGAGACAGCCAGTTTGTTGACCAACATGTTGGTAACTTGATTGGAAAAGTGAGCTTCCATACCTCCGAGAGCGAGTTTTATGATCTGGTGTCGACGATCTGCCTCTCGACCATGGTCGAGGTGCTATTGATCGCCATTATCCTATCCATTTTTTTCCACAACCAAATTGGGCGACCTCTTACCAAAATCATCCATTCCATCGAAAAAAATGCCAAACTGGAGCGGCAGAAAAACGCCCGTCCACTTGAAATCAATGGTCATGAAAACGATGAGTTCGGTTTACTTGTAAATGCTTACAACAATTCTGTGCAACAGGCTGTCAACTACATGCGTGAGTTGGAATGTGCCAAAGCAGAACTGAAAGCCTTGTCGGAAATCGACCCACTGACCAATGTTTCCAATCGGCGCGCTCTGCTTGCTGAGCTCAATACCCTATGTAACAACGAACACCCTTTCGCGCTTGTCTCACTTGATATTGATTACTTTGGCGGCTACAACGATGCTAACGGCCACCAGGCGGGAGACATCCTCTTAGTTCGCTTTGCTAATGTACTGAAGCAGCACCTTCCACAAGCCTCTATCAGCCGAACAGGCGGTGATGAATTTGTCTGCATTATTCCGTCCCTGTGCCATCATCAGAGCGTTGAAGATATGCTGATGCCTTTGCTGAATATTGCTGCCAAAGAAGATGCAGTCAGCACACCTTGGCTCTCCACTTCGATCGGCGTGGCTTTTTTCCCGGAAAACGGACACACCCCCAGGCAGTTGCTACACGCCACAGATATAGCGCTCTATATTGCTAAAGAAGCCGGACGCCGTTGTATCCGCTTTTACGACAAAGATGCCGATATCGCTCGCAGCAACCGAGAGGCCGTGCGCAAAGCACTGCAGCGTATTATTGAGACTAAAGAGTTCACACTCTACTATCAGCCCAAAGTCAGCATGAAAACAGGGTTGGTCACAGGCTGTGAAGCATTGCTGCGGCTTAACCATAATGAAAGGCAACAGAGTGTGGCTCACGTAGATATTGTCGAGGAGGCAGAACGTACAGGGCTAATTGTCGCTCTAGGCCGTGAGATCATGCGCAGGGCATTTCTCGATATCAGCCAGGTCATGGAGCGCTTACCTGATGATTTCCGATTCAGTGTGAATGTTTCACCACAACAGCTCACATCTGAAGGTTTTATTGCTGAACTACTTTCTTGCTCGGAAGACAATGATGTACCGCTACAGAGTCTGGACATTGAAATTACCGAGTCATCCCAGATGATTAACACTGACTCTACGTACAAGGTACGTAACTGGCTCAAAAACGCAGGAGTAACTGTTTCACTGGATGACTTTGGCACTGGCTTTGCCTCTCTCGAATACCTGCTCACCTATGGCTTTGACCAAATTAAGATTGACCGTCAGTTCACCCAGGTACTGCCGGGAGATGACGATGCAAAAGCTATCTTCAATGTCGTCAAATACCTTGCTGACAAGCTCGACATGGCAGTTATCGCCGAAGGTGTAGAAACACTCGATCAGGAAACCTATCTCCTAAACCAAGGCTTTGAGTTAGCTCAGGGCTATTTCTATGCCAAGCCTCTCGCCATTGAAGACTTCATGCGGTTTGTCGCCAGTCGCCAGGCCAAACACAGCTCCTGCTTAGATTCGTAGTTTTTCTATTTATTTACACTCCCTCCTACTTGCAGGTTCTCTGCTCACTTATATCTTATCTTTTATTATATAAATCAATATTTTGGATACTAAATGTGCGAGTCACAAAAGCGCGACACACTAGAATCACAACAATTGACCATTAAATAAACCGACAGTAGTGTTTCATTTGTTTTACATCCGTTAAACATTATGTGAATTTTTACTTTTAAAATTTTGCTTCTTGAATAAAGCTTAAGTCAGAAAAAACGTCTTAGACAAATATTGTGATTGAACTTGCACCTGTAATAAGTACAACAAGCAGGTTATTGAACATTAGGGGAATGGCTCTTTTTCTTGAGTCAAATATAAATTTGATCAAGCAGGGTGTTTACACTCACTAACAAAATGGGAGATATCCCATGAAAAAAGTAAAATGCTTAGCCGTAACATTTTCGAGTTTTTTATTAACAGCTTGTATAGTTAATAATAACCATGATCTCGAATCTGATTTGAATTCAGCATTAAGACAAGGTGGATATTATTATTCCCACTTTGGTATAGATAGAAAGCTAACACGAGAAAAAGTCACGATTGAGGACAAAGAGGCGAGGATTGCCTCAGTATCTCGAGTTACCGTAACAAGAACCCCTGACGGTTCAGTTACTAAGGCATTGAAGCAAAGGGGAAGAGGTAATTATAGGATTGATTGTCAGACAGGCGAACACTTTTGCTTTCTGGTGATAGGTACGTTGATCAACGGACAGAAAGTCGATCAAAGATATCACATTAATAGATCAGGATTACTCGTTAGGGAAAACGGAATATCCAAGCGCTTTATTCATAATGATAGCGAAAGTATTGAACAGCTCTAAGTTTTTATTTTTGGCTAATGTAGCGAGCCTTTAGGTTGGTAATAAATTGATGCACCCAATACATTACCGCCTCTCACTTACTGGCATCATCAGGCAGCGTTGATGGTATCTAGTAAAAAACATGGAAGTTCCTTGTAGTTGGTGTAATTTAATTCAGTGCAAATACTTGCATTTGGACAGGCAATGCTCACTTAGTTGACTCCATACTGCCTGTCCTTTTTTCTTTTCTATCTTTTAATATCCCAACCAACAAATATGTTGTATCCAAATGAGCTTAGATGGGGAAAAATGTCATTGAAGCCACACCATGAACAACTTGGTTAATGTGACGATTGGTACTGTCAGATACCATTTTGGCCATCATATCCTGAATGACAATCATTTTAGCCAGCACTCGTTCGTAGCTGTAATTAGGCGTGCCATCAAGCGCGATGCCATTGCTCAGCAGCATTAACTCATCATTAGTGTCTTTACGTGTATTGAGCATCCAGGCCACCGTTTCCAGATTTCGGGCGCTGTTATAGAGCTTTTGCTGATCTATGTCATCCAGAAGGTAAAATTCCAACTGGTTGTTATAGCTCGCACTTATCATGCCCGTAATACCGACCATCAAGGCAAAGACCCTGTCGCCTTCAAACTCCTCAGAAAATGCCAGATACAACGCCTCAACGCCGTCTAAACCACCAAGCTCTGTATAACCTCCTTCAGGTCGCTGTACCGTCATGAACGAATCCAAACGGTCTGAGACTGTCATCTCTGGCGCTTTAGCCAGTTCGCGAGGGTTGCGCTTGTATAGTTTAAGGGCGAGATCGCGGATTGCATGACGAATTTCCACAATGTGGATATCCGTAATTAGGTCCATGTCAGATTTGGCGAGGTTTTTAAGTTCAAAGGGACGGTTATTCGCACTGCAAGCCATTAATGACAAAGCCAACAGCGCCACAATCCCAGCTCGAGGCAGCATTTTAACTCTATATCTTATCCATCTAAGCAATGAGTTTAGGTGAGCTCCATCCTTTGGGAAAATGTTCGTGCTCAACTCTGAGTTATGTCTCTAACTTCGCGGGATTATTTACGCATTTTAAACTTCCGTATGGGTTCAGTTCCGTTTCCAGCCAAAGACCTGAAATAAGCTCGATGTTACGTCCACGGATATTTGCAAAATACATTGAACCAAGTTTTTGCCGAGATTCAAGGAAAGCAGTCTTTCTCCTCGCTGATTTGATGTATCAGCCATATTGTTCGTTGTCTTCGCTTTGTCTAAAATCATCGCCATATCCAAGTACACAAATTGAGCAAAAACAATGAACAAAAGCTTTTTGACTAATCTTATCGCTGCAGCAGTTTTCGCAGCGGGTTACTATTTTGAAGAGCCTCTGGCACTTTATGGTGGTTTATTTGCACTGTCAGGCTCGCTGACCAACTTACTAGCTGTACATATGCTGTTTGAGAAAGTGCCTGGGCTATATGGCTCGGGCGTTATTCAGGCTCGTTTTGAGGCATTCAAGCTCGGCATCAAATCACTGATGATGGATCAGTTTTTTACTAAAGAGAATGTCGACCGTTTCCTGAACAAAGAAATGACGGGTGGTACCGCCATGAATCTGGAGCCTGTGATTGAGCAAATCGACTTTAACCCAACGTTTGACGGTCTGGTGGAAGTGATCAACAACAGTCCATTTGGCGGTATGCTCGCAATGATGGGTGGCTCGGAAGCACTCACCCCACTGCGCCAGCCCTTCGTTGAGAAAATGAAAACCGCTGTGGTAGAAATTACCCAACAAGAGAACTTTCGCGAAACGCTGAAAGGCCAGATTGAACAACCGGAAATGATGGGCGATATCACGGCCAACATCGAGTCTGTTATCGAACAACGCTTGGATGAGCTTACACCGGAAATGGTGAAAGAAATCGTTCAAAAGATGATCCGTGAACACCTCGGCTGGCTGGTGGTCTGGGGTGGCGTTTTCGGTGGTGTGATTGGGGTGATCTCTGCACTCGTCGCCGCCTGACCATCCGCTCTCAACAAGTCACTACGGCATCTTAGGGTGCCGTTTTTATCACTTTGGACGCAGATTGTTTGGGTACAGCTCACAAATATCTGATCTTGATGTTAAAAGCGGTTCAGCCACCCCACTTTCCAGCCGATTCACTCCTAAACTGAATTTCATACGTTTTGTCACAAGCTTGTTACTAGTGATTGCTTTTCTATACGGAGTAACCCCATGGCTAAATCCAAGAAACTGATAACGCTGACCGCTCTAAGCACAGCCCTTTTTGCCGCTTCTGCTTCGGCGCTGATACTGCCTATTTCAGTCGGTGCGGACGCGGGTATCACCGATGTGAAATACAAAGGTCGCAGTGCCACTGGTTACTTCTGGGCAATTAACGGTAAGCTGAACATTAATGATAACACCAGTATCTATACTGGCTATGGCGAAACCACTGCAGATATTCCAGATGAAAACGGCGTGGATCAGGGCTTCACCTCCACGTCGATTCCACTGGCACTTCAAGTGAATGTTCCAATCATTTTGGGTGATATTTATGTGCGCGGCGGAGGTAACTACTACGACAATACCTATGCTCTTGAAAAAGAGGACGGATGGGGTCTGCTGGGTGCTGTGGGTATTAACCTGTCTCCTGGCATTGGCCCTGGTCTAGCAGTAGAGCTGACTTATCGTGATGCCGGTAATGCTGAAACCAGCTCAATTAGTGTGGGGGCCAGCCTTAGTTTCTAAAGCTGTCAAATAACCATAGAATAAAGCGCCGGATGTCGGCGCTTTTTTAATGGGTAATGAATTGAATTTATACCCAACCTATCTGTATATATTTTGGTGGTAATCGAGGTAGGTTTTCGCCTGCTCTTTACCCATATACCGACCCAACGTTTTCACTGGCACATTACGCAAATCCACCATGATCAAGCCATCCAGTGCATTGTTGAATGCGGGATCCACGTTAAAGCACACCAACTTGCCATTCAGTCCAAGGTACTGCCTCAGTAATACGGGCACTCCCAATCCCTGACTCATACGGCCAATCACTCTGGACAACAACTGCAAATCACCGAGCCCAGCCAGCATGGAGGTATGCCAAGGCACAGGCGCTGAGGTTTCCAGCGGCGTGGTAGGTTTAACCAGTTGCGCGATATTCTTGTCATAGTGATGCACGCTCAGGCTTTCAGCCAGCAAACGACGCGCCGCGAGCGGGTAATCGTTGCTGATGCTGACTGGCCCAAATAAGGTCGTCATATCAGAAAATCTACTCACATAAGCCGCTATGCCTTTCCAAAGCAACAATAACGCCGACAGGCTTCGCTGATACTTTTCATCAATCACCGAACGGCCCATCTCAAGTGAATTCCCCATGCTTTCAACAAAGCGCTCATCATATTGGAACAAGCTTCGGGAATAGAGCCCATCCAGCCCTTTATCAGCGACAATTTCCTGCACTTTCCCTAAACGATATGCGCCCACCATCTGTTTCGCTTCCCGATCCCAGATGAACAGGTGCAGGTAATAATCATCATATTCATCGATATCACAAGCCATGCCTGTACCTTCACCGACAGACCGGAAGTTCACTTCGCGTATTCTGCCAATTTCCTGAAGGATGACCGGAATGCTCTCGCTTTTAGTACAGTACACATCAAACTCATTCGACGTAAGAAGCTTGGCTTCCGGAGGCAATGTTGCCAATTCCTGCTCGATTGCATCGACAGATTGTGACGCAATGATAGGCTCACCTGCCTGTTCCAACTCGACAGCTTTTACCGCATTTTCATGGTTCAGGAGGTAAGTATTAAGCCTCAGATAATTCACCAAAGCATCATCGCTATCAAAAGAGCGGCACTCTTTCCAAGCGATCGGCTCGCCAATAGAGAGTGGGATGGAATCACCGCGTTTATTGAGCAGTTCACGAGCCAGCATTACTGTACGTAACAGTGGATGAATACGCCCGGCCCGATAGAATTTACGACTGTTCTGGCCACCAATATAAATCGGTAACGCCGTCGCCTTGTGCTTTTTCACCAAGGCGGCAACCGAACGGCTCCAGACCTTGTCTTTAAGCTGCCCATCTTCATCGAAGGTAGAGACTTCTCCTGCTGGGAAGATCAGTAGCATGCCGCCTTCGCTAACATGTTGGTGGGCTTCACGTAACGCTCTCAAGTTTGCCTTACGCGCACTTTCCCCTTCAAACACATCGACGCCGATAAAAATATCGCTAAGTTCAGGGATACGTTTCAGGTAGTAATTCGCCAGTACTTTCACATCAGGCCGCACCTGACGCAGTAGCTTGGCAAGAATCACGCCTTCTACACCACCAAGCGGATGGTTAGCGACAACGACTGTGCTGCCGCTGACTGGAATGTTGTCCACGTCTTCAGTTGAGACCGTGTAGTCAATGCCGAGCACATCTAGAGTGTAAGAGAGAAAATGATCGGTATCGAGCCCTTCAGGCCGACGTCGGTAGTGCTTGTCTAAAGCCCGGAGACCTGTGACGGATTCCACTGCTTTTTCAATCACACCAAACGGCGTTTTTCTCGGGATCTGAAAGGGACTGATCATTGATGACTCTCCTTTTTCAGTTAGCAGGTCGGTCTAGCGCTTCGCCCAGTTTTTATCACCAAGTTCAATAAAGCCCGGGATATTTTTTTCCCAAGTTTTCTGAACAGAATCGTCATAATTCAGGTACAGCTTATTATCGACGATCGTCCAGAATTCAGGGTTGCCAGGTGCTAAATCATCTTTCTCAGCAATTGCCCATGCACAGTAGCCACCGTATTGCGGCGCATATTTCTCAGGGTCAGCAAGGAATTTGTCGAGGTTTTCCTGACTTGAAAACAACCAGTCAGCCCCCTGATATTCAGTTTTGAAGTCTGATTTACCTTTGACTGGCGTGCCATCGAAAAAAGACACAGTGTCATAACCACTGACCGCTTTGCTGCTGAAAAAGCCAGTGTAAACATCAGCGGCGAAAGTTAGAGGTGAGAACAACAAAGTAAACAGTAATAGTACGCGAGACATCTTTCACTCCCTTCCATTTATTCAGATTCAGTTGCTAAATAAGAACCTAGGGTCTGTTGACCTTTGGTGATGATTTTTGCAGCAGTTTGTGGGGGTTTTCTGCAAGGCAGAGGCTTCGATGTGTAGCTAGTCTACATGAGAAGCTGATAACGCAGCAGAAATTCCCCACAAACGCTGCCCGAAGGGTTCGACTGCGCGTCCCGTACTCTAAGCGTTTTATGCTTTGTTGAGGTGTATTTGCTTAGAATGCTAGGCGGCACACACCTCGCCGCGCCTAAAACGCTTATAGCGAGAACAAAATTTAACCACCAAAGATCAACAGACCCTAGTATCGAAGTAAAAATTTCACCTTTTTTCGCTGGCAACCAAACGCATGTTTGGTACTTTTCGAACTAAAGTTTTTGTCACCGCTGGACCGTTTTGGCAAGGCGACCCATCGACATAAACCATTTCCATTGCACCCGGTGCAGCACTGAGGTGCGTGAAGCTCACGGTATTGGCATCTTCACGGTGCATACAGACAGATTTGTAGCCTGCTTCTGGCACATGGCTCCTGTGAAACGCCCACGCCTTCTCGATGGTTTGCGGTTCCGTCATGATGCTTTTGAACGCCTCTCGCCTTGCAATCATCACTTCTTGGAAAGCTACTGACGAGGAAATCATTGGTTCAACACTCGGACGTTGAGTAAGTACATGACCATCCCACTGAAAGGCGATCACATGGCCATGATGCGCATTTAAATCCGGTGCGAAAACCAACAGCGTGAAAGGCGCATAAGAGCCCATATGAAGTTCATTGAGCGCACTGACCACCTCGGCCACTGAAGACGAAGGTGCTAGCATCTTCACAAGCAACCCACGACTTATCAGCGGCAATTCAGGGATATCGCCCTGATAGTAATTCAGTAGGCAAAGTGAGAGTCCATGCTCGTTAGTTGCAATCCAGGTACCGCCACCGTCAGGATCGACGGGCATCAGAAAAACTGTACCTTTGTCCTGAAACTGCTCAGGTGAACGCGCGATCGCCCGGCCTTTCTGCTCATCACGGTTAAAGAACACATCGTATCCGTTATCATTCAGCAACCAGCTGACAGTACACATTCACTTTTCTCCACGGAAATGACTAAGAGTGGCTGGCGCAAGACCAAAGGTTTCTGCCACACCGATATTCTGCGCACTGAGGCTGACGCGGATCAACGCGAAATGATGCACAGCATGGCTGGAAACAAATACCAGCTCTCGACCTACAGTAGATGCAGATTTTGCGGCAGCCAGACGGTTTAGGCTCACTTCATGGCGCACACAGAGAGCGGTATCCATGTCAGCGTAACCCAGACTTTCCAGCCACTCACAAAGGTGTCTCCACTCTGCAATCGCTATCTCCCGGCTTGTTTCTACAGGATGAGAACGACGGCGAACGTCATAATCGATGTCCTGCGCGGAAGCCGCATGCATAACATCCAGAATATGGCGCATGTGTTGGCCGATTGAACTCTGCAAATAAGGTGCTGCAACAAAGTTATATTGGTCATCAGAAAGCTGATATAAAAGCTCAAGCGCCTGCGCCGCCACGTCCAAACACCCCTCTACCTCTACTGCAAATGGTTCATTCAGTGGTGGCTTGGAATCTCTCGCTAACATGGTATTCCCTCAAATAAACAGATTTTTACTACAACTTGTTGTTTTAATCGGTGGACGGATAATCACGAACCAAGGCCTTTTCGCGGCGCCATGCCCGGTAAAGCGCTAACAGCGATGGAACTTTGTGCCCGGCGTTTCGCTGCAGATTGCCAATCTCGAACAGCATACGATACTGATCCAGTAAGGTACTGAATGCGCTTCCGATGCTTGCGCCGCGGTCCCAGATGTGTGCCGCTTCACTGCTGGCACCATTAACTTCCAGCAACACAAAATCCTCGCCACGCATCAGGCTGTTGATATCCCGGAATTTGAGATCAATCCGCCCAAAGTAAAAACCGGGAAAGTCATCAAAAATTTCATCCAAGCGCTCGACTAACGCATCACTGATATAGTCACATCCATCACGGAAAATCGCGCCACGCGAATGACTACCGGCAAAGGCGAGTCGGAAGGTTTCTCCTTTACCCAACACTAAATCCAGTTTGTCTTCATGACGTGTTCGGTATAAATGGGCGAGCTTTCCAGCTCGGGAGTCTTGATCAATCAATTGGGCGAGAGTGCTTTCTCCGTCGCCAACTACAAATGGATTGTATTTAAGGGCCAGGGAAATAATCTGCCCTTTTTTCTGGTCGGGATAACGCACATAAAACACACCCGCTTCAGCGTTATAAGGGGCTTTTTCCTGAAGCATCAAACGGGCACCGTCAGGAAACAGGCGAAGGTATTCTTCCAACTCACCTTTATTTTCCACCAGACGTACACCTGCGCCACGACAGCCCAAATCCGGTTTAGCAACAATAGGAAAGCCCAACCCGGCTTTTTGTAACGCAGTCATTGCCTGATGAGCCTGGGTTTCGGGTGGTATCGCGTTTTTTTCCCACATGATGTAAGGCAACACCCAAGGTTTGGCTATTTCGCCCGCCAAAGACAGAATGGCGTCTTTAGATTCGCCAACCATGCCGCTCAGTTCAATGCCAGGATTTGCCACCAGCGGCAGCCCGAAGCTTTTGTATTTCAGGCCATTCCAAACCCATTGAATGGCGACGGGTGTGTAAAACACCCAACTCGGCCAGAATTCAAAAAACGACACAGGTTTGCCGCTCATATCCAAAGGTGGCATGCCATGGTTAACTGGCAAGGCGGGAGAAGTTTTCTCTTCCACCAATTTTAATCTGTGCAAACCGCTTTCTCCTTTAACTTGCTCCCTGCAACGCGATTCACTGCAATGAGCAAGAGCACCACAACCGGGATGAGCCCCCAACTGAGATGACGATTAATCCATTCAATTTCGCCCAGTTGATAAACCAACACGAAAACCAACGCCGTCCAGAGCGCAGTAGCGACCAGCACAGCAGACAAAAACGGCTTCAGCCCAACGCGGAAAAAGCCACTCAGGCAAAAGCCCACAAACCTAAGACCCGGCACAAAGCGGATAAGGAACAAATTTCCAAATGCATGGGCTCGTAATTTCCGGCGTATCATCCTCACGCTCGGTTTGGTCAATAAGATTCCCCTCAGTTTCCTCCATCGACGCGACCACAAACCAAGTGCATAGAGGCCTATATCCCCCGTTGCAATGCCGACAAAAATTGCCGCCAATGCTATAGGCACGGACATGACGCCCTGTGACGCAGCAACACTGGCCGTCACAATGGCTAAATCTTCGAGCAAATAGGACAACAGAATTACTGCGAAGAAGAGAGTCACTGGGGAATACGTCAGTAATGTAGCAGTGATATCGTTCAAGATAGGCGCCTTATTGGGTATGCACCCTAGCTATGTAGTTCTATTTACAGAATAGACAGGATTGATGGGCATTTACTTTCACAAAGAGGCGTAATTCTTATTTTTCATAAAACGGAACAAACAGAGAGATAATTTAGCCACCAAGCATCAATACCTCACATCAGTTTTCCCATGCCACAATCCGTGACAAACTAACCAATTGAACCGCTAAATCTATCAAGGAAAATACCTCTCATGACGGATAAACCTCAAAGCGCCTTTCTTCGATTACAGTCTGACATGGCTGAATTTGCCCGCGAACGCGATTGGGAACAATTTCACAATCCTAAAAATCTGGTGATGGCATTGAGCGGTGAAGTGGGCGAATTGTCTGAACTGTTCCAATGGCTCACACCTGATCAAGCCGATAACTTTCCTCCAGAGAAACGCCAGGCACTGGAACATGAACTAGCAGATATACAACTGTACTTAATCCGCATAGCCGACCGTTGTGGGGTGGATTTAGAAAAAGCCTGTAACGAAAAAATCGAGCACAACCGCAAAAAATACCCACCAGAGAAGTGTTTTGGCCGCGCGGTAAAATACAACGAGCTTTAAGAAAAATGACGTGTCACAGAACGCTGACATCGTCGCTTTCTATCTTGGCTTTTTTCGGCACAAAAATGAGACATCATCTAGACTTTTGAGACAGAACTTTCCCCTCTCTGCATGGCTTCGCTGTCATCGTTCGCCGATAGGGAAAGTGTATTTGTTTGACTCAAAGTAACGGATAAATCAATGACCCCAACGGCAGCGCCGACCGAATCCAAGGACATATTTCCTGAAAACGCCGTTGTACTCCGGGTCACACTTCTTTTTTTGGGATGCTTTTTTCTCGCCTTGTTTGCTATTTATTTTCTTAGGCAACCTGGGAGTGCCGCGTTTATCTGGTACACCAATGCCTTTGCTATCGGCACGATTGCCCTTGCGCCTTCATGCCAACGCCTCGCATTAATTGGCTCTGCCTTTGTCGCCATCCTAGTTTCTAACCTGCTATTTGGCGATGAAGTAGTACAGAGCTTGCAACTCGCCGCCGCTAACAGCACAACGATTGCCCTTGGTAGTATTTCACTCGCCTATATCAGTCGAAATGCAGAACCTTTTCTTTCCATGAAAGCACTGACTTTTTTTGTTTTCTGTACGGTTTTAATCAGCCCAATGGCCGGCGCTATTTTGGGGGGCTGGGTACTCAACCGAGAACTCTCCATTCCATTTGAAGCTGTCGCACCAGCCTGGTATCTGGGTGATGTGGTTGGCATTCTTGCCATCACCCCTCTAATTTATACGGTGCTACAAAACAACAAAGAGTTACCATCCAGCATCTACAAACCAACCACACTGGTAACGATATTTCTTATTGCCGCTTTATCCGGCTGGTTGCTGGCACAAGTCACATTCCCTTTCATTGCTATCGCCATCGCATTAACCATTGCAGGTGCCGTTTTAGATAGACTCTCAGCATTTTTTACCGCTTTCGTAGTATCAATAACCCTGGACTTACTACTGGTTAATCCCAGTGAAAACCTAACGATATCATCCGGACCCAACGGTACAATGGGCCTACTCTTACCTATCAGCGGCGCAATGTTGCTGGGTACTATTCTTGCAGTAAAATCAGCGCGCCTGCTTCAGATTCAGAAGATGAGCGATGAGCGTGCAGAGTTGTTTTCAAACGCCATGCAATCCTCTGTGATTGGCACTGTGATGGTACAGCCTGATGGCAGAATGAGTAACGCTAACCAAAGTTTCATCGACCTCGTTGGCTACACCGCCGAAGAGCTTGAAAAAAAAACCTTCCGTCAGCTTGTGTTCCATCGCGATAAAGACGCAGCAAACGAGCAGCTTCAATTGCTTACACTCAGCGAGATAGATAATTTCCAAGCTGAAGTTCGCCTTACCAAAAAAAGCAAACAGGTGGTTTGGACCCGTATTGGTGTCTCTATTGTCAGGGATAAATGGACAGGGAATACCCTTCAGTTTATTTATCAGGTTCAGAATATTGATAAAGATCGTCGCTTCGATGAAGAGCGGAAATTGTGGTCTAAAAAGTTTGAATTTGCGCTTGGCATCAACCGGACTGCGGTTTATGAAATGGAATGCCACACCAAATTTATACATCTTTCCGAAAATGCCAGTCAGGCCATTGGTATCAAAGCAAGCAATGTGAAACGTCTTTATGAGTGGATGTCGCGAATACACCCAGATGACCTTCGCGCATATCAACATACTGTGACATCTAAAGGTGGTCAATTTGGCATCATCGAATACCGATTACTTGATGAAAATGAACGTTATCGCTGGGTAAGGGATCATTGCCAGCCGATAGAACAAGACAGCCTAGGCGTTACCACCAAGGTCATTGGTACCCTCACAGATATTGATAATGAACGTGAGCTGTCGTTGCAAAAATCCTTGGCTGCCAAACAAGCCGAACTGATCAACCAAGTGTGCGATTTTGGTCTTTGGGAGTACAACCCGGAGACTGAAGAGATTTACTGGAACAGTGAAATGTACGCCTTGTATGGGCTGTTGGAAAGCGAAGGCGTTTCCAAATCCCGATGGCGTGACAAAGTCTCTCCTGCAGACAAACACCAGCTTGATGCCATGTTTGATGCCATGTTTGATGCTGCGCGAATGCATAGCGGGCAGCAGCTCGACCTCAATATACAGGTTCAAAACAGACACGGTCAGATGGTTTGCCATCACCTTCTCGCCAGATTAATCCACTCGGAAACGGCCTCAAGACTGGTCGGGCTCTGTCAGGAAACCATCTCCATGGGGGAACGAGTTGCAGTGCCAGAAGAAAAATCGTCGATGGATATGCTCACAAAACTGCCAAATCGGAGTGCTTTTGAACACAATCTGCAAGGTCACATTGAAAGCCTCAATGACTCATCGGGTAAACACACGCTGGCAGTGATCGAAATCAGCGGACTGGATGCCCTGGCAGACGCGTTTGGCAACTCGATCAGGGATCAGTTAACCAAGTCTGCTGGCTCAGTGATCAAATCCTATGGAATAAAGGCCGTTGCCAGGCTCAGCGACAACCAATTTGCTCTCCTACTACTCAACAAATCGTTAGAAGACGCCCAGCAATCGCTCGGCGAATTGTCAGAAAAAATCTGTTCATTAAAATACCAACAAGGTGACACTTCTTATCCGTTAGATTGCTCGATTGGTTTAACCGCCGCCGAGGATTTGCAAAGTACGCCATCTCAATTAATTTATCAGGCGCAGCTTGCCCTTGAGTCACTGACTGAAAGCTGCAAACCTGCCATTTCAGTGTTCAACTCATCATTGTTGAATGATCGCATTTCAATCCGCCGGGACTTGCTGTTGCAACGTATTGATACTGCTATCTCAACCAATTCTTTTAGCCTGCTCAGTATGCCCTTGGTGCCAAACAGTCAAGAACTGCCGACCTGGTATGAAGTACTCGTCCGCCTCATTACAGAAGAAGGAGATTTGCTGCTTCCCGCTGATTTCTTGCCCGCCGCCGAACCAACCGGCCGATTAATCAGTATCGAACGTTGGGTGTTTAATGAAGTCCTCATGGAGCAAGCAGAAGCGCTGGCAGAAACTGGATTGCATGTCGCCATTAATATCTCAACGGGAGCCTTCTACAGTGAAAGCTTTATGAGCTACTGTCTCGAGACAATCAATGACAGTGTTCTCCCCGCCAGCCAAATATGTATTGAAGTAAAAGAGAGCACTTTGCTTATCAATACCGTTCGCTCCCAAGATATCGTTTCATCCCTTCGCAAACTGGGCTGTGAAGTATCTATCGACAACTTTGGCTCCAAACTCAATTCTTTCGGTTATCTGCGCGAATTCAATATCAGCCAAGTAAAGATCGATGGAAGCATCGTCTCTATGATGAAATCCAGCAATGTCGACAAACACATTATTGACTCCATCAAGCAGGTCGCAGATACCCTGAAAGTTAAAACCTCCGCACACAAGTTAAATAGCGAGGAAGACTTGGACCTTGTACGCGAAGCTGGACTGGATTACACCCAAGGTTATGTGTATGGCAAGCCAGTTCCCCTTGGGCGCTTGATTTCCTCTTATAAAGCAGGGATTGAAAGTCCCTACGAGAGACGCACAGCTAATAAAAGAAAGTCAGCAGGTTAGCAACACTTAGCTTGTATCACAGAGTCACCCCGAATACCTTTCCATCACTGACGAATTAGCATTCAATCAAGCTTCTTACCGATGGCTTTATCAGGGATTGATACATGGTGAATTGCGACTATTTGATTATTGGTGCGGGAATCGTTGGGCTCAGCGTGGCTAATGAACTGCAGCAGCGCGAACCGAATGCCAAAGTCGTGGTGGTTGAGAAAGAATCGCAACCCGCCAGCCACCAAACCGGACGCAACAGCGGCGTGATACACGCCGGGGTTTATTACACACCGGGCAGTATGAAGGCGCGCTTTTGCAAAGAAGGTAATCAGGCCATCAAAGCCTTCTGCACCGAGCACCATATCCCTTTCGAAGAGTGCGGTAAGCTTTTGGTTGCCACCAGCGACATTGAACTGGAACGCATGGAAGCATTAAAAATTCGCGCCGCTGACAACGAATTGGAATTTGATGTGCTAAACGCGGACCAGCTTCGAGAAAAAGAACCAAATATCAACGGGCTTGGTGCTATCTTTGTACCCTCAACAGGTATCGTGAGCTATCGTCAGATCTGTGAAAAACTCGGAAGTATGATCAAGGAAAGAGGCGGAGATGTGTTCTACGATCATCCCGTTGAATACATTCAGGAATCCAAAGATGGTGTGACTATAGTAGCGGGTGTGCAAACCTTCCATACCGGAAAACTGATCGCCTGCGCTGGCATCATGTCAGACCGTATTGTGCGCATGCTAGGTGAAACCCCTAATTTCCAGATGGTGCCATTTCGCGGCGATTACTACCAACTGGCGACCGAACACAATGCCATTATCAGCAGCCTGATCTATCCAATCCCTGACCCCGCCTTGCCCTTCCTCGGTGTTCACCTGACCAAAATGATTGACGGTTCGGTCACTGTAGGCCCAAATGCGGTGCTCAGTCTTGCCCGTGAAGGTTACTCGCGCTTCGCTTTTTCACCCACAGATGTGATAGAAATGCTGCAATATGCTGGGTTCTACAAGGTGATTCGACGCAACTTCAAATCGGCGATGAAAGAGCTCAGAAATGGATTCTGGAAGCCGGGATACCTGAAAGAAGTGCAGAAGTATTGCCCATCCCTGACCAATCAGGATTTGCTTTCCTATCCATCGGGTATTCGCGCTCAGGCGGTCTACCAAAACGGCGATTTGGTTGACGATTTCCTGTTCCATAAGACCAAGCACGCCCTGGTGGTTTGTAACGCCCCCTCACCCGCTGCGACATCTTGCTTCCCTATCGCAAAACATATCGTGGAGCGGCTTTAACGTTGCACCCGATCATCCTGCTCAAATAATGCGCTAACACCTTGTGTGTTAGCGCAAAATTTCAGTTTTTAGCCGCGCCCTCACCGACAAATTTCTTTTCTTTTTTTAAGGTCAGGCATAGCATCGTCGCCTCTATTCACTAAGAACAAAAACAACAATCAGAAGTGACGATGAAAAAAGCCATTCTTCTGCTGTCAGTAACCCTGCTTGCTGGCTGCTCGGCAGCACCCGAAATCCCAGACTGCAACTGCGATAACACACCGCCACCCATAACCAGCCAGCCTGTGTCTGATGCCAACAAAAAGGCAATCAGCGCCCTGTTCGCTTACATTGCCAAAGAAGCGAAAAAGCAATGGGGCGACGATGAGTATGTTGAGTCCAGCAAACACCGCTATGTGAAGTATCTGGACGGTTACCAGACCCGTGCACACATCGATTTTGAAGAAGGTAAGATCTACGTTTCGACCGTTGCCCAGCACCAGCCGAAGGAAAAGCTGCAAAAAGCCATCGTTCAAACGGTATTAATGCCTGCTGATCCAAAGCATGTTGAGCAGTTTACAGACAAAGATATCAAGCTCACTGGAAAGCCTTTCTTCCTCGGTCAGATTGTCGATCAGGAAGGTAAGTCGATTGAATGGGAATGGCGCGCAAACCGCTTTGCGAATCACCTCATCGACAACAAACTGCAAAGCAAAACCATCAAGCGTGGCAAAGCCTATTATGTTCAGATTGATATGGTGAAAGATCATCTGGAGCAGCGCGAATACCAATACGCACATTATGTTCGTGACGCGTCAAAGCGTTATGACATTCCAGAGGATCTGATTTACGCAGTGATCAAAACCGAGAGCAGCTTCAACCCTTATGCAGTCAGCCATGCGGGCGCATACGGCTTGATGCAGGTAATCCCTAAAACAGCGGGTGCGGATGTGTTTAATCTGGTGAAGAAAAAGCCGGGAATGCCGACCAAAGAGTACCTGTTCGATCCGTTGAACAACATCGACACAGGTACGGCCTATCTGCACATTCTGAAAACCCGCTACCTGAGAGATGTGAAGAACGCATCATCCAAGCACTTCAGTATGATTTCGGCCTACAACGGCGGCACGGGCGGTGTTCTGGCAACCTTCCATAACGATCGCAAACAGGCGGTGGTAGAGCTAAACCGTAAGTCTCCGCGGCAAGTCTACGATGCACTGACGACCCGACACCCGAAAGACGAGGCAAGACGCTACCTGCAGAAGGTACTCTACTTCCAGAAAGACTTTAATGAAGGGAAAATTTAAGCGGTTACCAGAAACGGGTTTAACTGGAAACGCGAAGTCATTTACTTCGCGTTTTTCATTTCTTCAAAACCACCTGCATTGTGAAGATTGGTGAAGCCTTTGCTCAACAAGTATTGATAGGCTGCACCTGAGCGAACACCACTTCGGCAATACAACACCAGCGGTGTATCTTTATCTAAGTTCTGGATGTGTTTATCCAACTCCGTCACCGGGTAATTCAGCGCGCCGCCCAAGTGGCCATCATCAAATTCGTCCGGAGTACGGACATCCACCACCATCGCGCCCTGCTCAATCATTTCCCAACCATACTCTGCGCGCTCGGTTGCCGAAGCCACAGGCGCCACCAGCAAGGCGCTGCAAAGTGTCAGGGTTAATGCGATTGCTCTGTTCATTCCTTCATCCTTGGCTTTAATCTATTTCTTCTTGTATTTATGTAATAAATCCAGAGGGATATGGCAATAGTCATCAGGAAAACGGGTCAGCCTGTCTTGATGCTCATCATCACTCGGCACGTAGTTACTCAGGGGCAAGACTTCCACTGCAATCTTTTCCGCATCTTCTCTGGCCGCAATGAATTCACTGGCAATGGTCAAATGCTCAGGATGATTGCTGTATATGCCTGTGCGGTATTTCTCGCCGACATCTTCGCCTTGCTTGTTCACACTGTGCGGATCGATGATTTCAAAGAAATATCCCATCAGCGTCGTTACAGAGACCATATCAGGGTTAAATTGTGTTCGTACACATTCGGCATAACCATCATAAGGTGTGACCGTTGAATCGCTGGTGCCGTTTGCCCGCCCAGCTTCTGTGGATATCACACCCGGCAAATGGCGCATAAACTCCTGTACGCCCCACAGGCAACCACCTGCAAAGTAAATCTCTTCCGCCAGTTTTTCTGACGAAGCTTTTTTCATTGTTAATGAGTATCTTGTTTATTGGTTTAAACGACTTTCAACTACTTCATAGTGAGACACGTGAAAGTCAGGTTTCAGTTCGTACTTTTCATCTTCCGGGTACAAACGGGCAATGCCGATATCTTCACCCGCAAAGGCCTTAATGCACTCCAAATCTTTCCAGTAGCTGATTAAAGTAATTTCTGATTTTCCGTCAATGTCACGCTTAAAGATCTGCGCTCCCTGAAAGCCTTCAGTCTCAGACGTTTCCTTCACACCTGTTTCATAAAGATATGAAATAAACCCCTCTTCATGGTACCTTGGGCAGCGTACTTTCCATTCCCTTGCAATCATCTTAAACGCCTTGCAATCCTTGGATTTAGAAGACCTTAACACGGAAAAATACCTGTTAGTGAAATTTCACCGCTGGTCCTGATAAATCCTCTTCTTAGTCATGCCGCCATCCACTACGATAATCGACCATTCACAAAATCTCTGTCCGGATGGGTCAGGCTTTTGGATTGCCCACACTGGCGGACGGGTGCTGGCTATGGTCAATGTCGCGAAGAGCGTCATCATCAACCCTCATGTGATAACCAACTTCTTGTGTTGGCAGGTGCAATATCCAGTTTTGCCCCCTTGTACCTTGCTTGGGATATCCACCGATCAGCGTGGAACCAGTATCACCGTTTCCACCTCACCAACGAAAAACAGCCCTGAAAAGGGCTGTTTTTGTCAATAATTCTGACCACATACTAAATCTTACTTCACTTTTTTAAGCCTGATTCCTTCACTTTGGGCTACCTTATCTGGGGCTTTACCGAGGTAATCCACCCAATCATCAACCGGCAAAGGTCTAGCAAAATAGTAACCTTGCGCTAAAGTGCACTCTAGCTGACGCAAAGTATCAACGTGGGGCTGGGTTTCTACGCCTTCTGCGACCACAGATAAATCCAGCACTTTTGCCAATTTGAGAATCGCCTTTGTAATTTCATAATCAGACGATGAAGAGTTAACGTCTTTGATAAAGCTGCGATCCAACTTGATGTAATCTGCCGACAGATTTTTTAGGACAGAGAGAGAAGAGTACCCTGTACCGAAATCATCAATTGCAATCTTGTAGCCTTTGGCATGAAGTGTTTCGATGGTCCTGACGCAGGTTTCAAAGTCCTGCATCATGTCCCGTTCCGTAATTTCCAGAATCAGTTGGCTCGGAGCACAATCTGTTTTATCGAGGATTGTTTGCAGTTGTTCGGCCAGATCCGTCATATAGAACATCCTCGCTGAGAAGTTGACGGAGATAAGAATATTGGAAGTATCAACCCCTTCACTTTTCCACTCGCTAATCAACCTAGCGACTTTGCCAAACACCCATTTATCAATATCGACCACCAAGTCTGTTTTTTCTGCAACTTCCAAAAAAGCTGAAGGAGGAAGCAGACCAAGCTTGGGATGTTGCCATCTCACTAAAGCTTCCGCACCGAGAATACTGCCTGATGTCAAATTTACTTTGGGTTGGAAGAAAACGGTCAGTTCATTTCTACGTATCGCATGATGCAGTCCACGACTTGTTTCAATGATATCATTCACTTCAGTTGTCATTTCGTCCGTATAAATACGGTAACTGTCACGGCCATTGCGTTTGGCATAGTACATTGCCGTATCCGCATTTCGGATCAGAGTTTCACCATCACAGCCATGATCAGGAAACTCACAGATCCCGATACTGGCTGAAACAAAGACGGTACTTTTATCGATGTAATAAGGCTTCTTAATTGCCTTATTGATTCGTTGAGCAACGAATTTCCCTTGCTCCAAGTTGGTTTCAGGCATCAGTATCATAAACTCATCCCCTCCCATACGGGCCACAAAGCCCGAAGTTCCGATCAATCTGGTGAGTTTCTCCGCAACATTCACCAGTAAATTATCCCCAGCCGCATGGCCTAAAGAGTCATTAATCGTTTTGAACTCATCAATATCCAGATAGAGAAGCAGGAATTTGGTGCCATTTTGCTTGGAGTGAGTAATTTGATTTGTGAGCTCTTTGGTAGCCAACAATCGGTTCGCAAGGTGGGTCAGTGGGTCGTGATGCGCAAGGAAATCGAAATTCTTCTTCTCTTCTGTGATGGCTTGATATGCTTCAGATAGCCGAGCCGCCATGTTGTTGTAAGCACTTTCAATGTGTCCCCATTCATCGGTTCGCCCTAGGTTAATAGGCCGCTTGGTCCCGCTTGAGACTAGGCGGTCAAATCCATCCTTAAGATCATCCAAAGGCTTTTGAATATGTCTGCTCACAACGTGATTGATCAGTAAAACAGAGAACAAAAACGCTAAAAGGCTAATGATGATGGCATTAAAACGGGATTCAGTGATCACATCTTCAAGCTGCGAAGTGAGTTGTAATGTTTGCTCTTGAACTCTGTCTTCTGTACTTTCCACAAGCTGTAACAGCCCTGCCTGAGCCTGAACAAGTGCATCCATCACGCCCCAACGCTGATCCAGATTCGCCCTAATTTTCCTCATCGTTGCATGGTATTGATTCAAAGTTCTCCTGATCTTAATTTTTTGCGCTTTGACCTCAGGGGTGGATATATCAAGGTTTTCCAAGTGTAACTGTAGAATATCTAGTTCTTTTTCCGCCTCAATGAGCAAGACTTTCTCGGTCTCAGGCGTTATGCGGCTATGGATATCACCCAGCATTTTCCCCACGGTCAGAAATGACTCCCGAAGCATGGCGATAATATCTAACTCATTGTTGTAGATAACCACCTTATC
Organism: Grimontia sp. NTOU-MAR1; assembly: GCF_035758505.1. Lineage (NCBI taxonomy): Bacteria > Pseudomonadati > Pseudomonadota > Gammaproteobacteria > Vibrionales > Vibrionaceae > Grimontia > Grimontia sp. NTOU-MAR1. The sequence goes on from NZ_CP142109.1 coordinate 378,880, forward strand.
CTCACTGAGGTGCTCCAACTTGCTTGCTGCGACTGCAAACTCCAGCAAATTAAGCTGTTTGGCTAACTTAGCATCAATAGCTTTAGATTGTTTTAGGATTCGATTTAACGCTAATGAACTTCCGAGAAATCGATGAAAATTATCTATAAATGCATCAATCTTTTGCGAAAACTCCTGATTGGCAGAGAGATCTCTCAACCTTTGGAGTTGAAAATCGATGTTAAACGCCTCTTCCGAAAGTAGCGTTTCACTGTACAGGAACGTCTGCTCCAACAGCTTCACACGTGAAGTCAACGCAAAAACGCGACGACTGATTTCAGAGTTCACAATCAGCTCAGACACGTGACGTGAGGTTTCTGTTTTCAACGTTGATTCGATGTAGAAAAGCGAACGAATAACGATCAAAACAGCAAAGCTCACCATTAAAAGTGAGATCAAGCTAGAAATGATCAGTCTTTGAGTAATGCTGGTATTGTTCAAATTCATCATGGCTTCCATATCTTAAGATAGGCTTCGCGATAGCCATTCTTCGGATCATAGACACCACGTTCTTGCCTGCCAATCAATTGGCTGACGTTTTCAGGAGTCACCATGTGTACCTTGGCAGAATATCCACTTGGGGGAAGTTGGTTGAAAGCCCGGTTCAGTTCATCAGTGATCTGCCACCCATGCAGGTAGAGTGGTTCAGGTACCGTTGCCAATTGAAAACCACCATTATTGATACGTTTGTAGGCTGCACGGCTTCCGTCACCGGCAGAGATGTTTTGAGGTATCTGAATTTGTTGTTCAACGTTTGTCTCAAGAGAAGGGATAACGTAGTCAATGTAGAGGTCATTGATGGCGAGGATGTGGGTAATATCTCCACCGTATTTATTCCACAGACTTTCAAACGTCACTGGCATCTGTTCAGCAATTTTATCCAATGGCAGAGCGTTAACCTCTAAAACCTCACAGGATTCACAGCGCCTGATGGTGTCAGCCATGGCGTTCGCTTTGATGGTTGCAATTTTGTAGTTGGGGTCTGAAAAAATCAGTGTTTTGGCTCGCCCTCCGGAATTGACGATTGCGAGCATTGCCGCAATCTCAGCAACAGCAAGCGGATCAGTGGTGACATTCATGAAAAGGCCAAGCTCACTGTTGCCGCCGGCTAATTCAGTCGCATGCCAACCGATCACCACTATCCCTTGGCTTTTGGCCACCTTTAGGACCTCTTTATGTTTCTGAGCGTCAATACCACCAAGGATAATCGCGTCTGGTTTGAAGCTGATCGCTTTTCTTATTGCCGCCCCCTGCCGAACCTCAGAACCAAATCCATCGATAAACCTAAGGTCCCAATCAAGGTTTGAAATTGCCTCAGACACCCCTTTTCCAACACCATAGACCCCACCATTTCTCAAGTCAGATGCGACGTAAATGATGTTTTTATTGCTGACAACACTCGGACCTGTCCTGGGACCATCCCAGACATCGTCTTCAGATATCGCCCTATTCACCTTTTCCTTTGCGTAGTCGACGAAATATGTTGTCGCCGTTTCCGCAGAGCACGTCGTGACAAAGAAAAACATGATTAAAGTCTTGAATCGGGAAAAAATATAATTACTCAAGGAATGAAACCAGTCCAGTTTATAATTCTCATGTATCATTAATAATTATGTTAATAGAGTTTTTGCAGTTGGTAAACCATAAGGGTGGAAAATGAAAAGAAGTATCAAGGCTTGCCTAGTTTGTGCTTTGTTTGCAATGTCTTTTTCAGTTTTTACTAAAGAAAACGTAAATAACATTAATAATGAAAAGCTTAAGACCTTTCAGCAAACAGTGAGCGAACCTCCTGTGCCATTATTTATTGAAACCTTAAACAAACCTATACGTATTGCAATTATTTATCCTAGTGCAGATATCTCTGATTTTTGGATAAAAAACTTTAAAGCGATGACCAAACGGCTTCTAGCACTCAAAGTGCCCTACGAGGTACACGAATTCACTTCGAAGCAGATAGAACACTCACTACAAACACAGTACACAAAGCAGGTGCTCAGCGCAGAACAACCCTACGATTTTGTTATTTTTGGCCCTTCTGAACTCGATTTGCAGGCTGATAACATTCAGAAATTATCGGCGTCACACCAGTTCAAGACCTTCATTTGGGCATTCCATACGCCAAACGATGAATGGACAGCTCAACCAGATGCTTGGTTCGACTTTTCCAGTGCCATGGGTGCCGATGTACTTTGTGAGCATGCGATTAAATACCTGGGTAAAGAGGTTGAGTTTGCAGCAAACCGTGGAATTCCTGGCATCACAGACACTCAACGCTCTCAAGGCTTTATTGACTGTGTTGAACAGGAAGGGGATTGGCTGAACATTTATGAGCATTTCGGTCAATATCAGAAACTCGGCGGTGCTGACGGGGTTCGGTTGATACTGAACAACTTTCCTGAAGTGGCGATGATACATAACGCCAATACTGCCATGACGATGGGGGCTGTCGAAGCGCTTGGTGAAGCAGGGCGATTGTCTGACATTTATGTGACCGGTTGGGGGGGAACAGCTAAAGAAATCGAAAAAATTCGGGCTGGCGAGCTGGATGCTACCCCAATGCGGATGAGTGACGATTTAGGCGTAGCTACAGCTGAAGCTATTAAATATCACTTGCAGAATAGAGCCTCTGAAGTGCCTTTGATTTATCTTGGGCGTATCACCGTGGTTCACAACCAAATGGAAGAAAGGGAACTAAACCGGTTAACCAGAGAAGCGTTTCGCTACTCAGGCATTGAGTAGAAAATATGTAAAGAACCAGCATTTAAATTCTCAGGCGTGAGAATTTAAATGCTGGTTAAATAATAAATCCGCAATCACAACCCTCCCGGAAATAACAAATTAAATGTCCAATTCAATCATGAAAAAACAAAGGGGTTAATATGAAATAATTTTTATATTAACTCTCTTTGGGACAACAAAACACTTTCTGCTTCATCATATCTAAAAATATAAGTAAGGGCCTCAAGATGTTACGAGATTAAATCCGTTATACCCAAGTAACCTGAAGATGTTTGGGTATGAATTTTTAAAATACCTTTGAAAACATAATTCTAACGGACGGGGATGGACACCCTGACACTTAATCCCGGTAAAGCATCAAACAAGTCAATGTTGCCATAATGAAGGCCTGCGACCGCCTTTGCCAGTGACAAGCCAAGACCTAGCCCACCATCTGTGCGGCTTTTGTCCACGCGGTAGAGTCGCTCAAATACACGCTCTTTATCTTCATCCGCAATACCTGGGCCATTATCGCTCACTTCGAGCCACACCTTGCCACCTTCCGGTTTTTCGCCGCAGCGCAGGTATATATGGCTACCTGGTGGGCAGTATCGCAGTGCATTCTCAATCAGGTTCGCAACTTGTTGGATAAGCAGTTCACGGTCGCCATTAATCATCAACGGCGAATCTGGTTTCTCCACCACCAGCGTCATCAGTGCATCTTCCGCTACATCGACGTAAATCTCTGCCACTGTCTCTATGACATTGTTCAGGTCGAGTGCCATAAAGCGGCTTCGGCGTGCGCCGGACTCTGGGATATTCGTAGCAATGCATCGAAGATAGACGCCAAACGCTGTGAATCTTCCAGCGCTTTATCAAGCTCTTCGATAAATGCATCCTCGAGGTTTGGCTCAACCCGCTCCGCGTCCTCCCTCAATGTCAGCAGGTTGTGGCGCAAGCGGGTGATAGGCGTTTTCAACTCGTGGGCAATATTAGCTGAAATGTCGCTCATCGCCGCCACTGAACCTTCAAGTCTTGAGAGCATATCGTCAACAGAAACTGAAATGCGCGCCAAATCACTGGTGGTGTACTTAACTTGCGTGCGCGAGGAGAGATCGCCCTCAGCCGCTGCATTAAGCACCTTTTCGATCCGGTTGATGCGTTTTTGGCTGATGCGGCTCATCGCAATGACCAAGGCGACGGTGAAAATCGATACCAGCACACCGGCCAACACAAAACCGGACGCCAGCACAGCGAGAATTTCGTCGTCTTCAATCGGGTCATCATCCACTTCTTTGTGATGGCCCGTGGCAAGCTGCTGAGACTCTTTTACTATCTCGCGGTTTTGGTCTTTCAGTTCATGCTCGACATAAAAGAAGGTCACCGTCGCCATCAGTACCAGACTAATGATCGACACGCTGCCAAACATCAAACCTTGCTGGATCGCAGAGCTCTTCATCCAGGCAGGGAGAACAGCCAGTAACTTTCGCTTGGAAAAGTGGCGATGGAAAAAGTCAGTCACTCTGGCTTTCATTTCGCTTCGCCTTTTTGTTCAAGCTTATAGCCCACACCACGGACAGTCTGAATCAGCGTGTCACCGAATGGCTTTTCGAGCTTGTTGCGAAGACGGCTGATGTGAGTTTCCACCACGCTGGTTTGCGGATCGAAATGAATATCCCACACGTGTTCAAGCAGCATGGTGCGGGTGATCACTCTCCCAGGATGGCGGAGGAACAGCTCCAGAATACGGAACTCTTTCGGCTGTAAATCCAACGGCTGCCCCTGACGGGTGGCGGAATGCTCAAACAGGTTCAGCACCACGTCGCCATAATTGATTTCAGGGCTGGCTTCGGTGGACTTCAACACAGAACGGCGGGAAAGCGCGGTGACGCGAGCCAACAGCTCAGAAAACGCGAAAGGCTTGGTGAGGTAATCATCACCACCCGCTTCCAAACCCTCTACGCGATCGTCTACACCGCCTAGGGCGGTCAGAAAAAGAATCGGCGTGCCAACCTGAGCCGCACGCAGCGCTTTTACCAAAGAGAGGCCATCCAACCCCGGCAACATTCGATCGACAATCGCCACGTCGTAGCTTTCTGCCATACAAAGCGTGAGCGCATGCTTACCATTGTCGGTGACTTCAACCTGATGGCCTGCTTCACGCAGGCCTTTTTCTACAAAACTACTGAGGCTGGTATCGTCCTCGACCAACAACACGCGCATAGGGGCTCTCTCTGTTCGGATAACATTGCGGCTTACACAGCCGCAATCGGTTCTTCGTCGTTTCTCTTATCTGTCGGGTTGGCGATGTCGTTATACATCTGGCGTTGTTGCCATTTTGCCATAATGATGGCGGCAACCCCTGCCATCAAACTGATTCCCAGTGTAACCAGTCCCAGCATAAATAGTAGTGAGAAACTCACAACACCCAGAATTGCCATAGGTGCCTCTTGAACAACACGTTTCACCATCTCTTTTGCGCGTTGCCACATTGATGTGTTTTTGTTTTCGTCGTTCATATGTACCTCCAAATGGGGGCGACACCGCCCCACAGAAATATTCGAATGGTCTACTTTTCAGCGTGGGTTTACTTCGCTGCTACCGCATTGATGCGGGTTTCAACGCGTTTGCCATTTGCATCCAGAAGCTCTACTTCATAAGAAGGCTGGCCGCGGTGGTCATCTTGCTCAATGCTCCACGCTTTACCGCCTACCTGGGTTTCTGCCTGCATCAGCGCTTGTTCCAGTGACAGGTAAGTCCCGTCTTTGATGCCAGACAACCAGATTGCGTCTTCGACATCATCGTCATCGTGGTGGTCGTCATGGTCGCGACGGGTTTTCGTCAGGATCACTTCTCCTGTCGTCGCGTTCACCACGGTTTTGATTTCTTCGCCGGTCTCGCTTGCCAGCTCAATCTCATACACAGCCTGACCCATTTCCACATCGCGTTCCGCTTCAAGTACCACGCCACCTGTTGCGTTTTTGGCGATTTCAACCGCCTGAACCAGGCTGACTGCATCTTCATTCAGTGACTTTGGTGCGTCACCCGCGTTTGCAGTGCCTACCGCCATCATGGCGCTCAGACCCAATACAGCAGAAATAGCAGCAGGCTTAAAAATCATTGTCTTTTTCATGGTGTCATCCTCGTTATTGGTATTCGCGGACAAGGACGTTTCCCTGTCGACGTAGATACTTTAAGTGAGAGGGCTTTCGCCAACTTTTCGCGAACTATACATTTTTGTAAGGTTTGGATTGTCCAGATGTCTTAAATGAGCGCAGAATAGAAACTTAGTTGCACTTCATTCAAAATTTACAATGTAAACAATGAGGTTAGCTCTCTGACATGGAGACTGTTTCCCTATTACCACTCAGCCTGTCTGATTGCCCGGCATTATTGGATTTCGAACGCCGTAACAAAACCTGGTTTGAGCAATTCATTCCGCCAAGGCCCTCGGGCTATTTCAATCTGGCTGGGCTCACCGATGCCACTCGTGAACTGGTAGAAAACCAAAGCACTGAAACCCATCTGATGTATGTGATTTACGATGGCGACAAAATCGTTGCCAGAGCTAATATTCATACCATTTACGACGACCATGTTGAGATTGGCTATCGCGTCTGTCAGGAATATTTGGGCAAAGGTATCGCCAAGCGCGCATTACTGGCATTGGTGGAAGTGTGTCGTGAGCAACTTGATGTGGGCTATGTAGTGGGAAAAGTGACTTCGGGTAACCAAGCCTCTATCAAAGTGCTTGAGAACGCCGGGTTTGCTTACCAAAGCAAAGCGTTAAACGCGACGTTGATTCAGGGACAGCACCTCGATTTGTTGAGCTACCAGTTAATCCTTTAAAACAAACCGCCGGAATTGCGCCGGCGGTTTGTTTTTTGGGTCGTTGGATTACGGACGCAAGGTCGCAAAATCCAGCGCCTTTCCATCTTTGGATAGCGGGAAGAAGAAGGTCTCACCGCTGCTGTCATCCACACCGTCATTGTCGGTGACAGCAAACGCTTTACCGTCTTTAGTAATCGCAAAGCCTTCAATCTTGTCCGTCACGAAGCCACCCGGCGCTTTGAGATCCGGAATGAAGTCGTATACCACTTCTTTGCGAACCAATGGCAACTCCCCGCCCAGTGCCACTGGCTTTGCATCAGACAGCAGAACACGGGTCAGTTGCTTCACTTTCGCCACGTCACCAATTTGGTTATCACGCTCAATGATGTAAAGCGCACCTTCATGTTCCGTGATTTCAGACAGACCTACCCAGCCTTTTGAAGCAGGTTCAGTCGGGTAGCGCACCGCTTTCCACTCTCCGGATTTGGTGTTGTATTGCACCAGTTTCACCGTGTTTTCAGGGTCGTCTTTCCAGCTACGTTGAATGGCAATCCAGAGGTCGTCGCCCACGCGGGTGATACCTTCTGAACCGTAACGCTTTTCCACGGCCAGCAATTTAGCTGGAAATTCGACGGTTTCCACGATGTTGCCATTCGCATCAGTGCGATACAGGGCGTGTGGGATCTCTTTGTCAGTGCGCCCTTCAGACGCTAACCAGAAACCGCCTTTGCCATCTGTGGTAATCCCTTCCAAGTCCAATTTCTTCGCTGGTTTGCCGTCTTTCATCACAGGAGTACGCTTTGTGATTTTGGCTGGCATGGAAGAAGCGTCGACCACAAAGATAGAAGGTTGGGCTTTGTAAAAGCTGTCGTTCACGGCATACAAGGTGTTTTCGTTGTTTGGATCCGCAACCAGACCTGACAACGCCCCCCATCCGATGGGCTTACCATCAACCATCACAGATTCAATTTGTGGGTAAGAGGGTTCTTCATTGCCAATCTGGTAAAGCATGACATGGGCACGCACGCCACCATCTTCAATCAGATCTTTCTCGTTGGCCGTCGCCAGCAGACCACGCTGTGGGATCGCAACGGCAGATTCAGGTGCAATGCCAGATGGTAGTAATTGAACAAACTCTGGTGCTTTACCTGTATCGCGGTAAACGCCGACGACTGAACCTCGCTCAGACAACACAAAAATGTATTGCTGGCCATTGAAAGTACCGACTTCCAAACCTTCCGGCTCTGCGCCTTTGTTACCAGAGCGTTTTTCCGGGTAGTGACCCGCCATCGCGATGCGGTATTCCAGATCCAGACCCGACTCAAACAGCACGTCGCCTTGCTTGTTAAAAATGGTGAAGCCGCGCGAGCCGCCTTCGTAGTCACCTTCATTGGCAATGACAAAGCGCTCGTCATCCAGCCATTTCACCGCATCCGGTTCGCGCTTACGGTTCTTCTGGGTGCCATCAAAGGTCAGGGCACGTTCTTCATCCAAGTCGACGTTATCCAAATCAACTGCGCCGGCAGGGAAGTGCGCAAGTACTTCGCCTTTTTTACCATCAACAATCACCAAGTGGTTGTTCTCTTGCAGGGTGACCACGATTTCGCCAAGGCTGTTGATATCTACAAATTCTGGTTCTGGATCTTCGGGTGCGATGTCGGCTAAGCCTGTCATCGCCACTTTTTTCTGAGCCTCACAAGCAAGCTTGCCATCTCTAACAGGTACCAGCGCAAGGTGACCGGCTGGGAATTGTGGAAGCACACCATCATTTAGGTCTTCATCTCGCTCATTTTCAATCGCCACAGCGACGAAGCTGCCATCTTTTGCCACGGCAACAGAGTCCGGCTGGCCACCAAGTTCGCATTTTTCTATACGAACACCTGTAGTCAGATTTCGCTGTTCAAGATAGCCAGACGGCTGAGTGTAACTTTCTGAGGTATTCACGCCGGTGACAAAAGTATCACCCAGAACGTCAATCGAGGTTGGCTCACCATTCAATGAAACAAAGCCTTTCCCTGTTGGTTTTTTCGGGTTGGTGATATCCAGCATCCCCACGCCTTTCAACGGGCTATCGGTGTAAACCAATGTGTTGGCGTCTTCACTGACAGCAATGATTTCCGCAGAGGTTTCGTGACTTTTTTCTACGCCCGGTGGGATGTTGTTTGCCGTCGATACCGCGCTAATACGCTGGAATGAAGATTGCTCTGCGGCATGCAAACCCGCGCTGACTGACAGTGCCAACACAGAAACGAGTAGGTTGCGCTGCTTACGCATGGGGAAACTCCTTTATAAACCTATCACCAAATTCTGGGACGCTACCTTTACGACTTTAGGTTTCACTTCAATGACGCTCGCATGGCAGTTAGGTGATAGAGGTGAAATTTTGTTCAATACCCGCATTTCCATGTCTGGTAACTTCCACATGACTGAGAGAGTGAGACGCACTCCTCGCATCGTCTTAGGGTGACTTTACCCCTCTGACGATTCGTGGGAGGTTGATGAACAGACAAATTAGGGAGAATGGAATGCACCTAGCCGAGCTAAATATTTCGTTTGCAAAAGCCAATATCGACGACCCACTTTTGAAGGACTTTGTCGATAACATTCCCTCAGTCAATGCGACTGCGGAATCGTTTCGTGGGTATGTGTGGCGCTTCAAAGACTCCTACAGCAAGGTGCTCAGCTACCGCCTGTTTGGTAACCCTAATACCCTGATTAACCTCTCTGTTTGGGAATCAGCCGATGCACTCAAACAGTTTATGTTCAAAACCCATCACGTGGACATCATGAAGCGCCGCAATGAATGGTTTGAAAAACCAAGCTCACACAACTTTGTGATGTGGTGGATTCCTGAAGGACACATCCCTTCTCTGGAAGAAGCAAAAGATAGGCTGGAACATTTACGCGAACACGGTGAGTCAGAATACGCCTTCACTTTTCGTCAATTCTTCGAACCTTCAGATTCAGGTGCAACAAAGGAAACAACTCAAAGCCGAATGTAACCCACTTCACCGCATGGCATTTTGATTACGTTTTAAGACAGTTTGTTTTCAGGAAGTGGCTTTTGATCTCAAAGCGATCAACGTCCTTCATTTAGGATAACTTCAATCATCTTGAATGGCTGCGCGGCCGGACATAGTCGCGTTCCTGACGACCTTGGAGTGCGCCAATGAACCAACACGGTAAACTGAACTACGTTGAATTTCCCGCCTGCGACCTGTTAGCCACCAAATCCTTTTTCTCTGAAGCTTTCGGCTGGACCTTCACCGATTACGGCCCTGATTACACCGCCTTTTCTGACCAGGGATTGGATGGCGGCTTCTTCCGCGCGGAGATGTGTTGTGAGACTTCAAGCGGCGGCGCACTTTTGGTGTTTTACAGCGAGTCGTTGGAGCAGACAGAAATCAATGTAAAGCAAACTGGCGGCAAGATCGTAAAGCCGATTTTCGAATTCCCGGGTGGTAGGCGTTTTCATTTTACTGAGCCAAGCGGCAACGAGTTTGCCGTCTGGTCAGATAAATAACGGTTGGAGAAATCAAACGGAAAATGCCAGCCACCCAAGTCAACAGATGAGTGTAGCTGGCATTTTTGAGCGTCACATAGCGGCTTACTCAACCAAAGCAACAGCTTCACTGATTAGCTTACCGAGTCCATCCCAATCGCCCTCTTTCATCAGCGACCCCGGCACCATCCAGGTCCCACCGCAACAAACCACACGATCAATACTTAGATAATCTTTGACGTTTTTTGGGCTGATCCCACCTGTTGGCATCATCTGAATATCACGGTAAGGCGCTAACAGTGCTTTCACCATCGCAACACCACCTGAGGCTTCGGCAGGGAAAAACTTCACAAAGTTCATTCCCAACTCCAGTGCCTGTTCGATTTGGCTTGGGTTGTTGACCCCTGATACCATAGGAAGACCAATCTCCTTGCAGTGTTTCACCGTGTTCGGGTTTAAGCCCGGTGCGACCGCAAACATGGCCCCCGCGGCCAGTGCATCATCCGCCTGTTTTGCGGTAAGCACAGTGCCCGCGCCCACCAGCAAATCTGACTGGCTTTCACGCATAATTTTGATGGCTTCAGCTGCCGCGTCAGTACGGAAGGTGACTTCCGCAACCGGAAGGCCATTTTCTACCAGTGCTTTTGCTAAAGGCGCAGCATGTTTGATGTCATCAATTTGAATAACCGGTACGACTTTATATTTCGCCAGTTCATTAAAGATTGTTGTGCTCACAGGTGGGCTCCTGAAAATGTCCTGTTCATGTTCATTCGAATACTGATGTATCTGGCATGGCGGATTTTTCTATCACCGCGCCGGGATACTGAATCACTGTAGAGGCTAATTTGTGTGCCAGCGCGGCCCGCGTCGGGATTGGCCATTGCTTGATATATCCCGCCAGATAGCCAGCAGCAAATGAGTCTCCCGCCGCACAGGTATCAACCACACGCTCGACGCTTTCACCCGCAATGGAAAACTGCTGGGGTTCTGCGCTCTGCAAACCCGTCACGACTGAGCAGGGTTCTGCCCCACGCTTGATCACCACTTCCTGGCAACCAAAAGCTTGGCAACGGGTTTCTATGTCCCGATCCCCCCAAACCGCCTCGTCATCATCTTCAGTGATCAGCGCTAGATCGGTCACACTCAAGCACTCGCCATACCACTCCTGAACTTCTCCTTCCTGCCAAAGCTGAGGACGATAGTTGTTATCAAACACTATGGTTGTGCCCTGACGCCAGGCTTCGCGGATGAGTGACAGCAGCTTATTTCGACCCTCACTGGGCAGAATAGCAACGCTAATACCGCTGAAGTACAGTAAATCCAGCCCTTCACCTTTGATGATTTTCTCAAGCGGAGAGATATCATTGAAATAGCGTTTAGCAGCACTGTCACTGCGCCAATAGTGAAACGTACGTTCACCGTGAGGGTCGGTTTCCACGAGATATAATCCCGGCATTTTTCCAGATAGACGTGAAACCAGCCCGGTCGCGATACCTTCACTCTGCCAGTTTTCCAGCATCTCATCGCTAATGGCGTCGTCACCGAGTGCAGTAGCGAAGCTGACTGTCACTTCACCCTTTGATAACAAGCGGCTCAGGTAGAGCGCAGTATTCAGTGTATCGCCGCCGTAGGATCGCGAAAGTGGCTCTCCACTGAGCTCCACCATACATTCACCCACCAGTGCAACGTGATAACTTTGCTTGTTCATTTCCATTGACTCGGCACGGTATCAGATCAGGCGCGATCTGCTCGGTAGCAGGTCACATCGACTTCGACTTTCACATCCACCACCAGATCACACACCATACAGATACGGGCTGGGGGATGTTCACCAAAGAACTCTCTAAAGACTTTATTGAAAGACTGGAAATAGCGCGAGTCTGTCAGTACCACTTTCACGTGCACCACATCAGCCAAGGAATAACCTGCCTCTTCCATGATGTCGACACAGTTCTGAATGGCCAAACGGGATTGGTCAACAATACCGCCTTCCACCACTTCACCATCAATCATCGGGGTTTGGCCAGAGACATAAAGAAAACCACCCGCTTCAGTCGCGCGGGAGAAAGGCAGGTGTTGCCCACCTGTACCCGTGCCGCCTTCTGCGCCATATCTTTTAATTGTCATGAATTTATCTCCATTATTTGGTTGTTAGCGGGTTCGGTAAATTTACGCCGCAGAAAACGGCCATGTCGTCCCTGAACCCCTTTTGATAGTTGGTAACTGATTTTTCCGTTGACCCAGACAGTCTGAATGCCTTTTGCGACCTGCTTAGGCTGATGAAAATTGGCGGTATCACTGATTTCATCCGGGTTGAATAACACGAGATCAGCAAAGTAACCCACTTTGATTTCGCCGCGTTTGGTGAGGTTAAAGCGCCCTGCCGACAAACCTGTCATTTTGTGAATAGCCGTAGTGAGCGGGAAGAGGTTTCTCTCTCGGCAGTAGTAACCCAGTACCCGTGGAAAGGCGCCCCATAATCGGGGATGTGGATGAGGGTCATTCGGTAACCCGTCCGAGCCAATCATGGTGAGCGGATATTGAAGAACGCGCTCCACATCCTGAGCATCCATGTTGTGGTATACCGCGCCCGCAGGCTGAAGTTTCTTCGCAGTTTCCAGAAGGCTCAGATTCAGGTCACTTGCGATAGAGGAGAGCATTTGTCCAGCCAATTCAGGAAGAGGATCAGACCATGTGACAAAGATGGGATATTCGTCAGTCACCTGATTCAAGTCCAGTGTTGAGGAACTGGCAGAATACGGATAACAATCACAGCCAACTTCCTGCTGTTGACGAACCTGTTCTATTTTCCCCAACACTTCGGTGGTGCGTCCCCAGTTGCCGGCTCCTGCACATTTAAGATGAGAAATCACTACTGGCACTTTGGCCGACATACCTACACGAAAGGCTTCATCCATTGCCCCCAGAATACCTTCAAACTCAGTACGCAGATGGGTCGTATAGATAGCATTGACCTGCGTAAGCTCTTGGGTCAGCGCCAGTACTTCGCTTTCTTCACAGCTATAGGCACTTGCGTAGGCAAGGCCGGTACTTAACCCCAACGCTCCTTCATGTAGCGCTTGCCTGAGCGCTTTTCTCATCGCTTCAATTTCGTCCGGTGTGGCAGTACGGTAAAGATCATCCATCACGTTGTTCCGCAACGTGGTATGCCCCACTAACGCTGCCACATTTACGGCAGGTTGTGCGAGATTCACAGCCTCGACATAGCTGGCAAACGTTGGATACTTAAAGTCTTTTTGTTCCCCAAGCAGATTCATCGGATCGGGCGGTGCCGTTTTCAGTACCGCCGGAGAAGCACTGATCCCACAGTTGCCGACAATCGTCGTCGTCACACCCTGGGAGATCTTGGGCACACACTCAGGCATACGGATCACATTGGTGTCATCATGCGTATGCACATCAATAAAGCCAGGGCTGAGTACCAGACCATGAGCGTTGAAGACCTTGCCGGTATTGGACGTATCAAGCTGGCCTATCGCTACAATTTCATCACCAGTCAGCGCAACGTCAGCCACAAAAGGCGGCTGATTCTGGCCATCAATGATCGTTGCACCCTTAATTACGTTGTCATATCTCATAGTGGCCTCAGTGTTTGGCCTTAGTCTCCCAAAGGTTGCCTGTCTCCGCCGCCCCGGTAAGAATCTAATGCCAGTTTTAGTCTTCTAAGCTTGTCACGCGAACGTCGTTTGTGGGTGACGGCCAATTGCATGGAAATCACGTCCACCAACGCCAGCATCGCGTAACGGGAAGCCGAAGGTTTATAAATAAAATCCGTTTCCTGAGTCGTAATCGGCAACACCAAGTCGCCTATCTCTGCCAGTGGTGAATCCGCCTGGGTGATAGCTATAACCTTCAGGTCATATTTTTTAGCTAACTGCGCTGCATCTAGAATGCCGGGCGTGTATCCCGTCGTTGACATGATCACCATGACATCACTGCTTTCTGCCGTGGCTGCCACCATGCGCGTCAGTAAACCATCGTGATAGGCCGTAATGGCGTAACCCAAGCGAAACAGCCTGTGCTGCAACTCCTGGGAAATCATGGTGGAGCCTCCCCCCATGCCAACGCTGATGATCTGTCTGGCTCCGTGTAACCAGCTCACCGCCTTCTCGATGTCTTTTTCGTCCAGCAGTTTGCGGTTAGCATCCATCGACTGTTTCACGGACTCATAAATACCCTGAATCCCAGTCTGCTCGATGGGATCGATGATGAACCTTTGACCAACCGCGAGGGACTGAGCCAGCTTCATCTTCAAATCACGCACGTTTTTGCACCCAACAGCCTTGGCAAAACGAGTAATGGTGGCTTCACTAACCTGTGCTTCTTCAGCCAGTTCGGTGATGCTTGCGCTCGCCGCACCCGCCAGATTATCCATGACGCACTTAGCCACTTTTTTTTCAGCATCTCGCAAAGCGTCAAAGCGTTGTGATATCTGCGAAAGGATGTCTACTTCCATCGTCATTCCGATTACCTCGAGCAATATCGTAGCGATTGGCACGTATCGATAAAGTGATTACACGCACAATAACATCGCATTTGTTTGATAGTATCCAACACAGATAAAATTATATATCATCCAAACCCCAGGCACCACAATATCTCAACGGCATGTTAAGAGGATGAGGTCATGTCAGAAATAAAGAAGAATTTTGATAGTTATTATCACACATTAGATACACTTCCCTTTGAAAAAGGGGCAAAAGGCGTTCCATTTAGACCTACCTCTGGGGGAAAATACTCCCTCTTAACCGACATTCCTTTACCCGCCGCTGTGGTTTCCGAAATAGCCATCACGCACAACGCTAACTGGATGCAACGTTTTGCAAATCAAAGCGAGGTATTGCTTGCCCCTCATGGTAAAACCACCATGTCTCTCCAGTTGTTTAAGGCCCAAATCGCTCAAGGAGCTTGGGGGCTGACACTTGCGACTCCCGCTCAGGCACTGGTGGCCGCGGAAGCGGGAGCCAAGCGAATTATTTTGGCTAATCAGATCGTTGGATTAGCAAACATCAACGCAGTGTTAAATATCATCGAACACTATCGCATTGAGGTGTTTCCCTGTATCGACAGCCAATACCTGGCTGAGCAGTGGCAGGCGGCAGCAAGAGCCAGAAGTCTGGAGGTGCCGCTGTTGGTGGAGCTGGGCGTTGATGGGGGCCGTTGCGGGTGTCGCACCCACGATCAAGTACAAACGCTGGCACAATACATCGCCCGCTCTTCCCACCTTCAATTTGCGGGTATTGAGTTTTATGAAGGCGTGATTCACGCAGAACATGAAAGCGATGATGTAGAACCTGCAGTCAGGGAGTTTGTATCTGGGGCGGTGGCACTAGCAGAATCCCTCATTCCCCTTTCTGCGCTTGATAAGCCTATTGTGACTGGCGCAGGGTCGGCATGGTATGACGTGGTGGCAGAAGCATTTACCGGGAAGACAAGGCTGACGACCATTATTCGTCCTGGCTGTTACCTCATCCATGATGATGGTATCTACCTGGAAGCCCAAAACGCCGTCATGGAAAGGGCTCAACGGGATAGCAGTGCAGCCTGTCGTCTAGATGGGGATTTGATTTCCGCACTGACCCTATATGCCCACGTCATTTCAGTACCAGAGAAAGACAAAGCCATTATCGGGCTGGGTAAGCGCGACGTCGCCTTTGATGCCGGTCTGCCTAAAGCAATAAGGCTATATCGGAATGGTCAACCACTGCCTCTCCCTGAGCTCACCTCAACAGATATTATGGATCAACACCTCTTCCTTGAAGTCATGCAGAAAGACACGCTGCAAGTTGGGGACATATTGGTATTTTCGACCTCGCATCCTTGTTTGACCTTCGACAAATGGCGATATATTGGCGTGGAAACGGAGCCTGACACGATAACTAAGTGGATAACCACTCACTTCTGATCCGTAACTTGCCCATTCACCAACGGTCAATGGACTCTGCACAATATGCGGAGTCTAATTATGCAGACCCAGGCAGCATCTGGTTGATTATCTCTCCCAATAAATTATCTGCGACAAAACCCATACGAAGATCACATTCTCGCAGGAAACTCCCACGAATTCGGACATGTTATTTTTCTTTGCTGACAACCCGTTTTTTCTCTTTAGCGCTTTAATTTCCGACACTTCGACGATGTTACTATTCTAGCTGACAAAACTTCACAAAAGCCCTGTAACATGAATAAACCCAATAAAAACAGATAACTAACACCCACCACCTCCATATCGTGTTAGAAAGTATCACACATTAATGTTTTTGCGATACACATCACGGCCAAAAACACATTCCAGCATTAAGGTTCTGTTCACTTAGCAATCAAAAATGCCTTCTTTCATGAATAAGGATGCATCATGAAAACTCCTGAATCGCTATTTCGAACTATTACAGTCATCAAAGGCGGCTTATACAAAATCAACCAGTTTATGGTCGCCGTTCTCATGATCATACTAATTCTGGATGTGTGGCTCGGTGTGCTTGATCGTTACTGGTTGAAACTCCAGCTTGGGTGGGTGGAAGAGCTAGCGCGTTACATTATGATTTGGGCCATTTTGATGGCAGTCCCCTGTTGCACTGCCAACCGCGAACACATGGGGCTGACTTTTATTGCCGACCGACTTCCTGACAGGTTGAATCTTATCCTTCAGGTCGTCTTAAGTGCGCTAACCGCCTCCTTTTTTGCTTATATCTCCTATCTCGGTATTACCTTTGCGGAAAAAGGCGCGAGCCAGCTTTCAACGGTATTCGGTATGCCCATGGCCTATGCGTATGCCGCTGTCCCCGTCACATTTGGGCTTGCTGCACTTCAAGCACTTCTGGTGTTTTTAGAAGACCTCTTCGCTGCCTTATCAGCCGAATACCAAACTCCTTCTCTACCGCAGCAAGAGGATATCTGATGGTCGCTTCACTGTTTTTTTTCCTGATGTTTCTGGGCGCGCCGATTGCCATCGCTCTGGGCGTTGCAGGCCTTGTGGGTATGTATGAGATTGGTGGTTCACATTTCACCTCACTGGCTCCCAGCAAGATTTTCAACGGATTAAATATTTTCCCTTTTCTCGCCATGCCATTTTTTATTCTGGCGGGAGAGATCATGAACCACACCGGCATCACCAGTCGTCTGGTGTTTTTGGCTCAGGCATTGGTAGGGCACTTTAGAGGTGGGTTGGCTCACTCCAACATGTTGGCATCGGTCTTTTTCTCCGGGATAACAGGCTCAGCCACAGCAGACGCTGCCGCCTTCGGCCGCACATTGGTTCCTGCGATGGAAAAGGAAGGCTATACCAAAGATTACGCCTGTGCCGTTACTGCAGCGGGTTCCATCATTGGTCCCACCATTCCACCATCCGGCATTATGGTCGTCTATGGTTCACTGATGGGCGTGTCGATTGGCGGCCTATTTGTAACCGGCATCCTCCCTGGGCTCTTAGTGTGTTTCGTCTGTATGGCGATCATTGCTTCCATGGGCAAGCGAAAAGGCTTACCAAAAAATCAGCAACGCGCCTCACTGAAGCAGGTACTGGTGCTGTTTCGTCAATCGGCCCTCGCTTTGTTGATGCCTGTGATAATTCTGGGTGGCATTGTTTTCGGTATCGTAACGCCAACAGAAGCCGCATCTGTCGCCGTGGCTTATGCGTTAATCATCGGTGCCTTTGTCTATCGCAACCTCTCCTGGAATGCCTTCTACCAAATGATAGTGCGAACCGCCCAAATCTCTGGGGTGATTTACCTCATCATTGGCTCGGCTTCCATTTTGGGGTGGTGGCTGAGCTTCAACCAAATTCCACAGATGATTGCGGATTTCTTCATCTCTCTCTCTGACAACCCAAATATCATTCTGGCACTGATTATCCTGTTGCTGCTGACGGTCGGCATGCTGATGGATATCAATGTCATGCTGGTTATTCTTGCGCCGATTCTGGTTCCACTAACCATGGAAATCGGTCTGGACCCACTTCACGCGGGCATCATTTTTGTCCTCGCGCTCAACGTCTCTTTAATGACACCGCCGATTGGCGCCTGTCTGTTTGTCCTGTCCTCAGTAACAGGGGCAAAGATTGAAGGGATTTCCAAAGAGTTAATGCCGTTTCTCATCGGCCAACTGCTCTTACTGTTCTTTATCGCTTATTCACCCGACGTGGTGCTGTACATACCTAGATTGCTTGGCTACTAGTCCTCGCAACCATTCAATGGGTTTTCGTTTCTACGAATACTCATGGAAGCAAACATAACAATGGAGTGATCATGAAACACATCAACAAATCTCTTGTCGCCGCAGCACTTGCTGCCAGCTTGTTGTCCGCACCATTTGCCATGGCAGAAAAGGTGCTCCGTATCGGTCATGACAACAAAGCCGACATCATGGAAAACCCGGCACACGCATTCACTGGCGTATTCAAAAACATTGTGGAAACCGCGACCAATGGTGAAATAAAAGTGCAGGTATTCCCAAGCAATCAGCTAGGTTCGGCTAAAGAACACATCCAGATGGTGCGTGATGGTCAACTACAAGGCACGTTAGCGCCGGTAGGGCCACTGGCAGGGTACTACCCTCGCATTGGTGTACTTGATGTTCCTTTTGCTTTCAAAAGCAACGCAGCGACGTATGAAGTGTTTGATGGTAAATTCGGCCAAACACTGGCGAGAGATATCGAAGGTGAGCTGAAGGATGTAAAAGTACTCGGCTTCCCTGACACAGGCGGTTTCTTCTCAATCACCAACTCCAAGCGCCCTCTTGAATCACAGAAGGATTTTAAAGGGCTACGTATCCGCACAATGACCTTACCAACTCACCAGAAGATCATTCAGTCTTTGGGCGCAGAAGCCTACCCATTGGCTTGGGGTGAAGTGTATTCGTCACTGCAAACTGGCGTGATTGACGGTCAAATGAACCCAATACCGACAGTGTCATTTGCCAAATTCAATGAAGTACAGGGTTACCTGACGCTCACCAACCACCTCTTTGCCCCATACACCTTTATGATCAACAAAGATTTCTATGACGGACTCACACCAGAGCAACAGGCCATTGTGTCTGATGCGGTAGAAATTGCCCTGAGCTCAAACCGCGGACTCGCGAGACTGATTGAAGCATCCAATGACCGCGGTTTGGATGGGCTGAAAGCGAAGATGAAAGTGAACGCCCTAAGCGATGGTCAACGTCAGGCTATGCGCAATGCAACCCAACCAGGCCTGATTGAATACATTAAAGAAACCCATGGCGAAAAAGGTACTGAATTACTTGAGCTGTTCCTCGCCGAAGTTGATAAAGCCAACCAGAGCGTCTATCTGCAAGCAATAGCATTACCACAAAGCAGGCATTTCCACTTCTTCCGATGCCTGCTTTTTTCTTTTCCCAATTTCTGCGCCACAAAATCAAACCGCTTTTCGTACAATTTTCATAGACTGGCTGGTAGACTTCGCCACCTTTTCCATCACATTGTGACCGCCCATGACTTTTTCATCCTTGAACCTTTCCGCCGCTTTGATGGCTGCACTGCCTGAAGCGCTTTCATCCCCAACCCTGATTCAGGAAAAAGCTATTCCAGTTACACTGAAAGGCAGCGATGTGATTGCCCTTGCACAAACAGGCAGCGGAAAAACACTGGCATTCGGTCTGCCGATGCTCGACTGCATCAGCCCAGACCAGAAAGACATTCAGTCACTGGTGCTGGTCCCAACACGTGAACTGGCCGCTCAGGTCACCAAAGCGATTGATGAAATTGCCACGACGATGGGCATCAGAACCGCGATGCTGTGCGGCGGCGTCGCGCCAGAAAACCAAATCGCTGAGCTGGCAAAAAAACCGCAGTTGGTGGTTGCGACCCCAGGCCGCTTACTCGATTTCATCAACAAGGAAGAAGTATCACTTCACGCTTTAAAACTCTGGGCGCTTGATGAAGCCGATCGCTTGCTGGAAATGGGGTTCTGGCCTGATGTTCAGCGCCTGATTTCTGCGCTGCCAGCGAAGCGACAAACTCTCCTGTTTTCAGCCACTATGCCGCAAGCACTGGAGTCTGCCGCCGCGTCTATGCTCTTTAACCCTGTACGAATCGAAGCACACCAGAAAAACACTGTGGTGGAAGAGATTGAAGAACGCCTTTATCTCGTCAACAAAGGCAGTAAAGCGCAGGCGTTGATTTCGCTGATCAAACACCATGGCTGGGAGCAGGTATTGGTGTTTGTCGGTGAACGCGGTAATGCCGATGCTCTGGTGAAGAAACTCACCAAAGCTCGAATGTCAGTGGCGGCGCTTCATGGCGATAAAGATCAAACGGCGCGCGAACAAACTCTGGCCGCTTTTAAAGCCAAGAAAGTGACCGTTCTCGTTTCCACTGACCTTCTTTCCCGCGGTATTCATATCGATGCGCTGCCCGTGGTCATCAATGCTGATTTACCATCGAACGCACCTGTCTATGTTCACCGAGTTGGCCGCACAGCCCGTGCTGGCGAAAATGGTTTGGCGCTCTCTTTGGTTTGTCATGGCGAAACCGATTCGCTGAACGCCATCCGCAAGTTAACGGGAAAACCATTGGAACTGCTTTCACTTGAAGGATTCCCAGTGACTGACAAACCTGCAACAGAAGGTGCCAACAGCGAGCGCAAACGTCCGCCTCGCGACAAGAAAGCCAACCGTCGAAGTAACAGCAAACGCTCCATCAAACAATTCAAACCGAAAACGCGGAGCTAGTTTTGCTTCCACGTCTATCCCCTAGCAGATAGTTCGGTCTTAAACAGAAAGCACTCACTTAGTCGCATTTTGGTACGCCATCTCACAGAACACCGATAAAGCGGTGCTATAAAACTGCTTAGCCTTTTAGCGTGAAAGATTTCTTTGGACCATTTTGACCCTCTCGTTTAACCAAAGGAATGATCAATAAACTCCTATCAATTCATGAAAAAAGACACAGTAGTCATTCATCTCGAATTAGGCACGGAAACTTTCGTTAACGAGCAAAGCCAGTTGCTGGAACAAGGTTTTGAATTATCTGGACAGCCGTTGAAAGCTGAGTCATTGCAGGAGGCATATCAACTCCACAAACAGGCTTATGGTGCTGATGATAATGAGTATCCGCTGATAGGCTCTCTCGCTGATGTTACCCAAGCTTTAGCGTTAAACGCGATTCTTGGCGGCTTGCCCCCAACTTTGCCATAACGTGGCACCTCGGCATTAAATGGAAACTTGATAAAACACATGATAGTTCGCGAATATTCGGAAAATGATTGGTCTCGTCTTTGCGAGATTCATGATTTAGCTCGATTAGATGAGCTTCGAGGGGCTTCACTTGAAGACGCTTTCATACCACTGGAAATAGCGGCACAAAACGAAGACCTTTTTGATTATCACCTTCTGGTCGCAGAGGATAATGATCAGGTCGTCGGGTTTATCGCACATGATGATGAAGAGATCGCGTGGTTGTACGTTGATCCAACAGCCTATCGTCGTGGTGTCGGCAAAGCATTGGTCAATGCCGTCATTGGCTCACCTGCACGTACTTTCTCTATTGAAGTGTTAAAAGGGAATATTACTGCGCTAAATTTCTACCAGTCTGTTGGGTTTATTGAAACAGGTATCGCTAGCGGCCGCATGCCAGGCAATGAAAAGTTCCATGTCACTGTCCATACATTGGATAACGCGAAAGCCACCTAAAAACAAAGCCCGGATAACCGGGCTTTGTTTTAAATAGTAATCAGTCTTGGTATTCAGCCTGATCTTCAGGGCGTAGTTTTAGCTGCACACCCATCAGAAAGTTACGCAGGATCTGATCTTTACACTGACGGTAGTGTTTATTATCCGGCTTGCGGAAAAACGCACTCAGCTCATGTTTGCTCAAGCGGAAGTTCGCCAGTTCAAGAATTTCCAGAATATCTCCCGCTTTCAGGTTCAACGCGATACGCAGTTTCTGGAACACCATGTTGTTGCTCAGATGGGCATCAGGCTGAGGTTGTTCGCCGTCGCGTTTACCGCGTTTCAGGTTGATCAAACCGTTCAGAAAAGAAGAAAGCTCAAGGCTGTTCATTTGCACGAATGCTCCTTCATCTCTTTTCATCCAAGCCGCCACTTGTTCAAGCGTCACGGTTACATCAGCCAGCGCGAAAATCTCTACGACTTCTTTGTCTTTAAAGTCGAAGGTATAGCGAATACGGCGCAAGATATCATTATTGGTCAAAGCAGATCCTAGTCTTAGGTAGTCCGGCATAATCAACACGATTTACCGGAGAGGCGGGGGAGTCTATCAGAGTTCCAGGCTTGCACCTAAGGGAATCATCCCGCGCACAAACGCTGTTTTACAGGCAAAAAAAGAGAGCCTAAGTGACCTTGGGCTCTCGTTCTTTTGAATCAGTGTCTTGCGACGTTTGATAGCTTAGATGTAGTAAGCTTCAACAGTGCCTTTCAGGGTGATCAGCAGTGGCTGGCCACGACGATCCAGTGCTTTAGGTGAAGGAATTTTGATCCAACCTTCGCTGATGCAGTACTCCTCAACATCAGTACGCTCTTTACCGTTGAAGCGAATGCCGATGTCGTGCTGGAAGCATTCCTCGACAAAGTGTGGGCTACGTGGGTTACCAGAAAGATGGTCTGGCAGCGCTGGCTTTGAAGTTGTGTCGTTCATTGTATTGACCTGATGTCATTTGAAAGTGCGCCATTGTAGAACATAGCTAACTCAGCGCTCAAGCAACACATCAGTTAGCTTTTATCTGATTCGCTAAAAGCATTGAGGCCGGCGCGCGTAAACGAATGTATGCCTAGGGTCTGTTGACCTTTGGTGGTTAAATTTTGTTCTCGCTATAAGCGTTTTAGGCGCGGCGAGGTGTGTGCCGCCTAGTTATTCTAAGCAAATACACCTCAACAAAGCATAAAACGCTTAGAGTACGGGACGCGCAGTCGAACCCTTCGGGCAGCGTTTGTGGGGAATTTCTGCTGCGTTATCAGCTTCTCATGTAGGCGAGCTACACATCGAAGCCTCTGCCTTGCATAAAGCCCCCACAAACTGCTGCAAAAATCATCACCAAAGATCAACAGACCCTAGCAACAAACGACGCCTTCTTCACTTAAATTGTTTAGCAAACTGCTCCAAAGAAAACGTGATTTCATGCTCTGTCAGTGCGCCAAACCCAAATCGTAAATGCGTGGGGTATGTTGCATCAACATCTGAAAAGAGTTTACTGCCTGACAAAACGGGGAAATTTGATGAAAAGCCTCCCGACTTACCGTCACCAACGGTTTTGGGCAGTTGGGAAATGTCTATCCAAAGTGCCAATCCACCCGGCGGTACCCGAAACAAAACGTTATCGCCGAAAATACGTTTCAATTCATTCGCAGCATGATCACGTCGAGCTTGATATATCCTACGGACTTTACGTATATGCTTTTTCACATCACCAGACTGCATTAGATCGGCGACTGCCAGTTCAGTTACCGTGCTGCCCTGCCTGTCAATAAGGGTAATCTCTTCAGCAACACGATGGATGAATGTTGGGGAAGACACCATGTAACCAAGCCTTAGTCCTGGGGCAAACACTTTAGATAACGACCCGATATGGATAACATTTTCGCTATTGGGAAGACTGGCTAGCGGTGGAATGGGGCGACTCTCATAGTGAAACTCATGATCATAATCGTCTTCCAATACGGCAAATCCATGCAGCTTAGACAACTGAAGGAGCTTAAGACGCCTGTCCATTGATAGACTGACTGTCGTCGGGTACTGATGATGTGGTGTGGTATAGACAGCCCCGACTGGATAACGCGATAAAATCTTTTCCAGGTGTTCGACATCAAGACCACGTTCATCTTGTTGACATCTAACAACGTCAAATCCGTTTGATTCAAATGCTGCCACTGCCGGTGAGTAAGAAAGGGACTCAACCACCAATACACCTTTTGCAGGATCCAGTACCTTGGATGAGAGATAAATAGCCATTTGGCTGCCACGAACAACACATATCTGGTCTGTCGTGACATTCATAAATCTATCCATATTGAGCATACGCTGGAGCGATTGGCGTAACGCGTCAGTCCCCCTTGGATCGCCATAGCCCAAATAGGACTGTCGGCTCGTTTGAACAATCGCTCGGCGAAAAGCACGCGACAGCAGTTCAAAGGGTATCAGTCTGGTATCAGGCACTCCGTCATTGATAGACGCAGAACCCATAACATGATGGGATGAAAGCAGCTTCGCTTCAAAAGAATCCCCCTTAGGAAAAGACCCTTGCGCGCGACTGACTAACTCTTGGTTCTCACAGGACAAGGACAACTCGGGTAACATGTCAGCCACATAGGTTCCACGACGTGGTTTGGAGATCAACCAACCTTGTGACTCCAACTCTTCATAGACTTGTTGAACGGTTTTGCGGTTAACCCCCAATTGCAGTGCTAACGTCCTAGAGCCGGGCATCATGTGGCCAGACGCTAGACGCCCCGAACGAATATCTTCCGAGATCTGATTACTCAGGCTTGTATGAATAGACTCCCCACCTTTGCGCATGAGCCAAATCTTCGTCTGCCAAGGACGTAACAAACACACCTCCATCTGGACCAGTAAAGAAAGAGAAACTGGCTGTTAATCAGGGTCCAGAGAACCACTATTGTGAGAGTGAAATTTGGGAGATGCAATAGTCATAGGAGGAAAGATCATGAGGACCGATGCATTCAGTAAACAAGCCTTAATGGAAATGGCAAAGACCAACATGAAGGCACATATTCCTGATCTCGATTTAACTGATCGGCAGAAGCTCGCATTAACTTGTCGGATTTTATTCACAAAAGGCCATGACTCAGGACTGGCAGGACAAATCACCTGCCGCTCAGATAAACCCGATACCTTTATTACCCAAAGATTTGGCTTAGGGTTTGATGAGATCACCGCAGATAATCTTCTCGAAGTGGACCAAGATCTGGAACCACTCGACCAAAAAGGGATGGCAAACCCAGCTAATCGCTTTCATACCTGGGTGTACAAAGAACACCCTGAAGTCAATTGCATCATACACACGCACCCTACGCATGTGGCAGCACTCTCTATGCTCAAGATCCCTCTGACTGTGTCTCATATGGATACATGCGGTCTCTACAATGACTGCGCCTTCCTTGCAGACTGGCCAGGTGTCCCTGTTGGCAACGAAGAAGGGGTTCTCATTTCAAATGCACTTGGAAACAACCGGGCCATTTTGCTGGCTCACCATGGTCAGTTAGTCACGGGAAAAACCATAGAAGAGGCATGTAACCTCGCCATTTTGATTGAGCGCGCTGCAAAACTGCAATTACTCGCCATGGCAGCAGGACAGATACAACAAATACAGCCTGCACTGGCCAATGAAGCCCACGACTGGGTATCCACCGACAAACGAAACAAAGTGAATTTTGCTTACTACGTGCGACAAGTACTTAAAACACACCCCGACTGTATTTAAGCCCAACAGAGGACAACAACGTGAAACTATCCGGTATTATTTCTTACCCAATTACACCGTTCAGCGCCGATGAGCGGAGCATCAATTTTGACGTGCTTGGTGAAACACTGGAGCTTCTTCTCCAAAATGGAAGCGATGCCATCGCACCATTAGGCAGTACGGGAGAAAGTGCGTACCTAAGCCTAGAAGAATGGCGACAAGTCGCTGACTTCACAGTTAAAAAAGTCGCTGGAAGAGTCCCCGTCATTGTTGGTATTTCTGAGTTAACCACCCTGCAAGCCATCAGCAAAGCAAGATATGCCCAGTCTATTGGCGCAGATGCTGTGATGATTATCCCTGTCTCATACTGGAAGCTGACTGACCAAGAAATATTTAATTATTACAAAGAGGTATCTGACGCTATCACCTTACCTATCATGGTATACAATAATCCAGCAACCAGCGGTATTGATATGTCACCTGAGTTGCTCGTTAATATGTTCCATGAGATAGACAATGTCACCATGGTGAAAGAGAGTAGCGGGGACATTCAGCGGATGCACAAGTTGTTTACGCTGAGTTCCGGCAAGCTTCCGTTCTTTAATGGCAGCAATCCTCTTGCCCTTGAAGCCCTTTGTGCGGGTGCATCGGGCTGGTGTACTGCCGCACCAAACCTTATTGGCCAAGAGCCCCAAGCGCTTTACCAGAGTGTTGCCGCCGGTAAGCTTGATGAAGCAAGAGAGATATTCTACCGACAACTCCCCATGTTGCGTTTTATTGTTGCTGGCGGCATACCCAAAGCCATTAAAGCAGGGTTGGCACTAAAAGGCATTGCTGCAGGTTTACCCCGCCGCCCTTTGAGAGGCGCGACGGTCTCAGAAACAAAGTTACTGAAGTCTCTCATGGAAACTCAAAGTTAATCTGAAAAAAGACACCGTTCGAACAAGAACATTAGGCCTCTGGCTAAGAGGCCTATTTATTGCACTTGCAGATTAATGCACACCGGCTGTTCAGCATTGCGCCTCAATCCAGCACCAACTCTAAATCAACGAAACTACGTGTTTTACAGAGGCTATCGAGGATCTCTTTTCGCACTTTCACCAAATCATCGCTTTTGTGCTTAAACACTTCCGCGGTGAAGCACACGATGATGAGGTAACTACTACCGACTTTCATCGCCAGTAAATCTTTGCATTGAATGTCTCTTGCACTGAGTAATTGACGAATGGTTGTATCGATTTCACGCTGTTCGTCTTCATCTTTAAGGCTGCCGCCCATCAACTCGTGAAACGCGCACCGGATAAGATCAGCAGGCTGTGGCATCATCGCTACGCCCAGCAGCACAACGACAATGGCATCTCCGATATAATGCAGAAAACCCCAAGCCCCCTGTATATCCACGAAAATAATGGCAATCAGCGCAATACCAATTGCCGCAGAAAGCACGCCATCAACCAGCGAAGACTTCGCCTCTGCATCTAATAACATGCTGTTGTATTGCACTTTTTTGTTTTCATTTCGGTAGTAAAACGCCAGTCCCAGACATATCGCCACCATGGCCAGGGTATAAATCATGATGGGACCTATCACGAGCGGAGGCGTCGGCTCCCCTTCTATATAGCCAAAGATTTTGCCAATGTTGGTCGTGATTGAAGAGAGCAACACACCAAGGATCATGATGCCTTTGAACAGGGTATACATGGACTCGCCAGCAAACTTTCCAAAAGGAAAGTCGTCCGTCACCAGCGCTTTAACGCGGGTCAGGCGAAGGGCAACAATTGAAGAAAGAAAAAGGATAAAAGAAAGGTTACCGTCCAGTAGCAACGCTTCAGAACCTGAGAGGTAATAGGTCACCCACCCTGAAAATGCCATCACCAAATTAGCCATAATACTGACTTTCAGTGCCCTTTCTTCAGTGACAATCAACGCATTGTCTTTCATAAGTGCCCGCCCTATCGACTCACTTCTTTGCTTACCTCATCAGTTGTAGTTGCAGAGGGTGAGATTTTCCGTCTGGTAAGTGAGCCTGAGAGAAGGTTTGTTATCGATGATAAATGAAGAAGCGGTTTTTGGACGATGGCTTTGGACGGGAAATCAACGGCATAGTCGATAAGAGGTTTCGGTCAAGTACCTTAACAAGCCAACCACACTATTTTAAAAAAGACAGCCTTACCCAGCATGCCCAAGATACGGCATCAAGAAAGCCTGAACCTCATCCTTTGCAAGGCCGACATCAACATGGACACCACCATGCTGCAGCAATGCAATACCAGCGCCATTGTTTCGGTAGTCAGGGTCGAGCAACGAAACGACCACTTTACCGATACCTGAATTCAGCAAGGTTTCAGCACACGCTGGCGTTCTGCCAACAAACGAACAGGGTTCAAGCGTGACATATGCGGTCACTGTTTTAATATCGATGCATGAGCTTAGTTGCCTAAGCGCTTCAACTTCTGCATGGTTGCCACCAATCGGTTGTGTAAATCCTTCCGCGACAATATTGCCATTGGCGACAAGGACGCAGCCCACAGGAGGGTTGGGTTGACAATTAGGAAGCGCCTTTTTTGAAACATCGAGCGCCCGAAGCATGAATCGCTTTTCGTTGATCAAGTCCTATCCTCTGTCCCTTGTCTTAATGGAATCACAATGATGGTAGACGCCCCCATCTTGCCGCACTTAAAATTAAACTGTCCATCGAGTCTTTCCACACGAGACCGGATAGACGCCAATCCATAACCGTGATCAACCGCGTCATATTTTTCGACAGTATTTCCGTCGTCATCAATCTGTATATTCAGCGAACCCTGATCCAGTCGGCAGCAGAGAATCACTCTGGTTACGCCCTTGGCATGTTTGATGATATTGGTCATCACCTCCTGAAGTACCCGGAGTAAATCTAACTTTTGTTGAGCGCTCAACTGCACTTCCTCATCAGGGATATCCACGTCCCATACCAGCCTAATCTCTGAGGCCTCCATGACCGGATCGATGCGGGAACGCCACTGACCAAGCAGCACGGTAAATTGGGTTTCAAACAGCGGGTTCCGGGTATCAAGAATCAGTCTGAGGTCATTGAGACATTGCTGCGCTTTGAGTTGGAGATCTTCCCGGCCAACGCTCTTCACTCTTAGCAAGGTGATCAGCTCTACCAACTGGCTTCCCAATCCATCGTGCATGTCAGATAAAAGGTTTTGTCGTTCCGTCAGCAAAGCACGTTGCTTCTCACTTTCGTGGGCTATCGACTGCTCTTGCTCAAAACGTTTTACTGCTTCAACGACTTTGTCTTCCAGCGTTTTCTGCAACTCTTCACTCTTGTTTAGGGCGCTCACATAGCGGTACATCAGCAAGCCACAAAGTGTCAGAAAGATCAGTAAGTTTGCATGTATACTCAGCGGAAAATACATATCCAGAAGCTGCATGCCATCCAGTGAATCCAACACCCCAGCATAAACACCCACCAGACCGGATATCGCTAAGATAAGCGCACTGAGGCTGTGTCGTAAGCATGCCTGCCACAGCAGTATATACCCGATATATACCGCGCTCAGCGCCACGAATCCCCGCAGAAAGCTCTCGTTAAATCGCCACCATATATATTGAGGATCCCATTCATACAACACAAAGGAGGCAACCACCAGCAAGAGGGAAACACACCAAAATCCATACTCAAGCTTTCTCGCCTGAATGCCATACCAGCGGTGAAGAAACAGCACCATAAACAGGGTGAGCAAAGGTTGAAATGAAACAGACAACATCCAATAAATGTGCTGGGAAATCGGTAA
This sequence comes from Grimontia sp. NTOU-MAR1, assembly GCF_035758505.1. NCBI lineage: Bacteria > Pseudomonadati > Pseudomonadota > Gammaproteobacteria > Vibrionales > Vibrionaceae > Grimontia > Grimontia sp. NTOU-MAR1. Next base: position 408,165 of record NZ_CP142109.1, read on the forward strand.
GTTGGAAATCGTGAACGTCATATTGGTCATGGCCCAGCAGACCGTACCCAGCGCGAAGTAGAGGTATTCGCTGTTCTGACGGCGAAACCACCAAAGCATCAGGTAAAACAACGTGATGACCGGCGTGAGCCAAAGCATCACCTTATGAACGCCTATCTGGGACCAGTACTGACGATGATAAACAGGTTTCACCTCTTCAGGCGTACCCACATAGATTTGAGGAAGCCGCAACCCTCCACTGGAACCAATATCGATCGAGACAGATAAGTTCTCTCCGTTAAATAATCGATTTGGGAGCTCGTGATAAACAGGCTGATAGCGAAAACGCGGCATCATATGCTCGCGGGAGTAGGCCACAGGCGCTGTCTGCCAAATTAACTCCCCTCCGGTTCGCATTACCAAGGTATCTCTGAATGGCGGCAACAAAATCGCCGTGGTATCTCCACCCGCTTTTGGCAGTACCAAACTGAATTGCCCATAGGAAAAACCGCTACCAAGGGTGTAGTTATGCGGCAGGGAAACCTCACTGTATGTGTGCTTACCATCTTGCTGAATCACCTGAGTCGCCACATCAACAACGGGCAAGTTGATATGGTTAGTCACCTCAAGTCCCTTCACCATTATCAGCAGCATGATTGCAGGCAGCACGAGTACCAACACAAAGCGAAATACTGCATTGGTTAGCGCCTTTCCAGAGTGCATCGCAGACATTCTTTGGTGCATTAGATCTTTAATACCCCCCAGAACTTGGGATGGTGATTATTCCTGTCAGATTTAGGCTGTTTGGTAACCACTTCGCCCAAGGAGTTACCCATGAAATTCGCTGCCGTTACCGGAACAAACGGGAAAACCACCAGCATTGAGTTAACCCGCCAACTACTGAACCATATCGGCGTGTCCGCAATGACATGGGGCACGTTGGGGCTTCGCCACCAAGACATCACCGAGTCCCTGCCCTGGTATTGCAACACCCCTGAGCGAATCCATGACCATGTGAAGGAGGTGATGGCGCAGTGGCAAATCGACGTCTGCTTGATGGAATGCTTCAGCAGGTTACTGATGTTAGGACAGTACCAAAGATTCCAATTTGACTGTGGGGCTTTTACTAACCTGTCTCACGATCATCGCGATTACCATAAAACCGAGACAGACTACCTCAACGCTAAACTCAAACTCACCGCTCATTGCAAACCTGGCGCAAGCATCTGGCTCCGCCATGAAGAGCCACACCGCGAAGCATGGTTTGATGCATGCATTCAGCACGGTTGCCTACCAAAAACCTTCAGCAGCCAAACGCGGGAAAGCGGGTGGTATGGCGTGCTCAACCATCACCAACTGACGTTGTGTTTGGCCGGTGAACACTGGCAAGGCCGCGCACCGTTCTTGGGGCAGCACAATGTCTTCAACTTGCTGACTGCCTTGGGCCTGATCGACAGCCTTTGTGGTTATCATGCCATGAAAAAAGCCCTTGCATTTATCCCCTCTCTCACTCTGCCACCGGGTAGGTTGCAAGCCATTCCAGTCAACGATAAACGGCGGATTTTTGTCGATTTTGCCCACAACCCTGATGGCCTGGGTCAAACGCTTTCAGCGTTAAGAGAACACTATCAGAAGCCCTTAACCGTCGTGTTTGGGTGTGGGGGCGATCGGGACAAAACCAAACGCACGCCTATGGCAAAAGAGGTGGGGAAATATGCCCAACGCATTTTTATCACTGGTGACAACTCACGGACTGAGCCGATTGAGCATATCGTTTCCCCCTTGCGCCAGACCTTGCCTCATGCGCGTTTTGTGAAAAACCGGGTCGAAGCCATTTATCAGGCACTCTCTGGCCAAACTGATGAGGACATTCTTGTCGTCGCGGGGCGAGGACATGAAACCTACCTTCCCGGCGCGTCACCTTTGCTACCTCCCTCTTTCTTCAATCAGCCGTTGTGCGATGCCGACGTCATCAAGATTTGCCTGAAGCAAATACAACAGCGCTGAACCTCACTCCAAAAGCCTGTTATCACGACATCTTTCTCTCAACACCTCTAAGGAGGAATCTATGCGAGTTGCAGTTATTGGCGATTCCGTCATGTGGGGACAAGGGATCCCCCGGCATCAAACCTACGCAAACCAACTGGTTGCCTGGCTTTCCCGAGAGCTTCGTATTGGCGCTTCCATCAATGGCATGCACCAACCCATCACGGGTGACTACAAAGCCCACTCAGGCGCGATTATTGGCAAAAAGAACGAGCATCATCGTCGCCCAGCATTCGACACCCACCTGCCACAACCCACGTTTTTTGGTGAACTGCCTGCGGCTTACCCCACCATTACTAAACAATTAACGGAGCTGGATCGCCCCGAGAACATCGATCTGCTTCTGGTGAACGGCATAGCCAATGATGTCGGGTTTAAATCTGCAGCTACAGACTACGAGAAAACGGTTGAAAAGCTCGACGACCTGATTGATGAGCGCTTGGTGCCCTTTCTCAGAAAAGTCAGATCTCAATGTCCTAACGCACAAATCATATATACCGGATATTTCCCTTCGGTTTCGCCGCATTCGCGTTTTGAGAGTGTGGAACAGTTTACCGATGTCATGCATGAGTCAGGTTCTGTGCTTCAGGAGATTTTAGATTTTCGAACAGGAAACCGTTTTGCTGATGCAGCTATCGACTTCGCCAAAGCACTGTCTCCCGTCGATGATGTTCTGGGTTGGATGGCAGAAGGCCTGCAGACACCGGCAGACACGCTTGAACAAGCCAAGCTCAATTGCTACCTGTTTTATATGGCCATTGAGCTGGGAGCCATGCGCGCAGTCAATAAGGTTAACAAAGAACTCGCTGACACCCGCAAAGCCCCTATCTGGTTTCTCCATCCTGGTCTTGCAGCGACTCAAGCCATGTTCACAAGACGCCCACAAGTATGGGGATGGAACGGGGATGGAACCGTCACCAGAGAGCGCAATAAACTCTGCCCCAACTACCAAGCTGGATTGGAATATTCGGTAGCAAACGGTTTTGAGATTGAACAAAACCTCTTCTCTGCCGTGGCATGTCGTAAAGCCCACATGTTGCACCCCAACAAAGCAGGTGCGAACCAGTATTTTTCTAGGCTACGTTCGATGATGACAGATCATTACAACTTCAGCCTGCGAAAAGTGATGAACAACATCGCACCTGGCTATAGCCTCCGCAAAGCGACCCAAGAACTGGGCATTCCTTTCTATGGCTCCCTTCGAAACCTCATCCCTCATCAAACCCTGAATATGCTGGGAGCTACCCTGACCGTTCAGGCAAAAACCCGCGCCAAAAAGCTCACCTTCCACCTTCATTACAGCAACCGAAAGTTTCCATTGGTCGTGAATGCCGTCACAAATCAAGGTGCGATGACGCTATTCGCTTCTGAGCAGGTGGTGCTTGATCTGGAAGCGAGATTACCCATCCGATCACTCAACAAACTTTCACTACGCTGCGCCACATCTGGCGTCAGTAAAGTCAGCAACGTCAATTTGCAGGTGATGATCAACGGTGCGGGCTTCGCCTTTGATCTCGAAGACGCGGCAGCGGCACTAAGGCCACAGGGTATTCCCCTCCCATTCGGCCTCAACGCAACCCAATGACAGTAAAAGGACACTCATTATGGCGACAGACATCAAGCTCCAAAGAACCCGTATCGACAACATTGCCCGCATGATTCGGTTTGGTGAACAACTGGACACCAACAGTGGTGGCGGCATGGTGTTGGATCGCGACACACTTTTTATCACGGAGAATATCACCCGCTTCCGCGGTGGCAGCCAACGCACCTTCATTACGCCTGATAAGGTTTCGACAACCAAGGTCACCAGTAAAGAAGCCTTCACTGAGCAGTTGGAGTGCCGAAGGGATTTACGAATCGGCATGCTCGCATCAGTGACAGAAGCAGTTGATAACGAACCCGGCTCTCTAAAAGTGATTACCCCGAAAGACTCACCCGACATTCACATCGACGGCCGAACCGGCACAGTCAAAGCACGACATTTCAGCCGCACCTCAGATGAACGGCTAAAACAGGACATTAAACCCATAGTTTCAGCCCAGCAGTTACTTAACCAAATCGAAGGCGTGACCTTTCGGTGGAAAGATACCCATCAGGCAACCGAGGAGTTTGGCCTGATTGCCCAGCAAGTAGAGACTGTGGTCCCCTCACTGGTTGACGAAGACGAAGACGGGCTGAAAAGTGTCGATTACGAAGGCTTGATCCCTTTGCTGCTTGAATCCGTCAAACAGCTCCACGCACAAGTTCATCAGCTTGAAACCCGCATTATTGAGCTGGAATCGGCGTCATCCCAGCCCTAATCCCTAACCCTAAATGGAGGCCCCCATGAGTCAGACAGAACCCATGATCAAATTCGATGACGGTGGCAACGCCAGTCTGCTCCGTTACGACTTACCTGCATCGACAGCATTCACTTATGAGCAGGTTTCTGAACTTGTGATACCAAGCAAATTCAAACGCAAGAAAAGTACCGACAGTACATCCAATCAGGAGAAAAGCGCTAAAAACGTGGTGCCTATGACCATGATGGCTATGAAAGCCCACGCCATCAGCCCACTTTGGCATGCAGTGCTTGCAAACGAAACGGATGAAAAAATAAACGAGCAACTCATTCAACCCGCACCAGTGAATGACGTTATCGAGGACACCCTCATCCAAAACGAAGCGATAGTGCAAACCGCCGTCCAACCACTGGACTACGTCATCAATAAGTATGGTATGGCGCAAGTGCAGAACATGCTTGAGAACGGCTATGTCATCGACAGCTATGTTGGCATTTCAGGCATCCCTAACTATGACCTCTACCTACCCAATTTGACATCAGTTCCAACGATTCGTCTGGTGGAAAAGATAACCGTCAGAAACTATCTCGGTGATTATGGTGCAGGCCGAGTGGTGGATTCCTTCTCCTTGCTACCAGGGGAAGAAGTCGAACTTTCCATCCGCAGCTTTGAGCAAACCAAAACCAACCGCTCGGAAACCCAAAGTATTCTTGATGCGCATAGTTCAGATACCCAATCAGAACTGACAGAATCACTGGATAGGGAGAGTAAAACCGAGTTTTCAGAAGACACGCAGGATAAATGGCGTCTTGAAGGTCGCACCGACTACCGGATGAAAACCAGCGCCAAAGTGGATATCCCTGTGGTGGGTAGTGGTGGCGGCGAGAATGAGCTGAAAATATCAGTCAGTGGTGGCTATGAAACCCAAACCAATACCCACCGCGCCAACACACAGAAAACCGCAGAAAGTGCACTGAAAAAACACATCGACAAGGTGAATGCGAAACGCGAAGTCAATGTTCAGGTCGATCGCAGTAGCAGCCACACTGAAGAGAACGAGTTCAGTGAAAAACGGACGATTCGCAATATCAACGTCAGCCGCACCCTGAACTTTGTCGCACGACAGATGAACCAGGAATACCTGTCTACTTTCGCATTGACCGGTGCCTATCTTGAAGTCGACTACGGCACGCCCGCCAGTATCAAACGCTACGAGCTTTATGAACTGGACGCTTTGTTTGAAGACTGTATTGCTGATCGAGACTACCGGGAAGATGTCACCAAAGTCCTCTACCGAATGCTGGCCTCTATACGTGACCACCAAGGAAATACCCGAAGCCTGATTAAACAGGAACACATCAAAAGGCCAGAAGAAAAAACGCTGCTAAGCGTTGATCATCAAGTGACCACGCCCGTATCTGAAATCGGCGGCAAGCCCATTGATGTGCCGGGTATTGTATTGGCGGTTAACCAAAACATCCTGCAAACATCCGGTGTCGTCGTGGAAGCCCTGCTTGGTCAATCCAACGCGCTAGACCCTTACTCTATGGGTCTGCAAGCTAACGAAGTACGACGCCGGGAGCTCGAAAACAGTGGGCGTAAACTGAAAACCCATGTGATCAATGCGCTGATTGATATCGCCAACCAACCCGAGCACAAAGAGAACGCTATTGCAGCGATTTCAGCACTCCAGACCATTCACAACGATTGCTGTGAGGAAGAGAAAGGGGATAGCGCATGACGGATACACTCACCAACTCATCTTCCCTTATCACAGCGTCGACTAACCAAAGTCCGGTTGCCCCTTTGGGGCAATCTTTGGTGACGCCGGAAGAGGCTGCCCCGCGTAATCTCGGCACATCCAAATTTAAATTTCATTTGCTGGATATGGAATATTCCAATGGTTTGCTGACCTTTTCTGTGCTGCTGGCAAACTTTGCTGTTCGCCAGCACAAGCTTTTACCGGGTCAGAAAAAATACCTTGATGAACTGGTTTCTCTTTTTAAAGCCTATGGGGATGCTGCAAGAGTGACTCACCTTATTGGCAGAGCGAGCAAAACTGGCCCTGAAGGTAAAAATAAAACCTATGCCAAAAAGCGGTTGGAAAGTGTTAAACAATATCTGGTGGGACGATGCCCAAACCTGCAAATCCTGAAAGAATCTTCTGATGGTTCATCCTCTCCCACTCACGTTAAAAACGAAGCATCACAATTGGACTGGAACCGTTCGGTGGAAATCCGAGTTTCTGTGCTCATCCCAGAGCCCAAACTTCCCAAACCGAAAAAACGTAAAGTGCAGATAATAAAAGATGTATGTAGCCAGGGCTCATCTCATAAATGGCGCTTAGAAGTTTCAACCATGCTGAGTTTTGACGTCATCATCGGTGTGGTGCTGCTCGTTGGTAAGCTCCACAGACTAAGTGGCGATGATATGCCCCTTGAAACAAAAGATGTTTACGTGGTAGGAGCCACTGCGAATATACCTCTACCTATCAAACATCTAAAACACATTAAGAAGCTCAAACACATCAAGGAAGTCAGAAAAATTGTCCCCCTTTTGACGAAACCCAAAAAACTGGCGAGTTACCTGAAACACTCAAAATTAGGTGTGAGTACCAGCGTGACCTCATCAGGGGGAAAGCTCGAATTTGTTACTGGCAACCGTTTTCACTGCTATCGATTTGATGATTTTGAGGGCAGTGTAGGAATGGCATTTGCCTCAGTGGGGTTTATTGCCGGAGGAGGCGATCTATTAACGATGAAACTCCCCTCAAACTTTCCTCAAAGTACTGATTACTGGTTCAAAATTGGCGGTATAGGTGCTGTAAGAGGAGGTTATGACATTCTCAATGTGGGTGCTGGCATTGGTGCTGGATACTTATTTGTTGAGTAAACATCAAAGCAGTCCCTGCTGGTTAGCTTCAAACACCGCCTCACAGCGACTGCTTACTTCAAGCTTGCGGTAAATGGCCTTGATATGGTCATTTACCGTGTAGTGAGAGATGCCCATTGCGCTTCCAATTTCACTGGTTTTTAGTCCCTTTGCCAGTAGCACCAGCACTTCGTTTTCGCGATTAGTTAAAGGATTATTCAGCGGCGTTTGCGTTCCTACCTGAATTTGATTTAACACATGTGCTGCCACCGCCGCACTCATGGGGGCGCCGCCCGCCAACTGACTTTCAATCGCTTCTTCAATTTTCTCAAACGGCGTGTCTTTTAACAGGTATCCGCGGGCTCCCGCCTGAATCGCACTTAGCACATTGGTTTCATCACCAAAAATGGTCAGCACCATCACCTCAGTGTCAGGGTGGTTTTTTCTCAGGTAGTGAATCAAATCCCGGCCATTGCCATCGGGCAGGCCTAAATCGACCAGCGCCAAATCGTACTCATTCTGTTCAGCCAACATCAGTGCCTCAGCCAGTGAACCAGCGCAATCACAATGGGTTATCTTCGAGGAGGAGGCCAACTGCCCCAGAAACTGCTGATAGGCGGGGATATCTTCCACAATTAATAAACGGGTCACATGCCACCTCTTACTTCGGCAAAACAGAAGGAAAAAGTATCTAAGAATCAAAGCCGGATGGGTGTAATAAGCGCAAGACTGAACACAATCTTGCCTTTACCCAGTTCACCTAAAGAAATGGATATTTCAGACTAGAAAGTCTCACCCTCTGTTACGTTGGGTTTCCTATATCGCGACTCTTTTCAACACGCTGGCATCAATGCTCACAGCTTTTAAAGTGACAACATCTGACGCGAATTGACTCCAAGGAGCCGGCATGTTTTTCACCAAACGATTCTTTCCCTATTTCCTCACTCAGTGCCTCGGCGCGCTGAATGACAACATCTACAAGAACATTCTGTTGTTGATGGTGACCTACAGTTTTATTGATTCACTTCCTGTTTCGGTCGATCTCTTCGTCAACCTTGCTGCTGGCCTTTTCATTCTGCCTTTCTTCCTATTTTCTGCGCATGCAGGCGCGATTGCCGACAATATGGATAAAGCCAAACTCATTCAGCGTTTGAAACTGGTAGAACTCGCGATTATGGGCTGCGCCGCTGCAGCCATCTTGACGCAAAATGCCTTGCTGATGTTGGCCCTGCTGCTTATGACAGGGACCCAATCGGCGTACTTCGGACCAGTTAAGTACGCCCTTTTACCTCAAGCTCTCAAGACCAATGAATTAGTGAAAGGCAATGCCTGGGTCGAAATAGGCACCTTTCTCTCAATCCTTATCGGCACGCTGAGTGCAGGTTTGCTGCTCGCCATTCCCTATGGAGCAGCTATTGCTGCCTTTTTGGTAGTTTCACTGTCATTGATTGGCTTTTTAAGCAGTATGCACATTCCGTCCTTGCCTGCTTCCGACCCAGAGAAAGTGCGTTTTTCTCCGATTTCAGGCATGAAGAACACGCTTAAAGTCGCCAAAAAACAACGCGGGATCTGGATATCGATTCTCGCTATCAGTTGGTTCTGGTTTATGGGTGCAACCTACCTGACACAGTTTCCGAACTTTGCCCGTGAACACCTGCATGCAGACAGTACCGTGGTTTCACTGCTGCTTGCCCTGTTCTCTATCGGTATTGCCACAGGTTCTTTTGTCTGTGAGAAGCTCTCTTTCAACAAAGTGGAGTTGGGTATTTTGCCTTTCGGTATTCTTGGTCTGACACTCTTCAGCGCTGATTTGCTTTGGGCAGTTCCTTCCATCGAATCTTTCCCCGAACAGTTTTATGGCTTGCAAAGCTTCATCGCTCAACCCGGCCATCTGCGTGTGATGTTTGATCTCTGTATGGTGGGCGTCAGTGGCGGCGTGTTTATTGTCCCGTTGTACGCGTTTATTCAGTCTCGCGCCGAAAAAGGAGAATGCGCGCGAGCCATCGCGGCAAACAACATTATGAATGCGCTGTTTATGGTGGTGTCAGCGCTGGTCTCTATTTTGGTATTGAGCGTGTTGGATTTCTCGATTGTCGAATTGTTCGCACTGATGGCGGTGGGGAACTTTATCGTGGCGATTTACGTTTATCGTCAGGTACCCGAGTTCACTCAACGTTTCATCAGTTACTTGTTGAGCCACTGCCTGTACCGGGTTTCGGTCAATGGCCGTCAACATATTCCAGAGCAAGGCGCAGCCTTGATTGTCGCGAACCATGTCAGCTATATAGACGCGCTGCTTCTGATGGGAACATCAACCCGCCCAGTGCGTTTTGTGATGGATAAATCCATCAGTGAAATGCCGATACTGAAATACGTTTTCCGTCATGCGGGTGTCATTCCTATCTGCTCGCCCCGCAAGTGCGAGAAGACCTACAACGCGGCATTCGAAACCATTGGGCAGGCATTAAACAACGGCGAAGTCGTCTGTATTTTCCCAGAAGGCCGTTTAACCTCTGATGGTGAACTTGGCGAATTCAGACCCGGCGTGGAGAAAATCCTCGCTCAATCGCCGGTTCCGGTCATCCCAATGGCATTGAAAGGGTTGTGGGGTTCCTTCTTCAGTCATAAAAACGGCCATGCATTGACGACCCGCCCAAGACGGTTTTGGTCAAAGATTGAAGTGAATATCGGTGAGCTTTTAAAACCGAACGCATTAAACCGTCACTTGCTGCAAAAGGAAGTACAAAGTTTGCTGACGTAGAGATAAAAAATGCCACCCCGTTGAGGTGGCATTTTTCATATACCCAAATGGTTAAACAGCAGCAGGCACCGCCTGAACACGAAACAGTTTACGGCAACGCTCCAGGAAAGAGCCATAAACCACACCCAGCAAACCGGAAAGCAGCGCATTTGAAGCGACGGCTGTTGCGATTTGGCTTGGTTCGGCACCAACGGTAAACAAAATGGCTGCATACACCGGCGACTGGAAAGCCACATAAGCCACAAAGTCCGCTACGCGCTTCATTGTTTTGGTCGAAGATAGACGTTGCGAGAACTTTTGCACCTTGTCGCGGAATACACCGTAAGGCCATGCAATCAGGATATTGACCGGAATAGACAACAGCCGCGAAGCCAAAGATTGTTCGAAAGACATACCAGACACGAAGATCTCTACCATCATGCCAGTGACGAAGCAGAAAACGACCATAGCAAACATATCAGCCACGACGCTGCGAACGCGGTTAGCGCCACCCATTTACTCACCCCAAAATCGCTAAATCAAAACGGCTACAACAGCCAAAAATTCAATAAAAAAACGGGTTGGAGAAGTGCCGTTTATGCCGACTTTTTCACCTCCGTTATATCGTCTATTAGAACAAAACTCTGTTGGATTTAGGCGCTATTTTTTAAATTAAAACCAGTGCTTTATTCTAATGTCTGAGACAATGTCAGCCTATGTAACCACACTAAGTCTGGCACATGTTAAGCCCATTTGATCGCTATCTAGTTGGGCTTTCGGGAGAGATCTCGAGCCATGATCAGCGCGAGGCCGAGGATTTGGAGGAAAAGAGCGAGGTTTCGGTAGTTAGAGATACTGCTCACAATTTCACGGTATGAGTCTGTTAACTGTAGATTATCGAGATATAGCGTATCTATCTTATTACGCAGAAGATCTTGCTGCTGGTCAATACCGAGCATAATTTTATTGATATTGCCCATATTAAGGGCTGTCTCTGTCATATCAGAAAACGATGAAAGTAGTTGACTAACGAGCATCTTAGGTAGTTCTCTGCCCTCTTGTTGGGTGGTAAGGATGATAAGCAAAGTTTCCCTTCGGCGCTCAAGGGCATCGACTTGCTGCCAGGTCAATTGGATAAGCTGATTGTTGCTGCTCTGGGTTTCTTCTACGACCGCTGCTTTCTCTCCCAAGCCATCAATAACGAAATTGGTCATCAGCGCAGCGATAACATTCATGAGCAGTCCCGTCGCAACAATCACCCAAGTTGGCAGCCCTATTTGCACCTCGTTTTTCCCTCGACACTGGGGTCTGTTGACCTTTGGTGGTTAAATTTTGTTCTTGCCCAAAGCGTTTTAGGCGCGGCGAGGTGTGTGCCGCCTAGTTATTCTAAGCAAATACACCTCAACAAAGGTCAAGAGACCCTAAGCTAACGATCTGCCTTCATGTATAGCGCAAAAACAACGCGTTAGGGGTCTCAATTCTACCCATTGGTGGAGAAACAGATACAAAAAAGGCCAGCATCGCTAACCTTTAGGGTTTAGTTTGATGGGGACTTTATGTGCTCCGCGCCACTGGCATGACTTGTGCCAGTTTTAGGTAAGAGTGCAGTGCGCCGTTTTTGTACTCAATGGCAGAGTGAATATTCACCGATTTGTTAGCAATCACTCTGCTGCGATAGGTGTTGTCGTTTTTTACGATTTCCAAATCCAGCACGCCTTGCTCAAGCTTCCACCAGCCTTTAGTTAGCAAACGGTTGAACAGGGTAAATTCTTCAAGGGTGCCGTCTTCATTCAACAATAGTTCAGTGACGTAACCTGCACTGCAGGTTTTTATCCAGCGATGGCCTTTCACTTCCGACGCTGAGAATGAGCGCTTGCTGGACATCCAATCAAAAAGCGCGATGGCATCGACATCTGACACATCGGGGAGTTGTTCAATATTCAGCATCGCTGCGGTGCCAGATTCACGCAGAAAAAGCTGTAAGTACGAGCTGTTAACCTGTTTTTGCATCTCTCACGTCACTGTCATTCCTTGAAAAAGATGAAGATAACCGCAAGCTACGCCGTCTTCATCCCTCTTTTTGTAGGAATGTTAACCAGCGCCGAAAACAGGCCAGAATCCGATAGTCAGTGTTTGATAATGAGGCGTTAATTCAGGAACCAATATCACTAAATGAAGGGGGAATTGAGCCGAATTAAAAATGAGCAATTTGTCTCACTTGAGAGGCATTGTTGTGTGAACTATCTTTAAAACGAGTGGGTTCACTATCAGGTGAGGATTATGCGCTATCTCGTTGTTAAATCAATAATCATAACTTCGGCTCTGGTATCTGCTTTTGCCTTTGCCGCAAAAGATCAGTTGGGTGAAGTGGTTACGGAAAAAAACGAATCAATCTGCAAGCAAAAGTTCACGCAAGAGCTGTTTACTCAGCAACGAATTTTCAGCTCTGATCGCAACGGCTCGGATAAGCGCCGCATAGCAGAGCGAAAAATCGAAGCTGCCCGCCAAAAATACAACGATACGGCAAGCTTTTGTGATGCTTACGACGAGCTACTCACTTTCAATCCAGAAACGCTGGATCGCCGACCTGGTGACGCACAATTCGATTAGAGACGCTCTACTGGCGATACCAGTCGAAGTTAGACAATTAACACAAGCCACTGATAAAGTGGCTTGAAATATTTCTAACGACAGGTACTGCCATGTTCGCTATTCCAAAATCACCGACTTCTAAACCACTTCGCGCGCTTGTCGCAGCATCTGTTTTCGGATTTGCTTTGGCGGGCTGTTCAGATGACGAAGTGGGAGATGTCAGCTTAGGACTCTTCACAACCAAAGACATCAAGATCCAAATTTTCAACGACCCCGAAGTACCGGGCGTCACCTGCCACATTAGCCATGTAAAAGCCGACCTCGACTTCTCTGATCCGTCTGATATGGGTATTTCTTGCCGTCAAACTGGCGATATCACACCAGAGATGATTACCAACATCGACCGTTCAAAATCCGGTGAAGTGGTATTCACAGCATCAAAGAGCATCCTGTTTAAGTCAATGAAGATCCGCCGTATCTTCGATTCTAAAAACCAAACGCTGATGTACCTCTCGTACTCCACCAAAGAGACGCAAGGTAGCCATAAACACAGCCTCTCGACCGTCCCGCTCTGGGGCACCAAAGCATGGCAAGCGCCAACTCAGGACAATAAATAGGCACTCAAGGCCGATTTTCACTGTACATCTTCTTTTACGTGAGGGAATGGCAGAAGCGATAATGAAATACCATTGGCGTTTAATTTTATTGCGCTGTAGGACTGACGCCTCAGTAAATCAATTACCTACCTCCGAGGATAGGGCGATTAATGGTTAATAGGTACTCATTCGAGTACCTATATTCTCACCCTGACTGGCCCATCCCAATTTATGCCCTTCTACAAAAAAGTGTTCATACTTGTGTTATACCAACCTGTTCTGGCACGTGCCCCACAACCAGCCAGTGTCACTGAGTCCGTGATGGCGAGGCAAATTTCGTGAGGAATAGTCGTCCTATTTCCGTGGAATTTAACGATGAAGTGGGCGCATTGATGGACTCCCTTCGGGCGAGTTGACTCCTGTATCTCCAGGTTGTTTGGGTATAAGTCTGAATTGGACGATGGAGAGCACAAAAGCTAAGTCGAAACTGGTCAATATTTAGCTAGCCAATATCCTACACACCTGCGATCGGCTGTAGCCGGTCGCTTATGCAATTTCTCTCAGGCTGAGCCCTTTCTCTATCCCATTTCACTTTGTGGTCCCGTTCGGTGTTGGCTTGCTTGCCGTTGGCTTTGGTGGTTCCTATTCCCTGGAGCTGGCGTTCCGTTATGAATTCTTGCCATCAGTTTTATCAGCATGTTGTTGATGTCATCAAGCACGGCTTTGATGACCGGGTCGCCAAGGTGGTGAGGCAGTCGAGTTGAGTACCGCTGATGTTTTCGGTGTAGTAGCTGGCAATGCGGTGGACATACGCATGAGCGAACTGGTCTTGGGTGGCTTTTTCTCGGCATTTTATTTATCGGTCGGATAGTATCAATAATAGTGTTCCAAACTGCTAAGTTAATCGAGTCAGCACCGTATTGGAGAACCAAGTAATGTCTGAATATTTTGACTGTTTACTACCAAAGCTTACCTCTCTAATGGAAGTGAACCAGAAGGCGTTATCCAAGGCAAAAGAGCTTTTCGCTCAAGCCATTATTAAAGACAACATGATCCAAGTCTTAGGAACAGGTCATTCACATATGATTGGTTTAGAGGGGTTTATTCGTGCAGGTGGTCTTGGCAACATTAATGCAATTTTAGACTCAGTGCTGCTTACCAATGATGGGGCTTTAAGAGGCTCAGCAATGGAAAAGTTGCCAGGATTGGCTGAAGTCATTTGGAATGATCAGAACATTTCCCGCAATGATGTGGTTATGGTGATTTCCAATTCAGGGCGAAATGCGCTTCCAATAGAATTTGCACAAATTGCAAAAGCCAAAGGGCATCCGGTTATTGCGATAACTTCAGTAGAACAGTCATCTAAATACCCGAGCCGCCATAGCTCTGGTTTGAAATTGATGGATATTGCAGATGTCGTCATTGACAATCAGGTTCCCCCTGGTGATGGCTTGTGCAATGTGAATGGTAAAGTGACAGGGGCGTTTTCTAGTATAGCAGGCATGATAATCATGAATATTCTGGTTGTAGAGTCTCAGAAAGAAGCGTTAAAGCAAGGCGTAACACCGCTTATCTTCTCAAGCCAGAATGTCGATGGTTTCGATAATGACTATGTATATCAGCATTTTGGCTCTAGATTAAAATCCATGTAAACGGTTCATGAGCATTTATTTCGAAATAAGAAACAGGTCAGTGAAGATTCAGCTCAGTACAATATTCACACAAAGCACTTAATCTTACTTGAAAAGGGGGTCTTCTTCGCTAGAAGCGCCAACCGAGAGGGGTTTCACAAAACCGTTTATACCCTAACAACCTGAAGATGCCCGGCTCAGCGATATTGACTGGCATGGTGATCGCGGCTTTCCTTTTAAGAGACAGCCATGACAACCACCACTACGAAAAGCCCGATGCGATACTTGGGCATGCAACGAGACTGAATCAGCAGGAAGGTCCAGTTAGGTAGGTTAGAGAGCCCAAACACTAGGCGTTGGAAGGAGAAAGGTGTGATGGGCTCTCACTGAGGATTAGAGCGGGTTTTACGTATGAAGACCAACCCAATTATTAGGTTTACGAATAATGAAAAACCCTTATATAAATGAGGGATTTATTTATCGGTAAGTTTGGGAGAAAGCTAACACCCCATGCAAACTTTCATCGTCGCCCTCTCTGTCATGTTCAGTGGCGAGTATCCATTCTCTTACACAGGGTTTCGGTTGTTCGTTTGCCACCCCAAGGCTAGTGCTAGGGGCTGTTGACCATAGATCGCCAACTAAATCCTTACCAAACCCGACATACTTTTGCTTGTTGGGTTTTAACCAGAAATGCCACCCCATATTAGATAGCGCTTCAAATGGGTCATAGGAGCACAAAAATGGTACTCGAGGTATAACGGTCAATTCATGCCTTCAGCATCATCAGATGAAGCAGCACGATTGAGCCAATTATTTGCCTCGTGACCCACGGGTGCCCCAAAGCCAAATAAACAAAACAAATAGCTTTTAGTTCTTCTGCAGTTACGTCGCCACTGCCGATTTTCACTGTAAATCGGCTTTCTTCTTTGGGTTTTGGTTGCGTCTAAAACAACCTAAAGATCCTCGCTGAATCCTGCCTCTTTAGGTCGTTTTGGGTATAGAATACCGCTGTCGTATTTAACAGGGTATTGACCATGACCATCTCTCCTTCTAACAGCCTCGTCGAGCAACACACCACAGAATGGCTCGAAAAAGTCGTTATTGGCTTAAACCTCTGCCCTTTCGCAGCTAAACCACAGCGCAACGGACAAATCAAAATTGCCGTGTATGAAGGCCAGGATGATCAGGAAGTGATGGAAAACATTATTGCTGAACTAACGTTGTTGGAAAACAGTGAGGTAGCGGATTTAGAAACAACCATTGTAGTCACACCCAACCACTTTCTGGACTTTGACGACTATAACCAGTTTTTAGATGTTGCCGACATGCTGATTGATCAGTTTAGCTGGCGAGGTATTTACCAGATTGCGAGTTTCCATCCCGATTATTGCTTCGCGGATATTGAACCCGAAGATGACAGTAATCTCACCAACCGCTCACCGTTCCCGATGTTTCACCTTATCCGTGAAGCCAGTATTGAGAAGGCATTGAAGCATTACGGTGGAGACGCGGAAGATATCCCTCAAATCAATATCGACCGCGTTTGCAGTTTGTCTGCAGAAGAGCGAAAGACGCTGTTTCCTTATCTATTTAAAGCTCTTTAAGCTACTGCCACACAGTTGAATTCCGCTAACACTTCATTCGATAAGGTGAGTGTTAACTTATCACCGTCAGTGAGTTTCCCCACGCCTTTCGGCGTGCCTGTCAGCACGATATCACCCGGTACCAATGTAAAGTACTGGGTAAGATGACAAATCAGGTCAACCACAGGATTAATCATCAGGCGGGTGTCACCGCACTGCGTAGCCTCGCCATTGATGTCTAAACCATAGGTTGTAGCAGCAAGATCAATTCCTTCAAACGACACAAACGGACTCTGCACACAGCTACCATCAAAGGCTTTTGCCAGTTCCCAGGGTAGACCTTTCTCTTTCAGCTTACTTTGGGCCTCACGCCGGGTGAGATCAAGCGCTATGCCAACGCCAACAACCGCTTTCAGCACCTCTTCACGCTTGGCGTTAGTTAACGGCTTACTAATTAGTACAGACAGCTCTGCTTCGTAATGAATCGGTGCCAGTCGCCCACTGAGTTCAAGTGGCGAATCAGTGCCGACAATGGAAGTCGCCGGTTTGATAAAGAGCACCGGTTCATCAGGGATAGGATTATTCAGCTCTTTCGCATGATCAACATAGTTACGCCCGATGCAGACAGCCTTTCCTGTTGCTAACCCTGTTTCCTTTCCATTTATCCATCTGTGTGAATACATGACTGACTCCCTGTCTTTTCTGTGATTGCTGCTATTTTAACAGACACTCGATGTGTTGATGAAAGATGGCTCCAAACTTGTTAATTCTTCTGCGGTTTTCATACTCAGCGTCCTCATTCGTATGAGAACCTGGCAAAACTACTTCTATCTGGATCACTCATTCTTTACCGCTCCGGCTCGACCTTTGGGTTAGGTCGGCATTCATTTCCACCTTTGTATCATTCTTAATAAAACAAGATCTTAGATGGATTTTTCCGCCTATCCGCCACGATTGATAAGACCTAGCTAGCAATTTATAAAATGGCATGTTGTTGGATTTGCTAGTCAGGTTAACGCTTAATGTATCGATATTGATGTGAAACCAATTGAATCAAAAAGAATGAACTCCTTCGACTTTGATGTCCCTGTTTCCTGCGTAATTTTTGACTGCGACGGCACCTTGGTTGACAGCGAAGTGCTGTCCCAAATGGCGATAGTCGAGATTTTTTCGAATTACGGCGTGAAACTGGATTTACAGGAGTGTCTTGATAACTTTCAGGGTGGCAAACTGGCAGATATACTCATTCAGACCTGCGAGCGCTACAACCTGAAAATCTCTATTGATGAGCTGGAGCATCTATACCGTGAGAAATGCGCAGAATTGTTCGCCGACCACCTCGATCCGGTCGATGGTGTGCCAGAACTGCTCAATACCCTCAAGGATGTCGGTATCGATATGTGCGTCGCTTCCAATGGTCCGGTCGAAAAAATGGAGATGTCGCTGGAAATGACTGGGCTTCTGCATCACTTTCGTGGCCATCTCTACAGCGCTTTTGATGCCAACAGCTGGAAACCGGCACCTGATCTCCTCCATTATGCAGCTTTGAACATGGCAGCTTTAACTCAGGAATGCCTGTTTGTGGATGACACTATCCGGGGCGTGGAAGCCGGTATCAATGCAGGTATGCGCACGGTTTATTTCAATCCGGGAAACAAAGAAGACGCGAGCCATCCTCTGGTTGTATCGGTTAGTTCGATGGAAGAGCTTCAGGCACTCATGGAGCGTCTGCCACTTTCTGACTGTTGGGCCTAGTCACGCTGCTTGAGTAAACAAAATGGTTAATCGCATCGACACCAAATAACATCATATTATTGATAAAAAAGAAAAAGGGACGCACCAGCGTCCCTTTTTCTTCTGAGAAATTCAATTAAGGCAAAGTCTTGAGGCTCTGCTGATAATCGTCAAATTTCTGCATGACTTTGTCATCAGCACCACCTGTCATCTTGCTCACTGCAACGATGCCAATACCGGCCAGAATGAAGCCCGGAACAATTTCATATAGGTCAAAGATACCGCCGGTCAATTGTTTCCATACCACTACGGTCACACCACCAACAATCACACCTGTCAGTGCGCCATTGCGGTTCATATCTTTCCAGAACAGGCTCAGCAGCAGTGCCGGACCGAATGCTGCACCAAAACCGGCCCATGCATAAGATACGAGGCCGAGAACAGAGCTTTCCGGATTCATCGCCAGCGCCAACGCAATGATAGAAATACCAATGACTGCGAAACGCCCCACCATAACCACTTCCTTGGTTGATGCATCAGGACGGAAAACTTGCTTGTAGAAGTCTTCAGCCAGCGCCGATGAAGACACCAGCAACTGGGAATCCGCAGTACTCATTACCGCGGCAAGAATCGCTGCCAATAAAATTCCGGCAATTACTGGATGGAAGGCAGCATTCACCAGATACATAAAGATGGTTTCGCCATCCGCCAGCTCACCGCCAAGGTGCTGGTCAACATACAGGATACCCACCAAGCCGATCAGAATAGCACCCACCATGGAGATAGCACTCCAGCCCACAGCGATACGGCGAGCAGTGGTGATATCTGCGTTAGAGCGGGTTGCTTGGAAACGCGCCAGAATGTGCGGCTGACCAAAATAACCCAAACCCCATGCCACCAGCGACAAAATTGACACAGTCGTCAGCGGTTGGCCGCTAACATCTTGCCATAAGGTCAAAAGCTCTGGATTCTTCGCTTCCAGTGCTGTAGGCAAATCAGAGAATGAACCGTCTAGGACAGCAATTGGCACAATCATCAGTGCCGCAGCCATCAGAAGACCTTGCACCAAGTCAGTCCAAGAGACGGCAAGGAAGCCACCGAACAAGGTGTAGGACACCACGCAGGCGGTACCAATGATCACTGCTGTACTGTAGTCGAGACCAAAAACTGTCTCGAACAGTTTACCGCCTGCTACCAAGCCAGAGCTGGTATAGAAAAGGAAGAACAGCAAAATGAAGAAGGCAGAAATGGTCTGGAGTAGTTTCGATTTGTCTTCAAAACGACGCGACAGGAACTCAGGGATGGTCAACGCATTGTCGACTTCAATACTGTAGGTACGAAGACGCTTGGCACAAATCAGCCAGTTCAAGTAAGTACCCGCTAACAAGCCTCCAGCAAGCCATAGTGACTCGATGCCTGCTGCATAGGCATAGCCCGGTAATCCCAACAGTAGCCAGCCACTCATATCTGACGCACCCGCTGACAATGCTGCAGGCCACGGGCCTAATGAACGCCCACCTAAAAAGTAATCTTCTGAGTTTGAAGTACGTTTGTATGCGTATACGCCGATTGCGAGCATAAGAATCAGGTACACGATAAACGTGGCACTGATTGCAAAGCTGTTTTCAATCATGTTTTTTCCCTCAATAACAAGGCACAAATCTTGGGGCAAATAGCCCCAGCGCCTAATTCCGATTGGTGAAAACCGTCAGCAATGTAAGCCCAAGATCTTCTGCGCTTTCCGCAGAAGATCTGTGGGCACAATGACTTCGGGTTACTTGGGTTTAGTGTTCGCCACCACCTAGTTCCAGCAGGGTGGCATTACCTCCTACTGCGGTGACGTTAATGGTTCTCGTCCGCTCGGTAATAAAGCGGAGTAGATAGGTTGGCGAAGCCACCAGCGGCAGTTGGGAGGCGTTGTCTTCAGCGACAAACTGAACTAATACACCATCTCGGGCTGCCAATTTTCGGTTCATAGCAATCAAGGTTGCCGGATGCGCTGCCGCTGCCACACCGCAAATCGGTGTCGAGACCATGGCATCTTCCGTCTTGTCACTATCAAGCAATGCAACCAGTCGGTTCGGGGCACTGGCTTTCACCAAATCGCCAATCAAGGCTTCTGCGTCCCGTTTCAGTGAACCAGGTACTGCCAACAAGGCGCAGTTGCCAGCGACCAACACAGCAGCCAATTGACCTGCTAACGCAGTCACAGTCAAAGACTCATCACCTGTCACCAGAAACAATCCACGACCTGATGTGTATAGCTCGTTGGTTTCACCCGTTGGCCCAGGCATTTCATGAATAGGTGCCAGCAAGGCTTCCGCCTGATGAAGCTGAAAACGGATGAGGTTGGATGCTGCAGTAAAATCACCGCCACGCTGCCCCACATTGTCAGCCCAGCTATTTAGTCGCGTTACACGCTCAATCACACCCAGATTGTTCCACTCTTCCCAAACAGCTTGGCTTTGAGCAGCTAACGTCGATACTTCATTCATTGCCTGCGTTCCTATTACCTTGCTCATGCCACCACCTCCTCTTTCGTAAAGCGATAGAGATAATGAGGTCCACCGGCTTTTGGCCCTGTCCCTGAAAGCCCTTGCCCACCAAATGGCTGCACACCCACGACTGCACCGACCTGGTCGCGGTTGATGTAACAGTTACCTACTTTGGCGCGTGATTCGATATGGCGATAAGTGCTTTCATTACGACTGTGAACACCCAGTGTTAGGCCAAAGCCCGCGCTGTTGATGTCATCAATTACGCTGTCGAGTTCGTCAGCGTGGTAACGCACCACGTGCAAGATTGGGCCAAAATGCTCCTCTGAAAGCATGGATATGCTGTCGATTTCAAACGCCACAGGCGCAATGTAGGTACCGACACGGGTTTCACTCTTCATCGGCGCTTTAGCAATGAATTTGCTGGTTTTGAACAATTCGTTGATATGGTTCTGCAGCTTCGCCTGAGCAGTCTCATCAATCACTGGGCCGACATCGGTGGAGTGCAGGTAAGGCAACCCAATGCGCATTTCCGCCATGGCTCCCTTGATAAGGTCAATCACACGATCTGCTACATCTTGCTGAACATAAAGCACACGAAGTGCTGAACAACGCTGGCCAGCAGAGGCAAACGCGGAGCGAAGCACATCGCGCACCACTTGTTCTGGCAGCGCGGTACTGTCAACCAACATGGCGTTCTGACCACCAGTTTCCGCAATAAACGGCACTGGCAGTGCGTCGCGGGACGCAAGTGTCTGGTTGATGCGCTGCGCTGTTGGAGTAGAGCCAGTAAAGGCGACACCGGCGATGCTGTTGTCACCCGTCAAAACACTGCCAATTTCTGCGCCGCTGCCCGGCAGTAAGTGAATCACTCCAGATGGGATCCCAGTTTCCAGCAACAACTCAATCGTGCGGAATGCGATCAATGATGTTTGCTCCGCCGGTTTGGCAACAACGGTATTCCCCGTCACCAGCGCTGCCGAAATTTGTCCGATGAAGATTGCCAACGGGAAGTTCCACGGACTAATGCAGGTAAACACGCCACGCCCTTCGCGTCTTAGGGTGACAGACTGGCCGTCAAAGCGGGTAAAAGATTGCAGATCCCCTTCAATCTTCTCTGCCTGAATGGGATAGTAGCGGAGGAAATCCACAGCTTCACGGACTTCATCAATGCTGTCATGAATCGTCTTGCCCGCTTCACGGTGACAAAGAGCGACTAACTCACCAAGATTCTCTTCAAGCTTATCTGCCAGCCTTAGTAAGTACTCACCTCTTTGTTTGGCATTAAACACGCGCCAACTATCAACATTGGCTGCCGCTACATTTAGCGCTTCTTTCGCTTGCGCCGGTGTTGTCCAGTTGATGCTGCCAACTTTCAGGCGGTGATCGTAAGGTGCCACCACGGTATTAGTATCACCCGTCAGGCGCTTACCATTAATGATTGGGCCCGCCTTCCAGCTAACATCCATAAAGGCCTGTACCTTGGCATCATAAGCCGCCCACTCGCTTTCAATATCAATCGCAACACCTTTCGAGTTCTGGCGGGATTCACCAAAGATCCCCGAAGGCTGCGGGATACGTGCATTATGAAGCGTAGGGCGCGACTTGAGTGTATCGACCGGATGTTGCGTCAAATCAGACACCGGACAGGCAGCATCCACCAAACGGTGAACAAACGAACTGTTGGCACCATTTTCAAGCAGACGGCGAACCAGATATGGCAACAGATCTTTGTGGCTTCCTACTGGCGCGTAGATACGCACAGTCTGACCGAACATTTCCTTAGCGTGGAAGTAAAGCGAATCACCCATACCGTGCAAACGCTGGAATTCATAGTTGTCATGCTGAGCCATGGCTTCCACTGCCGCCACGGTTTGCGCATTGTGACTGGCAAATTGTGGGTAGATAAGGCCATTTACATGCTCAGAAAGCAGGAAACGTGCACAGGCTAAGTAGGCCACATCGGTACCTTCTTTACGGGTGTAAACCGGATAGCCCGGCAAGCCTGCTTGTTGTGCGAGTTTAATTTCACTGTCCCAATAGGCGCCTTTTACCAGTCGCATTGGAATCGTTGTACCGTTTTCTTTTGCCAGCGCCGCCAACCAGGTAATGACAGGTAATGCGCGCTTGGAGTAAGCCTGAACCACCAAACCAAACTGACCCCAGCCTTTAATATCTTCGTGGGTGAAGAGTTTTTCAAAAAGCTTCAGTGACAGTTCCAGGCGGTCAGCTTCTTCTGCATCAATGGTGATTGCGACACCCAACTCGCGGGCGCGCTTCAGCAAGCGAAGCACAGTCTCAGCCATTTCACCCAATACGCGGTCTTCATTTGCTACTTCATAACGTGGGTGCAAAGCAGACAGTTTAATGGAAACAGAAGGTGATGGCCCGTTGCCCACAGACAGTTGCTGAGACACCGTTTCAATCGCCATCATGTAGTCTTTGAAGTATTTTTGCGCGTCCTGCGTGGTGAGCGCCGCTTCACCCAACATGTCAAACGAGTATGTGAAACCTTTCTGGCGTAGTGGTTTGCCGTTTTCCAACGCTTCGTTGATCGAGCGGCCAAGGACAAACTGGTGACCCATCACTTTCATGGCTTGATGCATAGCCTGACGAATCACAGGCTCAGACATCTTGTTCACCAAGCGGTTAAGCACCTTGCCTGCTCCGCCTTCTTTGCGCTCATCGATAGTGACGACTTTTCCGGTCAGCATCAGTCCCCAGGTCGAGGCGTTCACGAACAGAGACTCAGAGTTCTTAAGGTGGGCTTTCCAATCGGCCACACCCAATTTATCCCGGATCAGGGCATCTGCGGTTTTCGCATCTGGCACACGCATCAAGGCCTCTGCAAGACACATCAGCAAAATGCCTTCACGGGTATCCAGACTGTATTCGAGAAGAAGTGCATCAATCATCTGCACGGCCGTTTTATCCGCACGCACACGCTCAATCAGCTCTGTCGCTTGGGCTTCCGTCTGTTTACGTTCTTCATTCGTAGGTATTGCAAGTGGGAGCAGTGACGCGAGCAACTCACTTTCATCAACACAGTAATGCGAAGAAATATGAGGCCATAGCGCGGAAGCGGGTTGCTCAAGGTAGCTTGGTACCAGCACATCAGTCGCTTTTAACATTAGCAGATTCCTCTATCCATCAACCACGAGGCAGTGGCATATGTTACTAATATGTTAGATTAACGACCGATTCTAGGTATGTGGTGCCGATGAGTCTTTCGAAATTCTGCGGCATTATTGCAAAAAACTCCGATGATTAACAAACAGAGAACCACGGCTGATGCGTACCAATAACAACGTATTGCATAATTTAGTGATTTAGATCGCTATTGATAGTCAGTGCTGCTGGCGAAATCGGGAGGGAGAAACACCAAATGCGCGGGTGAAGGCTGAAGTAAAACCGCTTTGGGATGCAAAACCGCAACTGTCTGAGATCTGTGCAAGGTTCAGCTCGCTGGTACTGAGCAGTTCCTGCGCTAACTCAAAGCGCTTTTTCAATACGTATTGATGCGGCGTCATGCCAATCTGCGATTTGAAAAGCTGATGGAACTGGCTTCCCGCCAGAAAGACCGACCCCGCCAACTGCGACACACTGATTTTGCGGCTGATGTGCTGGCGAATATAGAGATCGATGATGTCTATGTTTAGACGGTGACCATGGCGTCGCGGTGCGATTTGCTCACGGAAATGGCGTTCCATCACGCAAAGCAGGGTATCAGCACAAGCGCGTCCCAACATCGCATCATGCGGATTGGCAATCATTTCGGACGTCAGCGCTTTCACTAAAGTCTGTGCCTGACTGTCGAGTTGAAAGTAAGCATCACGCTCAAACAGGCGCTCTACTTTATCTTTCATGCTCATCTCACCTAGAAGCTCAGATTCAGGCAGGTTTATCACCAAAATCTCGTTTTGCCCCACACCAGAAAACGAATGAAGCTCAGATTCAGACACCAGGCACCCCTGACCCGGCCCGATAAGACTGCCGCGCCCGGAAAGTTCAAACTCTGTCTGGCCTTGCAAACCAATCACCACCTGACGGTATTCGTGCGCATGCAACGAAGGGTGATTGGGTAAAGCAATAACCTGAGAATGCTTCAGTTCGGATGCCATAGTGAATAATAGTAGTCAGAAAACTGTGTCCATTCTGCCATGCGGAAGAGGAAAACAAGAAGAAAAATCTCTACGGAAAGATGATCAAGAGAGTGGCAAACTACGGAGGTTGTCATTTCAACTTCAAAATTGTGCAGGATCTCAACAAACAAGGCATTGTGATCGCAGATAAAATCTGTGTTGACGGCAAGAAAACTCTAGAGAACTCTTTTATCATTATGTTTTAAAAGATTTTTCACTCATACTCACACAGAGAAATAAACATACATGTTACTTGATCATGCTTTCGATAGTTTCGATACATGATCATTCCCTGATCATCGTTCCGGTGCAAAGGATCTTTGATGTTTCAAGATATACCCAAACAACCTGAATCCTGCATCTTCAGGTTGTTTGGGGATAGAAGTTAACTTAACCGCGTAATTTATCTTTTATCTAATCGTTTAGCCTTGTTATATCGTTATATCAAACCGTCAAAAATATGACGCAAAATAATCAAAAAGCGTCAATTAAAATGATATTTTCCATCTATAATTTTTTTTACCAGACAATATTTCCTAAAACACGGATAGCAACTAAAATTTATTGAGTTATCACTCAAAAGATTAGCATTGCATAATAACGATAAGCGTCAAATAATTAGTAACATACACAAGCTAATTGGCATTTACGTGTTAATCTAGCTAATTGGGACAAAGCTTATAAATACCGAGTTTTGCCGAGATGCAGTAATCAGTAAAACGTCTTTGTGCAGTATCGGTGTTTATGATTTCTGATAATAAGCAAGGGACATATGAAAAGTAATCGCATCGCCGCGTTAGTATTCGCGTTATCGCCGATACTTCTTAGTAGTCAATCGCTTGCCAATGAAGCCAATGTCGCAACCCACGATCCTGTGGTTGCGCTGGAACAGAAGCTAGCTGATAAACGAAGTGAAATTAGCGTTCACGCCGAAAACCTCCAAACGCAACGTGACAAGCTGGATGCTTTATTAAGTGAGCGTGCAACGCTGACAAACAAAGCTATCGAGTTAGAGAAAAAACGGAATCTTGCGCAAGAGCGTCTTGATGAACAATTCCGTCGACTCCTCGAAAATCCAGATACCGATCTCACCCAATATAAAGATGACTACCAAGCTGCGTGGAGCGCAGTAAAAGATAATCAATCTTCCGCGTTAATCAATGATCAGGCTATTGCAGAACAGCAGCGTGTTGTTGAAGGTGAAAACCGTCAAAAACAATTGCTGGTAAGCGCATTAGAAAATCTGCAGGAATCCAAAAAAGAAGCACGTGTTAAACGTCTTCGTCAGGAACTCACCTTCGCAGATACCATTGAAGTGGTTCACACCATTACTTGTAGCGAATCAATGACTCTGGGTGCATGTGCTAATCAGGGTAAAACCCTCACCATGCAAAAAGCCGTCAACAGCTTCCAGTCACAGATATTGGACAATGTAACGGAATCTACCACTGCGAAACTGAATGCCAATCGCGTCTCATTCAATATTCATGTGATGAATAGCAACGTGGTTGACAGCGGATTCAGCGGTAACAACCGTTATATCACCCGCATGCAAGCGGAAATGCGCAGCACGCCTGATGAAAACGCAGCCTGTGAATTGTTGGATTTCGCTGAACGCTACTGTGTGGAGAACTCTTTCACCGCCGCCAAAGCAGCACCCAAGCAACAAGCTAAGCGTTGGGTCAATGTGAAAATCCGTTCAAACCGTTATGAAGACAGCGTTACTATTAACGGTGTCACTTATGGCTCAACACCGGTAGAAATCATGCTGCCAGCAGGTCAACACCAGTTGACTGTTGAAAAGCCAGGTTTCGAACCATACAGTCGCCAAATGTACATGAGCAAAGACTCCGTGGTTTGGGCAAATCTTCGCGAACAGGAGAACCGTCCAAAGCCGGGAAAGCGTTTCGCTGACAAACTCTCTAACAATCGGCAAGCACCTAAAATGGTGGTGATTGGTGCAGGCCAATACCGCGTTGGCTTTGAAGCTGAGCAACCGGTAGTTGTTGACCAACCATTCTCAATTGCAGCGACGCCAGTCACTGTGAAACAGTTTGGAGAGTTTGTCGCTGCAACAGGCTATGTCACGGATGCAGAAGAAGGTCAGGGCTGTACTTCCCTTATCAACGGTGAACCAAAGCAACTACTCAATCACAACTGGCGCAAGCCTGGCTTTGACCAGTCAGATAATGCACCAGTTGTTTGCATTACCAAAGATGATGCGCATGCTTACTCTAAGTGGTTGAGCACGCAAACTGGCTTCAGTTACGCACTTCCAACCGAAGTTCAGTGGGAAGTGGCAGCGCGGGCGGGTAGCGATTCTGATTTTTGGTGGGGCAACGACATCGGTATAGGCAATGCCAACACAGGTTGGAGCGGCACCGTCTGGTCCAACAGAAGTACCTCTCCTGTCGCCAGTTTCCCTGCTAACCCATTCGGTGTCTATGACACCGCGGGTAATGTTTGGGAATGGGCAGAAAGTCAGACACCAGTGGCACGTGGCGGCGCATGGAGTTTCTCTCCAAGCAGTGCGCGCGTGGCAGAACGTCTTGAGCTGAAATCTGATATAAGCGCCAACTATCTTGGCTTCCGAGTCGTCCGGAATATCTAGTAGCTAATACTTCAGCATATACCGAGAGGCCCGCTATTGCGGGCTTTTTTGTATATTCGAAATCTCGATCTTCTCTGACCAATAAATCCCCAGTCCGCTCGAAAAAACGCGACCAACATCGCTAATAACAGACAATCTTGTCAGTTATTTGCTTAGTTAGTGCATTCCCCCCATGCCCAATTTTCTAGTCTCTGCGTATAGTACCACTTAAACAGGCGCATATTGCAGTATGCGCCTGTTTTGACACTGAAATTTACCTCGGTGACCCATCAGACCCTGCGTGATTACCCTCGAACATAGGGTCAGGTGGTCTCTTCTATACGTTGTACAGGAAGTAACTCTAACGAGTGAGATCTTGTCTTTACCGGCTCCTACGAGTCGGTTTTTTTATCCGAACCGTCGGAAATTTCAGTCTGCCACAAAGAAACAGCCATATGATTAATACTATTTAAATATCATATACAATTACTTACAATACGATGTAGTCTAAATGTACCCAACACAAATCATGAATGACATGTCCTGGCCTCCTTCCATGCTGATCTCCCTATTTGAGCAACTTCCCGGTTGTTGGGGCTGCAAAGATACCCAATCCAGATTCGTTCATGTCAATCACGCTTACGCCCGACTTGTTGGCGCGCGCACACCTGATGAATTGAAAGGGAAAAATGACGATCAGCTTCCTGAGGCCATTGCAGAGCACGCCGAGCAGTTTCGTGAACAGGATCTGCATGTCATAAAGAGTGGAAGATATATACGTGTACTCAACATCCACCCCTACCCTGATGGTCACTGGCAAGCACACGTGTTTACGAAAGTACCCTGGTATGGGAGTGAAGGAGAGATTTTGGGTACTATCTTTCATGGTCAGCCATTGAACGACAATCCCATGCTGGGGGTAGGTCAATGGATTTGCAAAGCGGCAGGCATTGAACCAGTTGAATCGCTGACCACAGAGGGAACAAAAAGCGCCATGCAACTCTCCACCCGCGAGTCCGAAGTCCTCTTTTTTCACCAGTTCGGCAAAAAGCCCCAGTTTATTGCACAGTCTCTTGGGGTGTCGGTCAAAACCATAGAAAATCACTTCGCCAACCTGCGCGTGAAGCTCGGTGCATCAAATAAAACTGAACTGGTCGATAAAGCGCTGGAAATGGGAGTGGGTTGTAAAATCCCTGATTCGCTGCTGAAGCAGCAACTCACCTTTGTATTGTCACAGTCACTTTGACACAAAAAAAGCAGCGACAATCCGCTGCTTTCCTTTTTGGCTGCAACACGTTTTTAAGGTGCTAACCGTTCGATGTCCCACTGACCTTCACTCTCCTTCTGGAAAACGAACCGATCGTGCAGGCGATGCTCACCGCCTTGCCAAAATTCGAAAGACTCTGGCTTCACGCGGAATCCTCCCCAGAACGTTGGCACAGGCACTTCTCCCTTGTCGAACTGCTGCTTCAACTCCATGTATTTACCTTCCAGCGCAGAACGTGCAGTGATCCGTTCACTCTGGCGGCTTGCCCAAGCAGCCAATTGGCTCTCTTTAGGACGGGACAGAAAATACTTCATCACTTCAAGCTTGCTGAGCTTTTCCGCCATGCCTGTAATATGTACCTGACGCTCTAGTGGATGCCACGGGAAATGGAGGCTAGTACGTGAGTTACTTGCTAAATGTTTGGATTTACGACTGCCGAGGTTGGTGTAAAAAACAAACCCGTCGTTATCGACATGCTTCAACAACACAATGCGTTGAAATGGCTGGCCATTTTCGTCAACGGTGGCAACAGTCATTGCAGTGGGGTCCGGCAATTTGGCTTCAATGGCTTGTTTGAGCCAGTGCTCAAAGAATTGAACCGGGTTTTCAGGCAGGTCTTTGCGTCTCAAACCGCCTTGGTTATATTCTCTGCGAATATCATACAAATCCATTGTGGTGCTCCGAATGCGTTTTTACGCCATTGTGATGGGGCGTGCGTCTTTTCTCAAGCGAATTCCGGCACTCAACAGGCGGGGTTGCTGCTCATCACATCAATCCATTGGTCCTGGTGGCACCTAACAATCTAGCAGGGACGCTATGCGCCGACGTTTTATTATTTCTCTGGTCACAGCCTTCGGCGTCTTGCTGACTGTTTTGGTGGGTGCTTTCACTTATTCTTCGGTCGAAAAACGCTTCACAACAGAAATCGAATACGACGTCTATCAACTCCAGGAAAAGCTTTCCGCCGAACTCGCCCGTTACAGTGAAATTCCTGTTGTACTCTCGGCTGATCCGAGATTGAAACGCTTACTACGTGTACCGAAGAGTAAAAGGTTATATAAAGAAATCAACCTATTATTGAACAACTGGAATACGCGCTTAAACAGCGATGTGATCTACTTAATGGACAGAAGCGGCCTGACTCTGGCAGCCAGTAATGCTGATGCTCCACAAAGTTTTGTTGGGCACAATTATCACTACCGCCCTTATTTTCAACAGGCGATTGAGGGACATAAAGGACGATACTACGCACTGGGCGTGGTCTCTGACAAGCGCGGCTACTACTTCTCCTACCCGGTGTGGGATGGCGAAGTTATTACTGGCGTACTGACATTGAAGGTCGATCTGTCTATCATCGACAGCATCTGGGACCAGCAGAAATTCGACTATTTGATTGCCGATCCACTCGGAGTGGTTTTCTACAGCTCGCGCGACGAATGGCTATATCAGTCCCTTTCCATCCTGTCTGACCAACAAAAAGAAACGATTCGCGACTCCCGCCGCTATGGGGACTCCTCGTTAAGTCATCTCACAAAGTTCAGTGCACTGGAAGATATTGAAGCGCAGGAAGCTCTGCATCTTGGCTTGCCCAATAGAGCCCCTGAACATGTGCTCGTTTCCAATACCGATCTAGGCAGTGCTGGTTGGCGGATCTACGGTTTTATTCCCACCAGCGATGCCTGGCCAGTGGTCACTCAATCTGTCTTGATTTTCGCAACCTTCTATGGCCTGCTGGTTTTAGTACTCACCGCCTGGCTGCAAACCGTCAAAACCCAGCGAAAGCTTGCAAGGCTCAATGATGAGCTGGAACAAAAAGTCGACTCTCGAACTGCCAGCCTTGAGGAAACCAACACTAAACTGAGACAAAGCATCCAGCAATATGAGGATACAGAAAAAGCCCTTCGCCAGACAGAAAACGAACTAATACAAACCGCGAAACTCGCCATGCTGGGCGAACTGTCTGCCAGTATTAATCACGAGATCAACCAGCCTCTTGCTGCAATGCGCACCTATACGGAAAACAGCATCAAGCTTATGGAAAGGGAACGCTATGAGTCAGTCAACGGAAACCTGAAACAACTCAATGAGCTTATCGGTATGGTCGCAGACATCGTCGCGCGCTTTAAGATCTTCGCCAGGAAACAAAACCTTGAAGGTAAAGCCCGAGCATCGCTGGACGACGCAATCACTGCATCCCTCAAACTCTCCGCCGCGAGTTTTATCAAGAAAGGTATCCAAATTGCCTGTCACATACCGGAAAAAGAGTTAATGGTAAATGCCGATACCGTTCAGCTAGAGCAGGTGATTCTGAACCTGCTTAACAATGCCTCACAAGCCGTCGATAGCGCACAGTCACCGGAAATTGGTATTAAAGTAGAAACCTTTCTCGATCGCGTTTCTATTCACGTTTGGGATAACGGACCTGGCATTGATAATGACACCAAGAAAAAGATTTTCTCGCCTTTCTACACCACTAAAAAAGAAGGGCTTGGATTAGGGCTGACGATCTGCCGCCGGATTGTAGAGGGATTTAGCGGTAGCCTCCAAATCAGCGACCACCCAACAGGTGGCGCCGAATTTACCATCACTCTCCAACGCCTTTATGAAGGAGACTCTCCACAATGACACGGGAAATATGGATCATTGATGATGAGCGCACTATTCGCGACTCACTGAGCCAGACTCTCGACATAGAGGGTTTTCATTCCCGCGCCTTTTCCAATGCCAAAGATGCGCTTGAAAATCTCAATGTCACCTTTGAAGGGGTGATCGTTTCAGATATTAACATGCCACAGATGGATGGTATGACCTTCCTTAGCAAAGCACTCGATGTTGATCCTGAGCTTTCCATTGTCATGCTGACCGGCCATGGGGATATTTCCACTGCGGTGTCTGCGATGCGTCAGGGCGCCTATGATTTTCTGGAAAAGCCCTTCTCAACAGATACCCTTCTCGATGTGATTAAACGTGGTACTGATAAGCGCCAACTGGTGATGGAAAACCGCGAACTGAAACGACAACTCGAAACCCAAAGCGCCCCAGGACCGCGGATTTTAGGTAATGCTGACTCAGTTAAGCAACTTAGACGTACTATTTTCTATTTAAAAGATCAGAATGGGGACGTGTTGCTACAAGGCGAACGTGGCACAGGAAAAGAACTCGCCGCGCGTTTTATACATGATCAAGGTACACGGCAGGACGAACCTTTTGTTGCATTGAAGTGCCGTCAGGTTCCGGAAGCCTTGATTGCCATGGAGCTATTCGGCTCAGAGCAACAGGCCTACGCCAGCTTTCCAAGCTATAAGAACAGCAAAGTTGCCGCTGCGGGCAAAGGAACACTGTTCCTTGATGGCATCGAAGCACTATCGCTAATCGTGCAAGAAAAGCTCGCTACGTTAACGGAGTCTTCCGAACGGCCGCGTATTATAGCGTCAACCCGACTGGATCTCACCAATAGCGTTACTCAAGGGCATTTTAGTATACGTTTATTCCAGAACTTGGCGGAAACCACATTGATATTTCCCCCACTTCGGGATCGCAGTGAAGATGTTGTCACCCTTTGCCAGAATTTTGTCCGAACCACTGCATCACGCTTCGGTATTGCCCCACCCAAGTTAGAGTTGGAACACAAAGAAAAGCTGCTAAAACACCCATGGAAGGGCAATGTCCGGGAACTCCAAGCGTTTGCAGAGCGGTGGGTACTCATGGGAGAGCAAAACCTGACAACCGAAAATGGCGAATCGAACGAAAAAGAACATGACTCCTTGGCTGAGCGTATTCTGAAAGTTGAACGGGCCATTTTGTTTGACGCTCTGAACCGTCATAACGGCATGCTCAAAGAGGTGCAAATTGAATTAGGGCTCGCCAGAAAAACGCTCTATGCAAAGCTTAAAAAGCATCATCTAGATAAACAAAACTTTAAAGGCTAAAAACACAGCCACCTCTGTGAGGCGGCTATTTTCCATATGAAACATCACACTTAAGCCTTCATAAAGTAAGGAAAAATCACTAGCCGACAGCCCGCTAAATCAATTTTTTTTAATTTTTTAAAGATATTTTCAGAGCGTCAGTATTAGCAACCACTTCCCGCTAATGCCGCGCCACGCCTAAGTTGCGCGATACTCTATAGTTTCTCGTGTGTGAGAAACTGCCTCTTGCTCATTCTCGTTACACTATTACCGATTAGTGAGAATCTCATTGATAAACTACTCTTTTATGAGGGAGTGTTGGCTTTTCTGGTCTGCAAATCCTTTTGTGTTTTTAGATTTTTTTTAGTCGGCATTGTAATGACAAAACCAGAAAAACAGGGTTCTAAACTGCCAGCGAGCGAGCACCTCGACTATATCGATGACAAAACCGCTGCTCTCTTGCTTTCCACGCCCAAAAGTGCGCGTGTTTTGCTATGGGTTATTGCGCTTTTTATTTCCGTCAGCGTAATTTGGGCTGCTTTTGCAGAACTCGACAAAGTGACCGTCGGCCAAGGAAAGGTCATCCCTTCTTCCCAACTACAGGTGGTACAAAACCTGGAAGGAGGATTAGTTAAAGAATTATTGGTGCGTGAAGGTGACATCGTAGAAAAAGGCCAACAGTTGCTGCTTATCGATGACACTATGTTCCGATCCGACTTTCGCGAACGTATTCAGGAGTTGACAAGCCTACAGGGCGATGCCGTCACGTTCAAAACACTGGTAGGTTCTGTCGTGGTCAACTCGGAAGTCGAGCTTGATGCTTGGCAAGGCACTGTCTCTATCAACCGCGTAGAACTCGAATTTGACCCCAAATTTGTTGAAGAGCACCGTTCTGTCGTTTCACGTCAACGTGCGGAGTACCATGAAAAGCTCAACAACCTACAAAATCAGCTCTCTGTGACCTCTCAGCAAATCCGCCAAAAGCAGCAAGAACTCATCGAAACCAAGGCGCGGGTGCAAAACCTTCGGCAAAGTTACAACTACGCCCGTGAGGAGTACAACATTACCAAACCTCTTGCTGACGAAGGTGTCGTTCCACAGATCGATTTGTTGAAACTTCAACGCCAGGTCAATGACACCAAACGTGAACTATCCTCTGCCGAACTGTCACTTCCCTCTATCACTTCAGCACTTCAAGAGGCCGTCTTCAAGCATGTTGATGTAGCACTGAAGTTCCGTGGAGAGCAGCAGGAAAGGCTAAATGATGTTGAGGACAAACTTCTGGCGATGACAGAAACCCGTGTCACTCTTGCCGATCGTGTTGAGCGAACAATCGTCGTCAGCCCGGTGGATGGCACCATCAAGAAGCTACACATAAATACTGTGGGTGGCGTTATCCAACCGGGCATGGATCTTGTTGAAATCGTACCGAGTGAAGACAACCTGCTGATCGAGGCAAAAATCGCACCTCAGGACATTGCATTCCTTCGCCCAGGGCTGGAAGCCATCGTGAAATTCAGCGCTTACGATTTTACCGTATATGGCGGTCTCACAGGCATTTTGGAAACCATCAGCGCTGATACCATTCAGGACGAAGAAGGTAATAGTTTCTACATTGTAAAAATACGTACTGAGTCCAATAACTTGGGTGATGGTAAAGAACTCCCGATTATTCCGGGGATGACAGCATCAGCTGACATCATTACGGGCAAACGTAGTGTTCTTGACTATCTTTTAAAACCAATATTGCAAGCGCAAAAATCCGCACTCCGGGAATAATACACTTGCCAACCAGCTCCAAAGAAGACTGGGATGTAACAATAATTAGCGGTAAATGCTGCCTTTTAAAATGGGGGGATGTATTTTGAACTGGAAAAAGCTTTTGATTGCTTCTGCTATCAGCTCGCTGTGCACACCAGCATGGTCTATGTCGTTGGAGCAAGCGGTTGCCACCACCATAGCAACGGATCCAGAACTGAAAAGTGCGTTTAACGATTTCATGAGTAACCGCGAAGATATCGAAGCGGCGGCGGGTGACTACCTGCCAGACATTAACCTCAACGCTGGTTACGGTTATGAGCGAATCGACAATGCTACCACCCAGGTGAGTGGTGATAAGGACTTCAACCGAAAAGACGCTACGATTAGTTTGACCCAACTTATCTGGGATGGGCAAACCGGCGATAACATTGACCGAACTGAGTTTGAAGCCGAAGCGCAGCGTTATCAATTGCTTTCAGATGCCCAAGACAAATCTCTCGCAGTCACAGAGGCATACGTTGCGGTGCTTCTTGCTCAGCAGCTACTTTCATTGT
Organism: Grimontia sp. NTOU-MAR1; assembly: GCF_035758505.1. Lineage (NCBI taxonomy): Bacteria > Pseudomonadati > Pseudomonadota > Gammaproteobacteria > Vibrionales > Vibrionaceae > Grimontia > Grimontia sp. NTOU-MAR1. Next base: position 442,939 of record NZ_CP142109.1, read on the forward strand.
CCGAGGCCAATGTAGAAGTACACGAAAACATGCTGTCGGACATTAAACGTCGTGCAGAATCGGGTATTGGTTCCACGGCTGACTTGTCACAAGTTCAGGCTCGCGTAGCACGTTCTACCACTAATATGTTGTCAGCCAGGAGTAACTTGGATGATGCAAAGACGGAATTTACGCGCCTCGTAGGTATTGAGGTTAAAGACCCAGTCGATCCAGAAGTCGATGTGCTTTATTTGCCGCAGTCGCAGGCTGAAGCAATTGAAGTAGCCTTTGCAAACAACCCGGTGATCAAGCTGGCTAACTATGACATTGATGCCGCACGCGCTCAATATAGCCAGAACAAGGGCAATATGTACCCCTCATTTACCTTTGAAGCCAGTCAGAGTTGGAGTGAGGAAGCAAGTGGCGTGCGGGAGGATGTCAATGAACTCAGTGCCATGTTGAGAGTGCGCTTTAACTTGTACAACGGCGGCACAGATTCAGCCAACGTCCGTCGAAGTGCATATCAATTGAATAAGTCCAAAGATATCTTGGACAATGCGTCGCGACTCTTAATTGAGAGCACGCGCCTAGCGTGGAGTGCATACCAGTTGACAGAGCAACAAAAGAAGTACCTTGCGCAACATGTGGATGCGGCATCTGAAACCGTTATCGCCTACGAAAAGCAATTCAAGATTGGACGCAGAACCTTACTGGATTTGCTCAACACCGAGAACGAACTCTTTGAGGCAAGGCAATCATATCTCGATGCGCACTATGCGAATATCACGGCCAAATACCGCGTACTCAACAGCATGGGTACCCTGCTGGATGCACTACGCGTTGATGTGCCGGAAGAATGGCTTGAACCGGTTATAGAGAAAGAAGGTTAACCCATGAAACACGTTCTGCTTTTCAGCTGCACTCTCCTAGCCATTGGAGGTTGTTCCCTTTCCGCCGAAGTGACGCCTCTTGCTGAGCAAAGAGCCGATTTATTAGACGACGATAATGATGGCGTCATCAATGCGCGGGATTTGTGCGATGACACACCGAGTGTTGCGATTATAGACAATGACGGGTGCCCAACATACCTTTTGCTTGAAAGTGATAACTCGCTAAGAATTCAGTTTGCAAACGACTCTGCAATTGTAGAACCCGCTTATCGTGAAGCACTGGACAAAATGGCTGGATTCCTTAAGCTTTATCCCGAAACCTTTTTAGAACTTCAGGGACATACAAGCTCTCCAGGGTCTGAGGACTATAACAAAAGCCTGTCTGTCCAACGTGCGAAAGCAGTTCAAGCACAGCTCATAGAAAGAGGCGTTCCAGTCGATCGTCTCACCATTGTAGGCCTGGGTGAAGGCGATCTTATGCTGGCTGACAGCTCGGAGACCACACAACTTGTGAATCGCCGCGTCGTGGGCCGCGTTAAAGGATTCAAAGGGGAAATCAAGGAAGCATGGACTATCTTTACCCGACGGGAACAATAGCAGTTGAGGTAGCCTGATGCGTAAAAAGGCCACCTTGTTTCTCATGTTCCTACTGCCATCTATTGTAACATTCGCACTGAATGGTACAGACAATCAATGGATCAACAAAGTAGCGTCGTTTTATGGCGAAAGAGCAGGAAAGCGAGTCGCGACATGGCGTAAAGTCGTCGCGGACTCTGCCAATCTCTCAGAGACCCAGAAACTTGAAGCGGTAAACACCTTCTTCAACCAACTCTATTTTGTGAATGATATCGATTTGTGGGGAAAGAAGGATTATTGGGCAACGCCATTGGAGTTTCTTGGAAGCGCGGCGGGGGACTGTGAAGATTTCAGCATAGCGAAATACTTCACGCTTCGTGAGCTTGGCATTGACGATAAAAAACTACGTCTGGTTTACGTTAAAGCCATAAAACTCAATCAATTCCATATGGTTGTTGCTTACTACCCGACCGCTTCCTCCGAACCAGTTCTGCTGGATAACATTGATCCTGAGATAAAAAAGGCCTCAAAGCGACGAGACCTACTGCCTGTTTACAGTTTCAACGGTAGCAGGCTATGGCTCATGAAAGAACGCGGTAAAGGTGAGCTTGCAGGCAATTCATCGCGACTGGGCTTGTGGAACGATCTCCGGAAGCGTATGGGATCTGTAAGGCTAAACAAACCGCTCAAAAACTATGGTGGGTGAACGTCTATGACTTTATACCGGCAATTGTTTACATGGATGTTGGCGATATTCTTACTGCTGATTCTGGCGGTGACAGGTATTCAGCTAAACACCACTCGTAATTTTCTGCTGACTCAGCAATCGGCTGAGGTAAATAACACAATCAACTCGATGGGCCTCGCCCTCGCGCCTTATCTTGAAGACGACGATAAAGTCGCTGTGGAATCAGTGATCAACGCACTGTTCGATGGCGGTTTCTATCAGGAAGTACGTCTGAAAATGCTATCCGACGGCAGTGAAATTGTCCGTGAATATCCAGTACATGTAGAGGGCGTACCTGACTGGTACACTGGTCTCGGCCTCTTTCCTATCATCACAGAGGAGCGCACATTCACCAGCGGCTGGCTGCAGCTAGCCGAGGTCAGTGTCGTCTCGCACCCAGGTTACGCTTACAAGGAAATGTGGCGTTCCACCATCCAACTCGGTATCTGGATTGGTATTCTGTTCGTGATTGCGATGCTGATTATTGCGATACAACTCAGCCGCTCTCTGCGCCCACTCGATACCATCACTGCGCGCGCAAGAGAAATTGCCCGCAACAAATTTGGTGACCCCATCCCGCTTCCACCGACCCGCGAACTGAAAACCGTGGTACGTGCGATCAACCAAATGAGCAGCCAACTTGAAGCTTACTTTGAACAGCAAGCTAGAGAAGCTGACCGCCTGCGTGAACATGCTTATCGGGATACTGTTTCTGGTCTGGGCAATCGCAGTTTCTTCGTTGGTCAGCTTAAATCCTGGCTCGCTGAATCTGCTATTGGTGGTCTGGTGATGGTCAAAGTTGACCTGATCACTGATACCTATCGTGATCAAGGCTTTGCTCAGGGTGATACTATTGTTGGCCAGTTTGCCAAGAAGCTGAACACCACCCTGACAGATGCTGACTGCACGGCTTCACGAATTTCTAAAGATGAGTTTGTGGTGCTTGCGCCAAACAACACAGGTGAAGATCTGCAAATCATTGGTGAAAGTATCATGGCGATCGTCAATGACATGCAACACGACCCAATGGGCATTACCCCGCCGAAAGTGGCCATTGGTCTTGTCGTAAACAGTACCGATAACAGAGACGCAAGCGTGCTTCTGGCGCAGGCGGACAATGCCCTTACCCAAGCTCGTAACACGCCAAACCACCCAATCTCGACGATTGACCAGACCGAGAACGATGCCTCCATGGGTAAACAGCAGTGGAAAGCACTCATCCTCGATGCCATCGCGCACGACTGGTTCAAGTTTAAATTACAGTCAGCTTCAACCAGCGACCAAACTGTTATTCACCAGGAAGTCTTTTCTGCCATTGAAAAAGGTGATGATTATTTCGGTGCTGCGCACTTCCTTGGAGCCGTTGAGCAGTTGGAACTTGGTGAATCTTTTGACCGCTACGTGTTGAGCCACATGATTGATCGCCTGAGTGAAGACGCTAATCTTGGACCGGTTGCGATTAACCTGACCCAGAATAGTGTCACCAACGCATCCTTCATCCGCTGGTTGACCACCATGATGCAGAAGCATCGCAATATGGCGGGTCGCCTGTTCTTCGAAATCCCAGAAAGTGTGTTTGTCCGCTTCCCAGATCACGCCAGCCTGCTGACCGAACAAGCGCATCGCTTTAAGTTTGGATTTGGTGTCGACAACTATGGCCGCAACTTCCAGTCGCTGGATTACCTCAACAAATTCAAGCCTTCATACGTGAAGATAGATTTTGCTTACACCAGTAATCTCGACGACGAATCACAAAGCCATGTGCTAGCCTCAATATGTCGTACGGCCCACAACCTCAACATCACGACAATCGCAACGCGTGTTGAAACGGAAGCTCAGCTGAACAAGCTGTCAGAACTGTTCGTAAACGGCTTCCAAGGCTTTATATTCGAGAAGAAATCAGAGAATCATGGTTAAAGACCCCCTGTTACAATCTTTGGTTTACGTCAGCCGCTACTTCGGCCAATCAAACTCGCCGGATGCCTTGGTATCCGGCCTGCCAATTTCTGACGGATTTCTTTCTCCATTCCTGTTCCCTCGTGCCGCTGAGCGGGCAGGTATTGACGCTAAAGAAAGCCGTCAGGCGCTCAAAGATTTGTCTCCCATGTTGTGTCCTTGCGTTTTGTTACTAAAGGATAATCAGGCATGTGTGCTTCTGAGCATTAACCACGAAACAGGTGAAGCCGAAGTTGTTGAACCGCTCACGGATACCGCGCCTGCGGTTCGCCCTATCAGCGAACTGGAAGAGGATTACCTTGGTCGTCTTTTCTTACTGAAAAAACACTTTCGTTACGACGAACGCTCTCCTGAAATTCTCAAGGAACGTCAGGGGCACTGGTTCTGGAGTACCCTCTGGGAGTCGCGTTCAATTTACCGTGATGTGCTGATAGCCTCCATTTTTATCAATGCCTTTGCTATCGCCACCCCACTCTTTTCGCGCATCGTCTACGACAAGATCGTGCCGAATCTAGCGTTCGACTCCCTATGGGTACTCGCCACTGGGGTCTTCGTCATCTTCATTTTCGATCTTGTGCTCAAGATGCTACGAAGTTACTTCATAGATATATCTGGAAAGAAGTCTGACTTGCTCATCTCATCGCGGATTTTTGAGAAAGTTATGGGTATACGCATGGAGGCCCGTCCACCTTCCGTGGGTGCCTTTGCGCGTCATATGCAGGAATTCGAATCCATCCGGGACTTCTTTACATCTGCATCTGTCTCCGCATTGATTGATTTACCTTTTGCCTTTTTCTTCCTGTTTATTATCTGGATTGTCGCAGGTCCTCTCGTTATCGTCCCCATCGCTGCCGTGCTAATTTTGATGATCCACGCAGCCATTATCCAAAAACCCTTGCGCCATACCATTGAAGAAGGTTCGCGTCTGTCTTCTCAAAAGAATGCCAATCTGATTGAAAGTCTTGCTGGTCTCGAAACCATCAAACTGTTTGGTGCAGAAAGCCAGTTCCAATACCGCTGGGAAGAAGCCGTCGCGCACATGGCAAATTGGGGCATCAAAACCCGTCGCCTTACCGATTCAGTTCAAAACGCTGCGGGCTTTATCCAGCAGTTCGTGAATGTTTCCATGATTGTATTCGGTGTGTATCTGATTTCAGCCGGTGACTTGACCATGGGTGGATTGATTGCGGCTACCATGTTGAGTTCTCGCGCCGTAGGTCCGATGGTACAACTCTCGCTGCTATCTACCCGCTACAATCAAGCCAAGTCAGCGATGGAAATCATCAGTCAGCTAATGAATATGCCATCCGAGCAGGAAGAAGGGAAACGCTACATTCACCACCCCATTATCCGCGGCAAGATTGAATTTGACCGCGTGAACTTCAATTATCCGAACTCTGAAGTCGCGGCACTCCGTGATATCTCATTCACCATACTGCCAGGGGAAAAGGTTGCCATCATCGGGCGGATTGGTTCAGGTAAGACAACCCTTGGTCGTCTATTAATGGGCCTGTATCGCCCTACAGAGGGCTCAGTGCGTATTGATGAAACGGACGTTAGTCAAATCCATAACATCGACATACGACGTAATATAGGCTGCGTGCCGCAAGATCCCACTCTGTTCTTCGGTTCGATACGCGATAACATTACCTTAGGACGCCCACTGGCTGACGACCGTGATATTTTGGACGCAGCAAACCGTTCCGGTGTCACTACCTTTACCCAGCGTGATCCAGCCGGCCTCGAACGTCAGGTCGGTGAGGGCGGTAACCAGCTATCCGGCGGTCAACGCCAGTCTATTGCGATCGCCAGAGCAATGCTAGGGCGACCTCCTGTTCTCTTGATGGACGAACCAACCAGTGCAATGGATAACCGCTCGGAGCAGTTTATCAAGCAGCAGATGTCATCGCTTCGCCGCGATGAAACCTTGATCCTCAACACACATAAAACCGGCATGCTCGATGTAGTAGACCGTATCATCGTGATTGAGCAGGGCAGTATTGTGGCTGATGGACCAAAGCTGTCCGTGTTGAAAGCTTTGAAAGAAGGGAAAATTCAGAAGGTAAGCTGATAGTTTCGGTTTTATCAGTCAAAGAAAAAGCACCAGTCTAGGTGCTTTTTCTTTGTCATGTCATTTTACAGTGTAAATGACAACGGCCTGTCTGGCGCAGCATCAAGAGGAAGATTTTTCGATGGTCACTTCTTTACCGTTGGTGACAAATTTGCATGCACCGTACTCGTTAACCAAATTGGTAGAGGTATCACCTATCTGGCAATAAACACCAGGGAAACAGTTTTTATATACTTCAATTACATAGCGCCGATAGAGTGTACTCAGCTCAGATGAGCTGCTTTCCATCTTAGTTTTGATTTCAGCTATTCGTTCAAAGTGGTGTGTTTTCGTCCATGCAAGACGTTCGATTAGCTCATCTGGACGCTTGTTAGCTGGCTGCTGCAGTAATTTCATTTCTGCATCTTTCACCTTCATCAATTGCTCGTGCTCATGGTCCAGCTCTTTAGAGAGATTAATGGTGTCTCCCATCAGTTCACTGAGCCCAGTAAATGCATGAACATTGGTATGAACACCCGATGCTGCGCCTAACGTCACGACCCTCACGCCTCGCTGGGCGACATGCGTTCCTCCCGTTAGGGTACCGTTTCGTTTATATTCATCACATACAACAAGATCATTTTCTGTAAAGGTACGGCAATGCATCGCATGCTGGCTGATCGTGATGTCGCCTTTTGCTTCAATTCGGGCGTATTGTGCAAATTTGGCAATCACCGAGCCATTGGCTTTCAGACTGGTAGATATTTCCTGTTCAGACTGGACTTGCCTGCCTAGTAACCCGTTGTGAATAATAATGTCACCACCCGCAGTCAACGAGGCAGACTCCACGACACCACCAACAGTGATCGAGCCTGTGGCATTCACTTTCATTCCGGCGTTGACATCCCCGTTGATGACAACACTGCCCTCAAAGTCGATATGTCCGGTGGCAACGGTAACATCCTTTATGCAAAGCGCATTATCCACTTCGACGCCGTCGGGATGCAGCATGGGTAGACCGGCAACTTCCGCAATAATCACGTTCTCGTCGTTGTTGCTGAATTTACTACCGGAATAAAGCTGAAGAGGGATATCGTTGCCTGGTGTGGTTGGGAGGATTTCGCCTGTCACACGAAACCCTTCAATCCCTTTTGTTGGCGGGATACGTTTTGCGAGGGGCTGTCCTTCCTTAACGGTGACCATCTTGCCCAAATCGCGCATATCGACAGTGCCATCTTCTCGCTCTTGAGGACGAAGCACTCGGGATTTGCTGTCCTTCACTAAGTAAGCCAGTTTGGAGTCATCACCAGGTATCGGCCATTTACCGCTGGCGATAGGCACTTCGAGGTATTCCCCAGGTTTTAGTCGCGCTGATGCAGAGAGAAGTTTTTGAAGTGTTTGCTTCTTTACGCCGCGTACAATTTGAGACGCTTTTAGTGCCGCCAGAAGATCATTGCCTTTTATTGGATTGCCGCCGCAAGCACCGTTGACACGAAGGAAGGCTGTCATTTTTTCATCGTCAAAACGCGCAGTAACCGAGGCATCGCGGAGTTCAGCGATAACAACGTCGTCAGGCTCCCCTTTCCACTCATCGTTAGAAGCGTTGATTTTGTCCAACACAGTTTCTATGGTTTTCTCAAAGCGGAAAAAACTGGCTACTTTATTTTGTACCAGCCAATCGACAATATGCTTTTTTTCGATCTGGGGTGCGTCTTGTTCTTCCTTCGGTACTACAGTCATGTATACCCTGCGACCATCGTTAGATAGCCGCAAAAGCTGTTGCAGCATGTAATCCCCTAAATAAATACATTAAATCTATGAACGAATGTCACGGATACATTCTACCTAGATGATACACTTCAAAAGAAACACCACAACACTCAAGTTAGAATCAGATCTCATTAAATTAATGAGTCCCGACTCAATTAAGATATCCATGTCATATAAATGAATTATAGAGAATTTTTAGGCATTATGCCCTCGCTCTCGTCAAAGTTTAGTTCAAGCTTATGATAGACAAAAAACACACATATTTAGTGTGCTTTTAAATCAGTGAGTTAGCGCTTTCATAATCTATGGAGACAACATCTGATGTTCTTCATCAGATAGCCATTCATCTAAACTAAAGCCGTAACGAAACTTTCCATCGGCTTCATCGTTACAGTAGATTAACGAACCTTTTAATGATGGGATATCAACGACTTTCAGAAAATAGTTTACTTCAAGAGCAATGTTTTCTGACGTTATTAAGCCCATTCCACTACGACTGATATCGCGGATAACAACTGGGTGCCCGAAATCTTCTTCGTCGTGCTCTGCCATCGGATGTAAGGTGGCATGTAGACGTGCAAGGATCCCCCCGCCTCCTAGTTCAATTCTCTCCTGAAAGCGTTTACACTCAGCTTCTCCCCCAGATCTCTCAATCAGGGTATCGCAGAGCTTTTCATAGTCATTCATTGTACTGCCTCCCCGGTAACGGATTCTCCTCTTACTGCGATAGCTAACCACTCACAGCCGCAACAGTACTTCGTTACTCTCAGCAGCAGAGATAAAAGTATATTTATGATTCAACAAATTCCATGTATTGAATATTAGATAATCTTTATCCAATTTACTGCGAATTTCCATGTTCATTTACAGTGTAAATTTACGTTCACTGGGCGAGTTCTTCGACACGCCTTTGCCTGATTGCAAATCGACGACGTTGAAACGTCTCAAAACGCACTGCTCCTGACGTGATAACTTGCTCCTCTGAAAGACCGACTTTTTCAATCATTGTAAGCACGCTTGATAGATTACCAATATCACTGGCAAAGTGAGCATCAGACCCCGTGGTGACATAAGCTCCCATATCTCTTGCAAGCTCAGCTATCGCTAGGCAATACGGTTCGCTGCCTTTCCTTGAGCCGTTTAAAGACGAGTTATTGAGCTCAATCGCGACACCATGTTTGACCGCCGAAGCGACAACAGCTTCCGCGTCAATCGGATAATTAGGGTTACCAGGATGGGCAATAGCATCAATCAATTGGGATTCGATTGCACCAATCATCGCTTGAGTGTGCTCCTCTTTGGACAGAGCACGAAAAACTGCTTCATGTAAACTTGCATTGACCCATTCCATCCCAGCATACACATAGGTCGGCATATCCAGTTCCCCATCGGTATTCATAATATTGGTCTCAACACCGCGAATAATCCGAACGCTGGATAGCAAATCAGGAATCACACGTTGATTAACAAAATGCCAATGATGAGGAGCGCCTGGCATAGTACTGGCATGATCGGTCACACACAGATGACTTAAGCCAACAGATTTGGCCTGTGCCGCGTTTTCCAAAATTGTGCTGTAGGCATGACCGCTGGCGACAGTGTGTGTGTGAGTATCTACGACAAGTTTCATTGTATGTCCTTATTTTTCCAACTGCTGTCGAATCCAGTCACGCATGGCTGCTTCCGTATCTTTGCGTCCGTGAAATCCATATCTCTCTGAGACTTCTGCCCATGACTGTCGCTGGAGAAGACGCGAAATCATTAGCGAGCCTATATCGTTGGACATATTCTGTGTCATCCTTGTAGCAAGCCTGTGAATGAACCAATGCCATAAACTGCCTGTCACCAAATCGTATCCCAGACTACCTTGTGCAAAAAGGTCAACCTGGTGAAGAGCAAAAACTGAAGGCGGACTCGCTGCATCTGAGCCTGCCAGCAATGCTGCAACCAGTTCTGTGTCCATATCTGAAAACTGCTCGCACATCTGGTGCTTAAAGTTGAGATAGAACAGGTGTTGAATTCCATCAAACCAATCAGGTTTACCTTGAATGTGTTTGCCAAGTTGAAGCGAATAAGTGCCACTTGCAGAGTCGCGCTGAACCCCCAACCGTAAAGGCTGATAACCCAAAGAGGACCAAAATTGCCAAAGCTCTTTGTTGGCACCAAAACTGGTTCCCACAATATTAATACTCTCCTCCCCAGCCGCTTTCTCAAATGCGCCAACCAACTGCGTGCCAATCCCCTTTTTCCTAAATTCCGGTAACACAGCGATACGTACAATTCTAAGTAGAGGTTTTTCCAGAACCTCTACATTACCAGTATGGGAAGCGAGACTTTGCGCTAGCAGGTGTCCTTTGAGTCTGCGTTTTCCTTTAACAACTGCTTTGGCCAGGTCTATATCGAATTCACCTTCTTTCGCTGCCAATAATGCCCCGACCAAGACGCCATCACAGTATGCGCCAAGCAAGCGTTGATTTAGTCCATCCAACAACTGGACTAAATCATTGGGTGAAGTCTGATAGTGTGCTGTCACCAGCAGTGAAAAAAGTTGCCTTAACCCGTCTTCATCGATCGAAAGCTTTCTAGCGTTAATTGGCTTAACTTTGATAGTCCTTTCGTTATTTTCAGGAACCAAAGGTTCCGCATCAAACAAAAATGCCTTAAACAGCCAAGACTCCAAGGGATCATTTTCAGCCCAACGAACCGCCTCAGTTAAGACAACTTCCTGCCAGCCTTTAGCCTCAGTATTAAGTAACGCTCTAAATCGATGACTGAATGCACGGCCTGTTCCCTCATAACCATGCTCAGTGGAAGAAAACGCGATACGGCTATAGGCCTTGAGCATTTTAGATAACATCGGAAGTGGAATAGCCGCTGCTTCATCAACAAGCAGAAGCTCACAATGAGGTTTATCCCGAAGCAACGCATCAGGCGCGACAAAGGAGAGTTCACTGCCGTTATCTGCCAATAATGAAAAACGCCCTTTTTTAATCAAATCTCCGCAGTCTGCTGCATGGGAAAAAAGCGTTTCGACATTAGAAAAATGAGGAGAAGTGACGATTATTTGTTTTTGGGATTGGAGCATCACCTCTGCAGCAGCCATACCCATTGCGGATGATTTACCCCGCCCTCGATCCGCGACTAATAGAGCGGGCCGACGCCGGTGGCCACTCAATACTTTCTTTATAGCTGCTATCGCAGTGTGTTGGGATTTGGTTGCTCCTGTTGTCTGCACCCTTATTTGAGTTTCAACGTTGGCAACGTCGACTGTTGGCAAGGAAGAGTGGCCTTCTTGACGCAGAAATGCTGCTGCAGAGTTATCCCCCAAACGGAGGAAACGTTGATAAAAATGACTTTCTGGAAATCTCCTTTCGTCCACAATCAAAAACAATAGCTCTCCGCCTCTAACACTACCTGCAACAACACAGAGTTTGTCGACGTCAACAACCGTTCGCAGATCGAGAGCTACTGTCCCTATCCCTTTCCCCAGCAATTGGCGGACCTTATTCCAAGGGAGTATATGACTACCACAGAGCGAATCACTGACCACGGCATGTACATCGCCCGCAAAGAAAATATTTTGAAGAAATGCATCATCGCCAGATACGAATACGGGATATCTTACAAAACCGGATTTGGCTTTGTCTTTCAGGCTATGGAGTATTTGAAGAGGGTCAACAGTCACAATCTTTTCGTTCATCAATGGATATCCATCAATGATAACGGAAATAGCAAGGGGGAGAGAAAGAATTAGGGACTAGGCGTTTTAAATCCCAGAAAGAAAAAACGCGCCCGACGGCGCGTTTACTATCATTCAACTCAAGCTAGGCGCGACTTGATAAATGCCAGAATAGCATCAGCATCTTCGTCTTTTAGCTTTTTAAGGTTAATTGCAATCGCATCACCTTTACGACGATAGCTTGCACGACCCTTGATTAGGTCGATAGTAGGTGCTTCAGGTTTTACTGTTTTTGGCTTGAGAGAATCACACCACTGCTCAAGTACAATTGTTACCTCTCGGGTAATTCGGCTCACACCTGTCGCTTCAACTGTCTGCCAAATCGGCGTGCCTTCGAACTTATCGTCCAATGCCTTCTTTTCATCATCAGTCAGAGAGAAGTATAACTTGTGCAGCTTAACAATGGTTGGGCGGCCCAGCTCAGCAACACTTGGGTAAGCTTGTAGCAGTGATAGAGGCAATGCTGCCGCTTTCAGAGCGCCACTGACCAGTGCTTCGCTGCACTGACAAACTTTCGCCAACTCTTTCTGATCGAGCACATCGCCGCGATCTAGCATGGCCTGCATCTCTTTACCACGCTCATAAAGCGACAGCGGTTTGTGTGCATTGGCGACATCTGACAGGAATTTCGCATGCTTGCTGTTGATGCCTTTAGCGACATAAATCAGGAAGTCTTGCTTGGCGAGAATACAGGACATTCGGCGGCGGCTACCGTCCAGTACTTCAATCTTATCGTCTTCCAGCCAACGACCGACAGCAGGATATTGCTGACCACGAGCTTTCAACGTGGTGAGAATATCTTGCAGGGCGAGTTCATTTAGGAAAGATTGCTCACGGGCGTTTTCCGAGAACACGGATGTGCGGTCAGCAACATCCGCTGCTGCCACACGCACCAGTTCAAATTCCACAGTGGCTTCACCAGCTACAGAAAGTTCGATCACCGCTGCTTTATCAGAAGCGGCTTTTTGCGCTTCCTGAGCCGAGGTCGCGCGACGTTTATCCGCTTTACCAAACAAGCGCGCATTCAATTCTGACGTTTTAATGGCCATTTATCACTCCTGGTTTCGCTGCGACCAATGGCTGTGAAGCACTCGCTCCAACTCCAGCCCGGCACGATGAACCGCTTCCTGCGCCGTTGATAGGGTCTTTTTCCCGCCCTCGAAGTCCTGGGCAGTCAGGTCAAACACGGTACTATAGGTATCTGCACACGTTTCAAATGCACGGCTTCTTGGAATCGTCGCCATCATAACCTGATCACCAAGGAGATAGTTCATTTCAGTCAGTACCGACACTTGTTTTTTGTTGTCATCTTCAAACATAGTCGGAACCAGACGAACAAACTCTAGACCAGGCCAATCTTCCGGGAACATTTCATATACCGTAGGTAGGTGTTGGAAGAAGTTCACGGTGGAAGCCCAGTCTAAACGCTTTGCTGCACAAGGGATCAACAAGGCATTAGAAGCATACATAGCATTCCAGACAAGAGGATCGATATGCGGACCGGTATCAATCATGATGATGTCAAACTCATCAGCAATCACATCAATAACTTTCTCTTTCAACAACTGCACGATGTCCAACGAGCCATTGGTCGCAAGGCTTTGCCAAGCTTCGGCGTTAAACATGGCGTCTTCAGGGAAAGCCGCAATCGTTTTCAGGTTAGGGTACTGTGTTGGTAGCAGTACATTCTTCATCATGAATTCTTTATCAGGAGTCTGTGGTGTGTTTTCCAACATCACGTCAACCGCAGAGTAGATCCCTTCCTGCTCGGTAATACTGATTTGAGGGTTAAGGAAGAGGCGAAGCGAACCTTGTGGGTCTAAGTCGATAAGACAAATACGGTAGCGCTTATCGAGATTCAGCGCCATACAAGCTGCGATATGAACGGCACTCATCGATTTTCCGGTGCCGCCTTTCTGGTTCTGGATATTGATAACCCAAGGCTTATACCCGGCGCCTTTTCCTTCATGGAAAGCCGGAATTTTCGCCGCTTCCATGATTTGGTGAGCTTCATCTAACGTAATAGAGTAATGGTTAGCATTATTCTTCGTGAACTGATGACCACCCTCTTCCATACGGGTAATAGCTTCATCTAACTTTCGACGCGTCAGCCCGGAACGCGTTTCCATCAATGCTTTTGACATTGGTGGGAACAGTTGGTCGTGACGTTCCTCCATCACGATTTCAATACGGTCCGCTTGAACCTGCTTGGTTTGCTCTGCAATAGTTTGCAAGTTTTCTATTGTCTTTTCCCTATTCATTTTTCTTTTCGCCATAAAAGAGAATTAAACAAATTGTACAGCAAAATACATCACGCACAATAAATAGCTGAACACACTGCAAAACAATTAGGATCTTGCTCACTTTATGTCAAGATGATGAAAAATCGAACAAATAATTTGTGACTTACGACAGGTCGAAATACCCAGATTTAAAGTGTTACGGCGTCACCTCTTTACAATGTAAACCAGAAATAAAAAGAAGATAAAGTGAAAAACACCGGAACGCTGATAAGATGAGCTCAAATTACGGCCTCTGTCATTTCAACATCAGTATTGAGAAATTTCAGGTTGAATACCTGATATCAGTCGATAGAGCCACGCTGTTACACCTCATCTTGATCATCGTTTCGAAAACATGATCAAGATGAAAGCTGGGGCGTTACCAGAATGATGTAAATCCTCTATTCTTCCTTGATCATGCTTTCGCCTGCAAAGACGTGATTAGGAAAAATGATCAAGGTGAAAATCAGAGGAGTAATTCGCCAAGGAGTAGGGTTATCGGATCCTCATTTATCGAAAAGATGATCAAGTAACAGACAGCATATTGATCATCAAAAGGAAGTACCGGAACGATGATAACATAGCGCCAAATTACGGCTGATGCCTTTTCAACACTGGCTTTATCCAAAAAATCAAAGCGGTAAAACCTTAAATGGCTAAAGTAAGGGCATAGCCTATGTTCATTCAAAATACACAAACACTCACTTGATCATCGTTTCGATTACCGGACACATATATCGACCCGGCTAAAATACGTCTGATGTAAGTTCAATTGAACAGATACCCAGTATACCGGGAGCACAATATCAGTACTAAACAGGTAAATTAGGATGAAACGATGTCAAAAACACGTTTCCCTGATCATTTTTCCGCTCGGAAAAGGGGATGAGGAATGCTGAAACAACGAGTTTTCACCAAATACCAAAAATCCGCTGTGGATAAATTGTGAAAGCACCATGATCATGCTTTGGGGCTTTCGATGATCACACTTTCGAATCTTTGATGATCATTGATTCGGGCTTATAATGATCATGCTTTCAATACCTTAATGATCATCTTTCCAAGGATGCCCTGATCATCGTTTCGAGACACCTGAAATTTATAACCTTTAATAACAACGGGTTACAGCATTCTATTCGCCTGGATCATAAGATCATAGAATCAATAAGATCTATTTAAATCAAAAAGATCAGTTTAAAAGCCTCAACAAAAAGATCTTTCATTCTTTTATTTTTTCTTATAATCTTTCGGAAAGATGGCGTAATTACGGTTACCTGTATTCTTATAACACTTTGGCTTAACAAGGAGCTGTGGCGAATGGCCTCAAGTCCCTCTGAAAAAATCCTAATTACAGCCCCTCGCTCGCACAAAGACGGGCATTTGTTTGAAGTACATGCCCAATTAGTAGATTGGCTTCCTCAGTACGAACACTTCAGAGGCGTCACCAAAAGTATCCTTGAACTGCTTAACCTTATTTCTCTTCGTGGCTTTTCTTCAAAAGATGGTTTGGTTTCTACTACCGAATTAGTTGAAGCAACCGAGGGTCAACTAACACGGGCAGCTATACAGCAACGTTTACGCGCAGCGGTTCAAATCGGACTTTTCACGCAACAGGGTGTCCGGTTTGAAGAAGGCCTGGCGGGGAAAACGATGCTCCATCGATTTGTGAATCCCAGTCAGCTGATTTCTGTGTTGGGCTCTGCAGGCCTGCAATCCGAAAAAACTAAAGTCATTGCCAAGCAAAAGCGTTCCAAGGCATTGGCGCAGAACCATGTTAACAAGCAATTGCTGCATGAGCATGGTTTAGGGACGCCTCCAATGATGCCGGATGAAAAGGATCAGATCCTTATCTCACCCACGAGCTGGGCAGGCATCATCGACCAAGCTTTGGCACCACCTCGTACCAAGAAAAGTTATCAGAAGTCTATGGTGGCGATCAGTGGCACCAAAGCGATCATCGAAACGCGATCCTCTAAGTCGATCATGACGGTAGATGATCTGATGACGCTATTTGCATTGTTCACCCTGACCGTGCAATACCACGATCATCATCTGCCAAACTATGAACTGCAGACACAGAAAGTGGGCAACAAAACACCAGTCTACATCACGGATATTCTGTCTTTGCGAGGTAAGAAAGACAGTGGCCCAGCGCGTGATTCGATTCGCGAAAGTATCGATCGTATCGAATTTACCGATTTCCAACTGCATGAACTGACTGGCCGGTGGTTGAGCGAGAATATGCCAGAAGGTTTCAAGAGTGATCGCTTCCGTTTCATCGCCCGCACGATCACCGCATCGGAAGAAGCCCCAAGGGAAGGGGAGGATGGAGAAATCCGCATCAAACCCAACCTCTACATCATGGTTTGGGAGCCATCTTTCTTCGAAGAGCTGATGACCCGCGATTACTTTTTCCTGTTCCCGCCTGAGATCTTGCGTCAGCATACGCTGGTATTCCAGCTCTATAGCCTCTTCAGAAGCCGTATGTCGCGTCGATTGGAAGATTCCATGACATTGAGCGATCTGAACCAGAAAATGGCGAGAAATATCGAATGGCGTCGTTTTTCGAGTGATCTGATCCGTGAGCTACGCAAGATGGCGAAAAAGGAAACGATCGCCGACGGGGTGTTTGCGGTGAATTTGTATGGTTATCACCTGACGCTTTACCGGTTGGATGACGACAAGAAGCATCCTGACTATCGCATTGACATCAAGTGCAACGTGGATGAAGTGATCCGTTTCTCCCGTGCTAAAACCTACAACGAAGGGAAACGATCTCTTGCACCGACCATGCCAAACCCACTGCGCAACGAGATCTTGCCCAAGCAAGACCTTGATCAGCTTTCCGAGATTATTGACGGGGAGTTCGAACCTATTCAGCGTAAGGAAAAACGTGGAGGCCGACTGGGGCGTCGCGTCAAATTGCGCAAGCATCTGGTTGAAATCAATGCTGATGAGTTGACGATCACTCTGTCGAAGTACACGTCACAGGAAGCGATGCAACGCGGCATCACCGCGTTGTCTGCCATGACAGGACACCCCGCGGCCACTATCGCGGAAGAGTGCCAGTCCTACATGGATAAGCTGGACTATTTGCGTGTGGATGGCGATATCCTCTCTTATGAGACACTCAGCAAAACAATCGAGTTTTACAACAGCCAACAGAATGAAAAGCACCTGTCTATCGAGCGCCTGATCTCCGGCCTTGCGGTGCGCCGCAAGGTTTGCCGTCAAGTTTATGACGGTCATCTAGACAGTACGGTGCTTGCCGTCTTGGATGAAGTGGCATCCGGTGTTTAGAAAAACTTACCTTATATTGACAAAATTCTGACATCCCAACCCTCCATGCCAACTAGGATTATTCACGAATAGATACCTTTGTCCTATTGGCATCTGGGTTCGCCCGATGCATTGATTTGCTAACCCTTTGACGAGCCTCCGGGCTCGTTTTTTTTGTCCAGCATTTCGGCAGCATTCAGGAATGTTCCCCCAGTCACATTTCCACATATTGCAAATATATAACCCACGTTCAGGTGGAAGCGATGACACTCGCGAACAAGATCGTGGTGCTGGGCGCCGGCCGTGTTGAGCAGGTGGGGTTCTCCGCTTGAACTCTATAACCCCCCCGGCAAACACCTTTTTAGCGGGTTTATCGGTTCACCGAAGATGAACTTTCTGACAGCGGCTATTGTGGAAACCGGCGAGATGACGAACCGTGTCCAGAGCCACCGTGGTCAGGAAGTGGAAGTCTCAGCCAACACGATCGGCGCACGTGTCGGGGATCCGTGCGTGATTGGGATGCGTCCTGAGCATATCCGTTTCGGCGAGAAAGATTTGATCCAGGAAGGCGGTGTTGCGCTGAGTGTTGTCGAGCAGTTAGGTAACGAGTGTCTGATGCACTTCAACACCCCGCAAAGTGCTGAGCCAGTGGTGATTCGCACCGAAGGGTAAACCAATATCCGTGCAGGTGATAAACGTTGTATCGAGTTTCCTGCGGATTATTGCCACCTGTTTGATCGCGATGGAAAGGCCTTCAAACGCTCTGTGGTGTGCGAAACCAAACCGTCACTGGTCATACTCCTTAATAGCCGGATAACGGCTTAAAACGCGAAAGAGGCAGGACTTTTAATCCTGCCTCTTTTTTTATACCAATCGTAGTAAATATCTGCTCATACTCGCTTGTTAAAATGCTTGATAACTGCGTTGAAAAATTTGATTGTAGAATAACTACTTATCAAAATCTTTCGCCTTGTTCTCGAGCATTTTTCCTGCGCTATTTCTGATCACCTACCTACTGTGATTGGTATTATTTGCTCAATAGAAGCGAATCAGAGTGTTGAAGGGCCCGTACCTGAGTAGTGAATACCGGAAAGCTCTGCCATTTCCTTATTGAAAGTCGCCAGATCGCTGTGAGTGAATTTACTCAAATGATCGTGGCCACAAGCGCGTGCCATCACCTGCATCAGATGGGTTGATGCGGTGAAAAAGTTGTAGAGTCGCTCGGAAGCCGCCTCCACATTCAGACGCTTGCGAAGTTCTGGATCTTGTGTCGCAATACCCGCCGGACACATGTTGGAATTACACATGCGCGCACCGACACAACCAATCGCTTGCATCGCACTGTTGGAGAGAGCAATACCGTCCGCGCCCAGAGCCAACGCTTTCACAAAGTCACTCGGCACGCGAAGCCCGCCAGTAATGATCAAGGTAACGTCATTCACGCCCTGCGCGTCCAGGAAGCGCTTTGCGCGTGCCAGCGCAGGAATGGTGGGTACACTGATATGATCCCGGAACAGGATCGGAGCAGCACCTGTGCCGCCACCACGCCCATCCAAGATGATGTAATCAGCGCCTGCATCCAGCGCAAAGCCTATATCGGCTTCAATATGGTTGGCACTCAGTTTAAAACCAATTGGAATGCCGCCACTTTCGCGGCGCACTTCGTCTGCGATGCGTGCAAAATCCGCGGGTGTTTTCAGGTCTGGGAAGGTGGATGGTGAAATCGCATCTTTTCCCTCAGGAATCCCGCGCACCTGCGAAATCTTGCCGTGGTTTTTGATACCCGGCAGGTGACCACCAGTCCCTGTTTTTGCTCCTTGTCCGCCTTTAAAGTGGAACGCCTGAACATCACGCACTTTGGAAAGCTCAAAACCAAACTTGGCACTTGCCAGTTCATAGAAATAGTGGCCGTTCGCTGCGTGTTCTTCGGGCAGCATGCCGCCTTCACCTGAACAAATACCTGTACCCGCTTTTTCCGCACCGGTTGCCAGCGCAACTTTGGCTTCTTCTGACAGCGCACCAAAACTCATGTCAGACACAAACAGCGGCGTGTCGAGTTTCAGTGGCTTCTTCGCACGTGGGCCAACAATAATCTCAGTGCCGATAGAAGCGTCATCCAGGAGTGGTTTAGTCGCCATTTGCGCCACCATGATCTGGATATCGTCCCAGGTTGGGAGTTGGTAGCGTGGCACGCCCATGGAGGTCATTGGCCCGTGGTGACCAAATTTTTCCAGCCCTTCTTTTGCGAGCTGGTGGATCAGCTCAACATAAGGTTCTTCCTTGGTCGCTATTGGCGCGGGGGAAGCGCTTTCTCTTTGAACCGACGGCATTTCTTTTCCGACATCCGTATCCGCATAGCGGGTGTGGGTTCCATCGCAGAAAGGCTCATTTCCAGTGTGTTTGCAGGCGCAGAACCAAGCTTCGCCATCTTTGTCGGCCTTGTAGGCCAGAGGCGTGAATTCCGTCCCGGCATGAGAGCCGTCACAATAGGGTTGTTTTTTCGAGCGTCCGCAGCGGCAATAGTAATATTCTTTACCTTTTTCGAGCTCGACTTTAATCGGTTTGTTATTGGATACAACAGGATCTGTCATGACTTACTCCTTTAAGCGACATTTCTTCAGACGACCAACGTAATTGGCGTTTTTCACGCCTATTTAGGAATAGTGTCGGTATAAGTATGACCTGTTTTTCAATACCTAACGCGCAACAAGTATGAGGCAAACCTAAATTAGTCAGCTGCGAACCAATTCACCGGCCCATGCTTGCTAAGGGAGAAGCTTCAGCACCCTATGGTTTTCGGGTATGGAATCGGCCATGTGCTGAAGCGGAGAGGATTTTACCGCAGAGGACAGGTTCAGCCTTACTGTTGCTTCATTGTTTGAGGCATTGAGCACCGCAATAAGGGTTTGCTCTGCATGGTGGTGTCAGGGGTGTTTATAGGCCAGTACGTGGCAGCGCCCTCCTACATCGCGATATGTTGCTTACGCCAGCCCAGCAGGGTGCGGGTAAAGTGGAGTAAAGAGGCTCTATTTTACAGCTAACCCTCATGGATAGGGTCGGCTGACAGCCGAGGAAAAGTGTTGCTGAACCCAGGGATGTTGACACTCATATCTCATGAGACTAATAACCTTCGGGTTTTATTTACAGTGTAAATAAAACCCGAAGGTTAACTTAATCTAATAAAAATCAATGTATTGAAAAAAATAACCTTAGAGGTTTGTTGATATTTCTCGGTGTGTCTAAGCTTTGATTAATAGTCTTATAAATGAATCAATTGATTTGAAATACGTCCATTACTCAATGTAGGTGTAGAGACATGGGACTTTTTGGAAACAGCAATGATAGCGTCACGAAACAAATACTGGATAAGGCCAGCGATGCGGTAATTTTTACAGATAGTAAAAATCGTGTGAGCTACATCAATGCGGCGGCAGAGGGGCTTTTCAACATACAAGTCAAAGAGGCGAAAGGTAAAAATATTTCCTCTTTCAATCTGGGCAGCTTACAGATCGGTTCAAGGCAAACCCAACTTAATGGACAGGCCTGGGTGGAGGTCAATGTTTCTGAAATTTCGGTATCTGGGGGCAAAGGTTTATCTGTTTTTGTGAAAGACATTTCCAAAGAGTACGGCGAGCGTCAACGTAATCTGCAAATGCTGGAACAATCCGTTAATGCGGTGGTATCAATCGATGGCAAAAATAATGTCACATACATGAACCCTGCTGCAGAAGCCCTTTGGGGATACAGCGCAGACGAAGTTGTTGGAAAGAACGTGAAGATGTTGGTGCCAAAGGAAATCCAGCAGTTTCACGATACCTATGTAAACACCAACCGACAGAGTCGCGTCGATATTATCGTGGGTACAAGCAGAGATATAGAACTTGAGCGTCGCGATGGAAGCCGAATTTGGGCGAACCTGTCATTGTCACGTGTCGAAGTTGGTGACGAAGTGGGTTACACCGCGTTTGCAAGGGACATTACAAAAGAAAAACTCGCCAGTGAAGAAACTGAACAGGTCCTGCGTCAAGCTATTGATGCCGTGGTTAGTATTGATGCTGACAACAATGTGACCTTCTTCAACCCAGCGGCAGAAGAACTTTGGGGATACTCGGCGGATGAAGTATTGGGTAACAATGTGCGTATGTTGGTGCCCGATGAATTCCAGGCAAATCACGACAACTATGTGAACAACAACCGCCGCACCGGGAAAGACAAGATAGTTGGCAATGCCCGTGAACTGGAAATGCAGCGTAAAGATGGCAGTCGCATTTGGGTGAACTTTTCGCTCTCCAAAGTCGACATTGGGGGTAGCATTTGTTACACCGCGTTTGTGCGTGATATTTCAGCGCAGCGTACGGCACAGGAATCAATAAACCAAACTCTTTCACAAGCACTGGATGCGGTGGTCACTATCGATGATAACAATATTGTGACCTTCTTCAATCCTGCCGCTGAAGCACTTTGGGGCTATGCTTCTGAAGAAGTCATTGGTCAGAATGTGAAGATGCTGGTCCCGCCGGAAATCCAATCAAACCACGACAATTATGTCAATTCCAACCGAACCACAGGCAATGACAAAATCGTCGGTTCGAGCCGTGAAGTGCCGATTCACCGGAAAGATGGCCAGCTTCACTATGGTCTGCTGTCACTTTCTAGAGTGAAAATCGATGGTAAAACTATGTATACCGCGTTTGTGAAAGATGTAACGGCACAAGTTCAGCAACGTGATGGCATGGGTGAAATCATGGACGGCGTGGCGAAATCCAGTGCAGAGATTTCCAATATTGCCAAAGTCATTGATGGCATTTCCGAGCAAACCAACCTTTTAGCTCTTAACGCAGCTATCGAGGCTGCGCGCGCTGGCGAGCATGGTCGAGGGTTTGCTGTTGTTGCGGATGAGGTTCGTCAGTTGGCGACGCGTTCCTCCGAATCAACAAGCGAAATCAACCGACTGTCAGACGATACACAGAAACTGCTCACCGAACTTTCAGACGTTCTTAAAGCAGCGACTGGCCAATAACAGCACGACGGCCTGAAGGCGTCGTTTTTGGCATCTTCAGGCCTTAATGTGCAACTTGAGGACAAGGTGCCTCAAGTCTCAACAATGAAATACCGCCTTCCAAACTTTCTTTTGACCCCTAGCACACTGTAATCAAAGACTTTGCTTTGTTTGATGCGTCAATAAAGAGACACGCCTCAGGCAAGTCTCTCCTAGACTTGTGTGGAGTAAAATTCCAATTCCGGTTAAGCCTAAAAATAAAAGGCTGGAAAAGTGAGGACAACGTCATGGCAAAAAACGAAGTAGGTATTGTTCAGGAAGGTGAGAAAGGAACGTTTGAATGGCGTGCGTTTTTCTTTATCGCCGTTTTCCTGTTCCCCATCCTTAGTGTGGTATTGATTGGTGGATATGGTTTTCTGATCTGGATGAGTCAGGTGTTCATTTTTGGCCCCCCGGGCCACGGTTAATAGCGATGCACATTCACCGATCCCATTAAGAGCACACGATCATGAAAGAATTTATCAGTAAACTCTGGGCGACCATGCGGCGTCCAGCGACCAAAATCAGCCTCGGGACACTGACCCTCGGTGGCTTTATAGCTGGCGTCATTTTCTGGGGTGGTTTCAATACCGCATTGGAGCTCACCAACACAGAACAATTCTGTATTTCCTGCCACTCTATGCGTGACAATGTTTATCCGGAGCTACAGAAAACCATCCACTGGTCGAACCGTTCAGGTGTTCGCGCGACCTGTCCCGACTGCCACGTCCCGCATAACTGGACGGACAAAATTGCCCGTAAGATGCAGGCAAGTAAAGAGGTGTTTGCTCAGGTCTTCGGTGTGATTGGTACGCGGGAGAAGTTCCTGGATAAGCGGCTAGAGTTGGCGCAGCATGAATGGGCGAGGTTTAGTGCCAATGGGTCGAAGGAGTGTAAAGCCTGCCATAATTACGCCAGCATGGAGTTTGAGAAGATGAGGCCGACGTCGCGTTTTCAAATGCAGCATGCGGCGAAAACCGATCAAAGCTGTATCGACTGCCATAAAGGGATCGCTCACCAACTCCCGGCGGAGATGGATTCCACGGGCGGTTTGCTTGGCAAGTTGATTTCCCGCTCCCACAGTACAGACTTCAACAAAGGCGCACCTATTTACAGCATCAATTTTTTGGAAATGTACGTTGATAAAGATCTGAAACAAGATGGGGGTGTGCTTGAGCCCGCCTCCATGGTGACCATTCTGGAAGAGGATGACAAGGCAGCGAAAGTCACTCTGACTGGCTGGCGTAAGATGAAAGGCTTTGGTCGTGTGATTTATGAAGACTTTGGCTTGAATATCGCATCGGCAGCCCTTTCTAAAGAAGTGGCGCAAAGCCAGACCGACATCCGTACCTTTGAAACCAAAGAAGACGATCTGACCGGTCTGACTTGGCAGCGCGTTGAAGTAGACCTTTGGGTTAAAAAAGCAGATTTTCTCGACAGTATCGATCCTATTTGGACCGAAGCGAAACAGGCTTACGACACCAACTGTAGCCTTTGTCATACCCAGCCTGATGTGGCGCACTTTGACGCCAACACCTGGCCGGGTATGTTCGACGGCATGATGGGCTTCGTTAATTTTGATCAGGCGACTCAGGCATTGGTGCTCAAGTACCTGCAGAAACATTCCAGCACCTTTGTAGAACACTGAGAGGGATAACAGCATGACAATCAATAGACGTACTTTCCTGAAAGGCATGTTGTCTGTTAGTGCAACGGCTGTCATTGGTCCAAGCCTTCTCGTTGCGACAGACGCACAAGCCAATTCAGAACTGCTGGAGGGTACTTGGCGTACCTCCGGCTCTCACTGGGGGGCATTCCGTGCCCGTATCGTAGGTGGTGAAGTCGCCGAGGTTGTGGCGTTCAATCACGACAAACACCCAACAGAAATGCTTGAAGGGGTGAAAGGTCTCATCTACAACCCATCCCGTGTGCGCTACCCTATGGTTCGCCTTGACTGGCTGAAACGCTCGGAAGGGTGGAATACCACGCGCGGTGATAACCGCTTCGTTCGTGTCACCTGGGATCAGGCACTTGATCTCTTCTACAGCGAGTTGGAGCGTGTGCAGAAAACCTATGGTCCTGCAGGTGTACTGGCAGGCCAAACAGGCTGGCGCCAGACAGGTCAGTTCCACAGTTGTACCACCCACATGCAACGTGCGATGGCGATGCACGGCTTCTTTGTGAAGAAAATCGGGGACTATTCCACTGGTGCCGGACAGACGATCATGCCTTACGTGCTGGGTTCCACGGAAGTGTATGCGCAGCAAACTTCCTGGCAACTGGTATTGGATAACGCCAAACAGATCGTTATTTGGGCGAACGACCCAGTGAAAAACGCACAGGTGGGTTGGCAGTGCCCAACTCATGACGTGTATGGCTATTTCGACCAGCTCAAGGACAAGGTTGAAAAGGGTGATATCAAGGTGATTTCTGTTGATCCTGTGGTCAGTAAAACCCAGAAATTCTTGGGTTGTGAACACCAGTACATCAACCCTCAAACTGATGTGCCTTTCATGTTGGCATTGGCGCATACCCTCTACACCGAGGATTTGTACGACAAGGAATTCATCAAGGTTTACTGTCTTGGCTTTGAGCCTTTCATCGATTACGTCATGGGTAAAACCAAAGACAAAGTCGAAAAAACGCCAGAGTGGGCGGCGAAAATCTGTGGTGTCGAGCCAGATCGCATCCGCGAATTTGCCCGCATGCTGGCCAGCGAACGTACCCAACTTATGTTCGGTTGGTGTGTACAGCGTCAGCAACATGGCGAGCAGCCTTACTGGATGGGTGCCGTACTGGCGAGTATGCTTGGTGGCATCGGCCTTCCGGGTTCTGGTGTTTCCTATGCCCACCATTACAGTGGAATCGGTGAGCCAGCAACAGGTGCTGCAGGCCCTGGTGGTTTTCCACGAAACCTTGACCCCGGCATGGTGCCAAAACACAACAACAGTGACTTCAAAGGCTACTCAAGTACTATTCCAGTGGCGCGTTGGATCGAGGCCATAGAAAATCCAGGTAAGGTGATCAATCACAACGGCAACAAGGTGAAATTACCGCCGATAAAAATGGTGATCGTGAGCGGGAATAACCCTTGGCACCACCATCAGGATCACAACAGGATGAAAAAGGCCTATCACAACATAGAAACGGCAGTGACCATCGACTTTGCGTGGACTGCGACCTGTCGCTTCTCTGACATTGTGCTTCCAGCTTGTACCCAGTTTGAGCGTAACGATATCGATCTTTATGGGGCATATTCGGCGACAGGTGTACTTGCTATGCATAAGCTTGTGGATCCGCTCTATCAATCCCGCACAGACTTTGAGATTTTCAAAGGTTTGACTGCCCGCTTTGGTCTGAATAAAGACAAAGAGTATGCGCAGGAAATGAACGAGATGCAGTGGGTTGAGAAACTCTACAACGAATGTGTGACAGCCAACAAAGGCAACTTTGAAATGCCTGACTTTGAAACCTTCTGGAAAGATGGTTATGTCGGTTTTGGTAAAGGTAGCACCTTTGTTCGTCATGCACTGTTCCGTGAAGATCCAGAGCTAAACCCGCTGGGTACACCTTCTGGCTTTATCGAAATCACCAGCCGAAAAATCGGCGGATTTGGTTACGAATACTGTCAGGAACACCCTATGTGGTTTGAGAAAGCTGAGCGTTCTCACGGTGGTCCGGGGTCAGAGAAATTCCCGATGTGGTTGCAATCATGTCACCCAGACAAACGCCTGCACTCACAGATGTGTGAATCGCCCGCACTTCGTGAAACCTACACTGTACAGGGGCGCGAACCGGCGTACATTAACCCTGAGGACGCTAAGGCCCGCGGTGTGAAAGATGGCGATCTCATCCGTGTGTTCAACGATCGGGGGCAACTGATTGCCGGCGCCGTGGTGTCGGATGATTATCCACCAGGTGTTATCCGCATTCAGGAAGGGGCTTGGTATGGTCCGACGGGCTCAGAAATCGGCGCGATAGATACCTATGGTGACCCGAATACCGTGACGCTGGATGTGGGTACATCCGAGCTTGCACAGGCATGCAGTGCATACACCTGTGTTGTGGACTATGAGAAGTTCAAAGGCGAAGCTCCAGCGGTGAATGCGTTCTCAGGTCCAGAGATTGTGTCTCTGTAACGCTGGGACCAAAACTGTCTGAAGAGTAAGAGCCGCAATTGCGGCTCTTTTTTTGGCAACCAGTTGTGAATGTAATTGTTGCTGCCGTTAAGGGTGACTCCAATTAAAAGGCAGTAGCGCGAAACTCAATAGGTGAGAGCGTGTTGCTGGCGGCTGTTTAGGCCGCCATTTTTGATTTCATGGTGTCTGCCACTATGTGTAAAAGTGCGACCCAAGCAGCGCGGACTTCTGGCGTAAAATCATCCCCTAGACCTACTTTGAGTGTGTGCAGCAGAGCGTTGCCAACAGGGGTAAAATGGCTCTTTTTAACGCCATATCCTTCGTGACGCTGAGCCAGTTCGTGTAACACCGGAATGAGAGACTCGAGATCATTAAGACCTTTGACGGCGGCACTGAGCATAGCCATCAACTTTCTTCCCTGCTGTTTCATGTCACCTTTAAACAAGGATTTTAGGGTCGGGTCATAAGAGAAAAGGGTATCATAAAATATCTCCGCGGCTTTGACAGAGATAGGTTCAACTTTGTTAAAACTGGTTTGGATCAGTGTGATTTGTTGTTGTGTCAGCGACATTGCAATATCCCAAGTAGTGAATGAGTACTTTTATTAATCAACATTCATATAATCAAGCGTAGGAAAGCATGCTCACTTGTCCAATTGGCAATGTCATCATTGTGGGTTGTTTGGGTATATCTATCTGAATGAAACGACAGTGTAATTGAAAAGGAAAGTTCAAATAGCCGTCATTAAATACGTTTTCTGTTGGCTATCCTTTTGGGGCTGCGTTAGCTTGGATGCTATGGTCTGTTGATCTTTGGTGATGATTTTTGCAGCAGTTTGTGGGGATTTTATGCAAGGCGAGGCGTCGATGTGTAGATCGACTACATAAGAAGTCGATAACGCAGCAGAAATTCACCACAAAAGCTGCCCGAATGGTTCGACTGTGCGCGTTCCGTACCCTAAACGTTTTATGCTTTGTTGAGGTGTATTTGCTTAGAGTGCTAGGCGGCACACACCTCGCCGAGCCTAAAACGCTTAGGGCTAGAACAAAATTCAACCACCAAAGGTCAACAGACCATAGGATATAGACTCAGGGACAAACCGAGAGATAAGACCGTGACAACGCGGCGAGATGAAAAAGGATAGACATGTTAAAGCTTGAAGATATTTGCTTGCGACCCGCCCGGAATGATGAACGCGATCATCTATGGCACTTTATTTATGTTCAGAACGAGTGGAAAGCACACGATGCCCCTTATTTTCCGCTTGAACATCAATCCCGATTCCAGTTTCGGCGTCACCTGTTCAAGCGTCTGAAAGAAGCGCAAACCGCGATGGTGATTGACTATAACGGTGAGGCTATTGGCTACCTTTCCTGTTATTGGGAAGACCAATCAACCCGCTGGCTTGAAGTTGGCATTACGCTATTCACCTCTCAATACTGGGGAAAAAAACTTGGACGCAAAGCGCTAACTCTCTGGATTACTCATCTCTTTGAGCGCTATGACGTTGCTCGCATTGGCTTGACAACTTGGTCGGGTAACCCTCGTATGATGAAATGTGCTCAAGCACTTGGTATGCAAGAAGAAGGGCGGATCCGAAGCGTTCGTTTCTATGAAGGTAAGTATTACGACTCACTCCGCTATGGCGTGCTTCGCGAAGAGTGGCAAGCGCTAAGTAAAGGCGATAATACACTTCGCTGCGTGGGTTAGTTTTACACTGTAAACATGGAAAAACTGCAAGCTACTCTTCACTATCTGCGCAAAGGGCTGGGGCAACCACTTTTGCTCCTTCACGGCTTGGGTTCAAGCAGTGAAGACTGGATGCACCAAATAGACGCATTCAGCGATCGTTTCGATGTGATTGCGCCTGACTTCCCGTTGCACGGTGCCTCGCCCGGCGACATTGATACCTTCAGTTTGCCGCAGTGTGCCGTCATCATTGTTTCATTGATTGAGAAGCTGGAACTTCGCGATGTGCTGGTGGTGGGGGTTTCAATGGGCGGTATGGTCGGTATTGAGCTGGCAACCCGTTTTCCTAAGTATGTTGCGGGGCTATGTGTGGTGAATGCACTTGCAGAATGTCGCCCAAGAAAGCTCAATGAGTGGTCGATGCTAGGCTCCCGCCGCTTCCTTCTTAAATTTGTCAGTGTGGAAAACATTGCCAAACTAATGGCAAAGCAGCTCTTACCAGGTGATGCTCATGCCCAAACTCGGGATGAGGTGATCAGTCGCTGGTCGAAAAACCATAGGGAAAGCTACATTGCCGCCTTTAATACCGTGGTGGGTTGGGATGCGCTGGATAAGCTTTCTAACCTGAAATGTCCCCTCTTTATGCTCACCTCTGAGTTTGATTACACTCCAGTAGCCTCAAAAAAAGTGTTGGCCTACCTCTATCCTGAAGGTCAATTTGCTTGCCTGCCTAATGCCAGACATTTGGTTCCTCTTGAAAAACCAACCGAGTTTAATCAAATTCTCAGTAAATGGCTCGATGAGCAAACCTAGCGCACCTTTCTGGCCCCTTACGATTGTTCCGTCTCACTCAACTGCTAAAATTCCCGCAACGCATTTCAAAGAAAGTGCGATATATACCCAAGCGACCTGAAGATGCTCGCATTCAGAGGTCGTCAATGCGTTCAATTCGAGGCAAATTTCACGAGGAATAGTCATTCTATTTCAGTGGGATTTAACGAAGAAGTGGGCGCATTGAGGCCCTCCCTTCGGGCGAGTTGACTGACGTAGTGCTCGTTGTTGTTCCTTTTTGATGGAGATGACTACACCAGCAAAGGAACGCCGCGATCACAACGCCAG
Organism: Grimontia sp. NTOU-MAR1; assembly: GCF_035758505.1. Classification (NCBI taxonomy): domain Bacteria; kingdom Pseudomonadati; phylum Pseudomonadota; class Gammaproteobacteria; order Vibrionales; family Vibrionaceae; genus Grimontia; species Grimontia sp. NTOU-MAR1. The sequence continues at coordinate 472,172 of NZ_CP142109.1, forward strand.
TCAAGCTCGCTGAATACAGTATCTTCAAGATGTTTGGGTATCTACCCAAACAAAAAAGAAACCAAGAGAGTCACCATGAAATTGGAAGCAGTCGACTTCAACGCGCCAGACGCAGCAGAACGTTTTGTTGAGTCCCTTCGCTCTACAGGATTTGGCGTTTTGAAAAATCACCCAATCCGTCAGGATCTTGTGTCGTCAGTTTACGAAAACTGGCAGGGCTTTTTCGATAGTGAAGAGAAAATGCAGTATCGATTCAAACCAGAAACACAGGATGGTTTGTTTCCGGTAGATGTGTCTGAAGTGGCGAAAGGCCATGAGAAGAGGGACATCAAAGAGTTCTTCCATTATTACCCCTGGGGTCAGTGTCCTGATGCCCTGAGAGGCCAGTTGCAAGGATACTATGATGAAGCCAATAGCTTGGCGAAAACACTGCTGAGCTGGGTTGAGGAATATTCGCCGGCAAATGTATCTACGCTTTACTCACAATCCTTGTCGAGTATGGTGGATGGCAGTGAGCAGACCTTGTTACGTGTTCTGCATTACCCGCCAATGAAAGGTGACGAAGACCCTGGTGCTATTCGTGCCGCAGCCCATGAAGACATTAACTTGCTGACTATTCTCCCCGCGTCTAATGAGCCTGGCTTGCAGGTGCTGGGTAAAGACGGAGAGTGGCTGGATGTACCATGTGACTTTGGCTACTTGATTGTGAACATTGGTGACATGCTGCAAGAAGCATCTGGCGGCCACTTCCCATCGACCACGCATCGTGTTGTCAATCCTGACGGTGCGGACATGACGAAATCCCGTATTTCCTTGCCTCTGTTTCTGCACCCTAAACCAGAAGTGGTACTGTCCGAGCGCTACACAGCGAATAGCTATTTGATGGAACGTCTCCGCGAGTTGGGCTTGATATAGCCCTCCTTTTTAACGGGGAAACTCTAAGCCGGTGACACGATTCGTGCACCGGCTTTTTCGTAGCTTCAAGTAGGAGCTCTTCCTTTAAAAAACCGTCAGGTTAGCTTTTTTGGACAAGTAATTGTCTCTGGAGGAAGAATGTTTTTTTTCAACTAATATTCAAGGAGAGGAACAGGAGTCTCAAAAATGAAAAACCATTTCATGTCACCACTGAAACGAGCCATGAGTCGTATTTTTGGTTTCGACGCTGAATTAGAAGCTGAGGCAAACGCCAAGATCGCTGCCTTGGATAAATCTCTCGCCATCATTGAGTTTGATACCAAAGGGAATATTCTCTCGGCTAATGAGAACTTCCTGAAAGTAATGGGCTACTCACCTGACGAAATTAAAGGTAAGCATCACTCTCTTTTTGTGGAAAGGGCGTATGCCAGGTCCAGCGAGTACCGGGATTTTTGGGCGAGACTGGCGAGAGGTAAGTCGGCGTCCGGCGAATTCAAACGGATTGGGAAAAATGGTATTGATGTCTGGATTCAGGCAACGTACAACCCAGTGTACTCACCACGAGGTGAGGTAACAAAAGTGGTGAAATTCGCCACAGACATTACTCAAGACAAAAATAAAAGCCTAGATACTTCAGGGCAAATCGATGCCATTAACCGCAGTCAGGCGGTAATCGAGTTTGACCTTAAAGGCATCATTCTCCGCGCAAATGAAAACTTCCTTACCGCCATGGGTTACAGCGAAAAAGAGGTGGTGGGCCAACACCATTCGATGTTTGTTGAGCCAGAGATGAAACAATCGGGTGAGTACAGAGCCTTCTGGGAGAGCCTCGCCAGGGGGGAATATCAAAGTGCCATTTACAAACGCCTTGCCAAAGGTGGTAGAGAGATTTGGATCAGTGCCTCCTATAACCCGATTTTCGATGATAATGGCAAGCCATTCAAAGTAGTGAAGTTTGCGAGTGATGTGACCGAGCAGAAAATGCGAAATGCAGATTTCGCCGGGCAAATCCAGGCTATAGGTAAGTCACAAGCGGTAATTGAGTTTGAACTGGATGGCACGATTCGCACTGCAAACGAAAACTTCCTGAATACTGTCGGTTATAGCCTCGAAGAAGTACAGGGTAAGCACCACTCTATGTTCGCACCTTCAGCAGTGAAAAACTCCCGTGAGTATAAAGAATTTTGGAAATCGCTGGCGGTGGGGGAATTCTTCTCTGGGGAGTTTGAACGTGTCGGAAAAGGTGGCCGACAAATATGGATTCAGGCTTCTTACAATCCGATTTTTGACCTTAATGGCAAGCCATTTAAAGTAGTGAAGTATGCTTCAGACATTACAGAGCAGAAGCTGAAAAATGCTGATTATGAAGGCCAGATTGAGGCGATAGGGAAATCACAGGCAGTGATTGAATTCAATATGGATGGGACTATTCGCCATGCCAACGATAACTTCCTGAATGCGATGGGCTACTCGCTGACAGAGGTGAAAGGACGCCATCACTCCATGTTTGTTGGGCCTGATTACAAGAACTCGGCGGAGTATAAAGCCTTCTGGGAGAAGCTAAATCGCGGTGAGTTTGAATCCGCTGAATTCCTGCGTTATGCAAAAGGGGGGCGTGAAGTTTGGATTCAGGCGTCCTACAACCCCATTCGCGACACAAACGGTAAACCTTTCAAAGTGGTGAAATACGCCACTGACATCACCGCCAAAAAACGTGCTGTTGCGAAAATCAGTGAATGTTTGGTTTCACTCTCTAAAGGTGATCTAAGTGCGTCACTGACCGAGAAGCTTGATGATGAATTTGAATCTGTCAGGGAAGCGTTGAACTCTACGATAGAGCGTCTGAACGAGTTAGTGGTAGACATTAATCGCACTGCGACATCCGTTAGCAATGCGGCGCGGGAAATCAAAATGGGCACCAGCGATTTGAGTGACCGCACTGAATCGCAAGCCAGCAGTTTGGAGGAAACAGCCGCCAGTATGCAGGAGATGACGGCGACTGTTCAGCAAAATGATGAGACATCGCAAAGTGCCGTGAAGCAGGCAAGTGATGCAACCAAGAAAGCCGAGCGCGGCGGTACGGTGGTGGTCGAAGCGGTGAATTCGATGGCGGAAATCGAAGCGTCCAGTAAGCAGATTTCAGACATCATTGGTGTGATCAACGAGATTGCTTTCCAGACGAACCTGCTGGCGCTGAATGCGGCTGTAGAGGCTGCGCGTGCTGGTGAGCAAGGCAGAGGGTTTGCCGTCGTTGCTGGTGAAGTCCGCAATTTGGCACAACGAAGTGCTAAAGCATCTGTTGAGATTAAGAATCTTATCAATGCCAGTGTGGACAAAGTAAAAGATGGTACTCAACTGGTGCGAGAATCTGGCGAGAACCTAGTGGAGATCGTTGATGCTATCCGCAGTGTGTCATCCATGATAGATGACATGAGTACAGCGACGCAGGAACAGTCTCAGGGCATTGGGGAAATCAACCGCGCCATCACCGAAATGGATAACATGACACAGCAAAATGCGGGCCTTGCTGAAGAAGCGACGGCAGCGAGTGAAAACATGCTGGTGGAAGCAGAAAACTTACAGGAACTGGTGAGATTTTTTAAAACCCGCTCTGCGTGAAAGACCATGATCAAAGAAAAAGCCGGGCTTATAGATCCGGCTTTCTATTGCCCAAGCGTTTTTAAACGGAATAGTTGCAAGCCGGTAACGAGGTTTTTTCTTCTCAGAACACCAAGCTTCCATTATACCGAAACAACCTGAAGATGCAGGATTCAGGTTATTTGGGTATATAACGAGCTAACTAAGATCTAACTGCGATTAATGGAATAAAGGCGTGACCTTTGATCTACGTTTAAGTCTAGAACGATATGGCAAAACGAGTAGTAGTAGGTGATTACCTACTACCTGTTTCAGAATGATTCGTGGGTTGGTTAGGGTGAAGAGAATATGGTGCGAATAAGAAACAAGAAGCCGCGTTAAAAAGCTGCCTCGTCATCAGCGGCGATTTGCTGCAGCCAGCGTCCCAGTTTCAGGATTTCTGGCTGTCTTGCACGGTGCTTTTTGTACACGAAATAGAGGCTGTCTCCAGTAGGAATTTCATGTAGGGGAATGCGTACCAACTGCTCGCGGTCAATCTCGTTCATAAAGTAGTGGTTGAGCAGAGTTATACCGTGGGAGTAGCGTGCTGCCTCAGTTGCGAGCAACATATGGCTGAAGGTGTGGATTTTTACGTCCCTAGGGAGTGTATAGCCGCCTAACTTACACCATTCTTTCCAGTCGTTTTTCATCAAAGATCTGACCGACAGTAAAGGGTATTCCCAAAAGGCATCAGGCAAGGGCTTATCCTTGATTTGTTGCCAGATTTTGGTACTGCATACCGGGTAAATGTATTCAGTATACAAAAGCTCGTATTCGTAGTTTTTACCCGGAGCAAAGTCGGTGATAAAGCAGTCGCCCATTTTATCTGAAAGGTCCGGGCGATGCGCGTACATCTCCAGGGAAAGGTCGATTTCAGGATGCTTAGTGCGGAAATCCGAAAGCTGGGGCATGAGCCACTTCACCGCAAGTGAACTAAAAACAGCCAGCCTGAGTTTACCGGAAACCCCTTCTCGTACTTGAAGACTGGCGCGTGCGATGGCCTGGAGCGGGTCGCCAATATCATCGAAATAGCGCTGACCAACCGGGGTTAGATGCAGGTTCCGTCCTTGCCGCTCAAACAAGGACTCTCCCAGAAAATCCTCTAACAAACGAATTTGATGGCTCACGGCGCTTTGGGTCACGTTCAAAGATTCAGCGGCACGTGAGAAGCTGTTTAAGCGGGCAGTGGCTTCGAAATATTGAACGGCTCGGAGTGGTGGAAGTTTCACTATCTAAAAAACTCATAGAACCTGAATAATCATCATTATACGTCATAAAAAAGTGTCGCTACTATGTAGGTTCTGTGAGCCATGTGGCTTTTTCTCGCTTATAGGAGGCCTTAGGTATGCGTAATATCTCAGTAGGTTTCGCCATGACGTTGTTAGTGATAGGAAACCTCAGCGCCACGTTTTCAGATGCGCTGGTAAAAACCATGGAAGGAGGGCCAGACGGAGCCATTTTCCAGTTCACCCTATTTCGTCAGGTATCTGCCGTACTCATTCTGTTGCCCTTCTGTTTGACAGCACCGGCTAAGAATCTGACCTTGGGACTGAAATGGCATGCCCTGCGTGCGCACATCTGGCTGGTAGGTGTGTTCTTTGCCATTGTGGCGCTGACAACGATGCCACTGGCTACGGCGAACGCTATCTTCTATGCTGCTCCCTTGATCATGCTTCCACTTGCAGCAATCTTTTTAGGCGAGAAACTCTCAGTACCGTCGATCATTGCAGCAGTAGTGGGTTTCATCGGTGTGCTGATCTTGGTCCGTCCGACAGATTTCAGTTGGGCGGCGATGTCTGCGCTGATTGTGGCGGTCACGCTGGCCATCAACAACCTATTGATCCCGAAAATTCCTCGCGAACAGACAGTGCCGCAAACACTGCTACTACACAACCTGATTGGTATTCCTGTCGCTTTTGCGTTGTCACTTTACGAAGGCATGCCGTTCAGCCTCGATTTGTTCTGGCGTGCTGCAGGCTCAACCGCATTTATTTTGGTTTATGCAGCAACCTGTGTGATTGCCTATCGCGCCGCGGAAAGTAATAAGATTGCCAGCGCGGAATACAGCGGTTTGGTATGTGCGGTGGGCGTAGGTTTAGTGCTGTTCGGGGAAGTGCCGGATTTGATGATGATCGTTGGTACCATTTTGATTGTGATACCTCTACTCTGGCTAGCTGGCCGCGAGAAACGTAAAGCGCGCAAAGCGAAGGCCGCAGCACTGGCAAAACCCCCTAAAGATATTGTCGAACCGGCTTGATCTAACGAAGAATGGAAAACTGACCGCGCTCCCCCGCTTGCAAAACCGGGGGAGCGCTTTTTTATGTCCAGCCGCAAATTTGTGTGCATTTTTCTTAATTTGAATACTGAAAGGTGAATTGGCAGGCAGATTGGTTGAACTGAACACTTTCTGTCAATAAAGTGAGCCAAAACAAAAGAAAAGTGAGGATAGGGGAAACCCCTTCACATGGTTGGCAAAGGAATCTCTCATGTACAAATACGTCTTCGCAGCGTTACTGCCAGTGATCATGGTTGGCTGCTCGTCTTCAGAAAAACCGACTTTTGATATCGCAGCTCAGCAGGAGAAAGAGCAGGAAGCGGTGAAAAAAGGAGAGGTACTGCCTGAACCTTCTTCTTTGTATTTTGTGGGTAGTAACGACTCACAAGATTACGATCCTGAATGGGACGCCACACAGAAAACCAATCAACAGAAGCTGTTCATTGCCAACGGCGACCACGAAGTCACCCTCTTTACCGATCACCTCGAGTGCAAAGACCCTATGGGACTGAACATGGAAAGCCTGGGCACCAAAAGCATGACCATGCCTCGGGGAGAGAAGGTAACGCTGAATGTGTCTTTCCACGCTAACAGCTTTGCCGCGGGTGGTGCGTCTTGTGTGAACACCTTTACCTTCAACGTCGATGAAGGGAAAAGCTACACAGTGAACCATAAATTCAGCTTGGAAGACGGCCTATGCACTGTGTCGGTGTTTGACGATGAAGCCAAAGCCGCGATTGATGTGTTTGCCCGCAAAGGCCCTTACCTTTGTACTCCTGAAGATCTGAATGAAGACAACGCAGCCCAACGTATTGAGTTGAGCGCAGGCCGCTTCTAATCCTTTAATTTCGCCGGAATGTTAGCGACCAAGTAACTAATGAGCGCTTTCAATCTGGCGGGTTGGTGCCTGTCTCTGTGATACAGCAAATAGAGTGGCACCTTATCCACCTTCCATTCTGTAAACACCGACTCGAGTTTTCCTTCTGCTTCATAAGACGTGCAATATAGTGCGGGCAAGCGACATATCCCGTTCCCCTGAAGCGCCGCGTTCAAAAGCACGTGACCGTTTTTACATTGTAAATGGCCGTGTACTTCCACATCGGTATGCTGCTCTGGGTCGTCGGATTTCACGTATCGCCACTTGGTGACAGACCCGGTCAGACAGTCATGCTGCTGCAGTTCTTTGGGATGTGATGGCCTACCTTTGCGTGCGAAATAGTCTGGTGAAGCGTAGGTGCCTATCTTAATTTCCCCAAGCTCGCGGCCAATCAACAGTGAGTCGGCCAACGCGCCCATTCGAAGCACTAAATCAAAACGGGACTGCACCAGATCAACCCGTTCTGAGCTGAAATCAAGCTCGATGCTGATCTCCGGGTTTTCGGCGCAGAAGGCGTGTATCACATCGCCAATCAAAGACTCTCCCAAAATACCGCCGACACAGTTCACCGCAATATGGCCACGCATCTGATCAGCATCATTGCTGGCGAGAGTTATCGCTTCATCCAGTTGCGACAGCGCTGCCCGGCAGCGGCTAAAGAAGGTTTCTCCTGCCGCGGTTAAGCGCTGAGATCGGGTCGTACGGATGATCAGCTGTACACCCAACCTGGCTTCCAATTGGCTTAACTGGCGAGACATATGGGCGCGGGAAGCATTCAGCGACTCTGCGGCTTTCGAGAAGCTACCGGTTTCTGCGATGGCTACAAACGCGCGGATGTCACTCAGGCTTTCGCCGAGGATTTCTTTATTGGTGTTCATCTGGTAACACTGAGTTTTATTGTGACATATATATCAACAATGATGGCTTATTTAGAATGTAGCCTCAACCAAAACAACAAGGTCTTTGAGGAAGAACATCATGAAAAAGTTGGCCGTTATAACAGGTGCAAGTTCAGGTATCGGCGAAGCGATTGCAAAACAACTGTCTACACTGGGTCACCCACTGCTGCTGGTGGCACGCCGTGTTGAACGCTTAGAAGCGCTGAATCTACCAAATACGTTATGTCGTAAAGTCGATGTGACTGACAAAGCCGCATTCGAAGCAGCAATTAAAGAAGCCGAAGCGCAATACGGTGAGCTAGACCTGCTTGTGAACAACGCAGGATTGATGCTGCTGGGCGATGTGGCAACACAAAATGCCGTAGAGTGGCAAACCATGTTCAATGTGAATGTTGTTGGTTTGCTGAATGGCATGCAGGCCGTGCTCGAACCAATGAAAGCGCGCAACGGCGGCACTATTGTGAATATCAGCTCAGTGGCTGGCCGCAAAACTTTCCCGAATCATGCGGCTTACTGCGGCACTAAATTTGCGGTTAACGCGATTTCTGAAAACGTGCGTGAAGAAGTGGCTGACGCCAATGTTCGTGTCATCACCATTGCCCCTGGTGCAGTGGAAACCGAGCTCCTTTCCCATACCACCAGCGATGAAATCAAAGCAGGTTATGACAGCTGGAAAGACGAAATGGGCGGCGTTCTGGCTGCAGATGATATCGCCAGCACCGTTTGCTATGCGTACTCTTTCCCACAAAGCGTGTGTGTGCGAGAGATTGTGATCACCGCGACTCGTCAGCAGCCTTAAGAGACTGATCTAGGTAATATTTCCAAAAAGCCACCCTTGCGGATGGCTTTTTTGTTACCCGTACCCGAGGAAGATCGCTGGAAGAATTAACGATATCCCGGGCACAAAGATGATGATAAGCAATATGCTCATAAAAACAGCCCCTTAGGCAAAAGATAGCTATTTCCTTAATGATAACCCGACAGACAAGATAGATGACGTTTAACTGACTTCTGGTGGAAGCAAGAAAACACCTTTAGGAGCGATTTCTAAGTAAACATGATCGGCAAAAGATGGGTCAAATTTGGACGAGTTGATCTGAAGGAGGAGTTCATAGTCTTTCCATCTCACCATGACTTCGTACATAGAGCCCATATACGCAACACTCTCCACCTGGCACTGTTGAGACGCTTCCCCATCGTTTTGTAGCGTGATTGCTTCTGGGCGGACACCAATCTGATACTGGCCTGGTTCAATTCCAGCTACTTTGTCCTTTTCTACCGGAAATTGATACCCACTTATGTTGATTTGCTCACCGTCAAACACGCCCTCAAAGATGTTTGCTTCTCCCATGAAGCTAGCCATAAACATGGATGCCGGATATTTATACAAATCAATAGGAGACCCCTGCTGCATGATGTCTCCATCCTTCATTACAATTACTGTATCTGATACAGCAAATGCTTCAGACTGGTCGTGGGTTACATATATTGAGGTAATGTTAAAACGTTTTTGAAGGTCGCGAATGGTCTCACGCATATTCCGGCGTAGGTTGGCATCTAAATTACTTAAGGGCTCATCGAAAAGCAGCACTTTAGGTTTAAGCACGAGTGCACGAGCGAGAGCAACCCGCTGCTGCTGACCACCGGAGATTTGGTCAACGTAGCGCCCCCCAAAGCCTTCAAGGTCTACCAATTTTAAGGCTTCATTCACTCGGCGGAGGATTTCCTCTCTTGGCAGGCCGAGCATTTTTAGGCCATATGCTACGTTATCGAAAAGTGACATATGTGGGAATAAAGCGTAGGACTGGAAAACCATACAGATATCTCTGTCCTGGATCGACGTATTCGTGACATCTTCACCGTCGATAAATATTTGTCCTGAAGTTGGCTTTTCTAAGCCTGCAACAAGGCGAAGAGCGGTGGTTTTTCCGCAGCCGGATGGCCCAAGTAATGTCACGAGTGATCCTTTTTTAATTTCAAGATTCAACTCTCCAATCACCGTTTTATCTCCAAAACGCTTGCAGACATTTTTGAGTACTACATAGTTTTCATTTTCCATGAATAAACTCTCCAAACATTACTCTTGGTTTTTGGCTTGGGAACGAGAGATCCGCGCTTCACCAACAAGAAAATCAAAAGCTAAGATGATAACGAGCATCACCACTATTAAGATTGAGCCGTATGCGATGGCAATACCGTATTCGCCATCCTCCACTCGGTTTAAAATATACGATGTAGCAACACGCGTTTCGGGCGTTACAAGGAAGATGATCGCGCTTACTGTCGTCATTGCTCTGACAAAGCTGTACACCATGGTTGATAATATCGCCGGTCGCAGCAATGGTAGTAGGATGTTCACGATGGTCTTGAATGAGTTAGCGCGCAGGCTGAGAGATGCTTCGTCCAGTGATTTGTCTAACTGACCTAACCCTGCAATGCCAGAGCGTATACCCACAGGTATATTGCGCATTACCATAGAGATCACGACTATTGCTGCAGTACCAGTTAGGTAAACCGGTGCGTCGTTAAACGCTAAGATATATGAGACACCAGCAACGGTACCTGGTACCGCGAAACAGAGCATTGTGGTGAATTCAATGACTTTCTTACCGTGGAACTGCTGGCGTGCAACGATGTAGGCAATGAGTAGGCCAAAAATTGCTGTTAATGGTGAGGCAATAGCTGCGTAGGTTAATGTGGTTAGAAATGATGGCCATGCCCCTTCTCCGATCCCCATGCCGAATAGATTGATATAGTTTGCAAAGGTAAGGCTGTAATCTACTCCCCAGTTAACGGTAAAACTACCGAATATGATGCTTCCATAGAGCAGGACGTTAAATGCCATCCACACGTAGAGCATACCTGATACTAGGGCTTTGAGCGTGCTTGGAAGGGGTTGTACCTCTCCTCGATAGGACTTACCGGAAACTGTCACATATGACCTCTTCCCGATCCAAAGATACTGTACGACGAAAATAGCTAGAGAAAACAGCAATAAGACTGCGCCGAGAGTACTGGCGGAGGCATAATCTAGCTGTGCACCAGCTATATAGAAGTAGATTTGAGTGGCTAGAACATCAAAGCTACCTCCGAGTACTAAGGGGTTACTGAAATCCGCCAGCGACTGAACAAAGATTATTAAAAAGCTGTTGGCCATTGCAGGCTTGAGTAATGGTATGACGACCTTAAAAAACGTCTGGTATCGATTGGCACGCAGTGTATAGGAGGCTTCTTCGAGTGATGGATGTAGCGATTTCATCGCGCCATCAAGGATCATAAATGACATCGGTGAAAACGCGAGCACTTGTGCTAAACAGATCCCTGTAAAACCGTATAACCAGTTGGTTTGGGTCAAGCCGAAGCTGTCCGCCATCAACTCGGTAATATAGCCAGATCGCCCCAGCATTAGCGTTACACCGAGGCCAACGACAAACGGTGGAGTGACTATCGGCAATATCGAAAACACCCTTGCGATAAAAGCACTGCGCTTTGCTATCCGGCTGGTGTAAATAGCAAAAATGAGACCGAAGAAAGTAGCCCCTATACCGACAGTTGTGCCTAGCATAATGGAATTTAGAATAATTTGAGTGATCTGAGCTTGTCCTAAAATTTCTAAGAACTGCCAAGGAGTAAATGCTCCCAGATCATTCTGAAACATAGGAATAAAGATAGAGATACTCGGAAAGATAATAAATGTGGTGATTAGAAGCACGATGGTGATAATTGATCCAATCACAAAAGTATCACCGCCTAGATATTCTAGACGTGAAAATGCTAGGGTCATAATGGCGCCAAGTACAATGAAAAGCGCAATCGTGGCATAGCCCAAGCCTTGTTCTGTATACCATGAAGAAAGCACCACAAAAAGCATGCAGAAGGCACTAAATCCGATATCTAAGTAGTGGCGCTTTTTGGCGTGCTTATCTAAGGGCGAAATAGGCCGTATAAGCAGTATGGCTGGTATGGAGAACCATATCCATGAGATGTTTACGCTGCTCCAGCCCATTGCGTCATGAAACTCTTCAGAAGTAGATTCAAAAAAACCCCAGTCTAGAGAAAAAATAGGTAGAAGGATAAAGGCCACTGGTAGAATCATTATCCAATAAAATACAGGATCCCGTTTTGCAGTAATGGTATGGCTGCATTCTGTAAGTTCGTTCATTGTTGGTACCTGAATACTTGAAGGCGTTAGGTGCAGGCGCCAAGGCGCTGCACCTACAGAAGTTAATATTTGGCAGGAAATCTACCGATCAGATCACTGACCTCTTTTAACTGTATTTACCCATTTATTAATCAATCGCTTACGTTCAGCGGAAGCACCATACTTGCTCATGTCATAATTGATGAGGTTCAGTTGTTTCGGATTAAGCGCACTTGGTGACTGCTCGGCGGTTGTATTCGTCAATATCTGGAATGTTTCTCCTTTCTTCCAAGCTGTTTCCTGCCCTTCTCTAGAGAGCACGAAATTAAGAAATTTCTCGGCGTTGCTTAAGTTTCTGGCACCTTTGAGAATGCTCACTCCCCCAATCTCATATCCAGTACCCTCACAAGGTGATATAAGCTCCAAAGGCGCTCCTTTGGATTGCTCCAATGAATAGTCATGCAAAAAGCCAATACCTATTGCAATTTCACCGCGAGCAGCATTCCTTGATGGCGCGACACCAGATTTAGTGTATTGAGAAACGTTTTTGCCTAGTTCTTTAAAGTATGAAAAGGCTTTTTCTTCATCCCAGAGCTGAATAAAAGTTGCAAGAGCGGTGTAGGCAGTACCTGAACTTTGTGGATCAGCAATCTGAATTTCGTCTTTATAGATAGGTTTGGTTAAATCTTTCCAACAGCGTGGGATAGGCAACCCTTTTTCTGCTAGTCGGTCTTTGTTAACTCCGAAACCGAGAATACCCATGTAAACTGCGGAAGAGTAATTACCTTTCCGCTTTGCTGGATCTCGAAATTCTTCCATGATGAATTTGAGCTGGGGTGACTTATATGCATGAAGCAGATTCATTTCGCCTGCTTGAGATTGAGGATCGAGCGTACCGCCGTACCAAACATCTGCACGAGGGTTTTTCTTTTCTGCTTCGATTTTAGCTAATGTACTACCTGAACTGCTTCGTATGAATGATGTGTCGATATCGTACTTTTCTGAAAATGCTTTTGTTGCTGCTTCGCACATAGTATTAGTTGTACTGCAATATACGACTAAGCGTCCTTCAGCTGTAACGTGAGATGTAAAAAATATCGATCCAAGAATGCTGGGTATAAGTGGGTAATGTTTTAATCTGGCTTTCATTGCAATTTCCTCTTGTTGTTCCGACCTACTAGGGCCGGTTTTGAATACCAACGAGAGGGAATATGATTGTCTAAGTATCGGCAGTCCCTGCCCGTTGTTGTACATTTAAGAAAGGCAAAATCAGCAATCCGATCGACGCAGAGCAGAGCGTGATAACTGCAAAAAAGCCTTCCCAACTAAAACTCTCTATCACTACCGCAAGCGGGTACCCAGAGAGGGCTGCGCCAAGATAGCCAAACAAGCCAACAAATCCGGTTGCTGTGCCTGCGGCATCTTTGTGTGAACACTCGGCCGCTGACATACCAATCAGTAACTGAGGACCAAAAACAAAAAAGCCAACTGAGAATAAACAGCCTGATAAAACCCAAATGTTATTGAGAGGTGTCAGCCATAGCGCCGCAACAGAAACGAAAATACCTAGCGAAAAAATTAAAATCATGGGTGCACGATTACCTTGAAAAAAACGATCTGACCCCCAGCCTCCTAGGAGTGATCCGAAAATTCCACCCACTTCAAACATAGATACCACAGTGTTAGCAGTAATTAACTCGTATTCGTGGCGTTTGATAAGATATAAATTTCCCCAATCATTAATCGCAATACGGACGACATAGACTAAAAGATAAGAGCCACATAGTAGCCATATGTACTTATTGAAAATCACATAGGTACTAATTATTTTTGTAAATTTTAAATGCTGGCCCTCTCGTTCTTGCTGTCTTTCTAATTCATCATTTCGCCAATCTCCTACACTTGGTAGCCCAAGGCTTATTGGCTTGTCTTTTAATCTAAAGCAGAGAATGGCTCCAACAGTAATTGCAAATATTCCTATAGCAATGAAACCGCTACGCCAACCCCAATTAACAACAATTACTGCAATAGATATAGGTATAATCACTCCACTTAGGCTGTGACAAGTATTCCATATAGACCACCAGAAACCCCGTTCAGATCGTGAATACCAGTGTGTTAATATTTTTGCACACGGTGGCCAACCCCAGCCTTGAAAAATTGCATTTAATACCCAGAGAATAGAAAAAGTAGCAAGTGAAGAACTAAATCCGAATAAGATATTAATAATGCCTGTAGCAATAAGACCCAATCCCATAAAATAACTTGGCTTACTTTGATCGCTAAAAATTCCAGAAAGAAACTTAGAGATCCCATATGTTATGTAAAAGAGGGTCCCTAGTGTACCGAAATCAGCAGTACTCAGCTCAAGTTCTTCCTCCATAATAGGCATTGTAAAACTTAGGCTCTTTCGAGTGAAATAAAATACCCCGTAGCCGATATACATAGCGACCATTAGATGTATACGCCAATAGGTATATATTTCATTTATTTCTTGAGAACTAAACCTATTTTCTGAAGTCATCGCTTCCCCTTAGGAACTCAAATCATATTAATTTTAAAATAAAGGAAATAAATCAGACTGATTTATAAATTAATAGGAAAAATTCCTAGTTTTGATCGTTTTCGTTGAGCCTTATAGGTAATTTAACTGTGATTTGGCTACCGTTTTTATTGCTGTGAATACTGATGTTCCCCCCAAGTGCTTGAATTCTCTCCTCAACGCCCTTTAGACCATGACCTTTTGATCTCCAATTTTCTGGTAGCCCAATCCCGTTATCTTTTAGTTCTAAGACGAACTGACTACCAGGAAGTAGGGTTAGGTATACGCGAGTGGCTCCAGAATGTTTGCAGATGTTATTTAAAAGCTCTTGAGTAATGCGATACAGGGTAACAGCAACCACTTCATCTAACTTTTCTTCTTGTATTCCAAAGGTTAGCCGAAAGCTTATGTTTCTCTCTTTAAAGCCCATTTCATCTACGAGTTGGCGGATGGCCTCTTCAATACCCATTTCATCTAAAATTTGGGGGCGTAGCTGATTAAGGAGTTGACGAGTAGAGGAGTGAATTCGCATGGCCATATCATTAATTGTGATAGCCACTTTCTTAGCATCAGGTGTCAGTGCCAATCGTTTTGCCAACATACTCTGGATTTGAATGGCAGTGATGTTCTGACCAATTTCGTCGTGCAACTCTCTGGCCAGTGATTTTCTGATGCCTTCCTCTAAGTGAACGAGTTGTTGGGCCAAAAGGTTCTTTGATTTTAGTTCCTTTTGTAAATTTTTATTTACGATCTGTAGCTTATGGGAAAGCTGGTATTGGCGACTGATCCCAATACCAAGTCCTAATCCGATCACTGCTTGAGTGAAAATAAAGCTCTGTAATTCCAAAACTGTATCAAAAGGTCCCGATAGGTGTTTCGCCGTGGCAAGTAAGATACTGTTCATTACCGAAGCTAACACTGCACCTTGCCACCCGTAGCGATAGGCCATAAAAATATTAGGCAGCATAAAAATGAGAAGGGCTTGTGGCTTCATATCCTCGAGTAAAACCAGCTCTGCAAACATACCAACACAGAAAAAGAACATGCACCAAACAATCGCTGAAGGACGAAGCACCACTCCCTGATTAATTAAAACCGGACTTAGAGGCTGCCAAGCGTGACGAAAAACATAGTCGTAAAGAAGGTAAAAGAAGGGTACCAAGAGGATACCGCCCGTTAGGGCTGAAACAGCACCACTCAGCGCGTAGCTGACTTCCCAGTCAAGTGGCTTACTCAATAAAATTAATGAGATACCACAAATAGTCGAGTAGAAAAAAACCAGATAGCAAAGCGCCACGATTCGTACCCAATAAACATCTAGATCCTTCCATATGTTTCGAAACGCAATAGACAGCGTATGCCCGACAACTGAAAAAAATAACAGGATTAAGGTAGAGCCAGGCTCATCAAGAAGAAATATAAGAAAGGCAATAAGTCCCATCTCGCCAAGAGTATATAAGGGTAGGAAGTGTCGGGCACTAAGTACATGAGCTGCAAGCTTTAATCCTGAAGGCAAGAAAAGGGCTGACAAGATGAAATCGGTGAGAAAGTACTGGCTAATATTCCAGAGACAGAACCAACTGATTAGATACAAAAACAAAGCAAACACATACACAAAACCTTTCGTGGATATGTTGAGTAGAGACTGACGGGTTAGCTTTGTTTCATTCATAGAGGGTCATCATCGAGTAACTTGTGTTGTAGAGCAAAGCGAATCAAATCAACATTGCTTGATAGCCCTAACTTACTGAGGATATTAGCTCTATGGACGTGAATTGTTTTATGACTAATATAGAGCTCTGCCCCGATTTTTTTTACATTCTTTCCTAGAATGAGGTGTTCAAAGACCTCTCTTTCCCTTTTTGTTAGAGCCAGCAATACATTTGGTTCTACTGAGGCATTGCTTAAATTGATAAGTGCGTCAGTACAGAGATAGTGGTCTCCTTTGGCTACAGTGCGTATAGCGGTAACAAGTTCTTCTGGACCACAACGTTTTGATAGATAGCCATATGCACCTACTTCAAGGGCTTTTTTAACAAAAGTAGCCGAATCATAAATACTCAAAATAATTGCCTTAAAATCTGGCTTCTTTGTACGTATTTTCTCAAGCAATACTAAACCACTTTCATCCGGCATGGACACATCTATAATTGCGACATCCACATCTGAGACTGAGAGTGAGTGAAAGGCTTCCTTTGCACTACCAAATTCACTATGAACTTCAATATCATCTTCTACCGACAACAATTGAGAAAAGCCAGATCGAACTACTAAGTGATCATCAACAAGTGTTACTGAAATCATAATGGAATTCCTAAAGAACATGAAAAGATAGTCGCAAAATCAAGTAGCATAATCAAAAGTAAATTATGATACTGAGATTGTAAGAGTAAGTAGCTACGTGATAATGAGGTAGAATCTACCGTTAGATAATGATTTTGGAAATAGGAGTCTTTTAGATTATTTAAAGTACTTTTATTTTTATATGATTAATGAATGGTTTTTATATCAAGAGACGTCAACTGAGAACATTTAACATTAATAGGAAATTTATGTGTTTAGACGAACTATTTAGTCAATCGCTGGATAGATAAAAAAGCCACCCTAACGGATGGCTTCTTAAAGGTATTTCGTTATCGCTTGTGGACTACCCGTACCCGAGAAAGAGCGTGGGAAGAATCAGCGATATTGCGGGCACAAAGGTGATGATAAGCAAAGCACCTATCAACACGGCAACCCAAGGCAAAATGCGCCTGGCTATCCGCTCGAAGGGTATCTCCCCAACCTGTGCGGCCATAAAGAGGTTTGCCCCCAAGGGTGGAGTAACAAATCCGATGGCGAGCGCCACGATCATCACAATACCAAAGTGTACCAAATCAACCTGTAGCTTGGTTAACACAGGCAACAGCACTGGCGTTAGGATGACAATGGAAGCGAGGGTTTCGAGGAAGGTACCGATAATCAGCAGCAAGACCAGAATCGCCACCAGCACCAAGTACTTGTTCTCGGTGATCGAAAGAACAAACTGTGCTAGCTCTGTCGGAATTTTCTCCAGCGCGATGATGCGACCGAACGCCACAGATGCACCGATGATTACCAAGACAGCGGACACCAACATGGCCGATTCCAGCATGATCTTTGGCAGTGCCTTGAGCGGTAATTCGCGATAAACCAGACAAGACACCACCAAGGCATAGACGACTGCCACGGCAGACGATTCCGTAGGCGTGACTATGCCGCCGTATATCCCGCCCAAGATCACCACGGGCATAATCAGTGCGAGCTTCGCCTCGTTCAGCACGTGGAAAATTTCTTTTCCAGTGGCGGCTGGCCGTTGCTCTGCCATGTTTACCTGTTTGGCCTGCTTGCGGTAAAAGTAGTTGTAGGTCATCAAGGTTAACGCGATAACAAGCCCCGGCAGGATCCCCGCCATAAAGAGGGCGGTAACTGATACTCCTGCCGCTACCGCATACACAATCATCACCACAGAGGGTGGTATCATCACACCTAAACCACCGGCACTGGCGACCATGGCACCGGCATAGGCGCGGTCATAGCCACGTTTAACCAAAGCTGGAATCATGGCTAACCCAACTGCCGCCACAGTGGCAGAGCCTGTGCCCGAAATGGCGGCGAAGAATAGGCATGCCATGATGGTCACCGTGCCTAAGTCTCCCGGCGCACGGCCGAATAGGGTATCAGCGACTGCGATTAAACGCTTGGAAATACCGCCCTTACTCATGATGTTCCCGGCAAGCGTAAAGAGCACCACAGCGATCAGCGTGAAACTGTTGATGCCGCTGACAAGGCCGAGCGCATACAAATCAGGTTTGAGGAAAGGGATGTACATGATGGCTATCAGTGAGGCTGAGCCCAGCGCGATGCCGATAGGCACACCTATAAGCAACATACCGAAGAAACTGAGAAAGAGGATCAGTGACGTCATTGTGGCATCTCCTCATTTTGGTACAGCGAAATGTCGCCCTTTACGCCAATTTGGTAAAGAGAGTAGAGGAGTCTTAGTGAGCACAGTAGGCCGGAAAAGATAATCGCGGCGTAAAGGATGGATGTTGGCCACTGAGTTGCAGAGAGTGTTTTTCCGCGAGCGATAGCCTGCTGTGTGATTTCGACACCCAGCACGCAGACCGTCACAGAGTAAACGAGGAAAATTGACTCGCTGACAAACAAGATGAGGCGTTTGAACTGCGAAGGGAATTTGTCGACGAAGAAGGTCACTCGCATGTGTCTGTGTTCACGGATGGCATAGCTGATGCCAAAGTAGATGAGGTACACAAAGCACAGCCTTGCAATCTCATTCGCCACGACGATAGAGGTGGAAAAAGCGAACCTTGCTATCACGTCAGCGAACACAGTGATGATGATGGTCACCAGACTGGCAACAATCACGGTTGGTTCGAAGTACTTTTCCAGAAATCGGAACATACAGACTTCCTTTTACGTTTTTTGCAGGGCAGCGCTTGTGGAGACTTGCTGCTGCGTTATCGGCTTCTCATGCAGGCCAACTGCACATCGAAGCCTCTGCTTTGCATAAAATCCCCACAAACTACTGCAAAAACCATCACCAAGGGTCAACAGACCCTAGGTACTTATCACTGTTGTAGGTTGGACATGAATTCGTCGTAGAAATCGCTGCCGACTTTCTCGCGAATGTCACTTTCTATCGCCGCATTCATGGTTTTACCCAAGCGCTCGCGGTCAGCAAGAGGAAGCTCATTCACTTTCAGCCCTTTTTCTTTCAGTGCTGCCAGCGTTTCATTGTTGGTTTTTAGGGTAAGGTCGCGCTGAAGCAAAATGGTTTCACGGGCGACTTCATCGATGAGTTTACGGTCTTTATCGCTGAGATCCTGGTACCACTCAAGGTTTGCCATCCAAAGCTCAGGCCAGTAGATGTGGTTGGTGAGAGACACGTAATCCTGCACTTCGAAGAAACGCTCAACGAGCATAGAAGACAACGCACTTTCCTGACCGAAAATGAGGTTTTGTTGAAGCGATGAGTAGATCTCACCCCATGCCAGCGCAATCGGCACGGCATCAACAGAGCGCCACGCTTTAATCGCAATTGGGTTATCCGCTGAGCGCATTCTCAAGCCTTCAAACGCTTCGTAGCTGTCCAGTGGCGCGCGGTTGTTGGTAAAGCTTCGAAAGCCCAGTTCCATAAAGCCCATTGACTTGAGGCCTTGCTTTTCCATGGCCTTGCCGAGGGATTCACCGGCTTTGCCATCCAGCACGTTGCGCGCGGTTTCTTCATCAGCAAACAGCAGGAACTGATCCAGCACCGCGAGTTCGTTAACGGTGGATGACAAATGCACGGACGCGCCGGTTGCCATGGTGATGTTTCCAGATTGCACGAGCTCCGTCATTTCCCTTACGCCGCCAAGCTGTCCGCCGGGATATATTTCGACCTCAATGTCACCGTTGGAACGCTTCTCGATTTCCTTTTCAAAATAGAGCAGCGATTGGTGAATTGGGGAGACTTCCGGTGTGGCATGCCCAATTCGGATGGTGGTATCAGCCATTGAGGCGCTGGCAGTGAAAAGTCCGGCTATGACAGTGATCAACATTGACAACTTCATGGTGTACTCCTTGTTTTTAGCCGTGTCGCATTCATTGACGCGCATAAAAGCGCGAGGAAAAAGCTACGCGGAATGCGCAGCTGAAAGATGTTAGGTTCTGACCCGTTCGAACTCCGCCCAGGCCTGTTCAAACCGCGCAAAGTCGAAGCCGTCTTCCTTCGAAGCTTGCAACACAATTTGTTCGTTTTTGAGCAAGGTTTGGATGGCTTGTTCCAGTTTGGGAATCACGTCTTTTGGAATCACCACGGCGCCGTGTCGGTCAGCGTGGACAAGGTCACCTTCAGAGACTGTTAAGCCAAAGACATTGACGGGTTGTGCTATTGATTCAACATGTACAAAGGCGTGGCTGGGGCCGATAGAACCGGCCAGCACAGGGAAATCTTCTGGTAAATCGCCTAAATCGCGCATAACGCCATTGGTCAAGACGCCTGAAATGCCAAAGCCTTTGTGGACATTGGTATTGATTTCCCCCCAAAAGGCACCGATAGCGTCGGGGTAATCCGTATCTTCAATCACAGTGACGGAAGGGAATGGGCCTTCGGACATATATTTGTAGTACTGCATGCGCAGCGCTTTAACGTCTTCCGGCGGTAAGCTGGAAGGTTCAATGGCGGCAATCTGCGCGGTTTTCGCATAGCCGACCATGGCTTTGCTGGTGGGGTCGGAAGCAAGCAGTGTACCTCGTGTAAACTGGTCAAAACCGCGCGCTCCCTGCGCCACTTCTATTGCATTACAGACTGTGGGTGTGTCGACACTCAGTAAGAGTTTATAGAGCTTTTTATCCATTAAGCGTTCAACCAAGCGTGCAGGACACGTGTGGTTGCCTCCGGTTTTTCAAGTGTGGGCAAATGCCCGGCAAAAGGAATAATGATGAAATCAGCATGGGGAATGAGCGACTTCATGGTGTCGTGTCGATCTCTCGGACAGAGCTGGTCGTCTTCTCCCATCAATATCAGGGTAGGAACGGTTACCGTGCGCAGTGTGTCCTGCTGATCCGGGCGATCGCGAAGGGCGAGCGACTGATTAATAAAGCAGGTGTCGCCAAGGTTTGCTGCCATCTCAAGGCATAGCTTTTCGATATCAGGACGCGGGATGTCGCGGTGAACGTATTTAGGGATCATGACCTCCTGCATCACGTTCAACATTTCACCGTTAGCGGTGCGGGCAAGGTGCGCTTTTCTGCCTTCTTTCACTTCGTCGAGTTCAGCGCGGGGATTGGTGTCCATCAAAGCGAGTCGGGTGATACGCTCCGGTGCTTGATGGAAGACTTCCATTGCCAATATGCCGCCCATTGAAAGACCACCCAGTGCGAACTTCTCGGGGGCGTTTTCCAATACTTCCGCTGCGAGCGCTGACATGCTGTTATGACCTTCGATATTCATCACGATCACTTCACGTTCTTCACCCAATGAAGCAACCTGATGCTCAAACAGGCGGTGATCGCACATCATGCCGGGAAGCAGGACTAATGGCTCATTCATACGTCTTCCCCAGTCCAAGTCAGGCCAGCAGGATCATCAGTGCGCGTGACACGAAAAAGGCTGGCCTCACCGGAGGCAGTGACCTTGAGTGAGTAGTCGGTGCCTCCGGGAAGCCAAATAGTGTCACCAGGATTGAAGATTTCTGTCTTGTCTTGCCAACTGACAGACCAATGTCCTCGCATCACCATTAGGACCACATCTTTTTCTGCGTGAAGTGTTTCGGGTAGCGTTGACTGACGGGAAAGAAAGTCGACTTCAAAACCCGGCTTGTCGATCAATAAGCCATGCTCGCCAATGACACTCACAGCGCCTTGGGAAGACATGGCCATCATGTCCCAGTAGCGGGCGACGTAATACTTCACCACGGTCCTCGCATCTGGGCGGAGTAGAGTGTCAAGCCAGTCCTGCTGAGGAAGAGGCATTTCATTCTCTCCACTTGGCAGCGACTCACCGCGCTTAGCGTCGTAAAGTCGGCCTGTTTCACTGAGGATTAAGCCATGTTCCTGAGCGGCCTCGCGGACGTGCGGTGCCCAAATGACGCCGCCGCCGGCATCATCGCCACCCAATATCGACATGATCATTCCGTAATCGCTACCGATGTTTTCAAAGCCACGGAATAAGCGGGTAGGAATATTGAAAATGTCCCCTTCTTCCAGGACGACTTCACCGTCTTCGCCGGTTTCTCCCCAAAAGAAACGCCAGCGTCCTTTCAAGACAAAGAACACCTCCGCCGTATTGTGGGAGTGCAGAGAGTTGAAACAGCGGGGAGGTTGGCCTGCCGCGCCAATATTGAAGCCCGGCGTGGCGTTGATGTGTACGTGCTGATCAGGGCTTTCCGACACACCACCGCCAATAATCGTGAAGTTCTCCTTTTCGGAGGAACCCGGTGTATGTGCATCGATAAAGGCTGTACGACACGGGATCAATTCGCCGAATCTCACCCATTGAGGCTGTTCCATTATTTTCTCCTTGTAGGCGCGAGCCTGATAACTGACTTCAACCTGTGTGCAGGGCGATTTGTTTCCAGATAGACGTTTCATCGAACACCACAAACTCCCGCCGGATGCCATAAGGCCCAAATTCGGCATGGGCAGCGGCCATCACGTAAACCTCGGCACCGGACGGCTGGCCAAAGTAGCCCCAACCATCGTGTGTCCCATGGAGCGAGAAACGCAGAGCAGCACGTGGTGGCATGAGCGGGTCTTCCCGTCCAATCTGGTGTTCAATCTTGAACGTGGCGTTCGGAAAACTGGCGCGGAGTCCAATCCAGAACTGGTCGATAGGTCCCCACGAATTGACCGTGATTCCGCCGGGATACTCCGCCTGACAGGCGCGGTCATAGCACTCTGGAATGCAGGATAATTCGGCATTCATCATACGGGTCAGGACATCGGTGTAGCGCTGTCCCCATACGTTGTCATTGCTTTTCCCTAAGTAGGGCCCTGCCTGATCGGTTGCCGGTGTGAAGGGGTAAGCGCAGTGTTCAGAGCCGCCCTGTTCGGCGATTTGTTGAATCGCAAAGGCTTTTGGATCGTGGCCAAGCTGGCGGACGATGGCGCCGAGATCGCGGATCAGCCACTCATCATTGATTTGGTTATTGATGGCATGGCAGTCGGCAATGATGCGGTAGCGCAGTTTTGTTCCTGTCGCTTTGCCAAACTGGCCGTCATGCATGTGCGTGGCTTCTGACAGAATGCGGTGGGACGAAAGCATTCCCTCTTCTGGTGAGCCACTCCATATAACGTCTTCCCCAAAAAGCGTTCTGTCGGGCAGCTCGTTGAGGATCCCCGCAGTTTGGGCAATCACATCACGGTTACCTACTGAGAGCCCTGCAGGTGTTCGAACCACAATATCTTCCGCATAATAGTCGTGCAGTGAGGCAAGATTTCGGCCTTCCCAAATCTCCTTAGTGATGCCAAGAATGTAGTCCGGAAAGTCGACAAACTTTTCGTTAAAGCCCTTCATGATGTGTATCCCTTCGGTAATCTGGCTGAGCCGCGGACGATCAACGGCGAACCAATGGCAACCTTCTGAGGTGCATCGTTCTCATGGCTGATCTGTTGCAGCAAAATTCTGACGGTTTCACTCACCATGATGTCGGCGCGTTGCGCCAGTGTGGTGAGGTTGTAAGCAGGCCATGAAGCGGCGGGAACATCGTCAAACCCAACCACGGACACGTCTTCTGGAACGCGAAGGCCGAGCTCAAAACGGATGGTGTCCATGACGGCCAAGGCCATGTGATCATTGGCCACAAACACAGCGTCGGGCGGATCGTTCTTGAACATCGCGCGGGTTGCTTCACGAGCTTTGTCCATGTCGAACATGCCATCGCCTCGGGAGTGAACATCAATACCTGCCTGCTGCAATCCGGCACGGAAGCCAATTTCCCGGTCACGTTGGGTGGATGTGCAATCTAGCCCAGCAATGTAGCTAATTTTTTTATGGCCACCGGCGACAAGAAACTCTGCAGCAGCAATGCCGCCACTGAAATTGTCAGAGGTGACAGAAGAGAAATCATCGCCTTGTTGAGAGCGGTTAAAAAGAACGATAGGTACACCCACTGAGCGACAGCGTGCAGCAAGCTCCGAGGATAAATCGACGGATGCGGCGATGATGCCATCGACCTGATAATCCAGGATCTCTTCAATCACTTCCTCGATAACACTATCCGAGTTGTTCGCCATGAAGATCAGGACATGGTAGCCCTGCTCCTGTAGCTGATTGGAGAGCTTTTCCAGCGCTTCGGGATAGAACTGGTTATTGAGATAAGCGACAACCAAGCCAATGACCCGGCTTTTGCCCGAGACCATGGCGCGAGCTAAAACGTTTGGCCTGTATCCGAGCTCTTCTGCGGCCTTTTTGACCTTCTCGATGGTTTTTTTCGACGCCGAACCGCCCGGTGTAAACACCCGGCTGACGGCGGACTGGCTGACGCCTGCACGTTTGGCGACGTCGGTTGAGGTCACTTTATCGTTTGCCATTATTCTGCTGTCCAACCTCCGTCTACTTTCAGCGAGGTTCCTGTCACCATGGCTGAGGCATTTGAAGCGAGATAAACCACAGCGCCCATCAAATCTTCCACTTCGCCAACGCGGTCGAGTTTGATGTGGCTTTCTATCCAGGCGCGCTTTTCCGGGTCCGCAAACGTCGATGCGGTGAGGTCGGTTTTAATGAAAGTGGGGCAAACGGTATTCACGCGAATGCCTTGTTTACCCCACTCTATTGCCATGGCTTTGGTAAACCCTTCGACGGCATGTTTGCTGGCGCAGTAAACGGCGCGATCAAGACCACCGACATGTGCCATCTGGCTGGAAATCGAAATCAGGCTGCCCGGCCTGCCCGCGGCAATGAGCTTTTTGGCAGCAAACTGGAACAGGAAATAGGCCGCTTTCACATTGAGGTTGAAGACCTGGTCGTAGTCATCGGACTGGGTATCAACAGCGGGTGAGTGCTTAGCCAAGCCTGCTGAGTTGAGTACCACATCAAAAGGCTCGCGGGCGTTCATTTCACGCTCTAGCGCAGCAAGATCTGTCATGTCCAAGGGCAGCGCTTCTGCATGTAACCCTTCGTCAGCCATGGCTTGCTGAAGGGCCACTAGCTGGTCTTTTCTTCGTGCCATCAAGGTGACATGTGCACCTGCTCGCGCCAGAGCCGTTGCGCACGCGAGACCAATTCCTGACGACGCGCCCGTGACTAATGCACGCATGCCAGTGAGGTCAAATGAAGGGGTTTTGGGCAGGGCAATGGTCATAATACTTCCTTTGGTAATTCGACCGCACGGTGCGGTCTGGCTTTGTTGAATTCCTTCAGTCTGCCAAAAACGTCTACGCCGAGCTGGGCGTAAACATCTATAAGGTCGACCAAAACCCAGTTTTCAGCGATCTTCCCATCTTCGATACGCCAGAAGTCCAGACTGCGCAGCGAGACCTGTTGACCGGAGGGGGCGATGCCCAGCCAGCCATCGGCACTGAGCGTTTGTCGCATGTTTGGCCAGCCCGTTACCGCGACATAGTTGTCTTGTGCGAACAGGTGAATATCCGCGTCACTGTGTACTTTTCCCCGATCAGGCATCGCATTGAGAAAGGGGATTTGATGCCAATGACGAAAACCTGAAAGACCGCGGCAAGTGCCAATACCCGCTGGGCCATACCAAGTCAGATTTAGGTGCCAATAATGCGTCAGGTTCATCACCTCGGGGCCACCATGGGCGGGGTGACGGATCAGATCATTAAGCATCGCTAAAACAAGCTTGGCGCTGGATGGCGTATCATCCGTTTCAGACGACAACGCTTTCACGCCATCTTGGGTCGCTGGCCCCGGAACCAGTCCTTCCCGTCCTAACGATGGTGCCATTGGCCAGGCATTGGCTTGCATCATCACTTCGACCACATCCCAGATGGCCTGCACCTGAACGATGCGGTCACCAGCAATCTGATAGAACTCGTGATAGCGCATGTGGGTGAAGTGCCCGGTCGGTGGAATATCCAAAAACGGACTGAGAAAGGTGCCGCAGTAATAGCCGCAGCAGCCAATCCATTGCTGACCGTGTTGGTCTTTTCCATGAATGACGATGGCATCCCGACGCTCAAGATCCGGCATGGCTTCGAGCAAAGGCTGATAGCTTTGATGAATCCATTGCGACGCACCTGTCATGTCCCCGAAAGGGTGACACATGTGGATCACGGCATTGGGGTCGAATAGCCCCTCGGCGGCTGCTTCCAGCGCACCAAGTTTGGCGTTTCTTTGACACTGACGCCAGTGAGAAAAGGCCTCGGCAATGCGGTGATTTTCCATCGTCACGGACGCTTATCCTCTTGCCGCGGCTTCGCCGTATGGCACGTCTTTGTTGCCATAGCGTCTTACTCGCACGTTGCACTGCTCCGCATGGCCTACAAAGCCCTCGAGCATACAAAGGCGTGAGCCATACTCACCAATCAGGGTTGCGGCCTCATCGGTCAGGATTTTCTGGTAACTGTGTGTCTTGAGGTACTTGCCTACCCAAAGTCCACCGGTATATCGGCCTGCTTTCTGGGTCGGCAGGGTGTGGTTGGTACCAATCACCTTGTCACCGTTGGACACATTGGTACGCGGGCCAAGGAACAGGCCGCCATAACAGGTCATGTTGTCGAGGAACCAATCGTCCCGGTCGGTCATCACCTGCACATGCTCATAGGCTTTTTCCTCTGAAACGGCGAGCATTTCCTCGTAGGTATCGCAGAGAATAATCTCGCCATAATCACGCCAACTGACACTGGCGGTGTCGGCGGTGGGCAGGATGTTCAGAATACGTTCGATTTCTGCCATGGTTTCGGTCGCCAGCTTTTCACTGGTCGTGACCAGCGCAGCAGGTGAGTTGTAGCCATGCTCTGCTTGACCGAGAAGGTCTGTCGCACACATTTCGGCGTCCACGGTATCGTCAGCGATCACCATGGTTTCTGTTGGCCCAGCAAAGAGATCGATACCCACGCGCCCGAACAACTGGCGCTTCGCTTCTGCCACAAAGGCATTACCCGGACCGACGAGCAGATGCACTGGCGCGATGGTTTCGGTGCCCAGCGCCATTGCACCCACAGCCTGAATGCCACCTAACACATAGATTTCGTCGGCGCCGCCCAGATGCATCGCTGCCACAACGGCAGGGTTAGGTTCACCATTAAACGGGGGTGTGCAGGCAATCACGCGTGGCACGCCCGCGACCTTGGCCGTGGCGACGGACATGTGCGCCGAGGCCACCATAGGGAATTTTCCGCCAGGGACGTAACAGCCCACACTTTGTACCGGAATATTCTTGTGCCCGAGGATGACGCCCGGCAAGGTCTCGACTTCCACATCGCTCATTGATGCCAGTTGCACTTTCGCAAAGTTGGTGACTTGCTCGTTGGCAAAGCGAATGTCTGCCATATCTTCAGGGGCGACTTTGGCAATAATGCTTTCGATATCCTCTTGGGACAGAAGGAAAGATTCTGGCGCGTAATTGTCGAATTTGATCGCCAGCTCGCGAACGGCAGTATCGCCTTCGTGCTCGATCTTTTTCAGGGTATCAGCAACGATCTGGACGACTTTTTCGTTGTCGCTCTCTTTATCAGACTCTGACTTCCCTGTTTTTAAATATCTGACTGTCATGTGTTCTTCCTCTAAAGGCGAAAATGATGAAAATTATGAAGCGGGTGATGGTGGGACTTTTTCATTGCGGTCAAACGCTTCCCAGCCTTCGCCGTTGAATGCATCGACACCTAACTGAGCGAGCACGTGTGGAAAATCCACCATCACCCAGTTGTCGACGATTTTTCCGTCCTGCACTTTCCAAAAATCCATGTAACGGATTTCCACTTGTTGACCGGTTGGGGCGATGCCCATGAATGTGCCGGTATGTTTGGCGGTTTGATGGCCAAATGCGGCCGCCCATTCGCCCATATATAGTCGTGCTTCGTCCACGCAGACTTTGTCTGAAAAGGCTGCCTGAAAAGGCCTTTGCCAGTTGCGCTGGAAGGCCTCCAAACCATGTTTGGTGCCACAGCCCTGATTACCAAACCAACGAAAGCTCTGAGAAAAAAACTCACCGATATCAGCAATGCGGTGATCGTTGAGGCCATCGACCATTGACTCGATAACCTGACGGGTTTCATCTGTCTTGGTCATGTCTGTGTCTTTGGTGAGGGCGGCCTGTTCGGGTCTTGAGCCTTTCATTTATGCAGACTCCTGTTGAGAGAGCCGTTCACCAGTTTCTGCGTGGAAAAGATGACAAATACTGGCGGAAATGGTGGCTGAGAAGGGTTGGCCAATGTCGGTGACATACTCTTTATCTGCCTTGATGGCGACGAGTTCATCATTGACCTTGACAGTGATCATGGTGGCATCACCCAACAGCTCGATGGAGAAGACCTTGGCGTTAATGCCGCTGGACGTTTCACTGCCATCAGTGACAACGGCATCTTCTGCGCGGAACCCCAGCGTGATGTTGCCGGAAAGGCGCGTATCCAACCCTGTGATAGTGACGTTCTCTGCGGTAAATACACCGCTTTCGATGGTGCCCTTCATCAGGTTCATGGCTGGCGAACCGATGAAGCTGGCGACAAAGGTGTTGGCTGGGTAGTTATAAATTTCTGTTGGTGTGCCCACTTGCTGCACGTTACCAGCACTCATGACCACCACGCGATCTGCCAACGTCATGGCTTCGATCTGGTCATGGGTGACGTAAATCGTGGTGATTTGCAGCTCGTGGGAGAGGTTCTTGATTTGCGCCCGAGTTGAAACGCGCAGTTTTGCATCCAGGTTCGAGAGCGGTTCGTCCATCAGGAACACATTGGGCTCGCGCACAATGGCACGTGCCAGCGCCACACGCTGGCGCTGCCCACCGGAAAGATCGGCTGGGCGGCGGTGTAGGAAATTAGTGAGCTCGACCATTTCCGCTGCACGCATTACTTTCTCATCATGGGTGGCCGGGTCGATGTTGCGAACTTTCAGCGGAAACCGGATGTTCTCATACACGCTCATGTTGGGGTAGAGCGCATAGCTTTGGAACACCATGGCTACATCTCTGTCTTTCGGCTCAAGATCGTTCACGACCTTGCCATCAATCAATATTTCTCCGCTGGTCGCTTCCTCTAGCCCAGCAATCATGCGCATGGTGGTGGTTTTACCGCAGCCTGATGGTCCAAGTAATACCAGAAACTCCTTATCAGGAATGGTCAAATCGAAATCTTTGACGCCGATAAAGTCGCCCCAGCGTTTATCGATATGACGCAACTGCACTTCAGCCATGATTGCTCTCCATGTTGAACGAAACTTAATGGGTACGTATTCAAAATAAGCAAAGAAATATGAGTTTTAGAATGCTGAGTTTGGCGATATTTGAGTGCGGTCACACAAATATATTTACTTGTATTTTTTTCTTATTAATAAGAATATTAGTTAAATCATCTGCTTATAAATGAATGAAAGTTATCACAAAATTTAATATTTAAATGATTTTCAATGAGTTAAAGGAAATAAAAATTGACTGTTTTTCGTTCGGGATGGAATTAAAGATTTCTTGCCAAATCTGCCTAAACCAATAAATCTTATTTTTGCATACGTATCTATTTCTGTCTGGATTTGAAGTCAGGCAAGTTAGTGATATACCCAAACAACCTGAAGATGCAGGATTCAGCGAGATTGACTGGCGTTGTAATCGCGGCGTTCCTTTGCAGATATCGTCATCTCCATCAAAAAGGAACAACAAAGAGCACGGCGTCAGTCAACTCGCCCGAAGGGAGGCCATCAATGCGCCCACTTCTTCGTTAAATCCCACGGAAATAGAACGACTATTCCTCGTGGAATTTGCCTCGAATTGAACGGATTGATGACCTCTGAATGCGAGCATCTTCAGGTTGTTTGGGTATAGACGCAATCGTTTTAGTTATTACTTATCGGATGAAGAAGTAGGAGAGCAACATGAATTGCAGTGTGAAAGGGATAGCCATGGCGAGTTTGCTCGCTATCACTCATCAGGCGACAGCCGCAGACGGGTGCGGTGCAGGGGAAGGACAGGTCAACATATTGTCGAATGACTTTCCCGCATTGCACGCGGTAGCAGCGCAAGCTGAGGGATGCACCACGAACAAGCTGAGCGTGACCAAAAACCAAACCAAAGACCACCGCGATCTACAAAACGCAGCGCTGAAAGCGAACCCCGCCAAGTACTCCACCGCCATTGTATCAACCAGCTCTATTGTGCCCTTACTGAATGAAGGCCTGATCCAGCCTCTCGATGACATGGTCGAAAAATACGGGCAAAGCCTTCAGCCGTCACAGTTGATCAAGGTTGATGGAAAAGTGATGGCCGTGGCCTTTATGGCGAATTCCCAGCACCTCTTTTACCGCAAAGATATCCTTGAAAAAGCAGGTGTCGAGCCACCGAAAACCTTTGAAGACATGATTGCTGCAGGCAAGAAAATCCAACAGATGGGACTGATGAAATACCCTGTCGCTCTGAATACCAAAACCGGATGGAATCTCGGTGAAGAGTTTATCAATGTCTTTAGTGCCACCGGAGAGAGCTTCTTTAAACCGGGCAGTGCGATTCCGAACCTTAACAATGCCAATGGTGTGAAAACGCTCAATACGCTGAAAGCACTGACGGAGCTTTCTAATCCTGACTTTTTAACCTTTGATTCCAACAGCACCCAGGCATTGTGGGAAGACGGCAAAGTCGCGCTGGCACTGTTATGGGGCTCACGTGCGACTGCGATTCTGGATGGTGAAGGCTCCAGTCCAGAGATTGTTGCCAACACAGTACTCACCAATACGCCGGTATTTTCAGGGAAAAGTACACCGGGTGCGACCCTGTGGTGGGACGGATGGACAGTGGCCAGCAACCTTTCCCCGCAAGACGCTGAAGCGACGTTCAAAGTCATGACCCATGCCATTTCGACAGAGATGATGCAGGCTAACCAAGAAAAAGCGGTGTGGCTGATTGAAGGCTATGAGCCGGATCCGTCCGCGATGGGAGTGATTGCAACGGTTCAAGAGCAAGCCAACCCTTACCCAATGCTGCCTTATATGGGTTTGCTGCACTCCGCACTGGGTGCAGAGCTGCCGGATTTTCTTTTGGGTAATGAATCGGCAGAACAAGCGCTCAAGGACATTGAAGCAGCGTATATGACCTCTGCCCGTGAACAGGGCTTTTTATAAGTACTAAAAATCTTTACTACCCAAGCATCTGTAATAGATAGGCTTCTATCACACCTTAGCCCCGGAGGGATTCGGGGCTTACCGAACGAAAGGTGGAGTTCATGCCACATCGCACATTCTTAAAATTTATGTGGCCATCGTTATTGGTCATGTTTTTGCTCATCGCGCTGCCGATCGTCTCTGTGTTCGTCCAGTCGCTTTATGTCGAGCACGAGCAAATCGTGTTGGAAACGGAAAACTGTGGCCCGTTTGGTTGTAAAACCACCGTCGCTGTTGACCGCGAAGCAACGGATAAGCTTCGTGAAGAAGAGCCGCTTGGTCGCTTTAACGGTGCCGATACTTACACTAACCGAAGCCATCTGGCATTTCAGGAATTAGGAGAGGCATGGGACGCATCATCTTCCATGGGTGACTTTGTCGATCGCATGATGAACCTGCCTTTCTACAAAGCGCTGGTTTTTACTCTCGCCTATACCTTCATCGTCACGCCACTGGTCATTGTATTTGGGCTGGTTGTGGCGCTTTGCGTGAACGCACTGCCCAAATTAGTGAAAGGGCCCACGATCTTCCTTTCGCTGCTCCCCATGATCGTGACGCCATTGATTGGCTCACTGATTCTGTTCTGGATGATTGACGCCGATGGCGTGATTGGGGCAACGCTACAGATCTGGTTTGATGATGACACGCTTTCACTGAAGGCTTCCCCGACCCTGACTTGGATAACGCTCTTTATCTACGGTATTTGGTCGTCCATTCCTTTCTCTTTCATCGTGTTTTACGCGGGACTTCAGACCGTGCCGACTGACACGCTCGAAGCTTCGATGATTGATGGTGCATCGCGTTGGGAGACGATTCGTTTTGTCGTGATCCCGCACATGGCGCCACTGGTGACCTTTGTTGCGTTGATGCAGTTGATGGACAACTTCCGGGTATTCGAACCCATCGTAGGCTTTGCCGCTGAAGCGCACGCGACTTCACTCAGTTGGCTTATCTACAACGACTTGCGTGGCACAGACTCCCAGCTCTTTGGCTCTGCTGCATCCACATCTATGCTCACCATTTTGGGTGTGGCCATTCTACTGATGCCGGTGTTTATAAGAACCTGGCGTGATTTCAACCGTAAGTCAGCCTAGGAGGGCATCATGGAAGAAGTACGTAAGAAGCCTGTCTGGCTAAAAACCGTCTCGATTGCCTTTGTTATTGTTTGGCTACTCATTGCCGCAGGCCCGTTCCTTTGGACGGCTTGGGGTTCGTTCAAAGTGCAGGCAGATTTCTTCTCCAAATCGGATTGGATGAACGCGATTTACGGTGTAAAGACCTTGCTGGAAACGGGCTCCGAGTTCACGGGGCAAGGTTACTACGGCGCGTGGATTGAGCAGGATTTCTGGCTCGCCGCCATCAATACCTTTGCGGTGGTGTTCTCTGTGGTCATCATTTCACTGACCATTGGTACCTTGGGGGGTTACGCGCTCGCTCGCTCCGGTTTTCGTTACTCGCTGTGGATTTTGATGATTGCCTTGGTGCTTCGCGCCATGCCGCACATCACCTTGGTTTCTGGTTACATGCTGCCATTTTTCGAGTGGAATTTGTGGGGGCACCTTGGCACCACCATTATTGTGCTGGTGGCCATCAACCAACCCTTTACGTTGTGGATGCTTCACTCCTTCTTCCTCAACATTCCAAAAGACATGGATGAGAGCGCAATGGTGGACGGCTGCACCCGATTCCAAGCCTTCAAGCATGTGATTATCCCGGTGATGTGGCCGGGCGTGATCACCACGGGTTTGTTCAGCTTCCTGCTGGCCTATAACGACTTTGCCGTTACGGGCATGCTGCTCAGCCAGGAAAATCAAACCATGGTGCCGAAGATCGCAAGCTTCCTTGGCACCACGCAGGTGGAAGGTAACGTGATGTTTGCGGTCGCTGCGGTGGTGTCGGCGATGATCCCGCTGTTCTTTCTGGTTCTTTTCTTCCAAAAACAAATTGTGTCCGGCCTGACCGCTGGCGCGGTAAAAGGGTAAGTCATGTCGGCAGTGCTACAGCAAGCGAAAGAGAAAGTATGGTCGTTTTATCAAGCCTTGGACGCTGCTAAAGATGACCAGCTGGAAGCAGTTTTCGGCGAGTTTTGCTCGCCAGATTACCGCTTTCGGGGCTGCTATCCCTTTAACGAAATCGACAATGCCGGTGATGTCATCAAGACAGTCTGGCAGCCATTGAAAGCCTCCTTCCGTGCGCTTCAGCGTCGTCAGGATATTTTCATGGCAGGTGAAAATAGCCTCGATGAGGATGGCAGTATTTGGGTAGTGTCGATGGGCCACCTGATGGGCTTGTTCGATCAACATTGGCTCGGCATACCAAGAACTGGCCGTATGGCATTCTTACGCTACTGCGAGTTTACTCAGGTGGTAGATGGCAAGATCGCTGAGTCTGCTTTCTTTGCGGATATCCCCGGTATCATGGTGCAAGCAGGGGTAAATCCTTTCCCACCGCAGAGTGGCGCGCAGCTTATACAACCCGGCCCGATCACCCATGACGGCATTATGACAACCCTTCAGCCCACGCAAGAAGGGGAAAAAACGCTCAATGTCATCAACAAGATGATTTCCGACTTGGGCAATTGGGACAACAAACTGAGTTTGGAAGAAGAGCTGGCGCTCACCTGGCACGACGACATGATTTGGTGGGGGCCAACGGGTATTGGCGCGAGTTACACCATCGAACGCTATGCCAAACAGCATTCTGGTATTTTCAGAGCCAGCTTTTCCGACCGCATCTTCAACGGTCATGTCTGTAAGTTCGCCGAAGGGCATTTCGGCGGATTCTTCGGATGGCCGAATCTCAGCCTGAAACCCTCAGGCGGCTTTATGGGGATGGCGGCGAGTGACAACTACTTCGACATGCGCGTGATTGATATCTACCGCCGCGACGGCGATAAGCTCGCTGAAAACTGGGTGTTTATAGACTTACTGTATTTCTTCCGCCAACAAGGCATCGACATTCTGGCGAGAAACCAACAGCTGAGTGCTGACAGCCAGAGTGAAGTGACCAATAGGTGTTACTGACCACTGGCGTATTGGCAATGGTAGCGGCTCGTTTTCCTTTCTCTGCCCATCCTGCCAGCCTATTGTCATCACACACAAAACAACCACTACGCGCATTTGGCATGGCACCGTCATGGTGGTGCGGTATTTTCGTCATCCTGGCCCTGTTTGCTCCCAGTTTTGGGGCGCGATGCTTCGCAACACTATGGGCGACGTACCGCCTTTGGAATAGCATAAAGGCCGTGCGGGCGAGTAGGGGAGGCGCAGCGTAATATGCAGATATTGGGCAAATCCGTTAGCGCTATTTACGCAAAGTGACACTCGCTTTTCACTTTGTTGTTTTAGCGCATTGGCGGCTGAGCCCACAAAAAGAAACCGAACCATTGGGATAGATATGGACGCGCCCGATTCACGGATTTCACCCTCTCGGTCTGTTGCAACACCGTGTTTGGGCGCGTCCATTGTGACTACTGGTATGGGCTAGTAGATGTACACCGCGCCGTATTTATTGTAACTACCGTTGCTTCCTTCACCGTTAATGCCGGTGGCAGTGGAATCTTCACCATAAGCCCCCACCGCGAGGGTGTTGCCATCCTCTGACACTGATACCGACCAGCCAAAATAGTCTAATGACTCGGCATTCGAGGCCTTGATGTAGGCCTGCTGCGACCATTTGTCATCGGCAAAGCGGTATACATACGCAGCGCCGGCATCAGTTGCACTGTTATCGCTCTCGCTACTGTTAATTTCCTTGTAATTGGAATCTTCTGACCAAGCACCCACCGCGAGGATGTTGCCATCTCCCGACAAAGATACCGATT
Source organism: Grimontia sp. NTOU-MAR1 (assembly GCF_035758505.1). Taxonomy (NCBI): domain Bacteria; kingdom Pseudomonadati; phylum Pseudomonadota; class Gammaproteobacteria; order Vibrionales; family Vibrionaceae; genus Grimontia; species Grimontia sp. NTOU-MAR1. Next base: position 507,067 of record NZ_CP142109.1, read on the forward strand.
GGCCAAACCAGTCACGTACATCGGCATTCGAGGCCTTGATGTAGGCCTGCTGCGACCAACTGCCATTGGCAAAGCGGTATACATATGCCGCGCCGGCTAATTCTGCATCATTAAGGTCCTCGCCACTGTCAATAGTCTGAGAACTGGAATCTTCATATGGAGCCCCCACCGCGAGGGTGTTGCCATCCCCTGACACAGATACCGAGGTGCCAAAATAGTCACCTGCATCGGCATTCGAGGCCTTGATGTAGGCCTGCTGCGTCCATTCGTCATTTTCAAAGCGGTATACATACGCAGCGCCGGCATTACTTGCACTATCATTGTCCTCGCCACTGTTAATTTCCTTGGAATCGGACTTTTCAGCTTGAGCCCCCACCGCGAGGGTGTTGCCATTCGATGACAAAGATACCGAATAGCCAAAAGAGTCACCAGACCCGGCATTTTCGGCCTTGATGAAGGCCTCATGCTTCCATTCGTCATTTTCAAAGCGGTACACATACGCCGCGCCGGAACTACCATGCCCGTTAGGGGAAGTGCCTTCGAAATTGGAATCTTCACTCCAAGCACCCACCGCGAGGGTCTTACCATCCCCTGACAAAGATAACGAGTGGCCAAAACTGTCACCTGCACCGGCATTTTCGGCCTTGATGAAGGCCTGCTCCGTCCAATTGCTACCGTCAAAGCGGTATACATACGCAGCGCCGGAATTTTCAGCCCCGGTAACGTCAGTGCCATCGGCATTGGAATCTTCTTGATAAGCCCCCACCGCGAGGATGTTGCCATCTCCCGACAAAGATACCGAGTTGCCAAACCAGTCACTTACATCGGCATTCGAGGCCTTGATGTAGGCCTGCTGCGACCAACTGCCATTGGCAAAGCGGTATACATACACCGCGCCGGCATTACTTCTACCATTAAGGTCCTCGCCACTGTTAATTTCCCTGGAACTGGAATCTTCATTGCGAGCCCCCACCGCGAGGGTGTTGCCATCCCCTGACACCGATACCGAGTAGCCAAATTCGTCACCTGACCCGGTATTCGAGGCCTTGATGTAGTTTATCAAGGTGGTCAGGTCTGGTGATGTTAAGGATTGGTAACCAGACTTTGTTTTGAACGTGCTGTTTTCGGCTAGCACAAAAAAATCAGCCAAATGATTTTTCAGTGGGCCCAAACTCAGAGTAAGGGACAATTCGTTCGTTTCGCCCAGCTTTTCACAGTCATCATCGAGTGCATCATTTTTTCTGCACAAGGTATATCCCGTTGCATGCTCGGCGCTATCCCAGGTAAAGGTGACAGGATGATAGCCATCTTGGAGTTCACCCACAGTCGGGGCCGCTAAATTCGTTGCACTAGGAGCGGGAGAGAGGACTTGCTTACCAGACGCTGTTTTGCCCGTACCGTTAGAGGCCAATACAAAATAATTAGCCGGTTCGTCCAAATTTAGATTGGCAGTAAGCGAGGTATTGTTAGCTTCGGTTTCTAATAGAAATTGACAGTTATCGTCTTCTGATCCGTCTTCTCTGCACAAGGTATAGTGCGTCGCATACTTGGCGCTATCCCAGTCAAAGGTGACAGGGTAAGAACTAGAACTATCGTTGAACGCACCCACCTGTGGCCTCGCTAAAACCGGCATCTCTGGTTTGGGAAGCGATACGGCTATCTCAGTAGACGCTGTTTTGCCCGTACTGTTTTTGGCTAATACAAAATAGTCAGCCGGCGTGTCCAAACTCAGAGGCAGAGTCAGTGATGTATTGGTCGTCGTTTCGCCCTGTTTTGCACAGTTATCGTCTTGTGATGCATCTTTTCTACACAGGGTATAGCCCGTCGCATTCGCCGCGCTACTCCAGTTGAAGGTGACAGGATAAGCATCACCTGTGAGCGCCCCCACCGTCGGTTGTGCTAAAACCGGTGCGCCCGGTAAAGGGAGGCTATTAGTGTTCCCCGGTACAGAGGCCGACGTATTATCGTCATCCCCCCCACAAGCAGTGAGTCCGAGCGAGAATACCGGCACCACCCATATTGCTTTTTTAAAGAAATACATCTTATCTCCTCGATAAATTACGTCTAGATGGTTGTGAAGCGTGTTAAGCCCATCAGCACGCCCACAAATCGGGTGCGCGTATAATTTCGTATCGAAAAATAAGCTAGAAGAGATTGAGGGGAATTCAATGGTGAGAATATTGATTCACAAATAAGACTGAGACACTGTGGAAATCAGATTAATTGTTAAAGCAGACAGTTACTGAGAGAAATCTGGTGAAATACAGAAAGAAAGTTTCACAGTTGAGACATACCACTCCTTTAAAGAATGCGGCGCACTTCAATAAATACCCAAACAACCTGAATCCTGCATCTTCAGGTTATTTGGGTATAAAAGGACATATATAGACGCTACTCGAATTTGGTGTGGTACTGCCTTTAGAACAGCGCAAAGGCAGTGCGGGAGAGTAGGGTGATTAAGATGAACCGCAAAAGAAGGGAAGGAGTTTCTTTAGCTACGGATTAGAAGGAAACGATGACAGGTGCTGACATGCCAATCTCTTCAAACGCCTCAATTGCTGCTTCGAGAGAACGATACCAACGCCTATTTATTACCCACTCGATCTCATGCAGATTAACCAATTTCCTTAATAAAAACTGTCCGGTGTGTTGTTCTCTTTTTGCACAGGATAAACAAGTTTCAATCCTGCCTGTCAAAATAGCAAAGCGACCAATTTCTTCGCCATTGTGAAACATTATTACCCGTCTAAAGTCTTCGGTGTGTCTAATTGAGTTAAATAATATTGATTGCCTCGGAAGAGGCTCAATTATTCGGTATACATGATTGTAATCAGAAGAATTGTAGTGTCTTTCATTCCATAGTGTTACTAACTCTTCATAGTTGTCGTATTCTTCTTGAAGATCCGGAGTGGCGTTGAAGTGCTCTTCGGTGATGGGTAGAGGCATATTTGGGTTTTTAGCTAGCCACGCTTCAAAGACTAAGTCAACAAAAGTATGATGTACAAAGAAGCATTGATCTCCCCCTGCTGTGCCTACACGTCTCATTCCACGACCAGTTTCACCATGGATAATGTCATGAAACTCTTCAAGCTGACTACTGAAGGACAGATTATAATATGGTCTACCTTCTGCTCGGAAAAAGGCATTGTTTGACCCTTCAAGATCAAGATCGATTGCAAAAGTAGAGCTAGCCATAGCTTGAGATATCTCCAGGCGCATCTGGCTTTGGTCTTGTGATGTGAATGAGTTTAACTTTCCCGTGTCTTCAACCCATCTCATATCACTTAAATCATCGAGATCTGATACAAGTGATTTAGTTAGTTTAGAATACAACTCTCTATCATTGGGCTCTGTTAGTACTGCATAAGTTCTTTCTAAACCAATTTCTTGCCAAAACTGGTTTACGAACTTTCTGTGCCATAGTACAAAGTTGTAATCCCAATGATGACAATTATCCATATGTATTTTTTGGTATTTTCTAGATATATCTTCGTTAAATGCTTGATTGAAAATATCAACAAAACCTTGATTTATACGCTGAGATGACATAGCAACTCCTCTTAACCGTAAGAAGAAACACATAGCCTAGTAAATTTTCTAACGTGGCCTGAGTAGGCTCTAAATCAATACGGTTAGTAATTATGTTTTACATTCTAGATTTTACGTTGGAAATATATTATCTATGAATGTATCTTAATACGAAATTGAATAAATATTATGAGTCATCAATTTCAATAGCGAATGTATCAGCAATGAAAAAATAGTATTAATTTGTCATGGTTCAGGTGGGTTTTATGATGAAAAAGTCATTAAGATTCGTGCTAAAGTCAACTCGCCCTAAGGGAGGCCATCAATGCGCCCACTTCATCGTTAAATTCCCAGGAAATAGAACGACGATTCCTCGCGAAATTTGCCTCGAATTGAACGCATTGATGACCTCTGAATGTGAGCATCTTCAGGTTGTTTGGGTACAAGTATTCGAATTCGCAATGGTAACCGCTCGCGCCTCACTCATCTCTATCCAATACCAGTCCCCAGAGCTTTACAACTCCTGCATAAGGTATAACTCGCTATCCCAATGGAAGGTGACGGGATAATGATCATTTGATAGCTTACCTACGGTCGGTTTGGCTAAATTCATTGCCTCCGGTGCCGGGATTGGTACAGTAGATGCGGTGGATGGAGGAGATGTCGAGTATGTACTATTGAAGTCCACCCACAAAAAAACGGTGAGTCCGAGCGCCAATATGTGTACTACCCAGATGGCTTTATTTAATAAATTCATCATATATCCTTAAAGAACGAATTCACGTTACCGTGAATTGTGTTAAATCCTTTAGCCCAATCAGTACGAAACCGCGCAGGCGTGAAAAATTTGTATCGAAAAAATAAGCTAGTCGGGATATAGATAACTTCAATGGTGAGAATTGTGTATCATTAGTAATACTGAGACTCCGAAGGAATCAGATTAATATTTAAAGCAGATAGTTAGAGAAATATAGTTGATGAATTCATAAGTAGAGTTTCATATATGAAGCACATGTATCCTTTTCAAAATTGCGATCGACTTCAATACGATGATTTTCAACTTGTTAACAATCGTATCCGTGATGTTGGGACAGCATGTTATTGATGGTATTGAACAAGGCTTTGATGATGGGGTTATTGAGGCTGAGGGGGGCGTTGTTGGGTATATACGTATGCCTTTTAACTCGGGGTTGAGGTACTTGGGCTAAGAATATGATAACGCTTTTCGGGAAGGTAACCTCCCTTTGATATGGGAAGGTAAGCATAAAGGTTCAAGATCATATACCGACTGGCCATCTATCACTGACATGAGCGGCAAAATCTTCAAACATCAATGGATGAAACGTGCACTTCAATGTAAGGCCTTTTAAACGAGAATACTGATCGTATATTTCAAAATAATCACCTCTTGTATTGTATTCGAAGAAATACCATCTCACGTATTCGTTTTGACGTATGTCAACATTTATCTGCATTGTGTTTGGAGGGAGTATGTGTTTCAAGTTTTCTATCTGTCCCTCTTCACATGTGGCTTCAATGCCAAGCATTCCAGATTGCCAAAGCCAGGAAAAAGCGTCCTGTTGGTTTATATTTGAATCAAATCTTTCATAAATATCTTCGGGTTTACAAGGAATCTTTAGTCCTTTTAGGCTAGCTGTTACCTCTTCCAATTTTCGAAAACGTCGATAAGATTCAATTTTTCTATCTCTGGAAGTTCCATCAACATAATCCGTAACCGCAGCGCGTATGTGACTACCACTAACTCTAATTCCCCCTACACCTTTTAAAACGTCGTCATAATTTCTCCCGGTTTTATCTGCACATATCTCAACAGCTTTTCGCGCTATTCTCTGTACTTCTCTGGGTCTATAATTAGTATGTCGTAAAACATACGAAAAAGAGTCTTCATTAAATGCTACTCGCGGATAATTATTATGTACCACTGATTCGAAAAGTAACTTCCAGGATTCCCCATGACGAGATGAATGTTGCCTTCCAACTCTTTTAAACTCCCATTGGATACGATTTTCGATAAAAATCTTTAATTTTTCTTTGGTCCACTGAACAAACGAAACATACTGTCGAACTTTTTGAGGAAGATTTACCTGAGAATTATGTGAAAATCTATGCCAAGGAACAGAAATTATTATATCTAATAGTTGGTTGTCGTCTGGCTGAAATTCTTGCTGAAATATATTTATGAGTTCACTGATCACTTCTTGTGCAAGACTATTTTCCTCTAAATCTGAGAAAGGGGTCTCTATTGGCTCAATAGCAATGATAGGTAAAATATTTTCATTTTTGATATCTCGTAAACACTGCTGAACAAGGTCCTGAATACGATCGCTGAAAATTTCTTTCATACCACTTTGTATACTAGTAAGATCTTCTTTTTTATTGTCGTCAATTAACTTTAGAAGTGATAGTGCAGCTGGAAGTTGCTTCCAGATAGATTTTCCAGCAGTACTAGATGTGGCTATGCCTTTGATTTCTCGCCAGTGTAGTCCCTTTGCTTTTTCACCATAATGATCCTTTAACGATGAAATAACAATTGAAGCTCGCCTATATATTTCAGCTTTCCAAATACTTTTTAAATATCTTTTAAATCTTTTTTCATCCAGATGGGAGTATGCTTCAACAATCTGGTCTGAATCTAAATCAGATTCGCTTACGTACCATAATTTTTTATGTTCTCGATGAGTTTTCTCTAAAGTATTTGCAAGTTCTTTAGTCGCATTAAACATGAATGCAGTTTTTCCAACACCCCACCTTCCTGTGATTATCTGAATTCCATTCGACATATTATCTACATAGCAATCTAAGACCAATGGATCTACTTCTGCATTTTCGTTTCCAAATATTTTTCTTCTATCACGAGGCATACCGTATCCTGACTATAACTGATGGTATTTCATTTTTTGAAGTGACTCCGAAGTATCCTCTGGGTCATAAATAACCGAAGAGTAGAGTGCCACATTCTTTTTCTCGCTTACTTCTTAGACGGGCGGCGAGCTGCATCATCCTTTGTGGAGAGTGACTATGAGAGAGGCTATTGCCGTTATAGGTAAATCCTCTGTCAGGGTGGTCAAGAAAAACCACTTTTCTCTCTTCAACTTTACGGAGAAGCCTGTCTTTTTGAACGTCTATATAACAAAACACGCTGCAGTATTGGTTAGTGCCCCGCGGTATATCGTGGGAGAACAGGAATTTCTGCTTAGCGATATTGACCCCAAAAAACGGCGGAACGACGTTTGGCTGGTCTTCTACATAAAGCCCGGAATGGTGTCTGGCAATATACATGTTGGATTCCCTAGCACTTATTTTTGTCCTCTTGTCTATTTCAACGGATAAAGACGAGCAGAAAAAGCTAACCTTTGAGACAGAAGGAAGAAAACTATTCCGAGGAAGTTGAATGCGAACCTGCATGGCAGCGAAAAAGGAGTTGCCATCGGCGGAAAGATTGTTGTTTCAGTAAGTCACCGCATAAAGGCAGATGAGTCTTATATACCCAAACAACCTGAAGATGCTCGCATTCAGAGGAACGCCGCGATCACAACGCCAGTCAAACTCGCTGAATCCTGCATCTTCAGGTCATCTGGGTATAGTCATCAATCTTGGCAATTTCTCTTAGACTGAGCCGTTTTTCTGAGTATGTTTTTCAATTTACCTGCTGAGTGAAGGTCTAGAATATTGCATCTGGCAAAAGCAATACGATTTCTGGCACCAATGTGATAAGCCCAATGGCTAATATTAAGATTAACCAGTATGGAACGGTGGCGATTGCCGTTCTACCCAAGCTTATTTCACCGCCCGTAATCGTCGTTAAGACGGAGAGATTCAGGCCAACAGGAGGGGTGACTTGGCCAATTTCAATCAAGATGGTAATCATGACGCCAATCCAAATTGGATCAAAACCCAGTCCAGTGAGCAAGGGAAACACAATGGGCAGTGTCATCACCATCAATGACAAACCATCAAACACGCAACCGAAAAGCACATAAATCAGAATGATCAGAACAAAAATCCCGTAACGATCCAGACCACTGTTAATGGCCGCTTCGAGTATCGTTTGGGGGACGCCCAGAATACTGACTGACTGCGAAAGAATCGCAGCACCCAGAACAATGAAACCAATCGATGCGAACAGGAGTGCGCTTTTATAGATTGATACCATGAGTGTGTTGACAGTCATATCTCCCCAGATGAAAGAGATAAAAATTGCTGCGCCAACACCAATAGCGGCTGCTTCTGTCGGTGTGGCAATACCAAACATGATGCTGCCCATAATGGCCAGAATTAACATCAGGATTGGCCATATTCTGAGTAAACCCTGGAGAATGAAACTCATCGTGTAGGTAGTGGTGTCTTTTGGGGCGAGAGAGGGATTTCTCACACACAGGAAAAAGATAAAACACATAAAAAGCGCGCTAACCATCAACCCTGGCAAAATACCGGCAGCGAATAATCGCCCTATTGAGGTTTCGGTTAAAGCACCGAAAATCAGTAATGACAGGCTAGGCGGTATAAGTAGACCCAAAGTTCCGGCACCTGCAAGGCTGCCAACGACAGTTTCTTTGTCATAACCACGTTTACTGAGCTCGGGATAAGCGACCGAGCCTATTGCCGCCGCAGTGGATAAACTGGATCCACTGACCGCACCAAAAAGGGTGCATACAGCGACATTCGAATGTAATAAACCACCAGGAATTCGCGCAAAGATAGGTGTGAATGCTGCGTATGCTCGCTCACTGATCCCGCTTTTGAGCAGTATCTCTCCGAGTAAGATAAACAAAGGCACGGCACTCAAGGTGAAGGAATTAAAGATTCCCCAAATGGTGTCTAATGCAAGGTACGTTGAACCATAGTTAAAAAACTGGAGCAAGATAAGTCCGGTTAAGCCAAGGGCAACCCCTAGTGCAATACCGCTGCTCGCGGTAGCGACCAGTACTGAGATGAGAGTTGTCCAAAACACGCTAATCGTCCTGTTTGTGTATGAAACCGAAGAGTTTTGCGCAGTAAATCACGCCGCATAAACCGATAGAAAAGGGAACAACTGACATCAGTGGGTACAGTAAAATTCGCGCAGTTTCCGATTTAAGCTCTCGTTTTATTGCAAACTCCATCCAAGGAATAGATTCTAAGAAAATCCAACCCATAAAGCCTATACCTATCATGAGGCTGAAGATCGAAAGGAGTTTTGCATAGATAGGCGAGCGCTTTTGCAATAGCTCGGACATCAACGTCACTCTTATATGCTGCCCATTTAAGGTGGCCATGGGCAGCCCTAAAAAGAGGGTTGCGCTCAAGAGCAGTCCCACTAATTCTTCAGCGAAATAGAGCGGCGCATCAAAAAACTTTCGTAACACCACACTTGTGATAATCACCAATACAATCGTGAATAACGAAAAAGCAGACAGTAAGGCGAGAAAAAAGGCTGTATTTCTCAGCCCCTTTTCTATATACATCGGTAACGCATTCATGCTATTCCCTACCCAGAGCGGATAGCATGCGCTTTCGGTATTCGGGAGCTTTACCGCCCGCTTCTTCTGCTAACTCCCCCCACACCTGCGTGATTGCTTCAACAAATTCCTTTCGATCTTCTTCGGGGAAGTCCTCGAGCCATTTAACATTGGACTGCTCGAGTTTTGCGCGGGCAGCGAGTTCTTTTTGGTGATCGTCATCATAAGAATTTGTACGTTCCCATAGCGCATTACCCGCCTCAGTTAACGCCTGCTGATGGGCTGTGGAGAGGGATTCCCATTTATCTCGAGAGATACCTAAAATGTATGGTCCTGACGCCATTGGGTAGAGGTAGGAGGCATAGCCAGAGACTTCCTGCAACGAAACCGTATGCGCATAGAGTGCAGGGTAGACCGCGCAATCTACGACACCCGTCTTCATTGCAACATACATTTCTTCTTGGGGGATGATTTGTGCTGAAATCCCTAAGCGGCGGAAGGTATCCACTTGATCCTTAGCCCAAACCCGTAGTTTTTTGCCCCGAAGCTGTTCCAAAGTGTTGACCGGCTCCTTACGGCAAAAAATAGATGCTTGTAACATAGGTAATGCAATGTAACCGGTTGTGACAACATCCCAGTCAGAAAATGCTTCCTCATAAATCGCTTTTACTTCGGGCAGCGCTGCTTTGAGCTCATCGATTGAACCAATGGTTCCCTGAACCATGACGGTGCTGAGATCTTCTGCGTCCCGACCCAGGTAATTTGCCCAGGCGAGGCTCATATCAACCGCACCTTTTGGTAAAAATCTCAACACGTCTGTATTCTTAAGCCCCAGAGAACCGCCGCTGTATACCTGGATATCGATTTCACCATTTGTTTTTGTTTTTACATCAGCCGCATATTGCTCTAATTCTGATGTTTCGGGTCGGGTCTCTGGTAGGAAATTATTGAATCGCCATTCTTTTGCGTAGGCTGTTGGAACCAATAACGTAAACACAGCTAAAACGCTGAAAATCCTTTTTGTGAAAGATGCCACTGTAAACCTCCGTGTTAAATTGCTCTTTACTAGATGTTAATAGTTAATTCGGGTGTTAATGCGATAAATATCACCTTTTTGTCTTTTGACGCCCCTCAAAGGCTGCTAATTCTGAAACACCATGGTGAGAGGCCGATTTCACTGCTTTTTTGAAGCATTTCTAAGTCAGTTGTTTAGTTCTTTGAGCAATGGCTGCGAGAGTCTACGTTAGATAAAACCAATCACGAACCTATCGATAACTCTTCGTTATAAAGGTAGACCTATAACAAAGGCACTCAAGCTTGCTGTTCTCGATTTGAGTGCAAGCATCTTCAGGTCGTTTGGGTATGTATGGACGTGCATCCGGCATTGAGCTGCGCTTTGGGACTCCATCACAACGGTCGCCGATGACTGCTAGAAGAAGTCATCACTGATGACACCTCCATTCACAATGAAAAGCAGGCGGGAATATTCACCTATACCAAAAGCTAGAAACGTGTTCTTAGCGACATCAAACCTCAGAGTTTCAGGGCATCACGGACGCTCCCGATTAACGGTTTTCATCCTCTTGGTTTGGTGCAGAACGCCGTATTTGGACGCGTTGATCGTGAGTAATGGTGTTGGCTAGAAGACGTACACCGCGCCGGAATTCTCTGCACCCGTATCATTATCTTGTGCATGGTTGATGCCCCTGACATTTGAGTCTTCTCCAGTCGCCCCCACCGCGAGGGTGTTGCCATCCCCTGACACCGATACCGAGAAGCCAAAATAATCATCCTTTGCAGTGTTCGAGGCCTTGATGTAGATATCCTGCTCCCATTGACTATTGGCAAAGCGGTAAAGATATACCGCGCCGGAAGCAGATGCCTCGTTGTTGTCTGCACCGTCGATACCAGTGGCATCTGAATCTTCCCAATGAGCTCCTACTGCGAGGGTGTTACCATCCCCCGACAAAGATACAGACCTACCAAAATAGTTATTTGCACCAATATTTGAGGCCTTGATGTAGGCTGGCTCCCTCCAGCTACCATTGGTAAAACGGTACACATACACCGCGCCAGCACTGGCTGCTTTGTTGTTGCTCTGGTCGCTAGGAGAATTTGACGCTTCCTTGTAAGCTCCTACCGCGAGGGTGTTGCCATCGCCTGATACTGATACCGAGGTGCCAAAATAGTCATCTTTTTCTGTATTTGAGGCCTTGATGTAGGCATCTTGCTTCCATTGGCTGTCGGCAAAGCGGTACACATATACCGCGCCAGAATAAGGTGCCTCGTTGTTGTCTGCACCGTTGGTGCCGATGGAATCTGAATCTTCCCAATGAGCCCCCACTGCAAGGGTATTGCCATCCCCCGACAAAGATACCGACCAGCCAAATTCGTCATGTTGCCCGACATTCGAGGCCTTGATGTAGGCGGGCGCCCCCCATTGCTTATGCTCATTGTCAAAGCGGTACACATACGCCGCGCCAGCACGAATCAAACTGTTGTCGTTTGGGTCACCAGCTGAATTTGAAGCTTCTCCGTGAGCCCCCACCGCAAGGGCGTTGCCATCCCCTGACAAAGATACTGAGGCGCCAAAATAGTCGCCTCCTCCTACATTCGAGGCTTTTATGTAGACTGGCGCTCCCCAGATACCATCGCCAAAGCGGTACACATACACCGCGCCAGCATCAGGTGCGCTGTTATTACCCGGGTCACTAGCGGAATCTGAATCTTCGTTAGGCGCCCCCACTGCGAGGGTGTTGCCATCCTCTGACATAGATACTGAATAGCCGAAATAGTCACTTGCATCGATATTCGAGGCCTTGATATAGGCTGACATTTTCCAACGGCCTTTGGCAAAACGATAGACATACACCGCGCCTGCATTAGGTGCTTTGTTGTCGTTCTTATTAATCGTGGAATTTGAATCTTCCCCATTAGCCCCCACTGCGAGTGTGTTGCCATCCCCTGACATAGATACCGCGTAGCCAAAATAGTCACCTGCCCCGGTATTCGAGGCCTTGACATAGCTTATCATGGTGGCCAGATCTTGTGGCGTTAAGGCTTTCTCATTAGACGCCGTTGAGCCTCCACTGTTAGTGGCTAACACAAAAAAATCAGCCAGATGTTTTTTTAGTGGACCGCCCAAATTCAGAGTAAGAGACGCGCCAGACGTATTGCCCAGTGATTCGCAACTATTGGGGCGTGTTTCATCTTTTCTACACAAGGTATAGCCTGTCGCATCTTCGGAGCTATCCCAACTGAAGGTAACGGGATAATGACCGTTTTTGAGCTTACCCAAACTGGGTTGCGCTAAGTTCAGTGGCCCTGGTGGGGTAGTAGCTGAATTATTCGCATCCCTTTTTACAGAAGCGCCTGTCGTATTAGCATCCTCCTCCCCACATGCGGTGAGTCCGAGCGACAACACGGGCACCATCCAGATGGCTTTCTTAAATAAGTACATCATGTGTCCTCAAAAAACGACTTCAAATTACCTTGAGGTGTGTTGAATCCTTGAACTCAATCAACATGGTATGAAACCGGGCCAGCCCAAAAATTTCGTATCGAAAAATAAGTTAGTAGGGATAGAGGAAAATTCAATGACGAAAAATGTGATTCATTAATAAGACTGAGACGCTAGGGAAATCAAATTAATATTTAAAGCAGACAGTTGCCGAAATTTATCTAGCTAATGGAAAAGAAAGTTTCACATGTGAAACACACTTCTCATTCAAAGAATGCGGCACACTTCAAAATAATTCCCTTCGCTTTATTAATAATCCTATCAGCGCCATCAAGTACTGCCTTTTAAAAAAACGGTGCGGGCGAGTAGGGTGGTCATAGCAGACATTGAATAAAACCTGCATTTCGTAAGCTGATAAAGCAATCGATTTAGTGGGAGTTACCCACAGATTTTGTGTATAAAAAATGTGCAAAGCGCGAAGCGCCGTAACGCTAAAGCGTACGCACCGCATTTGAAACGTCACATAGGCCTTGCGGTAAAGTGTTGTTGATATGATTACGTGTGTTATCCCGGATTTGCTTTTCCTGTCAGGTTGACAAGGTCCAGAAAGCTCAACAGACAAAAGAGCGTGCACTTCAGGAGGGCCAATTGGGTGCTATTGAATCAGAAAGCCACCCCGCGGAGTGGCTCTCTGTTTTCCGTTAACGCAAAGAGAGTAGCGCCTTTCTCATGATGTCTATCGCTTCTTCAACGATGTGATTTTCCACGGTTAGCGGCGGCAGTAATCTAATCGCGTTGCCGAATTGCCCACAAGGCAGCAAGATAAGCCCTTTGTTACGACAGGCTTTCACAAAAGGTTGCACATGGCTGGGATCCGGCTTTCCGTCACAGACAAAGTCAAACGCGATCATGGCACCTTTGTGGCGGATGTGATCGATAGGTAGCGCTGGATTCAGCGCTTTCATCTCGGAAAAAGCTTGATGTAGACGGCTTCCTAAGGACTCGGCCCGGTCATTAAGGCATTTGGATTCCAATTCATCCAGCACAGCTAAAGCGGCAGCGCATCCTACTGGGCTGCCGCCATAGGTACCGCCAAGGCCGCCCGGCGTTGGGCTATCCATGATCTCGCGTTTGCCGATAATACCAGAAAGTGGATAGCCACCTGCCAGCGCTTTTGCCACTGTGATCAAATCTGGCTGCACATCGAAATGCTCGCTCGCGAGCGTTTTTCCTGTGCGGCCGAAGCCGGTCTGCACTTCATCGAAAATCAGCACGATGCCGTGTTCATCGCAAAGGGCACGAAGGTGCTCCATCAGCTCATTTGGCGCGGCATAAAAACCACCTTCACCCTGAACTGGTTCCAGCACAATGGCCGCAACGGAAGAGGGAGCAATGTCTGTTTTGAACAGTTTCTCCAGTTGTTGCAGCGAATAAGTGGTATCTATGCCCTGATAAGGCACGGGGAAAGGAATATGGTAGATGTCATTAGGGAACGGACCGAAGCCTTCTTTGTAAGGGGCAATTTTTCCAGTCATGCCCATGGTTAAAAGCGTGCGGCCGTGAAACCCACCGTGAAAGCCGATAACCCCACTTCGTTTGGTGTAATGACGGGCGATTTTCACCGCGTTTTCTAATGCCTCAGCACCTGTGGTCATTAAGATGGTTTTGGCATCTTCAATTGGGGCAATGGCGTTTAGCCTCTCAGCAAGTTCGATATAATTCTCATAGCCAGCAACCTGAAAGGCGGTATGGCTAAAATTCTTGATTTGCTCGGTGACTGCCTGTGTGACTGCGCGGTTATTGTGACCGGTATTGACCACTGCAATTCCTGCTGCGAAGTCGATATACCGCTTGTCTTCCACATCCCAAAATTCTGCATTTTTGGCGCGTTTTACAAACAGAGGGGTAGCCGAAGCCACGCCTCTGGGAACCGCCGTATTGCGGCGTTCCATCAGTGACTGGTTGTTCATTTTGAACCCTTATTTGTTAGGAGAGTCCGCCAAAGCAGACGTATTTGGTTTCGAGGTATTCTTCGATGCCTTGTCGCGATCCTTCCCGGCCTAAACCAGAGGCTTTCACACCGCCGAAAGGTGCGACTTCATTGGAAATCACGCCTTCGTTCACGCCGACCATGCCGTATTCCAACGCTTCACTGACACGCAGACAGCGCTGGATGTCCCGCGAATAGAAATAGGCAGCGAGGCCATATTCAGTGTCGTTGGCCATCGCAACGGCTTCCGCTTCATCTTCAAAACGGAAAAGGGGAGCGACGGGGCCAAAGGTCTCTTCAGAAGCAATCCGCATGGCTGGGGTAACGTCGGCCAATACGGTAGGTTGATAAAAGAGGCCACCCAGCGAATGGCTGGTTCCGCCGGTTAGCCGCCGTGCTCCCGAAACCAGTGCATCACGTATATGTGATTCGATTTTATCGAGCGCAGAGCGGTTGATGAGTGGGCCAATTTGGTTTCTTGGCTCAAGACCTGCGCCGACTTTAAGGTTGCTGACGGCATTGGCAAACTTTTCTGCAAAGGCGTCGTAGATGCCGGACTGCACCAAGATCCGATTTGCGCATACGCAGGTTTGTCCGGCATTTCGGAACTTGGAGGCCAAGGCACCTTCGACGGCAGCATCGATATCTGCATCATCGAAGACGATAAATGGTGCATTGCCACCGAGCTCCATCGACACACGCTTGACGGTATCGGCACATTGCTTGATCAGCGTTTTGCCAACTGCCGTTGATCCTGTAAAGGAAAGCTTGCGAACATCTGGACTGGCGCAGAGCACCTTACCCACCTCGGCGCCGTGGGAAGCAGTGACCACATTGATGACACCATCCGGTATACCAGCTTCCTGCGCCAATGATGCCAGTGCCAGCGCGGAAAGCGGTGTCGCTTCTGCCGGTTTAATAACGATGGTGCATCCCGCTGCAAGGGCGGGGGCGACTTTTCGTGTGATCATCGCAATGGGGAAATTCCATGGCGTGATAGCAGCACAGACACCAACTGGTTGCTTGATGGTTTGCAAACGTCTGTCGATCGCGGTTGTCGGGATAACATCACCATAAGTCCGTTTCCCCTCTTCCGCGAACCATTGGATGAATGACGCGCCATAGCCGACTTCACCAATAGACTCAGCCAATGGCTTTCCCGACTCCTGCGTAATGAGCGCTGCCAAATCGGATTGGTTATCCATGATGAGGTTAAACCAATCCATCAGCTTTTCTGACCGCTGCTTAGCCGTGGTTTTCCGCCAGGTACCAAAAGCCTTGTTGGCGGCATCAATCGCGGTTTGGGTTTCGTTTTCACCCATCTCTGGCACATGGGCGATGATGCTCGTGTAAGCAGGGTCGAAAATGGGATAGGTTTTCCCATTTTCACTGTCTACCCATTGGCCGCCAATGAGGGCTTTATCTCGAATCAAAGTCATCACGCGGCTCCGCTCTTTTCTATGTGCTGTTTGGCATGTTGCAACATCGCGTCATATTCCTTGCGGGCTTTCAGCGCATCTTCCAGCGAGACCTGCACAAACTGGGTTTGTGAATTGGGCTGCATCTGGCCGATAAGATCCATGTCTACCGACACCACAGTGCCAATCATGAAGTAGCCACCGCCTGAAACAGCATCTCGGTGCAGCACGATGGGTTCTTTCCCTGCTGGGACTTGAATCGAGCCATAGGGATAACAGCCGTCGACAATGTTTGAAGGGTCGGAGCCGGCGCCAAATGGCTGCTCGCGCTCGACAAACTCCAGTGGTGTGCCGTTCTTGAATCTATAGCCAATGCGGTCTGCCTCGGGTGCTACCTGCCAGGTGTCTTCGAAAAACTGTTTGCCGGATGCTTTGGTGATCCGGTGCCAGTAAAGGCCGGGAACCACCCTCAATTGGTTCACTCTCGGTCTGCGCAATACATCGAGCAAATGGCGTTCTGCAAAGGGGGTTGCATGATTGCCGATAGGCAGTTCATCCCCGGCTTGCAGCAATCGGCCCTCAAACCCGCCCAGCGCACCGAGCGTATAGGTCGAACGGCTTCCCAATACCTCAGGTACATCAATACCTCCAGCGATGGCGATATAAATTCGTGCGCCGGCTGTTAAGTGTGAGAAAGAAAGGGTCTGACCTGCTTTCACCGCAAAACTAGTCCAGCTTTCCTGCTCTTCCCCATCAACGATGGGTGTCATGTCCGCACCGGTGACGGCAACGGTGGTGTTTTGTTTGAACGTCAGTTTGGGCCCCATAAACACCGCTTCCAACACTGCCGCGTTTTCGTCGTTGCCAACCAGCCAGTTAGCACAGCGACACGCGAATCTGTCCATCGCGCCGGAGACCGGAATGCCCAGATGAAAATACCCTTTGCGACCCAAATCCTGCACCGAGGTGGCGAGCCCGGGGTGGATAACATTAATGCTCATACAGCGCCTCCTGCATTGCTGCGTTATATCCCGCCATGTCCTTTTCAAACTCAGACAGTGAGAATCGAACCGACTTAGTGCGAGGTTGATAAGTACCTTCTTCGACCTGTTTGACGATTTCGTGATACTCACTTTCTGAGATGGGCTTGAACTTCACGATGTCGCCCGGTTTGAAGAACACCAGAAAATCTTTCAGGTGTGCCGCGCTCTGCGCTGGGTCGTAAATAGGTACTGGGGTAACACCAAACATCTGATAGCCACCAGCACCCCGCACGGAGTAAATACAGGAGAAACAGCCGCCGTAGCCGACCGTCAACTTGGGTGTGTCGGTTCTGGGCCTGACGTATTTCGGTACTTGTATCTGTTTGTCGCGTTCAACCATTTGGAACATAAACGGTAGACCGGAAACGAACCCCACCATGGTGACAAACCAGGGGGCGTCGGAATGCGCCTGAATAAAGGCGTCAACAGAGTCATAGCCATTGATTCTGGCCGCGTAAGAGAGATCGGTGCCGTCTGGATCCTGATGGCGGTCACGAAACCGCATCAGGGTTTCATGGGTCCAGGGGTCTTGGTAGAAAACCGGCACCTCAACGATGCGGGTATCGATCTCTGCTTTTCCTGCGGCTTGCGCTTTTTCGATGTCCTGAATGGCGGCGAGCATGGTTTCGGGCGAACAAATGTCTGGGTTGTATTTCACCTGAAACGAGGCGTTTGCCGGGCAGATTTCTTCTACGCCGGGCAGGTTCGCATCACGGATGGCCTGGGTAATCGACAGGCTTTTGAAAAAGGCAGCGAGCGACATTTCTTCGCTGACTTCGACGAAAATATGCTCGTCGCCGCCGTATGAGTAGCGTGTTTTCATTGTCCTTCCTTAGCTTGCTTGTGGTAGCGAGCAATCCTTTTTGTTGTCGAGTTGGGCTTGTTCAGGCTTTGGGGTGTCGAGTGTCTCCAGCCATTGTTCAAGCCATGCCGTATGGAAATTACCGTTAATTACGTCAGGCGCTTCACACAGCTTTTGAAATAGCGGTTGTGTGGTTTTCACCCCTTCAATCGACAGTTCGTCCAGTGCCCTTGCCATGCGGTGAATCGCGCTTTCCCTATCCTCGTCCCAGACAATCAGCTTGCCGAGTAAGGAATCGTAATAAGGGGGAATGGCAAAGCCGGAGTAGATGAGCCCGTCAAAGCGCACACCGCTGCCCAATGGCGGGGTGAATGATGTGATGACGCCTGGGAAAGGGAGGAAACCGTTGAATGGGTCTTCTGCATTCAGGCGGATTTCAATGGCATGGCCGCGACGGCGAATGTCCTCCTGTGCGAAAGATAGGTGCTGACCCGACGCGATCTGAATCATTTCTCGAATCAGGTCAACACCCGTGATGGCTTCGGTGATCGGGTGTTCTACCTGAATACGGGTGTTCATCTCGATGAAATAGAAAGACTCAGATTCATCATCGTAGAGAAACTCAATGGTGCCCGCGCCCTTATAGTTGACGCTTTTTGCCAGAGACACCGCTGATTGACACATGGCTTCACGCACCAAATCCGGCAAAACGGCGCAGGGCGCTTCTTCCCAGACTTTCTGGCGGCGGCGTTGCAGCGAGCACTCGCGCTCAAACAGGTGAACCGCATTGAGGCCATCCGCAAGGATTTGTACTTCCACGTGTCGGGATTGGCGAATGAATTTTTCGAGATAAAGCGTACCATCACCAAACGCAGACTGCGCTTCAGAAGATGCCTGATGGTATTGGGTCAGGAACTCGCTTTCGTCTTCAATCACACGAATACCACGCCCACCTCCGCCCGCTGAAGCTTTGATCATTACCGGGAAGCCGATGAGTTTAGCCTGTTCAAGTGCCGCTTCCGGGTTATCAGAGGGTGCACTTCCCGGTACCACGGGTACACCGGCTGCCATCGCGGTTTCACGGGCGCGGGCTTTATCAGCCATCTTGGTCATGGTTTGGCCTGATGGGCCGACAAAGATAATGCCTGCTTTACGCACGTCATCTGAGAAGCTGGCGTTTTCAGAAAGAAAGCCGTAGCCAGGATGGATAGCATCCGCGCCAGACTGCTTTGCCGCCTGAATGACTTTATCACCGCATAGATAAGATTGGTTTGCCATCGGGGCACCGATACAAATGGCTTCATCAGCCAGTTTTACTGCAAGGGACTCTTTATCCGCCTCGCTGTAGATCTGCACGGTATGGATACCCATTTCCTTGGCCGCGCGGATAATGCGTACCGCTATCTCACCGCGATTGGCGATGAGTAATTTTTCGATTGTCATACTGACTCCTTGTGTGCATTCAGAGCGCTTACTTCAGGCGGACAATAGGTTGTCCTGCGTTGACCGGGCTTTCGTTCTCAATCAGAAAGTCGTCAATCACACCGGATGTTTCCGCTTTGACTTCATGGAAGGATTTCATCACTTCCACCAGTCCAATTACGTCACCCGGTTCGATAGCGTCTCCCGGCTCTTTGTATCGGGGCTGCTCGGGAGAAGCCGAGCGGTAAAAAATGCCAGGTAACGGGCAGATAATTTCTTTGTCAGACATGGTTCACTCCTTCGAACGTCTATTCTTTTTCGGCGGTGCAGACATCGCTTTGGCGGGAAAGGTGAGGCTGTAACACCGCATTGACTGCTTTGGCGATATCCACCGCATTCGGGGTATCTGAATGCACACAGATGGTCTGGGCGACGACTGGGATCTCTTGACCATTGTTAGCCGTGACCTTGCCGTGTTCGACAGCCTTCAAAACGCGCTTGGCGGCATGTACAGGATCAGTGGCGTCATGGGTTTGGGTGATCACCAGATGCCCATCTTGATCGTAGTCGAGATCGGTAAAAAACTCGGGGATGAAGCCCGCACCGTGTGCGCTGTAAATGGTTTCGTGGCAGGTGCCGGAAAGCCCGAACACTGGCACTTGGTAATGGTGTGCGATGCGGGCAATGGTTTCAGCAATGTTCGGATCGGATGCTGCCATACCGTAGAGCGCACCATGCGGTTTGAGGTGGTTCAGCGGCATGCCGAGCATATCGAGGAAGCCTTTCAGCGCACCGATCTGGTACACAATCATGTTGTGCAGCTCGCCTTGACTGAGATGCATTTTCCGGCGTCCAAATCCCTGCAAATCTGGTAGCGAAAAATGTGCACCGACTTTCACGCCGTATTGCTTGGCAAGCTCTACGGTACGTTTCATGTGATTGGGGTCAGAGGCATGAAACCCGCAGGCGACATTGGCTTCAGTGATGTAAGGCATGAGCGCTTCATCGTCACTGAGTTTGTAAATGCCAAAGCCTTCACCCATGTCGCTGTTGATGTTGATCATAGTGAGACCTTCCTTTTGAAATTTGTTTGCAGAGCACATATCAGTGGGCTCCCAGCTTGGCGCGCAATCGAATACGAACTTGGTCGACGATGACGGCAAATATCAGCAGCGCACCGATCACCACGGTTTGTAGGTAAGATTCCACGCGGGTCAGGTTCATGCCGTTTTGCACCAAACTGATAAACACTGCGCCCAAGACGACGTGTTCCACACGTCCGATCCCACCGCGAAGACTGACACCAGCGATGACGCAGGCTGCAATGGACTCAAGGGGCATGGCTGCACCTATGTTGGCCTCGCCAGTATCAAGACGGGCGGTGATCAGCATCCCTGCCATGGCAGCGAAGGACGCGCAGAGTAGGTATGCCAGAATCAGCGTTTTGTGGGTGTTGATCCCTGAGAGACGGGCGGCATTGATGTTTCCACCTACTGCATAGAAATAGCGGCCCAGACGGGTACGGTTGACGATGATCATCGCAAAAACCGTCATCAGTAAGGCAACCAGTATGGGGGTGGGTAAGCCAAAAATGTTGCCAAAGCCAAAGGTGTTGCCGAATTCCATCGGCATCCCATACACTGGCGATCCGCCTGTCATATAGAGGGCGATACCAAAACCAATGGAGGAGATGCCCAGCGTCATCACAAAGGGGGAAACCTGAAAATGCGCGACGCCGATGCCATTGATAAATCCGACGACCAAGCCAACGGCGACACCGGCTACTATCCCCACAAGAATGGCGAGATACACAGATTCCGGGAAAGCCGCATAGGTTGCTGCCATGGTGGTGGCCCCAACCACCGATGAGAGGGCGATAATGGTACCGACGGAGAGATCAAATCCCGCGGTGAGTAACACAAACATCTGTCCGATGGAGACCATCACCAGATACGAAGACTGGCGAAGTAGATTCAGAAGGTTGCGCGCGGTCAGGAAGTTCTCTGATGCCGACGCAAAGATGGTCACGGCGATCACTACCAGAATAGGCAGCACACCCACCTTCACAAATAGCCGTGTCACGCGGTCTGCAAACTTCCTTTTTGAAGCGCCCAGTTCGGCGCCTTGGGAACTGGCCTTCACTGGCTCACTGTTCATTTTCTTCATACTCCATTGATTCAAAAAAGTGGCAGAGCGCCTCTGTTTCAGTGATCTCTTCGCCCTCCAGGTGGGCGGCGATTTGTCCTTCTCGCATGACGTAGAGCCGGTGGGAGAGGTGCACGACCTCGTGCAGGTCGGAAGAAATGATGACGACCGCTGCCCCTTGCTCGCATAAACCGGCAATAAAGCGGTAGATCTCCGCGCGTGTCCCGACATCTACACCCACGGTAGGCTCGTCGAATACATACAGCGAGACTTCGCGGGTCAGGCATTTCGCCAGTAGCACTTTCTGTTGATTGCCGCCGCTAAACTGGCCAACATCGCGCTCGGTTTGCATTGGGTAGAGCTTGAGCCTTGTTGCTAGGTGGCGGGTTTGCTCGCGTTCGTAGGCTAGATTCAGCGCGCCATGACGATGGGAAAAAGAGGAAGAACCCAAAGAAGGCAAGCTGATGTTTTCCCGGCAACTGCGGTTGAGCACCAAGCCTTCGTCTTTGCGGTCACGGGAGTTATAAAAAAAGCCCCGTTCTAGCATCTCGCGGATGCTGAGTCCTGTGACATTTTCACCGTTAAACACCACGCAACCGGCAGTGACCTCCTCGACACCAAAACACGCTCTAAGCGCTTCGGATTTGCCGCAGCCAACCAACCCGGCAAAGCCAACAATTTCACCGGCTCTGATGTGGAAAGAGAGGTCTTCGACCAGTCGGTTGTCAGTGGTCAGTGATTGCACCTCTAACACCGTTTCGGTGGGTAAAAAGGGTATGTGCGGGTAGATGTTGTCGATTTCCCTACCTGTCATCATGGTGATGAGGTCTTGTTCTTCGACCGTTTCTACCTCGCGTGTGCCTATGTATTTACCATCCCGCAGCACCGTAATTCGGTCTGCAATCTGGCGGATTTCGCCCATGCGGTGAGAGATATAGATGATGCCGACATCCTGTGCTTTGAGCTGATCGATTAGTGAAAATAACTGATTGGTTTCCTGGTGCGTCAAGGATGCTGTCGGCTCATCAAGGATCAGCACAGACAACTCGCTACGCAGCGCTTTAGCAATCTCTACCATTTGCTTTTCAGCGCGCGAAAGCTCGCTGACAGGCAGGTTTGCATCAAGGGCAAACCCCATTTTATCGAGCAGCGCCTGCGCTTCGGTGTGCAGGGTGGCGTTATCCAGAAAGCGTCCGCTCAACGGCTCTTCACCCAGAAACAGGTTTTGGGCAATGGAGAGGGTGTCGACCAGAGAAAACTCCTGAAACACGGCGCTTATTCCTTTTCGCCTCGCGTCGTAAACGCTTTTAAAGCGCACGGTGTCTTCGAAAAAGCGCATCTCTCCGGCCGTTGGCTGGTTGGCACCGGAGATAATGGAAATCAGTGTCGATTTTCCCGCGCCATTCTCGCCGAACAACACGTGAACTTCGCCGGGCTCTAGGGTGAAATCCACCCCGTCGAGCGCTTTTACACCGGGATACTGTTTGTGTATCCCGTGTAGGCTGAGAATCGGTGCGTCCATCACTGCGGCTTCACTGTAAACGTCGGTTTAAAGTTCGCTGGTGCGAGGGAGCTGTTACGATCAAAGCTGTTGATGTTGGTGTCATCAATGACATAAAGCTGCGGTCCCACATGTTTGGTGTAGGGCTTGCCTTCGAGGATACGGATAGCCTGATCAATCGCGACACGGCCTTGGATAACCGCTGAATCGGTTGGCGCTGCAACGATAAGATTACGTTTGATCCCCTGATGAACACCGGGGGTGAAGTAGTAGGAAAGGACACCGATTTGGTCAGTGAGACCACGGGCACGAAGCAGGCTGGTGGCGGCTTCAGCGGTCACTGCTGTACCGACGATGTAATCCAGATCCGGATGTGCCTCGAGGGTATCTTCCACCAGTTTGAGCTGCACTTCCTTACCGGTATCGCCGTATTTGGTTTCTACTACGTCAATGTTTGACCCTTCTACGGCAGACTGAAAACCCTTGTTTCCGGCTTCAACCCAACCTGCACCCGGAGGTCCGGGGAACCAGCCAACTTTGACTTTATCTTTATCATTCTGGTGGCGCTCCGCCAGATACTGGCCAATCTTTGCGCCCATCTCGCCAAATGAGACCAGAGACTTCGCTGAGATATCTGGCGATGACATGCCGTTGACGATATCGATAACCGGCACACCGGATTGGGCGATATTCTTCACCAGATTATTGAGACCATCGTAAGAAATGGCGCCCACTATCACGGCGTCTGCACCGGAAGCCACACAGTCTTCAATCTGTGAAAGCTGAGTATTGAGGTTGGTGTAACCGCCTGCCTCCACCAACTGCATTTCGACACCGGCGCGTTTTGCTTCATCCACAACGCCGTAGTTCACTGCGGTCCAATAGGCATCTTTGAGGTGCGGGAAGGAGACGCAGATGTCCCACGCCTTGCTGGCCTTTTCAACGGGCTGATATTGCATCACGTCGCGGGCACTGCTCATGTCGAATGCTGTAGTCCAGACATCAACCGTGTACGGGTACCAGTTTTCGCTGTTTGCAGTGCTGCTTTGAGCCAGCGCCATTGCACCGACCAAGGTTAACCATGGGACAGCAGAAGGTTTGCCGTTCATGTTTCTTCTCCCTGTTACTTCAACCAATGTTTGCAATGGTCATGGCGAGAAACGCCGGATTTGACTATTGCTCGATGTGTTAATAACAGGTTAAATTTGCATCACTGGTATGTAAATTACAGAGTTTTGTCTAGTGTTATTAGAAAAACAGATAACAAAAAGTGCTGTGATATCACCTAATGAAACTGAGTTATTTTTTTGATATTTAATGATTAAATTGTTTTTTGGTGTCATTTTTCAAACCTGTCGACAGGTCTGGATATCAGAAGAATGGATACAAGACTTAAGGAAAACAGAACATGCTCCCAACCATGAAACAGATTCGCTATTTCATCGCGACGGCGGACTCCGGGCAGGTCTCTCAAGCGGCCAATGCCATGCACGTTTCCCAGTCAGCGATTACCACCGCCATTAAACAGTTGGAAGAGATGCTGAATGTGAATCTGTTTGTGCGTCAGCCTCATGGCATGTTACTGACTTATGAGGGGAACCAGTTTTACCAACATGCTACGCACATCGTGAAGGAGCTGGAAGAAGCCATGTTGCTTTCGCACCGCTCCGCCAATCAGGTTGAAGGCACAATTACCGTCGCCATGTCTTACACCGTGGCGGGATACTTTGTGCCACCCTACCTCACCCGGTTTCAGCGCAGCTACCCCAATGTGAACCTGAAGCTGGTGGAAGCCACCCGGGGGGATATCGAAGAAGGCGTGGTGTCAGGGGAATTTGATGTTGCCTTTATGCTGACATCCAACCTGATTAACCAGGAAGACATCAGCTTCCAAACCCTGTTGAGTTCGCAGCGTCGATTGTGGCTCAGCTCCAGTCATCCTCTGCTGGAAAACAAAATGGTGACCTTTCACGATGTCGCTCAATATCCCTACATTATGCTGACGGTCGATGAGGCAAGTAACACTGCCCTGCGCTACTGGAACCAAACGCCTTATCAGCCCAATACCATTTTCCGCACCTCTTCCGTGGAATCTGTGCGCAGTCTTGTCGCGAACGATTACGGCATCACTATTCTGTCAGACATGGTTTATCGCCCTTGGTCACTGGAAGGAAGGAGGGTAGAAGTGCGTCCACTCGCTGATCATGTGCCACCGATGGATGTGGGTTTGGTGTGGTCCCGAAAGCGTGAGCGTAGTGATGCAGTCACTGCATTCTGTGAATTTATGGAACTTTCAGTGACACCGGATAGTGGTTTTTCGCAACGGTACTGATCAGTTTCTAAGGATTAATCTGGTTTCACCTTTCAGGCCAAAAATTACCCAACGGGCAAGAATTGCGTAAATTTTGAGCGGTTTTTTGCCCGGGTATTTGGTTGAAATTCTCAAGTGTCTGTTTATCTGAAAAAACCTAATTGGCATATGTGTTGCTTGTGTGTATTGGTCGATACATACACTCGCTGCAGAAGGAATACGTAATGCCAACTCCATGCTATATCGCGATTGAAGGTCAAACCCAAGGCAATATCACTGCCGGTGCATTTACCGCCGATTCTGTCGGTAACATCTATGTTGAAGGTCATGAAGATGAAATGCTGGTTCAGGCATTTGATCACATCGTGACCGTTCCCACCGACCCACAAAGTGGTCAGCCGTCAGGTCAACGTGTCCACAAACCATTCAAGTTCACCGTGGCGCTGAATAAAGCGGTTCCCCTCATGTATAACGCGTTGTCATCGGGTGAAATGCTGCCGAAGATTGAACTCAAGTGGTACAGGACATCAGTAGAAGGTAAGCAGGAACACTTTTTCTCGACCATTTTGACAGACGGCACCATCATCGATATTGACTGCAATATGCCGCACTGTCAGGACTTAGAGAAAAAAGAGTTTACCCAGCTAGTGACTGTGTCCGTGGCTTACCGAAAAATCGATTGGGAACATACCGTCGCAGGCACATCAGGTGCCGACGACTGGAGAGCGCCAATCGAAGGGTAAAAAAACTGGGTAAGCGTCTACTCAGTTGATGCTTACCCGTTATCCATCGAACAGATACCGCACAAGCGTCTAGGGATGGTTTAACGATGGCGAACGCGACAGGGCTACAGTTCACTTTTCAGACCAGCAGTCTGGATCTTTCATTGTTTGGTGTTCTTGGCTTTTCCGTTGAGGAGGGGCTTTCGACGCCCTTCGTGGCAAAAGTTGAGCTGGTAAGCCGTGAAGCAGGCGTTTCGCCTGACCAACTGGTAGACAAAGACGGCTTACTTTGCGTATGGAAAGACGGTGTGCTGTACCGGCAATTCCATGGCATCGTCAGCCGTTTTACCCGCGGGGACACCGGTCATTCGCAAACCTACTACTTTCTGGAGCTGGTTCCTGCGCTGAAGCGGTTGAGCTTGCGCCAGAATAGCAGGATCTTCCAAAGTGCAGATGCCGTTCAAATCATCTCTACGCTGCTGGAGGAGATGGGCGTTGATGATTTCGCATTCTCACTGACACACACGCCCGCTACCCGCGAGTATTGTGTTCAATATCGAGAGTCTGATTTAGATTTTGTCGAACGCTTGGCAGCTGAAGAGGGCATGTTTTACTTCTTTGAGCAATCAGGCGGTAAGCATTCTCTGGTGTTTGCGGACGACAGCTCCGTACTATCTGCTATATCTACCCCACTGACTTACGAGCCAAACATTGGCGGCGTGGCTGAATATCCCTATATCCGTAGCTTCAAACCCTCCAGCGAAATGGGGGCGTCCAGTGCAACTCTCAAAGATTACAGTTTTAAAAAACCCGACTATGGGTTGGTGCACAGCCACACAGGGACAGATCTCAGCTTTCAGCGGGCGAGTTATGAACACTACGACTATCCCGGACGGTTTAAAGACGACGGTTCGGGGAAACCTTTCACTCAGTTCCGGCTTGAATCTCTGAGGCGCGAAAGTCTGTCCGCTTCTTTGCTAAGCAATATTCCCGCCATCTCACCGGGTCTGAAAATGACGGTTGAAGGGCCTGAAGAAGCGTCTGACGTCAACATGGAATGGCTTGGTGTCAGGGTTATTCATATAGGTACCCAGCCTCAGGCAGCACAGGAATCGGGGGGCGAAGGCCAAACGACCTACAACAACGAGGCTTTGGTGATTCCGGCAACCAGAACCTGGCGTCCGATGCCGAATATCAAACCCCGTGTTGATGGTCCTCAAATTGCGATTGTCGTGGGGCCAGCCAATGAAGAAATCTTCTGTGATGAACATGGGCGGGTCAAAGTCCAGTTTCCTTGGGACCGAGTGGGGGAATGGAACGAAAACTCCAGTTGCTGGGTGCGTGTGGCACAGGGTTGGGCAGGGGCGAGCTATGGCGCTGTGAGTGTACCGAGGATCGGTCACGAAGTGATTGTCAGTTTTCTAGAAGGAGACCCGGACCAGCCGATTGTAACGGGAAGAACCTATCACGCTGCCAACCTTGTTCCACAGTCATTGCCAGCACATAAAACACAGACTGTGTTGCGGACGCAAACCCACAAAGGTGATGGCTTTAACGAGCTGCGCTTCGAAGATGAGTCAGGCAAAGAAGAGATTTATGTCCATGCTCAGAAGGATGTTAATCGTGTTATCGAAAACAACGAAGGTGACATTGTTGGTAATGACAGGCAAAGGGACGTTAAGAATAACGAAACGGTAAAAATCGGTGATACCCAGAAGATCAGTGTCGGCAATGATCAACACATCAAGGTCAACCGCTTCTTGACTGAAACGGTCGGGATAGCCAGCACACTTACGGTGGGCGGTGCGTATCAAGTGACCGTCGGAGGGGCAAAAAATGAATCGGTCGCGTTGGTTAGCGCAGAGCAAGTTGGGACGATTAAATCCATTGTTGCGGGTAAATCGATTCACTCCAACACCAAGAAATACGTCGTTCAAGCGGAGAAAATCGTGCTCAGTACAAAGGGTGCCATGATTGAAATGGATGCATCCGGCATTTTGATTAAGGGCAATCAAGTCAAAATCAAAGGCAACGCAATTGATTTTTCGAGTGCGGGCGGTGGCGACAAAGAGGACAAGCCATTTAAAGAAAAATGCACCAAGGGGAAAGGGTAATGACAGTAACAGAAACCCTCAGTGCATCCTTACTCAAAGCCAAAAATCAAAGTGAAGAATGTCGCCTTTATGTCCTTCTCGACCCTTCACACAACGAGCAGCTCATCGCCGCGGTTCAGGGCATGTCGACGCGTCATCGTTGCCTGTTTGTCGGGGAAGATTTAGAAGAATTTCAGGAAGAATCTCCCTGGATAGCTGAAATTCTTCATGGAGAGCCGCTTTTTGACTGGCTACTCAAAGAAACCTTTGGCAAACAGCAGGCACTGTACTTTGTTAGCAATCAGGGGGTAGACAGCCTCTTCACCAAACTTCAAAGGGTCAAAGAGGTCGTCGAGCCGAGTGGGGAGTTGGTTTATTTCCGGTTTTACGATGCCAATACGCTGAACCGTTATTTACCTGTGTTTTCAGAAGGACAGCGACGTGAGTTTTTCAGCGCCATGAACAGTGTTTACGCTGAGGAAGGGGAAGAGGGCTTCTTCACGTACACGCTGAATGCGGACGCGACCATGAACTGGTCGGTATCTGGCAACATTGAAGATTCAGGCATTTACCCACTTCCGGGATTAAAAACCGAAGAACATGACCCGTCTCTACCTTGGTTTTTCACCGAGGAGCAGCTTCAGTATCCGTTGTTCGCCCATCGCGACGAACTGATCGATGACTTGATTGAATACCTGGAGTATGAAGAAGTCGAAACGGTGCGCTTCTATCCAAAAGGGTTTGTCCGAGCCATGGTTAATCAGGGCATAGAGCACTGTTTTACTTACAAAGTTCTGGACCTTATCCATATGCGGCTTTTCATTAACCTGATGTGGACGATCAACCCCCAGTTTCATCTACAACCCTCCATACATCAGGTGTTATCCCAATCATCCAGCACAGAAGAAAAGTTCGATACGCTGCTGTCTGATGACTTTGAGGAAGTCTGGATACGTGCTGGCGCAGAAAAATACAAGGATTGGTGGCCTGAGGGTGAGGGGGCGTCATGAGTAACGAATATACGCGTTTGTTGGAAGAAGCCAGAGACAAAAAGCTATGGGAAGAAGCGGGAGAGATTGCCAAAAACAACCCGCAGATCATCACAGATATCACAGGGATTTTTGACCCGACACCGGCAAGTGATGGGATTTCTGCTGTCATTTCGGCGGCAAAAGGGGACTGGCTCGGAGCCGGTTTGTCATTAGTTTCTATGATCCCTTATGCGGGGGATGCACTGGCAAAGCCTGCTAAGTTTGCCAAATATGGGAGCAAGGTTCAGGGACTGGTCGGGCTGATGTTTAAGAAGTTCGACAATGTCGCCTCGATGACCAAGTCTTATGAAAGCGTCTTGTCCGCTACACAGGTGATGAAAGCTAGGATGCAAGCGCTGAGAAAAGCCAGAGCTCAAATGATTGATGCGCGTAAAAGGGCCTTTAAGTGCAAAAAATGCGAGCAATTTAAGCGCAAACACAAAATGCCATCTAACCGAAAAGGAACTTGGAATCCACCCGGTGCCAATGACCCGAAAAGCCCGAATTTTGGCTCAGGGAAACTGACGTTTAACAAACCTGTGGACCTTCCAAACCCGCCTGGTGGTCAGGTTAAATCAATCGATTATCAGGATGGTTTTCCTGTATTTAAGGACAAGCACGTTCATGGCAGGGTGAGAGTTACTGATTTGAGCAACAACGTCGCAACTGACAGCGCATTGTTGAAGCAACAGGGGATCACGGCTCCCGGTAAAGATTGGACTCTACACCATTTTGAAGATGGTACGCTGGGTTATGTCCCTTCCAAGCTACACTCCAAAGCAAGCCACACAGGTAGCCGTTCAATCATGGACACGGATGCGTTCTAGCGACGAATTAATGAGGAAAGATATGCCGTCGAACATTGAGACACTAAGTCAGCAAATCGTTTGGAAGCCTATTGATGCTGAGGACGGGGAAACACCCGAGCTGTTTTGTTCGACTGAAGAACAAGTGCTAGCAGTGGAAGCATTTCTCAATACCAAGTTACCCCAAGATTACAGATGGTTCCTCAGAAATGTAGGGAGACGCTTGATTGAGGATCAGAGAATTGAAGTCAGAGTGAACGGTATATCGCTGGAATTTTTAGACTGGTTTCGGGATGCCGTTGATGTATTGACATTCACCATGATGGCAAGCGATGTCGATGATGATGGTGACGCCCGCATCCCACCGAATTTAGTGGTGATGGAAAGCTCCATTTCCCGAGACTTATTGTTGCTTGATGTCTCCGAGAACAACTACGGGAAAGTCTGGTACATGAATGGCTATCAAGGCGAAAAAGACTGGTCTGGACACAATTACGAAGGACTTGTGCTTTTGGCTGACTCATTCACCGAGCTGTTGGAAAAGATTGTCCAATATGAACCCAACTGAAATCAGCCAACCAACACCTGTTTCACAAGGAGACGCAAATGAACAAAGAGAAACTGTTGTCGTTTTGGAAGCAGGAAATAGTTAGCACGGAAGACCTGGGTGACCGTTTGTCTTCTCAAGAAGCAATATCGGATTTTGAGGCCAAGCATGGTGTTGTGTTACCAGAGGGGTTCAAATCTTTTCTGACAGAATACGGCGCGTGTAGTTTTAATGACCTTGAACAGAACTTTTGCGTTTATATGTTGGATGTAGGTGAACGCAGTGTGCCGGGTTTTGTGGCGCATAACTTCATTTACAACGTGGATGATATTGAAGATACGCTGTTTGAGTTGAACGAGGAACTGCCTGATTTCTGGGAAACGGATGCCGCGTTGATCCCACCCACCATGATCCCCATTGCTGACAGCTTGGCCGATGACAATGGCTACCTTCTGATGAACTTGGCGGAGAAACATTATGGCTCTTTGTGGCATTGGCGGTTTACCCAGAATGCATGGGGAGACAAGGGAAATGATTCCATCATCTTGATTGCCAATAGCTTCGAAGACTGGCTTGAAAGTCTGGTGACGTATGAAGAAGCCGAATTGATCGTGGCTCAGGGTGGGAGCAGTGTCTGATTCCAATCATGTGATTGAGCAGCTATGTAAAGATATTTCTTGGAGTCCAATAGCCGAAGAGTGTGAAACGAAAGACGTTTATTGTGCAATGGAGCAAGAGCTGGTCGCGCTTGAAACGTTTCTGAATCGTAAGCTACCGAAGGATTATCGATGGTTTATGAAAAGCTATGGGATGCGTAGCTTCGAAGATGAAAGAGTTCATCTCAAGTTGAGTGGAATTTCGCTATCTTTTCTCTCTGCATTCCTGGCTGCCGACTCAGCACTTGTTGTCACCCAAATGTACTCTGATGATGGTGAAGACAGAAGAATCCCGGATGAAAGTTTGATCATTGCGGATTCTATTTCCGGTGATTTTTTAGTGATGGATCTTTGTGACGAGCGATTTGGCTTTATCTACTTTCTCAGCAATCTGAAGCCATGGGGAGCTTTTGAAGACAGTGACTACCTTGTTTTAATTGCCGAGTCGCTGACAGATTTGCTGTTAAAGATTGTAGAGAATGACTCGGTTGAGGAGCCTGCTTTCAATATCCCTGACGAAATGATTCGATGAAACAGCTGGAAAAAATCGCCAAATGTTCAACAGCAATCATCGCGACAGAATATGGAAATCTTCCCGATGTTTTCCAGCGTCATTATTTTCAGCAACCGGCAGCGACACTGGCGGTTTCAAGTGAGATTTTGTTAGCAGGGCTTTCGAACAATACGAGTTACCGCCGTCTTTCGGGGCTACCTAAAAGGGCGGTGAGATTTACGGCTGATTGCATCATCGAGCCCCAAGATTACTTACCCAAATTAAGCGTAGTGAGTTGGAAAGATTGCGTTGGAATGGCAATGCTGCCCAAAGGGTTGCTTCACCCAGAAAGTCAAAATGAAGTGCTATCGTGCTGGCTGACAAACCTATCGGACCGAATGGCTCAGGTACTTCATGCGTATGTCGCAGACCAGGTAACACCGAGGCTGTATTTGTTTCCGTATCATGACTTTTCTGCGCGTTCTGAATACCGACTGGCAGTTTCCGGAGGGGCATTATTGGACGCTCGTTGTTATCGGCAACGGCAAGATTTTCAAGCCGGTTACCGAGAAGCGATAAAGAAGTGGTGGCTCGGCCTTGGGGATCATGTGGCGCAACTTGAACAACCTTTACTGATTGATGTTGTTTTGGATACATCGAGAGGGTTTGCGATCATTGATGTGAACCCAAACCTTCAATTATATCAATGAGGTATTGCTATGGGTAAACCTGTTTCTTTACTTGGCCATATGCACGTCTGCCCCAAGGTAGAACCCGGCCCAGTTCCTCATGTGGGAGGTCCAATCATCGATGCTGGCCAATCGCTAGTGAAGGTCAATGGTATTCCTGTCGCAGTGGTCGGAGGCAAGGCAATTTGCACCGGTGTAGGTATGCCTGATGACCTGAAGCAAGGCTCCTCTTTGGTGAAAATTAACGGAAAAGCCGTGGTGAGAATGGGAGACGGTTGCGCGCATGGTGGTCAGGTGGTGCAAGGATGGCCGACCATTACCATGAGCTAACCTGAAAGACTCTTTTCTCAACGTACTTTTGTGCGGCTTTGTTCCTTTCAACTTTTCTGGGAATGGGCGCTGCCATTCTCTCTTTTATGACGCTCGGAAAGACTCATTTTCCTGCCTATTGACAAGCCTACTTATATAAATGTTATGTTATAACATATCAATTTAATCCGCGGGCATCAGATGAAAGGAACTCATCAACCCATACTCTCATTGGCTGACTTCTGTGCTGATAGCCTCTCAGGTTGGCGCGCGGTGTCTGACGTGACGTTTTCTGTTTCCGCAAACGAATGCATCGCTGTTATCGGACCTAATGGCAGTGGGAAATCGAGTTTGCTTAAAGCCATCACAGGTGAATACCGGAAAGTGGCGGGTGAACTCTGGCTTGAAGGCTGCGCTGAAGAAAATCTGAATCGCTTATACCGGGCGAAAAGAGTGGCGGTGGTTGCCCAGCATGAACATGTCGACCCAAGGTTGAGTGTGAGTGAATATGTCGGTTTGGGTCGGGTGCCACATACCTTCTGCTGCACTGAAAAAGAGCATCAACGTGCCGTCAAACAAGCCATTCATGACACAGGTTTGTCTGCCAAAGAAAATCGCCTGTTCGGCTCTCTATCCGGGGGTGAAAAACAACGTGCCAGCATTGCCCGCGCATTTGCTCAGGAACCCAAGCTTTTGCTTCTGGATGAGCCTACCAATCACCTTGACCCATTGGCGCGTCTTGAGCTGCTCGACTTGATTAAACAGCGCGGCATCGCGTCGATTGCAGTGCTGCATGATTTACCTCTAGTCGCGCCTTTTGCGGACAAAGTAATTTTGATGTCCGGGCAGAAAATGGTGACCTGCGCGTCCCCCAACGAGGTGTTGCAGGACGCATTCATTACCCCCGTTTTTGGTCTTCGTGTATTTCCACTCAGCCATCCCCAAATCAACAACACGGTGCATCATTTTGAAGCCGCACCGTCCCATTAAGCCATGCCATTAATAGGAGCTGCACAATGAAGTGGTCAGTCGCATCGACGCTGTTCTTCCTTTTTCCCATCGCAATCGCTAATGCCAAAAGCACGGAATATCCGGTCACGGTAGATAACTGTGGGAGTCCACTGACAATTGAAAAGCGCCCGAATGCTGCTGTGTTTCACGACATCAACATGACGGAGATGGCTTTTGCACTTGGCTTGGAAGACAGCATGGTGGGTGTGACAGGCATTACAGGTTGGTACAAGATGTCTCCTTCTTTTGAAAAAACACTGGGCGACATTCCTGAACTGGCACCCAAGTATCCTTCGCTGGAAACCCTGATTGCGGCTAAAACCGACTTCTTCTTTGCCGGCTGGAACTACGGGATGAAAGTCGGTGGCGAAGTGACTCCGGAAACCCTCAAGCCTTATGGCATTGACACCCTTGTACTCTCGGAAAGCTGTATTCACACCAACAAGCTGGAGCAAGGCGCCAGCATGGCGTTGCTCTACGATGACATCGAAAAGCTGGGTGTGATTTTTGACAAGCAGGATGAAGCGACAGCTTTGGTGGAAGCCTGGCAAGCCAAAATGAAAACGGTCACTTCTCAAAGCAACGCAGAAAATAAAGCGCCTAAGGTCTTCCTGTTTGATTCCGGTGAAGACAAGCCATTCACCGCGGGTAAATTCGCGATGCCTAGCGCAATGATCAAAGCGGCGGGTGGGGAAAATGTCACTGATGGCATGGAAACCAGCTGGGCCAGAACGTCATGGGAACATGTCGCGACAGAAAACCCTGATGTGATTATCCTTTTAGATTATCAAACCGCCAGTGGCGCAGATTCATTGAAAACCTTCCTTGAACAACACCCTTTGATGAAACATACCAATGCGGTGAAAGATGGTCGCTATGTGAAGCTGCGTTATGAGCAGTTGACGCCGGGACCCGCCAATATTCAGGCAATTGAAAAGCTCGCTAAGGCTTTCTATCCGCAATAACCTAGAAAGCACCTAGATTGATTGCAGGAATCAACAAATATCGCGCAGCATGGCTACTGGGAATCAGTGCCATGCTGATTGCTTTTGTGCTGAGTTTGCAGTTTGGAACTGTACCGCTTTCCTTGGGACAAGTGCTTGAAGGCTTGATCTCGTTCAACGAAGACGATGCTAGCATAACAAGCCGTATCCTGATGGATTTGAGGTTACCCAGAGCCATACTCGCACTGATTGCAGGCGCTGGTTTAGCCTTGGTGGGTGCTTTGCTTCAAACTACCACACGCAATGATTTGGCGGATCCTTTCCTATTTGGCTTATCGTCTGGCGCGTCGGCCGGCGCGGTATTGGTGATTACCAAGATCGGTGATGCGCTTGGGATATGGTCTCTGCCTATTGCTGCATTTGCGGGGGGAATTGTCTCAGCCGCTGCGGTACTGATGCTCTTTTCCCTCCAGAAAAAGCAAGGTGACAACAACATTGTTCTGTGTGGGTTGGCCATCTCCTTTTTGTTTGGTGCTGTGACCAGCTTTCTTATCTACTCGGGTGACCAACGTGCTGCGAGCTCAATTTTGTTTTGGACGATGGGCGGACTGGGTTTAGCCCGTTGGGATAATCTGATTTTTGCTGCTGCGGGCTTGCTCTGCTTGGTGGTTCTGATTCTGATGCGATACCGGGAGTTGGATACTTTGCTTGTCAGCGAGCAAACATCCCACTCGCTGGGTATCAATGTTCACAGGCTGCAAAGTGAAGTATTCCTGTGTTGCGCTTTTTGTACGGCTTCGATTGTTGCACTCACCGGCGTGGTTGGGTTTGTGGGATTGATGGTGCCTCATCTGGTGCGCCCATTTTCGGGGATGACCCACAAGCGTGCGCTGCCTCTCATTGCGTTGTGGGGGGCGGTGATCTTAACCCTTGGCGATCTTGTCAGCCGCACCATTCTGGCACCACAGGAACTGCCAGTCGGCATTGTCACTGCGGCCTTGGGCGGTTTGTTTGTGCTCTATCTTGTCTGGAAGAAGCCAGCCCGTTGAAAGAATAGAGAGTGTGGTCAAGTTTTCCTCAATACTGTTGAGAGCGCAAAAACTGTAATGACGACGATCTCACTGTTTTGTTGTTTTCTTGACCATTTGGTAAATGAAGACGCTAAGCTTTTCGGTTTAAATAACATCCCGTTGAGGCAGCAAAGGACGTGTTGCTTTTTCCTGTAGAACAATTGCGGAAGGACTATGCGAAGAAAAACGCTCTCAACCATGCTCAGCACAGTTTTGCTGTTTTTGGTTGCTATCAGCAGCTCAGAGGCGTTTGCGCACGCCGTCGCGGAAGGCGACAAAGGTTACATTCAGGAAATCACAGGCACACATGTCATCGCTTTTATGTACCTTGGTGCAAAGCATATGGTGACAGGTTACGACCACATCCTCTTCCTGTTAGGCGTTATCTTCTTTCTCTACAGACCAAAGCACATAGCGCTTTATGTCAGCCTGTTTGCCTTGGGGCATTCAACCACAATGCTGCTGGGCGTCTATTTCAACATTGGTATCAACAGCTACATCATTGACGCCATTATTGGCTTGTCTGTGGTGTACAAAGCCATGGATAACCTCGGTGCTTTTCAGCGCTGGTTTGGCGTCCAGCCGAATACCAAACTTGCCACCTTGCTATTCGGCTTCTGTCACGGCTTTGGTTTGTCATCCAAAATCATTGATTACGATATCTCACCTGATGGACTGGTTCCCAACCTATTAGCTTTCAACATCGGCGTTGAACTTGGTCAACTCTTGGCTTTGGGCGCGATATTGATTCTGATGGGGTTCTGGCGTCGGCATACCCACTTCTATCGCCATGCATACTCCGCCAATGTTGTGATGATGAGCCTGGGTTTTATGCTGATCGGATATCAGTTAACGGGCTACGTTGTGGCGCAGCATTAAGAGAAGGAACTCAACATGTATAACTCCGATATGCCCACCCGCGCAGAATTACCCACGTCGAAACAGCTTATCCGCTCAACGCTGATTGCGCTTGTCATCGCGATCTTCTTGCTGGTGACAGTGATTTTGCCTGCGGAGTATGGCATTGACCCAACGGGTATTGGCCGGGTGTTAGGGCTTAAAGAGATGGGTGATATCAAAACGCAGTTAGCCCAAGAGGCAGCAGCAGATAAAGCCACCAATAGCTTAATTGTCACGTCAGATATCAAGGAAGTAGAAACACCTGCTATCACCGAGTTTCAGGGCGAAAAACCCGTCTGGAAAGATCGGGTGCTGTTGGCACTTAAACCCGGACAAGGGGCGGAAGTGAAGCTGATGATGAATAAGGGAGAGCAAGCGATATTTGAATGGAAAGCCAAAGGTGGAGCTGTGAATTTTGACGCACATGGCGATGGAAATGGTCATGCGGTCAGCTATGAAAAGGGTCGCGGGGCGATCGAAGATCAAGGTGTGTTAACGGCTGCATTCACGGGCAACCATGGCTGGTTTTTCCGTAATCGCAATGACCATACTGTGATGGTGATATTACGCACTAGCGGTGAGTATGCCGAAGTTAAGCGAATCTTTTGAGCAGCAGGAGACAAAATTTTTTCCCCATAGATGTCGAAAATTGCGGATTGGGATCGTCCTTGTAGCGAGAACCATCATTAAAGAAGGAATTTGGAAATGAAATACATGCTACTTCTGTACGCTGCACCGGATAAAGAGCCTCAATACGGGACGCCGGAATTCGATGAAATGATGGCCGCATTTGCCGCAACCAGTGAAGCCTATGAGAAAGATGGGGTGCTGGTGGGTGGTGAAGGGCTGCAAGATATCGAAACAGCGACGTCTTTACGGATAAAGTCCGGCAAGGTGGAAATTATGGATGGTCCTTTTGCGGAAACCCGTGAGCACTTAGGCGGCTATTACGTGCTGGACGTTGCGGATCTGGATGCAGCCTTGAAATATGCCGAGATGATACCTGTCGCCCACTTTGGCACCATTGAGGTGCGGCCTTTGTTGGTCTTTGATCAAGAGAGCTGACAGATGAAGAACGCCGCCCCCAAAGCTATCGCGGTAGGTCATCTCATTGATGAGGTATTACGCCGCGATCGGGGGCGGATTTTGTCTGGGTTGATTGCCAGACTCGGTGATTTCCAATTGGGCGAAGATGCGCTGCAGGAAGCGTCAATGTCTGCTCTCAAGCATTGGAGCCAAGAAGGCATTCCGCGCGATCCGGTTGCGTGGCTGATGAAAGTGGGGCTGAACAAAGGGATAGATCAAATCCGTTCCTCCCAACGCGAAGCTCAGAGAAAAAACGATCTCGATTTAGTCGCCCAAGACTCACAAGAACAAGCGGGTTTAGATGTTGCGGAAGTCTTCCCTGACGAACGCCTGCGATTGATTTTCACCTGTTGCCATCCTGCGCTTGAGGAAAAGTCCCGCGTTGCGTTGACGCTGCGTACTGTTTGCCATTTAACGACCCGAGAGATTGCAGCAGCCTTCCTCGATAACGAGCAGACAATGGGACAGCGCTTGTCCCGAGCCAAAGCGAAGATTCGATCCAAAGGCATCAGCTTTTCTGTTCCCGAAAAAGGGATATGGACGGACAGGCTGGACACAGTGCTGTCCACGATATACCTGATTTTCACCACTGGCTATGTCACAGAAGACAAGGGGCCGAGATACCTATGTGAAGAAGGCATTTTTCTGATGCGTATTTTGCACAACCTTTGTCCGAACGATCCGGAAATCGAGGGTGCGCTTGCCTTGATGCTACTTACCGATGCCCGGCGGATTGCAAGAATCGATGCCGAGGGGGCTTTGGTGCCAGTCGAAGAGCAAAACGAAACGCTTTGGTTAAGTGATGCAGTGACAGAGGCGAGAAGTATCCTTGAAAACGCCATCGAGCGTGGGCAATCTGGCCCTTTTCAAATCAAAGCCGCCATCACAGACTGTCACATGATGCGACCTAAACCAGACTGGCTGCAGATAGCCTTTCTCTACAGAGCGCTTTGGCACTTTGAACCCACCCCTGTTGTCGCGCTGAACTGGTCTGTGGCCATGGCTGAAACCGGTCAACCTGAACTCGCCTTACAAAAAATGGATGAGCTGAAACCCAAGCTCAAAAGCTATCAACCTTGGTACGCGGCTCGCGCCCATGTGCTGGAGAAGCTTGGCGAGTTCAACGGCGCTAATGAGGCATACCTGCAAGCGATTGAGACGGCCCCAAACGACGCTTCCCGGAAACTGCTGGAGCGAAAAGTACGGGCGTTGCGTCAATCCTGTTAGCCACACTCTCACTGTTGAAAAATTAACACTCCCCTGTCTTTTCATCTCCCGTTGGGCGCT
Organism: Grimontia sp. NTOU-MAR1; assembly: GCF_035758505.1. Classification (NCBI taxonomy): domain Bacteria; kingdom Pseudomonadati; phylum Pseudomonadota; class Gammaproteobacteria; order Vibrionales; family Vibrionaceae; genus Grimontia; species Grimontia sp. NTOU-MAR1. Next base: position 545,790 of record NZ_CP142109.1, read on the forward strand.
ACACTCCGCGTCCTTCGGCGACGGGCCGATATTGAGAGATTGAAAGATGAAAATGAAATCCTGGTTTTCTGTGGTTTGTCTGTCTTTGGGCTTATTGGGTGCGAGTGCAACAGTGCATGCAGACGACGACATCACGCTGGGTCGCACGATTGTGTTTGAAAACACTGATTACGGTGCACCCATTCCATTGCTGGTTTGTCGCCGTGTCGATGCTATTCAGGTAAAAGCTGACCGCGACATGTATTTGCGAAAGGTGGTGGCAACATTTAAAAACGGCGACACCAAAACGTTCCGTTTTTACCGAAATATCAAAGAAGATGACACCACGGACTGGCGCGAACTGCCGTACAAACGTTGTGTGAAGAAGCTGGAAGTTTTCGGTGAGTCGAAAAACTCATCGGCGGGTGTGAGAGTTTACGGACGCACCTAGTTGCCACACAAAACTGAAAACAGCAGCCATATACAGCTGCTGTTTTTGTTTTCAAAACCTTGTTGCTCCAGCTATTCAGTTTTTGCTGACTTCGATGAAAACCAGATGCTGGCGAGTGCCAAAAGACCCGAAGCGACCATCAAAAGCAATGACACTGCATTGATGACAGGCGTCGAGCCTTCGCGTAGGCGGTCGAACATGGCAATGGTTAGCGGTGCATCCGAGCCGACTAACATCAGTGTGGTGTTGAAGTTTTCAAAGGACATCAAAAAGGCAATGATCGCCGCCCCAATCAATGCGGGCTTTAAAAATGGCAGGGTGATAGTGACCACCGCTTCCATTTTGGTGGCGCCCAAATTCAAAGCGGCCTCTTCCAGGCTGATATCGAATTTCCGTAATCTCGCTGCAATCACCAAAGTACAGATGGTGGTGATGAACGCAAATTGGCCTAACACGACCAAGACTAACCCTGGCCGCATCCACTCAATATCCCACCCAATACTGTCTTCGATGCCATTGGCGATGGTGCTACTCATCAAAAGGATCGATACCCCTAAAATCACGCCAGGGATCACCAGCGGTAACAACAGCAACACATAGCAAAACCCTTTAAAGCGAAAGTCAAAGCGCTCAAACAGAAAGGCGTTGGTGGTAGCCAGAAAAAGTGAACAGACTGTCACGGCAATAGCGACAAACAAACTGACGCCAATACCGTCGGTCAGTTCCCTGTCGTTGAATATGCCTACCTTTGGCTCGCTGTCGCCAAAAAACCAGGAAAGGGTAAAGCCGTTCCAAGGCAGTGATGGAAACAGACTATCGTTAAATGCAAACACGGCGACAACAACAAGGGGCAACATCAGGAACACAAAAAATAGAGCAATATATCCCTGATAAATGCGTGAGAATGGCCGGTTGGTGGGCAATGAAGGAATCATGGTTCACCCCATGGTTTTCACGAAAGACTGACGGGTTATTTTTAGCCCGCCCCACACCATCATTGAAGAGAGTGCGAGCAGCAAAATGCCGAACGCTGAACCCTGCTCCCAGTTAAACCGGGTGATGAACTGGGTGAAGATCTGTTCGGTAAACCACAGGCTGTCTTTGCCGCCAAGAAGCGTTGGTGTCAGGTAGTTACCCAGCGTCAGCATAAAGACCACAATGCAGCCCGCGACAATGCCGCTCATCGCATGGGGGATCACCACTTCGCGCAGCACATCCCAACTGCTGCCGCCAAGGTCATAAGCCGCTTCTATCAGACTGTTATCCAGGCTGTCGAGCGTGGTAATAAGCGGCACTACCATAAAGAGCATGGAAGTATAAACCAAGCCCAGCATGATGGTGGCGTCATTGTAAAGGAGCTCGACTGGCTGGTCTGCAAGCCCGAGATATTGAAGCAAACCGCTGACAAGACCAGACTCGCGAAGCAGGATCATCCAACCATAGGAACGCACCAGTTCACTCACCCAGAAAGGTAGGAGGCAGGCAACAAACAGTAGGCTTTTGGTTTTACCCTGACACACTTTGGCGATGTAAAATGCCACAGGAAAGGCAATCAGCAGTGTCAGTGCGGTGGCCAACAGCGACATGATGGCGGTGCGGGCAAAGGTTCGCCAATACAAAGGTTCGGTAAAGAAGGTAGCGTAGTTATCCATGCTCAGGATTTTTCCGCCACCTACTACACGATCGTGAATCGAGATATTGAACATCTGCACGTGAGGCAAAATGATTAGCAGTGTCAGCCAAAGTAAGAATGGCGTCAGCAGCAGGTAGAGAGCCAGGCGGTTTCCACGTTCTATCATGCGCCCTCCTAACTCTGGACGGGCAGACAGCGTGAAACGGCTGCTTGCCAGTGAATGAACAGCGGATCGCCGGGGCGGATAGTGCGAAAGCTTTCTGTTTGTGGCAACTGCACCGAAAAAAGATTTTGGTTTGAGGCACTTTCTACCACCAATTGGCTGCGTGAGCCGTCAAACAGGATTTCTTTTACCTGCACACCAAACCCGTTCTCCGCCTGTGGTGGTTTTTGATCGGGCAGCGCGATGCTGATGGCTTCCGGGCGGACGAAGACGTCTATTTTATCGCCCACCTTCATCGTTTGGTTGGTGTTGGCCATCAAGCGTTCACCATATTGGCCCGTGATGGTGACAGTCTGCCCGTTAACGTCTGCAACCGTGCCTGAGCGGTGATTGTTTTCACCCACAAACTTGGCGACAAAGGCGGTGGCTGGGGAGTAATAAAGATCCTGTGGCGAACCGAGTTGTTCGAAGCGACCGTTATTCATCACGGCGACCTGGTCGGACATCACCAGTGCTTCCGACTGGTCGTGTGTGATATACACAAAGGTGGTGCCGAATTCCTGCTGAAGGTGTTTGAGCTCCACTTTCATCTGCTCACGGAGTTTGAGATCCAGAGCGCCTAAAGGCTCATCAAGCAACAGTACGTCTGGGTTGAGTACCAGACAGCGCGCAATGGCGATACGTTGTTTTTGTCCGCCGGATAATTGGGATATTTGCTTGGGCCCACTGCCAGAAAGCCCGACTCTGGCGAGCACTTCATCAACCTTGCGGTCTATTTCATTCTTCGGTGTTTTTCGGCGGCGAAGACCATAACCAATGTTTTCAGCTACCGTCATGGTGGGAAACAGCGCCAGATGCTGGAACACCATGTTCACTGGACGACGGTTGGGAGCAATGTCGTTAACACGGCTACCCTTGATGATGATGTCACCCGACGTCGGCTGCTCAAAACCGGCCAGCATTCTCAGCAGGGTGGTTTTTCCGCAGCCAGATGGGCCAAGGATAGAAAAGAAACTGCCTTTGGGTACGGTGACATCAATGTTATCCACTGCCGTGAAGCTGCCAAAGGACTTTTTGAGGGAGTGGCATTCCAGATCGGGAATCGGGTTTTCTGACATATAAACAGCGCCTGTGAAATTGAAAATGAAGAGAAACGGCCTGCATGATGCAGACCGTCTAGGTACAGTCTGGCGATCAGTTCGCTGCTTTCACGCGATCCAGCACCAGACCTTCCATTTCTTCCAGACCAGCAGGAACGGTTGGATACCATTTGATATTGTCGATATCAGCCTGAGGGAAGCTCGCCTGGAACTGGGCTTTCGCCGTATCATTTACGAAATTGTCGGCACCTTTAGAAGCAGTGAAATTACCTGCAGATTCGGTGATTTTGGCGGCAATTTCCGGCTGATTAACGAAGTTAATCCATTTGTAAGCAGCATCGACAGCTTTTGACTTTCTAGGAATCGCGAAGGTATCAATCCAACCCAGTGCACCTGATTCAGGCGCCACAAATGTGATGTCGGCATTGTCGCGGTTCACCTTCCAGCCGCCCGCATCCCAGGCCATCGCGCCCACAACTTCTCCGGATCTGACAAGGTTCAGCAGCTCATCACCACCTGACCAATAGGCTTTCACGTTCGGTTTGCACTCGATCAGTTTTGCCTGCACTTTATCGAGAATCGCCTGATACTTGGCAGGATCGCTGTAGGCAGCAAATGGGTCTTCACCCATTGCGAATGCAAAGCCGATAAGGGTTGGGCGTTTCAGGCGGTAGGAAACCTTACCCTTGTAGGCATTATTACAGAGGTCCGTATAATCTTTGATGCCCGAAGCACTCTTGGTATCGACAACCAGACCGCTGGTGCCCCAGATGTGAGGAACGCCATATACCGCGCCTTCCAGTCCGGTATTGTTTTTGGTCGCTTCCAGCATGGAAGGGATTAGCAGACTGGTGTCAATTTTTGACAGATCGATTGGTTGGTAAATATTGAAGTCGCGCTGCGCACCTGTGATGCGATCCTGACTGGGTTGGACGAGATCAAAGCCTGCGCCTCGGGTAGCGCGGAGTTTTGAAATCATGTCCTCGTTGTTGGACTTGGTGACTTTAACGTCAATACCGGTTTCTTTCTGGAATTGGTCAATGACTTCCTGTGGTGCATAACCACCCCAAGTGAGTAAGCGGAGTGTTTCAGCGTTGGCAGTTTGAGCCAGCAGAAGGGTGCTGGCAGCCATGATAGTCAGTTTCATGCTGTTCATCTTATTTCCCTTTTGTCCTGTTTCCGTTTTATTTGTTGTTTGGGTAGATAGCCTAAAAAACCAAGCAAATCTAGATAGCTTAGGTTCTGGTGTAGTCTCCCACTACACCTGCTCGCAAGACCGGTACAGTGGGACTTCGCACCGAACGTTACGAGTGATTTGTTATAAATTTATTGCATAAAAATAAAGATAGCGTGACACAAAGTTCGGAAAATGACGCACTTAGGATATTTTCGGTCCTGAAAAGATCCAGAGATATGCACCTGCGTGATATGACTGCCTGCTTCAAAAATAGCGAGTCCAAAACGTCCATTTCGACAGAAATCTCCGAGAAGACGGCTTGATCGATTGCATGACAGGCTGTAAAAGTCTTACGTGGATGTGACTGGAAATTTACGGTGAATCGAAGAATTCCTTGTCATGTATTCGCACTTACGGAATAACTTAGTGGTACATCGAAGTTATGTGATGTCCTAATTTTGATTCAATTATTCGTCACATTTGCCTGCTAGCCTCGGAATTGGGTTTACGGAAAAACCTGAACGACGAGAGGTATGCAGTATGAAGCTGGTGAATGTACTTAGCGGCGATATCGTCAGAGAATCAGACAGTCTGGAAGAGCTCAAAGCCCTAGGGGTTAGCATCGCATTACGCGACGGTGCCAAAGCGACCCATTGGAGCTTTGAAGACGCTTCCAACCACCGTATATCGGGCAAACGGGCGCTCAGCCTGAGAGATGAAGAAGGCGCGATATATCGTATCTTCCTCCCCAAATAGAATGTTAAAAGGCAGCGTATACGCTTAATGCATGTGAATTAAGCTGAATGACGCTTTCTAGAAGGCCTAGTCGCATAGCGACTGGGCCTTTTCTTTACTGCTCTGGGATATGTCCTCTCCCGCCTCTCTGGAAGCACAAAGCTCTCTGCCATATCGAGGATATATCTGAGTACTTCTGGGTATCTGCCCGGCGCGACAGCCGGAAGCATCTGCAACTGACTCACCAAAAATATCGATGCCTGCTTAAAGCCTATTTGGTATGGCATCACCGTATTCAAGGAATACGCCATCTGGCACATCATAAAACGCAACAGGTTATAGGCGAGCAGCATTCCCCAAAGCTCCTGTTTCACTAACGCCGGCGTTTTACTTCTTAGCGTCAGGCTATTTTGAAGCATGTACTGTTTCATCTCTCGGTAGCCTAATTCGATTTCCCAGCGATGACTGTAGAGCTCTGCGATATCTGCACCTATATAACGCTTAGGATCGGTCATGGAAGTCAGCAGTTTGACTTCTTTCCCTTTTATCTTGGTGGTAATGAGTCTGGCTTCCAGTGTATCCGGCGCATCTACCCACTTCTTTTTCGCTTGGGCAGTCAGGGAGAGTTCAACCAGCTCCTGACCGCGTCCCAGTTTTCTTAACGTCTTATATTGCGCCCCTTTACGCAGGGGAATTAGCCAGTGTCTTTCCTCTCCTTGGCTTTGCCAACGATGGAGAAGTCCCAATGCATAGAAGCCTTTGTCAAACAGGGTAAGGCTATTGTCTTGGGCTTTGTCGATAAGCTGAGCGGTGAGGTCAATCTCACTGACCGAGACGGAGTCAAAGGCGGCACTGTTGAGCAGATGGCTCGTCAATTCCATGTGGCAGACCATGCGAACTTGAGGATAGTCTGACGTCGTTGTTTTATTACCTGTTCGACTAAACGCCTTATCATTGTCAGTCGTATCAGGTGTTCGCCAAACCACACCATCGACGGCATGCAAAGTGAGTCCGTACCAATCGGGATGCGGGGTTTTCTCATGCCACAATTGCTGAGTTTGGTTGAACACTGCTTCTACGGGTTCATGTCCTAGTTTCTTACGGGCATGAATCACCGCGCTCGGCGCAACAAAAGGCTTCTTACCCGGAAGTAATATATCGAGCTGAGAGACCACCTTGCTCATCGATAGATGCCGATAAAGAGACATTCCCACCACGCTCCACACCATCAGTTCCATGGGGAGTCGACGCTTACGAATCGTGGCGACGCCCGTGTCTTCAAGACATTGATTAATCAGTGTGGGGCAAAGGAGATCTGATAGCCCATTGAGTTGGTCAGCAGAGAATTGGTGTATTCGGTCGAGCGCTTGCCTTAAGAACATAAAGAAATCCGAGTGCAGAGAAACACTCGGATTTTGACAGCCTATAAGGATCGTTCAACCGATCATTTATTGCTTAACTGATCGGCATTAAGCGTATGACGCTGCCTTTTTTGTGCCTGATTGGTCGTCAAGCAAAGCCCAATAATATCCACATATTCAAAGAGTAAGGAAAGTGAACTGGCAAGCTGAATTCTCGGCGAGATTCACAAATTACCTTTCATTTCTGGCATATGATGAAGTCATCCAAGGTCGACATGAGGAGTGTATGGAAGCTGTTGTAGGTTTGATTATCCCGACTGGTGTTGACGACTTTATTATGCGAAAAGCGGGTCTCCACGGCTGACTGGGAAACCAAACAATCACAGAAACGTGAATAAAATAAACATCGCTTTTTGGTTTATTCGCTTTTACCTCTTTACCTCGTAATCAAAGGCCACCTGCAAAGGTGGCCTTTTCTCATTTTGACTCACACTTCGTAACAACAAATTGGGTGAGGCTGACGCACGGCATTCAGACTCGCGCTCCTCTTCTGATATTATCGGACAAATGGAAAGCGTGTGCTTTCGACAAGATGTTTTTGGGAGAATCTCTGAATGGATCTGAAAGGTCTGGAAAAATACCTGGCGCTGAACCACATCGACTTTAAATCAGCGACTGATAACGATGGATTGCTAATCAATCTTGGTTTTTTGGTGGGGCGCGTGCATGTGCGTTACGAAGAAGACAGCAAGACTTTTGATTTTAATGACAAGCCCCGCTGGGTTATCCAAATCGTACTAATGGCTTTGATGCTGTATTTTCTGGCGACCAACTTTACTATCTACTCCCAGCTTCAGCTTTATACCTGTATTGCTGTTACTATCGCGATGTTCGGTATCTTTGGCTACAAAGAATCCCGCATCAAAAAGCTGAAAAATGCGATAAAGGAAGATTCACAACCAATCAGCTAGCACTGAATTGAGCTCAGGGAGAAGTGATGGAATATCATGTTGTTGCCAACCCAACAGAGCAGGACATCATGGACGTGCGTGGCGGGCTTCGGGCGTTCAATGACCCTTTCGTCGAGCATCTGAATGAAATGCAAATGGCGGTCTTTGTTGTTGATGAAAGCGGCCAAAGGCGTGGTGGTATTGTCTCGCGCTTCTGGGGTAACTGGATGCACATCCTGTTCCTCTGGATTGATCCTGCGCTGAAAGGGGAGGGTATCGGCAAAACCCTGATGCAGAAGATGGAAGCGGAAGCAGTCGGCAAAGGGTGTAAATCTGCCATGGTCGATACCTTCAGTTTTCAGGCAAGACCATTTTACGAGTCATTGGGTTACCGTAATCAAATGACACTGGATGCTTTTCCGGGTGACGAACATCAGCTCCACTTCCTCACTAAAAAATTGGTAGATTGAGTCATGTTAAAGGGACTCAACCACATTACGCTTGCGGTGTCTGATTTAGAACGCTCACTTGCTTTCTATCTTGATATTCTGGGTTTTCAAGGTCATGTCAGATGGGATGGTGGTGCTTACCTTTCTTTGGGATCTCTTTGGCTTTGCCTCTCTATTGATGAGCCCTGTGATAAAAGTGATTACTCACATATTGCGTTAGATATTGAAGATAAAGACTTTATTTCGTTCGCTATGTCCGTGCGTGAGAAAGGTGTGAATGAGTGGAAAGAGAACCGTAGTGAAGGAAATTCGCTTTACCTCCTGGACCCAGATGGTCACAAGCTGGAAATTCATGCAGGAAGCCTTCAAAGTCGACTCGATAGCCTAAGGAAGAAACCTTACTTGGAGCAGAAGTGGTTATAGCGCTGAGCCATAAAGCTTGGGTGCAACTTTAGCGGTTTCTCACCGATGTGTGAGCCATACCATAATGCGTTTCTGTAACTAGAAGTCACTTCACGCTACCGTCCATTCTTGCTTCCTTGCAGCCTATTAAAACGATATCATTCGAGTATCAACTCTATATGTTTTCGGTGTGCTTTTCTAAGCGTTGGGTTTTGTTGGTAACCCAAGGTTTCGCGTTGGCTACCATTCTAATAATCAATTTCCATTTCATCGCGATTACCGCTTCAAATGTACTTGAGTCGATTGTTTTTCACGTCTGAATGTTTATCGGCGTGGCTTGTATTTTTTACTGGAGAGATTCGAATTGCATTACTATAGATGGTATGCAGTTTATACCCATTTCAACGAGGAAAACCTTCTCCGCGATTATCTGCTTTCACAAGGGTATGAAGCCTATTTACCTGAGCGCAGGTTCTGGGAAACAGTTGGTAATAAGCGAAGAATCGCTTACGAGCCATTGTTTAAATGCCACCTGTTCGTGCGCACGACACAGGCAGGTCTGCAGAAAGTGAAGCAGGCACCGGGCTTTTCGCATTTGGTGCGCCATGGCAAATACGTGGCGACGATTCCTGAATCGCATATTGTTAAGATCAAAACGATTCTCTACTACTACGAAGATGCGACATCTATCTCCAATAATGATGTGGATGGCGTGACGGTTGGTGTCGTCAGTGGTCACTTAACAGGTATGACTGGTATTCTCCTTCATGGTGAAGGGGAAAGGCCCATCGCGATGGAAATCGATCATCTTGGCTATTCCATCAACGTAAGAGTACCGATGGAAACCATCTTCCAAACCAAAGTGCCTTCGCTTATCTCATAGATCACTGCGAACACCTTGATAAAGGGCAAGCCAATGGCTTGCCCTTGCTACTTGTATGCCCCTGTCCTCATTTCAGAAGCCCTGCTTTCGGCGCAGATTGGTTTATATTTTAGACCTCTGAAGGTATCGAAAATGTAGCCAAACCGTTTGGTGAAGCGTGGGTGTCGGTGATTGAAACTGACGGGAGTGTGTTTTTTTCGTCTTATTATCATTCTAGCGGGTGTTTGTCGCATAGAAGACGTCTGGATTTGATAAATAACAGAATCACGCTAACCTTTTGTTTTTAAAGTAGTGTCATGTGTGTGTCGGGTGCGTGACGTTCCTGACAACAGGGAAAATTGGGTAACTTCTGAAGTGTCCACAGCAAAAAGGAAAAACAAGATGATTGTCAGGAAATTACGATTACAGCGTGGCTGGTCGCAAGAGCAACTTTCTGAAATGAGTGGCCTGAGTGTCCGCACTATTCAGAGAATTGAACGTGGCGACAAACCGGGTTTGGAATCGTTGAAGTCTCTGGCGGCTGTCTTTGAAATCCAAGTTTCTGACCTTCAAAAAGAACCGGAGCCCGATATGAGAGAAGAAGTGAAATACACTTCTGAAGAAGAGCGTGTGATAAACCAGATAAGGGAAATTAAAGGGTTCTATTCCCATCTGATGACTTATGTGTTGGTGATTGGGCTACTGTTTGTGATTAATTTCCTGACCAGTCCAGATTACATTTGGGCATGGTGGCCAGCGATGGGTTGGGGGATAGGTATCACGGTTCATGCACTCAACTCTTTTGAAGTCCTGAATTTCTTTGGCCCTGAGTGGGAAAAGAAACAAATAGAAAAGCGGCTCGGTCGTAAGCTTTAACTCAAATGAATACGTCATGAGGCCAGCTTATTGCTGGCCTCTTTAGTTTAAAACCGACGCTTAGGTAACCAATTTGTTGGCTTGTCAAATGGCGTTCCAGTTACTCAATTCTACGCATCGACCGCGATAAAGCACCTGACTGCGGGGTGTTTCGCCAATGGTGACGATCAGCTCTGAGCTATTTTTCAACTGTTGCCATTCTGCTGGAGATAGAAAACGTGTGTCATTGATGTTCCTCAGCGTGTCTATTCGGATGATATTTCCTGTTGCTTTATCACGCATCCAAACAGTGGCGGTTTCAGGCGGTAACTCGGATTCACGCAGGTTGCGCTGAAGGCGCAGTGTTGACTTGGCCCCTCCTAACCCTAAATATGCGACGATAGCAAAAAGGTTGTGCTCTTGTTCGGAAGACATTAAAGCAAAATAGTTTGCAGGTTGAACAATAATAGGCCCTTTCTTTGGTGCCTCCGGTGGCATGATATTCGGACTTATCAGTACACCAATAACCAGCGAGAAAGCCAGTGACAAGGGCATGGTGATGGCTTTCCACCAAGGTGCTTTAGCTTCGACCTTCGAACCCTCGCTTTGCGGGTCAACAGCAGTAACAATATTATGCCAAACCCGTTCCGGTGGTTTGGTATATTCCCACTCAACATTCGCATCGATAGAAGGTGTGAACGCAGCGAAGTGCTGCTGCCAATGTTCGATGTACTCCCACCAACTCGGGTCTTGGTTCATCAGTGACTCAAGGCGGCGCTGAACTCTTGGTGTGAGCGTTCCAATGACATACTCTGCGGCAAGCTTGTCGCGCAGTTCTGCGGATTGGTAGCGCTTGGCAACGTTTAATGCAGGCATCGTTTAAGCTCCATCAGTCCGCGTCGAATCCATGATTTTACTGTTCCCAGTGGTGAGTTCACGTGTTCGACAATCTCTTCGTGGCTCAGGCCGTGTTCGTACGCAAGGACGATGACACAGCGCTTTTCAGGTGTGAGGGCTTGCAGGCAATAACTCAGTTTCTGATGCTCTGGGTGTGCGTTGTTTTCAAGCATCTCCAAACCTCTCTCGGCCTCTGATATGGGGTCAGAGACCGATTCTTCCTTTGAATATCGCGCCTTTCTTAGCTCATCAATGGCGAGGTTTCGCATACTCTGGCAAAGCCAGGCCCAAGGATAGTCTATGGGGTAGTTGTGCTGCCTGAACCAGAGCTTCAGAAAACCCTCCTGCAACAAATCAGCTGCCAGCCCTTCGTCTTTGACGATAGAAACCAGTAAATGATACAAGCGCGAGCCTGTGAGCGAATAGAGCGCTTCAAAAGCGCTCCTGTCTTTTAGGGCAATGCGGGAGAGTAACTCGCCGACTTCCTTGGTATCGAGTCTCAAAAATCACCTCATAGCGGCACCATGTGCCAGATGTCCTTCACGCCGTCTCCTGTCGTTTGGCCTGGCGCAGTATCTTTAATCCATCGGTAAAGCGGCATACCTTTGTATGTCCACTGAACGTTCCCATCCTTGCGCTTTGTTACTCCAAAATCACCGGACAATTTCAGGGATGCCATGTTCTGTGTGTTCACCAAAGCAGGTGGCCAATAAGCGGCGCAGTCCCCATAGCAATTGGAGATACCCTTTTCATCTTTATCAAACGTATAGAGGGTAAAATTGTCGCTATCCACCAGATAGCGGCGTTTATCATCGTTATATAGCCGGACTGTCACATCATCGGCACGCGCTAGTGGCCAAACGCCTGCGATACCCGCCCCTTCGATATCGCCAGCCTTAATGTCTTTAAACCAGCGATAAAGCGGTGCGCCCCGATACGCCCATTGTTCGCTGCCATCATCACGGTTGATGATGCTAAACCCCGGCTGACTGCCATAGAGTGTGTTTGTCGCCGGATTAACAGAAAGTGGCGGCCATTTAGCTGCGCAGCCACCGTTGCAGACTGACTTACCGGTAGTATCTTTACTGAAGGTATAAAGTGTGCGTCCGTTTGGATCGACAAAAACTTCACCAACAGCAGTGTTGACAGTGTTGTCTGCGGCGATAGCCAGCGTTGGAAACGCTAGCATGACGCCGACAAGCATAGGTTTGTACATGGGATTTCCTTCTCTTTATTTTTGACATCATTAGACAGCGCTGTCAGAGAAAGAGACGGGATAGTGCGTGGTTTGGATGCAGATTATTCAAAACTTTTTTTCACGGCTAATTTAGGCCAGTGCGAGAGCCAGTTTTTAGACTGAATGCGCTGCTGGAAGATGGCGGCGTCGCGTTTGGGGTTAGGCGTGATTTTTAATGCAAATAGGGATTCAAACCCGAATGGGGAGATACACTCGAGCGAGTTGTCATTAACGAGTCTGATTGCCACGGCGGTTTCTATTTCTGGCCAGAAACTCATGGCATCTAAGATGTCCATATAAGGCTCATCATCGTTTCTCAGGTGCATATGGGCTTGGTTGCGAACTTGCCAATTCAGTGAGGGCAATATCGTATTTAAGTGCAATTCATACCTCAGGTGAGCGCTTACGTCGGTTTCATCATCTTTGAAATAAATCACATCCACATCATTAAGTGGTGTAGCGGTTTCTTTGTTGTGTAAGCGGTCCCAAACAAGGTTTCGGACAAAACCAGCAGCGATATAACACTGAGGCAATTTTAGACTGCGTGTGGCATAGAGCGCCTGCATGCGCAACGGGTCGCCCTGAACCCATTCAATGATGGTCTGCATCTTCAGGTTGTTTGGGTATATAGAAAATAGCTGATGAATGAATGTTACCACTGAAGTTTGAGAAGAACGCCTGCCGCCGAGAAAATCGGGGGCAGGCGAACGTTTGCAAAGAGGCATTACAGAAGCTTGTTGGCCTGAATAAAGTCAGAAAGCTTGTTGGCAATGTCCTTGTGTTCTTCAGAAGTAGGATGCCAGATACATCCTTCAAGTGGAGAGACAAAAGTATGGCTATAAATACCTTCGTAACCTTGGGCATTCAGCCTTTGAATCGCTTCGCTGGTTGCTGGAATAATGTAGTCATAAGGGTAGGCTGGCCGAGGCATTAAGATAACATTTACGCCACTGTAGCGCTGGCGAAGTTCACCGACAAATTCAACCATACGGTCTGTCCAGTCTCTTTTCACTGCCTCAATATCCACCCAAGGTTCATGAGGCTGAGGATCGGTGCTGAAATCATTGGTGCCTACTTCTACAACAATAAGGTTTGGATGTGTGTCTTCGAAATCATGGGTGAGCCCAAAGACCGCACTGGCCTTGTCAGCGTAATAGGTAAGATCATGATGAGGCTGGTTACCACTCCAGTTTCTGATCAGCCCCAAGCCTGAAAATGAAACCTGTGTAATGCTGGCATTCAATACTTCGCCGGTTTGATAGGGGAAAGCGAGGCGGGCATTTGAAGACGCATACACCTCCCCCCAGGTACATTCACGCTTATTTGATTCACTGCCGAAGCCTGCACTGATTGAATCCCCGATAAATAGAATATGGGGTTGTGTCTCCCAAATGCCTTGCAGGCTGCCATCGTGATCAAAAGAGATAACCTGGGTGAGTGAATCATAGTTTTCGGTTCGCTTAACGATTTCCACTTGTACTTTTTTTGGATCATCATTTTCTAATAATGTAAACGATTGTGGTTTATTTCCGCGAGCGGTAATAAGTTTTTTGGTCAGCTTTCCATCAATTAAAACATCAAAATGATCGCCATTTCCAATTAGGGTAACGCTTAGTGTGTGACCGCTAAATTGGGTTTTAACTGATGTCCCTGGCCAATTGAGTTGCACTATGCCTTCAGAATAATATTTGATAGTGCGACCTTCATAATTGAGCGTATGGTGAGTTGCAGGTACAGATTGTGCGACAGCATTTACAGCAATTAGCAATAAAGAAATACATCCGAGTTGTTTAAGCATTTTTTTGTCCCATTTGGATTTTGAGAATAGACCTTCTTCAATAAGTAGATGACTCACTTCCCGACTTTGAAAGTGCGAAGGTAGTGATAAGAAAGATTAAATATCTCCAGCTGATAGAATGAAAAGCCAATGATGGAATTTGCGATAGTAAATGCTTGAAAACTTGTACAGAGTAGGGTTTGTAAAGCTGATAAGTCAGTCAGAATACATAGCCACTTGAAGTGCTTCTAAGAGTGAAGAAAAACAAATGGAGCCCATTATGGGCTCCATATATTTATCTGTTAGCAGCGCGGTTCTGTTCTATATCGCCCGCAGGTGTTGATAGGTTTTTCGCATGCTTTAGAGTATTATTGAATAACAGCGAACGGACTTAATTCAACCACACATCGCATATGGCATCAGTCCACGAGTTTCTTAATTTTGTGCTGACTTCATTATCATGAAGTAAGACTTCTATAAAATCGACGTCGCACCTATCACGATATTTTTCGAAGATTTCACGGGTTACACTTTGCGCTTCATTTCTAAGCGCATCGCTGATCGAATCTCCCACTCGTAGTTGTCCCAATACATCTACTGCTTGCATATATTCTAAATCCATGTTCCCTCCCCTTTAGGGAAATATTCCAATAGTGTCAGCTTGCCAAATTTGTCAAAGTTACATTCAAAAGACATATGTCTATTAAATAATAATTGTTGTATTTATAGTTTGCGCATATTAATAGGTTCGTCAATAAAAAATGTCACATATATATTGTATATGTATTATTAATGAGAATTATTGAATATATGCATATATACCCAAACAACCTGAAGATGCAGGATTCAACTCGCCCGAGGGGAGGCCCTCAATGCGCCCACTTCTTCGTTAAATCCCACGGAAATTGAACGACTATTCCTCGTGGAATTTGCCTCGAATTGAACGCATTGATGACCTCTGAATGCGAGCATCTTCAGGTCGTTTGGGTATAGGAAATGTTTATGGGGTTTGGTAGATAGGTTTGGAGTGTAGATGAGAATTGATATGTGATTTTTAGTCTCGATACTATAAAAGAATATATTGTAAGCCCCTAATTTTAAAGAAAAGCCCCGCTTGATTATGAGGGGCTTTATCGCAGCATTGATGGTTAAATTAGTCTTCCGACGTTGCTCCGATTTTGTGAATAGCTAAGTCAGCGCCATTATATTCGTCTTCTTCGCTTAAGCGAATACCTGCTGCTTTTTCAACTAGAGTATAAACAATCCAACCACCGATAAATGCGACAACGACACCTGCAGCTGTACCGATGATTTGAGCTATAAGGCTAACACCACCAAGGCCACCAAGGGCTTCTGAGCCGAAGATGCCTGCTGCGATACCACCCCAAACACCACATACGCCGTGAAGTGGCCATACACCCAGCACGTCATCAATTTTGAAACGGTTTTGGATAAGGGTGAACAGCCATACAAACAACACGCCCGCTACACCTCCAGTGATTAAGGCACCGATCGGGTGCATCAAATCAGAACCGGCACAAACGGCTACAAGGCCTGCCAATGGACCATTGTGTAGGAAACCAGGGTCATTCTTACCTGCAATGAGGGAGGTGATGATACCGCCGACCATTGCCATTAGGGTGTTTACTGCGACAAGACCACTGATACCGTCCATGGTTTGTGCAGACATCACGTTAAAGCCGAACCAACCCACGGTCAGAATCCATGCGCCAAGTGCCAGGAACGGAATGTTGGAAGGTGCAAAAGCAATTAGCTTATCGCCGCGGTAACGGCCTTTACGAACGCCAAGAATCATAATGGCAGCCAGTGCAATCCATCCGCCAACAGCGTGAACCACGACTGAACCAGCGAAATCATGGAAAGGGGCGCCAAAGGTTGCTTCTAGCCAACCCTGAAAACCAAAGTTACCGTTCCAGATTAGCCCCTCGAAAAATGGATAAACAAAAGCGACGATGGCTGCGGCAGCAATCAACATGGGATAGAACTTGGCACGTTCGGCAACACCGCCGGATATGATGGCTGGAATCGCGGCGGCAAAGGTCATTAAGAAGAAGAACTTCACTAACTCATAGCCGTTACCCTCGGATAGGACGCTGGCGCTGCTGAAAAAATTAACGTCGTAAGCGACCCAGTAGCCAATAAAGAAATAGGCGAGCGCTGAGAAGCCGAAGTCGGACATGATTTTGACCAAGGCGTTGACTTGGTTGCGGTGACGGACTGTACCGACTTCCAGAAAGGCAAAACCTGCGTGCATTGCCAATACCATAATGGCACCGATCAGAATAAAGAGCGTGTTCGCGCTTTCTGACAGCGTTTGAATCGCGCTACTAATATTTTCCACGTTGTAAATCCTCTACTTCCTTGAGATTGAATTTCCTGTGGATGGGGATAGCACAAAGCGTGCCTGAATGATCTAAATAAGTGCACGAAAGCGCCACAAGTGTGCAAATATGGATTAAAACAATGATATTTATATAGAAAATCATGCACCACTCAAGATGTCTATTGATATTGGAAGCGGGGATATTCAAGAGAAGGGATGTTTGATGCGCTTAAACGGGGCATGTTTGCACTATCTTTGTGCGAAAGTTAATGAAGCGTAAACGAAATGACTGACGCCGTGCTCTTTATTGTTCCTTTTTGATGGATGTGAAACCACAACTACAAAAGAACGCCACGATCACAACGCCAGCCAAACTGGCGGAATCCTACATCTTCAGGTTGTTTGGGCGTAAGATCAGCCGCTTATCTTTGCTCTAGCCATACATCACAGATGGCATCGGTCCAACTGTTTCGTAATTGCGCGCTGACCATGGAATGATCTAGCAGTGAAAAGATAGCGTCGATATCGCACTTATCTTTGTGCTTATCGAAGACTGCTCTAGCTACCTCACCGGCCTCGTCCCTGAGTGCTTCACTGATTGAGTTTCCTACCCGTAATTGGCCCAAAACATCAACCGCTTTAATGTAATCTAAATCCATTTTCCCTCCTAGCCAGAGAATTCAGTTTGATAGTTTACAAAGAAGAGTGTCAAATACCCTTCAATGCCTAAATTATCAGGCATTTTGGGTTTATTTGTGTATGCGTTTTGAGACTTATGCACTGTGTGTCTTTGAAGGCATTTTTGGAGAGAGGCGGCTCCTTGGTACCGAAGCAGCGAAGACACATCATCGTTAACTTGGGTATAGAGCAGCATAAAAATGCTGTTGACGGTTATCTGGCTTATGTCTTAAGCGCTTGACGAATAAAGCCGTTGTGCTTCTCGAGCCGTGCTGTTGCTTCTTTGGCATCAATACCTGCCAGAATCATTAAAATTGCTGTTTTACAGTGGCGGTTAGATGCTCGAAGTGCGACTTCCGCTTCATCAGCACCTGCGCCTGTCGCTTCGACGACGATGTTGACCTGACGCTGCACCAACTTGGCATTGGTTGCTTCAACGTCCACCATCAGGTTGCCATACACTTTGCCGCTGCGGATCATCGCTCCTGTTGTCAGCATGTTCAGCACCAGTTTTTGCGCCGTTCCTGCTTTCATTCTTGATGAGCCGGTAACAATTTCGGGCCCTACAACAGGAATGACGGAGATATCTGCTTGATCTGCCATCGCGCATAAAGGGTTACAAACAATTGCGGCTACGGTTGCGCCGACAGATTTGGCGTACCGCATTCCACCTAGCACATAAGGCGTGCGGCCGCTGGCTGCAATCCCCACCACTACGTCTTTAGCGGTCAGCTTCAAATCCACCAGATCCTGTTTGCCCAGCTCGACATTGTCCTCGGCGTTCTCAACTGCTTTCAAGATGGCCTGATGTCCCCCAGCTATTAAACCGACCACAAGTTCAGGCTTGGTGCCGTAAGTTGGTGGACATTCACTTGCATCCAGAATACCCAAACGACCTGATGTGCCTGCCCCCATATAGATAAGGCGACCGCCCTTTACGAACGCCTCCGTGATGGCGTCAACAGCTTGGGCAATTTGCGGGAGTTGTTGTTTAACCGCGAGCGCCACTTTTTGATCTTCCTGATTGATCACTTCGAGCATTTCCAGCGTGGAAAGTTTGTCGATTTCTGCGCTTGCAGCGTTACGGCTTTCTGTGACCATTCGGGTGAGATCTATTTTCATCAGTAGTGTACTCATTTATTAGCGGATTTTTGTGAGACCAGTATTCCTGAAGCGCAGGGATAAACTCAAGAAAAAAGGCATTTTTCCCATACTTGAACCGGGCCCCAATGCGCTCTCTTCTTCGTTAAATTACAAGGAAATAGAATGACTATTCCTTCTTTATCTGCGGTAGAGCGTTATGCATTGTAAATTCTTCGATCAGCACGAGTGCCGTTCATGCGAACTGAAGGGGGCTCCTTACACCCAGCAAGTTGCAGATAAAGATAACGCGCTGCCGCAACAAAGCGAAGATGGTGGTGCTAGGGGCTGTTGACCTTTGGTGGTTAAATTTTGTTCTAGCTATAAGCGTTTTAGGCGCGGCGAGGTGTGTGCCGCCTAGTCATTCTAAGCAAATACACCTCAACAAAGCATAAACGCTTAGAGTACGGGACGCGCAGTCGAACCCTTCGGGCAGCGTTTGTGGGGAATTTCTGCTGCGTTTCCGAAAGTCCGTGTCGTGTCGGTGAACCTGCAACCTGTTCACATGGCGCGTCTTGAAGGCGATGAAGAAATTTTCCTCACAGAGGATGAGCACCTTATTGAGCAATTCAATGACGTACCGTTGGCCGTGCGCCCGAAAAGCTTTTTCCAGACCAACCCGGAAGTTGCTGTGAAACTATATGCGACAGCCCGTGAGTGGGTGAATGAACAGCAACCAAAACATATGTGGGATTTATTCTGTGGTGTAGGTGGCTTTGCCTTGAATTGTGCATCGGTGACTGAGTTTGTAACGGGTATTGAGATTGAACCCGAAGCCATTGCCAGTGCGAGGCGCTCTGCTGGCCAAATGGGGATAACGAACCTCACATTTGATGCCCTGGATTCCGCGAAATTCTCTTTGTTGCAAGATAGTGCACCTGATTTGGTGTTGGTGAACCCACCACGCCGAGGCTTAGGTAAAGAACTAGTCGAAAAATTGGCAGAGCTTGCGCCTCAATACATTATCTACTCCAGTTGTAACCCGCAAACACTGAAAAATGACATTGACGATTTAAAAAAATATTTTTTAAAAAGATTGCAGTGGTTTGATATGTTCCCTCATACAGAACATACTGAAGTCATGGTATTAATGGAAAGGAAATAAGAGGGCGAGGCCCCTATTATTTCCTTTCCTATCAGATAAACTCTCTTTATCACCTTCAAATAAATATTACCTCAAACGTCTTTTTCTATCTCAATGAAACCGATATGTATAAATATCTATGCATTTTATGTGGAGTTATATCCATTGCGGTTCTCAGGTTAGAATCTTAGTATCCAGATAAGTTCAGCCTTTATAGGCTTGATTTAGCACTGTAACGAAAACTGTTGGAAACCAACCCTATGCGTAATTAGTTATCATTTACTAACATTTGTTATTTTTTCTGGATATAATTATGCGATCTACATCACTATCATAGCATTCCTTCATTCCTCTCAATAATATATTAATAAAAACGAGCGTTGATTAATTGCTCAATCTTGTTATCTATTTTTTGGGAATAATAATGAATAAAAAACGGATTATTGCGCTAACAATTGGCTCTGCCATAGCTTATTCAGGGGCAGCATCTGCAACTGACAGGTTTTATGAAAACCGCTGGTTAATTCCGGGAGATCCTCTTCTAGAACATCAGTGGAATTTATTAAACAATGGTCAGGCTGCATTTTCTGCAAATGGTGGTCGCACAGGATACGATCTTAACCCTTGGCAAACACACCTTTTTGGTTATCAGGGACAGGGCGTGACAGTCGCCGTTGTTGATGACGGATTGGAAATCGCCCACCCTGATTTGGCGGCAAATGTTAAACCTGGTTCATGGGATCTCGTCAACAAAGACAACGACCCGACACCTTGGGACCCTGATGCTTCGCATGGTACCTCAGTGGCAGGAATTATTGCTGCCGTGGGTAACAACAATGAAGGTATTCGCGGCGTGGCCCCACGAGCTGGACTCAAAGGCTTTAATTATCTTGAAGAGCAATCACTGGAAAGCTGGCTGATTGCACACGGGGCGGATTCGCGTTCGGCAGATGCGCGTGTCTTCAACCAAAGTTATGGTAGCAACGTACTGTTCAGCCGACCATTTGATCTGGATAACGATCTGTCTCTAGCTACACAGGACGCGGTTTACCAAGAACAAAGCACTACGGCGCATCAAGGGCGAGGTGCACTCTATGTGAAGTCAGCAGGTAATGGATTTGGCCGCACTTCTATCATGCTGGGAGAGAAAATCTACCGCATATTGCCGAAAGATTACGATACTGCAGACGCACCAAACCAAGGGCTGCCTTGGCAAAACAGTAACCTTTCCCACAATAACGCAAACTACTGGAACATGACCGTCAGTGCCCTGAATGCTGATGGTCTGCTTGCTTCCTACTCTTCTGTTGGTGCGAACGTGTTCTTGACGTCACCAGCGGGTGAATTCGGTCGTGACAAGCCTGCGCATGTCACGACTGACCTGACTGGCTGTGATCGTGGTTATAACACCACCGAGAAAGCTGACAGAAACGGCCTTCACGGTGGTACAGCTGAAGATCCGAACTGTAATTACAACGGCGTGATGAACGGAACGTCTTCGGCAGCGCCCAATGCTTCAGGTGCTGCTGCGTTGATAATGACCGTCCGCCCAGATCTGTCGCAACGTGATATTCGCCACATCCTCGCGAAAACCGCCACAAAAGTGGATAAAGCACATGTAGACACAGTGATCAATTATGTTTCTCAAACTGGTGAAAACAAAGCTGTGGTAGGTCTGGAAGGTTGGTCCAAAAATGCCGCTGGATATGAGTACAGCCCTTACTATGGTTTTGGTCTGATTGATGTCGACAAAGCGATGTTTGAAGCGCGCCTTTATCAGGCATTACCTCCAATGAAACTGACCGAGTGGAAATCTGAGACGACAGACGTTGTTGTACCGGATGCGGGTAACGAAGCGGTAGGCAATGGCATCGTGATTGATGATAACCTCACTGTGGAATCTGTGCAGGTCAAAATCGACATTGATCACGAACGTACCAGTGATCTCTTGATCGAGCTAGTTTCCCCTTCAGGGACCAGCAGTGTTTTGATGTCACCAAGTAACAGCATGGTTGGACGTTCACTGCTTCAGGGTGTTGGTCAGCAGGTCGGTGAAGAAAGCCGTGGTTACCGCGATCACTTGATGCTGAGTCACAAGTTCTACGGCGAGCCTGCCTCGGGTGAATGGCGAATTCGGGTTACCGATGTGAGTAATGAATTTGATTACTGGATCTTGCGTAACCGTAAGAATGAAGCCGAGGAATATTACTTCCCTCGCAGGAACAACAGCGTTGACGGTGTGTTGAATCACTGGTCTATCCGTGTCATCGGTCATCAAGGTTAAGGGAGAGAATAACGATGAAACTCAAAGCAATTTTGCTTAGCACTGTGCTGATTTCTGCTCCTGCTTTGGCGGCAGGTGACCCGGGAGAACTGGCTGTTTTAGCACCTCAGGGTGAAGCGGTTGTGATCAATGGGAAAACCTTCTACAAGAATACCCCAAAAGCGTTTTTACTTTTCCGTCTCTTCGGCTCTGAAGAAGCACCAAAGGTATATGCCGGGGAAATACTGACGGATGCAACGGGCTTGGTGACCCATAAGACCAGCGGACTCATTCTGGTTAAGGCTGACAAAGCCGCAGCAGAATCTTTGGCGAAAGTGAATAATCTTTCACTGATTTCAAATGCAGGTGGCGTTGTGGTACTGAAAGCAGCATCTGGCGCTGAGTTGACAGAACTTGTATCTAACCTTGAAGATCAAGGCTTGAAGGCACAGCTCGAAGTATTCAGCGAAACGAAAAAGCCAGAATAACATTCACCATCATTTCCAAGGCCTCGAAAGGGGCCTTTTCTATTTTTCAATTGTTCTAGTTTGAAGAACAATCATTTCAATATTCTGCTGTTTTTCCTCAGTTAAATAACACCTATTGTTAGCCCATCAGCAAATTACACAGCTTGGAGGCACGGCAATGGGCTTATTGGTAGATGGTGTTTGGCGCACCAATTGGTATGACACCAGCAAAACAAACGGACGCTTTACCCGAAAAGCGCCGAGCTTTCGAAACTGGATAACGAAAGATGGTTCGGCGGGGCCTTCGGGCGAAGGCGGCTTTAAAGCAGAGCCGGGTCGCTATCACCTCTATGTTTCACTGGCTTGCCCTTGGGCGCATCGCACCCTGATTTTCAGAAAGCTGAAAGGGCTGGAAGCCATGATTTCGATTTCGGTGGTCAATGGCTTTATGGGCGATGATGGATGGACCTTCCTGCCGGGTAACGATGTGGTCGAGGACGCGATTAATGACGCGACTTATTTGCACCAGGTATACACCACCGCGCTACCGGATTACACCGGACGCGTCACGGTGCCAGTGCTTTGGGATAAGAAGACCGGAACCATAGTGAGCAATGAGTCTTCAGAAATCATTCGTATGTTCAACAGTGCGTTTGATGATGTCGGTGCGCTTGCGGGTGATTACTACCCAGAAGCACTGCGGGAAGCGATTGATGAGATGAACGATTTTGTCTACCCGAACATTAATAACGGTGTGTATCAAGCTGGGTTTGCGACCACGCAGGAGGCTTACGATGAAGCAGTGGAAGACGTATTCAGTGCGCTGGACAAACTGGAAGCGCATTTGGCGACCAATCGCTACCTCGTGGGCGGGCAGCTTACTGAAGCAGACTGGCGTTTGTTCACCACACTTATCCGATTCGATGCTGTTTATGTCGGACACTTCAAGTGCAGCCGTCGCCGGATCAGTGAATACCCAAACCTGTCAGGCTACCTTCGTGAGCTTTACCAGTTCGCGGGTGTCGCAGAGACAGTAAATATCGACCATATCAAGGCGCACTATTACGCCAGCCATGAAACGGTCAACCCAACCCGCATTGTGCCGATTGGCCCGGCGTTGGATTTCGATGTACGGCACGGACGTGAAAACGTCGGCACTGCGCAGTAAGGAGGTTAGAGATGGGCAAGTTAATTGAAGGCCGTTGGCTCACCGATGACCAACTGCGTGAGTGGGAAGAAAAACAGTATTCAGAAGCAAACGGACGTTTCGTTCGCGGCGTTGCCAAGTTTCGCAATTGGGTCACCGCAACGGGAGAAGCCGGGCCAAGTGGTGAAGCTGGTTTTAAAGCCGAAGCAGGACGTTATCACTTGTTTGCAGCACTGAACTGTCCTTGGGCGCATCGTACCCTGATTTACCGCAAGGTCAAAGGACTGGAAGACGTGGTGGGTTTGTCGCTGGTGGCACCACTTCGCACCGAGCAAGGTTGGGTGTTCGATAACACCGAGGAACGCTTTACCGACAATTTGCTTGGGCTTGAAGCCATGCACCAGCTTTATGTGAAGTCGAATCCCGATTTAACCGGCAGAGTTACTGTTCCCGTGCTTTGGGATAAAAAGACCCAAACCATTGTGAGCAATGAATCGTCGGAAATTATCCGCATGTTCAACAGTGCGTTTAACGAGATTAACGGTGATACGCAGGACTTCTATCCGGAAGCGTTGGCTAAAGAGATTGATGACACCAACGACTGGATTTTCAACACGGTCAACAATGGCGTGTACAAATCCGGGTTTGCCAGAACGCAGGATGCGTATGACGAGGCAGTGACTGCGTTATTTGCATCACTTGAAGAGATTGAAGGGCGCCTTGGCAAACAAGCGTTCTTGCTGGGTGATGCCATTACCGAAGCCGACTGGCGATTGCTACCGACATTGGTGCGCTTTGATGTGGGTTACTTCACCGCCTTCAAGTGCAACCTGAAAGCACTGCGGGATTACCCAAATATCTCAGCGTATTTGAAAACACTGGTAAAGCAGCCGGGTGTGAAAGACACCATAGATTTGGATGTATATCGCCGAGGCTATAACTCGAAAAGCCCACTTAGAAATCCGCAAGGCATTGTGCCCGTTGCGCCATACGTGAGCTTTCTGGATTAAACAAAAAGCAATCAACGCAAGGAGGATCCATTATGTTGTTCTCAACCAAAAATAAAGAAAGACGCTTTCACGCGGCAACAGAAATGTCTGCGTTGGTCAATGACGAAATGCAGCGCGACAGCGCATTCCACCCGAACCTTGGTGGCGTCACCCAAGGTGGTATGTCGAACCATTACCCAATGACGATTATGTCGCTGCAGGGGTTAGGTGCGACCGATGATGAAATCAAAGCATTCCGCAGTAGTTGGCCACGTTACCGTGCGCGTATCGAAGAAGACCTTAACCTGCGCGATACCGGTGTCGTGACCGAAGAGAATTGGACGGAATACCTGGGGAAAGCGGAATACCTTGCCGATTTCCAACGCCTTTTCTTCGAAGGGCAGGAAGCAGCGAACGACCAAACGGCGTATCTGATGGGCGTACTTGAGAAACTGCAATACGCGCTGCCAATGGGTCTGTTTCACCCGGTGATCCGTTTGAGCTTTGCCATTATGCATGGCGACAAAGGGCTGATTGCAGATGCCTTAGCGTACTGGGCGATCCGCTTTGAAGATATGTACAAGCGCATGTTGCCGCCGCGCATTGATATGTCTGCACAGTCTATTACTGCAGAAGCGCAATGGCTGAAAGTGCATGCTGCCAAACCTGAAATCACCCGTTTCGGTGGTAGCTTGCAAATTTGCGAGATGCTCTGCTCAGATACCGTGCTTCATGATATTTCGGTAGCAGATGAGTTCTTTATTACTGAAGAAAACATCGAGCTTAAGATGCGCGAAATTGGCGACAGGGCGATTGGTTTGTACCTGTATGAACCTGCATTGACTACGCTTCATGCCGTCACGAGCTTTCAGGCGTTGGCAGACATCACCAAGCGTGTACTGGCAGAAGGGAATGGTTATCGTCCTTTGCTGGCTGAACTATGGCAACGCTATTGGATATGGTTAACCGGTCTATACATCGAGAAGGGTTATCCGAAAGCCCTGCCGACATTGGATAAAGATACGCTGGCATACGTGAATGCTATCGACTGGGCAGACATTGCCAGCGGAATCCGCAAAGTGCCGGAAGTGCATGCCATTAAGATGGTATTCAGCTGCAAATGGCTGTTTGAAGAACTGGATGCAAATCCGTTATTTAAAGCTTCAGCCATCAATGTATTGGCGGATCACACCCATGTGAAGCCAGTGAAATTGAGCTGATAAATTTGCAGGTCTGCAAAAATAGAGGTGTAAATAAAAGAGCGGGCATTGCCCGCTCTTCTTAATGTCACTGTCAGACAAAGGTCAACAGACCCTAACGCTTTTGCTTTTTCGCCTGATTGGTCAGATCGAAGTCAAATTCATCAGGGAACAGCACCACACCTTCCAGATCGGTATTTGGGAAGGCAACGATGGAAAGTTCATCGTCCAGAAGACCGTTAGTCCAGCGGCTGTGCCATTTGTTGAGGCCAATTGGCTCAGGTTTACAGTGTTCCCACTCACCGGTTGCCCATTCTTGTGCGAACTCTTCATTTGGCCACACTGGTACACAATCTTCGTCTTCGGTGTTGAGCATCACACAGCCGTGCTCATCAGTCAGGATCCAGATTTCGCGGTTTTCGACCACTTCCTTCACCATATATTTGTAACGTTGGTCTACGTCGAATTTCAGGATTTCAGCAATGCGTTCCTGAGTCAGCGTCTTTGCCATTTTGATTTCCACCGGGCAATAAGATAAGAGTGGCATTATCGCAAGATGTGAGTGTAAAAGCGATCATACCATGACTGGTCTTTATTCGTGGGCGACTAAGCCCGTTTCAAAAAACACAACAGTAATATATTGGTCAGCTTCATGGCGTAAGGACGACAAATAGATAGAGAACTGCTTTTCCCCCGACTTTTCCGAACCGGTAATATTAAATTTCGGCGTTTCGTTACTGGAGATGCAAGCCATAATTTCGCTGGTCGTTTCTTCAGAAAAAAGGGTGTTAAGGTGCCTGAGATCGGAAAGCTTCTTCCCAGACTGTATTTTGGAAAACTGATTAGCTTTAATGATTTTTTCATTCTTAATTAACAAGATGCCATATTCATTTTCACTCAAAAATAAACGGGTGTAGATGTCGTCTTCTAGATGTTTTCGCTCCTCTATATCTATCTTCGTGACATCCTGATTTATTTCAAATGCGCCGAGAAAATCGTTATGGCTGTTATAAATGGGTGCGGCATAGGAAATGATCTTTTTGAAGTTGCCATCGAGAGATTTAATGGTGATGACTTTAGGGTCTATGGCCTGCTTATTCTCTATTGCCATTGAAAGTGGGCGCTCAGAAGCTTTGAGTAAATGGC
Organism: Grimontia sp. NTOU-MAR1; assembly: GCF_035758505.1. Taxonomy (NCBI): domain Bacteria; kingdom Pseudomonadati; phylum Pseudomonadota; class Gammaproteobacteria; order Vibrionales; family Vibrionaceae; genus Grimontia; species Grimontia sp. NTOU-MAR1. The sequence continues at coordinate 572,275 of NZ_CP142109.1, forward strand.
CATCTTCGGTGCTCCAACTTTGTGTCGTCTGGTAGTGCTCTAGTTTGGCAAAGGTGGAGCCTCCCCAAATGCGTTCGGCTTCTGGGTTGGTGAGATTAATGACGCCTTTTTCATCTGTTCCCCAAAACCCTACCGGGATAGATTCCAGAATACGTCTCAGCAGTAGTTCTTTCTTCTCAAGCGCTTTTTCTGCCTCTTTCCTTTCCGTGATTTCAGAGCATATACCAATGACTTTTGTCGGCCTATTTGAAGAGTCGAAGTATAGCTTTGCCTTTGAATTAAACCATTTAACTATGCCTTCTGATGTAACTGAAGAGAAATCCCAGGAGTGTGGTTCATCTGCACCAAACACATGTAAAAGCTCTTCAAGGGCCATGTCAGCATAGGGAAGCATACAATTGGGGAGGTTATTATCCTCGACACCAAAAAAATCAGCAGCATTGGAAGAGCACTCAACTGAACCTGTCAGAACATTCCATTCCCAAGTAATAATATCTGCCATTTCATGGGCTTGCCTCATTCGCGCTTCACTTTCCATGATCTGGTTCAGGTACTCTCTACGCATGTCTTTGGCATTGGATTCGTCGTGCGAGATTTGCTGGACGCTTTCTACGGCTTCATCACCGTATCGCAACCATATCCAATTGACTTTCAGATGGTCAGCAAGGCTTCTTAGATTGCCATATTCAATTTGTCCGCCTTTGGTCCAGCGGTTCACCGAAGGGATAGAGGTGCCGATAGCCGCTGCAACTTCAGCCTGAGTTTTATTTTGTTGTTTAAGCAAGGATTTTAAACGCTCGCCGAAGTTGTTTTTTTCCATATTCGTCCTCAAGCGGCATCTAGAAGATTAGGAGAATGAAATATTAGCATGAAGTATCGGAAATTAAGGGGTAATTTCTTATTAGGTAATTTATTACTTGACGAGTAATTTTTTTAATTATATAGGTTATTGTACGGTTTAAATGGCAATAAATTATGAAATAAAAGGCATATTAAAGTGCATGTTTAATACTGGAGAATATTATGAAAATAAGAGTAATCATGACGTTATGTCTGACTGCTGTCGCTGCAAATGTTCAAGCTCATGGAGTAAAGGTCCCGTCTGATAGCAAGAGCCTTCAAATATTCAAAGATGTGCTCTCAATGCAAATAGCGTCAATGAATGAGCCTGGCGTGAACGCCTATTTTGAAGATATTGTCGGTTCTGCTGATCCCAATGCGCCTATTGCCTGCGGTATCTTCAAAATTGAAAAGGGTAACCCTCTTGTTTACACCTATGGTTATGACGACAGCAAAGTGATCCTGGATGGACACATCTATTTTTCTGATGGTAACCAGAAGGTTAAAGGAGAAGTGGGTGACGTATTGTTCTTCCCGAAAGGCTCAACAATCACTTTCTCGACGGATGATTCAGGACTGGCTTATGCCTGCGGACAAAGGAAACTGTTCTAGAGACGATGGTAACTATCACTAGAAATAGGACTTTAGGGAGAGAAGGACATGAAGTTATCCCTAGCACAACCAGCCTTTGCTGCCGCCGCTTACCTTTCGTACGGAGCCGCAGCACTGGCAGTTGAGAACTTAACAGATCTGACCCATAACGACCCGTTTTTTTACACCAGTGATCAAAATATTAAGGCGGACAACAACGTCAAAGTTTTACTTGGCATAGGGCGTCCAAACCGAACACATTCTCAGATCCCCCATCTTCCCGTCTACATGGGATACATGAATACCAATTCGACCTATCGGTTTGTGAATATTGCCGAACAGGTATTTACCATGATTGGTGAGGGCAAGCATGGTCTTTGGCGTGTGCAGGAAAATGGGAACGTCAGGCTGTACCGGCGGCGCAACGCCGAGGGGATTCAGCCCGGAAGTGATTTATATGCGGAAGAGGCCGTTAAGAAAATCGGTAATGAATACGGCTACTACTTGGAGGATGAAAGCTGGTCTGGGTACAAATACCCTGATGAAAAACTGAGCGAAAGCGGTAATCTCAATTACATCGATGTTCCCATTACCCACCCCATCTTCAAGGGCAAATACGCCAACCATGAGCCAATCGACCTCTCAAACTGGTATTGCACCATGTCTGGTAACGACTTCCCCTATGCCAAGAAAGCAATGGATTTTGCCTTTAGTCAGGATGCAGCGAACCAAATAGGTCCTCTTGGTAAAAGAGCGGGGCTTGATGTAAAGGAAAACTACCTCAACGTGCTCAGACTCGATCATTTTCCCGATGCCAAGTCCTGGGTGAATGTTGGGCAGGAAGGAAAAGATACGTCTTTTGTTGAGTGGAAAGCGATTGATACCTCAAAAACTCATGTGGAGTACTACCTGGTTGAGCGTACTTTCTTCAACAAGCCTTACCTTTTTTTGACGGCCGTTTACGATAATCTCAATAACGCAGATCACCAGTATGTCAGGCCTGATGGTGCGTATTACGCGTCCTTAACTGATACAGGCAAGCTAAAAACTGAAGTGACCATGGCGCCAAGGTTTAACTTACTTGGCGGGAGTGAAGGAGAGGCTATTGGTTTGCCAATCTATGGTGTTCACCATCCTAACCGGGCTGTATTTGGTGGGGGTGGGGCATGTCCGCTTAAAGGTGGAGATTGGGGACGTTACCCTGATACGGCTGGTGGTGCGGGTTGGCCCACGCAATATGAGGAAGTGACACCGCTCTGTGATGCTGTGCTTCTCGACATCAAGTTTTACACCAATCTTGATGGACGTTCCTGGAACGACCCGAACAAATATCTGGCCAATGCAGGATTTGGGACAGAAACCGTGACCTATAAGATGCAGCCCGGTGAATACGGTGTTTTCACGGACGACTACCACACCTCGAAAGGCATTAAAAACCCTGACAGTCAGCAAGTGCCGGAGAAGTTAGAACTCACCTATCCGGCGGTCTCTGAGCCTGTTGGCTACAATGAACCTCCTGCGGGAAATGTGATGCTGGGAATGATCCCCAGTGAACAGAGTACTTGTCGGCCAGTACTCGCCAAAAACTGAGCGACACCCTTTTGCGAAGGTAAGAGCGGGTAGGTGATTGATGCCCGCTTTTTTATGCCCCAGCGTCCAGCACTCCTGAAAGTATCTGGGGATGCACTGAGAACAGGTTTGCAACAATGTCATCAATGCGTTTTCTGCCGTCGTCTCTGCCAAGCCAGCGTCCACTGGGCTGGTCGATTTCCATTCTATGAATGACTGTCGTCGGAGGTCGGCTTAGAAACCAGACTTCATCTGCAAGAGAAACGGCCTCTCGAAGATCGTGTGTAACAAACATCATGGTCGACTGCTGGTGTTGCCAAAGGTCGATAAGTTGTTTCCTGAGTAGCTCGGCAGTTGGGACGTCTAGTGAGGTGAAAGGTTCATCCAGCAGCAAAAGATCAGGGTGATACACAAAAGCCCGTGCAATACTGACACGTCGTTGCATACCGCCGGAAAGTTGGGAAGGGTAGGTATCCAGTTTGTCGATAATACACATTGCATCAAGAGTCTCTTGGATGGCGGGGTTGTCTTTCCCGCATATCAACGCCAGATTTTCTTTAGCGGTGAGCCAGGGCATAAGCCTTGGGGTTTGGAAGATATAACCCACCTTTGGCTCATCCCCTGAGACGCCGGAAAAGATGATCTCGCCTTTGCCTGATGATTCCAGTCCCGCAATCATGTTGAGCAAGGTGGATTTTCCACAGCCGGAGGGGCCGACAATGGCGGTGATTCTTCCTGGCTTAACGCGAGCTTTCAGTGTGCTTAGAACTGGAGCCTCTGACCCAAAGCGCTTGCCTTCGATATTGAGCGTAATGGATATCATGCCCGCCCCCTTGAGACAACGTTGTCGAGCGGGCGGAAAATCAATGCTTCGAGCAGGAATATCACGGTTACAAACGCAAAGGTGTAGGCAAGAATCCCGGCAATATCGAAAAACTGGAACATGGTGTGAAGCTTGAATCCAACACCATTGCTGCGACCTAACAGCTCTACAACCAGCACGATTTTCCAGATCAGTGAAAGCCCGGTACGTGCGGAAGCCATGATGTATGGATAAAGCTGGGGTAGGAAGACGTTAAGAAAGCGCTTAGTTGGGGGAAGGCGGAACACCTTGGCAACATCCATCAAGTCATTATCAATCACCCGCGCCCCTTCGCGGATCATCGCAACAACGGTGGGGATCTTGTTCAGCGCTACGGCAGTAACGGCCGCTGTTTCCACCAGACCAATGCTCAGGTAGCAAAGCAAGATTGTCACAAGGGCTGGGATGTTGAGGGCAAGAATCAATACCGGGTCCGAAAGCTCATTGAGCCGTGGAAATCGCCCCATCATGATGCCGAAGAACACCCCAAGTACCATGGAAATGATGAAGCTCAGAAATACCCGCCAAAGTGTGATGCCAAGATGAGAGAGCATTTGCTCATTGAACAGTTCAAAGACAAAAGCGTTGTAGACCTTAACGGGTGTTGGGTATTCGGCGCTGTTAACCAGCGCCGCTGACCACTGCCAGAACACCAGCAGTAGAATCGGAAGGAGATAGCGTTGGTAGCCCGGTAAGCGCACTCGTCAGCAAATCCTCTTTGGTATTTGGCTATGGTTGTAGCCAAAAGGTGCCGTCACTCAGTGAGGTTGATTCACCCACGAGTTTTGGCCCACCCTCTTTAGCGAGAATATCGAAGATCTGGGCTGCCGCTTTCAACTGCTCGTCACCGAAAGTCCCTGAGAACCCACTGCGATAGGCCGCTTTCAACGCGTTGAAAACGTCGTCATTCTCGGCTTTGGTGAGCGGTCGTATAACGTCCCATTCATCATCCGAAGCGCGTAGCAATGCTCTCGCTTCTTCGGATGTTTTCAAAAACGCTGAAACAAGGGATGGGTTCGCATTCGCCCACTTTTCATCGAACACCCAGCCAAGCATAGGTACTTGAGTGTTGATCCCTAAGCCTTCAACGATTTCATCAAGGCTGATAACAGGTTGGAATCCAGCCGCTTTGAGCCTTGCGCCGTAATGCCAGAAGTTGATACCGAGTGGGACTTTGTTTTGCATCAGAAGTTTGTTTAACAGCGGAGGCGCGACAAACTGTTGTTCAGTCAGTTCGCTGATGGCTTTGTCTTCTTTGGCTTCGCAATAGGCTTGGTAAAGAAGCCAGGTTTTGTCGACAGAACCACCCGCTATCCCGAGTGTCTCTCCGCTGATATCACAGGGAGAAGAAAGGGTTAAATTCGAAGCGGCATACACGCCCCCTGCGGTGGCAGATGTCGGAGAAAGCGTATAGGTTTTGCCTGCCGCACGTTGTCTACTTACCCATACCCAGTCAGAGAATATGACATCGACGGCGTCACCTTGTAAGGCCACGGAAGACGCGTTTTTCGAAGCCAGCGGCGTAATATCTAAAACAAAGCCGGCTTTCTCGTCCAGTTTGTGGCGCTTAACAACGTCCATTTCCCAGTTAATGGTACCGAACTTTAGTACCCCGACTTTGACCACTGGGAGTTCGTTAGCGAGCGCTGAGAAAGATGTTGCTATCAGGACGGTGGCGGAGAACAGACTACGTCTTAACGCAGCGGAGAACATTCTAACCATGACGGTTAACCTCTTGATTCCGGTGGCAACAGATTTAAAACTAAGCAGTTAATTGTTTATGCACAATGCTACTTTGTGACGAAAAAACACAATTGCTGTGTTGAAACAGTCGTATGCATGTTGTTTTTGTTCAATGTGAGCGAAGCACTTGTGCCTCGCTCCAAAGGTCAACATACCCCAAGAAAAAAAACCATTGACCAAATAGGACCCGAGGGGAGGAGGTGATCAATGGGTTTCGCAAAAAGGTTAACTTAATGTGCAATCATCACATGCCTGATGGCGGTGTAATCATCTAAGGCGTACATCGACATGTCTTTGCCATAACCCGAGCGTTTCATACCGCCATGGGGCATTTCATTGGTCAACATAAAATGGGTGTTTATCCAAGTGCAGCCATATTGAAGCCTTGCTGCCGTTGCCATGGCTTTACTGACATCACGTGTCCAGATAGAAGAAGCCAAACCGTAATCTGAGTCATTCGCCCAAGATACTGCGTCTTCAACATCTGAAAAACGTGTCACCGAGACCACAGGCCCAAAGACTTCCTTGCGGACGATTTCATCACTTTGCAGCGCACCAGCGATGACAGTGGGTTCATAGTAAAAGCCATTCCCCGGAAGTGTTTTCCCACCTGTCACAACTTCAATGTGTTTTTGGTTGGAAGCGCGCTCTACAAAGCTGGCGACGCGTTCTCGCTGGCGCAGTGAGATGAGCGGACCAATATCATTCGTCTCATCATCTTCATTATTGTACTGGATAGTGCTAACGGCAGCGCTGAGGTCAGCCACTAATTTTTCGTAAACGCTGTCACCGACATAAATACGGCAGGCTGCCGTGCAGTCCTGTCCGGCGTTGTAGTAGCCAAAGTCTTTGAGACCGGCGACCACGAGGTCAATATCCGCATCGTCAAACACAATAACAGGCGCTTTTCCACCTAATTCTAGATGTGTTCGTTTTACGGATTTACTCGCGGCTTCCATCACTTTCTTGCCGGTCGCGATATCACCAGTAATAGATATCATATCAACGTCAGGGTGATTGATAAGGGCATTCCCGACAGTTTCACCCCGGCCAAGCACCACATTGACGACACCCTCAGGTAACTCGCTGGCAAGTATATTCACAAGATGCAGCGCGGTGAGGGGTGTTTGCTCTGAAGGTTTGAACACAACAGTATTACCACCACCAATTGCGGGTGCCAGCTTCCATGCGGTCATCATTAACGGATAATTCCATGGCGCGATTGAAGCGACAACACCGATTGGATCCCGGCGTAACATAGAAGTGAACCCTTCCAGATACTCTCCGGCCGCCGTGGTGGTTGTGCACCTTACTGCGCCTGCAAAGTAGCGGAAGCAGTCAACGATAGCAGGAATTTCATCATTGAGAACCGCACCATAAGGTTTCCCGCAATTGAGCGATTCAAGTCGCGCAAATTCTTCAGCGGAGGCTTCGATACGGTCGGCGATTTTCAGTAAGCACGCTGATCGCTCCGCAGGTGTTGTGCGGGACCACTGACTGAAGGCTTTTTTAGCCCAGAAGACTGCGCGATCAATTTGATCCCTGGAGGCTTCTGGCAGCTCTATGATAGTTTCCCCATTTCTTGGGTTCAGTATGGTTTCTTTCGCATCTTGGCCAGCTTCTATGCTTTTCCCAATCAACATGTTTGTGTCCATGAATCCTCCTCACTTTCCTTGTCCGCCAATGTGGCTGCCTTCACGCGTCACGTAATAGGCGATAAGAATTGGTAGAAATGTCACCAGAACGACGACCATAGCAACAACGTTGGTGACGGGTCTTTGCCTTGGTCGCACAAGCTCTTCCAACATCCATATGGGTAAGGTGGCTTGTTGCCCGGCGGTAAATGTGGTGACGATAACTTCGTCAAATGAAAGGGCAAATGCCAGCATGCCACCTGCCAATAATGCAGTAGCGATATTGGGCAAGATCACATGTCTAAAGGTCTGGAAGCTGTTCGCACCTAGATCCATCGATGCTTCAATCAATGCTCCTGAGGTCCGGCGAAAACGTGCTACCGCGTTGTTGTAAACCACAACAATACAGAAGGTGGCGTGGCCCAATACGATAGTCCAATAGGAAAACGGAATGTCAGCCAGATTGAACGCTGAGCGAAGAGCAATCCCCGTGATAATGCCTGGTAGTGCGATAGGTAAAATCACCAATAGGGAAATGGTTTCACGTCCAAAGAAACGAGACCGCGAAACCGCTGCCGCACAGAGTGTTCCTAATATCATGGCGATGATGGTTGCCAAGCTGGCGACTTTTAGCGAAAGGGTCAGCGCCTCCCAGACATCAGGGCGGTTCCAGGTCACCTCAAACCAACGCAGTGTGAAACCTGGTGGTGGCCACTGGTAGCTCTTTTCTTCAGTCGTAAACGCGTAGACAAATATCAACAGGATAGGCAGGTGTAAAAAGGCCAGCCCACCGAAAGCGGCGACTTTCAACAACCAAGGTGCTTTTGGGGAAGAATTAGAGTGCATTGAAGGCCCCCATGCGCTTCGCGCCCATTAGATAGAAACCCATGATCACGATTGGGACCACCGAGAAGGCTGCGGCCAGAGGAATATTCCCGGCAGTGCCTTGGTGAGAGTAAACGGCTTGCCCGATAAATAGGCGGGATGAACCGATGATCTGAGGGATGATGTAATCCCCCAGTGTCAGTGAAAACGTAAAGATTGAGCCGGCGACCATACCTGGGAGCGCCAGAGGAAACAGCACGTGGCGGAACGTCTGAAGTGGCTTTGCGCCCAGATCTGAGCTGGCTTCCAGCATGCTCGATGGCACGCGTTCAAGCGAAGCTTGCAGCGGCAAGACCATGAAGGGTAACCAGACATAAAGGAAGACCAGAAAGGTTCCTGTATAGCTCACAGACAGCGAGTTACCGCCAATAATGGGAATTGAAAGGTAGGCGTTAAGCAGCACATCAAGGTGCAGCTGGGTAAGCAGCCAGTTAAGAATGCCCTCTTTTGCGAGTATGAGTTTCCACGCATACACCTTGACCAAATAACTCGACCACAGCGGTAGCATCACCCCAAGATAGAACAGCGCCTTCCATTTTCCGTGCGCGTAGCGGGCAGCAAAGTAAGCAACGGGAAAGGCAATGATCGCAGCGCCAACTGTCACAAATGCCGCCATAGACACGGTACGGACAATAATGTCGAGGTTGGCGGCGCTGAAAAGTTCGCCATAGGTTTTCAGTGTAAATTCGTACTGAATCAGTCCGGTGAACTCGTCGATGGAAAAGAAACTTTGGATGAGAAGCGCAAACAAACTACCCAGATAGACGACACCTAGCCATAGCACGGGGGGGCCAAGAAGAATCGCGAGCAAAACGCTTGGCTTTCTCCAAAGTAAATCCGAGAAGCTGACCAAGAACCCTTTTGGAGCGGCACTGGGTGTTGTGACAGTAGAGGCTTGATGATTCATTTGGCCTCCATCAAGTGCAGGTCGGTGGGCTGCCAGTTTACGCGAACATGCATGCCTTCCTCTGGCAGGACCGACGAAGAAGGTGCGAGCAACGAGAGGGCGTAACCTTCAACATTCAGGCTTAACTTTGTCATTACCCCTAAGAAGCTGCGTCCTGTTACCGTGGCGTATAGGCCTCCTTCATTAACAAGGTTCACCGATTCTGGCCTCAGACTTGCCCATCGGGATTGTCCGCTCAGGCGTTCAACAAATTGCGGTGGCAAAACGTTGGATGAACCCACAAAGTCGGCGACAAACCTTGATGCAGGACGACGATAAATGCCTTCCGGTGAGTCTACCTGCATGGCACGTCCTTCTGAGAAAACCGCAATCCTGTCAGCCATGGAAAGTGCTTCACTTTGGTCATGGGTAACAAGCACAAAGGTAATGCCCAATTGACGTTGCAGCGATTTCAACTCTTCCTGCATTTGCTCCCTGAGTTTGAGGTCAAGGGCGCCGAGCGGCTCATCAAGAAGCAGTACACGGGGCTTGTTGACCAGCGCACGAGCCAAGGCGACGCGCTGACGCTGCCCACCGGAAAGTGCCGCTGGACGTCGGTCTGAAAAGCCCTGAAGCTTCACCATTTCCAGCACACTTTCAGCTTCCCGGTAGCGTTCGCTTTTTCCTACGCCAGCGATCATCAACCCATAAGCCACGTTGTCGAGAACGTTGAGGTGAGGAAAGAGCGCATAGTCCTGAAAGACAGTATTAATCTGTCGCTGGTAGGGGGGAATGCCCGACACACTCTCACCGAATAGTCTGATATCTCCAAAGGAGGGCTGCTCGAAGCCAGCAATAAGGCGAAGACTGGTGGTTTTCCCTGAGCCTGAAGGACCGAGTAAGGCAAAGAATTCACCTTCTTCGATAGACAGGGTTAGGTCATCAACAGCCTTAACATCGCCATAGCAACGTGAAACCGATTGGAAACTCACAGCGTCGGACATCGTTACCTCCTTGTGTCCTGGAATTTCTACAGGGTGGCCTTAACGGCCACCTATCACACCAATGTAATCAGATACCCAGCGGTAGTAGGGCACGCACTTACCTTGGCTCTTGCACTTTGAGACAGGGGTTTGCCAGAACTTAATGCGGTCAAACTCTTCCATTCCATTGAGTTTGCAGCCTGCGGCAGTTTGCATGCCCCGGCCATCTGTACACGCTTCGGGAACACTGGGGTTTGCGCCGAACCATACTGAGAGATCACTTTGAAGGTTGGAAGCAAGGGTATGTTCCATCCAAAGGTATGCACAGTTAGGGTTATCGGCGTCGGCATGCATCATGGTGGTATCCGCCCAGCCAGTGGCACCTTCCACAGGGATGGTTGATGAAATGGGCTGCTTGTCTGCAGCGAGCAGATTGACCTGGAATGGCCAGGAGCCTGACGCCACCATGCCTTCATTCTTAAAGTCATCAATCTGGATAAAGGCATCATGCCAGTAACGGGAAACTAACTTTCTCTGCTGTCTGAGCAAATCAAGCGCCGCGTTGTATTGCTCTTGGTTGAGCTCGTAAGGGCTGGTGATGCCAAGCTCTGGTTTATGGTGCATCAGGTAGTTGGCGGCATCTGCGATGTGTATTGGTCCATCATAGGCCTGAACGCGTCCCTTGTTGGTCTTCCCGTCAGGCAGTGTGACTTCCTCGAAGACCACATTCCAACTGGTCGGCGCTTCCTTGAAAACGTCCTTGTTGTACATCAGTACGTTGGGTCCCCACATGTAGGGAGTCCCGTAATGTGTACCATCAACGGTATGCCAAGGTGCGTTTTGCAGTCGCTGATCGACGGTCTTCCAGCTTGGGATTAAGTCAATATTGACGGGTTGCACGCGTTTGCCTGCAATCAGGCGCAAAGATGCGTCGCCAGAGGCAGTGACCAAATCAAAACCACCTTCGTTCATCAAGGCGACCATTTCGTCTGATGTGTTGGCGGTTTTTACGTTTACCTTACAGCCCGTCGCTTTTTCATACCCCGTGACCCAATCAAAATCAGGGGATGTTTCACCGCGTTCGATATAACCCGGCCAAGCGACAATGTTTACCTGACCTTCGGGTTTACCGATCTTGGTGAGAGCATCTGCTGTCGCGGCGCTTGAGGCGGCGAAAATGAAAGTGGAAGCGATAATTGCGGTAATCCTTGTCTGATTCATTTCCTTTCTCTCCCTGTGTACTTCTCAAAAAAACGAAAGTCGGAATCAACCTCTAAAAGCTTTGTTTTTTGAGCCCACATTTACAAATGGGATATCCAGAAGAGAGGTATAGGAAAATCCGATACCGGAGGTAACCACAAGAAAAATTGGTTTTTTATCATGACAATAAATAGCCGAAACAGCTGATGAACTTATCGAAAAATTAACGTTTTTCTGGCAAACATACCGAAACAAGATGAATTCGAGCATCTTCAGGTTGTTTGGGTATAGAGGGTGTTTGCTATTGACTCATCAGTTAACTCGCGATAACTGCGTTCATTGCTGAATATTGCCCTTCTTCGATGAGGCAGTGGTGGTGGAGAATATGTTGGATGACATATCTTCTGAATAGGATTTGAGCATATCTACGAAGGCGCTTGCGGCAGGAGTTAGCCGAAAGTGCGCAATTTTAGCTACACCAACACATAGAGGCCTGAGGTTGTCAATTAACGGCATGGCTTTCATCTCACCGCCATCCAATGCGTGGTTATTGATAAGAGGTGTATTGAACAGTGTATATCCAAATCCGTTTGCCACTAAACTCCTGACCATTTCAAGTGACTGCGCTGGATAGGCGAAATTTGGTTCCAGATCTTGGCTAAGAAATAAAGAGAAAAAATAGTCACGGGTCATTGGCCAGTCCAGATATACCATCGGCAAATCAACAAGATCACTAAGAGATAGTGATTCCTTACTAGACAGGGGATGTGAAACAGGTAATACGGCGTAGGGGGCGAAGGTTAATAGAGGTTCAAATTCGATATCAGATGGCACTTGTAAATCGTACGTTACTGCGAGTTCATAACGGCCGTCATACATATTTTGAATAATGTCTTTTTGATGTGCCTCATCGCAGTAAATATTGACATCGGGATAGGCTTCGACGAAACGCCTCATTAGCAGCGGAATTAATATGGGTGTGAAGGTTGGAAAGCCAACTATTCGCAGTGACCCGCTTACCTCTTCCCCTAAGGAACTGGCATAACGGCCAAGCCCCTCTGCGTCCGAAAGGAGTTGCTTGGCTTTTAGAATAAATTGTTTGCCTGCAGGTGTGAGAGAGAGACCTTGGGCATGATGCCTGACAAACAGTTGTAACCCTGTAATTTCTTCAAGATGAAGGATGGCCGAGGAAATTGAGGGTTGTGAGACGTGAAGAGTTTCAGCGGCTCTGGTTACACTGCCAAATTGCCCTGCGGTAACAAAATATCGAAGTTGTTTTAGGGTAAAGTGCATGTTGTTCTCCCGAAAATGCTCTGCAGCATGATACTTACAGGCAATTTCACATCACTCTGTAAAATAATCTTACACTATGGGCCTTATCTTCCAAGTTTGTATTAGGTAATGCGGTTTAGCGTTGAGAGCGGGCATCTGCCAGCCAACAAAACCCATGATATGGCGGAAGAAAACATGGGAGAGGTAGACTTAAAGGCCACTGAAAGGGATTGCAGAGGCCTTCCTTCTTAGTATCAGGACAGCTTTATCCATGTGGTTTTTAGGTGTGTGAACTTGTCGATGGCGTGTAAGGAGAGGTCGCGACCAAAGCCTGACTGTTTGAAGCCACCAAAAGGCGTGCAGTAATCCAACGCATCAACCGTATTGACTGAGACAGTACCTGCTTGAATCCGTTTAGCGACTCTATGGGCCCGGTTTAAGTCTGTCGTCCAAACGGATGCTGCCAAACCGTAAATGGAATCGTTAGCTAGCTCAATTGCCTCTTCTTCAGTGTCAAAAGTGATAATAGCCGCAACAGGACCAAACACTTCTTCTCTGGCAATTTCCATGGAGGGGAGCACGTCATCAAATATCGTCGGTTCTATTTGAGCTTGGGAACTATCGCCTTTTCCGCCTGCAAGCAGGGTTGCGCCGTCCTCTTGTGCTCGTTCAATGTATCCCAGCACTTTGCTGGTGTGTTGTTGATCTATCAACACGCCCATCTCGGTGTCTGAGTCCAAAGGATCGCCGACTCTCATTGCATTGGCTTTTTCAACCAGTTTACTCACAAAAGCCGCTTTGATAGATCTCTCAACCAGTATCCTGGAATTGGCTGAGCAAACCTCTCCCTGATTGAAAAAGATCCCCATGGCAGCGGTGTTAACCGCGGATTCTAGGTCGCAATCAGCAAAAATGAGGTTGGGACTTTTACCTCCTGTTTCCGGCCAAACCTGTTTCATGTTGGATGCCGCCGAATACCCCAAAAACAACTTGCCGACTTCTGTCGAACCCGTGAAAGTGACACAGTCCACATCTGGGTGAAGACCCAATGCCTTACCCACGATATGACCATACCCAGTGACGACATTGAATACGCCGGCTGGAATACCTGCTTCTTTCGCAAGTTCGGCCAATCTGAGTGCAGTCAATGGTGATTGCTCGGCAGGTTTGAGTACCACGGAGTTGCCCGCCATCAAGGCTGGGGCAATTTTCCATGCGGTGATATCGAGTGGAAAGTTCCATGGTACGACGGCGGCAACAACGCCAACGGGCTCGCGTGTGATGGTGGCTAATGCGTTGCAGTCTGTGGGGGCGACTTCGCCATAAAGCTTATCTACTGCTTCGGCATACCACTCAATGCATCCAGCAGCACCGGGTATGTCAATGTTTAGGGCGTCTGCTACGGGTTTGCCGACATTGAGGCTTTCCAGCAATGCCAGCTCTTCCACGTTATCCATCATGAGGCCAGCCAGCTTTTTCAATACCGCTTTTCGATCACGAGGTGCCATGTTTGACCAAACTCCGGAGCGGAAACTGTCACTCGCTGCTCTCACTGCACGATCAACATCCGACGCTGTGCATGACGCGGTATCATTCAGTTTTTCTCCGGTGGCAGGGTTGATGGTCGAATACGTGCCTTTGTCACTGGCATCGGAAAACTCACCATTGATGAACGCTTTGGCGTGTAAATTGACCTTTGATTTGAGGTTAAGCCAGTATTCCCTGTCTTGCTTTGCCATTCCTTTTGTCCTCTCTATACCGTAACGAATTGCCGCTTTTAAGCCAGTAGCCTTAGTCAGAATATTGGAACGGGTATGACGTTGATGCAGCCTACTGATAGGAAACGGTCAATAATCTATTTCATCATCACAAGCGTTTTTTCCGGTTACTACTCAGCGTATAAAGCCAACTTGCATATGTAAAATAGTATTAATCTGCGCATTGCATTAATTTTATCTATACCCAAACAACCTTAAGATGCAGGATTCGGCGAGATTGACTGGCGTTGTGGTATTTGTCCGTTTACGCATGCCGATTACTCTAATTTAGTGGTTACTTCTGACACCTACCAACGAAACGATGTCACGGTTATTTTTGTTTACCTCATATATAGAAGCATCATCCTTTATAAAAGCGTGGATGAGCTTGCATAGGTTTTTTTAATTCATTTGTTAAGTTAATAATATTTTCACAATGCAAAGATTATTAATACTCTGAGATGGCATTAATCAAAAGTAGAAAAATAGAAAGGTTAAGGCGGAGAGAATTAACCGTGGTTATCGGCTTTGAATGTTTCCTGCACAACAGAAAAATGGTGTGCTTGAGCTACCACTGTCTCTAATTTTTACGCTGACTCCTGTTATTTCGATACATATTTACGATTTTTGAGACCATTAGCCTCTTCGGTAAATGACTATATTTTTGATTGAAAGCGACAACGGAAGTTTGCGCCTCACTTTTAAATAGGTTCAAGACCTGACAGGGAGTCAACGGGAATGGACAAAACTATCAGTCAAGACGTGCTGCAAAGCCCGTCTCAGTCAAAAGGCGCGGTGTCTACCCCGCCACGTATTGCGATAGAAATAAGAAATGCAGTCAAGCGCTATGGTCATGTTACCGCTTTAAAACAAATATCCATGTCGATTAAAGACAACGAATTTTTTACGTTACTTGGCCCTTCCGGGTGCGGGAAAACAACCCTCCTTAGAATGATTGCAGGTTTTGAAGGTACAACAGAAGGAGAAATCTTTCTGTTTGGGAGGGAAATAGAAGGCTTACCTCCTTTTCAGCGCCCAGTGAATACCGTTTTCCAGAATTACGCCCTGTTTCCTCACATGACGATACTCGACAATGTGGCTTTTGGTCCGGAAATGCGTGGATCAACAAAAAATGAAGCGAGAAAAAAAGCCTGTGAGATGCTGGATTTAGTTCAGCTCAGTCAGTTTGCCAATCGTAAGCCAGGCCAACTATCGGGTGGGCAGCAACAGCGTGTTGCACTGGCAAGAGCATTGGCTCCCAAACCTAAAGTGCTACTTCTTGATGAACCATTATCTGCACTCGATCTAAAGTTGCGAAAAGCCATGCAAATTGAGCTGAAGCATTTACAAAGGGAAACAGGAATAACGTTTATCTTTGTCACCCATGATCAAGAAGAGGCCTTGACGATGTCAGACCGCATCGCTGTGATGTCTGAGGGGGAGCTGCAACAGTTGGATGAGGCACGCGATATTTACGAGAAACCGAGAAATACGTTTGTCGCCAATTTTATTGGTGAAACCAACCTTTTGCCGATAACAATCGATGCTGTTCATAGCGGGGAGGCGCGTTGTCAGATTAGTCAACACCATACGCTTACGTGTGCCTGTGAGGGAGAGGTCAACATCGGTGACACGCTGCACGTTTCTATCCGCCCTGAACGCCTTTACCTATCCTCTAAACCCATCGAAACGGAGTGCCTCCAGGGACAAGTACAAGAGAACATGTTCATTGGCACAGATTTGTCGACACGTATCCGGCTCCCTGATGGTACCGACTTCACAGTGAGAACACCGAATTCAGAGCGCGGTAGAAAGTGTATCTTTTCTCCGGGAAGTGATGTTTTTGTCAATATGGAGCAGGGGGCTGCCCGCCTCCTGATTGACTGATGGCTGGTGGAAACGGCAGTGGCGGTGAAGTCGTCTCAAATACCTATCAAGAAGCGAGAATTTGGCTACTTCTTCCTGCGTGGTTGACCCTGACAGTTTTGGTGCTGACTCCTGTTTTCTTGATGTTGATTTACTCGTTTTTGACCAAAGAATTTCGGGGAGGCGTTAGCTGGGAATTTTCTCTGGCAGCGTACGATCAGTTCTTCTTTGATAGAGGCCTATTCGGCGATGAACCGCCGAGTATAGAGTGGACATACATCTCCATTTTCTGGCGTTCGATTTGGCAAGCGGGCGTTGCAACATTTTTCAGTCTTATTATTGGTTTTCCGACCGCCTATTTCATTGCGACAAGACCCGAACGCTACCGTCCTTTATGGGTATTTTTGATCACCATCCCGTATTGGGTGAACTTATTGATTCGCACCGTCTCAATGCGTTTTTTATTGCGTGACGAAGGCCCGATGAATGATTTCTTGCTTTGGTCGGGCATACTCGAGAGCCCGATTCGTCTGATCAACACCGATGTCGCGGTTCAAATCGGTCTTTTCTATTCCTACCTGCCGTTTATGGTACTGCCTATCTATGCGTCTATTGAGCGCTATAACTTTTCACTCAGTGAAGCGGCCGCTGACCTCTATGCCAGCAAATGGGCCATCTTGAGGCGTGTCCTTCTTCCTTCGGTCAAGGCCGGTGTTATCGCGGGTTCGATTCTGGTCTTTGTCCCGTCACTCGGGTCATTTCTTGCACCAGATCTGCTTGGTGGTGCGAAGAACTTTATGGTTGGTTCCTTGATAGAAGAGCAGTTCAAAGGTAACGCTGGGAACTGGCCTTTTGGTGCGGCGGCGTCGATGATTTTACTGAGTTTGGTGTTGCTGATCCTCCTGATATTTTCTTCACCCAAAAGAACAGGAAAGGAGGCTGGGCGCGAATGAAAAGTCGTCATTATGATATCAAGGCGTTCACCGGATTTATGCCCATTACACTGCTTTGTCTGGCTGTGCTTTATGCCCCTCTGATCATCGTCAGTATTTATAGCTTCAATGCGTCTGAGTCTATCGCTGTCTGGGAAGGTTTTTCTTTTCGCTGGTATCTGGATGTGTTCTCTGGGCCTGAAAGTGCGAAGTTTAAAGTTGCAGCAAGAAATAGCTTTCTGATCGCGATTATTGCGGCGACAACAGCAACAGCGATTGCTGTGTTTGCGGCAACAGCCATGGTGAGAAGTGGGGGATTCCGGCTTAGAAAATGGTCATTTGGCCTGATTTCCTTGCCTTTGATGGTGCCTGAAATTGTAACGGCTGTTGCCACGCTGATCTTCTTCAACAGTATCGGATTTGAACGTGGAATTCTGACCATCCTGGTGGCACACATTGCTTTTTGTATACCGTTTGCTTATTTACCAATTGCCGCACGTATGCAGGGAATCGAGTCAAGCTACGAGCAAGCTGCAATGGATCTCTACGCCACCCGTCGTCAGGCCTTTACCCGAATCTTACTTCCGTTGATGTCACCTGCGATCATTTCAGGTTTCTTATTGGCGTTCATCATTTCTCTCGATGATTTCATTATTACCAATTTCGTTAAAGGGGCGGGCGTAGAAACCCTCCCTACAGCAATTTTTGGTGCCGTTAAGCAAGGCATAAAACCGAACATCATGGCCATTTCAACCATGCTACTGGCATTTTCGGTAGTAATGGTCACCTTGTCGTATTTCGTCAGTAAAAAAGGCGAAAAATCCTAAACCGGAAAAGGAGAACATTATGTCGTACATCCTTAGATCCGCTCTGACTGCTGTCGCCATCATGGTGTCGGCAACTGGCGCACACGCCGCCGAAAAACTGGCTATTTATCATTGGTTCGAATACATCCCTCAATCGTTGCTTGATAAATTTTCGCAGGAGACGGGTATCGAGGTGGTGATGGATACCTACGACTCTAATGAGTCTATGCTGGCGACATTGAAGGCGGGAGCATTGGGTACTTATGACATCGCGGTACCAACAGACTATATGGTGTCGATTTTGTTGAGCGAAGGTATGTTGGATGAAATTGCCGAGGGGGAAAGGAAGAATCTTGGTAATGTTAAAGCCCAATTTGCGGATCCTGCATACGATCCGGGTTTGAAACACTCAATTCCTTACCAGTGGGGAACCACTAGCTTTGCCGTTGATACCGCAGTGTATCCAGGAGACATCAATACCACTGATATCATCTTTAACCCGCCTGAGATGCTTAAAGGCAGGATCAATATGATAGACAGTCAAGGGGAAGTGCTGGCATTGGCGGCCTTACATATGGGTATACCGCAATGCATCCAAGACAGAGAAAAGCTCAAGGCTCTAAATGCAATGTTACAAACGGCCAAACCTTACTGGGCATCTTTTAACTCTGATACCGCAAAAGAAGTACTGGCTTCCGGAGATGTTGCAGTGGGTATGATATTCAACGGTTATGCTGCTAAAGCGCGCGGTGCAAGACCGTCGCTACAATATGCTTTTCCGAAAGAAGGCTACGTATTGTGGATGGATAGCGTCGTCTTGCTGAAAGATGCACCAAACCGTGACAACGCCATAAAGTTCATGGACTTTTTGCTTAAGCCAGAAAACATTGCACAGGTGTCGAACTTTGCGCGATATGGCCAGGCTCTGTCTGGTGCCGAACCTTATCTGGACAAAGCGTTGACTGAGGAACCGGAGTCCAACCCTCCTGAAAATGGTAACGGAGTGTTTGTTCAAGCGTGTGATGCGCAAACCCAGACTGTCTATGATCGTATGTGGACGAATCTACGCAAATAAGTCCTTGGCGGGAGTTTCCTCCTGCCAATGACATGAATGTTGTCAGGGAGAAGGAAAAGATGGAATCAATTTTTTCTGAAAAACATATCCTCAGAAATGCCAAAACAGAACTATCGGGCGGGTTGCTAGTTGAGCCTTATGAGCGGCCCAGCCGGGCAGAATATATTGTCAACCGTATCCGGGATACCCAGCTAGGGAACGTCATTTCGCCGGGTGATTATGGTATGTCGCCGATTCGGGCGATTCACTCTGCTGATTTTGTCGAATTTCTTCAAACCGCATGGGTGAGGTGGAAAGAGGCAGGTTTCGAAGGAGAGGCAATTCCATCCGTATGGCCTGCAGGACAACTCCAGACGGTCAGACCCCGTTTTATTGAAGGGCAACTCGGTTATTATGCACTTGCGGGTGAAACCAGCCTGAGTGAAGGAACGTGGGAAGCTGCTTATGAGAGTGCGCAGGTTGCGCTGTCGGGTATTGATAAACTCCTTTCAAACGAGAGCCGGGGGATCTTTTCACTGTGCCGTCCTCCGGGTCACCATGCCACCGCCAACCGATATGGTGGATATTGCTTTTTAAACAACGTCGCTATTGCTGCTCAATACTGCCGTGACAACGGATCACAGCGAGTCGCTATTCTTGATATCGATTTTCACCACGGCAACGGCACACAAGAGATTTTTTATGATCGAGATGATGTGCTGTTTGTTTCTCTCCATGGCGATCCTTTGGATACGTTTCCCTTTTTCTGGGGCCACGAAAAAGAGCAGGGTAGAGGATCAGGAACGGGGTATACCGTCAACTATCCGATGCCACCTGGGACTGGCTTTGCGTCGTGGCGAGAATCATTGGCGAAAGCGTTGGAGAAAATTGCAGCATTCAATGCCGATGTGCTACTCGTTTCTCTCGGCGTAGATACCTTTGAAAATGATCCCATCAGCTTTTTTAAACTCAAGAGTGATGATTATCTGGTGGTTGGTAGAGATATTGCTGAATTGGGCATTAAAACGCAATTTGTCATGGAAGGTGGCTATGATGTGGAGGAAATCGGTATCAATGTCGTTAATGTATTAGCTGGCTTTGACTCGCGATAAAAAATATACAGAAATTTTTCTGTTAAGTCATATTTGAATGAATCGAGACTGGCATAATTTCATTGTAGTCACGTAAAGCTTTTGATACTTGATTTTATTGCGTCAATTCTCCTGAACTTGGCGGTGAAACTCATAGAGTTTTACCGCCATTTTTCTATTATTTCAACACTGGTGTTTGAATAGTTTTTTTTAATGCTTTTCTTAGGTTAATAATATTTTACCGATACAGATAATCACCCTAACCTGTCTCTAATCTTTCTTTTCAATCGTTGAAAATTGTTAAAAACCACGCTCGGTTTCACTTATTTCAAATAACAAGGAAGGACGTTACTAAATACCATTCTCCAGGCTTTTCAACTGTGAAGAGTCAGAGAGTAGGGGTAATTAAACGCCCTCTGAACACGTTTCATTTATCAGGCTTATGAAGGCGCGAAGGACTGGAAATGGCAAACAAGATCATCGAAATTGATACTCTCGTTGTGGGTGCAGGCCAAGCCGGTGTGGCGATCAGCGAACACCTTACAGCACATGGTGTTCCGCACATAGTGCTTGAACGGGACAGAATCGCAGAGCGATGGCGCTCGGCCCGTTGGGATTCATTGGTTGCAAACGGCCCTGCATGGCATGATCGCTTTCCTGGTATGGAATTCGCTGAGTTTGGCGATCATGAATTCGTGCCTAAGGACAAAATTGCGGAGTATTTCGAGCAATACGCAAAACGTTTTGATGCCCCGATCGAAACAGGCGTTAATGTCACCAAGGTTTCTCGTCATGAAGGTAAGCCGGGCTTTCGGGTGACCACTTCAACACACCACTATGATGCTCGCAGTGTGGTAGCAGCGACAGGCCCATTTCAATTGCCGTCTCTGCCACCTATAGCCCCCTCAAATCCCGCTGTGTTTCAGATTCATTCTTCGCAATACCGTAACCCTGAACAATTGCCTGAAGGAGCGGTACTCGTGGTGGGTGCAGGGTCATCCGGTACCCAAATTGCCGACGAGCTGCAGCAGCAGGGGCGTAAAGTTTTTCTCTCTGTTGGCGCTCATGACAGGCCCCCGCGCTCATACCGGGGGAGGGATTTCGTTTGGTGGCTTGGTGTGCTGGGCAAATGGGATATTCAAACCGTAAAGCCGGGTACGGAGCACACCACCATTGCGGTAACGGGCAGTCGAGGAATTAAGGGGACTGTTGATTTTAGAGCCCTGGCACATCAAGGCGTGACGTTAGTCGGACTAACGGACAGCTTTGAGCACGATACGGTGACATTTCGGGATGATCTGGTGACCAATATTCAGCGGGGTGATCATGACTACCTTGCGTTGCTTGATGCGGCTGATGATTACATCGAGAAAAACGGACTCGATTTTCCCTTGGAGCCAGAGGCCAGAGAGATACCTCATGACCCACATTGTTTAACGCATCCGATTCGATCCCTGAGCCTGGAGCAAGAGAAGATCAGCACGGTGATTTGGGCGACAGGATATACACAAGACTACTCTTGGCTTGATGTTGATGCCTTTGATGAGCAGGGGCGTCCCGCACATCAACGCGGAATATCAAAACATCCCGGTATCTATTTTATTGGCCTGCCCTGGCTCTCTAGCCGTGGTTCCTCCTTTATCTGGGGGGTATGGCACGATGCCCGATTTATCGCTGACCATATTGCTACCCAACGCAAATATCTTACTCAAGGCGATCTTTCAAAACGTCAGTGCTAATCATGGAGCATTCAATGACCACTCATATTCGAATAAGAAAGTTCAATACCAAGGAAACCTACCCCAATCAGAAATTGGATAACGATCTGTGTCAGGCTGTCCGCGCGGGAAACACCATCTATGTTCGTGGTCAGGTCGGCACTGATTTCGATGGCAAATTGGTCGGGCTTGGTGACCCAGCAGCCCAAGCTGAACAGGCCATGAAAAATGTCAAACAGCTTCTGGAAGAAGCTGGCTCTGACATGTCCCATATAGTGAAAACCACGACTTACATTACAGATCCTAGGTATCGCGAGGCTGTTTACCACGTTACAGGTAAATGGCTAAAAGGTGTGTTCCCCATTTCGACAGGATTGGTGGTACAGGGACTGGGCCAGCCTGAGTGGTTAATGGAAATAGATGTAATAGCTGTTGTGCCAGACGAATAAGGAGCATGAAATGACATTTTCCATCGCAGCTGTTTGTCGAGAGAGCCAAATGGCAGGGTGCGCGATAGCATCTTCAAGTATTTGTGTCGCCAGTCGATGTGCCTTTGTTAGAAGTGGTGTGGGCGTAGCGCTCAGTCAAAATATCACGGATCCCGCCCTTGGCGCTCTGTTGCTTCAGCGCATCGCAGAAGGAGAAGAACCAGCTACAGCGGTTGGCTTTCTTGCTGGGAATCAGGCGAATATTGAATGGCGGCAGATTGGGGCGATTAACCTTGCTGGTCAAGGCGCTCTTTTTACAGGAGACCGGGCATTGGGTATTCATGCCTCATCTCAAGGGGAAGATTGTATCGCGATGGGGAACCTATTGGATAACCCTGATGTGCCACTGGCAATGACGACAAGTTTTCAACAGTCAACGGGTGCGTTGGCTGAGCGACTGATGAAGGCATTGGAAGCAGGGCTGAGTGCGGGGGGAGAGAAAGGTCCCGTATACTCTGCAGGCTTGTTGGTTACTGCACAACATGAATGGCCTGTGGTGAATCTTCGCGTGGATTGGCATATTTCCCCGATCACTGAACTCAGGATGCTGTGGCAACAATATGAGCCTCAGATGCAGGCATACATCACACGAGCACATGATCCACAGAATGCTGAGTCCTACGGTGTGCCGGGTGATGAGTAAAGTGCGAACTTCCAAAAGGTCAAACAGTATCAATAGGGGGCGTGAGAAATGACCCGAGCGACAACCACTTCACTACTTGAGCGCCTGATCGCCTTTGATACGACCAGTTGCCATGCCAATCTCTCCATGATCCACTTCATCAAACAGTATCTCGAAGACTACGGAGTCGCATCAAAACTTGTATTTGATGATACGGGCAGAAAGGCCAATCTATACGCCATTATTGGACCACAAGATAAAACGGGCGTCATGCTATCAGGACACACAGATACTGTGCCCGTAGACGGTCAGGTGTGGACCAAACCTGCATTTACGCTTACGCAAGATGGTGACAGGTTTTACGGTCGTGGTACTGCAGATATGAAAGGCTTTCTGGCAGTAGTGCTTCAAGCGGTTCCCGCGATGGTGCAAAGAAAGTTACGGCTGCCGGTACACCTAGCCTTCTCTTATGATGAGGAAATTGGTTGTATCGGGGTTAGAAGGTTGATCGATGTGATGAACCAACAACCCTCTCAGCCTCTGTGTTGCATTATTGGAGAGCCGACATCCATGGATGTTGTGACTGCGCACAAAGGGAAAGTGGCGTTAGCCGTGACGGTCCATGGAAAAGCTTGCCACTCTGGCCTTGCACCTTTGGGGGTTAATGCTATTTCCTATGCTGCGAGACTGATTAACTGGCTCGACAATAAGGCATCGGATAAACAAAACAACGGCCCTTTCGAAGAGGGATATGACATTCCATTTACTACAGTGCATGTCGGTAAGCTATCGGGCGGGGTAGCGCTAAACATCGTGCCCGACCACTGTTCTTTTTCCTTTGAAATCCGATATATCAACGGTGATAACCCCCACCAAATTATCGATGACTTTATGGGTTATGCAGATGAACTGATGCGGGAAATGCACCTTGTAGACCCCACTTGCAAAATAGACACCAAAATTGTGACTGAGTATCCAGGACTCAAAACAACGGATCGCTCCAACATCATTGAGTTTGTCCAACGGTTGGCGGGGAAAAATACGATGCACAAGGTTAATTTTGGTACTGAAGGCGGGCTTTTTGACACTCGGCTTCATATACCCACCGTGGTTTGTGGTCCGGGAAGTATGCAGCAGGGTCACAAGCCGGATGAGTTCATCACTCAACGTCAATTAGAAGACTGCGAGCTATTTATAGACCGCCTTCTTGACGAGTTGACTGAGTAAACAGCGCAATCGCCAATTGCAACAATTACATCAGTTTTTTTAATGCAAAGCTTAGCGAAAAAATATTTTATCAATAATTCACCACAGCCTAACCTGAACTGATACAAGCCGTCATAGCAGGGAATGAAATAAGCAGGAGAAAGCTCGATATGTCCGATTCAAAGAACCCAGAGATGCAGAATATCTGGCAACAAGATAAAGACCACTATATCCATCCATGGACGGATTTTTCGACCTTTCATGAGACAGGATCGATGGTACTCGCTGACAGTGATAATGCGCATGTCATAGATTTTGAAGGCCGATCTTATTTAGATGGAATAGGCGGTTTGTGGTGCGTAAATATTGGATATGCCAGAGAAGAAATGGCGGAAGCCATTGCTGATCAAGTTCGTAAAATACCCTATTACTCCTGCTTTGGTCATCATACAACTATTCCTGCCGCTAAACTCGCCGCCAAACTTGCTGAGTTGGCCCCGGGAAACCTCAACCATGTCTTTTATGGTTGTGGTGGCTCAGTGGCGAATGACACCGCGGTGAGATTGATTCATTTCTATTTTAACCAACTCGGTAAGCGCTCGAAAAAGAAAATAATTTCTCGAATAGATGGCTACCATGGCAGTACTTACATGGCGATGTCAATTACAGGCGTACAAGCTGACCACATTGGTTTTGATATACACGAAGAATTGGTTCATCACATATCCTGTCCTAACCCATATCGACGACCAGAAGGCCAAACGCTTGAAGACTTTTGCGATGAAAAAGTGAAAGAGCTTGAAGACAAAATCATTGAACTGGGACCTGACAACGTGGCGGCATTTTTTGCAGAGCCCATTATGGGGGCAGGTGGTGTCATTGTACCGCCTCCTGGCTACCACAAACGCACGTTAGAAATTTGCCGGAAATACGATGTGAAGTATGTTTCCGATGAGGTGGTCACGGCGTTCGGGCGCTTAGGGCACATGTTTGCCTCTGAGAAGGAATTTGAAATAGTACCTGACGTCATTACGTGTGCAAAGGGACTGACTTCTGGCTATCTGCCACTGGGAGCCACTATTCTATCTGACGATATATATGAGGTGATAAGCAAACCTCAGGCCGAGGGAGCAATATTCACCCATGGATTTACCTACTCTGGCCACCCGGTTAGCTGTGCAGCAGGGTTAAAGAATATTGAGATTATGGAGAGAGAGGACCTCTGTGGCAGAGTTCAGGACCTTGGGGCATATTTTGAAGAGCAATTGAAGTCCTTGTGTGACTTACCCATTGTTGGAGATGTTCGTGGTCGTAAATACATGATGTGCATAGAAAATGTTGCAGATAAGGAGACTAAGGCATTACTAGATGGAAAAGCGAGAGTGGGTAACCGAATTGCAGATCATTGTCAGCGTAGAGGGTTAATTGTACGACCACTGGGACATATGAATGTGCTGTCACCGCCTCTAACGCTTAGTAAAGAACATATCGATTTCCTTGTTGCGACGCTACGGGAAAGTATTGAAGCGACGACTGAAGACTTGAAAAACGATGGGTATCTCTAACATATATCGTGCTTTCTTTGCTCAAAAGACACGGATTTATTTGGCTGCGTAAGCAGCCAAAATTTTGGAACAACAAAATTGCTTTCATCAATGTATATACCCAAACAGCCTTGGCTTTTTTATCTAGAGCGCTGTTTGTGATGAGACTGGGCGACGTTGATAAAACCCTGGACGTGAGGTTGGAGTTTTGAGCCTTTTCGCCAAACCACACCAATACGGATAACCGGCAGCGAGCCCGATATGTCTCGTGATTCAATGCGATCACCATCCAGCGACCAAGGCCGGTAAACCATATCCGGTAATAAAGTGACTCCTGCACCAGTAGCAACCATATTACGGACGGCTTCAACGGAGCGGGTACGGAATACGATGTCTGGGCGGGTATTTAATGCACTCAACAATTTGTGTGTCGTGGCTTCTATTTCCTCTATATTAAGCATCACCAAGGGTTCATCCGAAATATCGTCGAGTGAGATAGAGTCGCTGGTGGTTAGCCTGTGCCCAATAGGTAGCCAGAGCCGGTACGGAGAAACATCCAATGTTTCTGCATCGAGCGCCATGAGATCTTGCCCCTCGTCTAAAAGGATAACGGCGGCATCCAACTCCCCTCCAATCAAAAGGTGCTCCAGATATTCGCTGTTATCTTCGATAACAGCGATCTTCACATAAGGATAAGCACGTTTATAACGTGAAAGAATATCAGCCAATACATAGCCTGAAACCAAGGCGGTCACGCCAATATTAAGTTCTCCCTTGGACATGGAACTCTCGGGAGAAAGAGATAAGCGCGCATCGGACACTTGCCCGAGGATTGTTTTGGCATGCCGGAGGAAATGATGACCATTCCGGGTGATATTCAGTCCCCTTGGATGACGCTCAAACAAAAGTACCCCGAGATCAGCCTCGAGGTCTTTTATCGCGTCCGTTATTGCGGACTGGGAGATAGAAAGTAACTGGGCGGCATGGG
Organism: Grimontia sp. NTOU-MAR1; assembly: GCF_035758505.1. NCBI lineage: Bacteria > Pseudomonadati > Pseudomonadota > Gammaproteobacteria > Vibrionales > Vibrionaceae > Grimontia > Grimontia sp. NTOU-MAR1. The sequence goes on from NZ_CP142109.1 coordinate 598,812, forward strand.
ACATACTGCCCTGCTCAGCAGTAGCGACGAAGTACTGCAATTGTCGCAATGTAAAAGCCAAAAGTGATTAATCCATTGAAATGACTCTTCTGATTGTAGAGCATTGAAATGTATTTGTAGTTATCCCAAAGACTTGGATAACTTCCTATAAAGAATGGAGCGAAGGAGAGAATGATCATGTCTGACATTGCAAACACCCCGGAGCCACCCTACTACGCAGTGATATTCACCAATCACCGAACAGAGATCGACGAAGGCTATGAAGAAATGGCTGAGCGAATGGTTGAGTTAGCGACTGAGCAACCGGGTTTTCTGGGCATTGAATCGGTCAGGGAGGGATTAGGTATTACTGTCTCGTACTGGAAAGACCTCGAATCCATCAAGCAATGGAAAGCAAATATGGAGCATGTAGAAGCCCAGAAAATGGGGCGAAAAAAATGGTATGCGGCCTTTACAACGCGAATTGCCAAGGTTGAGAAGGAGTACAGTCTGTTAGACTAAAAATGTTAGCCAAATAAGACTGTTATGGTCGAATGTATAAGATAGATAAATTTTTAACTTGGCTTTCTCAAAAAAGAACCACTGAGTTAAAAGTAAAGACGTACGTTGACCTTATGTATCTTATCCACAAATACTGTGAATAAAAAAACATCAGTAGCAAATAAAAAACAAGTGAAAGTTAAATGCGTATAGTTGCGCAAGGCCTATTTCGTCTATTTGAAGGTGTTTAGTGTATTGGGCTGTAAAAAGTTTGTTTGGCCATCGGCATGTCCGGATTAAGAAAAATACATGCATAATCATTCAGGTTTATATCCATGATAGGCATACCGATGGCAGTTATTAAATGGCGTGATGGGTTAGCTGATGACTTGTCCCTTCCTCCTGTTGCCACTTGTCTATCACTACCGCCGCAATCAGATCCCCTTCAACGTTAACAGCGGTTCTGAAGGTATCCAGTGGGCGTTCAATCAGCAATAGTATGGCAATCGCTTCAAGGGGAATACCCGCCGCCAGCAGTACCATCTGCATACCAGACATAGAACCTGAAGGCATTCCTGGCGCGCCAATGGAAGACACCATGGCCATGATGAAGATCATCACCAATCCTGAGGTTGTCAGATCGACACCAAAGAGCTGAGCAAGAAAAATCGCAGCTACCCCTTCAAACAGTGCTGTGCCATCCATGTTCATGACAGAGCCAAGAGGTAAAACCATACTGCTGGTCGTTTGAGATACCCCAAGCTCCTGCTCTGCAGTCTGCATCGAAAGGGGCAGGGTTGCAGAGCTAGAGGAAGTCGCGAATGCCATGGCCATTGGTGCAGACAATGCCTTAAAGAGACGCTTGAAACTTATTCCGGTGATGAACTTGGCAATACCCGGCAACACTATGGCGCCGTGGATCAGGGTGAGCGTAAACACCAATACGGCAAACAGGGCCAATTGTTTGAACAGCAAACTACTGCCGGAGACAGAAAATTCAAAAACGATGGAAAAAACGGCCAATGGAGCGAGCTTGATGATACCGCTGACGATTTTATTCGCGCCTTTGTTTAACCCATTGATCACCTCAAATAACGAATGTTTCTCAGGTAGTGTCGACACTAAGGCCAGACCGAGCATGAATGAGAACAAGACAATCGCGAGAAGGTTACCTTCGGACAAGGCTTGTATTGGGTTGATAAGTGCCATCGAGAATAGTTTTTCTGCAATCGCCCCACCATTGGCGGCTTCAGCGCTAATCAATGTGACCTCTTCGCCCACTGGCACAATCGATGTCAGTGGCTCCCATGGTGGGAGCAGTAACGACGCACCCAGCCCGAGGCTGATAGCAATGAAAGAGGTAAAGCTATAAAACAGTATCGTGGTTCGGCCTATCTTTTTTAATCGCATTGTTGAGCCAATACTGGTGATACCTTGCAGCAGTGACAGCATCACAACAATGCCTACCACCATTTTGAGCAAACCCAGATAAGTGGTTTTACCCAGTGCGATCAATTGATACCAGCTTTGTTGAGCGACCTGATCGTCAATGGAGAAGAGGCGGGTTATGGCCCAAGCTGAGAAAGCGGCAAACGCTAGCTGTAAAGGGAGAGACTGACGAAGTTTAGTCCACATTGTTGTTATTCCGAAAATTCTCAGCACGCTGGAAAACTGAGCTGAAAAAGCAAGCGATAAGACACTGAGAGGTGTTTTGCACTTCTCAGTGAGAGTGGCTGGTTACAGTGTCACTAAATCTTAGGAGATATTGTGCTTGTAGAAAGGATTCAGTGATGCCTTTACACGCTTTAGAAGCACCAGTGCCGTGACGCGACCCCAACCAAATAGAATTTTCTGGTGAAGACGAAATATTGTGTCATACAGGTTGCGTACCAAGCGGCCACGAACGATCAATTTGTCGTTCATCAGGCTGCCTACCGCGTAGTCATGGCCAACCGCAATCACCATTCCGCCATCATTGAAAATAAATGGCTTCATCGCTTTACCTTTAAGCATACGAATAAGCTGGCGAGCTAAATGTTCTGCTGCCTGATTTGCTGCTTGCGCTCTTGGTGGTACAAAGCTGCCATCAGGCTGCAGGCATTCAGCGCTGTCACCGATAACAAAGATATTCTCATCCATCGAGGTACGGAGCGTTTGGTCAACTTTCAACTGGTTCAGGCGGTTTGTTTCCAATCCATCAAGTGTCGCAAGCCATGGTGCACACTTAATGCCTGCTGCCCATAATTGAAGGCTGGCAGTCAGAACTTCACCATTATCAGTGATGAGTTTCCCTTCTTCTGCGCGCGCTATACGCGTGTTTGTTTTAACGTTTACTCCGCTTTTAGTGAGTGCGTGCTGCACTTTCCGGGACATGCACTCAGGTCCAGCAGGCAATACCCGATCAGAGGCCTCAATAAGGGTGATTTTGAGCTCGGCATTTCTGCGGTAACGTTTTAGCTGGTTACTGAGTTTTGTAAGCTCGGCGGCCAATTCGACGCCTGTTGCTCCTGCGCCCACGATGGAGATTTGACGAGACTCATCGGCTTTCAGCAAAGGATTAATGCGATCCCATGCGCGCTGGGCTTGTTCTGCAGAGTCTAAAAACAGGCAGTGTTCGCTGACGCCTGCTGTTTTGAAGTCGTTACTTACTGCGCCAACCGCAATCACCAGATAGTCGTAATCAAGCGTCGATATCTGGCCATTGGCATCACGAATTTCAATCTGCTTGTCAGCGCGGCTAAGTGCAGACATTGAAGCTTGGACATATTGATAGCGATTGCAGAAGCTATGTTGGAGGTAGCTAACAGCATCCAATTCTTGGTCGAAGGTTCCGGCCGCGATTTCATGCAGACGAGGCTTCCAGTAATGGTGACTGGCAGGCTCAACCAAAACAACCTCATGTTCACGGCGACGCGCAAACTGTTTACCCAAACGAGTGACTAACTCCAGGCCTGCTGCACCACCACCTACTACAACGATTTTCGACATCGTTCTCTCCCAATACCAACACTCGGAGTGTTGTTGAATACGGTATGCCAGCCTTGTCATCAGGTTTCATAGGCTAGCGGAATGGGGCGCATTATATTGATGATGTGAAAATTGATAATCCAACACATTCGAAATTGATTATTACCAATAGGTAATAATTGCACTGGATCGGATTCAGGTTATTTGGGCATAGGAGAGCAGCACCAAGATGCGATCGTTATTTTCCTTCTTTAACTACTAACTTAGACATCCTTTTCTTCAGTTCTTTTTGAAGGGCATTTTTGTCGTAAGGCTTCATGCCTTTCCACTTTTGGCATTCCTCACGCGTACGACCACACCCCAAACACCACCCTTTGGGGCCAGAAAAATCACACACATCAATACAAGGACTTTGATTCCGCTTCATCGTTATCCTCCTTCAAAGCTCACTTAATGTCTGCTCAATACCGCCTTCAAGTTGTCGGAGACGGTTAAACTCTTCATACAGCTTTTGTTCGAGATTTTTGAAGTTGAGAGGCAGGTTGCGCTGACAAATGTGATAACCGCTCCCTATGGTTTGATAGCCTTTCCAGCGCTTGATTTTCTCACCTTCAAGTTCCAGAAATTTGCGGACAAATTCAGATTGTGAAGGGCAGTCTTCTTCTGCATGCATACAGATAGGAAACTCTTTCTGCTTTAACTGTGGCGCTTCAATGTAGGTTTCAAAGTGAATGCCGCCTTGAGCCTCATTGTGCCAACTTTCCTTATAAAGCTGCATGTACACGCCGCGGTTATAGATTTCCCAACCATCATCAAACCATGATGATTGCCGGAGCATTTTCTCGAGATTCCGGAAAATAGGTTTAATGTCTTTCATTCATATATCACTTGAAATACAGAGCCAACGCGAGCATGTAACATGCTTCTCTATGGTCTGGATTAGCATCCTAGCCAAACTGAATTGTTATGTTATAACGTAACTTATCAATGGCGCCAAATAGGTGTCAATAGGCGAGGAACAGCAAAAGCAGTGAGAACGAAATGGAGAACGTGAATATCGAAAATGTCTCTTTAGTGTGACGCGTCTGGAGTCTAAATCGGTGCAGAAATGATACCCTCCTAGCCGGGTTTTCAGCTTGCGATTGGCTCCGAATCAGCAAGCAATCTGCTTCAACAATGAAAGGGAAATGAATGAGAATTGCCGTTATCGGCTTGGGTGATATTGCCACTAAAGCCTACCTTCCTTTGCTCACCCGTATGCCAAATCTCGAGTTTATCTTTTGTACCCGCAACCCAGAAAAACTGGCAGCAGTCGCTGGCGAATATCGCATTGCGGAAACCTGCCGTGATTATCGCGAGTTGCTTAAGATAAATATCGATGGCGTGATGATCCACACCAGCAGTGAAACACATGCCGCTATTGCCACGTTCTTTATGGAACAGGGTACTCCCGTTTTCGTTGATAAGCCTGCCACGCTGAATTTTGCCGACTACCAAAAGCTTCATGATTTGTCAGAGCAAAAATCTGTTCCCTTGTTTGTTGGTTTTAACCGTCGCTACATTCCACTTTGGAACACGCTGATGGGCCGAGCTGATCTGCGAACTTTCACTTGGCACAAACATCGACTCAATCTGACGGGCAAAGCTCAGGATTTCATTTTCGATGACATGATCCACGTGATTGACTCGCTCAATATCCATGGAAATATTGACCAGCAAGACATTCAGGTGGTTTGCCAGAAAGCAGGCGATGAAATCGCCATGATCAACCTCTCCTGGGAAGAAAATGGCATTCTATTCAATGGCCAAATGAACCGCCAGTTTGGCAAAACCTGCGAGTCAGTGTCGTTGGCCTTTGAAAACGAAGCTTATCAATTTAACGGCTTCCTGAAAGGCGAGAAATTCGAAAACGGCGTCACCCAAACTGTCGAGCTGCCCGATTGGATAGATACTCTGGAAACCAAGGGCTTTAAAGCTATGTTGGAAGACTGGGTGAGTGCGGTGGAATCAGGCCGAATAAATGAGAAAGCTAAGCAACGAAATCTGTCGACCCATGCGTTTTGTGAGTGGTTGTTGGGGGCTTGTTAAAAACGCAAGTATGCCTACATCGAGCAGTGCCAAAGTAGTTAACTAGGTATGAAAAAAGTTACTGATATTGCTTAAGCTCCGAAATTATATTTAGAAAAAGCTGTTTTAAGTTAGGCCAAGCTAAGTCGCCTCTATATTCCGGGTCATCCGCATACTTATAGTCATATACAACTACAGCACTTTCGTTTGTATGAAAACCTCGTACGTCTAGGCAAACTGGGCCTGCGTCATTTTCGTCATATGCGAACGGGAACAAGTCTAACGATTTAAATTTTTCGTTATAAAGATTCACATACTCCATAAACTCAAAAAGAGGATTATCACAAGGGGTTTGAGGAAGGCGAACAGAAAAATCTGTCATTAGAAGACATTTATAAGTCAGGTACTCTGAAAGAAGGAGCGGAAGTTTGAAACCTAATCCGTCCTCTATGGCTTGTATGTCCTCGCTGGTGACAGGGCTGCCAATAGGTTTCCATTCACACCATCCATCATCGTCAACATTGCCAATACGCATGTCTGCAGGCACATTTAATGCGTATCCATCTCCAGATGTTCCAAGAAATGTGTCGACTAGCTCTTTAACTATTAGGAAGGCTTCTTCCTTTTGCTTTGACCCTGATTCCATGTTTACTATTCGAATCTCTTATGCAAGACCTTTTGCTTGAACAGATCTTTTTTGAATATATTGAGATGTTCTACAACGTAAACGTCGGCACGGTTCCAACGATCAAATGTCACCTCTAGAGCATGAAAAACGCTTAGAAGACAGGCTGGAAAGTGTCTACTGAGTCGGTAGCTATTCAGTTGATAAGGTTGTAGTGACTCTTTTGATTACCAAGGACGCCAGTCTTCAGGCGCGAAAAATTTAACGCCACCAATATTTTCGTTTGCTATGGCTGCTGCTACTTCCTCACGTACAAGTAATATATAGTCATCAACGTCCAAGAAGCAGACATTTGAGGAAGCATCATTATCCATTAGACGCAAAGAAGATATGTCCTCAATCTCTCCATCAAACTCCTCATAGACTGAATTGTCACGGTCCAGGATATCTTCGCTGACCACAACGTTAGCGAAGTAATAGCCGTTATATACTTCGCCTCTCAACTTAACGCTGACAGAGAGGAACTCAACATCATTAGTGAAGCGTTCCAGGAGCTGTTTAACTCGTTCATTTACGATAAGAAGTGGGCCACATTTGAACGTGTCGCATGGTGGTTTTTCATCGATAATGTTAATGGTGACATCTTCGGGCCAAACTGCACTTAAACGCTTGCGCGATAGGACTTTTACTCCAGATAACTTCGCGGCGTTTTCCAGCTCCGCCGCTGTGAAATTGCTCTCACTATCAGTCTTTTGCGTCCATACTTTGTAACTCATTTACTTTGGGCTCCAATTGGGATCAGTAGCTTGTAACCTTACCTGATTATTTTCTAACGCAACTCTTATTCTATCTTCTATTTTGCCTATTTCACCAAGCAACTGGTCATCATCTATCTTTCCTGAGTCATAGCGCCTTTGGAGTCTATCCAATTCTTTTTCGACAAAAGCATCGGCAGAGCCTTCGTGTCTGCTACTAAGGTGTCTTCCACGGTGGAGGGGAAGTCCAGTTTCTTTTGCCATATCAACATCGGTAGGGAGTGCTATACCATTGTTCCCGTTGTTGATGTTATATCCCATATCTGACGCTTTGTGCATAACGGGGTAGTTTTTGGCAATGTGAATACTAATTTGATGGTGGCCTGCATGCCTTGCAGGTACACCGCCAACAATTTCATCGTTAAGCACTAACCCTTGGTCTCGCTCCAAAGAGCCAGATTTTATAGGAGGTTTTCCAATACACTTACAAGTTCCTTCAACAACCGTCAACCCCAACGGATCCACCCAACCTGTTGGGTTCGGTGCATACTGGTAATTGTTTAACCCCCCCGCTAAACCGATGGGGTCTGCTGTAACAAACCGTCCAGTGTTTGGGCTGTAGTAACGGTGTCGGTTGTAGTGAAGGCCTGTTTCTTCGTCAAAATACTGCCCCTGAAAACGCAGTGGGCTGGAGATCTCTTCAACGTGTTTTCTCAACACATTGCCGTAAGCGCGGTACTGCACCGACCAGACTGACCTTCCCTGATTGTCGGTAATATCAGTTGGCGTACCGATTTGGTCTAGGTGGTAGTGGTAAGCCTGACAATCCACTCCCTCACCCGACAGCATTGCCAATGGTTTGAAGGTGCCGGGCTCATAGATGTAGGTCTGGTAACGGTCTTTGCTGGTTTCGGCAATCAGGGTATCGCCTTGCCAGACAAACTCAGTAGCTTTCACATTGCCAAGCTTGTTCGTTACGCGCTTTTCAATGCGTCGACCAAACGCATCATACTTGTAGGTGGCGAACGAACCGTCCGGCAATGTGGCTTTGGTTAAGCGGTGCTGGCAGTCGTATTCATACTGTGTGACTAGGCTTTGCTCTTTGCCGCGTTTTTCAACGATTAGTCGGCCAAATTCGTCGTATTCATAGTGACTGTCGCCGTGGAATTTGAGTTGATTACCTTCAACATCGAATGGCTTAGTGCCTGCCTTAGCGCCAATGACTTGATCAAGCAGGTTACCTGCAGGGTCATGGGCGAACGACTCTTCCACCACGCCTCGTGTTTTCTTGAGTCGTGACAACGGGTCATAGTCGTAATAAACCGTACCAAATCGGCTGTCGGCCATCTCGCTCAGGTTGCCATCAGCACCATAGAGATATTGACGGGATTGTGTTTGTCGTCCGTTTTGGTGCTGGGTATGAGCAGTCAGTCGCCCTTGCTCGTCATGCTGAAAGCGGCTGAGAATGTCCCCTTGTTTGCGGGCGGTTTCCAAACCATTTTGATAGTGGTGACGGGTCAGTTGCTCATCGTTGAGCATGATACGGCCCAGCACGCCGCCGGCAGAGCGTTCAAAGCTGAGCTTATTGGCATCAGGCAATTGCCAGTGGGAGAGATTGCCAACACTATCGTACTCGAAGAAGTTCGATGCCCAGCTTTGGTGTTCCTCGGTGAGCCTGCCAAGTAAATCATATTGCCAGATAAGGGGCGTCTCCCCATCATCAACACCAATCAACTGTCCGTAAGCGTCGTGGCTGTAGGCGACCTCTTGTCCATCAGGCAGGATTTTCTTGGTTAGCCTGCCCATGGCGTCACGCTCAAAAACAGTTTCCAGCTCGGTACCGTGAGTGCCGGTCTCAGTTTTCTTCAGTAGTTTACCGTTGAGGTCATATTCATAGGCGAAGCAACGGCCATCAAAGGTCGTTTCACTGCGAACGAGACCGTTGGCGAAATAATCGATGTGATAGGTTTCGTTGCGCTCATTGATGATGGCGGTGACGAAGTTTTTGGCGTTTTCGTACTGGTAATGAAGGGTAGAGCCGTCAGGTTGGATGACCTGACTAACAAGGTCGGTGTTTGGGTGATATTCGTACTGGGTTTTCAACCCGTTTTCATCAACAACACGGGTTGCCTTGCCGTAAGCATTGTATTCAAAGTGCTTAGATTGTCCGGAAGGGAGCTTCACCTTGCTCAGTCTGTCAGCATTGTCCCACTCATATTGAGTGACAGCGCCAATGGCCGACTTTTCAACAATGATGCGACCGAAAATATCGTAGCGATAGGAAGCTTGAGAACCATCGTGATAGGTTTCGCCAATCAGCATCCCCAGTCGGTTCCAAGCCAATTTATGCTTGCTGCCGTCCGGGTAGGCGATTTCGGTTAACTGGCCTTGTTCGTTGTATCGGTAGAAGGTGTCTTGGCCAAGTGGATCCCGTTTTTCGGTGATATCTCCTTGCGCGTTGTATTTGTAGCGCCAGTTTCGCTTGCCTTGAATGACCCGGCGAAGGTTGCCTCGCCAGTATTGGTATTCAATCACCTCATCATCAGGTAGAACGGTCAGCACGCGCTGTTGAAAGTCGTTGTAGACATGGCGGGTTTCGTTGCCAAGCGGGTCGACAGTGAGGACTAAATCGCCATTTTCATTGAATTCATTTTTTGTAACGGCGCCATCAGGATCTGTCTGCGCTACCAGCTTGGCATTTTCATCATGTTGATAGGCGGCTGTGCTGCCGTCTGAATAGGTGATTTCGACGGCATTGGACGCCTCATCCCATTCGAATTTGGTGTCGTAACCTGTGTTACTCCAGTGATGGACACAGCGAACTTCTTTTCCTTCACCTTCCCACTGCCAGCCGAACTCGACGCCACCAGCCATTTTGCGCAGCGAGATGACGTTGAACTCGTCATATTGATAATGCTCGCCTTCGCCTGCGGTGTTAAGGGCTTCAATGAGTTGCTGGTTTTCGTTGTAGTGATAGGTGAAGCTGGTGCGCTCTGTTATCCACTCCTTCTTTGAGCCGTCTGTTTTCAGCGTGCGGAACTCAATCGCTGAAATGAGGCCGTTTTGATACACAAACCAAAGCGCAATACCATGTTCGTTGATAACGGCTTGAGGTCGTTGATAGCCATCGTATTCGATCGTTAAGCGGTTATTGTATTTGTCTGATAAACCCGTTAGCTGAGCAGTATTCCCTTTGCGGGTGAAGTGATGAAAGGGTTGCCCGTTTTGCGCCAAAACATATTCATTCTCTTTTTCACCGAGGAATACTGCTGCACCTGCGAGGTCGTTATAGATTTCAGGGCGTGACTTTGTAGGCTCTGGAAGTTGGGTGCGTTTGCCCTCTGCATCTTTCCAGAACAATTTGCCCGCTTCGAAGATCAGAGATTGGCTGAGAGGGTGACTCCAGCCATATCCCAAACCCGAATTGAGCTCACAACTTGATGTTTTGTAGGTTCGGGTAAACGTGTAAGGCAAAGCTCCGGGAAGCGTGACATCGCTAAGTTGAAGGGTTTCCTCACCCGTTACCATGGATACGGGACAGCCTTCGGACACATCCTTACCAGCACCTTGTGTTGCGTCGCCTTTCTCGGTGGTGCTTTTGTTGTTATCGATATCCCGAGGTTTTTCAGAAGTGATATGCGAACTTTGGGTCGCAGAGCGTTTCTCCGAAGTCGCGCCGTCTAGGTTTTTCCCCTCGACACTCTGGGTGGCTTTAGCCCTGGCGTTGAGCTTTCCATTGCCATGCTGGGTGACCTTTTTTAGTGTGTCGATGTTATCCACTGCGTCCACTTTGGTGATATCAACGACTTCTTTGATTTTCTTCACGGCCTTGACGGCGCGTCCTTTCCTGCTCATTTACGCACCTACCATGGTTGCGGTGCCCGCAACATCTCTGAGTCGATTGATATTTCTTAAAACTGCGCCGCCGGGGATAACAATACTGAGGACAACCTCAACCAGAATGGAGGCGAGAGATACAGACACCAGAGTAAGGATCTGTAGTGGGCTAAGAATTTTAAACCAAGAGATGACTGCGTTGAGACACAAGAAGCAGCGCGCTTCATCTTTTATCAGCGTCAGCATTCTTTCTGCTTCTTCTTTGGCTGAGGCCAGCTTCTCTGCAATCAACTCTGGATTTTCCAAATATTTGGAGAGTTTTTTCGCTAGTTCTGTCGGGTTGGCGAGTAGCTTGAATAAATCCGCAATTTCATCCCAGGCATCAACAACAGCATCCAGCATATTGTCGAGAAACTTCCCGACTTCGTCCCAGACATCAATAGGATCGTTAAGATAGATTTGCCATTCGCTACGCTGCGTTTTCCATTCTTTATCCAACCAAGCAGTGAGCTTGTTGATTGTTGGGTCATAGGAATCGAGCATGGTTTTGATGTCACTTTCGCTCACCTCGGGATAAAAGGTGATACGGACAGGTTTACCCCGATATTTAGGGTCTAGCGTGACCTCAGCGGTGCCGTCGCTACCGATTGTGCCGGACACTGCTGGGCCATCAGGTTCGTATGAATCGATAAATATCCCATCATCGAATTTGACCGGTTGTACCTTAAATGGAGTACCTGTGATGGGAACAAAGGCTTCTGCTTCAAAGCAATGAACAAGAGTGATCTTTCCATCAAGTGGGCAGGTGATGATATCGGCTTCTATTTCAGAATCGTCTGTATCTGCAGACTGCTCGTTATCATTGACGATAACCTTCTGTTCCATTTCCAGCGCCCACCCATAAAACCAGTTCTCTGAGTGTTTGCGGTATTCATCAATCGAGGTCTCGAAATCCGATTTAATCTTGCTGAACATGTTATCGACGTCAGCCATCGTCATTACGTTACTGCTCACCGATACACCTCTTTATCCAATGCATTTTTGATGTAACTGTTTAACGTGCCGAATTCTTCTTTATACCGCTCAACCAAGCGTTTGACCTTGGCTTCGATTGTTTTTTCGGGGAAAGAGAAGTAGATATCGGCATGATTTTCTCTAAGCCATTTAATGCTGTTGGCAATGAGAACGGATTTGTCATCTTCGCTGAGTTTTCTAACGACATCACCAGGCACTTCCCACCAAGGAAAAGGCTTCTCCTCCACTGAAGAAGTAGGCCAAGAATTTATTACTGTACGTTGTTTTGATACCCATTTTTCGCAGGGTCCCATCACTTGCGCGCGCTGTTCGTTGTCACAGAAGTTCGCCAGATCGATACTGAATCTCGGGTCATAGAAACGGAAAAAGGCATGGTTACCAGAGGGCATCCACACCAGAGTGAGACTCCGAAAGTGCTGGAAAATATCCGGCAGGAGAAGGGCACTGGCGACAAGAATACCCCAGTCCTCGTTGGCTTCCTGTTCAGTCCAAGTAATGAAGTTCGGCAGGTGTGAAACGTCAGCGATGTAGGGCATTATTTCATGCCACTCTGCGTAAGGGGTTCCGCTCCACAGTGGTTTGGCGTCATTGCCGCCAAAGCGATAGAAATCTGCCAACGCTTTGTCATCGCAGGTTCCATTGAATATGGCATACCAATGAAGAGGAGCCTCTGTCTCTTGGGCTAGATCTTGCATTGGCCATCCTTACATTTTTCACACTCCTCGCAGAATGGCGCTGCGGACTTCATGGTGGCGATTTGTGCAGGTGTCAGCATAGGGAGTGGGTTCTCTGGCTTAGGTGGCAGTTGCCCTGGCAATGTGGGTGCTGCACCGCCGTATCCACTTCCGCTTCCTGCTGCGCCTCCTGCATTTAGATCAACAACGGGACCAGATATATGTACCCCTGAAGTATCAACAGTGACGAAACAGCCCCCAGCTTTTAGCGTGATCTGGCTACCTGCTTCAATCACCAACTTAGCACCGGACTTTTGGTGTATTTCATTGCCTGCATCGACAAGTTGCCCTGTGCCTTGTTTGATGTGGATCTTGTTGTCACTGATGACTGTTTTGTCACCTTTTACATGCTCTTTAGATTGCCCATCGACCGTCAGGTGGTCATCCACCTTGATATGCTGGAACCTTTCATTCTCCACATCCAGGTGGAGGTCGTGTTTGATGTTGTCCTTACGGTCATTCTCGACCAGCAGGTTCATGTCCTTCTGGGCATGGACATAGATTTCTTCCTGTCCCGCCTGGTCCTCAAAGCGAAGCTCATTAAAACCTTCCCCCTGATGGGTTTCGGTTCTGAGTACCGTGCGTGTTTTGTTAGCGGGCAGCGGGTAGGGAGGCACATTGGTGGTGTGATACGTACGCCCGGTGACAATCGGCTGGTCCGGGTCGCCTTCAAGGAAAGACACAATCACCTCATGACCGATGCGGGGAATGGCCATCATGCCATACTGACCACCTGCCCAACCCTGAGAGACCCGTACCCAACAACTGGAGGCATCATCACTGTTGCCATAACGGTCCCAGGGGAACTGCACCTTCACCCGGCCATGTTCATCACAGAAGATTTCCTCACCATCGGGACCGGTGACAATCGCGATTTGCGGGCCGTGGACACAAGGCTTGGGTTGCGGTGTCGGACGCCATGGCCGGTGAGCAGGAATCACTGAAAAGGTATTGTGGAAGGTGGTCATGCCCTCACCGCCAGCCTCTTCCAGTGCCTGAGGTTGAGTGCCTTCACAATGGGTAGAGACCACCACCCAGTCGCGGTTCGTGGCGTCATCCGGATGGTCAACCAGGTCAAACAGCATGCCCGGCTGAACCTGCGGGACATTGCTTTGTGCCGTCGCCGTGATGGCATCACGTCTTAAATGCTCAAGGCGGTACTGGGTAAAGGGCTTCCCTGAGGCATCACTCTTATAGCGCCCCGGGTAGTCATAATGTTCATACGTACCACGCTGGAAGGCCATTTCCGTGCCGGCGTGTTCATGTAAAAAGCCATAGGCCGGCTTTTTAAAACTGTAATCTTTCAGCTGTGCGGAAGACGGTCTTGCCTGCGCCGAATACTGCCAGCCTTTAACAAAACTCTCTTTAGATATCCCACCCACATTCACGTTATAAGGCAGCGTAAGGCCTGAGGCAGACAGGGTCTGGGTATCATCCGAGAACAGCACCGTGTGCTTGTCTTTACTGTGCAGGAAGCAATAGAAAATGCCTTCTTCCGCCGCAATACGTTCCAGGAATTCGAGGTCCGTTTCCCGGTACTGGACACAATACTCACGGGTCTGCGGAGTCGCGGATAAAGAAAACGCATAATCATCAATACCCATCTCCTGCAGGAGGATACTCATGATTTCCGGGGCAGACTGCTGCTGGAAGATACGGCTGTTCTGACGCAGGGACAGTCTGGCGAGCGATGGCACCATCTCCAGTGCATAACGGGTGTGATGGAAACCCGTATCACCCCGTGAGAACCGTCGGACAATCCCGTGGAAGCGTTGCTTGAGCTCACCGTCCTGCCAAATGACCAAAGTGACATTGCGGTCCACCGTGTCATTTTCAGACACTGTTTCATGGCGGCTGGCCAGCTTGATATCAAAACAGAAAGGGGCCGAGAGATGGGCATCACCCTGAAAGTCGACCACCACAAAGGTGTCGTCAGGCAAGCCTTCGACATGAAGAGTAAATTGGAGACCGCTTTCCGTAGCCATAGAGATACCCAGCAAGAACTATCCAGTGCTTCTGAGAGACTTCAGAAGCTTCATCAGACGTCGCTGTCTGACGACAAAACCCGCCACGGAGGCGGGTGGGGTCAGAAAGGCCTGCTTCACAAAGAAACAAGCCTTCTGCCAAGAAGCCTTAAGCTTCGATAGGCGCACGCCAGTCATCCGCACCGGAAGTACCGGCAACTGTGTGCTCCCAGTCAATCTTGCGGTACGCGACAGACACAGTCACCAGCTGGGTGAACTCTTTCTTCTGTGCGTCCTGACAGTGAGGCATGTTGCAATCGATATCGATGATGGTGCCGTCAGTGAGGATGGTAGAGAAGAAGTGCTCCTGCTTGCCTTCAACAGAGGTGCGGTACCACTTGAGCTCAATCTTCGGCAGCATCTCGCCAGACGCGAGTGCGTTGTACATCAGGGGCACGGCTTTGTTCAGTGCCACAGTGAATTTGAATGGCTTATGAACACGTTGGCCTGACGGCTGACCGCTTTGAGGGTCAGTCGGTACAGTCACGATGTGGTCAAAGGCTTGCACCAGCATCTCGTCTTCGTGGCCTTCCACATAGATGTTACCGACAGAGTCAGCGGTGAAGGCACCGGCGGTGATGTTGCCCTGGGTTTTGCCTTCGATGGCGATATAACAAGGAGTTGGCATCTTAATTTCCCTATAAAAATTCGGAGGAGGTTGTTTACTACGTGGGAACTAACGCAAGGGGTGTGCCAGTGATGGAATTTAATGAAAACAGTGACTTAAATCAATCATGAAAAGGAGAGAGCAAGGTATTGCCTGTGGGGTGGGCGAAAAGTTGCTCAGCGAGCAAGATTTGGCCGGATTGATCAGGTGGGGTTGAAGTGAAATAGGAATCTGTCGGGGCTAGGTATTTGAATTGTTGAAGGATGATGCCGCCCAATATATCAAGAGATCAGGCGGTTAGATCGGAAGGTAAACCCAGATAGGAGAAACAAATATAATAGGTTTAGCCGACGTTTACTGTGCCACCACCTATAACCACGCCGCCGCAGCTTACTGGGTCTCCCGTTCTTGCTACGGGTTTTCCATCAGCAAAAACCGTCGCTGATCCTGCTGCAATACTGCGACCATGTGGAGGATGTTTGGGCTTGTCATGAGGCGCCAGCGGATCACCCAATCTGCAAACTGGGATACCATCAATTTTAACTGTGCCTGAGCCCGCGGTTGTTGGCGTTGGTGGGAACCCATCGTGATCTGTTCCTGTGTCACCCAGTCGAACTGCATTTCCCATGACTTATTCCTTATTAAATTCTTAGTTTTTAACCAAAGGGACAATACCCAACAGCCTGCTAAAGAAGAAAATCTTACTTTCAGCGAGCTTAATCTCTGTTTCCGAAGCACAGAGTATCTGGCGGATCTTGTATTTCGGCGTGAGCGTGATAATGGCTTTTTGGTTCTGATCATCAACAAATTTCAGTACGGATTTACCGGATGCCGTCACCTCGGCGACATCAGCACCGGCGGGTGAAGCAGCTTTTTCGATTAACGCGAGGTCTTTAGAGGGTGTCACTAGACATTTCGCATCATTTAGCTTGGAGCTACCCATCATAAGATATTCCGCAAACTCTGCTCTTTCAGTCCTATCCATTTCTTTCGCGAGGTAGATGTCTCCATCATTTCCGATAGCGAGCTTACCGCTGAACTCACCCACGACATATTTTTGAGACGTCGATGAGTCGGCAGGTGTGGAGTAGCTTCCCTCTAACGATGCACAGGCCTTAATAGGCATTGAGATACATGTGAGTCCTAATGCGACTAATAGGGAACTTCTTTGAGTGATCATCATTCGCTACCCAATGTATTGTTCTTTCCCCATTTCTTAATAAACGCTGTCATGGGGTATATGTAGACCATACCAGCTGTTGTCAGGGGGAGAATCGCAAAAAAAATGATGATCGCGTGAGATGAAACCTCAGGAGAACTAGGCTGTAGTATTTCAACTAAGGCAAGAAGTACAAAGCCTGCACTTGCTCCAAACAATAGAGCGGCAATACACAGTGAGAACAGTATGGATTTGAATATTTTTAAAAAAAGTGATGCGATGGCGTTGGTTGGGGCTCGAAATGAGTGAAATACTCCAGCAGAGATAGTTTCAGTACCGTTTGCATAGTCATTAGTGAACATGCCTGCTCGTGTCATCTTCTGGTTTAGGATTTCGGTGCTGAAATAGTATTTTCCAGAAAGAAAAGCGGTTACACCAGAGATTAGACAAGTCGAAGCCATAACTAAATAAGGTGTTCCTGGGAGTGATTCGATGAAAAAAAGAGGAAGCAAGCTCATAGACAAGTAGACGCGCAACAATACCTTCCTTAATGTTGAAGCCCAGTATCTTATTGGATTACTGTCTTTGTCATTTCGACCAGCAAGGTGGAAATAAAAAAATACAAAAATTAACAGTACTACGAAAATGCTCTGAAATAAGAACTTCTCGCTGTTTACTGCGTACAGGCTCAATGTAAGCGACAAGCATAAAATTGAAATGAAGATTGAAATAAAACTCGCCACATTGACGGCTTTTTTCCCAGTGTTGAGCATAGTTACCACTAAAATCTACCTCCAAGACCTCTACCACCCAAACCTCTCATCCAAGCATCCAGTTGATCAAGTGAATCGCTGCAGAATAGAGCACAATAGCCATTCGGGTCGTTTTCTCTCAAAGACGATTTAAAGTCTTGTTCCCATCGATCTACCATACCTTCAAGGTCTTCAAACGAAAAGCTGAGTAGGCTATCAATGATATCAACAAAGCCTCGACCTATCTTGCGGGCACCTTCTTTTATACCCAGTTGGGTATCAAGGAAATCTAGCCCAACTCCAACGACAATCGCTACAGCAGCACCAACTGCAACTACGGCAAGAACCGGTGCGCCAGCAACGGCCGCTAAAAATGCACTTGCTGCAAGCAGACCGACAAAGCCCGCAGCCCAAACTTTCACAAATGTCACGCCTAGCATGCCAAGGAGACCTCCCCAATTCTTCTCCGGGTCATCATCTTTCATGAAAGCGTGGACATCAAATGCTGCTGCTATGGCAAAGCCGACAAAATTACCAGATTTTAGTGGCATACTTCCTGCCACGGCTGATTTGGAAGCGCTGCTAACATTACCATCGATAATATCTTTAGCTATCTCGGAATAACTTGATATATATGTCATCTTTTTGTTTTTTACGCCATACATTACGGCTGTAAGGAAAGTGCGAGAACGATGGTTTCCCTTGAACACAATCGCTGGTTTTCCACCCCATGAGGAAATGTTCTTTATTGCAAACTTTCCTTGAAATATAACCTCTTTCAGAAAGTCTCTTGCAGCTTTAATACCGAACTCTTTGCCGTGACTAACCGTTTGTCTGATAGCTACAGCTAATTCGTTTCCCACTGTGGCTACCGAATTCTGCAGAAATGACTCCTTTAGCCAAGAAATTTGGCCATCTGTCAATGTGCCAACACTATAGATACCCTCATCGCTAATAGCTTGTATATGAGGGGCGCTAGGAATAACTGAAATAAGGTCAATTTCTGTATTTCCAAGTGCATTGTCGGGCAACAATATTCTTGCGTCGAGTGGTGGTGTGTCAGGAGAAAAGGGTACTCTTGGGTTTGGTTCTGGCGCTATGTTTTTTGGTTGACCAACAACTAAACCTCCGCGAAGCTCGGCTGGAGATGTAAGCAACGAAGAGTCAATATCTTCTATAAGTGTTGTTTTCTCGCCGTTGACTTCTATTTCAAGTTTTCCTGTGGTGCCCGCAAGGCTATTGTCTAGCAACGTTGGCCTGTCTGAGGTTTGAGGAAGTGGAGGGGAGGCTTGGCCGTTAACATAATACTTAACATCCAAGTTACCATCACCGGTGTTTTCGAGCCAAAACTGATTACCCATCGGGGCTCGAACGACTAATGGTTCTGAATCACTGGAAGGTGTGGTGTTCCCTTCACTGGCTAATCTCCAATTCATCCTTCATCTCTCAAGTAAACTTTAAAGGGTTGTGGTTCTTCGCCAGACTCAACGAAGTAAGCAATGCCATTTTTGTCAGATTGACCCTCAAAGGCAGTTCCGTCAGCGAGTTCGATTCGATAATCAACAAATGGAACAGGTTCTTCAGACTTGTCGTGAAGTATCATGACCCGTCGATTAAATGCGCGTTGTTCGTTTGGCAGCATAGGTTTGAGTCCCCTAAACCCGCTACCACTTCCCGCACTTCCCCCTGAGTTGAGGTTCACGACAGGGCCTGAAATATGAACCCCAGCAGGGTCCAGTTTTACAAAGCCAGCGGCGGTTTTGACGGTAATTTCAGTACCTGCTTCGATGATGACTTTGTCGCCCGCTTTGTGGTGAATTTCAGTGCCTGCTTCAAGCAGTTGTTTCTTCCCTTGCTTGATGTGCAGTGAGGTATCGACTGTCAGGCTGATATCACCTTTCACATGCTCTTTGGATTGCCCATCGACCGTTAAATGATCGTCAGCTTTGATGTGTTGGAACCTTTCATTCTCTACATCCAGGTGGAGGTCGTGTTTGATGTTGTCCTTACGGTCATTCTCGACCAGCAGGTTCATGTCCTTCTGGGCATGGACATAAATTTCTTCCTGTCCCGCCTGGTCCTCAAAGCGAAGCTCATTAAAACCTTCGCCCTGATGGGTTTCGGTTCTGAGTACCGTACGCGTCTTGTTGGCGGGCAGCGGGTAGGGAGGCACATTGGTGGTGTGATACGTACGCCCGGTGACAATCGGCTGGTCCGGGTCGCCTTCAAGGAAAGACACAATCACCTCATGACCGATGCGGGGAATGGCCATCATGCCATACTGACCGCCCGCCCAGCCCTGAGAAACACGTACCCAACAGCTGGAGGCATCATCACTGTTGCCATAACGGTCCCAGGGGAACTGCACCTTCACCCTGCCATGTTCATCACAGAAGATTTCCTCACCATCGGGGCCGGTAACAATCGCAATTTGCGGGCCATGGACACAAGGTTTCGGCTGTGGCGTCGGACGCCAAGGCCGGTGAGCAGGAATGACCGAAAAAGTATTGTGGAAGGTGGTCATGCCCTCACCGCCGGCCTCTTCCAGCGCCTGAGGCTGGGTGCCTTCACAATGGGCAGAGACCACCACCCAGTCGCGGTTCGTGGCGTCATCCGGATGGTCAACCAGGTCAAACAGCATGCCCGGCTGAACCTGCGGGACATTGCTTTGTGCCGTCGCCGTGATGGCATCACTTCTTAAATGCTCAAGGCGGTACTGGGTAAAGGGCTTCCCTGAGGCATCACTCTTATAGCGCCCTGGGTAGTCATAATGTTCATACGTACCACGCTGGAAGGCCATTTCCGTGCCGGCGTGTTCATGTAAAAAGCCATAGGCCGGCTTTTTAAAACTGTAATCTTTCAGCTGTGCGGAAGACGGTCTTGCCTGCGCCGAATACTGCCAGCCTTTAACAAAACTCTCTTTAGATATCCCACCCACATTCACGTTATAAGGCAGCGCAAGGCCTGAGGCAGACAGGGTCTGGGTATCATCCGAGAACAGCACCGTGTGCTTGTCTTTACTGTGCAGGAAGCAATAGAAAATGCCTTCTTCCGCCGCTATACGTTCTAAGAACTCAAGGTCCGTCTCGCGGTACTGGACACAATACTCACGGGTCTTAGGTTTACCGGAGAGCGAGAACGCATAATCATCAATGCCCATCTCCTGCAAGAGAATGCTCATGATTTCCGGGGCAGACTGCTGCTGGAAAATACGGCTGTTCTGACGAAGGGACAGTCTGGCAAGGGACGGCACCATCTCCAGTGCATAACGGGTGTGATGGAAACCCGTATCACCCCGTGAGAACCGTCGGACAATCCCGTGGAAGCGTTGCTTGAGCTCCCCGTCATGCCAAATGACCAAAGTGACATTACGGTCCACCGTGTCATTTTCAGACACTGTTTCATGGCGGCTGGCCAGCTTGATATCAAAACAGAAAGGGGCCGAGAGATGGGCATCACCCTGAAAGTCGACCACCACAAAGGTGTCGTCAGGCAAGCCTTCGACATGAAGAGTAAATTGGAGACCGCTTTCCGTAGCCATAGAGATACCCAGCAAGAACTATCCAGTGCTTCTGAGAGACTTCAGAAGCTTCATCAGACGTCGCTGTCTGACGACAAAACCCGCCACGGAGGCGGGTGGGGTCAGAAAGGCCTGCTTCACAAAGAAACACGCCTTCTGCCAAGAAGCCTTAAGCTTCGATAGGCGCACGCCAGTCATCCGCACCGGAAGTACCGGCAACTGTGTGCTCCCAGTCAATCTTGCGGTACGCGACAGACACAGTCACCAGCTGGGTGAACTCTTTCTTCTGTGCGTCCTGACAGTGAGGCATGTTGCAATCGATATCGATGATGGTGCCGTCAGTGAGGATGGTAGAGAAGAAGTGCTCCTGCTTGCCTTCAACAGAGGTGCGGTACCACTTGAGCTCAATCTTCGGCAGCATCTCGCCGGAGGCTAGAGCGTTGTACATCAGGGGCACGGCTTTGTTCAGTGCCACAGTGAATTTGAATGGCTTATGAACACGTTGGCCTGACGGCTGACCGCTTTGAGGGTCAGTCGGTACAGTCACGATGTGGTCAAAGGCTTGCACCAGCATCTCGTCTTCGTGGCCTTCCACATAGATGTTACCGACAGAGTCAGCGGTGAAGGCACCGGCGGTGATATTGCCCTGAGTTTTGCCTTCGATGGCGATATAACAAGGAGTTGGCATTGTCATTTCCCTATAAAAAATTCGGAAGAGGTTGTTTACTACGTGGGAACTAACGCAAGGGGTGTGCCAGTGATGGAATTTAATGAAAACAGTGACTTAAATCAATCATGAAAAGGAGAGAGCAAGGTATTGCCTGTGGGGTGGGCGAAAAGTTGCTCAGCGAGCAAGATTTGGCCGACGCCGAGGTGGGAATTTAACCAGCGTATAGACTTAAAAGAAAATGATTCAGGAAAAGGTTCATGTGCGCTGACGAATTAGAGCAATATCATACCTTCTTTACCACCCCGATACTGGCAATGAGACAGGCCATTCCGGGTGAGAGCGATCTGCGGCGCGGGCCAGGGCGGGTTTATTGAATGTGCTATCCGCGGTCACCATGGTGTTCCTGTTGGTTCGCCCTGAATGGGATCCAGTGATCTATGTCGGCCCTTATGTGATTTTCGATATGATAATGGCAGCGATGTTCGGGTTGATACCACTGAGCCCTACTGGAATGTTGGGTACAGCGATGACCATGCGCTTCAAAGCTATCTGGAAACCGATAAAACCAAAGCGCTTTGCATGGAGCCTCGGAGCCATTATGGGGATCACCTGCCTGACGTTTCGCTTGCTGGAAATGCCCGACATATGGCTGTTTGCCGTGTTGGTATCTGCTTTATGTTGACCTGGCTGGAAGCGGTGCTGGGTTTCTGTGTCGGCTGTTGGATGCATGGCAAGATGTTCGGTTGCGAAACCTGCGTCTTGGATTGATATATTGAAAGAAGAAAGGCGCGAAGTCCCGCGCCTTTGGCTTTGTTTCGTAAGATTCGCTAACTGAAGTTCAGTACCTGCCCCTCAGCGCGGCGGCTCACCGATTTGTATTCCACTTTGGAAATAACAGTATCTTCCGTATCCAATAGCTCAATCACTGTTCCTTTATTCGAAAGTGCTGCCCCACCGTCACCTGCGCGAACAACAATTTTGTGCTCCCGGCCTGGAGGTAACTTGGTTTTCTCGCGAAGCACTGTGGAGCCCGATTTAGTTCGGATTTGCCAGCCAGTGACGTCAATTAGTCCCGGCGTTTCATTGCGAATGGATACCCACTCATTTTGATCGCCAACACCCGGTGGATTTGGCATCGCAGAAGCAATCACTACATCGCCTTCCTCGTAAAGTAAGACATCTGTGTTGGAGTGCGGTGCCAATAGTGGATCCCGGTTATCACGACTTTTCAGTACGGGGTAGAAAGAGCGCAAATGGAAGCCGCGATCTTGGCTTTTCAGCGTTTCTCTGTAGAGCACTAAATCGTAGCGCCAGCCGTTAATTGCCGCTCTACGCTTGGATTCGCCATCAAAAAATGGCAGTGGTTGTGTATCGTTGCGGAAGCTTTCAAATGCCAGCATGGTGCCGAGCGCCAAAAGGCATTCGGGGCTCATACCCACGAAGAAACCGCCTTTCTCCTTAGAGGCGATCTTGTCGCCCACGCGCCAAGTCATCGCTAATGTTGCGACGTCGGTATTGAGGTTTCCTTCAGGGCCATCATAGAAAGAGCCTAGATACTCCAAATCGGCTTTTCCGCCTTTAGCGTTCTGCTCATCCCAGAAGAATTTCGCCCAGAAGTGGTAACCACCGATTTCATAACGGGATCCTTCGCGCTTAATCTCACCCAAAAAGACATGTTCGAAGCCCGAGGCATGTTTCACCTCACGGTTGCCGAAGTTGTTAGTGTAAAGCCCGAACCAAATATTTCTGACCGTTTCGCGAAAGGTTTGGATGCTGGTTAGGTCTATGCACTGTCCTTCACCAAAAGTGGCACTGGTAAAGGACATTTCGGTGAGCTTGGCTTGGGCAAATCCAAGGCCGCCTTCACTTTGATCATCCGTGATGTATTGGTAGACCGACTCCATGAGTGAGATCCTGTCTTCATCGTCGTAGCGGGCAAAACAGGTATCGAGGAAATGCTCAATCTCGGCCAGTTCAACATCGCTGTATTTCTCTTCGTCGCGCTCAAGCTCATTATAGTTATCCATCAGTCGCTTGAACGCCTGATAGGAAGGGAGGAACATCAGCTTGTCGGTATTTACTTCATCGAACAGAAAGAACTTGGCCAAATCACGTTTACCAGGGCGTCGGTAGCCTTGCTCATAGAGGCGGATATCTGCGTTTTCGTTCATCCAGCGGCCATCCGTAAGACGTGTGACGTCGAAGCGGTTGTCATCGGCATCCCAAAGCTCCTGAACGAAATCGGTGTATTTTCCACGGTCATCCACGATGTCAGTCGGCGATTCGATAGGGCGCATTTCTGGCGTGTCGATATCATTTGACGTTGTGAAGTTGTTTGGGGAATAGAACATCGGATTCGCGTCATAGAGCTCTTGTTGGAAGTAAAGATCAGTGAGCTCAGTGATTTGTGTAAGCGAAACCTGATAGCTTTCCAGATTTAGCGTATTCCGACCATCATGATCGTCCCAGAACTCGCTTTGTTTCATCAAGAATGCACGGCATTGAAGTTCTCCGCCTTTGGTGAATACAATCACTTTCCAGAATGCAGAGGGAATGTAAGTTCCTCGGTAAGGTTGGTCGTTGATGGTGTTGATGGGGCCGGTAAACACGGAAAGCTTGTCGTCGAGCTCCTCCTCTTCCAGCAGCCAGTTCTCGAGTTCCAACCACTCGTCTTGATTGAATTTGGCGTGTTGCAGATTGGCGTTGGTGTAGAAGAAGGAGTCTTTGTTTGCCTGACTTGCCTCTGAACGGGAGCCCCAGGTAATGGCCGCGCGGCGCACCATATGACCACGATCCCATACGTTATTCTTATAAACGGCTGGGCCTGCCTGATAATCAATATCGACGCGGGGATCGAGCTTCCATCTGGCGCGCTTCAGGCTCATGAGTGTTTGCCTGTCGATATTGTGGGCGGTATAAAACGCCATTTTGGTTTCGCGGTTCATAACCAGTGAAAAGTGTTCGTAGTGCAAAGGTTCTCCGTATTCCCAAGCTACCTCTAACAGGCTTTCACCCAGTCGGGGTAGTGAAACAGGAGCACTCAAAAACGCGGTATTAAATCCTTGTGAAGGCATGGTAGTCGCCTCTAGCTGTCATCATGAAGTGATACACATTAGCCAGCGTTTATGTTGCTGTTGTTTTAACTAAGAATGAATAACTCGGTTTTCCCTACAACTGAGACGCGATTTCATGCTTGCTTTGACAGGTGGGCAGAAGATCGCGCGAGCCACAGTGTGCAGCGTGATAGACTTACCTCTTGCCCAATAGAAAGTGAAGCGTGACGATGCTCGAAAAAGAAAACATGCTCAAACTGGCGAGAATGAAAATGCCGTTTGGCAAATATGCTGGAAGGGTTTTGATTGACCTACCAGAAGAATATTTGCTTTGGTTTGAAAAGCAGGGGTTTCCTAAAGGAGAATTAGGTCAATTGCTTGCCTTGTGCTTGGCGCTAAAAATTGAAGGGTTGGACGCAGTCGTGAAGCCCCTAAAAAACATGTAATCAACGAATTGAAATAGAGTCAAAGTGAACGAAAAGGATGTGGTGCCGGCCTTTTGGTGGGCAATATAAAGCATTGATTTCTATGCGGTAGGTGAGTCGCTATCTGATATTTTTGGACTGTATTGGCCAGTTCCACTCGATGCACCAGTATGGCGGAGACAATGGGTTTCCTTGGAATAAAAAACGCGAGTCATGTGACTCGCGTTTTTATTTAAATCAACTGGATGCAATCAAACACAATTGAAGAGCTCTCTTTTTCTCGTCTCCGAAATAGAGTAACGACATCGTTTTTCTTTATCTGGCTGGTTATGTTCTGAACACATGCTATGATTTCATTGTAAACGTTTACAATGTTAAAAAATGCTTCTATAAGTAGTAAACGTTATCGAATGGACAAAACATGAAACAAGGCAGTTGAGACAGTGAATAACCCGTTTGATCCTACCGACCATCCACACCGCAGATACAATCCGCTGACCGGGCAATATGTGCTAGTTTCGCCACATCGAGCTAAACGGCCTTGGAGCGGCCAGGATGAAAAGCATTCTGAAGAAGTGCTTCCTACTTATGACAGCGGTTGTTTTCTTTGTCCCGGAAACACACGGGTATCGGGTGATGTTAACCCTGCTTACGACGGCACTTTCGTTTTCGACAATGATTTCGCTGCCTTGATGAAGGATTCACCGAGTCCTGAAGGAAGCGACCATCCGCTGTTCAAAATTGAGGGTGCTCGTGGTTTGAGTCGGGTAATTTGTTTTTCACCAGACCACAGTAAAACACTGCCAGAACTCTCCTTGAAGGCGATTCGGGGTGTGATAGAAACCTGGAATGAGCAGATTGAATCTCTTGGAAAAGATTACCTTTGGGTTCAGGCATTCGAGAACAAAGGTGAGGCCATGGGGTGCTCGCAGCCCCATCCTCACGGACAAATCTGGGCCAACAGTTTTCTGCCGAATGAAATTGCCCGGAAGGAAACCTTTCTGAAGGCTTATCTTCAAGAACACGGCTCGAACCTGCTACTCGATTACGTCAAGGCAGAAATGGCGGACGGCTCCCGCACTGTGGTGGAAACCCAGCACTGGATGGCGGTGGTTCCCTATTGGGCGGCATGGCCATTTGAAACCCTGCTCATGCCGAAGGCAGCGATACGGCGAATGGAGGAGTTGAGTGACGAACAACGCGACGATCTGGCGTTGGTGCTGAAAAAACTCACCAGCCGTTATGACAACTTATTCCAATGTCCTTTCCCCTATTCGATGGGGTGGCACTACGCGCCTTTTTATGAGGAAGGAACGGACATCGAGCACTGGCAGTTACATGCGCATTTTTTTCCTCCGCTGCTTCGCAGTGCCACAGTGCGAAAGTTCATGGTGGGGTATGAAATGTTGGCGGAAACCCAACGTGATCTGACACCGGAACAAGCCGCTGAACGTCTTCGCGCCGTCAGTGATATCCATTACAAAGAAAGCGCAGAACAGGCAGGGAAAGGCCATGAATAACCCTATTCACAAGGTAAAACAGGCATCTAACGCCAATTTTGGCTATAAGGCTAAATATCTGGTTCAGGCGCCCGGACGCGTGAATCTGATTGGGGAGCACACCGACTATAATGATGGCTTTGTGCTGCCTTGTGCGATCAACTATCAGACTGTTGTGGCGGCTTCTCCGCGTCAGGACAACATCATCCGTGTAGTAGCGGCTGACTACGACAATGCTACGGATGAATTCTCGCTTGAGGAAGATATTGCTTTTCTGCCCGAGAAAATGTGGGCCAATTACATTCGAGGCGTTGTTGTGTGTCTCAAGCAACGTGGCTACCAGTTCAAAGGCGCAGATCTGGCCGTGAGCGGTAACGTTCCGCAGGGAGCCGGATTGAGTTCATCTGCTGCCCTTGAAGTGGTGATTGGGCAAACTTTCAAGACCCTCTACCAACTTGATATTTCCCAGTCGGACATTGCGTTGAACGGTCAGCAAGCGGAGAACGAGTTTGTAGGCTGTAACTGCGGCATTATGGATCAGTTGATTTCCGCAAAAGGCATAGATGATCACGCTTTGTTGATCGATTGCCGAACACTGCAAACAACCCCGGTTTCTATGCCACAAGATATGGCGGTGGTCATCATCAACTCAAACAAAAAGCGTGGGTTGGTGGACAGCGAATACAACACTAGGCGTGAGCAATGTGAAGAAGCGGCGTGCTTTTTCGGTGTAGCAGCTCTTCGAGATGTTTCTTTGGAAGACTTTGAACTTGCTGCTGACAAGCTCGACGAAATTGTAGCGAAACGGGCGCGTCATGTGATCACCGAGAACGAAAGAACCCTTGCGGCTGCCTCCGCTCTCCAACAAGGTGATTTAAAAGCAATGGGTGCCTTGATGGCGGCGTCTCACGCCTCGATGCGGGATGATTTTGAAATCACTGTACCGGAGATCGATGCGTTGGTGGAGATGGTTAAGTCTGTGATAGGAGAAGAAGGCGGCGTGCGCATGACTGGCGGCGGTTTTGGGGGCTGTGTTGTCGCGCTGGTCGCACCCGATAAAGTGGAGGCTGTTCGGACTGTGGTCGCAGCAAAGTATCATGCGTTGACTGGGTTGAACGCTGATATTTATGTTTGTCAGGCCAAGGCTGGATCGGGTGAAGTGAGAGAGTGATAGGGGATGTCATGAGAAACGAGGCATACTTGGAAGGGCTGGAGCAGGCGTTCACTTCCACGCCATCTTATGATGAATTGCCCGCTCAATTGGTGCATCTCAAAAACAGCCATGGCATGACTATATCCTTGATGGACGTCGGTGCGACTTGGCTAAGTTGCCGATTGCCTCTGGTTTCGGGTATCCGTGAAGTGTTACTGCATTCACCTGACATGGCATGCCATCGAAAGCAAAGCGCCTATTTTGGCGCGATCGTGGGGCGTTATGCTAACCGTATCGATGGAAGCCAATTTTCTCTGGATGATCGCATATATTCCCTTAACGGTAACGAAGGAAAAAACATGCTTCATGGAGGCAAACAGGGTTTTGATAAACGCCGCTGGGCGATTGTCGCACAGAGTGACAACGCGGTGACATTCAACCTCCATTCAGAAGACGGAGATCAGGGATTTCCGGGAAACCTATTTGCAAGCGTGACCTACCTGCTGGATGAAGATAACCGTGTCGAAATCCAGTATCAGGCTGAGTGTGATAAAACCTGCCCCATCAACCTGACTAATCATGCGTATTTTAACCTTGGAGGCGTGGGGTCAGGTGTGAAAAGTCTCGAGCACATGCTGATGATGGAAGCCAGCCACTACCTCCCTACGCGGAAAGACCTCATTCCTACCGGTGTGTGGAATCCCATCAGTAAAACCGCCTTCGACTTTTCTGAACTCAAAGCCATTGGGCGGGATTTTCTAGCCGATAAAGATCAAAAAGTCGCTGGGGGGTACGATCATGCCTTTATTTTCGATCCGGATGTGTGTGATGGGGAAGCATTGGCAGTGTCTTTGTTGGCGCCGGATCGCTCTGTCATCATGAAAGTGAGCACGACAAAACCGGCTATCCAGTTCTACTCGGGCAATTGCCTTGAGGGAACACCTGGTGAACTTGGTTACTATGAGAACTTCGATGGTCTTGCGCTTGAGACCCAATACTTACCAGATGGACCCAACCACCCTGAATGGGGCGAGAAAAGCGGGGTATATCAAGCCAACCAGCCTTATCATCATCGAACAGCTTATCAGTTTCTCTTTTGAGTCTTTTACTTAGACCTAAGGTTTGAGGAAGACATTATGACTCTGGGCCCTTTTGGGCATTCTGTTGTCATGTGAATAATGGAGCCTGTGCTTAAAAGAAGGCAACAGACTCCCTTAGTATATCGTGAGTCATGAATTAACTGCTGTAGCTGGTGATGGTATCGAGGTACAAATCAAGTAGCGCCTGATCATTCACTTTTATGGCGACATTCTGTGCCGGCCAATCTGCCCATTCGTCTGCCTTGTGCTTAGTGTCATTGTGCTTTTGCAGCGTCATTCCTTCAGCTGGGCCGTCGCATACTACTCGGATGGGGCCACCACGCACTTCAAACAAACTTGGGTCAATCACGTAGGCAATCGCAGATGAGTCATGCACAAAGCAGCCATTTACGCCCATTCGGGACTTGTAGAAGTCGAGGTAAAAGCGACTGATGTCCCATACAAACTCGCCCACGTCGCCACAGGTATCACGCAAAGTGTCGATGTAGTCTGTGGAAAAGAAGGCTTCATGGGTTACGTCTAGGCCGATGACAGTGACAGGCCAATCCGCAGTGAAAACGGTATCAGCAGCATGTGGGTCGTCATGAACATTGGCTTCCGCGAAAGGCGTCACATTGCCTGTGTGCTCATGAGTACCGAAAGCACCGCCCATAATGACGACTTCTTTGACTAATTTGGTGATTTCCGGCGCTTGTTCTAGTGCCAGCGCCAGATTGGTTAACGGACCGACGGCAACCAGAGTGATTTCGCCAGGTGACGCTTTTACAGTCTCAATAATGTATTGGTGGGCTGGTCGTTGATCAGCACTGATGGTTGGCGCTTTGATCTCGACATCACCAAATCCATTTTCGCCATGTACCGCAACGCTAGCACCAACAGGTTGACGCTTTAGTGGCTTTGAAGCACCTTGTGTGACATCGCATTTAAAGCCAAAACGCTGTTTTAGATAAAGCGCATTTCGCGTGCTTATATCTATGTCCGCATTGCCATATACCGTGGTTAAGCCAACCAACTCGATCTCGGGACTTGCCTCTGCAAACAGGATTGCCATCGCGTCGTCAATACCTGGATCGGTGTCTAGAATAATTTTTGTTGTCATTGTGAATATCCGTTAGGAAAACTTCTTTTATTCTATGACGGCTTGGGGAGTGTCACTGACTGCTATGTGACTTAATATTGTGATTCCCCTCAATATTCAGCAGCAAGTATGAGTAAGGTACTTCTCCGTATACATGGAAGAATTAATAAATATACAGAAATAGTGGAAAAGGCCAATAAATTAGACAAAAAGACAAGGGAAGAAAGGAGAAAAAACGCGGAAACGCCCGCGTTTTCGTGGACTATTCTTCGA
Organism: Grimontia sp. NTOU-MAR1; assembly: GCF_035758505.1. Lineage (NCBI taxonomy): Bacteria > Pseudomonadati > Pseudomonadota > Gammaproteobacteria > Vibrionales > Vibrionaceae > Grimontia > Grimontia sp. NTOU-MAR1. The sequence continues at coordinate 628,625 of NZ_CP142109.1, forward strand.
TACTGATGCCAGCTTTGGCAGCAATATCAGTTTCAAAACCGTCAAGGCTTACCTGGTTCTTTTTCAGCCAATATTTCTGAATACCTTCCGCGCCTTGACGCTCAGACCACTTAGCCAGTTCATCTCTGTCACCTTCGTAGCTGTAGAAGGGAACAGACATGCCGCAGGACGCTTGCACCATATCAATATCCAAAAGAAAAACCTGACGTGATGCAATGCTTTCAGGAAACAGTGAGGTATAAATTTCCCATTCCGGATCGTTGCGGTGCAGTGCGCGTGCTTGCCCATAAGCCCTTAGGATCAACGGCGCGGCTTCAAACGCACACCACATGACGGTCATCCGTGCATCTTTCAGTACATGGGCGGCAGATTCATTGCCACTTCCTGTCAGATTAAGCCAAGCCAGCGTTTTGTTATCTATCACGCGCAGTGAATCACCACCCTTTGGTGAAATATTAACGGTACCTGAATCTGCTGCTGTGCCCACAAAGTAGATTTTTTGCTGTTCGATAAAGCTAATTTGTTTTTCGTTGAGCGATTTGGTGGTCTGTCCCATTTTTGCTTTCTGTCCTTGTGGTGAGTTTTAACCAACATATCACCCGAAGTACTAATGGCCAATTCAATGAGGCCGATTGAGGACTTTCTTATTGAGAAATAGTGAGTTATACGTGATGATTCGCTGTTTTTCCAAGAAAGTTTCTAGGGTCTGTTGACCTTTGGTGATGATTTTTGCAGCAGTTTGTGGGGATTTTATGCAAGGCAGAGGCTTCGATGTGTAGCTAGCCTACATGAGAAGCCGATAACGCAGCAGAAATTCCCCACAAACGCTGCCCGAAGGGTTCGACTGCGCGTCCCGTACTCTAAGCGTTTTATGCTTTGTTGAGGTGTATTTGCTTAGAATGACTAGGCGGCACACACCTCGCCACGCCTAAAACGCTTATAGCGAGAACAAAATTTAACCACCAAAGATCAACAGCCCCTAGTGTTCGTAGCAATGCTTACCTAGTCTGAATTGACAGAAAACGGAGGTTCTACTCATGTTGGTGAAAGCAACCCACAAAGGCTATATGAAAGCCCTGAAGATTGCCGCGCGGGTGATTCCTATTCCCCGTCCGACGCTATTTACCGGTGCGGAAAGTGCGGAGCAGCTTTGCGAAGCCATTAGCTTGATGAGCCTCGGAAAGTTGTTGGTAGTGACTGACAAAGCTTTGGTCGAAGCGGGAGTTGTTGCTCAGGTTGAACGCCATTTGCGTCGACACGGTATTGAGTTTGTCACGTTTGATCGAGTGACACCTGATCCAACCTACCCGCAGGCAGAAGAAGGTTTGGTGGTTTACAAGCAGGAAAATTGCAAAGGTATTCTCGCGGTTGGCGGCGGTTCCCCGATTGACTGTGCCAAAGTGATTGCCGCGAGAGTAACCAATAACAAAGCCATCAAAAAGCTGGCAGGGCTGCTGAAAGTCTGGCGCGCGCCAGCACCGCTGTTTGTGATTCCAACGACTGCTGGAACCGGTTCTGAAGTGACGGTTGCAGCGGTCATCTCGGACCCTGGCAATCACCAGAAAACTCCGTTGATGGATCCCAAGCTTGTCCCTCTGATGGCTGCGCTTGATCCTCAATTGATGACAGGATTACCGCCAAATATTACCGCAGCGACTGGAATGGACGCTCTGACCCATGCTGTCGAGGCTTATATCTCGCTAAATGCCACCACGGAAACCGATGCCTATGCGACGGCAGCGCTGAAGTTAATCCATGCCAATCTGGTTACGGCATACAAGGATGGTCAAGCGCTAAAAGTCAGGCTGAATATGGCAATGGCGTCCTACTATGCAGGGCTCGCGTTTACCAAAGCGAGCTTGGGCTATGCACATGCTATTGCCCATAATCTTGGTGCAAAATACGGCACACCCCATGGTGCAGCCAATGCATTGGCATTACCCCATGTGCTGGAAGTGTCGATTCCGTCAGCCAAAATACGTATTGGGGAGTTGGCAAAGATGGTGGGTGTCGGGGATGAAAACTTGGATGACCAAGCCAATGCTAGCGCATTTGTTAATTATGTGGTGTCGTTGCAAGAAGCGATGAACATGCCGCGCACTTTGCCAGACATCAAACCGGAAGACATTCCCCAGATAGCAAAAAACGCTATTCATGAGGCTAACTGGAATTATCCGGTACCTCACTATCTGACACAGGGTGAGTGCGAAAAACTTATCGCCAAGATTAAGGCTTAGCATAGGGGCTGTTGACCTTTGGTGGTGATTTTTGCAGCAGTTTGTGGGGGTTATATGCAGGGCAGAGGCTTCGATGTGTAGCTAGCCTACATGAGAAGCTGATAACGCAGCAGAAATCCCCCACAAACGCTGCCCAGAGGGTTCGACTGCGCGTCCCGTACTCTAAGCGTTTTATGCTTTGTTGAGGTGTGTTTGTTTAGAGTGACTAGGCGGCACACGCCGCGCCTAAAACGCTTATAGCGAGAACAAAATTTAACCACCAAAGGTCAACAGCCCCTAGAGCACTGTCTTTTATTATTGCTCATGCTAAAATGCGCGCCCTTTGGTCAGGTGTGCATTTTGCCGTTCTGCCATTCTTTGTCTTCCCTTAGATGCCGAGATTTCTCATGTCATTCTCCAAACTGGGCTTGAGCCAACCGATCGTTTCCGCTGTGACGGAATTGGGTTATCAACATCCAACTGCCATTCAGGAAAAAGCTATTCCCGCCATTCTGCGTGGTGAGAACCTGTTAGCAACGGCGCAGACAGGTACCGGTAAAACGGCAAGCTTTCTGTTGCCACTGATGGAGATGTTGAGCCAGGGTGAAACACGCCGAAAAAAGCGTGTACGAGCGCTGGTACTGGCACCAACGAGGGAGCTGGCCGCTCAAGTAGAAAAGAATGCCAATGAATATGGTAACTACCTGTCTCTGACAACACTGTCAATGTACGGTGGTACGAACTCGGCATCTCAAAAGCAAAGTCTGATTGCTGGCGTCGATATTCTGGTGGCAACACCGGGTCGTTTACTGGACATGATGTCCCAGCGCGCTGTTCATTTCGACGAGTTGGAATGTCTGGTGCTTGATGAAGCTGACCGTATGTTGGACATGGGCTTTATTGACGATATCAACAAAATCATTGAACGTTTGCCGGCTCAACGCCAAAACTTGCTGTTCTCGGCGACCTTGTCAGACAAAGTCCGTTTTCTTGCTAAAACCGCCGTACCAAACCCAGTGGAAATTAGCTCTGAAGGCAACAGCAAAGCCGAAATTGAGCAATGGTTGACAGCAGTCGACAAAGACAAGAAGTCGACTCTGCTGGCACACCTCATCACGGACAATGGTTGGGATCAGGCGCTGATCTTTATAGAAACCAAACATGGCGCTGCCAAGCTGGTGGAGCAGTTGGGTAAGCGTGGTATTGAGGCAGAGTCTTTCCACAGTGGTCGCAGTCAGGCAATGCGCGAGCAACTGCTTGATGACTTCAAAATTGGCAAACTGAAATTCCTGGTGGCAACTGGCGTGGCAGCACGCGGCATTGACATTGAAGAACTCAAGCGCGTCATCAATTACGATCTGCCATTTCCTGCTGATGAATACATTCATCGGATTGGCCGTACTGGTCGCGCAGGTGCAAAAGGTGAAGCGATTTCTTTCTTGTCAAAAGATGATTTCAAAAACCTTTGCATGATCGAAACCCGTCTGGGGCATCTCATTGAGCGTCGTGAAATCGAAGGCTTTGCGCCAAGAAAACCGGTTCCTGTTTCAATCCTGAATTACGTGCCGAAGAATAAGCGAGAGCCAAAAGCCAGCGGTGAAAAATTAGCCAAAAGCCGCAAGCCAAAAAAGGCTTCGAAACCATCAAGACAGCCGCAATCCACCAAACGTATCGAGCGCAATGAGTCAGGTGAAGATCGCGCCAATCCTTGGTCAACGCTGAGTCCGAAAAGGACCAAGTAATCCGCATTGAAAAAGGTATATACCCAAACAACCTGGATCGAGCATCTTCAGGTTGTACGGGTATTATCAGGTTCCTTTTTTGTCATCAACTCATCGCTGCTGCAAGGTTACGAATCCATCGGCCTGACTTGAGTCGCCAAAGACAAACAATCATCTTTAAGCTCTCTTCAACAAGCACTAACCCAAACAGATAAACTGCTGGCCATTGAAGCCAGTACGTCAACATAAAGGCGCAAGGGAGCAGCACAATCCATTGTGCGAAAATGTCGGTAAACAGGCAAAACGAGGCATCTCCACCCGCCCTGAGTACACCGACAATAAGCATCATAGATACGCTCTTAATAACCAGCGAAAAAGCCATAATGTCGTATAAAGAGAGCGCTAGTGTTTGAGCATCCGAAGGGGTCTCGCTATGAAAGAATAGGGAGATTAACGGTGCTTTTAGAGTCATCAAAACCATGGCCGAACACACGCCAACAGCGAAGCTGACCAAGAGGTTTGAACGCACGGTCTTGGCAAGCTCTCCCCACTGATTTGCGCCCACTTTATTGCCTACAAGTATTGAACCTGCGGTTGCTAAGCCAATCAGCAGGGACATGGCTAACGCTTCCAAGGGGGCCAGCACCGAAAGCGCGACAAGCAGATCTGCATCCCGATACCCAAGAATGGCATGAAAGGCAAAAAGGCCGCCAGCCCAAACAACGCTGTTAATCGCGGCTGTCATTGAAAGCTTCCCTACGATCTGAATATCCCGAACTTTTAATGTGACGAGCTGTGCAGGGTGAATACTGGCCAGAGGATGTTTTGTCAGTGCTAGGTAGCTAATCAACAGCAGGCACTCAACAACCGCGCTTATCAGCGTCCCAATCGCTGCGCCAATAATCCCCATTGCGGGCATTCCCCAGTGACCAAAGATCAGAAGCCAGTTCAGAAACAGATTAAGGACAACGCCAATGAGGCTCACTTTAGTAGCGATACCGGGTTGGTGCATGGCGCGCAGGCCACAAGCCAGTGACGATGTCACTGCAAAACAGAAAAGCGTAAACGCGATGGGTCTAAGGTAATCTGCACCTTTGACGATAACATCAGAAGACTGCGTGCCTACCGCCATGAGGGCTTCGGGAAAAATAAACAGCAAGATAAAAAAGCATGCCGCTGTGACCAAACTTAAAAACAGAGTGATCAGCACGGTGTTATGCAGCTTCTTCTTCCCTGCTGTTCCCTTTTCCCCAAAGCATTGAGCGGCTATTTGCCCACCACCAATACTCAGACCAATAATGAAAAAACTGATGATCATTTGGGCTTTCGCAGCAAGGCCAACGGCAGCTATTTCGAGCTCTCCAACTCCTCCGAGCATGACTGTGTCTACAACACTTTTGCTGGAAAATACGGCAGTTTGAAGTGCAACGGGCAGTGCGAGAGCGAATAAAGGGCCATTCGCCAAAAGTCTTGATCGCATGGCGTGAAATTTTGACATAGGGGATATCCGGAAAAAGCAGATCCTTCGAGCTTTTCGAGGGCTAAATGACTTCAGTTTGAAGAATGAAGGATCTGCAAAAGGGTTAGGAAACAGCGTCCAGTTGTTTAACGATGGTTGCGGGATTTCCCATTGCTATACAGTTGTCAGGTACATCTTGGTAAACCACACTGTTGGCGCCTACTACAGCATTTTCACCGATGGTGACGCCTTTTAGAATCGTGGCACCCATTCCAATCCAGGCATTGTCTTTAATCGTGACTTTGGCAACGCGAGTACGGGCTGCTTCATCATCCGTCCATCGCCCTGTTACCGGGTGACCACTGCTATCCATGATGGTGACTTTTGGGCCAAACAATACTTTGTTGCCGATCTCTACCTCACTGTAAGAGACGATCGCAGTACCTTGCATGACACAACCTTCGCCAATAGAGATCTTGCCGGATTGACCGCCGTTTACTTTTACAACAGTGAGGCGCACCGGACGATTTTCGAAAGCAAGATTGTCTTCAGAGTAAAGAACCGTTCCTTTGCCAATGGAAATGCTTTGAGTGAAATCCTGCTGTTTGATAAGCGAGTATTGAACGTCCCTATTGTAGTCATCAGAGTCTCGCGCAAGTGTGAACGCGATATGGGGCTCACCGACGAAAGAGGCATCTTCATCCAGCAAAATCTGTTCGCGAAACAGTGCCCGGACATCGTCTGAAGTTCTTCCCTCGGACACAGGGAAGATATTTTCATAAACACACGGCATAAACCTGATCTTATTCCTGTACGACGATTGGCTGGGTTTTAGGTTGTGGTTTGTATAGAGAGGGATCAGCCATTGGATGATTAGGACTGCTCTTGAGCACCTTGATCAGTTTGTTTAGAGGCAAATCGTTGATCTCATGATCCAATCCGTAGTAGCTGGTCTGCCAAATGTTGTATTTGCTGTGAATACGTTCTGCAGCACTGCGCGAACTTTCACTGGTATCTTTCACCTCTTTTGGATGTGGCCAATGGAAAGAAGACATGGATTTATCAACGATAAACATGTTGTTGTTGATAAAAAGACGGACGCCCAAGTCAACATCCTCGCCGCCCCAGCTGTTAAACCCTTCATCGAACAAACCTGCTTTGATCAGTTGCTCTCGTTCTGCCGAAACATGGCAAGTCCAGAAGAGGTCAAATGGGGCTGGCCAATCGCAGATGTTGTGCCCAAGATCGTCGTATTGAGATTGACGGATATCGTAAGCGCCCTGTGAATCGAGCTCTGCCAGAATTTGATCAACGTTCGTAGGCGTGATGACAGCTTCCATTTTCTTAACGCCCTCCTCATCAAGATCAAAACCGTAAACGTAACCGACGATTGCGATTGGGTGCGTTGAAACCTTGTGTCGGAAGAGATGCTCTTCCAGGGTGCCTGTTCCAGGAAGCACACCTGTGTCGAGATAAACGATGTATTTTCCTTCGGCAATAGCGGTGCCTACATTTCTGGCTTTTCCGGCCCTGAAGCCTTTGTCATCTTGCCAAAAGTATTTGATATTTAATCGGTCTGAAAAAGACAGAGCAATATATTCGGAATCATCCATTCCACCATCATCAACTACAATAACTTCGAAAGTTTCCTTTGGGAGAGTTTGCTCTGATAAAGCCGTTAAAGTATGTGAAAGAAGATCTCTTCTATTATATGTGGGAATAACAACACTTAATTCGATCATTTCTACTTCTCAATTTTTTCTAACCAACGGAAGAGATGATAAGAGTTGTGTTTTTTTAATCAACATCACATTTTTGAAAATCCCCACAGTCAGTTTACTAAAATTTACAAATAAAATCTTTAAAAACATACATATAAGGCTTTCAAGCACATTGATTTCAGTTTTTACTTATGCGACATACATCACATTTACAATTTATTTTGTTACAAGATATTACATGTAAGCATTTTGTTAATCACATTGATTGTATTTATTTTGACCAATATAGAAATAAATATTAAATATTTTTGAAATTTAAATTATATTTTTAATTCATATTAGTAGATTTTAGCTGGATAATTTTTATTCCTATTTTTAGAAATTTATCAGAGATGAATTATTTCTTTCATATCTAAATTGATTAAATTCCCCGTTTTCTATTAGTGTATAGAAATAAATATTTTTTCTTTGAAAGGGTTTAATTGGAAAAAATAACTTTTTGTCCGGTGTTTCGATGAGAGAAAAAGAATATTCAGAATATAATATGGTAATGAGAATTATTATTAAATAATAATCTAAAAAGGAATGTGTGAAAGATGTCTCATATGAATGCGTGAAAACAGCCTCAACGTAGATATGTGCCGCACTAAGTCTGTCTCATTCACCAAAGTAACTTAATTTGTGTCATAAATGATGTCCATCTCAATAGCAATAAGCATTGGGGTACTTTTTAACTATCAGCTATCCACTGCCTTTTGTTTGCTGATGACTCTCTTGCCACCAGTTGTTGTCTTTTGGTGAACAGGAGAGGTTTCGTCAAGACTTGGCGAACACCCACCTGAACATTTCTCCCTACGAAAATAGGTTCAGGTGGGTGGTTTCTTCTTTGTTTCGTTCAATACATCAAACAATGTATTTCTGAATCTTTGATTTCATCCCATTTGACAGTTCTTGCAGCGAGCTTGCAGCAATGCGACTTTCCTCTGCACCAGTAGCGGTTTGGTCTGAGATGCTACTAATGACCGTGATATTTTTGTTTATCTCCTCTGTCACGGAGCTTTGCTGCTCTGCAGCAGTGGCGATTTGTGTATTCATCGCGTTGATCTCATCTACGCTCTGAAGAATACGGGAGAGGGCTTCGCCAGCTTTCTGTGCCATTCTGACCGTTTCCAGTGCCTGCTCGTTGCCTTTTTGCATGCGAGTCATCGCATCTCGGCTACCATCTTGTAGTTGCTGAATAGTACGCTGGATTTCTATTGTGGAAGTCTGCGTTCGCTGGGCCAGAGAACGAACCTCATCAGCCACCACGGCAAAGCCGCGTCCTTGTTCGCCTGCTCGGGCAGCCTCAATGGCGGCATTCAGTGCCAACAGGTTCGTTTGTTCAGAGACTTCCTGAATGGTGTCAACGACACTGCCAATTGCCTCGGTGTGCTTTTTCAGAGACAGCATCGAGTTGACAGTGGCTTCGAGATCCTGAGAGAGGTGCTCAATCATCGCGATACTTTTGAGTACCACTTTCTGGCCATCTGCGGCGGCAGTGTCTGCTTGTTGAGAAGCGGTAGCGGCATAGGCAGTGTTGTTGGCGACTTCATGAACGGTCGCGGTAAATTCGTGGATGGCGGTTGCTATCATCTGGGTCTGTGCTTGCTGATCCAGTACGTTTTTCTGCGTTTGATTTGTAACCAATGCACTTTCTGATGCCGACGTCGCAATCAATCCTGTCGAGTCCAATGTCGATTTAACTACACCCTGAAAACTGCCAACCAATACATTCACGTATTCGCCGATTCGGGCAAACTCATCACGCCCGTTAATGTCGACACGACGGGTGAGATCGCCATTGGTAATGGCCTTAGAAGTAGATTCCAGCTCAGAGATCGCTTCTTTCACTCGAGAAATGATTTTGGTAAAAAGGATACTCAAAACAATCAGCGAAAACACAATCGTGCAGCCTACTATCCAAAGGAAATGGCTGACATTTTTAAGTGCTGACTGATAGTTGGTACGTCCTTCCTGATTTTGTAGGTTCAGGAAAGCTTTGGCTATGGCAGAAATATCGTCAAACAGCGGATTGATGGTATTGAGCAGTACCAGATTGGCGGTTTCAAACTGGCCGGTTTTCAGCGCAGTCACTGCGGGCACAAAACCTTGGTCTGTAATGCGGTCGAGAATATCGACCATTCGATTTAGTTCACGGCGCTCTTCGCTATTGAGCTTCGAAGGAACAATTTCGTTGTCAACAATTTGATGGAGGGTATCCAGCGCTTCGTTGATTTGTGAATAATGCAGATCAATGGGGTGATCATGTAGGTTCGCAAACTTCGTCGCTGGATCATGCTGCATGGCAAGTAGCAAGTGACTGCGCGCATCCCCTAACTCACGAAGGATGTTACCTGCTCGAATGGCATGCTGCATGCCCTGCGAGTAGAGTTCATCCAGCGATTCCGCTGCACTATTCATACCTGAAATGCCTTTATATCCAATAAAACAGAGTGCGAGTACGACCAGTGCAACAATGCCTTTAAGCTGGTAGGTGACTGAATGGAACTTTGCGAATAAACCTTCTTCCTTCTTTTTTGTTGTCATGGTGATTTTCTCCAATGCGCTGATATGCAACCAGTATAGAATCTGCCTGAGAAACCACTGACGACAAAATTGATTTAGATCAACGACTTGTTGCGATATAAAAAAGCGCGCTGTGTTTTGTTGTATTGGTCACATCAATATCTTCGCTATCGGAAAAACAGCGTGACAATGCCTTGTCAGAAAACTTTGCATAGGCTTGTTGGTTTACTGACAAGGTCGCGATAGCTTGTGCGTGAAAAAGCGGTCGTGTGACGCGAATCGAGAATACTGAATTGAAAAAACGAATGATAAGAGTGGCTAGCGGTTTATTGACCGTGGCATTGCTATTGAGTGGATGTGCGCAGCCGACAACGGAAAAACAGGATGCTGAAGTCATCAAACAGACTTATGACAGTAATCTGGCTGTGTTGTCTGCCTATCAATTGGGCCATTATGGCCTTCGTATGTATCGTCAGACCCAAGATGATAAATATCAGGCGGCAGTATGGGCTGATATGGCGCGCGTGGCGGATAAGCTGAATGAGTACGCGGCCACGATTAACAATAAAGATGATGTGTTAGCCCTGGGTCAGAAAAGACTGAAAGCCTACGATTCTGGCGACTCGGAGCGCGATGAAATTCGCCATGCTGCAGCGCAGGGGCGCGAAGAATATCTTGTTTTAGGTGCAGGGCTTATCAGTAGCATGGCGCGTGCGAACGAGTATGGTTTGGAGCATATCGAAGATGAAAAGCTGCATGAGATCCTCAGTTGGTATGATTTCAGCGAGTATGCCACGGACCCACAAATGATCCGTGCTTGGGCTGCGCAACTCGCCAATCAGGTTTACTGGCTGAAACAGCTGGGTGAGACAGATCATACCGCTGCCTTCGACAAAGCCTTCCGCGACACGTATCCGGACAGTGAAGACGCAAACCTTTCTACCCAGCAATACAACAACAAGCTGTATGGAATGACTCACATCATTCTGGCGGCTTCCGAGTACTACAGAAAGCCTGTGAATGAAGCGGACTTCCAGTGGATTTATGACTACTTCCGAGACAATTTCGATGAAATTGCAGCGCGTTCAAAAGAGGACGTGATTGCAGAGATCGGCATTACTTTCCTGCTGGCAGGGCTCGACAACGACCCGATCGTCACCCGTAGTCAGGACATCATCCAGGAAGCGATTAACCGCGATAAGGGCATGGTGCCGTCGGTTTCTGGCAGTACGGATTTGGTGAAGGGAGAACACCGCAATGTTCTCGCTATCATGTTACTGGATTGGCAAGGAGCGAACGCGGTGCCAATGGCCGGGCAGGTTAACCGTGTGGTCTCGAATATTCCTTGGGGACTTGAAGCGGTCGAATAAGCTAGGGGCTGTTCACCTTTGGTGATGATTTTTGCAGCAGTTTGTGGGGATTTTGTGCAAGGCAGAGGCTTCGATGTGTCGCTAGCCTACATAAGAAGCCGATAACGCAGCAGAAATTCCCCACAAACGCTGCCCGAAGGGCTCGACTGCGCGTCCCGTACTCTAAGCGTTTTATGCTTTGTTGAGGTGTATTTGCTTAGAATGACTAGGCGGCACACACCTCGCCGCGCCTAAAACGCTTATAGCGAGAACAAAATTTAACCACCAAAGGTCAACAGCCCCTAAAAGTAATACGTCATCATGATTTCGCCGTAACTGTCTGGTTCCAATCCATAGAAAAAGTCGCTGGGAGACAAGGCTGAAAAGTCGAACAGCGACAATGCCAGCTCAATGTTCTGGTTAAAACGTCGGGTCAGAGTGACTTCCAGAATGTTGCTGTGATAATCCAGATCATGAAGCAAAGAAATGCTCAGCTGGGTGTCATCCACGTCGTTAAATGCCGTATGCAGCGCGAGCAAGACATCGTGCTGGTGCAGCGAGAGCAGCATGTCTCCCATTGAATTGTCGCTATACTCTCCAACCCATCGTAAATCGATACCACCGCTAAACAGATCAAACATACTGTATTCACCAGCGATCACATATTGTGTGGTCTCTTTGAAATCGCCGTTGAGAGTCGGCGCGCTCGATACATTCAGCGCTTCCAGTTTAGTGAGCATATTCCCCATCACCCATTGAATGTCGACGCCAACTTGGGTTGCCGCCGCATATTCTGGTATCAATCGATCGGCTTCAAACAAAAATGCCGGTTCGCGGTTAATGCCATGAAAGCCAAGCAGCGCGACATCAATGCTGTCGAATGAATAGATGTATCGTGCGGCAAAGCCAGGATAGTAGGCCTGATGGCTGTTTTTCCAGCGTTCGCTGTCGCCATCAATAACAAAGCCGGCTGACAATCGTTCTGCGTATTCACGGAATCGGCGTTTAGGGGTGTAAGGAAGGTAATAAAAGGTTGCGAGCCCTTCTCCGACATACCCAGAAAGATTGAGCATAGGCTGGCCGAGTTTGATGTCACCGTTGAATGCTGTTCCCAAATCTTTTTGATTCAACACATCCAAGATTTGGGCGCCTTCCGTCGCGCCGAAGAACACAATGTCATAGCCCGCTACCAGCTCCCAATCATTGAAGTCACTCAGCCATCGGCTCTTGTAAGGGTCGAGAAAAGGAGAGTCATCGGTATCGCTTCTCGCCCGTAAGGCTGGCTCGATGATGAGGGTGGAGAAATCGGCAATATCAGACGAGAAGCGGGGGATAACGGCCATGTTGGTCTGGTAGAACGCGACATCTTCGGGGTGTTCCCAAAAGTGTGTGTAGCCCAGCGAGATCTCTCCAGTCGGAGCAGCGGCGAAAGTGAAAGGGACGCAAAGCGATGAAACCGTCAAACAGCCAGCCGATAACCAAGTAACGAAAGCCTGCCGCCGAATCATCTCAAAACTGAGCGCCTTCATTAAAAACATGTCGCCATCCATAACATATCGAGAATTCCTGATATATTGAATGATAGGCATTGGGAAATGAAAAGTGAACCCACAGGAGAGGGAATCCATGACCAGTATCGTTTCTGGGCTGATTAACTTTGGCTACAACCGAACCTTCCTTGAGCCCGTTTGGACGGTATTTTTGCTGGCGCTGCTATCTATCGCAGTGTTCGATCCTCAGCAGTTATCGGTCTCACTTCGGTTCATGGGTGACACCTTTGTCCTGATCATCCCCTTCATTCTGGCTTCGTCGCTGATCTATGCTTATGTCTCCGCCACGCAGGCAGACAGCCTGATTGCCAGTGCGTTGCAGGGCCGACAAGGTGTGGTGATTCTCACTGCGGCGATGTTCGGTGCGCTGTCGCCTTTCTGTTCTTGTGGCGTAATCCCACTGATCGCGGCCATGCTAGCCATGGGTGTGCCGCTGGCTCCTGTGATGGCTTTTTGGATTGCCAGCCCAATCATCGACCCCGTCATGTACCTGTTAACGGCCGGTATCGTCAGCTGGGAGTTTGCTACGGCCAAAGCGCTTGGGGCCATTGTGCTCGGGTTAACCGCGGGGTGGGCAGTGTATCTTGCGCAGCAGGCTGGTTACTTGATAGAGCCGTTGAAACCTTCTGTCACCGGAGATGCCACAACACTGAGTCAGGTGGATAAGCCAGTCTGGCGTTTTTGGGAAGAAGCACCGCGTAAAGCCGTTTTCATGGAAAAAACCACCAACATTATGCTGTTATTGCTGAAGTGGTTAGCGCTTGCTTTCCTGCTGGAAAGCCTACTGGTGGCTTATGTGCCGACTGAGTGGGTGGCGTCCTCGTTTGGCGGTGAAACTCAATCACCTATCCTATGGGCGACGATCATCGGTGTGCCTGCCTATATCAATGGCTATGTGGCTGTGCCTTTAATCGCTGAGTTGATCAATAAAGGCATGCAACCAGGCGCGGGTATGGCGTTTCTCATCGCGGGGGGGATTACCTCTATCCCCGCCATGATTGCCGTCGTGGCGGTCGCCCGTATTCAGGTGGTGATGTTTTACGTCGGCTTTGCGCTGATAGGGTCATTCGCTTGGGGACTGCTCTACCAACTTTGGGCTTAGAGCAAGGAGACGTTGGTGGGAAGTGATCTGAGCGAGTTGTTGGTGTCTTTTCTGCAGCCGACCCTCACTACTGTGATTTTTTTCTTATCTTCAGCCTCGCTGAGTCTCGTCATGGCAGTGATTTACGTGCTGTGCACAAGGAGTCGGCACATGTTGATTCGTGGTCTCGCAGGGTTGCTGATAGAGATTTCCCGCGGTGTTCCTACGGTGGTATTTGTGCTTTTAATGGGGAATCTTGGCTTGGTTCCCTATTTTTCCGGCTTGGATTTGGAAGGGGTGATTCCCGGTGTGTCGTGGGGTTTCAGTGTCGCGGCAACGTTTATTATTGTTGGCCTAGCATTTTCCAGTTCAGGGCATCTGGCGAAAATCATAGAAGCAGCAATCTCGACGATCAAATTCGACACGCTGGACTACATGTCAACCTTACACCCCGGTGTATGGCTCAAAATCAAGCTGACCTTTTTAGAATGCGCGCCTGCGCTGATCCCTACTGTGTCAGCGCGCTTGGTCCATCACCTTCACAACACAGCTTTTATCTCCATGTTCCCCATTACTGGCATTTTTGCTGCCATGCGGACAGGAGTAATCGAAACGGCGTTGGTGATCCCTTATCTGGTGGTTGCCACCTTGTTGTTTGTGATCCTGGGGTCCTGCATTCACATGATGGGGAATGGCTTGGTGAAGCGATTACAGCGCAGACCTACCGATTTTGGTGAAACGGCTACTTTGACTGGTTAAAGCCTGACTGCAGGTTACTGACCAACTCACTGACCATATCACTCTCGCCACCGCAGCAATGCTCAAGTAAGAAAGTGAGAAGGTGTCCGATGGTTTCCATATTGACCGAGTAATGGATCATTCTGCCTTCGCGCTTTCGGCGAACCAGTTTTGCATTGTGCAAAATGGAGAGATTGGTAGACATGGTGTTTTGTCGGATATTCAGTCTTTCAGCGACTTCTCCTGAAGAGAGCCCCTTATCTCCTGCCTTAATGAGGAGACGAAACACGTCCAATCTTGTTTCCTGCGCCAGTGCGGAAAATATCTTTGCGGATTCTTCAGAATTCATAGTTATAGGGTTTTGTTTTTTAAAATAATCAGACCCTATCCAGGCCCCATAAGTTACATACGTTCGATGTGCAGTGTTACTTTCAATTTTATCAACACATCGGACGTGTGGCTAAGTGAATACTAACATGCTGCCACAGAAATCACATAGTTCTATAACCCATTGATGTTAAGCGCCATTATCACTTTTCTCATATTTGATATCAATATATCAGTATATCTAGATATACTGAATATATGGAATTCTTAACATGATGAATCACATCGTGGAATTTGGGTCAGGGGCAGGAGGCTTCGGTGGATGGAAGGCAGCTTAGCATTAGCGCAAAAGATGTTATTTGGCTTGCCCCATGCGCAACCGGGTGGATTGGTACTGACTTGGTGCCTGTTTGTCACCACTATCGCCCTTTCTGTTCCCCTTTCTTATCTCTTGGTCTGCCTATGCAGCAAAAGCCATTGGTTTCAGGTGGCATCTGGCGCCAGTTTTGCGCTGTTGAGGGCGATTCCACCGCTGGTGATCATTTTTACGATCGACTTTTTTCTTCCACTTGAAACCTTTACCAAAGGCATTCTGGCATTGACGGTGTACTCCATGTCTCATCTGGTTCCCATCTTTGCCAAATACATCCACCTGTACCCGGAAAATCTGGATCGGGTGGAAAGCGTGCTGAAGTTAGGGCTTTTGGCACGTTATGCCCGACTTCGGGCGCATTGGGTGTTCAAAAAGAGCTTTCCTGCCATGCACACCCACTTCGTTTCACTGTTTAAGGACACCAGTATCGTCATCCTGATCGGGCTGCTTGAACTGAGTGCACTAACCAACTTGCTTGCTAGCCGGGCTTACCGCCTTTCCGATTGGCTGACCATCTTTGCTATTTGCTCTGCCCTGTATTTCTTCAACGTGCAGCTCTTGAACCTTATCGGTGGCAGGCTGCGCCGCACTGTTTTCCGGTCAACGCACCGGATGACAAGAAGCATCAACTAAGGAGAGTTTATGTTCCGCAAATTGGGTTTGTTTATTTGTGCTTGGATAACCCTTGTATTTTACCCAGCCCAGGCAGATGAAAAAGGCTCTGTGATCGACAGGATGAAAGAACGTGGAGAGCTCGTCGTCGGTATCCGTCAGGATAATCCTCCTCACTCTTTCATCAATGAAGCGGGTGATTGGGTAGGGTTCGATGTGGATATCGCCAGCGCCGTGGCCGATAAGCTTGGCGTGAAAATGAAGCGTGTTCCCGTGGATGAAATTACCCGCATCACCTACCTGCAAAACGGCAAGATAGACATGGCTGCAGCATCCATGAGCCATACCTGGAAACGTGATGATGCTGTGGACTTTTCTCAAACCTACTTTTGGTCGGCACAAACCTTTTTGGTGAGAAAGGACGGCGCAAAATCACTGGAAGATCTGGTGGGCAAAAAGGTGGGCATGAACCGTGGCAGTCACTCGATTGGCAACTGGAAGCATTGGCTGGAGAAAAACGGCCACCCGGTCAATGAAGAAGACATCATCGAGTTCGGTAATAAGCAAATCGCCATGAATGCGGTGCTCTCGGGCAAGATTGCCGGCTGGGCGGAAGATGCGGAAGTCTTGGCCAGTTACGCCAAACCCAACCCTGAACTCACGGTATTGACCGGTGAAGCCATCGGGATGAAACAAGATGGTCTCGGGGTGATTGAAAACGACAGCAAGATGCGCGATGCCGTGAACCGTGCGTTGCAGGAAATCGAATCGAGCGGTGAATACCTCACCATCTATAACCGCTGGTTTGGCCCGGACAGCGAAACCCCAATGCCGCTCGAAAATCGCATTGAGGTTTGGCCGCAAGGCTAATGGGAGAGACAGATATGTTTTCACGCCAACCCTCACCCGCGCCCAACCTTTCGCTACCCGCTTTGGTGCTTCAGGAAGCCAAAGTCGACGTTGGGTCTGGTGAAACATCCGGCTTTTTCGGTGATTGGTTCGGCCAATCATCCAGTCAGGACTCAGTATCGGTCCTCAATGGCGTCAACCTGACTGTGCCTACCGGTGCCTGGTACATGTTGGTTGGGCCAAGTGGTTGCGGTAAATCCACCTTGCTGAGTGTGCTCAATAACCTCACGCCACTCAGCGGCGGACAGGTGCTCAAATTTGGGGTGCCTGTCGATTGCTGGTGTCGTAAATGGGAGTGCTGTCCGGGCACCCGAACAGGCACTGTGTTCCAGACGCCAGCTCTGTTTGACCAGTTAACCGCGCTGGAAAACATCTGTATGGGCTTTGAGTGCCGCGAGAAACGCTGCATTCATGAAAAGCACCAGAAGGCGTTGCTGGTGATGGAAGAACTGGGTATTGCCAAGTTTGCCCATCGCTACCCGCCGGAGCTTTCCGGTGGCCAGCAGCAGCGGGTATCTATTGCCCGCGCGCTGGTGGGCGACCCGGATTTACTGCTGATGGACGAGCCGTTGTCAGCACTCGACGAAGCCAATGCACAAAAGGTGAATCAAATCCTGTTGGAACGTCAGCAGTCTGGCACGACGATCTTGATGGCGTCCCACCGTTTGGATGGATGCCTGGAAGCATGTACCGCAAGAGTGGACATGAAGGAGGGCGTCGTCACCGCGATTCAAGCCTGTAACCACTTACCCTCGGCGACAGAGAACCAGGATGCTGTTGCTCTCAACCCCTCCATGGCAAGGAATGAAAGTGTATGGAACTGAAATCGAAAGACACCCGGCTGTTCGATGTGCAGCTGACCTACCAATCGGACTACCAGTTTAAGAATGTCGCCAGTGAGCATGGCAATCAGGCGGGCGAGCCTTATTTGAGTGACGAACCCGATCCTGTTGGTAACAACAGTGGCCCTTCAACCCCGGCGCTACTAGGAAGCGCGGTTGGGCATTGCCTGTCAGCTTCTTTGCTGGAGCACATGCGCTTTCATGGTGCCAAGACAGAGCAAGAGTGTATCGTGACCGACGCTCAAATCGCGGTTTACAAGGGGCCAGAGGGTTACCCGAGGATCAAAGAAATTAATGTGGCGATTAAGGCGAATGATGGAGGCGGCCTAAGCAGTCAGAACCGCGCGTCCATAGAACGGAATTTCAAGAAGCATTGCACTGTATCTGCTTCTCTGTCGCCGGCTTTCCCTATCAACGTCACTGTTCAGTGGATATGAAGGAGAAAAGACGTGTCAAACCTAATGACTGAAACACAACGTGTTGAAAACCAAGCCTACAAAGACCTGCTTGCCTATGTCGTCACGAACACCATTTCCGGTGAAATCATGGCGGTGAACAACTACACCACCATAGTGCCGCTTATCGAAGATGTGGATGAAAAAATCCATGTGGTGAAGCAGGCGAGAGACGAAGGCGGACACATCAATGCCCTGACCAAACTTGGTCAGCACATCAACTTTCCCACCATGAAAACCATGGTTGAACCGCAATGGAAAGAGATCGGCCGCTTCGTCAAAGACCGAGCGCGTGAGGGGGATCTAACCTCCTGCATTATCGCGCAGGACATCATGGTGGAAACCTTTGCTACCGTGGCGTACACCGCCCTGCAACGTAACACCGATAAGCACACTACCAGTCTCGCTGCCAGCATCTATGCCGAGGAGGTGGCGCACCTTCAGCATGGCGTCGATGAAATTCACCGCATGCTCGACAACGATGCCGAAGAGGTGCATTGCGCCTTTGAGCTGGCACACCGGGCCGTGATGCCGGCCATGATGAGCATGGTGAACTACAACTGCTTCAGCCTCTGTGACCAACTCAGTATCAAATGCTCCACCGTTTCTCTGGTTGTGATTGAGCAAGATTTGGATCAGCTTCGGATTGATGCCATTGACACCTACATGGAGAAAATCGATCGCATTGGTTTGGATCCAAACCGTGTCGCGCCTTTGCTCTCTTCGCTGGTGGATGATGATTCCTCCAAATGGCAACCAAAAGACAAAGCGGATCTTTCAGGCAACCGCTGCTGTCACTGAGGTGAAAAGCCGGACGGAGTGAAGACTTCGTCCGGCCTTAACAAGGAAGGATGCCTATGCGAATTCTCGTGCTCGGGGCAAATGGATATGTCGGCCGTCTTGTCGCGGCATCAGTCCTAATGGAAGCCCATCATGAACTGGTGATTGCTTCACGGGATCCTGAAACCTTTGAGGAACTGAAGCAGGACATTACAAAGCTGGCCTGCGACACCCTCGAGGCTTCAGGTGAGCCTATGCCGCAGATTGACGGTGATGCGACCTTAGGGTTCACCACGGTTCAGTTTAATGATGACCTGTTTGATGCCCCGGAACTTGAAGGGGTAGAGATGGTGATCAATTG
Source organism: Grimontia sp. NTOU-MAR1 (assembly GCF_035758505.1). Classification (NCBI taxonomy): domain Bacteria; kingdom Pseudomonadati; phylum Pseudomonadota; class Gammaproteobacteria; order Vibrionales; family Vibrionaceae; genus Grimontia; species Grimontia sp. NTOU-MAR1. The sequence continues at coordinate 647,684 of NZ_CP142109.1, forward strand.
CATTGGGTCGGTGGAATACTTCAATGAAGAAAACCTCAATGCCGTCAATATCACCCTAACGGACTGGATATTGGCGCAGTGCAAAGCAAAAGGCATCGAAAAGCACATTTACATTTCCACCGCGTTTGCACCTGCCGTGAGCAACGGGAAAATTGAAGAGCGGATATACGGGGATGAGGGGGATGACCCCACCTTCTATACCCAAACCAAGCGGAAAGCCGAACAACTGGTTGCTACGTCCGGGCTCGACTATTTGATTGTGCGCCCTTCTGTGGTGATTGGCGACAGCCGCACCGGTCACTATGCCGGCAAACGTTATGGCATTTACCAACTTTGGGATGGCGCTAAGCGATTACTGCCCGGCCATATAGATGTGATGCGCCTTGCCTGCCCACAGGCGAGAATGAATTTTGTCCATCAGGACGCAGTGATTGCAGTTATGCGCTTCACCCTCAGAAAACCTTGGCGTAGCCGGATCATTAACCTGACATCCGATTCCTCACACGTCCCAACGATGGAAGAGCTCTGGGCATTGCTTTTTGACGATATCGGCCATCCCGATTCACTGGAATGGGCACCCACCAATGATGCGCTCGACTATCGCGGCCTGTCGCCTCGCGTGCGGGCGTTCAATGCGTTTTGTCGCACCAATTTAGAGATCGCCAGCCGTAACTGGATGTTTGACCGTCCCAGTATCACGGTCATGAAAGCCGAAGGGCTCGACTTTGTCGAAGCGCTGTTGCCAACAATCCGCATTTGTCAGTCGCAGTTTATGGCGTTGTACAACGAGAAAAAAGGACGCGTGTTTAATGAGTAATTACCAGACTAAAACGCAGGGCATGGAGCAGTGGCTCATGCGTTTGGTTTCTTCAGCACTAGCTCGTCCAAAACTGACCTTGCTGCTTGTGCTGGGTGCATTACTGCTACTGGCGGGTGGATTGGCAAAGCTGGAAGTGAACAACTCAGCTCGGGTTTTCCTGGCTGTCGGATCGCCGGAAAAAATCGCGTTGGATGAGTTGGAAGCTAATTATTCCAAAGATGAAAATGTCATGTTCGTGGTGGTGCCACCAGAGGGTGAGTCGGCGTCGAGCCCTGAGACACTGGCTTTGATCAGAAATCTGACCGACGAACTCTGGTTGGCTCCTTATGCGCGAAAAGTTACCTCGTTGGTGAACTTTATTGACCCTGTCGCTGATGCCGATGGCGGCGGAATGATTGTTGATGATCTGGTGCTGGCGGGGGACGAAGCCAAACTCGAAACTCAGGAAACATTGGCAACATTTTTCAGGGAGCGGCCTGATGTAAAAGGTAACCTGACAGACAAAAACGGCGAAGTTACCACGGTGTTTCTGACCGTTGCCATGTCCAGTGAAGACCTATTGGCCGTGAAGAAAGTGGCGCTTCATGCCCGCGAGTTGCAGCAAAAATACCTCGACGCTTATCCCGGCTATCAAATCTACCTTACGGGCCTGGTCATGCTTGACTACGCCCTGAATGAAGCCAGCGATGCGGATTCCGGTTCCCTGGTACCTGCGATGATTGTGCTGGTGTTGGTGCTCATCGGCGTTTTGTTTCGTGCCGTCGTGCCTTCGCTTACCGTGTTGATGGTGATCCTACTCAGCATTATCGGTGCGATTGGCGCTGTCGCCTGGATGGGCTTTCAACTGAATACCGCCTCCGGCGCTGCACCGCTGATCATACTGGTACTGGCGGTAGCGAACGTCGTCCATATTATTTCGAAAACCTATCACCTCAGACAAAACATGACCAACGCCAAACCTCTCAACGTGGTGTTGGGTGCCATGGCCTATAACGTGGTTCCCCTTTCTTTGACCAACCTGACCACATTCGTTGGGTTTATGAGCCTTAACTTCTCTGACGTAGAGCCCTTCGGTGAGTTGGGCACCATTGCAGCCTTAGGGGTGTTAACCAGTCTTGTCGTGAACCTCACTATCACGCCTCTGGTGTTGAAGTCCTGGTTAGGCCGCAGGCAAAAGCCACTGCCAAAGCTGCCGAAAATCCAGTTTGGGCAGCTGGCGGCAAAGGTTATTGGCCACGCGCGTTGGCTTTTGTTTGTCTTTTTGACGCTGGCTGTCACCGCGTTGCTGGGGCTACAGCTTATCCAGTTCAACGACAATTTCGTGGAGTATTTTGATAACCGGAACAGCTTTCGTGTGCAGACAGATCTTGTGCAGAATCACTGGGGCGGCATGGGCTTGATTGAGTATTCGTTTGACGCGCCGGAAGGAAAAACGGTCGCTGATCCGGATTATCTCAAACAGCTCGATGCGTTTGCTGATTGGCTGCGTGAGCAACCCTATGTCAATGCCGTGATTGCCTTGCCTGATCATCTTGCCAGACTGCATCAGGCATTTAACAACACGCCTTCTGCTGTCATCCCGGACGACCCTTATCTGAGCGCTCAGTTGCTGACAACCTACGAGATCTCTGCGCCCTATGGACACAGCCTGAGTGATCGGGTGACGCCGGATTACGCGTCGTCCCGCTTATCGATCATGACAGACAACCTGTCGTCAGCAGAAACCATTGCCATTGAAAAAGCGGCCAATGAATGGATGCTGGAAAACGCCCCTCTACTCTCGGGAACCGCAGGCACAGGACTGTCGCTGGCATTTGCTTACGTGTCAGAGCGCAATAGCCAGTCGATGCTGATGGGGAATCTGGTGACCATCATTACTATTTCATTCCTGCTTTCCCTGGCATGGCGGTCCTGGAGAATGGGGCTGTTCAGCCTGATTCCGAACTTACTGCCTATCTTGATTGTGTTCGGTCTCTGGGGGTATTTCGTCGGCGAAATCAATCTCGCAGTTTCTGTGGTTGGTGCCATGGTGATGGGGATCGTGGTGGATGACACCGTGTATATCCTGACCAAGTATCAAGAATCGAGGCGGAAAGGCAGAACGGTTGAGCAAGCGGTCACTGATGTGTATTCCGGTGTGGGTTTGGCGCTGCTGGTGACCACGGTTGTCATTGCCCTTGGTTTCGCTGTGATGACAACATCCAGCTTTGCCATCAACGCTAACTTGGGTTTGTTGGCTTTTGGTGTGGTGATAACCGCATTACTTTACGATTTTCTCTTTGTTCCCGCGCTGCTGATCACCGCTGATCGAAAGTTGCGACAACACACCGTACAGGAGGTTTGAGATGGTGAAATGTCTACCTTGGATGCTGCTCTCAGTGCTCATGCCATTGTCAGTCAGCGTGATGGCAAATGATGCCGAGAAAGGGCGGGAAATTGCAGAGAAGATGGATCAATCCTATAGCGGATATGGCACGTCCCGCGCCGATGGGGAAATGATCCTCTATTTGGGCAACCGGGAAGTGAAACGATCGTTTCGAAGCTTAACGCTGGAAGATCTCGGTAACATTCCCAGCGAATACAATGTGCTGGTGTTTGAATCGCCCGGAGACATGCGGGGGATTGCGTTGTTAACCCATGCCAAAACGGAACCGGAAGATGATAACCAGTGGCTCTACCTTCCCGCTGCTGCGCGAACTAAGCGCATCTCCAGCTCCAACGTGTCCGGCAAGTTTGTCTCGTCCGAATTTTCGTATGAGGACTTGGCGAAGCAGGAAGTGGATGAATACACCTACAAATGGCTGCGCACCGAATCCTGCCCCGGCAGTGATATGACCTGTGAAGTGATCGAAACCTACCCGAAAAGTGAAAATTCCGGGTATACCAAGCGGGTGATCTGGGTGGATACAGACGAATTCAGAGCGCAAAAGGTGGATTTCTATAACCGGCGCGGTGTTCATGAGAAAACCTTATTGCTGACCGATTACACCTTGCCGAACAACGGGCGATGGCGTCCACTGAATTTGGACATGACTAATGAGTTAAATGGACGAAGAACTGTGATGGTGTGGTCGAATTACCAGTTTGGCGAGCCTTTGGGCAAGAAGGATTTTATGAGTCAGCGTTTGAAGACGCTTTCGCGGTAGTGAGCTGAAATGAAAAAGGCGGTCATCTGGATGCCCGCCTTGGGTTGTATTCATGAGCGTATACTAGCGAAACGATTTCTCAGCGTAACGTGCCAGGCCAGAGGTGACTGAGCCAAAGAAATCGCCCGCAACGATAGGTACGCCAGGCAAAGTGCTTTCTAACAGCGCGCGCAAAATAGGCGAACGTGCACTGCCGCCAGTCATGAAGATAGCGTCGGGTTTGGTCGCCGACTGCGCTAAGGCATCGTTGACCAGTTCGCTGACTTTGGTCACTGGATTAGCGATGGCTTCAGCTAACTGTTGTGACGTCGCATTCGCGCTCAGAACTTCCTGAACAATCGGCAGATCAATGTGTGCGCTATCGTGCTCAGAGAGGCGGATTTTCAGCTCTTCAGCGCAGCGGACAATCTGATAACCCAGTGTCTCGCGGTGAACGCGCAGCAAGCGGGCAATTTTCTCTGGCTCACTGGCATCACGCATCAGTTGCTCCAGCACGGCGCGGTTAGCGGAGGCATAGAAATCGGATTGCGCGACCACATTGTTGATAGCAATTGGGTTCCAGAACTGGGTTACTGGCATCGCAATACCGCGTTGCAGGGTCGAGTCTTTACCAAACATCGGCATTAGCTGTTCGAAGGCCAGATGGATGTCAAGATCGTTACCGCCCACACGGCAGCCAGAGTGGGCTAGTAATGACGCGCGACGATCATCTTGGTTTCGCCAGCTTGGTCCCATTTCAATCAAGCTGCAGTCGGTCGTACCGCCGCCAATATCGACAACCAGCACGGTGCTGTCTTTTTCCAGCGTGCTTTCGTATTCAAGGCCAGCGGCGACCGGTTCGAACTGAAACATGATGTCTTTGAAGCCCGCGCGTTTTGCTGCACGGGTAAGAATAGATTCAGCCTGCTCGTTGGCTTTGTCGCCGCCGATACCCTGGAAATTAACAGGACGGCCGATAACGGTCTGCAAGATGTCCTGCTGAGTTTCAGCTTCGGCTTGCTGCTTGATGTTCGCCATCATGGCGCAGACCAGATCTTCAAAGAAGCTGATTTGCACATCGCGTAGTCCGGTGGCACCGAGGAAAGATTTGGGGGATTTAACGTAGTAAACCTCTTCCGGATCCTCGAGGTAAGTATCGAGTGCTGATCGGCCAAAACGGAGATCACCTGGCTCGACATCAATGCCTTCTTCGCGGTTAAAACTGACCGCACGGCCCAGGAGTTGCTCGCCAACCTGATCGGTGGGTTTGATGTTGAAGTGACGCCAAAGGTATTCACTCACTGCTTCACGGGTAGGCGCGCAGAGGGTGGAAGGAATAAATGGGCTATTGCCTTCAAGGGTCAACAGGCGCGGTGTGCCGTTTTCCATCATGGCAACAGAACAGTTTGCTGTTCCGTAGTCGAAGCCGATAAACATCGGAGATCTCCAGCGTCAAAAAAGCGGGCTAGTTTACGTCAATACATGACGATAGCAAGAGAGACAGATGGATTTCTGTCTGAGCAATCCATAGCAAATGTTAGCGCTTGCTAATCAATTGATTACGTGGATGTCGTGAAGCTTTATAAGTGAAGTTGCATAAACGATACATGATGTGATGAAGATCAAATTAGGCTTTAGACATATCACTTCAAATAAGTGGAAGTGTGATTCCTCGAATCAAAGGAGGACACCATGAAAAGTGCTAAAGAGTTCGCGGCCTGGATGAAGGAGCGCTTTGAGTCTCATTCTGATGTCTGGCTGACACGTAAAGACATCACTGAGTTGACTGGCAGGCAATCCGTGCGCAGCGAATTTATCCATGATGTCCACTGCGAGTTAATGAATTTTGGTCGCGCCCTGATTGCTGACATGAGAAACGACCGTTACTACATGGTGTCGCTCAATGGTATTTACTGGAAGGATGTCGGTGATATCTATGCACGTTCCGAAAACAGCGTGGAAGCGTTTCCGACAGATGCTAACAACACGACCGTGAGGCCACTACGCAAATAACGCTTTCTGAAGCTCCACTGCCATTGCTGGCGTTTTCTTCTATTTTTGGCCTGCCAATGCAGGCTTTTTTTTACGTTGTTGATCCGTAAGTGTGGGATACAAGACCTTGTACTTCACACGCAGGAATTGTCACCTGAAATGAGATAAATTGAAAAGTTTTTATCAATTTAACTTCATTTTAAATCAGTATGATAGGTCATTGATTTGCACTGTGAGATCAAAGATCAACAACATAGACAACGTACGGGAAATTAGTCCTGTTTGCTTTTCCCACGACTCTGCTAAATTTGATATACGACGTCATTTCTTACGCACTGCTGCCTTCAGTTTGCAGGCACACGTCGTCAGGGTTAGCGAACAACAACAGTGCATTCTTGATTCTCCTCGCCTTTATTGAACTGAAAGGGCTGACACCAAAAACGCGCGCCAGTAGTGGCTCTGGCGAACTCTGGGATCTGCAGATGAGATCCTTATCATAAGAAAAACATGGAGTGACCAATGTTGCCAGCAACAGCGGTAAAAGCAGTCGTTTTTGAATTAGACGGTACCTTGGTGAATACTGCAGCAGATGTCCGCTTTGCTGCGGAAGAAATGCTCGCCGACCTTAAACTTCCCAGCCTGAATGTTGATCATGTCAGCGATTGGTTGGGGGATGGTTCAGACAAGCTTATTCACCGCATTCTTTCCCGAAAAATTGATGGCTCGGTGCCCGATCCGGTTTTCCGGCTGGGCAGCGCGCTCTTCTTAAAAGCTTATCAACGTCGTAATCATGCCAGCGCTGAACTCTATCCCGGAGTAGAAGTGTGTTTGCGCCAACTAACAAAAAAGAAAGTGCCGATGGTGGTGGTCACCAATCAGGCAACGTCATTGGCTAATGACTTACTTACCCATATGGGTATTCGCAACCACTTCAGTCTAGTACTGGGCAAAGATGCCTTGCAGGAACCAAAACCTTCACCTGATGGCTTATTGGAGGCGGCGTTGTTGCTGCAAATCAAGCCTGACCAGATCGTGATGGTTGGAGGGAGTGTTAACGATGTAAATGCCGCCAGAGCGGCCGGATGTGGTGCGGTGTGTGTTAGCTATGGCTACAACTATGGCGTAGACATCCGATACGCAGCGCCCGACGTGGTTTTGGATTCACTTGCAGATTTTTCAGCCTACCTGAAGGACGAAAAGCCGAGAGCGGTGAAGCCAAGATCGCGGTGGAACAAAACCGCCACCCACCCTACAAAAGAAAGGCGCTGAAAAAGCGCTTTTCTTTTTCTTCTCGTTTTCTGCTGAGATTGTTACTCGCCCTGCTGTTCTTTAGTCCTGCTCGCCTGCTTTCTGGTCAGGAACATCAGGGTAAGTAGTACTACAACCAGTAATCCGCTTCCCATCAACAAGGCATAGTCCTCAAGACGCAGGATGGAATAAAGCAGGATATAGAGGCCAAGCAGCATCGAGAACATGAGAAATCCAGCACGTCGGCTGCCTGTTGCGCTGCCGACATACGCGGGGATGCTGAGTATGGGCATCATGGCTGCAGCAACATAAGCCATAGTGAACCCCAAGTGCTCAGAGAGAGCCAGCAGCACCAGATAGAACAATGTCATTGCCGCACCCACCATCACGTATTGCAGCATTGAAAGGCTGTGACCCTGACTGAGCTCGAACATCAGCAACACAATAAACGTCAGCGCGACGAACAGCAGGCCATATTTGAGGGAGCGTTCGACTTTCCCATAATGGGTCATCGGCTCAAAAAGCTGGGTGTGGGACTGTGCTTCGACCAGATTTGCGCCGCGTGTTTCCTTAAAAATTTGCGGGTAGTTACGGCTGAGGTGACTGATTTCCCAGGTCGCTGAAAAGCCTGAATCTGAGATGTTTCTTTCTGTGGGCAACATGCCGCTGAAGCTGGGGTGTGGCCAATCTGTTGTGAGATTGAAGGTGGAAGTTTCGCCCAGAGGCAAAAAGCCAATACCCTGCGATCCGCGTAGGCGGATTTTAAAATCCAGTGTGAAAGGAACCGGGGTGCCAGCCAGAGTCACCGGGCGGTGAAAGCCGCGTCGAAGTGCCTCTGTGGTTACGCCAGTGCCAGACATCAGGTTGGCTTGAGGTTCCAACCCTTCACCTGTCACTTCAAACAGATCAACGCCATCAATCGCTTTATTAGCGGAAAGGCCGAACACCAGACGTGCTGAATCAAAATAGACGTGTTCTACGTTGTTGATGTTAGGAAGCTCGAAATCAAACTGGGCTTGACCTTCAATCGTACTTTGGTAAACAAGGGAGTGGTAAATGCCACGGTCACGGAAATCGTGGTTGAGCTGGGCGTTGATATCGAGGGTTTTGGGGAGGATGATCAATTCATCCTGCATCACGGTTCGTCGCTCTTTTCGTTCACCGTCGTCGTTGGTTTCTTCGGTGCTCACCACATAGCTATAGGGTAATGCTAACACTGGGCCTGCCAGCAATTGCTCGCTGCCCCAAGACTCGCCAATTTCATGGACCACATCGCGATACAAGCTCTCACGCTCCCAGGCCATGTCTTGCACCATTGCGAGTGGTGCAATAATCAGAACGCAAAGCATGGCGGCAAGCAAGCCTTTTAGAAATAATGAGTTTTTTGCTTTAAGGATGGGGGTTTCAATATTACCGCCGAAACGGGTAACACCGCCTTTGATGAGCGCAAATACGCCAAAGCCGAACACGGCAACGATGATGAGGATGACTATCCCTGCAAGGAATTCAATCATAACTAGTCCTAAGCTGTAAAAGAGGTGTCAATTGATTTGGTGAATGCCATTAAACCAAAGGAAGGCACTCATAGGAGGGCAGGTTGATGATCAATTGTGGCGAAATAAGGGCAATGCAAAGGGGGGAGGGGGAATCTTCGAAGATAAGGGAAAATAGACGCATTCGGTATTTAGAGAGGGGAAGATACCGCTTCGAGAAAAGCTAGCTTCTTCCCCAACAATCATCACAATTTAAACCTTCCTAATCAATAAGCTAGGGTGCGCATTGTGATAGGCAATATCCATCAGATAAAAAGTTCACTTAGTTAAAATTGTCTGCAGGATCTGGCAACTCTACCGCGCCAATATCTACCTCGATACCCACAATACGAGGATGTCCACGCTGGTCTGTTAACGGATTACTGGCAGCGCCTCCAACACCATGATCAACTAACGGGCTACCTGGTATTGGCATATGAGTGGGAATCGGACCACTACCATTGTAATTCAGAGGGGCTAACTGAGAAGGGCCAACCAAGGTTGCATTACAGGTTCCATCATCAATGTGTACACCGCCATTAAGCGTGACATTACTCGTGCCATCCAAATCGCAATGACCTCCCGCTAAGACCGTGTTTCTCAATACACTACCCGTAGAATTAAACGAAAATAGGGAGCCTCCATCGTTCTCCGCAAAGGTACTGTTGTCTATTTTTACCGCAGAGCTGTTATTTGCATAAAACGCCCCGCCACCAATACCAGAGTGATTTCCTGAGAGCGTGCTATTGCTTAGCTCAACAACACTCATGTCAGATTTGACTGCGCCACCATGAATATTTGCACTGTTGGCAGAGAGTGTTGTGTCAATGGCTACGATGTGCGCATTGTATTTGGCAACGATTGCCCCACCGACATTGGCGCTATTTTCTGAAAAGAAACTTCTGGTTAGATTGACGATATTTGGGAATGCTGGATCGCCCCAGGCACTCATCACGCCCCCACTTGATGCGGAGTTGCCTGAGGCCATGATCGAGTTCAGATTCACCTCACCTGAATAAAAGAAAAAGGCGCCACCTTCAACACCGGCATGGTTGTTTGAAAAGGAGCTATTTAACGCATCGAAAGCAACATTACCCTCAGTGTAAACAGCTGCAGCATAAACCCAGGCATGGTTATTTAAGAATTCACTTCGGGCAACGCTTAGCGACGCAAATTGTGATGACGCCGCTTGAATGCGAATAGCACCTCCGGTGTGAGCAATGTTGCCTTCAAAGATACTGTCTATCACGTTGGCTTCGACCCCAGGACCCGCAAAAATCGCGCCGCCATAACCGACAGTGGAGTTGCTTAAAAAACGGCTTGTGCGGATATCTATATTTGTTGGCGAGAACACGCCAAAGGCGGCGATTGCGCCACCAAAAGAAGAGCTTACCGCGGATGCACTGTTGTCCGAAAAGGTACAGTCAGCAATCTCTATCTGAGCACCTTGATGGGCATAAATAGCCCCGCCATAGTTGGCTGTATTGTTTGAAATGAGGCTGTTTGATAGGTGGACAGTGGAAGATGATTCTGCATAGACCGCCCCACCACCTCCTTGGGCAACATTGTTGAGGAGCTCACTATCAGTGGCGGTCACAACGGCCCCGGATAGGGCGGCAATGGCCCCTCCGCTTGCCCCGAAGATACTGGAAGTTGTGCCATACCCCTGTACCAACTCCAGATTTGACAGATTTAGTCTGACCCCATCTACAACAAAAATCGAATAGGCATCATCACCGCTGACAGTCATCGTGTTATTGCCTGTAGGGCCGGTGATGGTCAGGTCATCTGTAATGGTTGGTAAGTCTGCGCTTAACACTATTGTGCTGTTAGACAAATTACTGGCAAAGAGAATTTCGTCGCCTCCAATGGTCCCGGCAGTACAGCCGCCAGAAGTGCCGCCAGTGTTCGCTGCGATAATAGCATCTGCCAAACTGCATAAAGTACTGCCGCTGCCTCCGTTCGTTGAATTAACAACAATGATGGCAGCCTGAACGTTTAAAGACATTATTGCCGTGAAAATTAAGATTACCTTCAAAAGTGTGTGCATAACTTCATCTCCAGTGGTTATGAAATAAGGAAGATAACTTTCGGTTACCCAGTGATTAGAAACCGTAATCAACCATGATGTTTGCGTTGTGGTTGTCAGGCTATTAATCAGTCTGGCGAATATTATTAAACCAAAGGAAGTCACTCACAGGAGGGCAGACTGCTGATCAATTGTGGCGAAAAAAGGGCAATGATGTATAAAAAGATCAACAATTTGGATGGAGCAATGTTGCTACTTTGAAGCTCGCTCAGCATTACACAAGCATTTCTCAATAATAAAATTCTTGATGAATATAACTTGCTATCTTGCCGAATGGAGGGTCTGATTATGATTAACATTGGAACCGTCAACTTATAAAAATTGGATCTGTCTATAAAGCCGTCTGTCACTACACTTCAGGATACTGTTATTTTCCATTATCGATTAGAGGAATGAAGTCAGTGGAGTTGGAGGCTTAAATGAATATCAAGGAGTATGCTGACAAAAGTGTGCTTTGTTGGCTGGCCACAGTAGATGCGGATTTGATGCCTAATGTTTCTCCTAAAGAGATTTTCATTGCACTAGGTGATAACAAATTACTCATTGCTAATGTCGCCTCACCCATCAGTGAAAAGAACATTCGGGCGAATAACAAAGTATGTGTTTCCTTTATTGAAGTCTTCGAGCAGCGTGGGTTCAAGGTAAAGGGAATGGTCAGAGTGATTGATGCTAAAAGCCCAGAATGGACGGGGTATCTGGCTGAACTTCGGAAGCTGGCAGACGAGCGTTACCCAATAAAAAACATCTTTGAAGTGAACATCGAATCCAGCGTCTCAATCATCGCTCCCAGCTACTTTCTGTTCTCGGAAACAACCCCTGAGAGCCAAGTCGAAGGTGCACTTTCAGCATACAAGGTATCGAGATAAACACGACCTTCCCTTAGGTTCTAAAGAAGAGACGATATTGGGAAAAGTGAACCCAAGCAATCATGGGGATCACTCAGCGAATCAACCTATTTCATTTTTTGTTGGAAGGTTGCCAAAAATATACACATTCTGGTAACTAGGTTTTTGAGGCATTACTAAACCATTGGATACTGAAATGACGACATACTCTAAAGATCAGGACGTGATAGACAAGCTCACAGAGGAGCAGTATCGCGTGACGCAGGAGAACGGCACGGAGCGCCCGTTTTCAGGAGAGTACAACCGCCATTTTGAATCGGGCATTTATGTCGATATTGTTTCTGGTGAGCCGTTGTTTTCCTCCACTGCCAAGTTCAGTTCTGGTTGCGGGTGGCCTTCCTTTTCCAAACCTATCCTTAAAGAGCATGTGACAGAACACTTCGATACCAGCCATGGCATGCGCCGTGTTGAAGTTCGCTCTAAGCACGGTGACAGCCACTTGGGACATGTATTCACGGATGGCCCCAAGGATCAGGGTGGGTTGCGCTACTGCATCAACTCAGCATCCCTACGCTTTATTCCCAAAGAGGAAATGGAAGCTGAAGGCTACGAAGACTATTTAGACCAAGTCGAGTAACACCCCTCCTAAATCGGTGTGGATTATCCTGACTATCGTTGGTTTTTGCGGGTATCTCGATATAAACGTTGTACATTGCCACTTACTATGACTGAGGAACACAACTATAAATTGACCTTGAGGCAGGGATGACCACACCGTTTTTATTTCAACTTTCTCTCTTTTTCGCAACCTTGCTTTGCGCCCTCGTTGCCGGTTTGGTACTCGGATTTGCGGTGGTGGTTATGCCTGGAATCCGTCGGCTGGAAGACAGAGCGTTCTTGCATGCTTTCAAGGTGATGGACGGCGTGATTCAAAACAACCAACCCTTGTTTATGTTCGTATGGGGCGGCTCTATTTTGGCGGTTGTGGCGACACTGGCTTTAGGAATAGTAAGTACGTCGGGATTAAGCCAGATGTTGCTTTTGGCGGCCACACTCTTATACCTGCTTGGTGTTCAACTGCCTACCATCCGTTTCAACATACCTCTCAACAACCAGATTCAACGCCTAAATCTGGACACAATGGGCGCAAACGAACTACGCGACGCAAGGGAGGCTTTTGAACCCAACTGGAATCGTTGGAATCAGTTCAGGACACTTGTTTCTTGCATATCGGTTGGCTTGATGCTGGCCCTCATTTTCAGGCTTTAAATAAGATCGGGATGGAAATACCGGTCTGCCACTCTCTACAGGGAAGGGTTCACCATGCTTTATTCCATCGGAATACTGATACTGATACTGATTGGGATTGTCGCTTACCGAATGACCCCACCGGAAAAGCTGTTCGAACTTGGTATTTCTGCTGAGCGAAGAATATCGGGTTTGACCTTAAAGACATCGGATATCGTAGAAGGCGAAATTGCCTATCTGGAAGGTGGATCGGGTAAGCCACTTCTGTTGCTTCACGGCTTCGGTGCCGACAAAGACAACTGGGTGAGAATGGCGAAGCATCTCACTGGCAAGTACAGGGTAATTGCGCCGGACCTGCCGGGGTTTGGAGAAAGCTTCAAACAGCCTGACTTAAATTACGATGTGCCTGCTCAGGTGGTGCGCCTTAAAGCATTTGCAGAGTCTATTGGCTTGTCGAAGTTTCACATTGGCGGTAATTCTATGGGAGGCTACATTGCGGGGAATTACGCGGTGGAGCACCCTGATCAAGTGTTAAGTTTGTGGCTTCTTAACCCACTAGGCGTGGCCACCTCGCCAGACAGCGAGATGTTTGCCATGTTACGCCAGCAAGAACGTCCCACTGTATTGGTAGGCGATGCCGAGCAATACAGAGAACTTTTGGCGTTTGCATTTCATAAGCCACCATTCATCCCTGGGGTGATGGTCAAAGAACTCGCTAAACGGTCAGAAGCCAGCTTTCCGCTGAATAGCCAAATCTTCCAACAGATCCACCACCTCTGTGACGGGCAAGTCCATTTCACTGTGCCACTGGATACCGTGCTCAAAGACTTCGACAAACCCACGCTTATTACCTGGGGAGACAAGGACCGTGTCCTGCACGTTGCCGGTGCTGATATCCTTGGCAAATTAGTCCCTCAGTCGGAAGTGCAAGTAATGAAGGATATGGGGCATCTTCCGATGATTGAAGCACCTTCCCAAACGGCGAAGCAATTCCTTCAATTTGACCAAGCGTAAAGCAAGGTAAAGCTAAGTAAAGCGCCTTCTTTTTTCTGAAAAAATCACCATACTTGCGCGTATTGTTGAGCATGAATAAGAAGGAATAACTCAATGAAAAAATTAGCGATTGCTGCCCTGGTTTAATGGTTGAGATATGCCAGCCCCTTCGTTGTTTGGCTGAAAGAACAGGCATCGTGATCACTTTTGACTGCAAGTCTACGGAGGGGAGGGCACGCTTTCTAAGTAGGTGTGGTGATGTCGGCAATAAGTGATGCTTGTTAGACGATGCTCAATATGCAAATTCTCTTCTTCACTTAAATATCCATGATCTCAATGGTCAGAGGATAGTATTCATCCTATGCGAATCTCAGCGCTTCTTTCGGCAGCTTGCTGATTACACTGGCATGTAATACAACAAGAAAAACAGACGCCATCGTTGCAAGAGGTATTAAGGAGTTGCCTGACGAGAGGGTTGATTTGGTTTTTATTGTTTTGTGACGAGTCCAATAATTAAAACAATGGATATATCGACGTTGAGTGGGGAGGAGATTATCGTTTCATCTTGGCTTGCCAGCTGCAGGGACGTGGATGGAAACGCAATACAGCGACCTTTACTGGGGCGCACGTTATCACCTCAAACAAGATCCCGATGGAAATTTTTACCTGATTGGGATGCAACAGAAAATTTGGCAGGTATTTGGCTTTATTGCGCTGGTACCAATGAGCGCATCAATCGTCATGGCGTTTGTCTCCTGGATGGAAGGCGATAATCAGATGTACTTCTTTCTGATTGCGGCAGCCTTTCTTTTGCTTATTTCTCTTATTCTGATGCGTCGTACTGAGCGTTTTGTTTTCAGCAGTGATCGCGTTTCTCATCTTCTGGGATGGGGAAAAGCACCCCCTGAAAAAGCCTCTTGGTCTATCCATGATTGCAATGTCAAGGTGACGCCGATCGTTCAACATAAGTCTGGTTGTTGGTTGCAGTTGAATGCGAACGGGCACTCCATGACCAGAAACAGCATAGGTAAGTTTGATCAAACGGCGGAAATGGCGCTTTTCCTTTCACACCAAACAGGTATAGAGGCTATCGATAATGTGACTGCTTGGCCTGAAAGTCGGTCATTAGAAATAACATTATCGGGCAAACTTCGACACGTCAAACCATTGAGGGTAGAAGGGGCTGAGTATCAGGTTGAGGGCTCGATATGGCGACTGCTTTGGGTGTTCCCATTCACATTAACCCTTGGCGCGTTGCTGTTTGTGTTCAATTGGATTCAGGGGTGAAGCCATGGTGAATGCAACTCATGAGACAACAAACAGCGTTCGAAAACTTCATCTGGGCGGTGGTGGTTTGCTGAGGTTTTTCGGTGTTCTGTTCTTTGTGATGGCAGGGCTTTTGATTTGGTATCGCACCGTGGATTCGCTGCAATCAATACTCACATGGGCAATGTGGTCTGGTTTTGCCTGGCACATGATGTTTCTCGACCACCATATACAAATAGATCTTCGTAGAGGGACCTTGACCCGGCAAATTACCAGCCTTTATCCCATCTATCGACTAAAGGCAAACCTCCACACTATCAGCGGATTTTCTGTGGCAAGAAGTCTTCGCTCCCGTGACAGTCACGGTGGGAAACTGCATGAGCTGGTCATGCTTTTTGATACCGGAGAAAGAGTAAAACTGATGTCTGGCGGCCAAACCAAATTGATTGATCAAGGTAAGAAGATTGCCGAAATGTGCAACAAGCCTTTTATGGTAGATGCCCAGTGAACGCTCGCGTCGTTTAGGCAGTTAGAAAGGAAATGAGTATGTTGAATTCCAGGTGCCAAGCAGTCAGTGAGGCAAGTCAATTGGCAACCCTGTTCTTTGTCTCCATGCTGTCTTTGCCCTCCGTGGCATA
This sequence comes from Grimontia sp. NTOU-MAR1, assembly GCF_035758505.1. Lineage (NCBI taxonomy): Bacteria > Pseudomonadati > Pseudomonadota > Gammaproteobacteria > Vibrionales > Vibrionaceae > Grimontia > Grimontia sp. NTOU-MAR1. The sequence goes on from NZ_CP142109.1 coordinate 663,480, forward strand.
CGGGCAGATTGAGCACAACATTCAATTGGTGGAAGATCTGCAAAGAAAGACAGCATCCTTGATGGAAGAAAGTCAGCAAAACGGCGAGGCTTACCAAGAAGTTGTCGCAGCCATGACAGATGTGCTTGAAAAGACGGAAAGCCCTTTAACAGCAGTTCGTAGTGGTGACCTTGGTCGTTTAGCTTCACTGGCTCGGAGTAACGCTTCTCTGGGGAATGCTTATGTTACTGAGTACAAAGCTTTCCTTGATAAAGTAGATAAGAGCTCAACCTGCTACAGACCGGATTTGGTGTCGGAATACCGACAAAGCATCACCGAGCTTAATGACTTTGCCGATGCGATTCCCTCCTTAAAAGCTGCCGCGAATACTGACATGGCAGCATCAGATGTGATGATGGCGTTGAACATGAATGCCATGTTAATGGCCACAGTTCCCTCAACCTTCATGGCCCATAACCTTTGTGTGGTAGGGGATGCTGAACCTATCCTGCAGCAGTTTAATGAAGTGGAAGAAGACATTGTTAAGGCGCTGGTCGGGCAGGCCATTCTTGCTGAAGACCCAGATTTCGATTTACCGCCTGAAATGCTTGATGATGAGTTTGCTGGTGAATTTTTTACGAATGCTGACAGCTATCCTGAAGACGACTTCTTAGAAGACGGCTATTCCCAAGATGGGTATGAGGAAACGTTGTCAACGCTGATCAGTGAGTTGGTTTTCGCCGATCCTCAAATCGAAAAATGTCTAAAACAGTCTGCGGATATGGATCAAGCAGAACGCGTCAATGATCTGTCTACTGTCATTTGTGAACTGCCAAAAGCCGCTAAGATCCGTCTTAATGATTTGGCGCAGTTCCCATACCTCAACGATGTCATGCTCAGTGGTGGGGAGATTGAGTCCCTCTCGCCACTTAACAGTGCTGAGTCTCTTTCTCAAATTCTGATCGATCGCAGCACCATCCATAGCTTCGGCGATCTTTCCAATGTTTCGGCGACTTCCGTATTTTCAAACGTGAACTCTGGAGACTGGGGTTCGCTAACTCAATCAGGTATGGACTACATAGTGATTGAACAGCCTGGTGATTGCGGCCAATTGGCACCCCTTATGGGGTCGGGTGCAGTTATCGCCAAGTTTGCTGGGGATGATGCACCTAACTTGACCTATGAAGACGTGAAATCGTCCAAAGTCGTGGTTACCGACTGTCGTAAAGACAGTGTGTTTTGAAGAGGGATAAGCAATGAAGTTGTGGCTAGGGAAAGTAAAAATAAAATTCGCATTAGGTTTTGCGTTTGCGACATTGCTGGTAACCACTGCATCGGCTGGAGAGCTGTTTAGTGCGCCGCCGGAAAGTGAACTTAAAGAAAGAACAGTTCAACATTACACCAAGTTTCCTCTGGTTATCGCGCTTGAAAAGGGAAAGCTCATTGTGCAGAAGCAAGGTGGACGGTTAACCCGGTTGGGCTACACGCTTCAGCCCAAGCATGAGCCTTTCCACCTGAAAAATAACTATAAAGCACAAATTGAAGCGTTGGGCGGAGAAATCCTGTTTGAGTGTGAAGAAAAGGCCTGTGGCAGGGTAAAGAATTTGTATCAGTTGTTAGAGCCAAACGACACCATTTCCAAGACAGCCCCCGCTTTTCTGGTGGCAAAGCTGAGCGATGACACCAAACCGATATACCTCTCCGTGATCAGTGCAACGCAAAAGCAGCATACCAGTTTGCAAGTCGATGTGCTTGAAGTGATTGAAGAGCCACTCGATTTGATATCGGTGGATAGGGCCTATCTGAGTGCGCCCGCAGAAGTGCTGACCTTTGAGGATAAATCCGGTAAAGACAGACAAGGTAGCAAAGATCATCCAATGGTGCAGAGACTTCCGGGTGCCTGGATCGTCGAGTATACCCAGCTTGGATTTGGGAGAAGTAAAGTGCTAACGGCAGTCACAGAAAAGCGAGAGCACCAGATTGTAGCCTTAGATGGAAAAATCACAGATATTGGGTACAAACTGCCAAGGCAGTATTCAGAATACGAAGTGTTTGCCAACTACCAATCAGCGTTAAGCAAACTGGGTTTTGTTTCTCAATTTCGTTGTGAGGGAAAGGAGTGTGGTGATGAAGACAAGCTTCATGAGGAATTGAACACGCTTGTTCATCTTGGTTTTGAAGAAAACCAATTTTACGGCTTGTATAAGCTTGAACGTCCGGAAGGCAATGTTTATGCAATGGTCTACGTGATCGGTTTTTCCGGTGGCCTTTGGGGAGAATTGAGAGTTATCGAGGAAACTGAACTTAAAGATGACCGTTTAGTTATCGACCTCGAAGGATTAACAGACAAGATTGCACAGACGGGGCATGTGGCGTTGGATGGCTTGCTGTTTGAGTTCGACAGCGATCAGATGTTACCAGAGTCGAAAGCGGTGATTAATACACTGGCGACCTATCTGAAAGCACATTCAGACTGGAAATTTTATGTGGTGGGCCATACCGATGACAAAGGCAGCGAATCCTACAACCAAAAGCTTGCTGATAAGCGGGCAAAGTCTGTGGTGAAAGCGCTGACCAGCGAATATCAAATCCCCAAAAGACAGTTGGTAGCAAAAGGGGTAGGTGAGTATGCGCCCGTTGCTAATAACTTCAATGAAGATGGGCAGAAGCAAAACCGCCGGGTTGAACTGGTATTAAGGTCCGACACGAAATAGCTCGTCCTCAATGTTCGAGTTGGCGGGATGCAAACACCCGCTAATTCGAACGGTTTCTTTGCGAATGGAATGGTCGCTCACAAAACTCAGGCATTCGCTAAGTCTCAATAAAACATATTGTTATAGTTGAGCGCTACTGAGACAGCCGTTCTCTGTATCACAAGCCGCAACAAGGCCTCCTATCTAACCTATCAGTCAGCACGTGGAGTTTACCGCTATCGTTAAAGCAATTTTATGGATGTCTGGGACGCTCTTATCTTTTTGTTTAATGGCGGTTGGAGCAAGAGAACTCAGCGGAGAAATTCATACTTCACAAGTGATGCTGTTCAGGAGTGTGCTTGGCCTCTTGGTTATTTGCTCCATTCTATTGATCACCCAAAACAACCGTGGTTTTCTCACCAAGCGGATCGGCTTGCATGGCCTACGAAATACGTTTCACTTTGCCGGGCAATACGGATGGTTACTGGGAATTACTGTCCTGCCCCTCGCGGAAGTTTTTGCTCTGGAGTTTACCGTTCCACTTTGGACAGCCATGATTGCGTGGTTATTTTTAGGTGAATCCATTACTGCTCGAAAACTCGCCGCCATTGGATTGGGGCTGGCTGGTGTGTTAGTCATATTGAAACCCAGTGTTGAAGTCTTTAATTGGTATTCACTGATCGTGCTGGCAGCCGCTTTTTGTTATGCCATCTCACATGCTTCTACCAAGTCACTTTCAAACACTGAAAGCCCGCTGACCATCCTATTTTTTATGTGCCTCATTCAGCTGCCTATAGGTTTTGTGTTTGCTTTGAGCGATTGGTCCACGCCAGCTGGGATGCAATGGATTTGGTTAATGATTGTTGGATTAACCGCGCTGAGCGCGCATTTCTGCATGACAAAAGCGATGCAATACGCGGAGGTTAGCACGGTGGTGATTCTGGATTTCCTGAGATTACCAGCGATTGGCATGGTGGGTGCGTTAGCTTATGGAGAGAGTGTCGAAGTTTCTTTGTTTGTGGGTGCGTTAATCATGTTGTTTGGTAACTTACTTATGATGCTCAAAGAGGTAAGCAGAAAATATGAGGCGGTTTAAGCGTTATCGTCCCAGTAGCTGACTAAAACTTGTACAAGGTAACATTGAACGCCTGTCTAATCTTAGTTGGGTGGAAAGTATTAACCTTATGATATTCATAACTTTTATAAATAAAACAAAGAAATACCTATCTATTCGCTCAGCAACCTGTATAGTCTGGCGAGCTCTGGAGTCAGAGCTATAAATGAAAAATTTAGTTCAAGTATTTTCTCAGTCTCCATTCGATTCATTTCGTCTTCAGTGAATTCTTCTTCTTAATCGCCCATTTAGTAGCTTTACTCTGCGAGTCTATCTTCCGACGTTCAAAGTGAATATCCCACGTTGAGACATAGATGTTTCAGGGATTTCAAAAAAGGAACCTAGCAATGAGAAAGAAAAGAGCAAACCTTCAGAAACAGGCTTGGAAAAACGGCCATGAAGCCAGATTTGAACAGATGGTAAGTGAATACCACAAAGAAAAAGCCGTGCTGGAAGCAATGGCTGCGGGCTCTGAAGAATATGACAAGCAAAAAAAATTGTGCGAAAAACTGTTTGCTAACGCTGAGCGCTTCTTCAAACAGCACCAGTAATCTGATATTCCGCAACGGATGCAGACATCCGCAACTGTGTGTTTGCGTCGGTGGTAAGCCCGGCAGGATTCGGGCTTAAACTTTTCTTCTGCGTCATTTCTTCGATACTACGGCTTTCCACTTCCTATAACGTCAAACATTTCACTGGGTGATATCTCGAATATTGGCATAGGTAAGTGCTAATAAACCGCATAGGTACGTTTACGCTTTCCCCTTTAACATCAGGCTCGTTATCTGGTTTGGAAGAATCGTTTTCATTCCGCATACTTGCATTTAAAGTTGGTGTTGGAACTAAACGTCAAATTATCTGAGTGGCGAGACAGTTATGCTCAATATTGTGCGGTATAACCTATCAAGCTATAAATCATAGAAGTTTTTAAAGCGGGGAGTGAGACCGATGTATAGTGACGTGCTGACATTTTGGTTTGAGGAACTTACGCCAAAGCAATATTTTGCTAAAGATGAGCAGTTGGATCGTACTATTGAATCACGCTTTGGGGAGTTACTTAATCAAGCTTCTGTGTCCGAGTGTTTTAATTGGCGAAGAGAGCCAGAAGGAAGATTGGCGGAAATCATCGTACTCGATCAGTTTTCCCGTAATGTCTACCGAGATACATGGCGTGCTTTTGCCCAAGACCCCCTTGCTTTAGCGCTTGCTCAGGAAGCGGTTTTTTTGGGAGCTGACAGGGAATTGCCGCCAATCCAGCGCGGCTTCCTGTATATGCCTTACATGCACAGTGAATCAAAGATTGTGCACGAAGAAGCGCTGCGTTTGTTTGACCAGCAGGGACTGGAAAACAACTATGAGTTTGAATTACGGCACAAAGAAATCATTGATCGTTTTGGGCGTTATCCGCACCGGAATGAGATTTTGGGTAGGGACAGCACTCCGGAGGAAATTGAGTTTCTGAAACAGCCGGGTTCGAGTTTCTGATCTATCCCTAAACAACCTGAATCATGGATCTTCAGGTCGTTTGGGATGAAAGGACGACTGTGTTGCAGAACCCTCCAAGACTTATTTCAGCAGTTTATCGAAAAATACAAGACGTCAAAGGTTGTCGTTAGTGAAAACTTGAACACCATACGTTCTGAAGGGCTGCCTTTTATCGTTATCGCGCCAGGGGCCAACTCAAGTTCTATGACTTGCTCGAAGGGAGCATTAGGCAGCAAAAAGGTTCGTGATAGCCAGATGCCGCCGTCTGATTGATGTCGGAAGGCGTCTTTAGTCTTCAGCTTTTCACGATTTTCAGGCTGGATAAGGTGTACTTTAGTGGTGTCAAAGAAGATGTCATTGATGTCGATAAACGGTTTATCAACAAAGGCAGAAACGCTTATGGTCACGCCATTTCTGCCATCCTGACTGGCTTTGACTTTTACACTGTAGTCATCGAAAGACTGCTTTAGCGCATCCTGGTTTGTGCGCAGGTATCCACAACTTTGCGAAGCAACAGCCTCGCCAAAACTGTCCTCTGGTTTGTAATAAGTTCTGTCCGTTGGAATTACGCAGCCAGAAAGACCAATCGCTACGGCGCCGGTCAGCAGAATGGTTTTAAGTTTCATCACTATTCACCCTTTGTTACAAGAGTGCGTCATTCTAATCACGATAAAGCGAGGTTCAATTTCGTATTGATAAGTCGCATATTTTGATACTAAAAGGATCAATTTATGGACTTTGTCTTTTCAAAATTTCTTTGTAGATAGGCAATGATGATGGATAAGGCGGGCGCCTTAATGGCTACATAAAACGAAGCGGGTGTCCGAAAGCGTGGTAGCGTCGCTTTCAGAACATCCGTTGAAATGCATTTCAATTGTGTGATGAGAGTATTCTCTGGATTAATGAGTTAACACTGTAAATCGCCCAGCAACTCAATTAAGGCTTCGATGGCCAAACCCATATCTTCGTCGCTGGCGTACTCTGCCGGATTGTGGCTAATTCCTTTTTTACAGCGGACAAATAGCATAGCCACGCGGGTGAGGTCAGCCATCGCGGAAGCATCATGTGTTGCACCGGAGGGGAGTTGATAAACCGGGTTATTGCTGGCAGCGATCGCTCTGGCTATTGCCAATTGCAGTGAGTGGTCACAGTGGGTGGCGGTTTGGCTGTAGGTTTTACTGATTTCGCAGCCAAGCCCACGAAGTTGAGCGGTTTCCTTGGCAAAAGTCTGAAGCTTGTCACCTGCCTTTTCCCGCACTTCATCATTTGGAGAGCGAAGTTCAATCATCATTGAAACTCTCCCCGGCACGGCATTGGGAACATTGGGGGTAACATCCAGTTGTCCTACAGTGGCGAGCAGATCCGGAAGTTTAATCGCAAGCTTTTCCGCCTCTATAGTTATTATAGCCGCGGCTGCAAGCGCATCTTTGCGAAGGTGCATAGGCACAGTGCCTGCGTGGGCTGCTTGGCCTGTGAAAGTCAGTTGATGCCTTTCAATGCCGCTTATCGCAGAAACGACACCAAGAGGCAGGCCTTCATGCTCGAGTACAGGGCCTTGCTCAATATGGGTTTCGATAAAACCGAGAATATCGCCAGGATTGCGTTTTAACTGACTAATCTTTTCCGGCTGAAGCCCAAAGTTTAAAAGTGCTGAGCGCAGAGTGATGCCATCTTTATCTTTTCTGTCGATAACGCTTTCATCAAGGGTACCGGCCAGAGCGCGTGGACCAACCAACGCAGTAGGAAAACGTACGCCTTCTTCATCAGCAAACGCCAGTACCTCAACGGAGAACGGTAGCTTTACTCCCTGTCGGTTCAAATAATCTAAGGCAATTACAGGTAGTACAATTCCCATGATCCCGTCATAGGCACCGCCTTGTTTGACGCTGTCCTGATGGCTTCCCATTAACAGGGTCTTTGTGTTGTTACCTGCATCATATCGGCCGATCAATGTGCCGGCGTCGTCTATGCGAACACTGAGACCAGCTTCTTCCATCCAGGTAGTCAGTAGAGCATTGGCACGTTTGTGTTCCAGTGTAAATGGAAACCGGGTAACGCCTGTCTCTGATATCGAGCATTCGGCGAGCTGTTTTAAGTATTCTTGGGCTCTTTGGCCTAAATGGTGAGTCATTGGTTAACGCTCCGGATGTTCTGATGTCGGCAAGGTTTCCCTCCATGCCTGGTAGTCGGGATCGCAATGCTTTTCGTACAAGGTACGCAGAGCAAGTAGCGGTGAGTCGTGGTAATCGATACGAAGGGTGACAGGTGGGGAGTCGGGTCTGTATACCAGTAGAGCAGCGGATAACAAGCCACGATGATCGCCACCCGCTCGCTCTGCAGCAAAGAGTGCTGCGATTAACTTTTCTTCAAAACCCATCTTGTTGTTTCTGAAGGTCGATACCATGGCTTCTAGCACCTTGGTATCGGAAAGCAGGTTTCCGCACACCACAATATCGTCTTCTATCAAGCTGCCATGAGCCAGTCCGTTCTGACTGCCGGTATGAACCGCGCCGTTCCCATGAAGATCCAACGCTGCGAGTTGCCGGTAAGCAGCGCCGACATCAGCGCTGGTGATTGCATTGACTGCAGAAGACGCACTGGATCCTGCTGCCATCCGTGACAATACATCCTGTCCCCATAGAGTGCTGGGCTTGGCGCCCTGAGAAGCGGACATGCCCGCGCGTAAATCCCCCCTGATCACCCAGCCACCTACGCAGAGTGCCCCAGTGGCTGCCGCAGCGCCAATCGCGCCGGATTCCGGATCTCGTGCCAATATTGAATAAGTCATAGGTCTCGCTCCTGAGCCAGTGATCGAAGTGTGACTCCGACACTCATTGGTGTTAATTTATCATGATAAATACTTGCGGCAAGTAATTTATAGTGATAAATGTGGATAAAAGTTAACCGACGATTAACTTCACATCCACAAACTGGGAAGGAGTTTCCCCATGAAACAAATGAAAAGTGATTTCATGAAAACGCTGCGGAGTGCAGCCAAACCGCGCTTCTTGCGGTATGTGCGATAGTTCCTTTATCCGCATTAGCACAAACACCACCTAACGTGCTGATCGTCGGGCAGGTTGCTGAACCTAAGTCGCTCGACCCACATGCAGTTACCGCTGTGAATGATTTTCGCATCCTGATGAATCTCTATGAGGGGTTGGTGCGATATAAAGATGGGACGCTGGAAGTTGAGCCTGCACTGGCCGAGAGTTGGACGGTGAGTGATGATGGTAAAACCTATGTCTTCAAACTTCGTGATGGCGTGAAATTCCATGATGGCACGCCGCTGACCTCAGAAGCGGTGAAGTTCAATTTTGACCGTATGCTTGATGAGAAACATCCGTATCACAATACAGGACCCTTCCCGCTCTCTTTCTTCTTCTCGTCGATTGAAAATGTAGAGGCCGTTGACCCGAAAACGGTGAAATTCACCCTCAATGCCCCTTACGCCCCTTTCCTTTCTAACCTTGCTTACCCGACAGGGCTGATAGTTTCTCCTGAAGCGGTAAAAAAGCATGGCAAAGATTTTGGTCGCCAGCCTTCAGGTACTGGACCATTCCGTTTTGCTGAGTGGGCGTCAAACACTAAGGTCGTTGTGGTTCGTAATGACGATTACTGGGGTGAGAAAGCCAAGCTGGAAGCGGTGGTATTCCGCCCCATCACAGATGCCAACACCCGTGTGGCTGAAATGCTGGCCGGTAGCATTGATATGATGGTTGAAGTACCACCAAATGCGCTTTCTGAGTTCCAGAACGACCGTTATCAAGTGGTGGAGCAAGCTGGCCCACACGTTTGGTTCCTTATCCTGAATGCCAAGGAAGGCCCCTTCGCGGATAAGCGAATGCGTCAGGCTGTGAACTATGCGATCAATAAAAAAGCCTTGGTAGAAGGCGTATTGGAAGGAACGGCTGAGGTCGCTGCTGGCCCAACACCACCCGCTTTTGCCTGGGCGTATAACGACAGCTTGCAGCCATATCCTTATGATCCTGCAAAAGCCAAAGCGCTGATTAAAGAAGCAGGTCAGGAAGGTGCGAAGCTGACGTTCTATGTGACTGAAGGCGGCTCAGGTATGTTGGACCCTGTCCCTATGGGGACCGCTATTCAGGCAGACTTGAGAGCTGTGGGCTTAGATACCTCTATTGAAACCTATGAGTGGAATACCTTCCTTGGCAAAGTGAACCCAGGTCTTGAAGGTAAAGCTGACATGGCTGAAATGGCATGGATGACCAACGACCCGGATACTCTGCCGTACCTGGCGCTGCGCACTGATGCTTGGCCGGAAAAAGGCGGTTTCAACTCGGGTTATTACTCAAACCCTGAAGTCGACAAGCTGTTGGAAGCTGCACGTGAAGCGACGGATCAGAACGAGCGTGCCAAGCTATACCGCGAAATGCAGGAGATAGTTCAGGAAGATGCACCTTGGGTATTTGTGGCGAACTGGAAGCAGAATGCTGTGACCAATAATCAGGTGCAGGATTTCAAATTACAGCCTTCATTCTTCCTTATTCTCAAGGATGTACAAAAATAGTCTATATACCCAAACGATCTGGAGATGCTTTTATTCAGGTCGTTTGGATGAACAATATCAGTTAGCAACATAGGGCGGGGAAACCCGCCTATCTTTTTCGCAGAAGGGAGCACTGCGCGTGGGTAACTATTTTCTTCGACGATTGCTGTCCGCGATCCCGGTGCTTCTCGGGATAACGGTTATCGTCTTTCTCATCATGTCGATGATTCCGGGTGATCCGGCGACGGCCATTCTGGGCGCGTACGCGACCCCGGATAATGTCGCTAAAATCAATAAAGATCTCGGTCTCGACCAGCCTTTGGTGAGCCAGTATTTCATCTGGCTGTCGAACATGCTGCAGGGTGATTTCGGTCGCTCTTATTCTTTAAATCGCCCTGTTATTGATGAAATTCTGGAGCGCTTCAATGCCACGCTGATCCTAGCGGGCGTATCTTTTGTGCTCTGCGCATTATTAGGCATTATCGCGGGTGTAGTTTCTGCTGCACGCCAGTTTTCGATGGCAGACAAAGGCATCACACTGGTGGTGCTGCTGGGTATTTCCATTCCTTCTTTTTTCCTCGGCATGATGATGATTTTGCTGTTCGCGATTAATCTCCGCTGGCTGCCGGTTTCGGGTATGTATGCGATTTATGGCGGCGGAGACTTACCAGATTTATTGAAGCATTTGGTGATGCCAGCTATCGCTTTAGCGTCGGTGGCGACCGGAGTTATAGCACGCCTTTCTCGTTCAGCCATGCTGGAAGTATTGAGACAGGACTATATTCGCACCGCTCGCGCTAAAGGTGTGCATGAGCGTCAGGTTGTTTGGAAGCACGCACTGAAAGCGGCCATGGTCAGCATTATTCCAGTTCTGGGTATTCAGGCCGGGTTTGTGCTTTCTGGTGCAGTGTATATCGAGATGGTTTTCCAGTGGCCGGGTGTCGGAAAAATGCTGGTTGAAGCGATCCTGAAACGTGACATTCTACTTGTGCAGGGCGGGGTAGTGTTTGTTGCGTCTTGCTATGTGCTGTTCAACATTGCTGTCGATATGCTGCAAAGTTGGCTTGACCCGAGGATCAAAGCATGACGGCATTTTTGAAACTCCTGGTTCGAAACCGACTGGCTGCCTTTGGCGGCATTGTGATGTCGATTATCGTCTTTCTGGTTCTAGTGACACCGCTATTAGGGCTTCAGGATCCTGCTGTCACAGATACCGCAAACCGTTTTTTACGTCCTCTTAGTGATGGACACCTGTTAGGTACTGATCACCTTGGTCGTGATTTACTCTCCCGATTACTTTGGGGGACACAACTGAGCCTTGCAGTTGGCTTTGCTGCAGCTTTGATTGCTGCTTTGATTGGCTCAGCGATTGGCATTGTCGCAGGATATTACGGTGGCCGTGTCGATAACGTCTTTATGCGTTGCATCGATGTGTTGATGGCGTTTCCTTATATCTTGTTGGCATTAGCGATTGTTGCGGCGTTGGGCCCGGGGTTGTTGAATGCACTGATTGCTGTCGCGGCGGTCAATATTCCTTTTTTTGCAAGGAACATTCGTGGCGTGACCGTATCTCTGGCACAGCGTGAGTTCGTTGAAGCTGCCAAGCTTTGTGGCATGTCTGACTTGCGTATTATCTGGTCTGAGATTGTACCGAATGTGCTCCCTGTGATTGTGATTGCTATGTCCACCACCATCGGCTGGATGATTTTGGAAACGGCAGGACTTTCTTTCCTTGGCTTGGGCTCCCAACCACCGCAGGCAGATTTGGGCTCAATGCTGGGTGAGGCGAGAAATTCGCTGATCACTGATCCCCATGCCAGTGTGGTACCGGGCGTGATGATTTTCCTTATCGTGATGAGTATTAATCTTTTGGGTGACGGTGTTCGTGATGCTTTAGATCCAAGATTGAAATCAGGCGCGCTGACCCGCCCTCAACCTGCCACCAAAGTCAGCGATGCGTTCAATACTGTTGATTCCGATGAAACCAATGAAGCCGTCCTGAAAGTCGATAAATTAGAGACGCAATTTCATATCAACCACCGTGTTTACAAAGCGGTGAATCAGGTGTCATTTGAGATTGCGCCTGGCGAATGTCTGGGTTTAATTGGAGAAAGTGGTTCCGGTAAATCGGTGACAGCGTTATCAGTCATGGGGCTCGTCGCGTCTCCCCCGGGGGTCATTTGTGGTGGTGATATCCGCTTCAAGGATGAATCCCTGATAGGTGCAAGCTATGAAAAGCTGCGTGAATTGCGCGGCAAGGATGTGGCTTACATTTTCCAGGACCCGCTCGCTACCTTGCATCCGCTCTATCGTGTGGGAGAGCAGATGATGGAAGCGATACTGGTGCATGAGAAAGTGCCAGCAAATGAAGCAAGAGAGCGGGCTATTTCGTTGCTGGATGCGGTACACATTCCCAACGCAGAAGAGCGCATGAAGGCATTCCCCCATGAGCTCTCCGGCGGTATGCGTCAGCGTGTGGCGATTGCAATGGCGCTGGTGAACAGTCCCTCGCTTATTATTGCGGATGAACCCACCACAGCACTGGATGTGACGGTTCAAGGACAGATACTTGCCCTGTTGGATGAGCTTCGCCGCACCAGAAATGTATCGGTGCTGTTTATTACTCATGACTTTGGTGTTGTGGCTCAGCTTTGTGACCGTGTTGCCGTCATGTATGCCGGAAAGATTGTTGAAACAGGACCAACCGACGTTGTGCTGGATTCTCCTGCGCACCCATACACCAAAAAGCTTATCGCTTGTGTGCCTGAACTTGGGCGCGGCAAAGGGGCACTGGAAGCCATTCCAGGGTTATCGCCTGTAGTAAATAAATTACCTCCAGGGTGTGCGTTTGCAGCAAGGTGCAGCAAAGCCGCTGATACTTGTCAGCAGGGCGAAGTATCAAGAAATGAGGCATCTGGGCGGATGGTGCTGTGTCATTATCCAGAGGAGAAGTTGGTATGACGGCTGCATTGCAAATTCAGGGATTGAAGAAAACCTACTTTTTTAAAAAGCCAATGTTTGCCTCAGCGCTTCCCAGTGTGAAAGCAGTGCAAACCATCAGTCTGGATGTGGAGCAGGGGGAAACACTGGGCATCGTCGGCGAGTCAGGTTGTGGTAAGTCTACGCTGGCGAGAATGCTGGTGGGTTTAACGGTACCCACCGAAGGGCAAGTACTGGTTGAGGGAGAAGTATTATCGCCTGACAGTCCCGAAGAGAATGGAAAACGCATTCAGTATGTTTTCCAGGATCCGATCAGTAGCCTCAACCCGAGAAAAACTATTCGCCAGTTGATGGAAGTGCCGTTGATTTACCTTCACGGCATGGATAAAACTGCCCGTGATACACGCATTCGTGAGATTTTCACGCAGGTTGGGCTTCGAGAAGAGTTTCTTGAACGCTACCCCCATGAATTTTCTGGTGGTCAGGCTCAGCGTATAGGTATTGCCCGGGCACTGGCTGCCAACGCCAGAATACTGGTATTGGATGAGCCGGTTTCCGCGTTGGATGTTTCTGTTCAAGCTCAGGTTCTTAATCTGTTGGCTGAGCTAAAACAATCACTGTCGTTAACCTATCTGTTTATCAGCCACGACCTTGCTGTTGTGGAAGCTGTGAGTGATAGGGTCGCTGTGATGTACTTTGGTTCGTTGGTCGAACTTGCGCCTGCTGAAATGATTTTCAATTCCCCAAAACATCCGTACACTCGGTTACTAGCGAACAGCGCTCCGGTTGTGGGAAGGCACTTACAGGTACCTACACAGCACGCGGAGTTGCCAGATCCGCTTAACCCACCACAAGGTTGTGCATTTGCGGGTCGTTGCCCCAGAGCGCAATCTGAATGCCTCGGCGCTCCACCACCGCTAACGAAAATAAAGGAGAACGAATTTGTCGCCTGCTACTTCCCGCTCGAATGACACTGCTTCGTCCGCAAAAATGCGCCGTCCTTATAAAGTGGCGGAAGCGATAAAAAGCTGGATTGTGGAACAGGGATTACAGCCGGGAGATAAACTGCCTCACGAACAGACCTTGATGGAGCTATTTGGCATGTCAAAGGGCACCATTCGTGAAACTATGCGGGTGTTAGAAGCCCAGGGCCTTATCTTAACGCGCACTGGTCCAAAGGGCGGGGCGTTCATTAATGCCGTTTCAGAGCCAATGGCCAGCAGCTTACTCAGTAATTATTTCTTCTTTAACAAGCTTTCTGTCAAAGATATCTATCAGCTCCGCTGTTTGTTGGAGCCGGAGCTGGTAGCCACGTTGGCTGGCAATATGACTGAAGACGATCTGGCAAGGCTTGAAGACAATATTCAAAAATATGCTCAACCGTCTCTGGATAAGGAAGATGAACGCCGGCAACACATCGATTCCCTGCAATTTCACATCATTTTGGCAGAGCTGGCCGGAAATGAACTGCTGGGGTTCATTATCCGTTTTATGGTGCGAATGCTGACTGACCTTACGGTTTACCGCCGCTTGTATGAGCCGCCCAATCATGAACTTTGGGAGCAGGGGTTCAAGCACCAGAAAGATTTGATTGCCGCCTTACGCGAAGGCCGCTCTGAAGACGCCCGCGCCATTATGCGTGAGCATATGGAAGTGGCGAAAAAACTGATGGAAGGACAGGAAGCGGAAATGGACCGGCGTTTTATGTTGCACGCACCTTAGTCCTCTGAACCTTGCCGTTGCCGCATGTCATTTCGTTATGGATCAACCTTCGGTGATCCACAATTGGCATGATTCTGTATTAAAAATCATACTTTTAATGCAGAGAGACCTCTCTGCTCTTATTGTCAGGACAAGGCAGTAGCGAGGGAATGGCGATGAAAAATGAACTTAACCCTGCGAAATTGTTGGCTGCTTTTGAAGTAGTCATGGAGAAAGGTGAAGACACCGAGTTCGGTAAAATTTACGAGGGTGTCGAAGCGTCAACCGATTACGATGGTTACAACGTTTACCTGAGAGGAAATGGTGTCGAGTTGCACATCGGCTTTCACAACACTTACGATCTGAAATACGACCAAGCCCATCTCAGAGACAGCTTTCTGAAAAAGGTGGATGCCTTGGTCACCGATAAGGTTGTCGACGATCATCACTAAAAAGCCCGGAAAACCGGGCTTTGTTTTATTTTGCTGTTTCGGCTGAAGTCAGTCTCTTTGTAGTGTCGCCTGTCATCTGCACCATAAAGCGGGTAATTGGCATTTTTTCTAACAACCACACCAGACCCAGCGACAGTACAATAGTTAAAGGCGTTACAAGTGCGTCTTTTAATGGTCCTTCGATGTCGTACATACCTAAAAGATTGAACAATAGGATCAGCGGAACGAAATGCGCAACATAGATACCCAAAACCCGTTTACTCAATGCAAACGTCGCCGGGGTATTGCCAAGGTTCGGATGGTTTAAAAGCAGGGCAAACAGCCCCAATGCCACGAAAGGCGTGCCAACCAGAAAGTCATGGTTCGCCATCCATACATCGTAACGGGTCAGATTAAAGCCTTCTGCCAGACAAAGCGCCAAGCCTACGATCAGCATCGAGCAAGCCGCTTTGTTTGAGAAGCTTATGTTGCGGCGTCGCATCTCAAATCCCGCAGTGACCATCAATAAACTGAAGAATGGGCCGTTGCGGGTGAAGATCGGTGCTTCACCTTCCATAACAGGTTGGTAACTTCCTGCCCCCAGTCCCCAAACATACAGACCCAGTGCCAGAGGCATGATAAGACCTTGCTGGTTCTTATTAATCAGCAAAGCAAGTATACCCAGCGCAGAAAGTAGCCCTGGGATATACCAAAGATGAACCAAGCCACCTTCAAACAGCGTGTTGAGCGGAGATTGAAGTAGATAGTTCCAGTATCCAGTGCGCTCTGTGAGATAGCCTTCTGTCAGGGCGACATCCAGCCGGAAAGGCATCGCAAGATAAACAGCGCTCCACGCCAACCAAATCATCATTAGTGGCTTGGCATAGTGCATGAAGGTCTTGGTTGGGTTTTTAACCAGTTTGGGTTGGACGAAATAGCCCGTCAAAACGAAAAAGAAAGGTACAGCAAACCGGCAGATTTGGTTAATCACATCTGAAAGCGTGTTGACGCCCTCACTATATGCTACGCCGCGAAAAGGACCTGCGTGGATAATGATAACGGCCAGAATTGCCAATAAACGACCCATCTCTAATGAAGGGATACGGGCGTTGGACATGTGGTCTCCTCAAATTGCACTGTGTGCACAAACAAGTAGAAAAGCTGAGTGAACGCGAACTATATGTAATTTTTGTCCTCAGTCTGAGGCGCAAATCTCGAATATGCGAAGGCGGAAATTAAAAGCGTTGCAAATTGTAAGGGTTGGTTGAAAAAGCATCAGTAAATCGCCACATAGAAAAGCCAAACCTAATCAAGCAATCGGGTCTAACCTGTATAGTCGAATGACCCTATTTCCGTGGGAAGCGATTTCTCATGAAGGGTGTTTGGAGATTCTGAGCTTGCCGAAACGTTGAAGGTGAGCGCTAGAATCGAGGAAAGTGGCACCAAGATGCGCAGAAATGTATCGAATCGGCTATCAGTGAAAACTTATCTGATATCACCGTGTTCTACATGTTTCTTTACGCGACGACGCCTGCTATACTCCCCGCCCTGATATAAGCCAGTAATTGTTTATAGAGACGAACAATGACAGATCTAAGTAAATACAGAAACATTGGTATTTTCGCGCACGTTGATGCGGGTAAAACCACTACTACCGAGCGTATCCTGAAGCTAACCGGTCAAATCCACAAGACTGGTGAGGTTCATGATGGTGAATCGACTACTGACTTCATGGAACAGGAAGCTGAGCGTGGTATTACTATCCAGTCTGCAGCTGTAAGCTGTTTCTGGAAAGACCACCGCTTCAACGTTATCGATACTCCGGGACACGTTGACTTCACCGTTGAAGTTTACCGTTCTCTGAAAGTACTTGATGGCGGTATCGGTGTTTTCTGTGGTTCTGGCGGTGTTGAGCCTCAGTCAGAAACCAACTGGCGTTATGCTAACGAATCAGAAGTTGCACGTATCATCTTTGTAAACAAGCTGGACCGTATGGGTGCAGACTTCTTCAACGTAGTTGAGCAAGTTAAAAACGTTCTGGGCGCAAACCCAGTAGTTATGACTCTGCCAATCGGCCGTGAAGATGAGTTCGTAGGTGTTGTAGACGTTCTGAATCGTCAAGCGTACGTTTGGGATGACACTGGTCTGCCAGAAAACTACGAAATCAAAGAAGTTCCAGAAGACATGCTTGATCAGCTGGAAGAATACCGTGAGATGATGATCGAAACTGCTGTTGAGCAAGACGATGATCTGATGATGGCTTACATGGACGGCGAAGAGCCTTCTATCGAAGACATCAAGCGCTGCCTGCGTAAAGGTACTCGCGACTGTTCATTCTTCCCAACTTTCTGTGGTTCTGCATTCAAGAACAAAGGTATGCAGTTGGTACTGGACGCAGTTGTAGATTACCTGCCGTCTCCAACAGAAGTTGACCCACAGCCTCTGACTGACAAAGAAACTGGTGAGCCAACTGGTGAAGTTGCAACTGTTTCTGCTGACGAGCCACTGCGCGCGCTGGCGTTCAAAATCATGGACGACCGCTTCGGTGCTCTGACCTTCATCCGTATTTACTCTGGCGTAATGAAGAAGGGTGACACCATCCTGAACGCAGCGACAGGTAAAACTGAACGTATCGGCCGTATGGTTGAGATGCAAGCTGACCAGCGTAACGAGCTGACTTCAGCGCAAGCAGGTGACATCATCGCTGTTGTTGGTATGAAGAACGTTCAAACTGGCCACACTCTGTGTGATGTTAAGCACGAATGTACTCTGGAACCAATGATCTTCCCAACTCCAGTAATCTCTATCGCTGTGTCTCCTAAGGACAAAGGCGGTTCTGAGAAAATGGGTATTGCGATTGGTAAGATGGTTGCAGAAGATCCATCATTCCAAGTTGAGACTGACGAAGATTCTGGCGAAACCATCCTGAAAGGCATGGGTGAACTTCACCTGGATATCAAAGTTGACATCCTGAAGCGTACCTACGGTGTAGACCTGATCGTTGGTCAACCACAGGTTGCTTACCGTGAAACTATCACTCAGCCAGTTGAAGACAGCTTCACTCACAAGAAGCAGTCTGGTGGTTCTGGTCAGTTCGGTAAGATCGACTACCGTATCAAGCCAGGTGAGCCAAACTCAGGCTTCACTTTCACTTCTACTGTTGTTGGTGGTAACGTTCCTAAGGAATTCTGGCCAGCAATCGAGAAAGGCTTCGCAGGCATGATGGAAACGGGTGTTCTGGCTGGCTTCCCAACGCTGGACGTTGAAGTTGAGCTGTTCGACGGTGGCTTCCACGCAGTTGACTCATCAGCAATCGCGTTCGAAATCGCAGCGAAAGGTGCATTCCGTCAATCTATGCCAAAAGCTGGTCCACAGCTTCTTGAGCCAATCATGAAGGTTGACGTGTTCACTCCAGAAGATCACGTTGGTGACGTAATCGGTGACCTGAACCGTCGTCGTGGTATGATCAAAGACCAACAAGCTGGCGCAACTGGCGTTCGCATCAAGGGTGATGTACCACTGTCAGAAATGTTCGGTTACATCGGTACCCTGCGTACTATGACTTCTGGTCGTGGTCAGTTCTCTATGGAGTTCGCACACTACGCACCATGTCCAGCAAACGTTGCTGAGAAAGTTATCGCTGAAGTGAAAGAGCGTAACGCTAAGAAGTAATTCTTAACGACTTTCTAAAAGAAAACCCCGCAGCTTGCTGCGGGGTTTTTGTCTTTCTGACAATGGGTATATTGCTGAAGTGTGGGCTGCGTGGCCAATTTTGCTTAAGTCACCAACGCTTTCTCTACTTTCCTCACCGCCAAATCGCATTTATCCAACCTTTGGCGTTTGACCGCATAGGCGGGGGGTTGTTATAACCAAGCCAGACCTTGCCGTCATCATCTTCCCAGATCAGGTTTTTCGGCTGGTCTATCCTTGAAGTCGAGCTTTCTGGTGCTGCCTGCAGCTATCAACGTGGATATTAGGCGATCTGGATCTCTGGCTTGAAGTCCATTTAAGTCGTTCACTTTCTCGGACAGATAAAGTGAGCTTATCGAAGTTGGAGAAAACCATTAAAGTGTCCGAGAGTTACGCTCAAGTTTCTCTCGATAGCTTGAGCGTATTTGCCTTTTTGATTTTAAAGGCCATAGTGGGTGGAAAGGTAGACCAGTACCGCTTCGTGTTCATCAGGATCTAACTCGTCCATACCTTGTTCATCCACCATCCATTCCAGTGTTTCTTCCCAGCTATCTTTGCTTAAACCTTGCTGGACGACGAGATGCAGTGAATGACAGGCTGAACACACTGCAGCAACCAATTCCATGTTTTCCCCCGGTTCCAGAATCCCTTCCCCAACAGACTTAATAGGAGCGCCTGCAGAGGATGTTGTCCAGGTTGGGGGGACTGGATTTTTGCTGGCAAGCCAGGCAATGATGGCAGCCCTTGCGCCGGGGTCTTCAACACCAGGAAACACCATATTAGTGTCCGGAGCGAATGTTGCTGGAGACTTCAAAAAGGCATCAAGCTTTTCTGCGTCCCATCGTCCTTGATGTTGTTTGAGGCCTTTGCTGTAGTTAAACCCTCCAAAGGAGGCGATGTTACGGTCCGCCAGCCCCCATAGGGGCGGGCCAACAACCGCAATACTATCAGGCTCTACCTGATGACAGGCTTTGCAAACCAGGGCTTGCTGTTCTCCTAACGCTATCAGTTCTTCATTGGCGGAAAGTGCGTTACTGAAGAATAAAAGCAAAGATAAAGAGAGCGGAGTAAACCGCTCAATGAAGTTGAATCCATGCATCCACTTACCCCTTCACGACAACCGCAACACGGTGAAAGCTGTTGTTGAGATAGCCTTTGGGGTTCCATGCAATGGCGAAGGGCTGGCTGACGCCTTGGTCGTCAGTGGCTTTCGCCCACACCTCGTAATAGCCGGGTTGGGGGAATTGTACCTTAGCATTGAAAGTTTGCCATGCGCCTTCATTTGCTGGATCTGATAAATCCGCATCCATCCATGTCGCTCCGAAGTCTGTGGAGAGTTGTACGCTGTCAACTTTGCGGTCTCCTGACCAGGCGTGACCTTTAACTATTAATTCGTTACCACTGACTTCGGTGTTGGTTTGTGGAGAAGTGATGAGGGATTTCACAGGCATACGCTCGATAATGACAAAATCTTCTTTCGCGACTTTCTCTCCCGGCGCAACAGGGCGGTTGGGGACGCGGTACGCTTTACCCGTCATTTTCGGGCCGTCATGAACCTGATCCCGCACCTGAATGCGTGTCAGCCACTTTTGTGAACACGAACCGGGCCAGCCGGGCACGACAAGACGCAGTGGTGCACCATTCATTGGGTGAAGTGGCTCGCCATTTTGCTCAAAGGCGATCAGGTTTTCGCCGCCCATGGCTTTTGCAATGGGTAAGCCCCGTGAGATAGGAAGTTTGCCCTCTTTGCCAGAGAGATGTTTGTCAGCACTATAGTGAGCGGTATAGACAGCACCATCCTGAACACCTGCGGCTTTCAATACATCCGCCAGCCTCACACCTGTCCAGTTTGAGCACGCAACGGCGCCATATGTCCACTGATTGCCTTTAGCTTTAGGCTCAAAGAAAGCGCGGCCATTGCCGCCACATTCCACCACGAGTTGCTGTTCAACCACATCGAAGTTGTTCTTCAAATCCTCGATGGTCAGGGTCATTGGCTTGTCTACCAGACCATCAATAGTCAACGTCCAGCTATCGGCATCGACGCCTGTCGGAGGAATACCGTTATTACGGATAAAGTGTCGGGTGGTGGGGGTGATATCATCATTCAAAAGATGAGGCGGCGTTTCCGCATTCATTGGTCTGTCATTTAAAACCGTCAGCCCATCTTTTCCTTCGATCACGACATCTTCAAGGCCTTCTGCAAAAGCAGCCGGTATCATGCCTGCAGGCATATTACGATGAAAGGGAATAGCCCCACCCAGAACTGCCGCCATGGTGGCTAAACCTGCCCCTTTCAAAAAGCCCCGTCTGTCGGGGTAGCTAACCCTTCCAAACACTTTTTCATCTGCAGTTTTGGGGTTTTGTTCATAGTACTCGTAGATACCTTTTGGAGCTTTTTTGTCTTCTTCACTCATATTGCGTTCCTTCTTTTAGCCAACATCCTAGTTACACATCTACAAACCCGTCATACATGTGCTTTAAAAAGAATAGTCAGGACCATGAGATACGGATCTCTCGGAACCGATAAAATAGGGAGGTGTGAATAAAAAGGGACGGTGAAATAAAGCAGTTGGATGCGACAGAAAGACAAAAAAGCTCACCAGAGTGAGCACTTCAAAAGATTAGAACTGGGTGGGCAACCAATGCTCGACGATGTAATTGTCATCAGCTAACGCGATATAGCGCCACTTGTCGAAAGTCAGGCAAGGGTGAGACGTGGAAAAGGCGATGACATCACCTACCAGTAAATCGCAGTCTGCTGGAACATCAACAAAGGTGTGCTGATCCATCACGGCGGTAGCGCTGAGTCCAGTCACGTCGATTGGTATCCCGTTTCTGAAGCCACGCTCCGCGATGGGAAGCCCTGCATCATAAGAGGCAT
Source organism: Grimontia sp. NTOU-MAR1 (assembly GCF_035758505.1). Lineage (NCBI taxonomy): Bacteria > Pseudomonadati > Pseudomonadota > Gammaproteobacteria > Vibrionales > Vibrionaceae > Grimontia > Grimontia sp. NTOU-MAR1. The sequence continues at coordinate 684,907 of NZ_CP142109.1, forward strand.
CGCGTTTACCCATGCCAATCACGGCTTTACCTGGTTCTGGTGTAGAAACCACACATGCCCAAACCTCCAGAGCATTCTTTAAATCATCATCGAGATGGCAAGCGATACCATGATTTTTCTTGGCGCGAGCCATGACTTTTTTCTGTGCCACTTCGTAAATACCGGTATCGTGGGTGAGGTAACAGCCAGGGCGGATGACAGGGAGTAAATCGGTATAATGCGAGAAGGTTTCTGCGACCACATCATACCAAGCCGAGCCAGCTCCTGTGACGATGGCCTCCTTGGTATCAATGAGTCCCTGATCCTTCAGGGATCTAGCAAATTCAACAGTTTCTGCAATAAATTGACGGACACGTGTCTCTGCGTCATCACCAGAAATTACGCCTTCATAAACTTCTACGCCCGCGAGTGCTGTGCCTGGTAATTGATGGATCAGACGAGCGAGATCAGTCGCGGCTTCAATGCCCCGAACGCCACATCTTCCGCCATCTACACCAAGCTCGATAAAAACGTTCACCTGCTGACCTCGTTCGGCAAAGAAAGCGGATAGCTGCTGCACATTCAAAGCAGAATCAACGCTGCAATAAAACTTCACGTCAAAACACGATTGCAGCCTGATGACTTCTGCCATATTCGCCTTCCCCACCAACTGGTTTGCCATGATGATGCGCTTTGCGCCTGTTAAAGCTGCAATTTCTGCCTGAGCAGGAGTGGCTATAGTCATACCCCATGCGCCTTGCTCAAGCTGTTTTTTGAAAAGGTAAGGTGTCATGGATGTTTTGCCGTGAGGGCAAAGCTTAACCTGATGTTTGTCAGCGAACGCTTGCATCCAATGGATATTATGGTCTACGGCGCTTTGCAAAATGACCGCCGTGGGTAAGCTAATTTCTTCCTTAATCAGGCTGTAACGTCCGTTGTCTTTATGTTCAGCCCAGATACCCTTGGTTCCTATTGGAAAGCTATCTTGGAGTGACGCCTGAAAGTTATCAATAGGCTGTTCAGCTGAGTGACCCATTCCTTATTCTCCTATCATCCATTGTGTGCTATCGCGCCGGGTGGTGATCCAGAATACTAAGGTTTCTATCTGTCACTGACCACAGCAAATTTCCTTTTTGAAGAGCTGTGATTGTTAACCCAAAAGTCATCATCGGTACTTTAGGGTCTATTGATAGTTACTTGGTGGTGTTTTTTTGATTTCGGCGTTATCTGCTATTTCCGGTGCACCGAATAGATAGCTTATTCGTGTCTTAAAAGAAACGTTGCTCCGTGACAATGCGAGACTGAGCATTGTCTTCCACTGGTGGAAAGTCGCGACAAAGGGGTTCCAGCTGTTGATGGGCTTTGGGATCCCGTAATCAATGTCGATGTCTTTTCTTTCTTCCACAAAAGTGCCGAAAATTTTGTCCCAGATGATCAAAACGCCTGCAAAGTTACGGTCGATGTATTCCGGATTTCTTGCATGATGCACGCGATGGTGGGATGGCGTGTTGAACACTTTCTCAATCCACCCGAGCTTGCTGACCACCCGGGTGTGGACGAAAAATTGAAAACCAAGATTTAACGCAACGACCAAAATGACTAAATTAGGTGGGAAACCGATCAAGATCAAAGGCGTCCAGAACAGCCACATGCCGGAAATCGGGTATGTCAGGCTTTGACGGAAAGCGGTGGTAAAGTTCATGCGTTCAGAACTGTGGTGTGCGATATGTGATACCCAAAGCCAGTGAATATGATGGGATGCACGATGAAACCAGTAGTAAAAGAAATCTTGTAAGATGACGACGGTAAACAGGGTTAGAGGAGTAAGGCCAATATCGAATAGGCGGAACTGGAATAGCCATAGGAAGAAAGGCATTAACAGTAGCGTAGCGATAACATCTGCGCCTTGATGAAGACCTGCAAGGCTAAAGTTACAAATCAGCTCTTTAGGTGAATAGTCCTTGTCCCCTTGCCGTTTCAGGATCCTGAATTCAAGAATCATACAGAGCAGAAAAATGGGGGCAAAGAACAGCAGTGTAAGCGACTCCCAGCCAATATCCATGTCATTTCCTTAACCAGTGGATGAAATATCTCTAAACGACCTGTAGACACTTGAATTCTGCATATTCAGGTTGTTTGGGTATTTAAGCCGAACCAATGGTCTGGCCAGTTACTCCAACCATACATCAGCTGAATGTAGGTGACAAAATGACCAAGGTGTTTTTTGGGAGTTAAGGGGCTACGACTCTTTATCGATTTTCTTGAGCGCAGAGGCCCAAGGATCAGCTTTATCAGCTTGGTTCTCACCGAAGAAAGTGTCGACATATAGTTGCTCGACTTTTTCACGCGCCCATGGTGTTTTGCGGAGGAACTTCAGGCTGGATTTAACCGAAGGATCGCTTCGGAAGCAGTTGATGGCGATTTCGTTGCCAAGAGCCTGCCAACCATAATGCTCCACCAGCTTATTGATGATTTGTTCTAGTTTAACGCCATGAAGTGGATTGTTAGGTTGATGGTTCATAATATTGCTTGATTAGGGGATGTCTGCGGGGAATGTGCCACAATGAATGGGGCTATTCAATGAAAAACAGGAGTTCAAGAACTCCTGTCTAAGTTTTCATGTTTGAGCGGGGCGAAATTAGCGACGCATTGAAAGGCTTTGGTCGCTGAGTTGGTTCATGCGAAGACGGGTTTTTATATCCTCACATGCACGTTGAATACTGAAGGTGTTTTCGTCATTCATGTACAGGGAAAGGGTACTGCTGAAACGAACATCTTGACAGATATCAGCGAGACCGATCAGATCGGTTATCTTCGCATCTTCAGGATCTTTTATCAGTTTCTCGTGCTGCTTTTGGATTTGGATTGCATAGATTTTGCTGGAATAAGTGATAGAGAAAAGTGTCAGGCCAATCATTGCAATCAACAAAACGGCGGTGGCAATAAACAAGGGTTTGTTGTTAGACATAGCGCGATTTATACCAACTGAAGTGAATTTGAGTACTTTATTTTTAATTGGGAAGTCTACGCTTCTGGGCATCGAATGTGCAATAGTTTCAAATTTATAAATAAGAGAAATATGAGATCGCGATCTAAAAACTGTAAGTTATTTCTATTACGAAATAATGGGGGGGGGGGGGGGATTCCCCTACGGAAAGTGAGTTGTATTTAGTGGTAGGGATGTGAGATAGTAATGAGAATGAATATCATTAGCGGTTTTGAATGCGATGCGTGAACTACTGCTTATCGAGAATGTATTGTCGCCTTGTGGCTGGATAAAAAGTGTGCTCTCCGAGCATGGTTGCAAGGTCACTAGGGTGCTGCACGTTAAACAAGCGGAGCGCGCTTTAAGCCAAAGTAGGTTTGATATGATCCTGCTGGCAGGAGAAGGCGCGTTGCCTTGTGTGACCGATGTTAAAAGGCTGCGCCAGTCAACGACTTTACCTGTAGTTGTTATGCTCCCGCAAGCCAGCTCTGATGATGAATCTCATCATCTGCACTATGTGGGTGTAAATGGGGTAGTGAGTGCTTCAATGCCTCGCAACAAATTGTGGGAAATCGCCAAAACTACCTATGACAATGCAATGCCTCAGCGTGTTGACGCCAGATAAGGTTTGGTTCGACATACATAGTTCTGACACTGCGCGTTGGGTGGATTAAAATCACATCCTGCCGCGCTAACCTTGAAAAGTGTGTGCTGTTTTACACTATGCTTTACGCCCAGAGAGACACAACTTCATGAATGCTGTAAAGCGCTTCGGCGCTGCAACCCTGTTAAGCCTGCCTTTATTCGCGCAAGCGACCGAACTTGATAAAGCTGCTGCTATTGAAACCCAAACGGTAAAAGCGGCAGCGGTATCGCAACAACGTATCGATGTTAGCGATGAGCAAGCCCAATTCACCAAAGCGGAAATCGAAAGGCTGCAACGCGAAATCGAAAACCTCACGCTTTATCGCAATCATCTCAAATCATTGGTAGAGAATCAGGAGCAGGAACAGGCTAGTCTGAACCAGCAATTGACGGATATTGCCCAAACCCGTCAGGGCATTGTACCGCTGATGTACCGCATGATTGATGATCTTGACGTCTGGGTTAGTCAGGACTTGCCGATTAAGCCTGAGCAGCGTCAAAGCCGTGTCGATGGACTGAAGACTTTGATGACACGCGCTGATGTGGCAGATGCGGAAAAATTCCGCCGCATCCTTGAAGCTTACCAAATCGAACTTGATTATGGCGCTAAGCTCGGCACTTATCAGGAAACTCTGTCTCTGGATGGTGTCGACAGAGAAGTTGACGTCCTACACCTCGGGCGTCTGTCTTTGGTGGCGAGAAGCCTCAATGGTGACGCGTTCTGGTTTTATGAACAGTCGACAGCGAAATGGCTGCCGGTCGATAAACGTGCCTATGAAGCTATTCAGCAAGCTTTCGATGTTGCTAAAAAGAAGCAACCTCCAACACTGATGGCGTTACCGCTTTCTATTTCTATGTCGAAAGGAGCGGAGCAGTGAAAACATTCTCTGTATTTGCCCTGAGCGCCATGCTGCTTAGTGCGCCCGTCACTGCGGATTTGGTGAGTGAAACCAAAACGGCTCAAGCCGAATCAGAACAGCATAATGTCGTCCGCGAATCTGGATTCAGTGCGACTGAGCAAACGTTGAAAGCCAAACTTGCTGAGCTTAAGGCTCAACAAGTGGCATTGGAAACAGAAACGGAGCAGCTAAGTGCAGCATTCAGTTTCAATGAAGAAACGTTGGCTGCGCTGGAAGAAACACTGAGATTGGAAACCGGTAGTCTAGGTGAAGTGTTTGGTGTGGTGCGTCAGGCGGGCCGGGAAGTGAATGCCGAACGTTATAACGCACCTGCAACCATCAACCAAGCTGGTATGGACAATGCTCTGGATGCTATCTCCGATGCGAAATCCTTACCTTCTTTGCCAACGTTAACGGCATTCTGGAAAGGCATGCTGCAAGAGCTTAAAAATAGTGGCGAGATTGGGTCTGAAAATGTCAGTGTACGTGACAGTAGCGGCGTGGTGACACCTCAGGAGGTTCTGCGTCTCGGCAACATTAGCCTCGTTAACAATGACGGTTACTTAGAATGGGACAGTACCCGCCAGCAAGCTAATGAGCTTCCAGTTGTAGATGGGGGACTGAACAGCGCGTCGATTTCTTCACTGCCAATTGGAGACCTTGCGCTGATGGATCCAACCCGTGGCACTGTGATCAAACAACTGGCAAATACACCGTCATTGCGAGACAGATTTGAGCAAGGTGGTGTCGTCGGGAAAATCATTGCAGCACTGTTGGCGGTCGGACTTATCATTGCTCTGGTGCGTGGCTTCAGTATGTTCCGTGCGCGTCTTGCCATCGCCAAACAAATCAAAATGCCAATGCAGCCGGGCAACAACCCGCTTGGTCGAATCCTGAATGTGCACCGCAATGAGCCTGACCGCTCTCTTGATACGCTGGAGCTTCGCTTGATGGAAGCCATCATGGATGAGCAACAGCATTTTGAGAAAGGCCTGTCGATGCTCAAACTGCTGGCCGCGCTCGCCCCAATGTTGGGTCTGTTGGGCACCGTGACAGGGATGATTGAAACCTTCCAGGTGATCACCCAATATGGTAACGGAGACCCCACGATTATGGCGGGCGGTATCTCGATGGCATTGGTGACCACTGTACTGGGTTTGGTTACTGCTATCCCGCTACTGCTTGCTCACAATATCCTCAGCACGCAGGCAGATACACTGCGCGGCACGCTGGAGAAAGTCGGGGTCAGCTTAGTGGCAGAGCAGTCTGAAGCCTCAAATACCGTTCAACCAATAGTGAAGCTGGCATGACAGAAGTGACCGTTCTGGAGTTGCCCGGCATGAATGATTGGTGGCTCTCTCTTAGCGATTTTATGACGCAAGGCGGCCCTGTACTTTGGGGGTTAGCCTTAGTCGCTGCCCTGAGTTGGTTGTTGGTGTTTGAACGTTTACTGTTTCTCATTACCGCCTTTCCGGGCCTGAAAAAGCAAACTATTGCGAAATGGCAATCAAGGGAAGACAAAACCTCATGGGTGTCGCGGTCTATGCGTGAAAGTTGGTTGTTTGAAGCGCGTACTCAGCTCTATCGTAATCTCAATTTCCTGAAAGCTTTGGTAGCGATTTGCCCAATGCTCGGTCTGCTTGGAACAGTGACAGGGATGATTTCGGTGTTTGACTTGATGGCGCTGGAAGGGACGGGCGAGCCCCGCTCAATGGCGGCGGGTATTTCACTGGCGACTCTGCCAACCATGGCAGGTATGGTGATTGCGTTGGCAGGGCTGTTTGCCCATGCCAGACTCCAGAAAACCTGTGAGCGCCGTGAGGCATCATTGGCTCAGGCACTAAGGAGTCAGGCATGAGATTTCAACGTCACCAAAAACAGCGTGAAGATGCTCAAATCGATCTGACTTCGATGCTCGATATCGTCTTCATCATGCTGATCTTTTTTATCGTTACCAGCACCTTTGTCCGTGAATCAGGGGTGGATGTGAACCGTCCTACTGCAAGCAATGCCACCGCACAAAAGAGCGTTGGTATCTATGTGGCAGTAACGGCAAACAATGACATCTACATCGACAAAACAAGGGTTGATGAAGAGCGTGTCGAATCCACGCTGACCCGTTTAGTCAGCGAGCAGCCCGAAGCATCGCTGGTCATACAGGCCGATGAGCACGCCTACAGTGGAACGGTCGTAAAAGTGATCGATGCAGCGAAGGGCGCTGGTATCGTGAAGATTGCGTTGGCAGCGGAGAAACCCTAATGCTGCGAATGCTATTGGCACTACCGATGGGGCTGCTGAGTGCTTTTGGTCTTTTTGCTCTCATGGCTACCATGGTTGCGGCTCCTGCCGGCTCACTAAAAGACGAAGGCCTGCCATTGGCCTTTGATGTATTCATGACTGAGCCTGAAAGCGAGATAGAACGCCGTGACCGCGTCGCACCGACGAAGCCTGACGTTCCACCTCCGCCGCCAAGCATGCAAATGAGCGCGCCGACTGCATTAGCAACTGCACCGTCTATCCAGCCTGTGATGCCGGATATTGCTATGGATATGCAGGTGGATGGTATGAGCATCAATATGCCGGCCATTAAAGCTGCACCCGCTCCCGCAGTGGGAGAACTGACCCCTTCATTTGGACAGGGTAATCAGGCTGCTATGCCTCTGGTGCGTATTCAGCCCAGCTACCCGACTAAAGCCCTGCGGCGCGGTATCGAAGGGTATGTGGTGGTGAGCTTTACAATTAATGAAGAGGGCCGACCTTCAGGCATAAAGATCATAGAAGCTTCGCCAAAGCGGATCTTTGACCGAGAGGCGATACGAGCTATTAAAAAATGGAAATACACTCCGTTGCTTATCGATGGTAAAGCGGTATCGCAGCCTGGCCAATCACAAAAGCTGGAGTTTGTTCTGACAAAATGAAGCGTCTCATTCAACAGATAATCAGCCGTTGTTCAGTGCTTGTTTTGCTAATGAGTGTTTTGTCTTTGCCTTATGTGCAAGCAGCTCAGCTATCGGCCATGACCGCAAGACAAGTGCAGAAAGCACTTGAATTCCAAGCTGAAGAGCAGTGGAAAGAAGCTGCGTTAGTGCTGGAAAGTGTTGGCACACCTACGGAGTACGACAAAGCTTTCGTGAACCGTATGCTAGGCGTAGTTTACTGGCAAAAAGAGCAACCGCTTAAAGCTATCAACGCTTTGTACGCATCGGTAAACAGCAAAGTATTGGACGAAGAGGCACAGCGTGCTTCAGAGCGAATGCTTGCAGATTTGCTAATGACCCAATCGCGTTATCAGGATGCGTTACGGCTTTATTATCCGCTTTCAACATCGAAAGAACTGCGCCAGAAAGATCGAGGTGAAATTTGGCTGCGAATTGCTCAGGCCCATTATCAGGATGAACAGTACAGTAAAGCGCTTAAAGGTATCAATGCCCACTTGAAGCTAGCATCTGCTAAGCCCTCTTCTTTGTCGTTGAAATTGGGTTCGCAACTGAAGCTTAAACACTGGAAAGGGTCGACCCGTACGCTGAAGCAATTGATCGCGATTGAACCGGGTAAGAAAACCTGGTGGATACAGCTGGTGGGCAGCTACCAACGCTTGAACGACAAAAAGCAGATGCTCAATACCCTGGTGCTGGCTACACGCAAAGGTATAACGCTGTCTGATTCTGAGAAGGTGATGATGGCTCAGTTATACCAACAACAGGGCGTACCGGAAAAAGCTGCAGCGGTAATGGCGGAAGTGAATCAAGTTGAGGCAGACACGACACGCTTGGTGATGGAGGCGTCCTATTGGCAGCATGCCAAAGAATGGGACAAGGCCATTGTTGCTTGGGAACGCGCTGCTTATCACGCGCCGAAATACTATTGGGTTGCTGCACAACTGTCACTTCAACATGGTCAATACCAAAAAGCGCTATCGCTACTTGAGAGGGTTAACAATCCGGAAAAAGCGCCTGACGTTGAACTTGCCCGTGCGTTAGCTTATGACAAACTTAACGAGTTCGATAAAGCGCTTCTCCATGCTAAAAGGGCTAATGAGCTGAAACCGTCGGATAAAAGTCAGTCGTGGATTCAGTATCTTACCCAGAAGACCCTTTAGGCTTGATGCGCAAAAGCATCAAGCCTGTACATTTTCGCCTCATAAATACCTAAAATACTCATTGATTAGTACATCAATATCACTTTATTATCAGGATCTGCCCTGATAACCGTCTGCAATCGCGTTATTAGGTGGTTAAAGATTCGGCAGTGTATGGCTGTCGGTTATGGAAAACACACCTTTGAGCGAATCACGCTCACCTGTAAGAGAAGTACCCTGAATGACGTTAGATCTCATCACAGAAATCCTAGGATGGACCTCTGTTGCTTTTTATATTGCTATCACGATTTTCAACAGCATGAAATTTACTCGTTTTGCTGCATTTGGCTCCGCAGCAAATGACACGCTGTGGGCATTCCTTATGGGTTGGTGGCCGAAAGTTATCCTGAACCTGTCGGTAGCGTCTTTGAATACATACCGTTATGTGAAAGACTTCACCAACGCGTCAAAATCAGTGATTCTTGCGTTGAGTGGCGTGATGGCAGCGGGCATTATCTATATCGCTTATGTGGCGGTAACAGCTTTCATTGCTGATCCAACATTACCAGTAGCGCTGCAGTTTGCTGACTTAGGTATCATCCTTTTGGCGCTCTACATGACTACGCTAACCAACTACCGCAAGTTGATGTTGCTGTCAGGTTTCATCGGAATGGCTGCATACTATGGCAATCCTCAGATGATGATTATCAAAGCACTGGTTATCGGCATCATGAGTTACAAGCTGATGTTTGATAAATCGCAGAAGCTTGAAACCGCGGAAGCGGCATAAACTGATAGAAATGTAAAAAAGGCATCTCATAGAGATGCCTTTTTGTATTATTGATACATCTGGTTTATCCGATAAATCCATCATCAATGCATACCATCGCACATCGTTCTGCGGCATGAGTTGCATCTTCCTGACTTTTGAAAATCGACAGCGATTTGTCTGAGTTCATCAGCTCATAGGCTTTAGACTCTTCTGCGCCCTGGTTTGCAGAGGAGGTAAAAGAAAACGAGGCAGCATACCCACCTAGGTCTTCGCGTTTGTTCACCTTCACTATGTAACTGATATTGTTATGCGTTCCTTTCATTATCATTGTCCTATTTTAGTTACATGTGTTTAATAAAGTAGACATAAAATTTAAATCCGTCAAAATTCTTTCAGTATCCGGGCTGGTATACGAATTTATTCGGGGTTTAGAGAAAAAATACCCCAGAGTGACGTTGTCACAAATTTAGTTTAAGGGTAGAAATGGAGATATCGAAAATATCAATTTCATAGGCCAGTTGGCGGTATTTGCGCCTCCAATTGCCATGTCTTCACAACGTGGACAATCCTCCGAGCAACGTGTGATAGCAGGGTCTGCAATTAACGCCAGTGTGCATGTTTCAAGCAGTGCAAGAAGTGGGTAGGCTAACCATAAACTTTCACCGACTCGCCTTTCTGTCTGGATAGGGCTCAAATAGGGCGTAAGATGGGTAAAGCCATTGGAGCATGAGCCAACACAGGTTTCTACCACGCCACGACGTGAGGTTAGCGCCCAGCGACGGAACAGGCTTTTTCCTGCCAGTTGCTCGGCATAATGGATTGCTGTGATGCTGTTTGGCGTGACACCCATTGATAGCACGACGGCGTTTTGGGTCTCAGTGGACTGATAAACACCATAGACGTTAAAGTCATCTTGTGGTGCGAGTACCGCTTCAGCGAGCGGACCTACTGCTGAGTAGCTATTCATCGGGTGCTCCGTCCTAATGCGATTGGGATGGTTTAGCACTGCTTTGGCGAAAGCACCCATTGAGGGCTCAATGTCATTTGCGTCCGCATCATACGGCGACGGGTCAATTTCAAGCTCACCACGATAACCATTTTGGGCGTATTCGATACCTTCAGGCGAGTGGCACATAGGAAAATAGGTAAATGTTGGTACGACCACTGTGCATCCTGCAGAAAGAAATAACTCGAGCAGCCTGTTTGCGCCCCCTTCCAATCTGCCGAAAGAGCGCATTGCACAGTGGGCAAAGATTACCTTGTCAGTGAGCTTCAGTGTTTCAATCGCACTCTTGATGTCGTTGTCTGCGGTGTTCACAGAGCTTCTCCTAGTGAATTTCATTTGTTTCGTGGAGGCTCAACAGCGAAGACAAGTACTCAAGACGACTGCTACTTTGCGCCATGCCTCCTGGACGGTAATGCTCTAGCCAAAGCTCACGATAACCTTGAATCAGCGGGCGTAATCTTGCTTGCAGCATTTGTTTCCTTTCGACGCCAAATTTCTGAACGTCACGATGTTCCCCCTCGCCATAGCCTTGCGCGATGAAACAGCCGATTTCTAGTGCATCTACAGTCCAGAGAAGGTCATTTCTGAGTTCATTATCAGGTAGCGGAGCAAGTTTCTCTTTCCAGCTTTTCAGCTCGGCCAGTGTATGGTCGAGGTTATTGATCGCTAGTCCCTTCATGCGCTTAATATGACGGCCTGATTGTTGATCAAACAAGATCGGACCAAAAAAAGCACAGTTGGGTGTTTCAATACCCGTCGAGCGGTAAATATCCTGCAGAGCGATCAATGTGCTCAATTCAACATCAGAGATATCAGGGTAATACCAACTAACAGGAATGGTCATATCATCGTCAGTTTGCTGCTCTTCCCCCCAAGCCATGGCAGCGGCGAAGGCATAACCTGGAATTGGCATGGCATGTTGTTGACCGTGACCCATATCGCCCCACTCGGTCACCATATATCCGTCAGCCCTAAATCGCTTCGCGGATTTGGCTGCGCGACGCATATGCGTTGTCGCAGTACTCCATCTTCCGGCAACTGATGCAAAGCAATCAGTGGAAACGACCACATGAAATGGGTAGCCAAAAAGGGCTAGCTGCTTGTGTTCAGCGTCAAAAGGGTGGTCTGCTTCATAGCCCCAGTTCAACAAGGTGAGGTTGTCGGGGAGTTGGTCGATAAGATTTGGGTAACGGAAAAGCATATCACTGAAAATCTGACATTGTTTTCCCTTGGACTCAGCAATTTCCAACACTTTGTTGAGGTAGTTGAGAAAGACCTTGCCTTTACCGAAAATTTCGCAGGCAGACTTGCTGGCACCCACACCCAAATCCATGGTTTCATCGAAGTTAAGATTGATAATATCGCTGGAAAAATTAGGGGTGACTTCCGAAAGTAATTCATTCACAAAAATAGCGGTTTGCTCGCTGATGGGGTTCAGGCCAAATGCGCCGGGTCTGAAATCACCACGCTGATCCTGAAAGCCTGTGGTTTGTTCGGCCAGATGCTGATATTCAGGGTGACAGAGCCATTTTTCCATGTGCCCGAATGCCGCTTGATTAGCGACAAGTTCAATGCCGACTTGCTGGCAGTAAGCATCAACTTCACGAATTTCTTCCGCTGTCATTGGCGAGTAATCTTGCCATACCGTTGCATGCTTCTGATAGGCAAACGTGTGCTCGGTATAAAGCTGGAACTGGTTGAAACGCAATGCGCTAAAGTAATCAATCAGTCTTTTAAGTGTGCTCATGGTTGGTACTCGGTCCCTACTGATATCGAGCAACACGGAGCGAGTGGGAAAGTCTGGCCAATCTTCTATGACAGCGTCTTCCTTGACCGCTGCATTAGTATCAATGAGCTGGTTCAAAGCAAGGTGTGCATAACGAATACCTGGAAGATCGCTGTATTCAATCACGACGCCATCATCTGGGAAGCTTATCCGAAAGCCTTGTTCCGGCAAGGCAGGATCGTGCCGGTAAGTGAGTGCGGTATGATGCAGTCTTGCGCCAAAATTGACCGGACATGTCGTTATGATGCTTGAAACGCTGACGTGTTTTCTGGCGTATCCGGGAAAGTAGCGTTTTGGTGCGGGAAAAATGGTTACCATCAGACTTCCTTGTCATTCACCCTAAATCGAAAGATTACCGTTCTGGGGCAGGTTCAGGCTCTCAGCCAGTTTCAGTTCCGGCGTGAGCAATTTCTGCCATGCCATTGATGCTGCACCCATTGCCGCGGCTTGAGGCCCCAGCAATGAGAATTCAATATTTGGTTTGATAATCAAGGAACCGGACAGGGAGTCGCTATGTTTGCGGAGTGAGGCGGCAAGTTCTGAACCAAATGATAGACCGTTCCCTCCGATGACAATGCGACGAACGCTCATCAGGCTGCATATGTTCACGGCAAGAGCCGAGAATTCTTCGATGATGACACTAGGCGTCGGTTCGGCGCCCCTCATAAACTCCTGACTGTTAAACTGGCCCGCCATGTAGTTTTCTCCATAGAAAAGCTGACGGTTGAGGACAACGCCGACACCGATGCCAAGACGGTGATACAGCTCACGGGCATGGTGTGTAGAGAGCAATACATAGAGGAAGTGATCATACGGCAGGCTTCGTTGCTGCATTAACTCACCCCATGCACCGCAATTGGCATCGTTATCCAGAAAAACAGGGAAGGGGAATAGACGTTTAAACTGCGGCGCAAAGTTAATTGGCGAGCGAACTGAAAGGGCATGGGAGACATGCAACTGACTTGTATCGGGGTCAATAATACCAGGCATACCAATGCCAATTGCAAGCACCCTCGGGAAGAGCTTCTGAATGGCATCGACGCAGGGGACAAGGGCATCCAACATAGCTTTGTCTATGGGTGCCTGAGTATCGATAGGAAGCATGTCGTGGTAAACCACTTGGCCAAGCAAGTTGACGACGGAAACTTTCAATGTGTCAGAGTTGACGTCTACCCCGATAAGTACGCCAAATTCGGGGTTGAAGACGAGGGAAACCTTGGGACGGCCACCTTTGCCTGTGATCATCTGCGGTTGCTCGAGGATCATCCCGATATCCAGCAGGTGGTTGACGGTTTTGGTCACGGTAGATTTATCCAATCCAAGCTTTGCTGCGACATCAATACGAGAGACGCTGGGGGTTTGCCAAAGGGAGTTGATAATGCCAGCCGTATTTGTCGTACGGCTTAATTTGATTGACAAGGCTTTAGTTTCCAAAAACAACTTAACTCAGGAATATGTTATTAGCGATGATTTAAAAAACAACGAATTGCCCAGAATTCATGGCGCGTTTCACCAATTAAATTCAATAGATTGAAGTGGGTCGAATTGATTTTGAAATAAGCGAGCTGAATATCAAATAGATTCGAGTGGTGATGTCTCGGAATGAAACCAGATGTTAATGGTGAAGGCGGCAACCGATTGAGCCGGAGTATCATCAAATAGTGACCTGAATTGATACCCGAACAACCTGAAGGTTGTTGAATTCAGAGCCCCTAGGGCGAGTTGACTAACGTCGTGCTCATTGTTGTTCCTTTTTGAAGGAGATGGCTACACCTTCAGCGGAACGTCGCGATCACAATGCCAGTCAATCTCGCTGGATCCTGCCTCTTCGCGCTGTTTGGGTATATCAATTGCTCTAGGAAAAATGTCGTCACCTACGCCACCATCTGTGGTGCGGTTTTGACGGAAGAACTGACTTTCCGAATGACAGTATCGCTGGGAGTCTTCACTTTGATTGTCGATAAAGTTGGGGCAAAAGGTTGCTGTCATTCACATGCTGCGGGATACTCGAAACTTCGTCTGTCTTTCAGGAATTTCATGAAATGAATAGAAACGTCTGGTTGTTAGCACTTTGTCAGGCCCTACTAATGAGCGGCAATATTGTGCTGATTTCTGTGAATGGGTTGATAGGCCAGCAACTCTCACCCAGCGATACTTGGGTGACGCTGCCTGTTTCTACTCAATTTGTTGGATTGATGATGGCGACGATTCCTGCGTCTCTCATCATGGCGAAAATCGGGCGAAAGAACGGTTTCCGGCTCGGTAATATTATAGGCATTTTTGGGGCACTACTCTGTGTGTATGCTTTGCAGCAAGGGGCCTTTTGGCTATTTTGCTTTAGCACCTTGTTGTTGGGTATCGGCATAGGGTTTGGCACGCTATACCGTTTTGCGGCGATAGAAGTCAGTGAACCGGAAAGCCGTGACAAGGCAATTTCGCTTTCCATGGCCGGTGGCGTATTGGCTGCTGTTCTGGGGCCTAACCTTGCTATTGCCAGCCAACATTGGCTGCCCGGCACCCACTTCAGTGGTGCCTTTATCGGTATTACCGTCCTTTATATCCTCTCGCTTCTGGTTCTGAATTTCATCGCCTTACCTGCAGCTATACCTCCGCAGGACCAAGCTGCACAAAGTCCGGTAGGGCAAATTCTGAAGGCTCCGGGTTATCTTGTGGCCGTTATTGCCGCCGTTGTCGCGTATGCGGTAATGAACCTTCTGATGACAGTCACACCGATTGCCATGCACAAACACGGCTTCCACTTCGAACAGGCCGCATTGGTGATTGAGTGGCATGTACTGGGCATGTTTGTGCCTTCGTTTTTTACTGGCAACATCATTGGAAAGATTGGCGCGCGCATGACGATTCTCCTGGGGAGCCTGTTTTTTGTCGGCTGTATTCTCGTGAATCTCAACGGTGTTTCTGAGTGGCACTTCCGTATTGCGTTGGTGCTGCTGGGTGTAGGCTGGAACTTTATGTTCATCGGTGCAACCAGTCAGCTCACCCAGACCTACCTACCACAGGATAAGCCGCGTGCCCAAGCAATCAACGAATTTGCCGTGTTTGGCAGCGTTACCCTGACGGCGCTGATGGCGGGTAACCTTGAAGTGACTTTGGGTTGGCAGACCCTGAATTTAGTGATGCTACCATTTGTTTGTGCGGTTCCGCTTATTTATCTGTTGTTTACACGAACACCCAAAAAAGTGGAGGTTTAGACACTGCCTTTTACTCAGTTTTTCGGGTTCAGAAAACCCGCTTTAAGCTCCTTTCGACTGCTATCTTTAGTGAATCACCGTTGAGGAGTGAGTGATATGGAACTGGAAAATGAGCGTGGTGAAACCATGCATCTTGCCGACGACCTAACGCTTAAAGAAATGGTTGATATGGGGCTTCTGGTGGTGTTATCAGATGCCAGTGATGAAGCTGACGATTGCTGGATTCCAACCGATCCACTCGAATAGCCTGAAAGACGTTGAAAAGCCCTTCAAGGGCTTTTTTATTGCTTGGAATTTCAACTGCGAATTAATCGCGGTGTGATCCTGCATGAAACATCTTCGTTTTCCTTTGGGAGAAAACGCATTACAATCTGCGCGTCATATTTGTGCCACAAAAGTGTTCAAAAAGGATGTCTCATGAAACTGTTTGTGTTTGACCACTGCCCGTTTTGCGTAAAAGCGATGATGGTTGCAGGCTTAAAGAAGGTGGATCTGGAGCTTGTCTACCTACAAAACCACGACGTGGATGCACGTATTGAAAAAGTCGGAGCGAATCTGGTTCCGATCCTTCAAAAAGATGATGGCAGCTACATGGCGGAGAGTTTGGATATCGCCGCTTACCTTGACAATCTGGATGGTACACCTGCGTTTTCGGAAGGTACCTTGGATGAACGCATTACGGCTTGGATGAACATTGCAGGACAGTTTGGCTCCCGTCTAATTTATCCGCGTTGGATGATGATCGAATTGCCTGAATTCCAGAGTGAAGAGGCCAAATCTTGGTTCACGAAAAACAAATCAGCCATGATCAAGATGTCTTTCGATGAAGCGTTTGCTAGCAGTGAAGAGTACATCGCCAAGCTGAATGTTGAACTGTTGAAACTGGATTGGTTAGTACCGCCTTCACAGCGTAACAATATGCTGACCTATGACGACATTAATATCTTCCCATTCCTGCGTAACTACACGCTAACGAAAGATCTGCGCTACCCAGGGAATGTCCGCCAGTACCTTGACGAAGTTTCTAAGCTAACTGGGGTTGCGCTTTTTGACAGGGTGGCGATCGGGAGTCCAGTTGTAACAGCTTAGATAGCAGAATTGAGAATAAAGGGCGAAATATCGCCCCTTATTTTTCACCTTTCCCCACCCATTCAGAAGTCTCTGTAAAGATTCCCTTGCGTATCAATCAACTAGTTCAGTATCAAGTCGGTTTGAGTTGTAGCGATTGATAATTTCGTGACACACCATCGGTTAAATAGGCTGTATCGAGTCAAAACCATATGTTAAGTATTTCCTATCCTCAGCGAAAGGAAAATACAGATGAAAAGAATCAGTTTGGCAAGGTTGAGCAAAGCAGCACTAGCATTTTTGTGGTTGCTCTCGTTGAATGTCATGGCATCGGATGATCTCCGGCAATTAGGTTTAAGTGTATTTGGTGTTATGCCGCATTCAATGCCTGGCAGTGAGAAAGACTCGCCAGAGCAGATTGAACTGGGTAAAAACCTTTACTTTGAAACCGCACTCTCTGGCAATGGAAGTCAGTCGTGTAATAGTTGCCATGATTTAGACAAATCGGGTTCTGGTACAGAGCCGTTATCGGTCTCCGTGGGGGCATTGGGAAAACTGGGTACCCGAAACAGCCTTACTACGTGGAATGCAGGTTTCCAATTTGTACAATTTTGGGATGGCAGAGCGAAAACACTCAGTGAGCAAGCGAAAAGCCCCATCCTGAATCCACTTGAAATGGCGATGTCTTCTGAGGAAGAGGCTGTGGTTCGACTGAAAGAGAAAGGCTACAAGCCCCAGTTTGATAAAGCTTTCCCCCATGATGAGAATGCTCTGTCGTTCAACAATATCACTCAAGCCTTGGCGGCGTTCCAACGAACACTGGTAACACAAGACAGATTTGATGATTGGCTGATGGGTGACGATAACGCACTCTCAGAGCAGGAGGTAAGGGGGATGAAGCGGTTTGTTACAGCCGGGTGTCATGCTTGTCACAATGGCCCTTTGATGGGAGGCCAACTCTTCATGAAAATGGGCTTGGTGAACCCTTATCCCAATAAAGTCGATAAGGGCAGAGCGTCGGTTACGGGAAGCCGCGCAGATAATTTCATCTTTAAAGTTCCCACGCTGCGAAATGTCGGCAAGACTTCTCCTTACTTTCATGATGGCGCAGTATTTTCGTTGGAACAGGCTGTGCGCGATACAGCGTGGCATCAACTTGGTGTCAAACTCAATGAGCGGGATGTTGAAGACATGACGGCATTTCTGCAATCGCTCGACAATAAAAAGAAAATCGAATTCTCGAACCACGAATGACAGGGAAGGACGATGCAAAAAATGTATCCCATTAACAAGGTCTTTACCGGAAAAGTGAAAAGTCAGTTTGGCATGATGACCGCCATGGGAAAGCAGCCGGTTGAAGGGGAGATATTCCTATCCGCACTGGGGCTTCAAGGAGATGAGTGCGAGTCTGATAAACACCATGGAGGTGTTGAGAGGGCGCTACATCAGTATCCCTCTGAGCACTATGACTTTTGGCACGTGAAGTTCGGTAATACGGCTGACTGGCAGCCAGCAGGAATGGGTGAAAACATCAGCACCGAAGGTATGACAGAAAACGATGTCTGCATTGGCGATAAATACCAGTGGGGTAACGCGGTGATTCAAGTGAGTCAACCCCGTTCGCCATGTTACAAGCTCAACAAGCGTTGGGGTGTAGAGACGTTTTCAGAGGTGATGCAGGAAACGGCCAAATGTGGCTGGTTGTATCGTGTGATCAAGCCGGGGTTTGTCAGTGCTGCGGAGCCACTGATTTTGATTGAGCGCGCTGAAAACGCTTTGACCATCAAACAAACCTGCGATTACTACTTTGGTGACCCATTGAACCCTGAAGGGCTTAGATTAATTGCTGCGCAGGAAGGGCTATCAGCAAGTTGGACTCGTACCGTCAACAAGCGTATCGAAACGCAGCAGGTAGAAAACTGGACGCCAAGGCTGAAAGGGATCTTCGCCTGAAGAAAAAGCCGCGAGCAATCTCGCGGCTTTTTGGGAAGGATATACCTCTTACAGGTACATCTTCGCCAGCTCGGAAGGCTCGATTTCTTTGCCTTCCAGCTCTGCATTCCAGTTGGTACCAACTAGCACGCCGTCTTCATCCAGCGTGATGAGCCAGTCTTCAACAAACACATCCAGTGGGATTTCAGTGATTTCGAAATCAGCCCACTCATCTACATTTTGCTGTGCAGCGTCTTCTTTCGAAGACCAGAACGGCATCACTTCGCTTTCTTCAAACTCGCTCGAGTCACAAGCTAGCCAGCCTTCCTCTTCGTTTTTCAGACCCCAAACCACGTTAGTGCGCTTGGTTTCTTCAACGAACAACATTAGATTTGCCTGAACGTCTGCAGTTAGTTTGCTCATTTTTCAATTCTCATGGGAAATTTCGCCGTTAGAGTAACACTTTCATTCCAAAGGTGCTTTATTCCGGTGTCGTTAATTCAGGAAATCACTGAATGGGATAGGCTTGCTGGCCAATAATTCTGCGAATTGGCCTAGCCCTTCTTCAAATCGTTCTCTTGAGCTGATAGACATTAGCGACAGTCGGACACAATTAGGGGTGTCACCGACTGAAAAATACCCGCCGTGACTGACAAGAATCGCACGCTTTTTCGCTTCTTCTACCAATCGGTCTACCTGCCAATGTTCTGGCAACTTCAACCAGATATGAAAACCAGACGCTGTTTCGTAAAAGTCTTTGAGGATATCTGCTGCCACGGTTTGGCGATGCTCTGCCTCACGAAGTTGTGCACTGGTCAGCTCAAAGGCGGTACCTTGTTCAATCAGGCCTGTCGCAGCCGCGAAATTAATGGGAGAAGCCAACCAGATGTTGGCGCGGATATGAGCTGCCAGAGCAGGCAGCAAGGCATCTGGTGCTTTGATATAACCACAGCGCATCGCCGGACTGACAGCTTTCGACAAACTGGTGATATAGATGCTTTGCTGCGGCAGCAGATCAGAAATAGCTGGGATAGGAGTATTGTTCAAGAAGGCATAGATGTCATCTTCGACCAGATAGGCTGAAGAGGCTTTGATGACGTCGGCGATTGCCTGACGTCTTGAAACAGACATGGTGATGCCTGTCGGGTTGTGGTGTGACGGAATACAGATAACCAGCTTCGGGGAGTGCTGCTTGATCATCTTCCTCAAATGTTTGGGACAGAGACCATCATCATCAAGGTTGACACCGACAACCTCACGTCCAGCGAGATTGGCAATCGCCAGCATGCCAGGGTACGTCAGAGCTTCGACCGCGACGGTGTCACCGGGCTCTGTGAGGGTTTCAACTAAGAGCGACAATGCGTGCTGTGCACCGTTTGTTAGTAGTACATTCTCGGAGCTTGCAGATTGAAGGCCATGTTTCTGCATCCAGATTGCTCCAGCCGCCCGGTGGGCAGAATGGCCTGAGTCATCAGCATACGCCAGTAACGTCGGTGAAAGGGTTTCAGCTGCCTGAGAATATGCTTGGGTAAGTGCATTGAGGTTCAAACTCAAACAGGGCTGGAGAATAGAAAAGTTAAAATCTAATTCTTGATGTTGAGGTTGGATAACCTGACTAAGAGCAGACTTGTCCCGAACAAAGGTGCCACGCCCAACAAATGATTCAACGCGCCCCGACTGCGCCAACAGCTTATAGGCTTTTGAAACGGTGGCTGGCGTGGTGCCAAGTTCATTGGCCAATTCCCTGTGAGGCGGCAGTTTGGCGCCGGCAGGGTAGAACCCTTGTTCGATTCTTGACGTTATCTGATTGGCAATGTCTTTGAATTTGGTTTCACTCAAAAGGTGCTCTCTGTGCCTGCTCGCGGTATGGATTAAATTATGACCAAAGGTGCGAATAATTGAAATAGTTTAATTATGTCATTATTTATAATTGACATATGTCAATTGATGCAATTATAGTCGCTTCGGAATGGTTAAACAATCGCCTTTACAGACATCAACAAATACCCAAAAGGAGAATTTATCATGGCTCAGGAAAAAGTCGCATTTATCGGTCTCGGCGTTATGGGCTATCCGATGGCTGGTCACCTAAAGAATGCAGGCTTCGAGACTACCGTTTACAACCGCACGGCAGCCAAAGCTGAAGCATGGGCTGATGAATATAAAGGTAGATTCGCTCTAACGCCCCGCGAAGCGGCACAAGATTGTGATGTGGTATTTGTCTGTGTAGGTAATGATGATGATGTGCGCAGCGTGATTTATGGTGACGACGGCGTATTGGCCAGCATGAGAGCAGGAAGTGTGCTGATAGATCACACCACTACATCCGCAACGTTGGCTGAAGAACTCGCTGCCGCTTGTCAGAATAAAGGTATCCACTTTATTGATGCGCCTGTTTCTGGTGGTCAGGCAGGTGCAGAAAATGGCGTATTAACCGTAATGTGTGGCGGCGAGCAAGCGGTATTTGATGCTGTGAAGTCTGTTATTGATGCTTACGCTAAGCAAGCGGTTCTGATGGGTGAAAATGGTCAGGGCCAACGTTGCAAAATGGTGAACCAAATCTGTATCACAGGTATCTTGCAGGGCTTGAGTGAAGCATTGATATTTGCGCAGGCGTCAGGTCTGGATATTGAACAGATGGTGAATGTCCTCAAGCACGGTGCCGCAGGTTCGTGGCAGATGGAAAACCGTGCCGTCACTATGACGCAGGACAAATTCGACTTTGGTTTTGCCATTGACTGGATGCGAAAAGACTTAGGGATCTGTCTGGATGAAGCGGCAGGCCAAGGTCTCGAACTGCCATTGGCCAAAGAAGTAGACGAAAAATACGCCCGCCTCCAAGTTCAAGGTTTTGGGCGCATGGATACTTCCATTCTTATCAAGGCTCAGTGATAGCTTGATCTTATTGAGCGCTCAGTCAAAAAGAGCAGCTAAGCTGCTCTTTTTGATGATAGAGTTAAGAACATTGCCCCAAGTTCTCCCAAACTCCCCACTCGCCCGTCGTACCGGGTTCTTCATTTTGCGTCCACCATTTGGCTTGGTACACGTTGCCTTTGTGGAGAACGCGATCACCAGTGTTGTAAGCCGTACCTGGTTGCCAGGCGGCGTAACACTCTGGTACTGGATTGTCTTTCGAAACCACTATCGTGGTGACTTTCTTATCTGTCAGCCCCTTGACGTCGGCCACAATTAGCGTCACCTCATAGCTACCCTGCTGTTGGTAAGTATGCGTCGGGCTTTTTTCTGATGACTCAGTGCCGTCCCCAAACTGCCATGTGTGGCTAGCAATGCCAGCATCATCGGTCGATATATTTTGGAAGCTGACGGTCAGCGCTGAAGCGGAGAAACTGAAATCTGCAACAGGAGGGAGGTTATCTCCCGGTGATGTATGGCAGTCTCCGTTTACCAACCAGACTTGGGGGTAAAGATCTGGTTGTGCGCCAGTAGACCACCAAGTCGCTTTGTACGTTTTACCTTTAAAACTCACAATATCACCTGAGGAATAGCTCTTATTGGGATCCCAAGCAGCAACTGAACATGAACTGTCTGAATCAGACACTGTTACCGTATTAACTGCAACGTCACTGTTCCCCTTGCTATCAGCGACTGTCAGCGAGACGGAATAAGTCCCACTTGTCGCATAAGTGTGTGACGGACTCTGCTGAGAAGAAGAGCGGCCATCACCGAAATCCCATTGATATGAAGCAATCGGGCCTGTCGACAGGTTGCTGAATAATGCGGTTAGTGCATTGGTTTTATGTGAGAAAGAAGCATCAACAACAGGAGAAACGTCTTTGCAGTGCTCACCAGTTTTGCTGCCAGCAGCGACCCCCACTTGTTGGAAGGCGTCAACGACATCATCGACACAGTACCCCAAGTCGCTGGCGGCATTGAAAACGCCTGACGCAGCATGGTCAAACGTTGATCTTGCTTGCCAGTAAAGTTGGTTTGCTCGGAGGAAAATATCAAACCCTTTGCGGATATCCCAATTCGGCTTTGTGGCCAATAGATAGAAGGCTTTGTTAAACACTCCAGAGCTGTGGTGTACATCTATCCCTGAATAGTAGTCTTTAGCGTGGCCAATGGATTTTCCGTCCAGTGGAGGGTTATCCATATGACGCATGGCACCACTGCCTTTCTTGATCCGGTCGCCAATTTTCCAGTTGTAGCTTCCTTCCAGATAATAAATCGCTGCTGCGCCTGCAATATCAGAAAACGCTTCGTTAATGCCTCCCGACTGATTTTTGTATTCCAAATCGGAGTTCTGCTGAGTGACACCATGGCTAACTTCATGAGAAACAACATCCAGAGAAACGAGAGGATAAAAGTAGGATTGACCGTCTCCAAATGTCATTTGTTGGCCGTCCCAAAAAGCGTTTTCGTAGTTTCGATCGAAGTGAACGCGCATACGCAATTTCTGGCGGATGGGTGCGATACCGTACCATTCCTTGTACATATTGAAGACAATTTGTCCGAAGGCATGAGCGTCATTTAGCGGGGAGTATGCGCCGTTGACTTCTCGTTCACTGTTTTCGAAGCAGTTAAAGCTATGGATACTACCGCCACTTTTTTGATGTCTCATATCCAGAGTTTCGACGTTTTCGCTGTCTAAATAACATGTACTTCCTGACTGCGTAACGTCAAACGCAGGATAGTCAGTACCAAAGTGATAGCGGCCGGTTTTTTGATTTCCACCCGGTCCTGTGCTTTGCGCATGATTTAGGCCTTCCCAGCTGTCCAGAACTTTACCGGACATTGCGTCAATAAAGCTAATGGGGCGTGTCGGCTTATCGCTGTAAACAACATAGGAGACCTTCCATGCTAGGTGGGCGATATCATTTTCGTCCAACCAAATCATGAGCTGCTTTTCGGGATATTGGATCTGGTATAGCTCGTGCCCTTTAAGTGTAAGTAAGGTTGACAGGGCTTCATCATCGCTAATTGAGGGTGTTGTTGTTGGGAGGTCTTGTTCGATACCAGTGATAGCGCTCCCAACAAAGCCGCTGAGGCGTCCTAGTTGCCCCTTATTTGCTACGAAGCTCTCTCCATAAATGGGAAGGCCTTGATAGGTTTGACTGATTCTTACCACCTCGTTACCACTAAGGTCTCTTCCTGAAAAGCCCTCTATGTAGGACTGACCTTCCAGCAATGCTTCAACCTGATTGTCCGCTTTGGCAAAGCTTGGAAGTTCAAGATTAATCCGTTCTGCAGCAACAGAGGGTAGCGAAGTTACTGCGATCGTGACACAAAGAGATAGCATATGAAATTTCGGTTTCATTTATTTGTTCACCAATTTGTATTTATGGGTTAGAGGTAACAGCGATAAATACCTACGTGTTTTCAGCTACGTTAAAACAGCTGGCTTTTATCAATGAGTGTGTAGAGGAAATTTGGCAACTATTCCGCATACGGATTTTTATTAAAGTGAAATGGTAAAGATGAAATGACGAGTAAGTTGATATTTAAACAGTAACTTATTATTCCATTGCATGGTTAATTCGACATCAATCGTAAAAGTTAGTGGGTTAGGTTAGGAGTTGGTGCTCTTTTTGCTCCGTCATGTAACGAAATTGTTGCAATCATTGCCTGCTAAGAGATCATGATATTGAGTCTCGAATAAAAGTAGTTATTAACCAATTGAAAATATTAATGAAAATTTTACTTTCATCTTTAAGGGTGGAATGTCTGATTAATATGACGTTAGGAAAGAAGGTCTTACATATTTAATCGTAATGTATATAAATTCTGGCATTAAGAAAATTGGCTGATACTTGCGATTATTAAGATCTTATACTCAAACGACCTGAAGATGCGCGAATCTTCAGGTCGTTTGGGTATATGTATATAGAATATCTCGAAATAAAAAGCCGGAGATAACTCCGGCTTAGGTTTGGATATAAGGTGAAGACGTTAATTTAAGCGACTTGTTTATCTTTCTTCTCTGTTTGTACAAAGAATTCATCGTGCAATGCGCGGATCGCACCTTCATACATTTCGTCTTTTACCACAAATTGCACGTTCACATTACGCATGGACGAATGAACCGCAATCGGCGAAATATCGCTGTTCATCAACGCCAGCACACCTTTGCTTAAGGTAGTATTGGTATTGATCTGTGAACCAATCGCAGAAATTAGAGCGACCATGTGGTTCGTGATCGTTGAATCAGGGAAGCGTTTTTCCGCACGGTAAAGTAGTTTGTTGAGGTTCTTGGCTACGCCGCTCAGGTAATAGGTAAGGGAGTTGGCGCTCATTTCTTTACCGACAAGATTCACACTCTCGTCAGCGATCATTTCCATCAATTCATAGCCAACGTTATCAACGTTCCCCACCATGGCCTGATCGAAAATGTGCAAGGCGAATACCTTGTCGCGACCCGCAATGATCTCGATCTTCTCCGAATCCGGCTGGTAAGCCTGAGAAATCAACGTACCTTGGTGCTCGGGTTCAAAGGTATTTTTGATCTGTAGCGGAATATCTTTCTTACGCAGTCCAGACGCTGCATTCGGGTGAATAGCCTCCATACCCAGATTAGCAAGCTGATCAGCGACATCAAAGTTACTTTGGCCAATTGGTAACACGTTTTCTGGGCCAGCAATGCGAGGGTCCGCGCTGCTGAGGTGATATTCTTTGTGGATGATCGCTAGATCTGCTGAGGTTTGACAGGCAATGCGGCTGAAGGTCATTTCGCTGTAACCGCGATCATAAGTCTTCATTAGACCTTCATCACAGTAAGCGTAACCGGTCACAATTGGCAGCTCAGTGGTGACATCTATCTCTCTGAACGCTTCGGCAATCACTTCGTCTAGCGTGCCGGAAAGCTTGTTGTCCCATCCTGAGAGATCGACAAACCTAGCATTCACACCAAGAGTTCTTAGCTTCAGAGCAGTGTTGTAAGCGCTATGGGCTTCGCCGATTGAAGATAAAAACTCTCGAATTTGCGGCAGGTATTGGCGAAGCGTGAACTGACCATAACTGCATGTCGCCAGGATGTTTGAAATACAGTCTTTGGCATCTTTCAGACGCTCAGCAATGAAGTTGTCGGCGCGGGTGCGGTTAAGCGGATCAGCGAACAGGTTTTCATTGATCATTTTCAGACGAACCTCGAGCGCATCAATGGCGTCAGCCCATTGTTCATCGCGCTTTGCAACGAGCTGGTAGATCCCCGGCTCTCCAGAACGCTTGCTCTCAAGAAGCGCATCAGTAATACCACCGTAGGCAGAAACTACAAATACACGGTTATACGGGTTCTTGGGGCGAAGGAAAATGTTGTCCAATACGGCATCAAATGCCGACATAGACGTACCACCGATTTTCTCAACGGTGTAAGTCATAATTGCAATCCTTGTCAGTCGTAAATAAAAAGGGGGCAAAAAGGCCCCCAAAAAAACGTATTCTTATTAATCTACTAACGGGTAAACGCCGTTTTCATCGTGAACTTCTTGTCCGGTAATTGGTGGGTTAAATACACATGCCATTACCATGTCCGCACCTTCGTAAGCGCGCAGGAGGTGTTCATCGTGTTTGTCTAGAATGTAGAGTGTGCCCGGTTTGATTGGGTAAGTTTCGCCACCCACTACTTCAATTTCACCTTCACCAGACATGCAGTACACAGACTCCAGATGGTTTTTGTAGTGAATGTGGGTTTCTGTATCTTTGAAGATGGTGGTGATATGAAATGAAAAACCCATCTGGTCATCTTTCAGCAACATGCGGACACTTTCCCATGTTTCAGATACAACGCGGCGTTCGCTGTTTTTACACTCTTCCAGAGTTCTTACGATCATGTTTCTTATTCCCTTAAGACGCTTTGCGGGTGAGTTCGTTCGCAACTTCCTGAGCTGCTTTTTCAAAGATGTGCAGACCTTGTTCAAGCTCTGACTCGCTGATAGTGAGCGGACAGAAGAACTTCACGACTTCGTCATCAGGCCCTGCAGTCTCAATGATCATGCCTTGCTCGAAGCAACGACGGGAAATCGCGCTGGCGATATCGCCGCTATTACACTCGATGCCCTGCATCATGCCACGCCCTTTTGCACGAACGAACAGTGAAGACAAGTGCTTCAGTGAACGGTCGATAGTCTTGGAAACCTGTTGGCTTCGCGCTGCGATGTGATCTTCAAAATCACTATTTTGCCAGTAATGTTCAATGGCTTTTGTCGCGGTAACGAAAGCGTGGTTGTTGCCGCGGAAGGTACCGTTATGTTCACCCGGAGACCATTTATCCAGCTCAGGTTTGAGCAGCACCAGTGCCATTGGCAGGCCGTAACCTCCGATAGATTTTGACAGGGTCACGATGTCTGGTTTGATACCAGAAGGTTCGAAGCTGAAGAAGGTGCCGGTGCGGCCACAGCCAGCCTGAATATCATCAACAATCAGCAGAATGCCGTGGGCTTTACAGATCTTGCTCAGCTTTTGTAACCATTCGTTTGAAGCGACGTTCAGGCCACCTTCACCTTGCAGGGTTTCTAGCAACACTGCTGCCGGCTTATCTAGACCACTTGAATTGTCATTCAGCATGGCTTCGAACAGCGCAAGGCCGTCAATGCCCGCATAGTCTTCATAAGGAATGCGGGATGTGCCAAACAGCGGTGTGCCGGCGCCACCACGGTGGTGTTGATTGCCGGTTGCCGTGAGTGCACCCATGGTACATCCGTGAAAACCATTGGTGAAGGTAACGATGTTGGTGCGGCCAGTGACTTTGCGGGCCAGTTTCATCGCCGCTTCTACTGCATTGGTGCCAGTTGGGCCGGTGAACTGCACTCTGTAATCAAGATTTCTGGGGGCGAAGATGTGATTACGGAGTGCGGTTAGGAAAGCAGCTTTGGCTTCGGTAAACATATCCAAGCCATGGGTAATACCGTCGTTCGAGATGTAGTCAACCAATGCTTCTTTGAGGATTGGGTTGTTATGGCCGTAGTTCAGTGAACCAGCACCAGCCAGAAAATCAATGTAGCGTTCTCCTGAGTCGGTAGTCAGCCAACAGCCTTTTGCTGAGGTAAAGACAACAGGAAAGCTGTTGCAATATGACTTAACGTTTGACTCTTGCTTGTTAAAAATTTCCATTTGGAATCCGTTTTATATCTTTAAGAATGTTTTTATTTCAAAGGAATGCGGAACAAAAATTCCGTGTCG
The DNA here is from genome assembly GCF_035758505.1 of Grimontia sp. NTOU-MAR1. Classification (NCBI taxonomy): domain Bacteria; kingdom Pseudomonadati; phylum Pseudomonadota; class Gammaproteobacteria; order Vibrionales; family Vibrionaceae; genus Grimontia; species Grimontia sp. NTOU-MAR1. Next base: position 712,405 of record NZ_CP142109.1, read on the forward strand.
TGACGTCCTTTGAAGTGCTGTTCTTCGTCAAGAAACACAGTGACTTCACCCTGTTCACCACAGGCGGCATCCAGCTTACGGAATAAGCTCCAAGAACCTTTGTTGGATCCGGTGATAGTGGTTTCTACAACGCTGACGTCTACTAGGTGTTCGCGCATCAGCAACTCTTGCAGCATGTGATAAGCGAGACCTTTGCCGCGCGCCTCGGGTGAAACGGCGACTTGCCACACAAACAGCTCATTAGGGGCTTCAGGCTTTAGGTACCCGGAAATAAATCCGGCTACGGAACCCTTGTGCTCTGCGAGAATGCAGGTCTTATTGAAGTGAGATGATTGAAGGAAATTGCAGTACGAGGAGTTTTCATCGAGTGGGGGGCAACTGGCGATAAGCTCGTGGATCCTGATGCCATCTTCGATTCGCGGAGTGCGAAATACCCAGGCGTCGTTTTCCGTCCTCAAACGCGTCAATGTCGCGCTCTGGTGTATCGTCTCGGTACTCATTGTTTTGATTAATCCTTTAGAGGTCTAAGCATTTAAGCCCTTTAAATGATACATCCGATAGAATTTTTATCAAGCTTGAGTCACAAATAAGCATATTTATGTCTATAAGTTACTGTTTTATATGTGGTCAATAAATTCGACGCAAAAATGAAACATTTAGATGTGTAATCAATATGGTGAGAGGGCGCCATTTTTTCTATGGGGAACTGAGCCTGGATCCACTAAGGCCTATTTGTCTACTGCTGTTGCAGTGTTGTCACATAGGATAAATCAGTGTTGTAGAATGGTTATTTTATTGGGCGTATTAAGTGGTGATGATGGAAGTCTATGAAAATTATACGTAGTAAACTTTCAATCAGATTTTGAGGAAGAGAAAATGAAAGCGTTTTACACTTGTAATATTTTAACGGATTCTTTAATAACTTACTGAATTTAAATGGTATAGAAAGGAACTTATTTTTGCTAGGTTAATAATAATCGTGCCGTTAGACTCTCCGCCAAAATAATAAAAACAGTTACTGATTTAATTTTTATACCCTAAATTCCAAAAAGGCAAAGAAAGTCGCGATGAGTCCAGAACAACATCTTACCCAATGGCAACAAAGTCAGGCCGACGCAGAAATTATGTCACCTCTCATTAGCAAGCTTTATCGTGAGAAGGGCGTCGAAATTCAAATCTACGGTCGTGCTGTTATTAATGCCAGCACGATTGATTTGTTGAAATCACACCGTGTAGCGCGTTGGTATACCGGACAGGAAGTGACTACTGCACACACGCTCCCTATTTTGGAATCTCTGGCGCAAATGCCGCTCTCTCATTGTCGAATTGATATCGGCCGTCTCGCCAATCTTTATTGGCGTGACCATGAAGATCCTGCCCAACTTGATGATTTCCTAAAAACAGCAATCGCAGACCTGCCGCCGTCCACGAGTCTTAAGGAGCCCAGAGATATCGTGTTGTATGGCTTTGGCCGAATTGGGCGCTTGGTAACGCGCCTGATGGTAGAAAAAAGCGGACCAGGCTACCCACTGCGTCTACGAGCGATTGTTGTACGTGGCGGTAAAGATGGCGACCTTGAAAAACGCGCCAGCTTACTGCGTCGTGATTCTGTTCACGGGCCATTTAACGGTTCCATTCTGGTGGACCATGCCCGCAATGCCCTAATCGTGAATGGCAACTACATTCAGATCATTTACGCGAACCACCCTTCAGAAGTTGACTATGAAGCACACGGCATTAAAAACGCTGTGGTGGTTGATAACACAGGCATGTGGCGTGATGTTGATGGCCTTAGCAACCACCTGACTGCCAAAGGTGTGGGTAAAGTGCTGTTAACAGCACCAGGTAAAGGAGAAATCAAAAACATTGTATTTGGTGTTAACCATGGTGATATTGCAGACAGCGATACCATTGTGTCTGCAGCAAGCTGCACCACGAACGCGATTACGCCTGTGCTGAAAGCGATGAACGATCGTTATGGCGTGGAATCGGGTCACATCGAGACGGTACACTCATTCACCAACGATCAAAATCTGATTGATAATTTTCACAACGGTGATCGCCGTGGACGTGCAGCTTCATTAAACATGGTACTGACATCAACAGGTGCTGCAAAAGCCGTTGCGAAAGCTTTACCTGAATTAAAAGGAAAGCTGACGGGTAATGCTATCCGCGTTCCAACCCCCAACGTCTCGATGGCGATTGCCAACCTGAACTTGGGCAAAGACGTGGACCGCGATTCACTGAATACCTACCTGCGTGAGACGGCGCTCATGTCTCCGTTGGCGGGTCAGATTGATTACACCCAATCGACTGAAATAGTATCCTCGGACATCGTTGGTTCTCGTTATGCAGGTGTTGTAGACAGCGAAGCGACTATCGCCGATGGTAATCGCTGTGTGCTCTACATTTGGTATGACAATGAATTCGGTTACAGCTGTCAGGTGATTCACTGCATCGAGCAGATGGCGGGCTTCCAATACCCAGTGATTCCGGCGGCAAACCAGCAGTAAAACTAATCCCAAAAAACATCCCCCTAAGCCAAAGCGACTCTTCTGAGTCGCTTTTTTATGTATCTTTTCTCTATGAGATTAAAGAATGACATGAGGTAGATATCTTGCGAGATCTTGAGTCACCAGTGACGCGTCTTCACGAATAGAAATGCCAGCAGCGCGATCGTTGACCAGCCAGCTGCCAATCAAGGTGAAGTTGTCGCCGAACTTTGGCAGTGGTTGGTACTGCTGGACGATAGCTTGAGAGAGATCATACGGCCCATCAGTTTTTAAGGTCGAGGCGCCATTTCTGACGATCTCGATGTTGGCGCCCTCGCGCGAAAATAGCGGCTTAAGCACGAAGTCAGACAGGGAAGATGCTTTCGGATCATCCGCGAAGTAGGCAGGCAACAAATTAGGATGATTAGTATGGAGTTTCCAAAGCATCGGAAGCAGAGCTTTGTTGGAAAGCACAGACTTCCACATCGGCTCCAGCCAGTTAATGGTGGCGCTACCCAAGAATTGTGCATACTCCTCGTCAAACATGAACTCCCACGGATAGAGCTTGAACATCCAGCGAATGACTCGTCCCGTCAGGTCGACAAACTCACCGGCATCATTCACACCAATGTCTTCGACGTAGACAAAGCTCGTGTGTAACCCGGCTTCTTTGGCGCAGTCTTCAAGGTACTGAACTGTTGCACGGTCTTCTTCTGTGTCTTTACAGCAACTGAAGTGAAGCGTTTGGCCCGGTTGGCGTTTGGCGAGTTCGGCGAAGCGCTCCATGATGTAATCCTGAAGGATATTGAACTGGTCGGCACTTTGGTGGATGCGCCCGCTGTTCACCACATCTTCCAGCCATACCCATTGCCAGAAGCCGGTTTCAAACAAAGAAGTGGGGGTATCAGCGTTGTTTTCATAAAGCTTGGCAGGACCCACGCCGTCGTAGGTGAAATCCAGACGGGCATACAGCGATGGATCCCGGCGTCGCCAAGAACCTGCGACCAAATCCCACATGGCTTCGGGAATACCGAATTTGGCTAGAAGTTCGTCGCTGCGAATGACACGCTCTACCACATCAAGACACATCTGGTGGATCTCTTCGGTAGGTTTTTCCAGATCTTCCTCAATTTGCTTGAGGTTGAACTGGTAGTAGGCGGTTTCATCCCAATAAGGTTCGCCATACATGGTGTGAAACCCAAAGCCGTATTGCTTTGCCAGTTCCCGCCAGTGTGGACGCTCTGGGATTTGCCGCCGGAACATGTTCTAACCGCCGCTACGTGAAGAAGATGCGCGCGAGACGGATTTACCAAAGCCGCCGCGAGACATGACCTGTCCGATGGTGCCGCTGGATTTTGGTTTGGTAATTGAGCTGGTAGAGACCTTCACCGATTTGTTGCTCGATGAGCTATAGAAGTTACCATCGCCAGAATAATACTTGCCGCGATAGCCATACAGTGGCTTGGAATAGTAACGTTTCTTCTTTTTCTTGAAGTAGTCGTCGTCCAACATGTTGGCGAAGAAAAAGCCTGCCATCGCCGGAATGTACCAGTTGTTGTAACGATCACAGCCATCTGAAAAGTCGACTTCGCACTCGTATTCATTGTTGTAACGTGGGGCAGATTGCGCGGTATCTTCAAGCGCATCCTGATACGCGATTCGGCACTCCTCAATCTGGTCTGGAAATGAACGGGCACAATCCTGTGCGGACTGGAACACGAAACCCTCGGTTTCAGGCTCGAAGAAGCAGCCTGATATACCTCCAACAAATGCAAAAGGGATCACTTTGGCGGCTTTGTCCATGGTTGGACGAATAACGTTTTGACTCCGTTTCATGACTGCCTCCGTTAGTAGGTCAGGCAAGCAGCGTTGAGTACGCCGATGGAAAAAGAGACCACAGCCAGAATGATACCGGCAGGTAATTCGTCATTTTCAATTCGCTGTGTCAGCTCTTTCAACATCACAAAGCGAACGATCGCAAAGGCAATAAACTGCGCCAGCATGGCAATCACGCCCCACACCATAAAGTCGACAATGTTGACTGAGTTTTGCGCCGCACCGGCAATGGCAATACAGTAACCAAGAAACGCGCCACCCAAAGCGACTGCAGCCGTTACGCTTTGCTTATCTTTTATTAGAGACCACTCGTCGTAGGGCGTAATACGGACATAGATGAACTTGAAAATCAGTACAAACGCCAGTGAAGTAGCAAAGTAGATGATGAAGTTTGGTAGACCTGCAAGCAGTCCGGCGAGCATATCCATAATGGTATCCTGTCAGTCCTTGAATCATTTTCCCGACCCGAGCTGAAGGCTCACTGGGGTTGATAAGTATAAGCTTATGTTTGTTAGCGAAAAACGGCCTTAAACTATCACGACTTTGTGAGTTAAACCGTCTCAAAATTAAAGACTCTCAGTTATTGCTGGAATGATTCGTTTACACGTTTCTGAGAGTGAGTTTGCGAGTTGTCTACGAAAACCATTTTTTAAGCAAGGTTGCATTCAAGCCTGCTTTCTATAATTGTCGCACTATATCTTTACCCAAACCATGGATGGAGAAGTCATGTTTGATTACCCAAAAACACGCAAAGATACAATTGTCGATACATATTTCTCCCAAGAAGTCGCCGATCCTTACCGTTGGCTGGAAGATGATTTGAGTGAAGAAACCGCCCAATGGGTAGAAGCCCAGAATGCGGTGACCTTTGACTATTTGCACAATATCCCTTTCCGCAATGCGATTCGTGAGCGGCTTGAAGCTGCCAATAACTATGTGAAAGAGTCGGCACCGTTTGATCGCGGGGACTACACCTATTTTTACCGTAACGATGGACTGCAGAACCAGTCCGTGGTGTATCGTACCCAGAGTGAATTGTCGGATGCCAAAGTCTTTCTTGACCCGAATAGTTGGAGCGACGAAGGCACCACATCGCTTGATCAATTACGTTTTTCGCGTGACGACAAGTTCATTGCCTATTCGACCTCTGAAGGTGGCAGTGATTGGCGAACCATCTATGTGCTGGATGCTGAAACGGGAGAGCTGCAAGCCGATAAAATCGAGAACGTGAAATTCTCTGGCATTCAGTGGCGCGGCAGTGAAGGTTTTTACTACTCGACATATGACAAACCTGAGGGCAACGAATTATCAGCGAGGACCGAACATCACAAACTTTACTTCCATACATTAGGGACGTCGCAGGCGGAAGATGAGTTGGTATTTGGTGGAGAGAATGACCCGCAGTTTCGCTATGTCGGCGGCTACACCACTGAAGACGACAGTTTCCTTGTGATCACTGGCGCCAATGCAACATCGGGGAACATGCTTTACGTACAGGATCTGAGAGGTAATGGCGAGCGCTTGTGTCTGACTGACGATGACAGTGCAGATAGTGATGTGATTGAGCATCAAGATGGCAAACTCATCATTTACACCAACCTGGATGCACCGATGGGACGCATTGTGGTGACGGATGCGCAAAAACCTGATCAGGCTAATTGGGAAGACTTGATTGCCGAAACAGAGCACGAACTTAGCATCTCAACCGGCGCGGGTTACCTGTTTGCGAGCTACCTGGTTGATGTGCAGACTCAGGTGAAACAGTATCGCCTGAGTGGTGAAAAGGTACGTGATGTGACTCTGCCTGACGTAGGTACAGCGTCTGGCTTCTCAGGTCGCGAACGAGACGAAACACTGTATTTTACCTTCACCAATTACACGACAGCAGTAGACACCTATCGCTTCGACCCAGAATCAGGAGTCACCGAACGCTATCGTCAAAGCGCCTGCACTATCGACAGTGAGAAGCTTGAATCACGCCAGGTGTTTTACACCTCAAAAGACGGCACCAAAGTTCCGATGACCATTTGCTATCGCAAAGGCATTGAGCTGGATGGTTCACATCCAACCATTCTTTATGGTTATGGCGGTTTCAATATCAGCTTAGAGCCAGCTTTCAACCCAAGTATTGCAGCATGGATTGAAATGGGCGGCATTTATGCCGTTGCAAACCTGCGTGGTGGTGGTGAATACGGTAAAGCATGGCATCAGGCAGGCACTCAGCTTCAGAAACAAAATGTGTTCGATGATTTTATTTCTGCCGCAGAGTTTTTGATTACTGAAAGCTATACATCACCTGAGAAACTGGCGATTCGAGGTGGTTCTAACGGTGGCTTGCTGGTGGGCGCGTGTATGACGCAGCGACCAGACCTGTATAAAGTGGCGTTGCCTGCCGTCGGTGTGTTGGACATGCTGCGCTACCACACTTTCACGTCGGGTGAAGGCTGGAAGTATGACTACGGCACGTCTTCGCAAAGTGAAGCAATGTTCAAGTATTTGTTGGGTTACTCTCCGGTGCACAACGTTAGGGAAGACGTTGTCTATCCTTCAACCTTGGTCACAACGGCAGATCATGATGATCGCGTTGTGCCTGCCCACTCATACAAATTTATCGCTGAGTTACAGGCAAAACATGCGGGCGAAAACCCTGTGTTAATTCGAATCGATGTGAATGCAGGGCATGGTGCCGGCATGCCGATGCATAAAGTGTTGGATTTAGGCGCTGATGTGTATGCCTTTTGCTTAGACCAGATGGGTGTAGAGCCACTGTTGTAAACAGAGATGAGGAAACGCGCCTGTCAGGGTGCGTTTTTAATTGTTTGCTGCATTAATATTGCTTTCTATAAGAATCATTGCATCACCAAGCGCTTTGGGCAAAGCCGAGGTTTCAAAAAATGTTGCTAGAATAATGGTTGATATAATTATTCCCAGCATTGCGTATTCTATCGCTGTCACACCAGATTCATCTTGGATGTAATTTAGGGCTAACTTAAACATTTTCATCCCTTTTTGGTTCTTTTCTCCGCCTAACTTATCTACGTGCTGTCAGAGATTCCAGTCATGATTATGCTTCACCTAAGTGCCTAAATTTTAATTGGTGTATAGGTGAAGCCTTAAGGTGACTCATTAGTGAGTTGTATTTGAAAAAACGTCTTTAGGATTTAATTTTTTTGTGTGGGTTATTGCAAAATTATTTGTTCATTCATGCACTATCAGTTCAGTTTTATATTTGTGACTAATATAAAAATTAATTCGCTATTCCTTGAGCGCTATCACATTGATTCTTATAAACCTTCCTATCCACTTTATTTCTAGCCATTGCTTGCCGTTGTTGTCACCGATAAAGTTAACCCCTGGGCATGAAGTCGACTATTCTCAACCATGGGTATATCTACATGGTTGAGAATTTTCTATTGTAAAGGCTCGACAGAAGGGATCTTGAATCCAACTACCAAGGAAAACAGATAAGGAGTTGATATGTTAGGTGAAGTCCACTCTCTCGTTCACGAGTTCCCAGATTTCAAAGACTTGATCACTGAACTCTCCACTCAAGACACCGCATTCGCGGAAGACAATAAAAAATACAATGCACTTGATAAAGAGATCCGCAGTCTGGAGCTCAGAGACTCCCCCATTGATGATGAAGAGATGCACAAACTGAAACATGACCGTGCAGTATTGAAGGACTCGCTCTATCACCGTTTACAGCAAGCGAGCTAATATCCCATCATTTTTAACGACAAGACGCGCCAACGGCGCGTTTTTTAACTGGGTTATCCGAAATTCGTGTTCTCCTAACGATTGAAAATGTGCTTTCATAACTATCTCTATTTCCCCAAGAGACATTGCTCAGTGAAAAAGCTCACTCTTGTTTCACTCTTGGCCCTTTTTATGGCTGGATGTGCAAAAAATACGACGGATTCCCCCACCATGGTTGGCGCAGATCGCGATGAACATGGCTGCATTCCTTCTGCGGGGTATCAATGGTGTGCAAACACCAACCGATGTGAACGTCCATGGGAACTTGCTGAAGTTGAAGGATTTGATAATACACCTCAACTCTTTGAAGCATTCTGTACGGGTCAATAAGGCGGCCAGAAAAGCAAAAATAAAAAGCGCGCTACCTGCCTTTGGAGGTGGCGCGTTTTCGTTGAAGGCGCGGAATTAACGGAGTCCTGAAAAAAGCCCCGGAATCACACCAACCGTTGTGTAATCTTTATTCGTTTCTTTATGACAGTTTTGATGCAGCTCCATGGCTTTTAGAATCTTTGGTGCGGATACCATATCACCAGGCTACTGGACGATTTACACCACGGCCATCTTCAATGGTATTTTTCACGGTTTCACTACCTGCTTTTACCTGAAGAACGGCATAGTAAAGCGGTGAATTAGAGGTATTTCTCCAACAGCGTACACCTTCGGGAGCCACACGTACGACAGAGCCAGTGGTGACCTCGAATCGATTATCATCCACCATAAATTCGCCTTGTCCTCCCATGAAAATGTAGATTTCTTCATGCTCGATATGGACGTGGTGAAATGGCATAGAGGTATGTGGAGCCAGTGAATTAAGAGAAAGGATACCGCCGGACATCCCCAGAGCCTCACTAACGAAGACCTTTCCTTCAACATCCACTGGCAAAGCTTCATGTCGAAATGTGAAGGTATCGATAGCATCTATCCCGCCAGTAGAAATCGCGTCGTAATTGGTGCCCTTAGATAATGTGTTAAGCATTCCCATGATCTTCTCTCCTTAAGTAACACATTGAATAAAAATGTTTTCTTGGTAGAAATTTGCCGACTTAAATCTTCCGTGGTTGTAGAGAGGAGATTAAGATGATTGACTATATGTTCAACATAATATTTTGGATGATTTATGCCTTGGCCAACGACAAAAAAGCAGGAAACGCGTAAGAAGATTTTGAAAAGTGCGGTGAGACTGTTTGCTAACAAAGGATTTCACAATGTATCGCTTGGCGAGGTAATGAGAGATGCAAAACTAACGCATGGCGCTTTCTACGCTCATTTCAGCTCCAAACAAGAGCTATACAAAGAAGCTGTTTATGCTGCGACAGAGGACAGCCCTCTGGCAGGAATTCTGCGCGAGTCTGATGGGAATTTAAGCTTTGAAAAGATCGTAAAAACGTATCTTTGTGAAGAGCACGTCGAACAAAAAGTGTCACCTTGCCCGCTGGCTGCATTTGCAACCGACGTATCGAGTTTGGACGGTGATGCAAAGAATGCATACTCCCATGTCTTTGAAGGTTTATTGGAAATACTCCAAACACGCAGTGGAGGGGAAATCCCTGATAGAAAAAGTGCTATGTCACTTGCTGCCCTAATGATTGGTGGCGTGGTTGTGTCCCGAGCTTTGAAAGATGAAGACGTTATCCATGAACTGCTTGAGGCCTGTATTACCAAAGCCGCGCTGTTTAAGGCGACCAATTTGTCGGAGTAAGGTGCTATCCCATTACCTCATTTAGCCTTTTAATCAATCGCCTGACTTCGGGTAGGTAACGGTCTTCATGGTGAGTAACCAGCCATTGATCGTGACTGAGTTCCTCTATGATGGAACCCTGACGCGTGAGCGTATCTTCGGTGTCGCCAATGAAGGTAGGCAGCAGGGCAACGCCTCTTCCTGCGAGAGCCAAATCCAGACTGTTTCTTGGTGAACTGACTTCAACAAATACTTCTGCTCCTGAATGCTTTGCAATCCACTTTGCTGAAGGTGTTTCGGCAACAACTTGTATCCATCTTCGCGGCGTGTCCTTAGTGCCATATGCCGCAAACTCGACCCTGCCGAGTTTGCGGCATACGAGGTTATCTTCCATTGGGCGCTGATTTCGAAAACCAATAACGACCTCTCTGTGGGAGATATCGAGCACTTTTTCTGATGTGACAAAGCGGATAAGGCAATCTTGCGGCGAGCCAGACAAAGTGTCGATATGCGCCAGCAAATGCATGGTTGTCCAGGTACCTGCAGATATTTTGATTACAGGGTGGTGACTCTGACTGGCTGGAGTCACAAGTTTATCCAGTGATGCTTCAACACTCTGCAACTCTTCGAGGAGTTTTCTCCCTGCCGAAAGCAATTCATACCCTTTGTCGTGACGGGCAAAGAGCTCTGCGCCTAAATCGTGTTCAAGTGACAGCATTCTACGTCCCAGTGTTGCCGGAATTTTCCCGGTAACTCTGGATGCTGCTGACAACCCGCCTGTACGGGCAACAGCGATAAACAACTGAAGATCGTTTCAGTTTACGTCCTTTTTATTCATGAAAAGACCTTACCAATCTGTTTCGTTGATGAAATGGTGCTCGCCATTAGTCTAGAGAAGGTCAGCAGTCACCCTGTGTCGTAAAGTGTGGACGCCGGAAAAATAAGAGGAAATAACGCGATGGCAGATGAACACACACTCTCAACAGGTTTAGGAAAAGTGCGCCTGGGGCATGCTGGCCCAATGGTGTCTAAGTTGGCACTGGGAGCCATGACATTTGGCGCGGAAACTTCTGAGCAAGAAGCCTTCAATCAGCTTGACCTATTCGTTGAAAGCGGTGGGAATTTTATCGATACAGCAGACAATTACAGCGCAGGTTTGTCGGAAGCGATCATTGGAAAGTGGGGCAAGTTACGCGGTGGATTGAATAATGTGTTGGTGGCGACAAAAGGGCGATTTTCACCACCTCCGGGAAGTTATGGCGCTTCGCGACGGAGCCTTATTCGCTCGGTGGATGCCAGTCTTCGACGGCTGCAGCTGGACGCTATCGATGTCTACTACATCCATGGCTGGGATAAGGATACTGATGTCATGGAAACGCTGGTGGCTTTGGGTGACCTCGTCACTGCGGGTAAGATTCACTGCACCGCTTGGTCAAACCTCACGGGGTGGCAATTGCAGAGAGTGATTACCACGGCGAAAGAGAACGGGTTGCCAGTACCTGTCGCTATGCAGTCGCAATATAGTCTGTTGGAGCGGGATATTGAGCTGGAGCTTTTGCCGTGTTGTCTTGAAGAAGGGATAGGAATGACGCCTTGGTCGCCACTTGGTGGAGGCTGGCTGACCGGCAAGTATCAGAAAGACCTGCTGCCAACTGGCGCAACAAGGTTGGGAGAAGATCCAAATCGCGGTGTAGAAGCTTATCACCTTCGCAACCGAGAGCGAACCTACCGGGTATTGGAGGCATTGAATGAGATCGCTATCCAACATCAAAGATCGGTAGCCGATATCGCGTTGGCATGGTTAGCCCAAAGGCCGGGAGTGTGTTCCATATTGCTTGGTGCCAGAACTGCTGAGCAGCTCAAAGCGAACCTTGCCGCTGCTCAGATTCATTTGCCAGACAAGCATATCCAAGCCTTGAGCGAGGCTTCAGATCCGGGGTTACCCGCTTATCCCTATGGTTTTCAGGAAAGTTGGTCGGAAATGGATGTTTGGCGTCGTTTAGCAATGAAGGTTAAGTAACGGAGAGGTAAGGTCTATTCAATGGGGCAAGCTTCATAGAGATCCATCAAAACGACGGTGCCTTCAAACGCACTTAAATCGTTGCGTTTGAAGGCACTGTAGTTTGATCTTATTTCATCAACACTTCACGAGTGAAACGTTTCCTTGATTCCACATCGTATTCTTCGCCAAATGAGTCGGTGGAGTTCTGTCGCATACTAGCATTGACCAAGGCGGCCTCTGCATTGGCATCTGGATGCTGTGGCGCACTGCCGAATTTAGCATTCAAACCCGATTGGGTTTTGGGAGAGGTCAGCCAATCAACGAAATAGACGGAAGCAGCAAGGTTTTTGGCATTCTTTGGCACCACGACAAAATTGCCACCGCCCGACATACCAAACTCTGGAATATAAAACTTAATCCTCTCTGCGATGGCGCCACGTTTCTGCAGACCTGCAAGGTGATCCTCCCATGCAGGCGCAATCACGATTTCACCGTCGTTGATTCGGGTGAGGCTATCGGCATTGGATGCTGTGATTATCATGTTGTTACGATTGTCGTGGAACCATTTCCACGCGCGACTCCAATCTTTCATAACAGCCTCAGAAGCCTCTTGGGTATAGTCTGAAGGCGCAAAGTGTTGGAGGGTGGACTGTATAAAGCGTCCGCCGCCACCGCCACCATTAGGATCATTCACCCCAAAGCTTTTTGGGTTCGCCTGAATGTAGGCAGTAAGCTCCTCAAAACTTTGCGGAAGTGCTGTTTCGTCTATGCGTGTCGGGTCGTAGGCCAAACCGGTTTGGTTACCCCAAAAGCCTACCGCATAGCCATTGGACTCAATCCCCTGGAGCCGGGTGTTGAGCTTGGCATAATCAGGTAATACATTAAAATTGACAAACTGGCTTGGGGCATCAAAAAGCTTCAGTTTTGACGCTCCAATCGCGACCACATCCATACTCCCTTTTTTGCGCTTAGTTTCTGCTAACAGCTTGGTGGTATTGCCATCAAATGTGCCTTCGGGAATGTACACTTTTATGCCGGTCTCATCTTCAAACGTTTTGACATATTCTCGGAATGCCGGTTGCAAATACCACACGGCAAACGTCACTTTGCCTTCTTTCTTTGCCTGCTGCTCAATGTCATCCCAACTCATGGTTGTGATGTCATAAGCGGATGCCACCAATGGCAGAAATGCTGCAGCAGCGATTGTCGATAATCCTTTGTACTTCATTGGAGTAAGTCCTCTACTTCTTCATTTGCTCTGGGTGATATGAAAAGCCGTTCATTAGCCCTTGCCTGTCGATTGAGAAAGATAATTCCCTTTCAACAGGCGTTCGATAATCAGCATTAGAATGACGTTTGGAATGACCAGGATCAGCGATACGACTGCCGCATCCGGTCTGATAAATGAGTAACCTAAGAACGAATACAAAATGGTGGGAACCGTAATAAAATCCGGTGCACCAAGGACGTAGGCCATATTGAAATCTTCAATGCTGATCACCAGACAGAAAATCAGGGAGGCTAACAGGCTTGGTTTCAACATCGGGAAATAGGCGTGTCGGAATGTTCCCCAGCGTCCGGTTCCCATATCAGCACATGCTTCAATCAGATCCTGAGGCACGCTGGAAAAACCGGCGGAAAGAATGCGTATGGCATAGGGAAGTGCGAGCACGGTATGAGCGATTACAATACTGATAAATGGTTCAGATATACCGTAATCAAACAATACTGCGCTGAACACAATCGCCAGAATCATCGGCGGGATAACCATGGGAATCAGTGTCAGCATTTCCGCAATTCGCTTTCCGCGAAAAGAGAGTCGGCCAAAAGCGTATGCGGTCGGCATCGCCAGCGCCAGTGTCAGCAGCGCAACGGTCGGCGCGACGGTGTAACTGTTAAACAGCGCTTCCTTCAGGGAGGTGGTTTCCCATACCAGCTCCCATCGCCCGAAGGAAAACACGGGTGGAAGAATATCCGGGAAGCTCCACGGGTGCTCTGGGTCAACCAAAGACCAGAGTAACGCCATGACAAAAGGCATACCCAGCCAGATCAAATTGATGATGAAGAAAAAGCCGACGGACAGCTTAATAACAAGCTGCGAGTTTTGGGTGGGTGCTAACGTTGTCATTTTGCCACCTCATCAAGCTCAGTATTATTGAGGGAAATGAGTGAATAGCGTTTGCGGGCAAAGGGTTGCAAAACGGCGGTAATTACAATCGCGCCGAGTGCCGCGATTATCATTAATACAACGGCAATGACATACACTTTTTCCCATTCTAGGTATTGATACGCGGTGAAATACATCAGCATGGTCATGGAGTAACTGGTACGTGAACCTGCAATAGAAGCAAACGCATAGTCACCCATTGCGCCGATAAAGATCAGGATCATTGAAGCTTGCAAGGCTGGTATGGTGAGCGGGAAAATTACCTGCCGGAATCTCGCCAAGCGCGATGCGCCCATATCACTCGCGGCGTGAAGCAAATCCGTTCGAATACTATTTACCGAGCCACCAATCAGGATCAGCGCGAAGGGTAAGTTTTTCCAAATTTGGAGCAAAACCACGCTCCAGCCAAAACTGTCATTGGTCATCCGGATTGGCTTATCAATGACCCCAATCGCCAGTAGGCCTTCGTTGATAATGCCGTGGTAGGAAATCACGTTCATTAGCAGGAATGCCGCAACTAAACCTGGCACAAACATAGGCGCTCGCAACATGCCAATAATCAGGGTTTTTCCTTGCAGAGGTTTGGTTAGCCACAAAGCGATAGGATAAGCGAGGAGCACTGCCCCCAATGTGCCGAGCAATGAGGTACGGAAGGAGTAACCCACGGAGCGCCAGAGAATGCTGTCCGATAACATTTCATTCCAGTATTGCAGGGTAAATCGGTTTTCTTCGCTGCCCAAGCCTAAGCTATGGGAAATGGTGGTATAGAAGGCATCACCCATTAAAAATAAGATGGTGCCGAGTCCAGGCAGCAACAGCAAAACAACTTTCATGATGTCGCCTCCTCAAGGAAGCGAATGCAATGTGCGGGGACTTTAAAAAGTGCCTTCTCACCTTGCTGGATACTGCTATGGCGATGAAGTTGTATACGGACGGTTTCACCGTTTATGCAACCAAAAAGATCGGTCATATTTCCGAGGAATGCTTTCTCTGTGACTTCTACAGAAATGACGTTCTCGCCGGATTCTGGTACTGGTTCAGCCTCTTCTGGACGCCAGCAGATATAGCACCGCTCGGCAGCAGGGGCATTTTCTGAATTCACTATGAATTCGCCCAACACACATTGAATCCGGTAGACGCCCGGTTCTGGTGTTGAAAGTACGGTGGCGGTGTGTATGTTAGCGGCACCAATAAAATCGGCGACAAAACGATTGGCAGGATGGTGGTAAATTTGTTCTGGCGAGCCAATTTGCTCAATCCGACCCTTGTTCAACACGACAATTTTATCGCTCATTGCCAGCGCTTCAGCCTGATCATGAGTCACGTAAATGGCAGTTAACTGAAACTGCTGCTGAAGCTCTTTAATTTCATAGCGGACGCTTTCACGCAATTTGGCATCGAGGTTGGAAAGTGGCTCATCGAACAGAATCACGTCAGGTCTTACTACCATT
Organism: Grimontia sp. NTOU-MAR1; assembly: GCF_035758505.1. Lineage (NCBI taxonomy): Bacteria > Pseudomonadati > Pseudomonadota > Gammaproteobacteria > Vibrionales > Vibrionaceae > Grimontia > Grimontia sp. NTOU-MAR1. Next base: position 727,790 of record NZ_CP142109.1, read on the forward strand.
GCCCGCGCCAACGCAACGCGTTGTTGCTGACCACCTGAGAGCTCAGCTGGCATTTTATCTTTGTGTTCAGTCAACCCAACCTGCTCCAGCGCCAGTTTTAGACGTTGTTGCTGCTCCTCTTCACTGACATTTTTTTGCACCAAGCCAAAGACGATGTTGTGCGACACACTCAGGTGTGGGAACAGCGCATAAGACTGAAAACACATAGCCGTGCTGCGTTGTTCTGGTGACTGTGCGGTGATGTCTGTTCCACCCAGCAGAATGTTGCCACTGTCTATATCGTGAAACCCACCAATCATTTTCAGCAGCGTTGTTTTCCCGCATCCGCTAGGTCCGAGCAGGGTGACAAACTCACCAATATCTGCGGTGAAACTCACTTTGTCCGTCGCTGTGAATTCACCGAATTTCTTACAGATGTTGCGCAATTCCAGTGTTGGCGTACTAACTGTTTCCATGAGTGATTTCAGCTCCATTGCTTTTTGCATTGTAAGTGATCTCCTTATCTGTCACTCATAAATAAACTTTTCTAAAAAGATTAATTGGTGAGTATGACAAACATAAGTTACTTTGGTTAAATCCGCGAGAGATCAATATCACACATTATTAACAAATGACATATATAGTTGTTATATATATAGATTAATTTTATCGGCGAATATGGATTGACTAAGGTCATCTTTGGCATATAGAGTTTTATTAAACTTTATTAAAAAGGATATTTGATATGTCATTTAACTTCTGTATTGCGGGAACAGGAAAAATTTACCTTAACAGCCATCGTGGTTACTCAACGCTATTCCCCGAAAATACCCTCCCAGCTTTTCAAGGCGCTCTCAAAGCGGGCACCTCCACCATCGAGATTGATATTGCGATGACGGCAGACAATCAAATCGTCGTTATCCATGACCCAAGTGTAGAGCGCACATCGAATGGTCAGGGATATGTGGAATTAATGACTTATGCCGAGCTGGCTGCGCTAGATTTTGGCGGCTGGTTTTCTCCCGAGTTCGAAGGGACGAAGATACTGCTCCTGACGGAAGCCTTGCTGTGGGCTGTGGAAAACAATGTTGGTTTGGTGGTGGAAGCAAAACAGAGGAGGCGTCGCGACGCCTTTGTTTTAGAGTTAAGCACACTCCTAAAACGTATACCGAAGGCCTTGGATCATATTCAATTACTGGCTTTCGATCATGTGCTTATCAATCAGGTAAAAAAACGGGTGCCGGAAGTGAACTTGCAGGTAGTGACGTTGGCAAGGTACAACAACCAGCTGTCTGCCGTTTTGAATTCGCGGGCAGATTGTGTTTGTTTTGAATACCCGAATGCCCATGTGGAAGATCTTGTCGCTTACAAAGAAGCAGGTTTATGTACGCGACTGTATTTGCCAACGAAAGAAAACAATGAAGACACAACGCTGTTTTTCAATCGTCAATTCGGCTACGACGTAAGGGGAGAAATCATTGGTTGGATGCGTGATGGCCTGATAGACATGATTAGCCATGACGATATTGCCATGCTTCGTTCGCTTGCCGATGAGGCAGGGTTAGAGGGTATCTAGAATCACATTCCTTCAGGCCTTGGATAGGCGGTCGAGATATCGAGTGCTATGATTCCCAGCCGTTATTTTTAAAGAGCTCAATGTATATATGCTTGCACCTGTTATTCCGCTAACTGTTGAACTGAGCCCTGGTCAGCGAAAGGTCCTGGACCTTATTCGTCAAAATGGCCCGGTCTCGCGCGCCAAAATCACAGAGTGGTCAGGGCTTGGTAGCGGTTCGGTGACCACGATTTGCAAAGAACTTCTGTCTATGCAGTGGATCATGGAAGGTGAGCGTATGGTGGTTGGTCGTGGTCAACCAATCGTGCCTGTTGAAATCAGTCCTTACGCTGCATTCTCGTTTGGTATAGCGTTTCATATCGAACGGCTTGAAATCTCTTTGGCTAACTTTCGTGGCGAAACTGTCGACCTTGCTTCCATCGAATATGACGAATCCCAGCCTGTCGTAGAAACACTTTCTCTGCTCGCCAATCATGTACAACGTCTGGTGACGAAACATCGTCTCCAGCATGCCCGTATTTTGGGGGTTGGGGTTTCAATGCCCGGCCCGCAAACGGCAAATGGCAAGCATGTTTGGGCGATTGCTCCTATGGCGCATTGGCGCGATATGGATTTAGCGGAAGCATTTGGCCGCCATTTTCCGTGGCCTGTCTGGATTGATAATGATTGTAACGTCGGTGCGGTGGGAGAGTTCTATTCCGGTAAGTGGAACCACGTGAACAATATGCTCCTATTGGAAATTGGCCATGGTATTGGTGGTGGGGCGATCATTAATGGACAACTATATCGTGGTAAACACCAGAATGCCGGGGAGATTGGTGCTTATTTCACCATGATGCCAGAGCGTCGACCTTGTCTTCGTGAACTGATGATTGATTTGCGTGAGGCGGGTTTAGATGTACATCTGCTGATAGATATTCCTTCGCTTGAACATCCGGTCGTGGATGCTTGGATTAAGAAATCTGCTACCCAGCTAGCTCCCGCAATCATGCTGACGCTGTCTTGGTTTGACCCTGATTGTGTGGTGTTTGGCGGCTCTGCCCCAAAAGAAATTGCGGAAGCACTTATTAAAGAAATGAACCTAGAAAAAGTATGGTCTGAGCGGTCGTTTGATTATCCGATGGCAACACTTGCTGCTTCAAGAGTCGGTGAGAATCTGTCCTCTTTCGGTGCCAGTATGTATCCCGTATTTCAGACGATCAGGCCGGAATGAGCGGCCTGATCGCCAATCCAGATCAATCTTCCGTCTCTATATCCGCAAAGTAGTCGCCCCAGCTTTGGTGTTCGCGTCCTGCAGCTTCCTGATAATGGCTGGGGTTATCGACTTTACCTTCGCTGATACCCTGATAAATGCCAGCGATAACCGTGCCGAGAAACTCACCCAACTCTGCGATACGTTCAGCTTGATAATCCTCAAAAGACAGAGGCACGTAAGTCAGGTGAGTGTGATATGTCGCGTTAAGGTATTCCGCTAACTGGGTTTGGGTGAGCGCTTCACCATTCAGGTTATAGGTTTGTCCGTTGTGTTTGTCTTCGGTCAGCATTCGGGCATACGCGAAGCCAAGTTCGCCACGGGTGGTATACCCGCATTTTCCTTCTCCCGCACAGTTGGTGATAACTCCGGCTTTTTTGTAGTTCTCAATGTACTCGATATCAGGCTCGATATAGATACCATTGCGGCCTATTACCCAATCAAGGCCGGATTCCCGCACGTCCTGCTCCGTTTGTCGGTTGCTTTGAATAATGGGTGAAAAAGCGGTGCCTTCCTCCGCTCCCTGAACACTGGTGTAGACAATCTTCTTCACATCGGCTCTTTTCGCGGCATCAATAACATTTCGGTGCTGGCCAATTCGCTTGTCTGGCGCGTCCATACCCGACACCAATAGCAGCGTATCAATACCTTGCAATGATTGTTCAAGGTCGTCTGGTTTCTCATAATCGCCGGGGCGAATTTCAACGCCAAGATTTTTGGCACGCTCAGGCGTTCGCGCTAAACCAATAATGTTTTCTTTGGGCATGGCCTCAATCAGTGCTTTGATGATTGATGCCCCCAATTGCCCACTGGCGGCGGTAACGGCAACTTTCACAATAATTCCCTCATCAACAAACCTGCGAAGTCATCTCAGCGCTTTCGCAGGGGCTCTCCATAAAATGTAGCTAAGGTATATTGTGCAGGAAGCGCTTTCTTAGATTTGGCTTATGGAAGAAACAAAGCGAGAAAAGTTTATATATACCCAAACAACCTGAAGATGCAGGATTCAGCGAGTTTGACTGGTGTTGTGATCGCGGCGTTCCTTTGTAGGTGTAGTCACCTCCATCAAAAAAGGAACAACAGAGAGCACGACGTCAGTCAACTCGCCCGAAGGGAGGCCCTCAATACGCCCACTTCATCGTTAAATTCCACGGAAATAGAATGACTATTCCTCGCGGAATTTGCCTCGAATTGAACGCATTGAGGGCCTCTGAATGCGAGCATCTTCAGGTTGTTTGGGTATAGCTGTGTAATGGATGGGTAACAAAAAGGTGCCGTGTTTGGCACCTTCTTAAAAGGAAGCCTCTACTAGAGGAACAGTTCCAGCGTGATTTCATCAATGTACTTGCCGTTGATTTTGGCATGACTTTTTGCGCGGCCCGACACTTCAAAACCATGTTTTAGATAAGTGTGAAGAGCCACTTCATTGTCTGCTCTAACCTGAGCAACCAGCTTTTCAAAACCGCGTGAGCGCGCGATATCGAGCGTGGAAGCAAACAGCGAGGTTGCGACGCTTTGTCGATGATGTTTCTCGTCAACATAAGTGGTGATGATGCCGACATGGTCCAGTGCGCGTGAATAGCTGGCATATGGCTCAACGGTTTGGTAGCCCAGAACAGTTTTCGAGTCATGATCTTCAGCAACCAAAAACACGCCGTTTACCGGGAAGTATTGGATGAAGAAACTTTGGTCTGGCACCGAAAACGTGGAGTCGAGAATCACGTATCGACCACTTTCGATAATGGGGTTGACGATATCAGTGATGCTTTTGGCATCTGAAGCTAGCGCAGTTCTTGTTATTAGATTCATATTTCTTTGTTTTTCTGACAGTAATCAAGCAAAGGGTGTAGGCGAAGCGAGCGTAAAATTGTTACGTCGCGCCAGTGGATTAAACGGCGTTATCGGTCATATTGTGGTGTCTATTCATTGTCCATTTTTTTGTTGGCAAGCAATTTTCTTAATTTATGATTTTCCGAGCTAACATCAGTGAACTTTTTTCGAAGCTGAGTATTTTCTGCTTCGAGCTTTATAATCTTCTCTAGCTTGCAGTCCTCACCATATTTGTACTGCCAGTTACAAAATGTTGTTCTGCGTAATCCATGATTTCGACAAATCTCGTCGACTGTCTTACCAGAATCGACTTCTCTGAGTATCGAAGAGATTTGAGATTCAGTAAACCATGGCCTTTTCATAGTGTTCTTCTCCAAAGCACTAGCAAGTATTTCTTATCAATCAATATTTACTACGTCAGCGATTTTATGAAGCTAATCACTGTTGTGCTGTTATTCCTACTCCAGAAAGTTCTTCACTGTTTTTAAGTCCTCTATCATTGGCATTTCAATACTCAGGGAACTGCTGAAACACCAAGGGTAAGGCAGTTCGCCTATCCCATCGAGCAAGTGATCTTTATTGGAATAGTTGATGGCAGCCATGTACTCAATGGTGATGGTGAGCTTGTCCACTTTCGGATCCTTTACCGCGATAGAAGAATCATCGCTGAACAGCCAGTCGTAATAGCCACAACCGATGCGCAGGATGTCATTGTCCTTTTCTGTCATCACGACGAGCCACTTACAGGTGAGATGAGTGTCATCCCTGACAATGGAGTCTGACAAGCAGAAGGTATAAACATTCTCAAAACGCTGGTTGAACTGGGAGGACAGAACATGGCTGATTGCTTCAACGCCAACCACATCTGAGGGAAACGAAATACTGTCGGTGTTGACTTTCATTTCCAGCCGGGAGTCATCCGTAAACAGCTTGGTTAGCAGGTGGGGCTTATTGTTATCTTTGGCAGAGATATACCGATTGATGGCTTTTAGAAAAGGACGCACATCGTCCGGCTGAGTGTTTTTATCTATATGCGCCATGTTTCCACGAGATGATTTCATCCAAAAATTACCCGGTTAAAGAGTCTTCTTTCCACCTCTGCGTCCGCGACATCCATTGGGGAGAAGGTAACAATCTGCCCGGGTTGACGCTGCGAAAGCTGGCCTGCTCCCAAGCTGCTCAAACAGCCGATTTTCGGATAGCCGCCGATGGTTTGCCGGTCTTTCATCAGTACGATCGGTTGGCCGTCATTCGGAATTTGAATCGCACCAAAGGCAATACCTTCTGAGATGATGCCATCGAGACTGCTTTTCACTGGCGCGCCAGATAAGCGATAACCCATACGGTCGATGTTCTGGCTGACTTCATACTCGCTGGTGAAAAACGTCATCTGTTCATCATGGCTAAATGACGCATGCTGATAGGACGGCATCACCCCGAGTTCGAGCGGCGCATCGTAATCGGGAATCGCCCATTTCGGCGTGCGCTGTTCGGTGAACTCAGTCGTTGCAGTAAAGGGCAGAATGTCCCCCGTTTTCAAGGCCTCACCAAGACCGGTCAAACCGCCCAGTTGCTCTCTTTTCACTGTAGAACAACTGCCAAGCTTTTGTTTGCATTCAAATCCGCCAACTACGGCGAGATAGGCACGCAGTCCGCTTTTGGGCGCGCCAAACGCCAGCACATCGCCGGGCTTCACCGCATAGGTGAGCCAGGGCTGAATAGCTTTGTCGTTCAAGGTGGTGGAAAGGTCTGCGCCCGTAACAGCAAGGGTTGTGGCGGCATTCACCTTTAGCTGCAGTTGGCCGAAGGTAATTTCGAGCTGCGTTGCATCTGGTTTATTTCCCAGTAGACGGTTTGCCCAGTAAAAAGCATGCTCATCCATTGGGCCTCCTGTAGTGATGCCCAAATGCTGGAAGCCGATGCGGCCACTGTCTTGCAGTAGGGTAAGCATGCCAGGGTTCATTACTTCAAAACTCATAACACGCCGCCTTGCTTCAAAAACTCGTCCTTGTCGATAGGGCAGAACCTTACTCGGTTGCCGACGTTTACTTTTGCCAGTGATTCACTGTCCCAGTCCACCATATTCAGTGGTGTACGGCCAATAATTTGCCAGCCTCCCGGCGTGCTGCTGGGGTAAATGGCTGTTTGGTTATCGGCTAACCCTACACTGCCTGTTGGTACTTTGAGGCGTGGTGTGGATTTGCGCGGCATGACTATCGCGTCATCCAAGCTGCCAAGATAAGCAAAGCCGGGGCTAAAGCCGATGGCGTACACGCGGTATTCCTTCTCACTATGCCGTTTGATGACAGACTCACTGTCGAGGCCAGTTTTGTCACACACATCCGACATATCCAGCGCGACTTCCTCACCGTAGTAGACGGGAATTTCAACTACCTGATTATCGTTGTTATTGGTGACGGCGTCAGTGTTGGATTCTAGCGCCAGCCGGATGCGTTTTATGATGTCAAAACGGTCCGTTCTGTTTAAGTCAAAGCCAATCAACATTGAGTTGTAGGAGGGGATGATGTCTGTGACCAAATCCCCCAGACTTTCCCGAACCTGAAAAATTGCGTGGTTGACGTCCGCAGCGATGGCATCATCAATTCTGTCCCCAAAATATACAATCAATGTCTGCTCATTGACTGCCTCAATTCGCGCCATTTGCCCTCCACTGTTTCAATGCATGGGCTACCGCCGAAGCGTGGGGACCATCTCCGTGAATGCAGAGCGTATCTGCATCCACCTTGAGTGTTTTTCCACTCAGAGTTGTGACAAAACCTTGTTCAACAATCTGCTGTACCTGCTTGATAATGGCATCAGCACTGCCGTGAACAGCGCCTTCAATACGGCGATCGACGAGGAACCCTTCATCGTCATAAGCGCGGTCAGAAAAAGCTTCAAACATCACGTCAATGCCGACGTCTGCTGCTAAATCGAGAATAGGTTGGCGCTCAGGAATCGCCATCACCACCAAGGGACAACCCGGCGCAGCAGCTTTCACCGCGCGCATCACAGTCTTTAGCACTGCCATGTCTTTCATCATGGTGTTGTAAAGCGCGCCATGGGGTTTGACGTAATCCACAATGGCTTTTTGCTGGCGGCAAATGCCTTTCAGCGCACCGACTTGATAGCCAATCCAAGCGAAAAGCTCTTCTTCCGTACAATCAAATTTCCGGCGACCGAATCCCATCAAATCCGGGTAGCCAGGGTGGGCGCCAATGGTGACGCCATGTTCAAAGGCTAAAGCGACGGTCTTTTGCATCGTGACTGGATCCGAGGCGTGAAAGCCACAGGCGATGCTAGCCATATCAATGCAGGGCATCACCTCGGCGTCTTTCCCCATGGTCCAGGCGCCGAAGCTCTCTCCCATGTCGCAGTTTAATTTCATCTAAACTCACTCCTTGTTGCTCTGTCTTCTAAAGAGACAGCTTCTTATCGTGATGCCGCTAGCGCTGACTCATAGTGGTCGGCAGATAGGTCACGATTTCCGGGAAGGCGGTAATCAACACTAACCCCAAAAGGATCAGCATAAAAAACGGAAACGCGGCGCGTGCGACATACAGAATGTTTTTGCCCGTGAGTGCCTGAATAACAAACAGGTTGAAACCTACGGGCGGGGTGATCTGCGACAGCTCTACCACCAGAACGATGAAGATACCGAACCATAGCAAATCAATGCCTGCCTGCTGCACCATAGGCAATACAACTGCAACGGTCAGAACCACCACAGAAATACCATCCAGAAAGCAGCCCAGCACCACAAACAAGATGGTGAGGTAAAGCAGGAGTTCAAACGGCGACAGCGACATCGCAGCAATCCACTCCGCTAATGCGCGGGGAATGCCGAGGAATCCCATTGCCAGTGTAAGAAAGTGCGCGCCCACGAGAATAAAGCCAATCATACAGGCGCTTTTCACGGCACCCAGTAGACTGTCGATAAAACTCTGGCGACTCAACGAGCCGGTAAGGGCGGCCAAAACCATGGCGCCAAACACGCCAAGCGCTGCTGCTTCTGTCGGTGTAGTGAAACCGCCGTAGATCGACCCCAAAACAAAGGAAATAAGGGCGACTATCGGGAGCAGCTTTTTCAGCGCTTTGAATCTAACTTGCCAATTAACATCGTTACTCGAGTGCTGAGGCACTTCATTTTTATTCATCAATGCCCAGATGGTGGTGTAACCCACAAACAGGAGCATCAACATAATGCCGGGTAGTGCTCCGGCGATAAATAAGCGTCCAATGGACACTTCTGCGGCCACCCCATAAACAATAAGAATGATGGAAGGCGGAATAAGAAGACCCAGAGTACCGGAACCAGCCAACGTACCGACGGCCATTTTCTCGCTGTAGCCCTGTGCTTTCAGCTCGGGCAGAGTCATGCGTCCAATAGTGGCTGCAGTGGCGGCGGATGAACCTGATACCGCAGCGAAAATGCCACAGCTCAGTACATTCACGTGCAGCAGTTTGCCGGGGAAGCTGCTAAGCCAAGGAGAAAGGCCTTTAAACAGATCTTCCGAGAGTCGGGTTCGGAACAGAAGCTCACCCATCCAGATAAACATTGGTAGGGCCGTCAGCGACCAACTGGTGCTCGCCCCCCAGCTTGAAGAACCAAACAGCAGGCCGATTTGTTCGTTGCCCGTCATGTACAGACCCATGACACCGACACCAATTAAGGCAAGGGATACCCATAAACCAGCGGCTAAAAACAGCAGCATGGAGATGGCAAGAATAAATGAGATTAAGGTCATGTCCGTCATTTTGCGCGCTCCTTGCTGCTTGCCTGCGTAGCTGTTGCTTCGTCAGGATTTTCAATCAGTTCGAGCGAAACGTCTTCACCTTCCAACTGCTTGTAATGGGGGGTAATACCGCGAATGTTGCCAATCAGGCTATCCAGCACAGCGAGATTGAATGCAATCATGCCAACCGCGAGTGGCACTTGTGGAATCCACAGAGGAATCGGGATGTAACCGTGGGTGACTTCTTCAAAGTCATAGGATTCCCAAACCATATAAGTGCAGTAATAGCTACAGAAACAAAGCAGCAAAAACGCAAGGGTTAGGACCAGAGTTTCCAGAGGGCGTTGCAGCGATTCTGGCAACCTTTGAATAGCAAGGTTAACGCGAATATGACCACCTTCACGAAAGGTATAGGCAAGGCCAAAGAAGGTTGAGGCAGCCAAAGCGTAACCGGAGAAATCTTCTGCCGACGGGACAATAAAGCCCATCATGCGGCCAATAATTTGGGCGAGGATGATCAGCATGATCAACACAATAAAGAAGCCGGATAAGCCACCCGACAGCAGGTACAGAGCTCGTTTCATAATAATGCTTCCAGACAGGCGTAGCTCAGGGTATTGAAGCCCTCCCCAAGTCCGTTTCCAGGGGAGGGTACGTCGTAGTAAGTAACTACTTACTTAGTTTTTATAGGCTTTCAAAACAGGCGCTAGCGCTCGTGAGTTTTCTGCTTCCCACTCTTCAGTCATGGTCACGCCAATCGCCTGAAGCTCATTTAGCAATTGCTCGGAAGGTTTCGATACCACAATGCCGTTGTCTGCGAGTGTTTTGGTGTCTTTGGCTTCTTGATCTAAAACCTCTGCCCAGCCACGTGCTTCGGCTGCTGCTGCTGCATCCAAAATGGCTTTCTGAGCGTCTTTGTCCAAACGCTTAAATGCGCGCTTGTTCACGACGACAAAGTTCTTTGGAATCCAGGCTTTGATCTCGGTGAAGTGGCTCAGGTAATCCCATGCTTGGCCGTTTGCACCAGTCGATGGTGATGTCACCATCGCATCGATAATGCCAGTGCTAAATGCCTGTGGAATATCCGGCACCTGAACCGTGGTGGGTGTGGTGTCCATCAGGTCAGCAAGACGCGATGTTGATGGGCTATAAGCGCGCATCTTGGTGCCTTTAATGTCAGCCAGCGAGTTCACCGGCTTTTTAGTGTAAAGGCTTTGTGCAGGCCATGGCACGGTATAGAGCAGGATCATGCCTTCTTTACTGAGTTGCTTTTCTATCTCTGGTTTAGCGGCTTCCCATAGTTTCTGGGCTTGCTCGTAGTCAGTGGCGAGGAAAGGAATGTTGTCGTGCTTAAAGATTGGGTGGGTGTTGCCCATGATACCAATGAAGACTTCGCCAAGCTGCACCTGACCAGTGCGCACCGCGCGAGGGATCTCAGGGTGCTTCATCAAAGATGCGCCTGAGTGAACTTTGATATCGACCTCTCCATCTGTGGATGCTTTGATTTGCTCAGCAAAGTCATAGGCGATTTTGGTCGGCAGGTTAGCATCGCCATAAGGCGTTGGCATGTGCCATTGCGCAGCGAGTGCAGAAGGCACTGAAAGTGCGGCGAGAGACACTGCCATGGCTGGCAGCAGGTTTTTCAACAACTTCATCGGAAGTCTCCTTTTCACTAGTGTCCTATTAATACTTATAAAACTGAGAGCTGTTCGTTACTGACATCTGTGACCAGCATTTTGCCAGGCGCATGAGTAATAGCGACAGGGGGTTTGGCGTTAGCGATCGCTAACTGTGGTGTTACGCCACACGCCCAGAAAACAGGAATTTCGCCGTCCTTGATAGGCACAGCATCACCAAAATCGGGGTTGGAGATATCTTCAATGCCAATATCAGCCGGATTCCCAATATGCACTGGGGCACCATGAGATTTAGGAAAGCGGGAAGTAATTTGAATGGCGCGAATCGCATCAGCAGGTTTAAACGGACGCATAGAGACCACCATGCTGCCGTTAAAGTATTGGCTTGGTGCTGTCGACAAATTGGTGCGGTACATCGACACATTCGACTGGCAATCAATATTACGAAGGGACAGGCCAGCGCGAATCAGGGCATCTTCAAACGAGAAGGAGCAGCCCAGTACAAAGGTCACCATGTCTCCCCACCAGAGATCTTTAATATCGTGTGTTTTCTCTGCTAACTCGCCGTTTCTGAAGATGTGGTATTCCGGCACATCTGAGCGGATGTCGATGTTCTCGCCAAGTAAATCAATCAGTGGTTCACCAGGAGCCGATACTGAAAGTAGCGGGCAAGCGACGGGGTTTTTTTGGCAGTACACCAAAAAGTCATCCGCCCAAGCCTTGGGCAGGATCACTACATTTCCTTGAGCCAAACCCGGGGCAAATCCGCTGGTGGGGCCAATAAACTTGCCGTCTCGTGCCAGCATTCTTAGTTCGCGGGCCTGCATTAATGCAGCTTCATAGTGATTAGACGACAGAGGGGCTTCCTGTCCTGCAAATTGACTCATGGCTTTCCTTCGCCTCGTTGATTGAATGTTGTGTTAACTAAATGTTGCAGGTTGGTGTCATTTCGTCCAATTATAGTTTTTTACCTTTTACGATAAAAAAAATTAATGCCCTGCTTTCCCTGCTACTTCCACTGCCAGTTTTGCGGCTTCTTCTGCTGCGCCACTCAAGGGAGCATGCAGGTAGGACGCGGTAAAGCCAAGTGGGGAAGGCACCCAGCCACAATCCACTAACTGCAAATTCTCCGCTTCAATCTCGCGCTCTGCAATCACAGTAGGTAAGGTAGCCAAGCCCAATCCGTCTTTAGTCATGCGTAAACAGGCGGAAAGTGAGCTTGAAGTAAAAAATCGGGCATTGGCCGCATCCGCTTGGGCAAATTGCTCCCTGATTTCCCCGAAAGGTTGCGTATTGCGGGCATAAGTAATGATGGGAAAGTCAGCTAATTCAGTCAGTGACATTAAAGTGTTTGAGAGCGGTAACGATTTGCTTCCGACCCAAACCATGGGATAGCGACAAAGCGGCATATTCTGCACGGAAGGCTCTGAAATTGGCCCCATCAGAAATGCTAAATCCAGGGTTCTGTCCAACAAATCGTGACGAAGATTTGAGGTCACATCGACTGTGATGTCGATATCCAGCCTTGGAAATTTCTCATTAAAGCTTCGAAGAAACTCAGTCAGCCAGGTGTGTACGACGGTTTCAGAAATCCCTAGTCTCAAGGTGCCAGTAAAGAGCGCATTGTTTTCTGCGCGTTTTTGGAATTGCTCGGCGGTTAAAAGCATTTTCTCTGCATATGGCAGCAACTCACGGCCTTTTGCCGTTAAGGTGATGGGAGAAGCTTCCCTATCAAACAGGATAATGCCCAACTCTTTTTCCAGACCGGCGATTCGTGAAGAAATGGCAGGCTGGGTGGTGAATTGTTGCTCAGCGGCTTTGCGAAAACTGCGAAGAGTCGCGACGAGTACAAAGGTTTCAATGCGTTTCAGGTTCATGAGTGGCTCTACAAACTGCGTGTACCTGAAAAGATAGAGCAAAACCCAAGGGATTCAATTGCGTGGATAATTTCTGGAAAGTTGGGAATATGATGTTAGGGTCAACAGACCCTAGTGTGCAAATCACTTTAGCTAAAAGGATTCAATATGATCTCCCATTATGGCTTTATCATCAAAGCGCCGGATTATCAGCAAGATCAACACCGTTCTGTGATTGAGTCACCTTTGTTCAGAACGGAAATTTTGGGCGTCAGCTCAGACGAAGAAGCAGTGGCCGCGGCCAGAGCGCTGATTGATAAAGGCGCTCAGGTCGTTGAACTTTGCGGTGGCTTTGGAGTAGAAAGTGCCGAGAAGATCATCGCTGCGTTGGGTAGCGATGTTCCAATCGGGTTTATAAGCTTCAGCGAACAGGAATTGAAAAAGCTGGGGGAGAATAACTAGGTTCAACAGACCCTGGTTAGTTTTCTGGATTCTGCTCTGCACTGATATCAGCATAAGTGTGTAGTAACTCTGTCAGGGTATTCACCCAGCCAAACACATCTGTAGGAGGGGTCTTCAACAATCTTTCTACCTCTTCACAATGCGTTTCAAGAGTAATTGCTTGTTCTAGGCGGAATGAATGGCGTAAAAATGCCAAAGCAGTAGTCTCGTCATTCTCTGACTGTTTTGAATTGCATGCTCAGAGTCATCAAACGCTTGCTGTGTTTCGTTCAGAGCGATTGCGGTCATACGCAACATGGCGTCGAGACGAGCTGACAACAAACGCTCTTCGCTGTCTATTTCTTCCTGCTCAAACGTGAATATTTCAGTCATCACATCCTCTGGCACCATTCTGCCGATCATTCGTGCACTGAATTCTTCCAGTTCATGGCGCGGCATGGTGACAAGGCATTCGAAGGTATAGTCGCGAGACATAAGGGCACTCTCATTCATGGCAAAGTTTAATGCCCGCATTCTAGATATTGAGTGTTTATTTGCCACTCTTTTCTTTTATGTACCACTCTCCGCTTTCAAACTGACAAATGCTGTTGGCATAGAAACTGTCTTTGCAATCAGGATGAGAAACGTGAGTGACACTAATGACTTTGCCTTAGGTGGTTTCTTCCAGTGAGAAAATATTGAAGATCCAGCCATCTCCAAACACCTCGTTGACCTTGAAATATTCATCGGTGTTGTCGTAACGTTCGCGGCTGGTTGGCCAGACAATTCTGATATTCAACTTTATTAGGTGGCGGGATCCTTGGTAGTCAGCACGGCTAAAACGTTCCCAAAATCCGCGTACAATCTCTCTGTTTTTCATAATTATTATCAATTAATAGAATGGGTTATGAGCTGTGCCACGGGCTCTGATAGTACGCTTTAAGTTGATTCGCGTAGGTTAAATAAAGTCGCGCTGACAGAAGAAGCTATTCAAACAAAGTTGGATTATTTGGACATATGCTCAATGACAAAAACTTAGCCTCCAAACTTCAACGAAACTTATCCATTCGTAGATATTCTGACTATACAACTACTCTAGTCTGGTTTGTAGAAAATCAATTTTGATGAATAAAGTTGCGTAGTGTTTTTGATTGACGACATCACTGTACTACTTTGAAATGGGGGGATGATGTGTTCTATACCCGAAATCATTTTGGAATAGCCCTCTCCTTTTTTGAAAGAATCATCATGCTCTCCTTCCATTAATACTTCGATTTATCTCTGTAGTTTGATGATCTTGCTTCCAACCTAGGAATTGGTTTGTGGTATTTGGTGTTATTGCTTTCCGTTATATCAAAGGTTGCTAATCATAGAAGATAAATATTACTTGTTTCGGAAAAAACTATCGCCAATGATGAGTTATTGTATATTTATGACTGCAAGCGCTTTCTTATGTTTTAAATGTCCGTTTAAATGTATCTTCTTAATATATAGAGTTAAGAGAAGCATACAGAATGTCAGAGTATAAGTTCATTTAATGAATTTAATATCGCCTTATGATTTAAAATCTATATGCGCTTTGATTCATATTTTTGCTACTTGTGATTCATACATGAGATCATGAAGCGCTTATAAAACTTTGTGACAATGTTTGAAAATAATGTCTCGTTGCATATGTAAATAATTAATCTTTTAAAACAACGCCATAGGGAAAATAAAGCGAAAATTTCCAGAATATGAGACAAAATTTTTCAATTCATTTGGCGCAAAGCTGATATGTTTTCTATTAATAATAAATAGCTTAAAGAATATTCTATTGGTGGCTGTTGATAGCGACCAATAATCTTTCATAAAGAAGATTGGTGTTCTTTGCTCTTCTCGATTAAAACAAGAATTCTAGAGAGAAGGGTGGTCAACTTTAGCGTTTGAATTCTAATTATGACAAAACGCGAAGGGATAAACTTGGCAAACACGTTTGGAATATATTCTTAGCACATATAGGACATTGGGTTGGTGGGGAGAGTGAAAAGTACTAAACATGTTGCAGTCATAGATGACTCTGAATCCGTCTTGATGTTGATTAAAAAAATGCTGAGCTGCCTCGGATACGATGAGGTCACTTGTTTTTCGTGTCCGCAAACAGCGTTGGATGAAATCAACCTTGGCAAGACACATTATGATGTTGTGTTTACTAATTTAGGCATGCCAGATATAGACGGAATGTGTGTGATTCGCGAATTAGGGAAAATGAATTTCCGTGGAGCGGTATGCATTATTTCTGATTTGGAGAATCGCGTAACTGAGTTGGCTGCTGAAATAGCCAAGCTCCAATGGGTTTACCTTTTAGGAAGTATACCCAAGCCTATTACGTTAGATGCATTGGAGAAAACGCTAAATAAACTCCCAAGTTCCCATGAAATGCAGTTTGAACAGAACTTTGCAATGACAAGGGAAGAATTGATTCGATACCTTATCAGTGGGAATGTTGTTCCTTATTACCAGCCTAAGGTGAACCCACTGACAAAGCGGGTGGAAAGCGTTGAAGTATTGGCGCGAGTCTACGAGCCAGACCGTGGTGTGGCGATTTTACCCGCTAGTTTTCTATCAACGGCTGTACAGCATGGCTTGGTAGATCTACTCACTACTACGATTGCGGAAAAGATGGCGACAGATATGGAAACCCTCTCTGCCATTTTTGGGCACCATGTAACTGTCAGCATCAACTTGTCCGCGCAACAGCTCGATGATTTGAGCATCCCTAATCGATTAGATGCGCTGTTTAAAGCAAAGAATGTTCACAGAAAACGCATCACACTAGAAATTACAGAAGAGTCAGCACTGAGTTCTCCTGAACAACTTGAATCCCTTAATCGATTAAGGATGCAAGGGTTTGGCGTATCGTTAGACGACTTTGGAACCGGTTTTGCCAACTTCCGCCACTTGCGGCACTTGCCCTTTACTGAAGTGAAAGTGGATCGATCGCTTATCAGCAAAATCCACACCGATCACTTTGGTCAGGCAATTGTTCGCTCGTTGGCGGACTTTTCTTTAGAGCGGGAATGTAAAGTGGTCGCTGAGGGTGTGGAACTTTCCGAGGAGTTGGAATACCTGACTTCCAATTATCCTAGCATGTTGGTGCAGGGTTTTTTAATTTGTCATCCCAAACCCATAGAAGAGTTGGAAGCTTGGTATGTAAAGTGGGTGGCACAGTGTGAACGCAGTGAGAAAGTGAAAACCTGAATGGAAAGTTCGCCCCGAGTCAGTTGAACGTTTAGTTTCTTCTTACGCTGTGCGCAATGTGTGCCAGCTTCAACTGAATGCTACGTGCTTTAATCAAACTGATTTCTTCTGGGGTTAATCCGACATCCCTGAGGAGATAGTCAGGATAAGTTGAGAGCAAGTCTCGAAGTTTTTCCTTTTGGTGCTTTAGCTTGAGTGTCTGGTAATTAGCAATCACTTTTTCTATCAACTTCCACATCATTCGGCTCACTTCCAGGTGCGCCTCTTTGTTCTGCTCGTAAGATGCGACCAGTAGAGTATGGTTTTTCTTTTCTGACGTTCTCATGATCTTTCCTCCGGTTTTTCTCTTTGTTAATCAAGAAATGCTTAAGTCAGCTTCAATGTTGGGCTACTCTTTCTCTTGTCACAAACGAGGTTTACTACTTTATGAATAAGAAAAACTAAATCATGGCAGTGCATTTTTTCCCTTTGAATGCGCTGAGGGCATTTGAAAGTACGGCGAGGCATCTGAGCATTAAAAAGGCTTCGGAGGAGCTAAACGTCACCCCTGCCGCGGTTAGTCAGCAAATCAAAACGCTAGAAAGTTATCTGGATATTGAGTTGTTTGAACGCAAGGTTAGAGCGCTCTCACTTACCGAGGCAGGTGAGCAGCTTTATCCATTCATGGAAGAAGGGTTCGCCAAGCTTGAAGAGGGGATCCGGCAGTTGCATCGTCATCGCCACAGTAATGAACTGGTGGTGAGTGTATCTCCTACTTTTGCGGCGAAATGGCTGCTGCCAAGACTTGGCAGTTTCTACCTACAGTATCCTGAATACCGCTTAAGGGTCGATGCCAGTGAGTCTCTCGTCAACTTTAGGCGGGATGGTGTCGACATTGCACTGCGCTATGGAGGGGGAAACTACTCCGGCGTACATTGCGAAGTATTGATCCCTGAAGAAGTGGTTCCGGTTTGTAGCCCGGTATTGATGGAAGGCGAACATGCGCTTAAATCACCAGAAGTTCTGAAGCACCACATGTTGTTGCGCTCTGACTGGCAAACCACACAGGCTCAGGCGCCCTGTTGGGGGATGTGGCTGCGTGCTGCTGGTGTTGACCACCCTGATACCAATTCCGGGCACCAGTTTTCTAGCGAAGCACTCGCTATGCAGGCGGCTATTGAAGGGCAGGGGGTGGCGTTAACCTCCACGGCGTTGGCGGACTTAGATGTAAAAGCAGGGCGTTTGGTCTATCCCTTTGGCCGGGAGCATAACCAGAAAGTGGCTTTCGGTTATTACTTTGTCTGTCCGGATTCGCACCTCCGTGTTAAAAAGGTACAGGCATTTCGGAAATGGATGAGCGCCGAATTGAAAGCGGGTGGTTCTTAAACGAAAAAAGGCGACATTTTAAATGCCGCCGGTTATGCCTATTCTAAAGGGATATAGATATCGGTAAGTAGCTCTGTTTGTGGCACTGAACGGACGTCATTAAGATATTCTTCATAGGCTGGCTGGTTACCTATTCGCTCAGTGGAGTTTGGTAACCATTCGGAGAATAACCAGCGGTAGGCAGCGTCCATATTGGCATAGGGGCCTTTGTAATGCATTACGGCACATTTTCCAGCCTGAATATCAAAACGCTTTAAACCGTTTTCCAACGGGAGGTCATCTGCATTACTGGCTTTGATGCAAGCCAGGGAACGTAATTCTTCGGTCGGTACCGTATCTGGGTCATCAAAATAGACACCAAAGAAGCGGGTGTTTTCGTCAATCAGGTTGCGCGTCGTCAGCCAGCCCTGAAGCTTCTCAAACTGCTGTCCTATCTTCATGTAATCACCGCTGTGCTCTAAACCAATTAGGGTCATTGCTTCGCTTTCTCTTATTGTGATCTCTTGCATTGGGTAATCCTCGTTTTTCCGTATTGGTTGCGAAAATTGAACATGATCACCTTCACGCCTGAAACGGGCAGGTGGCATGCCAAAAGTCTCACTGAAAACACGGGTGAAACTCTGTACGGAGTTGTATCTCGCCATACGGCCAATCACCTCAATACTCAAGTCTGTCTTTATCAATCTGTCTGCCGCATAGTGAAGGCGGATCCAACGGATAGAATCAGTCAGGCTGTTGCCGTAAATCCCGCGGTATATGCGGTGCAGGTGATAAGGAGAGATCAACGCGACCTGAGCCAGCTTATCCATATCCAGATCAACCTCTAGATTTTCGTAGATGTAATCTGACAGCACGGAAAGCCGCTTCCGGTAGTGATCTGCCGTTGATTGTCGCTTCATTACAGATTCTCCCTTGTTTTCATCCCTATAAGGTATCAACGGGTGTTTTAACAAATCCTGCGCATTTTTTATGCTGAAGCTCACTTTGATTAAGCCGAATGATCAATTTGTCGCCTGAAGGATAAGCTCCATCACCTTGTCGAATCGCTTCGGCAAATCACGGTATTTTTTCTGGGAAAGGAAAAGGGATTGAGAGACAGGTGACTCCAACGTCAGCACAGTAAGTTTTTCTTTTTGCTCAAATCCGGTCATCACGCTTTCCGGCAGAACGGTAAAGCCAATACCCTTGGAAACAGGTAAGAGTATTTGCGCCAGTTGGTTCACGTAGCCACGATGTTCCAAAGCCTCAATATTGCGGTATTCCTCAGGGAAATTTGTCCCTAGCACTAAGTCGGCATAGTGTTTGCCATCGGGATGGTGGATGTAACCTAGCGAAGAGAGGGCATGAAAGTCGCCTAAAGGGATTTGAACTTTAGCCGGTAAAATCACGCAAAGAGCTTCTTCACCTAAAAGAGTTTCTTCAAAAACCGGCTGGTCGAATTTCTGTGTGGTGATGCCAATGTCGGTTTGGTTATCGATCAGCATCTGACGAATTCTGTCTGCGGGCGCTGCTTCAAGCTGCACCGATAAGCCAGAGTGTAAAGTTTGTAGGTTCAACAAAGACGGATATAGCTTCATCGCCATTGCGCCGGAACAGGCAATGCGAATTGCCCCTTGATGCGGGTCATCGTCTTTCATTCTTGCCAGAAAGTCTGCCTGCTGCTGATTCTGCTCGGCGATAAAGGCATTCAGCATGATGCCTTCACGTGTCAGTTCGAACTGCTTTCCTTCACGGTATATGAGGGTTTCCCCCAACTCGTCTTCCAGCTTTTTCACATGCTGACTGACGCCGGGTTGTGTCATGTAGAGCCGTTCAGCGGTTTTGGTAAAGCTGCCGGTTTCAACCAGCGTGGCGAAGGTGTTGAGCCATTTAGGGTTCATCATATGGAAATGAATAACAGAATATTATGGATTCAATAATAATCGATAATTTTTCAATGAAAAAGGTGGTAGGTAAACTTCTCTTCATCCGATAACGCATTGAGAGATTTTAATCATGACAACGCCATATCCACGTAACTTTTCACACATTGGTATTTCCGTTCCTGACTTGGAAGCTGCGGTGAAGTTTTACACCGAAGTACTGGGTTGGTACCTCATCATGGAGCCGACTGAGATTGTTGAAGACGATTCTGCCATCGGTGAAATGTGTACGGATGTACTCGGTGCCGGCTGGGAACGTTTCCGCATTGCGCACCTTTCTACCGGTGACCGCATTGGCGTTGAACTGTTTGAATTCAAGGATCAGGAAAACCCAGAGAACAACTTCGAATACTGGAAAACCGGCATCTTCCATTTCTGTGTGCAGGACCCGGATGTGGAAGGTTTGGCAGAAAAAATTGTCACGGCGGGTGGCAAGAAGCGCATGAAAGCGCCACGTTTCTACTACCCAGGTGAGAAGCCTTACCGCATGATCTACATGGAAGATCCGTTCGGTAACATCCTTGAGATCTACAGTCACTCATACGAACTGCATTACGCGGCGGGTGCTTACAAGTAAGCGTCTACACTCCCTCCTCTTTTAAGGGGAGGGCTTGCTCCTGAACGTCAGAATTTCCCATCAAAATACTCGACCAGAAAATCAATCTTTTGATTACTTGAAAAATTTTGGAAGGGCAGGTTGTTTGCGACTCAGTTGAACTTAACGCCTTTTCGCCTTCGTAGACCTACTATAAGTTGATTTTATTAATGATAGTGTTGATAACTTCGATTTTATCAGTTGAATCTCGTTTTCGGCTTTGCGGTTCATCTCGAGTTCCTGATAAATTATTTCCGCAATTACTGAAAGGTCTTCGCTAAAAAAATTGAAAACTCGCCTTTGGATCCTCGTGATTAGTAAGTCATAAGTTTTTCTAAGCAGATCGTGGTCTATTTTTTTTTCAATAAGAGCAGAGCTTTTATCCATGATGCTCCAAAGAAGTTGTACTGAGCTGTGATTGAGACAATCTTCCTGAAGTGCAATGAGTCCGAACAATTCAAATTTATCTTCCGGCATAAGTAACGAGCTAGAGTTTCGTTTAACTGCTATTTGAAGGATATCCCTACACACGCGAATATCTTCAATAAGGTCAAACCTATCATCAGGAACAACGAGCGTGCCAACGCCTGTTTTTGTTTCAACTAAGTTTTGATAAGCAAGCTTTTGTAAAGCCTGTCTAATTGGCGTTCTGCTCAACTGAAATTCTTTACCTAGCTTGTCTTCATGTAGTAGTGTTCCTCCTCGCAACTCACCAGTAACAATCCTACTCCTAAGCTCATCATAAATATCTGTCACGTTGTTACGTCTAGCCATAAATCCATAACCCATAAACCTTATAAAAGTACATACATGTATACAGGTGTCAGTGTTCGTTGGCAATATGCAATTCAGAGTTATCAGTACAAAACGAAAGATGAAGCTAAACTCATTAGATTAGTAGATGCTTAATCACTATCTAGAGTCGGCAAAAATCGCTTTTCTAGGAAAATCACTTACAAAAGATGTGTTTGAGGCTTTCATCCTACAAAATTCAAATCATGCAGCTGTTCAAAACGACCTACCTGTTAATAGCAAACCCTTTAGATAATATGCCGCTATCTCCTTCTGTAGTCGCTAGATTTTGTATTTTTACAGTAAAAAGACTAACCGCCGCGTATGGTTAATATATTTTATATTATTTAATATCATACACTTAAAGCTCTTTTGCTCCTCTGTTGTTAAATTTTTGTTGCGAATACCTGTATACAGGTATATTATCGGTTAAGAAGTGGCCTACTAGGAAGTGTGTAATGGATTACAAAGGCATGAAACATAGAACAATTATTTGGCAGTCTTTATTCTTCATATTGATGGTTTTTGCAGGTCATCAGATATATCTAAATGTACAAGAAAATTTAAATGAAATAGGTATAGCACTAAGTTATCAATTCCTCTGGACTGAGTCTGGTTTCGACATTAGTGATAGTATTTATAAAGTCTCTTCAAGTGACACATATTTGAAGGTTTTGTTAGCAGGGGTAGTAAATACAATTGCTCTTGCTTCGGTATGTATTATTGGTGCCTCGTTAATTGGCATGACAATGGGAATTTTAAGGACGAGCAAACATGGTCTGTCAAAAAAATCATCATACGTATATATCGAGCTAATGAGGAATACACCTAAACTCCTTATATTACTTTTTGTATACACTGCAGTTATTAATGCGTTACCCAATGTAAGAGAAAGTTGGAGTTTGTTAGATCTCGTTTTCATATCTAATAGAGCAATATATTTTCCAGTGCCAGGAGATTCTGGTGGGTTTATATGTATATTATACATTTTGTCTTTCTGGTTAATATCTAATTTAGTGCTGATAAGTGCAAAAAATGTTTTTCTAATTAAACATAGTATTTATAAAAAAGCAAAGATATCCATTTTTTTAATTTCAATAGCTTTGACTTTTTATATTATATTTTCAGAGGGTTATAATTTTGTGATTAGTTTTCCTGAAATTAGCGGTTTTGACTATGAAGGAGGGGGGCGAATTTCGATGCAATTCATAATCCTCTCCTTTGTATTGTCAATTTACCATGGAGGGCAAGTTGCAGAGATCTTTCGAGGTGCAATAGAGTCAATTCCAAAAGGACAGTTTGAAGCAGCGTTATCCTCTGGTTTAACAAAATGGAAAATGTATCGGCTAGTTATACTGCCCCAGGCTATTAGAGTGGCCACACTTCCAATGGGCAATCAGTATTTAAACATCACTAAAAATACTTCTATCGCTCTAGCAGTTGGCTACTCAGATCTGGTGTCAATTACTACAACATCTATAAATCAAACCTTTAGACCAATAGAGCTTATGACACTATCAATGTGTGTTTATCTTGGTATCTCTATTATTGTGTCTAGTGTAATTAATTCGTACAACAAAAAAGTCACCTCTACTATGGGGCTGAAGCTATGAAAATCGATGAAACAAAATATTCCCAGGTTAGAAGAGTTATTTTCTTTGACGGAAATTTAAATAATAAGAGAATTTGGAATGGCTTAAGAAGTGTGTCCTTGACAGTATTCATCACAGCAGTGATTTTATACCTTACGTTTGTATCTGGTAACTGGCTGGTATATGAATCAGTAGCTCCTTGGAAAGAAGGTATTGAATGTGTAAATTCGGATGGAGCCTGCTGGCCATTTGTACGAGAAAAAATAAGACTAATTGCATTTGGAACATATCCCTATCAAGAGCAATGGAGACCACTCTTAGCAAGTCTTATCATAATGGCAATGATCTTGACATGTATGGTTCCTAAATTACAAACATCAAAGCTCATACCATTTGTTATTATTTGTTCAGTTGTATTTATCATATTAATGCAAGGAGGAGTATTTGGGCTCGAATACGTTCAGCAGGAGAAGTGGAATGGCATACCTGTCCTCTTACTCTTAGCAGTTTTTAGCCTTGCGTTAGCATTTCCTATTGGAGTGATTCTAGGAATAGCAAGGTATCAAGATAAGCTTGAGGTGATAAGGGTATTTTCGATTATTTATATCGAGATAATTCGTGGCGTTCCTATGGTTATGGTTCTGTTTATTGGCTTGTTCATTATCCCATTAATTTTACCAAAAGGTTTAGAATTTTCTCCATTATATACAACTATGACAGCCTTAATATTTTTTCATTCCGCTTACTTCGCGGAGGTTATACGTGGAGGACTTCAGTCAATACCTCGATGGCAATTTGAAGCCGCATATAGCCAAGGGTTAACATATCATCAAACAATGAGGTTAATAATTCTTCCGCAAGCACTAAAGAACTCAATGCCTGGAATAATGAATACGATATTGGGAGCTTATAAAGATACATCATTAGTAGTAATTATTGGGATTCATGATATTACGGCTACAGCAAGAATGGCATTTAGCGACCCATTTTGGCAGAAATATGGAGTGGAAGCATATTTATGCGTCGCTCTATGGTACATAGGAACTTGTTGGTGTCTTTCTAGTTATAGTCGGTGGCTGGAAAAGCGACTAATTAATTCATAATGCGTTCATATATACGTTTGGAGTGTTTTTAAATGAAAGTTATAAGTGCTATTTCTTTATGTTTTAGTTTGGTCATCACATTCAATACAAATGCAGGAAATGTGATGGATGATATTAAATCGCAAGATAAAGTTATTTGTCTTGTGAATAGCAATTCTCCTGGATTTTCGGTTCCGGACAGTAGAGGGGTTTATCAAGGATTCAATACAGATTTTTGTAGGATGGCATCAGCAGCAATTCTAGGAGATGCAAATAAAGCTGATATTCGGGGGATTGGTTTTTCAGACAGTATGAAGACTATTGTTGCAAGGAAAGCACATATGGCTTCTAGAAGTATCACGAGGACTGGTACTCGTGACTCAAATCCTGGGATGAAATTTGTTATCACTACATTCTTTGATGGACAAGGCTTCATGGTGCCAAAATCACTTAATATATCTTCAGCTAGCCAGCTGGAGGGGGCCACTATATGTGCTGAGGAGGGATCAACTACCTTACTAAACATTTCTGATTGGTTCCGCGACAGAGGTATGAAGTATCGGGTAGAAAACATTGCAGACAAAACAGCCAGACTAAATGCTTTCTTTAACGGAAAATGTGATGTGGTTGCAAGTGATATTACGGCACTAAACTCGGACAGATTACTTTCAAGTGAGCCTGATAAATATACCATTTTACCAGAAATCATATCAAATGAACCACTTTCTATTGTTATTCAACCTGACTATGAATTTGAAAAAGATTTTATATTGGTCATTCCAAGTGATGTTGAACGCCGAACTTTTGGGGGTTACGTCTTTAAACGTCGACAAAATAATGTCAAATCTAAGTGATTATCCAATTTCAGTCCGGCGCTTACTAAGCAAGGACTCAGCCGCTGGAGATATGGCAGTAATGCTAGGTCTCCCTAAAGATTGGACTTATAACATAATAAAACAGGTAGGTAACTATGGAGAAGTGTTCAATAGAAATTTAGGAAAGGGCACCTTATTTGGGTTGGATCGTAATGGCTCATACAATGCATTATCGAATGAAGGTGGTCTACACTATCCTCAACCAATACGATGAATATTTGTTAAAAAATGGAAAAAAATAATAAAAGAGAACTCCCTAATGAGTTAGCTACCTATCGCTATGTAAACACTGGTCTCGAAGGAGGCGGGAGTATTTACTTTATGGGATTTCCAGGTCTTACGATTGCAGTCGATGGGAGTTCTTTTATTCACCCTCTAGATATGGAATCTACAATAGTGGGGCTGGTAGAGCAAGGTATTAACTATCTGGTTCTACTTAATGAAGATCATGAGTTACCCGTAAATGCCAAAGTAGATCTTAAAACATGCTTAACGAAGTATAAAATTAAGTTATTTGAGCTACCAGTAATAGATTATGGTATTCCAGATTCGACGGGAGAATATTTGTGGAATATATATCTGGAAGAACTACTTCTTAGTTTGAAATCATGCAAGTCAGTTGGATTCTGTTGTTTATCAGGAACTGGTCGCTCGGCAATGTTTGCCGCAAGATTATTAGTCGAGATTGGGAGTTGCCCTAGAAAAGCCATGGAAATGGTTCGAAGAAAACTTGATGGAGCGATTGAAACTATTGAACAGGAATCCTGGATTGAAAAAGTGAAAGGAAAAAGAGATGACTGATGTAGTTAAGATAGAAAGGCTAAATAAATGGTATGAATCATTTCAAGTACTTAAAAACATTAATCTTACAATTTCTAAAGGTGAGATTATCGTAGTATGTGGTCCTTCAGGCTCAGGAAAGTCCACACTTGTTAGGTGCTTAAACCAACTTGAGAACTATGAAGAAGGTAGAATTTCAATAAATGGTAATATACTAAATGACGACCCTTCCTCCGTAATCGAAAATAGAAAATGTACAGGGATGGTATTTCAGCAATTTAACCTTTACCCACACTTAACTGTATTGGAAAATTGCACTCTTGCACCTCGCTATGTAAAAAATGAAGTGAAAGAAGAAGCTGAAGAGCGAGCAATGAAAATACTAGATAGGGTAAAAATAGCAAATCAGGCAAATAAACTTCCTTCGCAATTGTCAGGGGGGCAACAACAGAGAGTTGCAATTGCGCGAACCTTGTGTATGAATCCCAGTGTTTTACTCTTTGATGAACCTACTTCTGCTCTTGACCCTGAAGTTGTCAAAGAAGTGCTTGATGTGATGATCGAGTTGGCGAGTGATTCTATAACTATGATTTGTGTTACGCATGAAATGGGATTTGCTAAAAGTGTTGCAGATCGAGTGATTTTCATGGATTCCGGAGAAATCATAGAAGAAGGTTCACCTGATCTCTTTTTTGATAGTCCTAAAACGGATAGAGCAAAAGAATTCTTAAGTCAGGTTATTTGAACATGTCGTCACCATCAATATTATTTATATGTACTGGAAATACCTGTCGGTCCCCTATGGCAGCTGCCATTGCTAAAGATTATTGCAAGAGGAAAAACTATAAAATAAAAATATTATCTGCAGGAACTCGAACTTACCCAGGGAGGGAAATAACTAAAGAAGCAGAACTAGCATTGAGGTTTTTAGAGATTCCTTTTTTTGGACATAAAAGTGACATATTGAAAGTGGCTCATTTAGAGCAGGCATCTAAGGTTTACTACATGGACAATTCGCATAGGGAAGTTGTTGATTCTATTTTGCCTCAGCTCAAAGGAAATATGCTAATTGGGAAAGCGGACTTTGAACTTCTTAATGACCCTTTCGAGATAATAGATCCGTATGAAATGGGATATTCTGAATATGTGAGGATCGCTATTTTATTGAATTCTTTAGTAGTAAAAAAGATAGAAGAATATATTTCTGAAATGCATGTGAAAATAGAAAGTAAGTGATATTTTTAAGGAGCGAAACATGACTAGATTTATCGATGTCGATTCTTTATCAAGTCTGATTAAAGTAATTGGTATTAAAAATTTTTTTCTTGGACTTGGGGATAAAATTAGAGAGGATTTTCTTCGATGGAATGAATTTGAAAAAAGTGCTCGTACCGCCAATCACTGTAATATTGGTGTTATAGAACTAATGCCAATATCTGATGTAAATGAGTTTGGTTTTAAGTATGTTAATGGCCATCCAGGAAACCCAAAAGTCGGGCTATCTACGGTAATGGCCTTTGGTACTTTTTCTAGTATGAAAACGGGATATCCTCTTCTTGTTTCAGAATTGACAATTACCACTGCTTTTAGAACTGCTGTTATGTCGGCTATTGCCGCTAGTTACTTAGTCAGGGATGATTCAGAAAGAATGGCGATAATTGGTTGTGGGGCACAAGCTGAGTTTCAAATACTTGCTTTCTATTTCTTCCTTGGCATCAAGAAAGTTGATATCTATGATGTCGATGAACTTGCAATGGAAAAGCTTTTATTGAATTTAAAAGATTACACGGAAATAGAGATAACTAAATATAGCAGCATTAAGGAAACAGTGAAAGGGTGCGATATTGTTACAACGGTTACTGCCGATAAAAAATGGGCTACGATATTAGATATGGATATGATCGAATCTGGGATGCACATCAATGCAGTAGGGGGAGACTGTCCGGGGAAAACGGAATTAGATATTGAGATCTTGAAGAGAAGTTCAGTATTTGTTGAGTATGAACCTCAAACAAGAATTGAAGGTGAAATACAACAACTCTCAGATGATTTTGAAGTTACTGAACTGTGGGAGGTTATTTCAAATAAGAGAGAAGGTAGAAGCAATAAAGAGCAAATTACAATTTTTGATTCTGTTGGTTTTGCTTTAGAAGATTACTCAAGTCTTCGCTACCTTTTTGAATTGTCTAATAAGTTTAATATCGGAGATACTATTAATCTGATACCGGACTTAGCAGATCCCAAAAACCTGTTTGTAGGTATAAAAGAAAGTTATCTCAGTGAGACTATAACTCAGGCCAGTTAGTTGATTTTACTTTAAAGTATCTAAGTTTATCTAAAAATAATTTCAATCTAGCCGAGTTTAAACTGGGTCGGCTAGCTATCTAACGTTTGAAATTTAAGGAGGGTTATATGAGAGATATCATGAATAGGAAGAAAATCCGAATAATAAGCGTACCTATAGATCTAGGTGCTTCTTTGCAGGGAGCTTCTGGGGGCCCTAGTGCTCTTAGAATTGCCAATCTAACAGAAAGCCTCCAGCGTATTGGCTACTCGGTATCTGCTGAGGTGATAGTGAATGTGCCAATAAGGAAAAAATACTACGATCACTTGTCTACTAAGATGAACTATCGAAGAGAAATTCTAAGTGTGTGTCAGAGGCTAGCCTTGTTGACAAAAAAGTCTTTAGAAGACGATGAAATACCACTTATAGTAGGAGGGGATCACTCTATCGCAATGGGCTCTGTATCTGGGGTTTCTGAGTACTATAGAAATAGCAATATAGGTTTGGTTTGGTTTGATGCTCATGGTGATATGAATACCCCAAGTACTTCACCTTCAGGAAATGTTCATGGCATGCCATTGTCACATCTTTTAGGACAAGGAGATAGAGAGTTTTGTTCTATTTTTAGCGAACGACAAAAAGTTCAAGCAGAGAATGTAGCAATCGTTGGTGTTAGAGATATGGATTGCAAGGAAAAAATATTGGTAAGAGATTCGGGAGTTAGTGTTTTTACCATGAGTGACATTGATAGAATGGGTATGGAAGAGGTAAGTAATGAGGTAATTCGAATTGTTACTAAAAATACGATTGGCTTTCATGTTAGCTTTGATGTTGATGGCTGTGATCCTGTAGCGATGCCAGGGACTGGGACAAAAGTACCCGGAGGAGTAACATATAGAGAATCTCATCATTTATTAGAGAAATTAGCTAGAACCCAAAAAATAACATCAATGGATATGGTTGAGATTAACCCTTTTCTTGATGAAGGTAATGTAACAGCGGAGAGGGCAGTTTCTCTTATTCAAAGTGCTTTTGGTTTAACACTACTTTAAAGGGTTTTACTTCTTACCTATCCATCATGCTAGATAGTTTTCCAACATTCTGATAGCAGCGATTACAAGTGGAAAAAATTCTCATCGATAAATTATTTGGCTTTTAGATTAAGATGCGTAGTTATGCCCTCCCTTAATGGTAGGGCTTTTGAATTTTCCATCAAAATACTCGACCAGAAAATCAATCAAAGCGCGCACGGGCCTGGAGAGGTGTTTGCGGGATGCGTAAAGCAGGTAGATAGTCAGAGTATTCAATTCCCATTCCGGCAATACTGCTTCCAGCTCACCTTTTTCCAGCATGTCCTCGACCAGATAATTGGGTTGCATTGATATCCCCATACCTGCGAGTGAACCGTGAAGTAACACCGTCGCTTCGTTTCCCGTAACAGGGCAGTTCACCTCGACACTCTGCTTCTCTTGGCCTCGAGTAAAATACCATTCGTGTCGGCCAAAGTTTTTGTAGCCCAAGCATTCATGCTCCCTCAGATCTTCCGGCACGGTAATAGGAGGACGGGATTCTAAATAGGAAGCGGACGCAACCAGTGTTGACTCACAGGGTGCGAGTGGGCGGCCAATCAGGGAAGGATCAGGGTTACTGGCAGTGCGGATGGCAAGGTCAACGCGTTCGGCGACCAGATCAACCGCTTTGTCCTGCGCGTCGATATCAATGGTGACGCCGGGGTGACGTTTCCGGAATTCGTACAGGGCGGACATGAGTTGGGAAAAACCAAATGACATGCTGGTACTGATGCGGATGAACCCCGTCAACGATTCTCCCGGCATCAGGCTTTCCTCCAGATGCAACGCCTGTTCGACCCATCGCTGCATATCTGGCAATACCTGCTTACCCATATTGGTGAGTGATACCTTCCGGGTAGTTCGGTTCAAAAGCCTTGCTCCAAGCCAGTTTTCCATCGCTTCCACATAGCGTGTCACCATAGGTCGGGACATCTCTAACCTGTCAGCTGTGGCGGTGAAACTTTCTGTTTGTGCGACATCGAGAAGCACTCTCGCGGCAGTCAGCTTATCCATAGGTTCTGTCTTAATTAGAACGATTTAAGAAATAATGATGCAAATGATAGGCGCTATTTCCGAGCATATCCAATCGTTATGCTTCTTTCCCAAGCCCATACAACGAGGAAGTAAGACAATGAAAACATCTATCGCATTAGCACTCTCTTTTGCTCTGACGGCGCCAGTCATGGCGGAAACGACACCACTAACATTCGACGTTTACTACGGCGACGACAACAGCTTCAATGTGACTTCTACCGTCGTTGCTGGCGAAAATGAAGTAATGGTTATCGACACGGGGTTTACCCGTGCCGATGCGTTGCAAATCGCCGCTAAAGTATTGGATTCTGGCAAAGCGCTGAAAACCATTTACATCAGCCAGGCGGATCCGGACTACTACTTCGGCGCTTCACAGCTGCTTGAAATCTTTCCACATGCGAATGTGCTGACCACGCAAGCCGTTCGTGATGCTATCGTGAAAAAGCTGAAAACCAAAATCAGCTTCTGGAGCCCGAAAATGGGAACCAATGCACCTAAACATCCGCGTGTGCCGGATGTGTTCAAAGGCACTGTTTTGAAAGTCGATGACACTGTTATTGAGATCAAAGGTACTGAGGGCGTGTTGGCGCATCGACCTTACCTCTGGATCCCATCTGAAAAAACGATTCTGGGTAACGTTGGCATTGTCGAAGGCATGCATGTTTGGATGGCAGACACCCAAACGGAAGAAGAAGTGGCTGCGTGGCTGGATCAGCTCAAAGAAATGCAATCGCTGACCCCTGAGTTGGTCATTCCGGGGCACATGAAAAACGCGGGCAAGTTGGACCCATCAAGTATCGAGTACACAGCAACATGGATTGAGCGCTTCGCCGATGCTAAAGCCAAAAGCGAAGACAGCAAAAGCGTGATTGATACTATGGTGGGTTACTACCCGAAATTGGGTGCGACTTTCACGCTGGAACTGGGTGCTCGGGTTCATGAAGGTGAAACTCAGTGGTAATTCGGCAATCAGGTAACTTGCCCGGTTAGGGTAAGTTGCCTCCTAATTCTTTCCAACCCAGGCTGTATCCGTTTGCCCAAAACTGCGCTTGAATAAAAGTCGCATCAAGTCGCAGGTGGATACTCCCTCATTCTTTTTGGATGAAACCATAAAGCAGATATTTCATACCCTCACTGAATTGAGAAATGGCAACAGCCATGGTAGAGCTCAGGAGTGAACTTCCATTTCTACGCGAGTGCCGTTGATGCGTGTTTCAAATAGATTGGGCTCTTTCTCTGACGAATACACCGGACAGAATCAGTGTTCTGATTTTTATAGTGTCTCCTTAAGCTGTGTTTAGTGTTCATTTTCCCTTGGTTATTTTGTTGGATTGAAGCAACACCACCAGTGTGTCGATGCGCTTCTGTAGCTTGTCGTTTTCGTCCATGCCCGAGAAGCGAAGCTCTGCGCTTAGCGTTTTCAGTAGAGCTGCCAGAGCTTCTTGTTGGGCGGCTTCCTGCTCTTTATTCACCGTCATGAAGAGTGACCTCGAGCAAGTATTCTGCAAAGGGGTGGGCTGATACGGACACTTCCAGCCATGTGTGCATTGCGATGACGTGATATCGTTCTATACCTTCTCCGTGCACTGAAAACCCAGCGATACCATTCAGTGAGGTTAGGGAAACAGATAGAACATCATTTTCTAAACCAAGGATGAAATAGCGATTATTGTGTTCTCCCCCCACAATGTTTCTTTGCTGAAAAGAGGGGTCATTGCTGTTCAGTGAAATGTAGTAATGGTCACGACTCAGTAGTTGGTTGTGTCGCAACTGAGCGGCGTTTAAGGAAAAGGCGCTGAGTGCAGTGAAGACGATAATCATGGCGAAACGGGTAAATATAGGCATGGTTAGCTTCCAAACATCACAAAAGTCGAGTCGGTTTCGTAAAAGAACATGGGGTTTTCATTCCCCTTTACAAACCTGATGGCTTTTTGGATTTGAAAATCCAAGTTAGGCTGGAAGCTACTGCTGACGTAAAGCTTCTTCCCTTGCTCAAAAATACCAAGTTCTGAGTCATCGTCGTGACCAATCATGATCAATCATGGCCAATACAGCAGGCTCCCGCCAATGTTGCCAACCCACGACGGTATGCAACACCGTGTAATCAGAGCTTTATTGATCTGAGGCAAATGGTCAGCAAGCCCATACGCCAAATTCTTTCCTCGATTAAGGGTTAAAACCCATCGTGTGTGTTCGCTAGCGCCCTTTGATTGTCAAACTGCTGGTGGATAGCTTTGATAAAAACGGTGATGCGATTAGGTGTAAAGGAAGAGTAGGGGTGAACCGCATGGACGTCCCGAGATTGAATGCTATCTGGGACAGAGATAGGCAACTTCTCCAGTTCACCTTGAAGACATAACGGTAGTGCAAAAATATCAGGCAGTAGTACTCGACCTAGCCCCTGCTTTGCCATTTCTGTAGCGGTATGGATGTTATTGACCTTAAGGTCGGCGGGACCCTTATCGTGATGCCAAGGAAGGGTAATAATCTGATCATCTCGCTCTTTCATCTCGACGGCCTGATACCAATACTGATGAAAAGTGCCCAAATAGCGGGCTTTGAGGCTACTGTCTGGCATTGGGCCCACTCGGATAGCGACATCGATGTTTTCCCGCAGCAAATCCTCAACGCTGTCATTCACGGAAAGTTCAATATGGAGCTCCGGGTGACGTTTTCTTAACGTTTGGATCACAGGCAGGACCAACACCTGCGCTAGGGCGGATGGCGAGGAAATCTTCAATGTGCCCTGCAAGGAATCCTGAGCAAAAGTCATATCCTCCTGCACTTTTTCCAAAAGGCTTTCCATCACAACAGCATGCTCGTACAAACGTTCGCCAGATTCAGTCATGCGAAGGGTGCGGGTGGTGCGGTGCAGCAAAAGGGTGTTGAGTGATTTCTCCAATCCACTGATTTGCTGGCTGAGCCAAGAACGGGTAATCCCGAGTTGTTCTGCGGCTTGAGTAAAGCTTCCTGCCCGAACCAACGCAGCGTAAAGCTGCATCTGATAGGTAATATGTTTAGTTTCCATAAACAGTGTTTTCTATTGTGCGATATATATCTAACAATACTGCGTTGGTAGTCTTTACTCAACCCATACAAGATGAAGTGGAGTAAAAGGATGAAAAAGCAATTGATGGCAGTGGCGATTGCCGCTCAAATGGTGTTTGCAGGTGCCGCTTATGCAGGCCCCGTAGAAGAAGTTCAGCAAGCATCAAAACAGTGGATTGAAGCGTTTAACAAAGGCGAATACCAGCATTTGGGTGAAGCATACACGATGGAATCAACAATGATTTCACATCCATTTGGCGTTTTTCACGGTCGTCCCGCTGCTGCGGCTTTCTGGAAGCAACTGGTCTTAGACGGCGCAAGTGATCTAGTCTACATCGAGCCTAAATTTACCGAACTGGATGATAAAACTGTGGTGGTGGAATCCCGCTGGAAGATGAATATCGGCGAAGGCCATATTACGCTGGAAAAGTGGGTGAAAGAAGCCGATGGCGTGTGGCGCTTGGAACTTGATGATTTTACCGTCGAAAAACGTTACTAAAGAGCGCAACGACAAGAAAAAGGACGCAAATGCGTCCTTTTTAACAATTGACCACTCAACTGGATAAGCCGCAGAAGTTACAACCTAAATAGGTGATCACAAGGCGATTCTGATAGCGATTTTGATAGTTCCAAGGGGAGACGTCATAAGGGGCACGCTGGTAACGACCCTGAATGAAAATAGTCTCGCCTTTTTCAAGTTTCATAATGCTATTCACTGCCGCAACGCCGGGGACGGCACAGCCCGTGTCATTATTGGCAAATGTAACAGGTCCGATAGAATGATTGCCGCCAGGAGGAACAGCATTTGGCAGTGAGATGCCAATACGAAGTAGGTATTTAAATCCGCAAGTGCGCTGAGCATAGCGGGCATCAATATTATAGAGACCGGCTACCGGTGCAGTGAACATATGAGAATTGGTATCAAACGCATAGTTAAAATTGGTGAGAGTCTCATTGTATTCGACGACTTTGATGGCACCGTTGTTGGCTTCAGTTAACTCATCACCACCAATATAAGCATCGACAACCACAGTGTTTGATGGAAGGTATGGTTCATTGGCATAGACGCTTGCTGATAACATTAGCGCTACTGAGGAAAGAATAGTTACTGGTAGCGAGTATTTCATCCGTATTCTCCATATGATTGATTATTGTATTCAAATCAAATCATTTTTGTATTCATAACGCAGTAAATTGTACAACTTTCATTGTCAACAATAAGTGTCGTATGTGAGACATTGTTTATTTTTGCTATTTAATTATTGGGTCGGTGTAGGATTTACATACCCTAACTTTTTAGCTTGTCCATACTGGATAAAAGAATAGGTAAAAGCGCTATTTTTTGAACTAACCTCATGAGTTATATTAATTTATATTCACATTGAGGGGTGTGGGAAATACAACAGCAGCACTAATCATAAAATAATAAATGAGTACTCTTATGTCTCATACCCGTCTATTCCCACGTCATCTCTTGGCGCTAGCTTGTATGCTCGCCAGTGTTTCCAGTTTCTCATTTGCTGAAGAGCAGTGTGAAGTCCCTGCGCTTCAGCAAGCTCCGGATCTTGCATCTGCGGTCTCTGCTGCCACTTATCATTGTTATGAATCTTGGTTTTCTGCCCCTGCTGATTCTTTAAATGATATCTACAGTGAAGCGAGCTTAATTCGCATTCAGACCGCTCTGAATCGAGCCATTGCAAGTTATCAAGGTGAGGCAGAACAAGCACGCCAATTGGAAAACCTAGGTGAGTTCGTACGCGCGGCTTATTACGTTCGCTACAACGCGCAACAGCCAGATTATTCACAAGGGCTGAGCCAAGGTTTTGCCCAATCGACGAATGCGTTCCTTGCGAACCGTCATGCTTTAGACCAAGGGCGTGAGCAAGTAGGTGCAATGAAGAGCCTGACTTTGATGGTCGACAACGTGAAGCAACTGCCGCTCACGATGGAATCTCAACTTGCAGCACTTCGCCACTTTAACCCACAAACTGCGCAAGATACGCAGTGGGTCGATGGGTTGAATAACCTCTTTCGTGCTATGTCTGGCCATGCGGTGCGAGACGATTTTTATCGTTACGTGGCAGACCATAATCAGCATATAGAAGTACTTATAAAGTTCGCTCAGCAAAACGAGTGGGCACTGGATACCGACGCGAGTTTTCTGGTGTATAACGCGGTGCGTGAAGTGGGTCGCCTGCTTGCCAGCCCTTATTCTTCAACTCGTACCGTGGCATTGAGAGAGATGCAACGAGTGATGGAGCAATATCCGCTGGGTAGCAAGCATGACAGGCTATGGCTAGCCGCGGTTGAGATGATGGGGTACTACGCTCCAGAAGGTTTAAACGGCCTGGACTTAGACCAAGCCAAGCGCGATCTGGCTGCACGTGTTCTGCCGAATCGGTATGAGTGTGATGGCCCGGCAATCATTCGTTCGCAAGATTTGACTCAAGCTCAGGCCGTGGAAGCGTGTGAGGTTTTAGCAGCGAAAGAGGCGGACTTCCATAAAGTGGCGAATACAGGTCATCAACCGGTAGCAGACGACAATAATGAACGAGTAGAAGTAGCGGTGTTTGCTAGCAAGGCGAGTTACGCGGACTACTCATCGTTCTTGTTTGGTAATACCACCGACAACGGCGGTCAGTATCTAGAAGGTAACCCGGCAGAAACAGGCAACGTGGCGCGCTTTGTGGCTTACCGTTACAACAATGGTGACGAGCTTTCTATTCTTAACTTAGAGCATGAGTACACCCACTACCTCGATGCGCGATTCAACCAATATGGCTCGTTCGGCGATAACTTGGAGCACGGTTATATTGTATGGTGGCTAGAGGGTTTTGCAGAATACATGCATTACAAGCAAGGCTACGATGCGGCGATTGGCTTGATTGCAGCGGGCAATATGAGCCTGTCTAAGGTGTTTGCGACCACTTACTCTCACGATACTAATCGCGTTTATCGCTGGGGCTATCTCGCGGTGCGCTTTATGTTGGAAGAACATCCGCAAGAGGTAGAGAGCTTACTTGCGCTTTCTCGTTCTGGCCAGTTTTCGGAATGGGCAAAACAAGTCCAATTACTGGGTGAGCACTACAATGGTGAGTTTGAACGCTGGTTAGATTCTGTCTCTAATGAGTCAGAGCCACCTGAGCCGAACCCTGATCCAAATCCGGGCGAGCCAACGGAACCTTCTGACCAAGTTATTAAGCTTACCGCGAACCAGAGTGTGGTGCTGAGCGGTGCGGCTTACAGTGAGCAGTTATTCTACGTTGATGTGCCTGAATACGCGACTCATTTTGAAGTCGAGATCCAAGGCGAAGCTCAAGGTGACGCAGATTTGTACATGAGCTTTGAGCAAGAAGCACATTACTACGATTTTGAGTTCAGCCAATACGGTGCAGGCAGCAATGAAATCGTCACGTTTGAGCGAGAGCAAACAGGTTACATTAAGCCGGGTCGTTACTACATAAGCATCACAGGTCGTTCTGACTTCAATGCGGTGACGCTAAACGTCTTATTAGAAACCGAGGTGCCAACTCAACCAACGCCGGAACAAGATGATTTAACGCCAGTGGTATTGGAATTGGGCCAAGCACATACGCTGACGGTACTCGAACGACGCTATGCCGCGGTTTATGTCCCACATGGCGTTCAAGATGTGCGTGTGTGGCTAACGGATATAAACGGCAATGCTGACAGAGGAAATGTGGATCTTTACGCGAGCCGTGCTTACTGGCCAACCGCAGAGCAGCACGAATACGCATCTAACTATTGGGGCAGTAATGAATACCTGCAGATTCCAGTGACTGACGCAGGCTATTTGCACTTCTCGTTGGATGCACCTAAACAAGGCGATGAGGTCGAGATGCGGGTTTATTTTTACTGATTAACGCCTCGTAAAAAATTGATAGTCGAACCACTGTGTTCGGCTTTTTATTGTGTCTTATTATGCATTGTTACTCATCATTGGCTTTGGGCTGCGATTGATCATTTTAGTATCAACTTTCCCCGGACAGAAAAGACCCCTTTGAACGTT
Organism: Grimontia sp. NTOU-MAR1; assembly: GCF_035758505.1. Classification (NCBI taxonomy): domain Bacteria; kingdom Pseudomonadati; phylum Pseudomonadota; class Gammaproteobacteria; order Vibrionales; family Vibrionaceae; genus Grimontia; species Grimontia sp. NTOU-MAR1. Next base: position 764,807 of record NZ_CP142109.1, read on the forward strand.
CTGTGCAGCAAAATACAGGGTGTATCAGATCGTAGATACCTAGAAATTTCCTAGTGGTGTAATGTTATAACGTTTCATTTACTTCAAATTACTATGAGGAAAGTAGCGAGTTAAAAATCGCTGAGATATCTCATCCTCGTCATTGGTTGTTTAAATTTCTAGGGCGAAAAACGATGGACCGAACAGAACAAGTTCCTGTCACCGTGTTAACTGGATTTCTTGGTGCGGGGAAAACAACGCTATTGAATCGAATCCTTACCGAAAAGCATGGATATCGCTATGCCGTCATCGTTAACGAATTCGGTGAAGAAGGCATTGATAACGATTTGGTTGTTGATGCTGATGAAGAAGTCTTTGAGATGAATAACGGCTGTATATGTTGTACGGTCCGTGGCGACCTCATCCGTATCCTAAGTGGGTTGATAAAGCGCGCTGGTCAGTTTGATGCGATCATTGTTGAGACGACAGGTCTAGCAGACCCCGCTCCCGTGATTCAAACATTCTTTGTTGACCAAGACGTCGCTGAACGAACGAGGTTAGATGCCATTGTAACGGTGGCAGATGCTGTTCACCTTAATTCGCAATTAGCTGAACATCATGAAGCTGACGAGCAAATTGCCTTCGCTGACGTTATCTTGCTTAACAAGACTGATCTTGCTGAAGCAGGTGACGTTGAGAAAGTTGAAGCGCGTATTCGCAAAAGCAATCCCTCTGCAAGAATCATTCGAACAGCCCGATGCGACGCCCCTCTAAACGAAATTATTGGATTGGAAGCTTTCAGCCTTGAACGAGTGATGGAGTTCGAACCGGATTTTTTAGAGTCGGGGCATGCTCATGAGCACGATAATGATGTGACTAGCCTTTCTTTCACAACTGATACTCCCCTTGATCTTGAAAAATTCGAAAGATGGTTTGGTCGGCTTTTACAATTGCATGGACAGGACATCTTGCGTTCAAAAGGCATTCTCGACTTTGCAGGGCAAGAACAACGGTATGTATTCCAAGGAGTACACATGCTGATGGATGGTTCCATGATGGGGGCTTGGCCTGAAGGCAAGCCCCGCAGTTCCAGAATGGTGTTTATTGGGCGAAACCTAAACAGCATGGAACTGAAGGAAGGATTTGAAGCATGCAAGATAAAATAGCCCTAAGTGCGTTGGGTGGGTCGTCTCTTGGGCATGAAGCTGAGGAAACTTACCTTGAGAGCCGAGGCATTAGCCTAAAGATGGGGGCATCGGTGACTGGAGCCGTTTCGTTTGGTCAAGGAGTCGCTGCTGGGTTTGGTAGCGGAGAAATTGCTTTCTTTGGATTCGACGATGAGCCGGTTCTAGTTCAAGCTCACGAGAGTGTCGTCCTCTGTCTTACTACTGATGGGGAAAGCGTACTGAGCGGTGGTGACGACGGACGCTTTTTGCGGGTAACACCCGATGGCAACATAGTTGAAATCGCGACGTTTGGTACCAAATGGGTGGATTGTGTTGGGGCGGCGCAGGGTTTATTCGCTTGCTCATCAGGTCGAACGGTTTATCTTTGGTTTGATGAAAAGTCCTCACCTATATTGCTGGAGCACCCAAGCACTGTCGGTGGGATTGCCTTCGATGAACGTAGTAAACAAATGGCAGTGACTCACTATGGCGGCGTTACTCTATGGGAGCAAAAAAACGGTCAGTGGACGTCTTTGCTCTTACCCTGGAAGGGTGTTCATGGTGCCGTTGACTTCAGCCCGGATGGACGTTTCCTCATCACACTGATGCAAGAAAATGCTGTTCACATATGGCGCTTGACGGACGGAGCCGACCTTGAAATGTCGGGATATCCCAAGAAAGTGAAGAGCTTTAGCTGGATGGGTGAGACACCATACCTTGCTACTTCTGGTGCGGATGAAGTGATTTGTTGGCCGTTTGATGGGAAGGATGGCCCACTGAGGCGCGCTCCTGTATGTATCGGTCGTCGTGGTGAGCAGGTGGTAACGTGTGTACGCGCTTTTTCTAGCGATAATGCTGTGTTAGCGGGTTATCGAGACGGTGCTGTTTTTCTATGTGAACTAGATGAGAGCGATGAAGCTGTCATACTCCGGCGCCCAACTGGCGCTGAGGTAACGGTGATTGCTCTTACTTGTTCTTGTTCCCACATGCTGATAGGAGACGCTGCAGGTTGTGTTGTTTGGGCTTCGTTGTGAATCAATAGCGATTGGCTGGAGATTAATGTTCATTGCGTAATTGAACTAGAGGCTGATTGAGCGTAAGCAATGTTGGTTGGCTTGCCTGAGCGATAGATTTTGCAAATAACCATTGCTGCTTTCCCACGTCTCTTAAAGGCAGATCCGAAGACATGTTTAAGGGTGTTCACCCAAAGAGAAAAAGCAGGGAATCCCCTGCTTTTTCTCTATCTAACCCAAGCTCTACTGGCTAGGATAAGCCTGCTCCTCGTTCACCTCATCCACATCTTCATCAAGCTCTCCTTCATGGTATCTGTGGCCGCCTGAAATGTAGGTATAAACCACAGGGAGCACGAACAGTGTAAACAGGGTGCCGACTGCCAGCCCTGCCACTATCACTAAGCCGATGTTGTAGCGGGACGCCGCACCTGCGCCTGTTGCAAACAGCAGGGGAATCAAGCCGGCTATCATGGCGGAGGTGGTCATTAGAATCGGGCGGAGGCGGACGGTAGCAGCTTCGACGATCGCTTCTTGTTTGGAAACACCTTTCATCACTTGCTCTTCTTTCGCCACTTCACACATCAAAATCCCATGCTTGGTGATCAGCCCTACTAGTGTGATCAAGCCTACCTGAGAGTAGATATTCATTGAGGTTTCGCCAGAGATATGTGTCCACCCAAGCGCGATAAGTGCACCGCTGATGGCAAGCGGCACGGTAAACATAATCACAAGTGGATCGCGCACACTTTCAAACTGACTGGCGAGTACAAGGAAGATGATTGCTAACGCTAGGGCGAAGGTCAGGTAGAGCGAGCTACCTTCTTCCACAAACTGGCGGGCTTCTCCCATAAACGAGTAGGTGTAGCCTTGCGGTAAGTCGGTGGTGGCTAACTGTTCAAAGAAGGCAATGGCGTCTCCCATGGCAACATTCGGCGCAGGCACAGCATCAATAGAAATCGAGTTCATCTGGTTGTAGTGAGGCAGCGATTTCGCCTGACCGTTCACCGAAAAACTGACGAGGCTCGACAGCGGTATTGCTGCCCCATTCTGTGCATTAACATAGAACTGCGAAATCAGATGAGGGTTAGCCCGGTAGACCCGCTCCACTTCTGGAATCACTTCATAAGAGCGGCCATCAATATTCACGCGGTTGATGTAGCCACCACTCATCATGGTGCCGAGTGTGGCACCAATCGCCTGCATGGTCACGCCATATGCGCCGGCTGCTTCTCGGTCAATTTTGAGCTGCACCAAACCGGAATCGTATTTCAGGTTTACGTCGGTATACACAAACAGTGGGCTGGCTTTGGCTTTGTCCAGTATCTTGTTACCGACCGCATAGAGGGTTTCGAAATCTGCAGGGCTGGTGATGACGAACTGGATAGGTAAGCCGCCAGATGCGCCGGGCAGCGAGGGCATTTGGTAAGCCGTGGCATTGATACCGGGAAGTTTCTTGGCCTCCGCGTTGATATTGGCAGAGACTTCTTTCTGGCTGAGCGTCCGCTCTGTCCAGGGAATTAAAGGGCCAATCGCGATGCCTTGGCTACTCGTTGGCACGCCAATCATTGCCAGTGAAGCTTCGGCCTGAGGTTGCTTGGCGATGATGTTGGAAATCAGCTCCATATTGGCCTGAATGTAGTCATTGTTGGAGGTGGAGGGCGTGCTGCCAATCACCACAACGACGCCCTGATCTTCATCCGGCGCGAGTTGAGAGGGAATAAATTTGAAGATCACCGGTAACGAAGCGAAGACCACGACAGCGAAGACCACCACCACACGTTTGTGGTTGAGCACAGCCAACAAGGCATGATGATAGCGCTTGGTCAGCCCACCCAAAACGTGCTCAACGGTGGCTTCAAACTTACTGGGATTCGTGTGCGGTTTAAGCATTTTCGAGCACATCATGGGCGAAAGCGTCAGTGCCACAAATCCGGAGATAAACACTGACCCTGCCAGTGTTAATGCGAACTCTTTAAATAGCGAGCCTGTCACGCCACCCATCAAGGCTATGGGCGCGTAAACCGCTGCCAGAGTAATCGTCATCGAGATAACCGGAACCGCAATTTCCCGCGTGGCTTCTATTGCGGCTTTGAAAGGTTTGGTGCCCATCTTGATATGGCGGTCAACATTCTCTACCACCACGATGGCGTCATCGACTACCAATCCAATCGCTAATACCATGGCAAGCAGTGTCATCAGGTTTAAGGTGAAGCCAAAAGCCTGCATGACGACCATGACGCCAATCAGTGACAGCGGAATGGTAACGATAGGGATAACCACAGCACGAAAAGAACCAAGAAACAGGAGTATCACCACGATAACGATGACGGCTGCCTCAGCGATGGTTTTGACCACTTCATTGATGGAGTCGGTAATCGCCAAGGTGGAATCGTAAAGCACGCTGGCTTCAATGGTGGAAGGTAGGTTTTTCTGAATAGATTCGAACAGCACGCGAATACCTGCCGCGACATCAAGCGGGTTAGCGGTTGGGGTGGCGTTGATGCCAATAATCACCGCTTCCCGTCCATTGGCGAGGGCGCGTGAACTATCGCTGCTTTTGCTGAGGTTCACCTCCGCCACATCGCGAAGCTGGACGACTTGGCCTTTGTAACTCTTGATCACCAGATTCTTGAGGCCTTCCACCGTGTCAACCTGACTGTCGATAGTGCTGTTGAGCACAGTGAAGTAGCTTTTAAACTGGCCAACGGCTGACTGGTAGTTGTTTTGCTGCAAAATACCGACAAGCTCAGAGGTAGAGAGGTCATACTGCCCCAGCTTCTCCGGGTCAGGCCAGATGCGCAGTGCAAACGGCGAGCCGCCCATCATTGTGATATTGGAAACGCCGTTGACAGTCGAAAGCTGCGGATTCACCACTCGTTCGAGATAGTCGGCAATCTGGCTGGAATTGAGGTCTCCACTGAAAAACGAGATATACATGATGGAGGTCGTGGAACCCGTCGAAGAGGTAACAGAAGGGTTATAAGCCTCTTTGGGTAACTGGTTGGTGACCGAGTTTATCTGAGATAGCACGTTTGCCAACGCCGCTTCCGGACTGGTGTTGAGCATCATGTTCAGGGTAATACTCGAAGAACCGAGTTGACTGGCAGAAGTCATAAAATCCAGGTTATCCACTTGCGACAGCGCTTGTTCCAGTGGTTGGGTGATAAAGCCTTCCACCAGTTCAGCGTCTGCGCCGGGATAGGGTGTCGTGACGGTGATGACCGTATTGGTCATGTCCGGGTATTGTCGAACCTGTAAATCTTTCATGGCGTTGAGGCCAAGTAAAAGCAGGAGAATGCTTAACGATGCCGCCATCACGGGGCGGTGAATGAATATGTCTGTGAAGCTCATGATCCGTTCCTCACAGTTGCGGCATGGTGTCTGGCGCAGAAATCGGGTTATCGACGATATTCACTTTAGTATTGTTGCCAAGGTTAAGAATACCTGTCGTCACCACTTGCTCATCAAACTTCAAATCCCCTTTAACCAGCGCGAAGTTGCCATCACGTTGTAATACCTCGACTGTGACCTGTCGGACACGGGTTTCATCGTCTTTTTGTTCCGTCACAAACACGGAGTTGCCATATAGGGCAAACACAATTGCTGTTTGCGGTACAACCACTTGATTGTCTAAATCAGAGAGCGCAACATTCACCGCGGCAAACATGCCGCCACGCAGTGTTTTATCATCATTAGGGAGCTCTGCCTGTACCATCACGAGGCCAGTTTGGTTGCTTACCACAGGCTGAATAGCGTTGATTTTCCCTTTATATTCGCGGCCAGGAAACGCCTCAACGGTTAGTGAGATCTCTTGCCCTACAGAAAGCTTACCAATCTCTGCCTGTGGCACACTGAAGCGCGCCCGCATCAAGGAGAGATCGTCGAGCCGAACAATGTCTGTCCCAGCAGAAACAAATTGACCCAGGTTGATATTGCGAATACCGAGAACGCCGCTGAATGGCGCTTTGATCTCACGCTGGTTGATGGTGGCTTGCAGGCTTTCAATATTCGCCTGCATGGCTTCGTATTTTGACTGAGCCGCTTCGACGCTTTGCTCGGACACCGAACGCTCCTGATAGAGCTTACGAAGTCGGTTGTAATCATCGCGGACGGAAGGCAACTGCACTTGCTGCGCTTTGAGCTGTGCCTGTTGTACAGATGAATCCAAGTTCACTAGCACAGTGCCGCTTTCCACATTGGTGCCGTTTTCGAAGTTGATAGCAGTGACAATGCCCGCTACTTCGTTGGAGACCGACACGCCTTGGTTGGGTTCGATAAAGCCAATGGCTTTTATACTTTGTGGCCAGACTGTCGGTGTCAGCTTTTCGACCGTAACCGGATAAACCGGCTCGGGCAGATTGGCCAGTGTGTTTTCTATCTTCTTATTGACGAAGAGATTGAAACCGATGACGGTGCCGAAGGCCAGCACGGCGATGACTAGCATCCCCAGTACCCATCTATTCATGTGAGGATCTCCCATTGCGTAGAAGTCTTAGTGAGGTTGATGCTTGAGTGAGAGAAAACGACGCCGACAATGCCCATAAACAGGCAAGGAATACTAACAGCGATGGCGTGGAGGGAAGTCCGAGTATCTTCGGGTGTAGAACGTACCGCTTCATGCAGTCTCACTTTAAACAGCGATGAATGCGGAAAGTATTATGCAACTTCAGAGTATGCCGTGTTTATAAGTTGGGACAGAGTGAAGTTCTTGGAAAATAGATTGGAATAATGAAAAAGGGAGGCAGGTTGTGCCATCGTTGCTCTAATTTTCTCCGTCGGTTTGGGTAATAAAGCTACTGTAGAATCCGAATGGTAGTGTTGTGGAACCATTCAACCGCATTGTCTTTTTCTCATCTGGGCTGGCTACGCTCTGAAGTCTCTGCCTTGTAAAAAACAGCAACAAGCTGCTGTGAAAATAATCACTAAAGGTTAATGGAACCTGATAGAAATCGCGATCTTTTTGCATTTGAATCAACCTCAAGTCAGTGCAATGTTTCACACTTTATGTGAGTGCTCATGATCCGTCTCTCACTCGCGTGGTCGTCTTTTTGATCAATGTTAAATTCGTGTTATACGCTTTAGATGTTTAGTGACGCAAGGAATGCTTTATTTATGCAGCAGAGCGGCAATAACCGAGGTTCTATCATGCCTTTTGTGCGTTTTGACAATGTACAAAAAAGCTACGATGGAAGGACCTTGGTCGTCAAAGGTTTTGAGATGGATATCGAGCAAGGTGAGTTCATCACGCTGCTAGGACCTTCAGGCTCAGGTAAATCCACGGTTTTAATGATGATGGCGGGATTCGAACAGCCCACGCATGGTGATATTTACCTAAACGGGAACCCGATAAAAAAGCTACCACCACACAAGCGAGGCATTGGTTTGGTGTTCCAAAACTATGCGCTTTTCCCCCACATGACTGTGGAAGAGAACCTCGCGTTTCCGCTGCAGGTCAGAAACCTTTCCAAATCAGAAATCGAAAAGAAAGTGAAGCGAGCGCTGGATATGGTGCGCTTGTCAGATTTCGGTCATCGCCGTCCAGCGCATCTTTCTGGTGGTCAACAGCAACGTGTGGCGGTTGCCCGTGCTTTGGTGTTTGAGCCTGAACTGGTGTTGATGGACGAGCCGCTTGGGGCGCTGGATAAAAACCTCCGTGAGGAAATGCAGTACGAGATTAAGCATATCCAGGAAGATCTTGGCGTGACCATGATATACGTGACCCACGACCAGTCGGAAGCGCTGACGATGTCAGACCGCATTGCCGTGTTTAACGACGGAGTGGTGCAGCAGTTGGCGACACCGGAAGAGCTCTATGAGCGTCCAGTAAACGCGTTTGTTGCGCAGTTTATTGGTGAAAATAACCGCCTGCGTGGTGATGTGATCTCGATGAGTGAGCAGGCCTGTCAGGTCAAAATTCCAAACGGCGACATTATTACCGCCAAGCCTGTAGCCGTCGGCAATACCGGCGAACAATCCACGCTTTCCCTCCGTCCTGAGCGAATAGTGATCAACCCTCAGCAGGGCGTGCTTTCCAATATTTTTGATGCCAAGGTAGAAGAAGTCATTTACCTCGGCGATCACCTGCGTACCCGCGTCTCAGTTTGTGAGAGCGACGAATTCATTATTAAGACTCCTAATGCGGAAGGTCACCCAAACCTTCAACGTGGCGACACTATTCGCATCGGATGGTCTGAAGAAGATTGCAGGGCGTTGGACGCCTCGTAATGAAAGATCTGGGCAAACTGACCTAAACGCTTAGTGCAGGACTCGAACTGATTTGGGTTAGTAAGGAACGCAGTTTTTCTGTAGTGGCGACACGCAGATTTTGATTCCTGCTCATGCTCAGACGTTAACAAGCGAAAGACTTGAGGAGAAGGAAAATGAAAAAACTCGCGTTAAACGCTGCCATTCTGGCGGGCTTTACAGGTATAGCGGCACACGCCGTTGCGGACGAAACACTGAATGTTGTTTCGTGGGGTGGTGCATATACCGCAAGCCAAACAAAGGCTTACCATGAACCTTGGACTGAGAAAACAGGAACTAAGGTGATTAATATCGATAAATCTCAGAATGGCCTGTCAGGTCTGCGGGCGCAGGTTGAATCTGGGAACGTCACCTGGGATTTGGTGGACATGCTGCCTTCAGACGCTATCGTAGCCTGTGATGAAGGTCTTGCAGAGCCATTGGATCACGACACCCTTTTGGCGGCGGCTCCAGACGGTACTCCAGCCACAAAAGACTTCCTGGCGGGTTCGCTCGGTGAGTGTTTTGTTCCTTCTATTGTTTACTCAAACATTGTTGCTTACAACAAAGAGATGTTTGATAAAGCACCAACCAAAATCGAGGACGTCTTCGATTTGAAAAACTTCCCCGGAAAACGCTCGCTACAGAAAAAACCGATCAATAACCTCGAGTGGGCATTGATTGCTGATGGTGTAGCGGCTAAAGATGTTTATGACGTACTTGCTACCGAAGAGGGCGTGCAGCGGGCATTTAAAAAGCTCGATACCATTAAAGATAACGTGATTTGGTGGGAAGAAGGTGCTCAGCCACCGCAACTTCTGGCTGACCAAGAGGTGGCATTTGCATCTGCATACAACGGTCGTATTTTTAACGCCGCGGTGAACGAGAAGCAGCCATTTGAAATTATCTGGGATGGTCAGGTATTCGAATTGGACGGCTGGGTTGTACCAAAAGGGAAAATGGACAAGGTTAAGGATTACCTGCGTTTTGCCACGGACTCACAACGTCTCGCCGATCAAGCGAAATATATCTCTTACGGGCCAGCGCGTAATTCTTCGGCGGGCATGGTGAGTACGCATGCTGATACAGGCATCGAAATGAAGCCTCACATGCCAACTTATGGACCAAACTTCCAAACTGCGATCCCGAAAGATGATGAGTTCTGGGCGGATAATGGTGATGAATTGGCTCAACGTTTCAATGCATGGTTAGCGAAGTAATCTGAAGTAATTGGCGGGTTTTTGAAAGGAAGCCCGCCGTTTTTATTTTTGAAGTTGGGAGAGTCTGGTGCAAGGAAGTCCAGTCAATGACATCACTACTGCTGATGGAGTGTCGCTGCGTATAAGCCAGCAGCGTTCTATTCGTCGTAACAAAATCAGAGCCTTTTTATTGGTATCACCGCTTCTGATCTTTTTGCTGGTGGCCTTTGTATTTCCCATCGCCGACATGCTCAAACGTAGCGTCGAAAACCCAGAGGTTTCTACTTATCTTCCGAATACCAAAGCGGCCCTTCAAAACTGGAATGGTGAAGCGTTGCCGAATGAGGAAACCTTTGCAGCTTTGGTTCAGGATCTGAAAATCGGCGCTGAAGCCCGGAATATTGGTAAAGTAGCGTCGCGGCTGAATTATGCCAGATCTGGTATGCGCTCGCTGATCATGAAATCAGCACGAAAATCCAAACGCCTGAAAGAAGGTCCCTACAAAGAGGCATTGGCGAAAATTGACAAGCGCTGGATGGACATTACTGTCTGGCAGTTAATTGAACGTGAGTCTTCGCCTTATACCTTTTCTTACTACCTGAATGCGGTAGACCACAAATATGGCGATGACGGCAGTATCATCGCCCAACCAGAACACCTCCAAATATATAACGCGCTGTTCTGGCGGACGCTCTACATGAGTATGTCCATTACTTTCCTCTGTTTGTTATTAGGCTATCCGGTGGCGTACCTTTTAGCTAACTTGCCAATGAAACAGGCAAACCTACTGATGATTCTGGTTCTACTGCCATTTTGGACCTCACTATTGGTGCGTACTGCAACCTGGATTGCGATTTTGCAGCAACAGGGCGTGCTTAATGATCTCATGGTAGGTGCTGGTATTCTCGATGATGAAAACCGGATACAAATGATTTACAACCAGACGGGGACGCTGGTTGCGATGACGCACATTTTGTTGCCCTTTATGATCCTGCCGCTTTACTCTGTGATGAAAACTATCTCACCAAGTTATGTTCGTGCGGCCCGCTCGATGGGCGCAACGCAAACCATGGCATTCCGCCGTGTCTATTTTCCGCAAACCCTGCCTGGTATCGGTGCGGGTTCGATTTTAGTGTTTATCCTTTCCATTGGTTACTACATCACGCCAGCCTTGGTGGGTGGCCAAACGGGGACCTTTATTACTAACTTCATTGCTTATCACATGCAGACCTCACTTAACTGGGGCTTGGCGGCAGCCATCGCTTCTATCCTGCTGATTGTGGTGATCTTGTTGTACTGGGTATACAACCGCCTTATCGGCGTCGACAACGTGAAGTTAGGGTAAGGGGGAAGTCATGGCATTACCTGAATGTGCAACCACAGGGGAAAAGGTTTGGTATGTGGTGTTCCGTGTCATCTGCGCGGCCATCTTCCTTTTCCTGATTGGTCCTTTGTTGATCATTATTCCTCTGAGCTTTAATGCAGAACCTTACTTTACCTTCACGCCTGAAATGCTTAGCTTCGACCCGGCGGGCTATTCGCTTCGCTGGTACGAGGATTTCTTCACTTCTGACTCTTGGCAAGCCGCCGTGAAAAACAGTGTGATTGTCGCGATTGCCTCAACCTTGCTGGCAACGGTTCTAGGCACCATCGCGGCGCTCGGGCTTTCAAGTCGTTATATGCCTTACAAAGACGTGATCATGGCGATTCTTATTTCGCCAATGATTGTGCCCTTAATCATCTCGGCTGCGGCCATGTTCTTCTTTTTCTCACGTTTCCAGCTTACCCAGACCTATGTAGGTGTGATTCTGGCACATACTGCGTTGGGTATCCCTTTTGTGGTCATTACTGTGACAGCAACGCTGAGTGGCTTTGATCATTCCCTGACCCGTGCGTCAGCGAGTTTGGGCGCTAACCCGGTTCAGACCTTTTTTAAAGTGGTCTTACCGCTGGTGACTCCTGGTGTTATCTCTGGTGCATTGTTTGCTTTCATTACGTCATTTGATGAAGTGGTTGTGGTGCTCTTTATTGCAGGGCCAGAGCAGACAACCTTACCGATACAAATGTGGTCGGGAATACGTGAAGAAATCAGCCCGACGATATTGGCCGCAGCGACTTTGCTGGTGGTGCTCTCGATTGCGTTGCTGACGACGTTGGAGTTCCTACGTCGACGAAGTGCAAGGATGCGGGGTATCGAAGAGTAAGCTTACTCCATGGCTACACCAACACCCGCATCCAGCGGGTGTTTTCTTTTGGATAGGCAATAGTTTGGTTGTCCCATCTTTATCTCAGCTGTATCCGTGCCATATCAACTAATTTCATTTCCATCTGGCACCGATGCAAGGTGATGTTGCTTACACAGTGTGTCGCTAACAGAGGATGCAAGGAATGATAAAGACGTTAAAAACCTTTATGGGAGCAGCAATGATGATCTCGATGCCAGCAATGGTTTGGAAAAGCTTTCGGTGACGGAAACTGTCACTATCGATGCGCCAGCGAAAGATGTGTGGGACGAAGCCGTCAGCTTTGATGGTTTGGATTCGTGGATTCCGGGTATCACTAAAAATGAACTGGTGTCGGGCGTACCGAACGAAGCTGATGCGGTAAGGAAACTTTATGTTGATGATGCTTCGTTAACAGAAGAGTTGATGGATCTAGATGATAAAACCATGACGTTGAAATATCGCATCATCAAAGACAATGTCGATTTGCTGCCAGTAACCCATTACAACTCGACGATATCGGCCGCGTCTGAGGGAGACAATGCAAGTGAGATCACATGGAGTGGAGAGTTTTACAGGGGATTCCCGGAAAGTAATCCGCCTGACTACCTATCAGATGAAGCGGCAGTTAAAGGTGTCACAGGCTTGTATCAGGCAGGTCTAGGAAACTTGAAGAAGGAACTGGAAGGTAAATAACAATAGCTGGCTTGCTGACCACCCATCCCCCTAATCAGGGTGGTCGGCAAACCAGACTGATCTATATCTCGCCCCAGCTTGGAAGCTGTTTACGTTTGGCTGAAAGCTTGTACCACGCAGACATCATCACACCAAAGAACAGGCCTGTGACCATGGATGCATTAAACGCATAGCTGAGGGATACACCGAGAGATTCCCATTGCATGAACCACATGATCAATCCCCACAAGCTGCCAAACCAAAGCGTGCCAAGCAGTGTGTTAATGCTGAACGAACAGAACTGTGGTGGTGGAACTTTCAACCCTAGTTTACGTACAACACGGTAAATCAGTGGATTGGCGGAAGACGGCAAAAAGCCTTTCTCAGTCAGAACCTGATGTGCACGGTCCAGTTGTTGCTCGAAACTCATTACTAATCACTAAATACAACTCAGTGCTGTCACTATAACCCAATGAGAACGGGGCTAAAGAGGGATTGGTAGGTTTGGTGACCCCTGTCTCGCAACACGGAGATTTTCAGCGCTTTATCGCGATCAACGTATAGGTATGCCAGTGTTTTTCGATACCAATGGCGGTTTTTCCTAACTCGTTGCGCTCCTTCAGGAAGACGATTTCAAATCCTTTAAACATGCTGTCTAACATGGCTTTATCGACAGGTGCCAGCGCTCGGCTGGGGTCTTGGTTCCAGATGTCATTGCGGCCAATGAAGTCACCACAAAATACGCCGCCACGGATAAGTGATGAACGTATCCGGCTCCAAACAGAATCGAGCTCTTTAGCCTCGCAGAAGAACAAACTGTTATTGGCTGTAATCAGGCTTGATATGGGAAATTCAAACTCTGAAAATGAATCAAGCGTCAGGTTCAGCTTGGGGTTATTCTTGCAGCGCTGGTGGGTTAGGGTCACAGCATCTTCATTGAAATCGAAGGCATGGACTTCATATTGCTGAGCCAAAAGATAATCTGTTTCAGCACCGCCTCCACAGCCACAATCAACAGCAACGCGATGCCCAGTTTTATCCAGTTTTACTGCTCTTTCTACGAGTTTTCGATGTGGCATTGGGGACACTTTCTGATAGTACTGACTCCATTTGGCTTGTTGATTCATTTGACCTCCGATTCCGTTGTCATGATGAAAATGGGAGTAGAGGAACACAAGGAATCTTCCTATTTGATGGGAAGAATCTCAAGTTTATTCTGGAAGCGTTGAAGTAAAGAAAGGATCGTTTAGGCTCTGGCTTTAGATAAGCCTGAAGAGAAAAGTTATGCGTGTTGATTATCAAAAGCGGTTGGTTCCTGTCATTCGTCATATGGAAAAGCACTTTAACGAGCCACTCAACCTGCCTGAAGTCGCGGCTTTAGCAAACCTATCTCCTTATCACTTTCATCGCACCTTTAAAGCTGTCCAGGGGGAAACCTTGGCTGACTTTATTCGCCGATTGCGCCTTGAAGCCGCAGCCGATGAGCTGTTTAAGAATAAACAGCCTGTCCTCAACATAGCGCTGGATTTTGGTTTTTCATCTTCACAAAGTCTGGCAAAGGCCTTCCAGCAACACTTTGGCGTTACGCCAACAGCCTTTCGCGACTGTGAAGACTACAAGGCATTTTCCGAGCTTGCACGAAACAGCAAGATTGGACACACGCTGCGCAAGATTGGAAACGAAGCGGAAGTGACTGATTCATATACTGGCTCTGACACATCAACATGGAGCAAGACAATGGAAAAGCAACACTTTGAGCGCAGTAAACTGGCCTATGTTCGTGTAACTGGTCCTTATGGTCAGGGATATGAAGAAGCGAGTGGTCGCCTTTATCAATGGGCGGGCATGAATGGCTTGGCAGGGAACACTTGTATTTTCATTTATCACGATAACCCTGAAATTACCCCGAATGAGAAGTGCAGGACAGATATCTGCCTAATGGTGCCGGATGAGACCGATGTCCCTGCAGGTATTGAGTTTCAGGAGTTTCCCGGTGGCGAATATGCGGTCATGCGCCAGAACATCACGGACTTTAGTCAATACCCCAAAGCTTGGGATGACCTTATGGGTAAAGTCATTGAGATGGGCATTGAATCGGACGATCGTCCATGCTTCGAGCTTTACCACAGCTTTGATATCCAAACCCATCATGCTGATGTCAGTTTCTGCACTGCAATACGATAACGTTGATAGAACACTAAAACGGAGGAAGCCCACGGTAACCGTGGGCTTCTGTTTATGAGTTGGTCGCTGATGCCAGGCGTTTTTTCGTGGTTGGCAATACAAATACCAGTGTAATTAAGGAAGCGGTGAATAAGGTTCCCCCAAGATTCTGGAATACGCCTGCTATACCCAGGGAAATTCCAAGCATGAGGTAATACATCAATCCAAACAACGCACCTGCAGAACCTGCGTAGTGGCGAAACTTAACCAGTGCCTGACCAAGAATATTGGGTATTGCGATGCCATAAGCGACGACGATACCCACCATTGGCAGTACAAGAAGGCAGTTTCCTTGTAGTGCTCCTACACCTGCGCTACATAGCACCGCGAGCACACTAGACCCTGAAACCAAAGCATCCGCTTCGAAGCCACGTTTAAGTAGGAACTTATTCACCATGCTGCCGACAAATGAGCCCAGCGCCAATGCAACCCCGGTGTAGCCGAACTCGATGGAACTGAAACCCAGTTGTTTGAAGGTAAAAGGCGCTATTGAGTAATAGCCAAACAGCATCAGATTAAATGCGGCCACTAAAATCGCATTCTTCCATACTGAGCCGTTGCGCAGCATTTCACGGCAAACTGTAGCAAGCAAAACACGTTGGGTATGCACGGGTTTGGTTTCTCTCAGAGTAAATGTAGAACTGACCAGTAATGCCACTGCTAGAATCATCAACGTTGTGAATACGCCAAAGTAACCAGAGTAAGTGGTAACCATGCTGCCCAGGAGCAGGCCGACCACCGGGCTGATAGCCGTCGCCATTCCCATAATGGAGAAGATCCTTCCTAACTCTGTGCCTTCGTAGCTGTCTCTCAACATGGTTTGGCCAACAACCGAGCCCGTTGCGGCGCCAAACGCTGAAATCATGCGAGCTATGAGCACGACATTAAAATCATTCGCGGCCATGGCTAACAGACTTCCCAATGCATAAGTTGCTAAACCTAGGAGCATCGCTGCGCGTCGTCCTAATGTATCGGCAAGTCTTCCCCAGACTACAACACCAATAGCAAAAGCAGAAAAGTAAACCGATAGGGTTAGCGAAGCCGTATCAAAGGAAACGCCAAATGCTTCAGCAAGATCAGGAAGCGCTGGACTATAGATAGTTTCAGCTATTTGCGGAAACATCAACAGTGCCCCTAGCAACCACAATGGTGGGGTTTGTGTTTTCATAACCATTCCAAATATTGTTTTTGATGGCGAGAAGTTTACAGGCGGATATACTTGACCCAATAACGTAAATAGAACCTTAAATATCAATATAAGGACAGATGGCAGTCATAACAGAAGAAACCCGATTTAACGCCGATGTGCTGCGAGCGCCAATTATTGGTGTTGCGGCGCAGATAGGCCGTCATGACTCGGGAATGCACAAACACAAGAAGCACCAACTTCTTTTCGCCTCTTCGGGATGCATGAGCATTAACCTGAACGGTGTGTGGTGCGTGTTGCCGCCGAGTCGCGCCGCTTGGATCCCTGCGGGAACTATCCACTGTGCGGTGATGCGCAATGTCGTTGCTTATCGCTCTTTATATTTCGATGCACAGATATCCCATCACCTTCCGAGGGACATTAAAATTATCGCCGTAAATGGCTTACTGAGAGAGCTGATTGAACGAATGGCTTATTGGGAGTGGGAGATGCCTGAAGAAGATCAGCGTGTCATCTTCTCTTTGTTCTGTCAGGAATTCGAATGCGCTCAGGAGGAGCATTTTGTCCTTAAGCTCCCTTCTGATCGACGTTTAAAGGTCTGGTTAGAAGAGGTGATGACGGGGAAAAGTATCCCCGATCCGTTAGTCGAGATGGCAAAAGGAATCGGTGCCAGTGCCAAAACGATAAGCCGGATTTTTACCCGTGAAACCGACATGCCTTATCAGTCCTGGCGTCAGCAATGGCGTTTACAGGCTTCAATAGAGCGCTTATCGGAAGGGCAGAGTGTGTCAGAAGTGGCATCGGCCCTAAAATTTTCAAGTGACAGCGCATTTATTAGCTTCTTCAGGAAGATGACGGGGAACACACCTGGCAGATATCTCAGAGAACCCACTGAATAAGAAATTACAGTGCAAACTGTTAGGGTCTGTTGATTTTTGGTGATGAATTTTGAAGCAGTTTGCGGGGATTTTACGTAAGGCATAGGTTTTGATGTGTAGTAGTAGTCTACATGAGAAGCTGATAACGCAGCAGAAATCCTCCACAAATGATGCCCGAAGGGTTCGACTGCGCGTCCCGTACCCTTGACGGTTTATGCTTTGTTGAGGTGTAGTTGCCTAGAATGACTATGTGTCATACAACTTGCCGCGCCTAAAACGCTCATGGCTAGAACAAAATTTAATCACCAAAGGTCAACAGACCCTGTGCCGAACTCTCCTTTTGTCCCCCCAGTAAAACTTATCCATAATCTACCTCGGGTTGTAATGATAACCATTATCATCTAGAGTCAAGGTATGGTGATACGAATTTAAGACGGTTTAAGGCAATGGATAGCAATCACGTGAAAGGCAAGGGAGCTATAGCGGCACAAAAAGCTGAAAAAGTGCAACTTGAGTTCAGTTTAGAAACACTTGAGCGTCTATTCATGAATGGTCAGTTGTGCGCTGCAGAGTTTAGTTGTTTAAACGCCGATTCAAAGAAAGTGGTTCAGGCACTGTGCCTAAACACGTGCATACACCGTGTATGCAACGAAAAAGCACGTGCAGCACCCCTGAAAGCGAGCCTGATTATCGACAATAAAAATATCAGCTACTAATTTTCATGTCTAACATCTTGAATCTTCTTTATGGTGACCCAATATATATCCACTAGTAATTAAAATCCTTGTTAACAAATAAATTACATACCTGATTTTTGCTGTTAATAAATCAATAGTTTATAAAGTTTTGGATTTTTTTGGTTGTTTCCCTTGAAAAGGTTTTTATCCATCTCCACATATAGTGGTGCAGAGGTTGTGGCGATATTCGTGCGGCCTCTCCGGAAAATTAATTAACTGTATTTAATATCGCTTCTTTGGAGGATATATGATGAAAACTATCGATTTGACCCCACTATACCGTAATAGCATTGGCTTTGACCGATTTGCCAATTTACTGGATAACGCGTTTCGCGCAGAAAGCACTGCTGCAGGTTACCCTCCATATAACATTGAATCACTCGAAGACAACAAGTATGCAATAACCCTTGCGGTGGCTGGTTTCAAGCAAGAAGAGCTTAACATTAATGTAGAGCGTGGTGTGCTGACCATTCGTGGTGAAAAAGAGAAAGTAGAAGGCAAAAACTACCTTCACCAAGGCATTGCTAATCGCACTTTCGAACGTAAATTTAACCTAGCTGACTACATTGAAGTGACAGGTGCAGATCTCGAAAATGGTCTACTAAAAATTAATCTGTTGAAGGTTATTCCAGAAACTATGAAGCCTAAGTCCATCTCAATTAATAGTAGCTCAGCTTCTACGATTGAGCGCAAAGAAGAAATTGTTGCTTAATTAAATAATTATGATGTTGCGTTAAATAAGAGGGGCTGAGTTATTCGGCCCTTTTTAGTGTTAATTCCATTTTAATGTGTTCAATGCCTGTTTTTTCTGAAAGATATACTTCACCTACTATATTAAATCCCAATTTTTCATAAAGTGGCATAGCATGAAGTCGTGCGCTGAGAATAATACTTTTGGTTTCGTGCTCTTTCGCATGAATGACCAATCGGCTGAGAATCGCTTCTCCTAATCCTTTACGCTGATGTTTGGGCGAAACCACCATTTGCGATATTTGCATTGCTGAATTGCTCCGCTTGGTCAACCGTCCGTAAGCCAACAATTCTCCATCGCAGATAGCGGCAAGATGCAGGCTATTGCCTTCGTCAGTATCGAACAACACTTCCCAGGGTAGGCCTGGCTCCTCGAAAAACAACGCATAGCGAAGCTTCAAAGCCGTTTGATAAAACTTTGAGTCTGTCTCCAACCAACGATATTCAATTTGCTTACCAAGCGTGTTCATGACCTTCCCAAATGAAAAATTTGCCACTGTCGCTCATTGTCGGTGACTGGGAGAGTTTTACAATGCTTTTCGCGTTTTCCTTTTTAGTAAGTAGCAATCTCTTTATCCCTTCCTCTCAGGTGTATTGCTATCTAGGCAGACTATATATCGTTGAGATGAAAAAGGAATGTCTGGGTGTAATTTTTGTCCTATATCGCAGAATTTTTCTAGCAAGAATTTAATGACGTGAACTCAATATATTACGTGACGCGAAGAAAGTTACCCACAGAAACGGTGGATAACCCTTTGGGTAACGTTGAATTAATACAAGTGTCATACTGGGATCTGATCAGTTGCTCACAAAGTACGCGGGCTGGGAGGTGATGATTAAACGTTGAGCGCTTTATTTTTTCCCTAAATTAGTCATGGGCCATACAGGTTTCGTTATGTGCTTGGATTCTTATTTAAACACTTAGGTCGTCTAGATTATCGGCAGGCTTGAGTGGGTACGAAGTTTAGAATTGATAGTAGGATAAAATTTGAACAATCTATTCCAAAAGGATGAGGCAGCTGAGCGTTGGTGGAAAAAAAAGCCCCGGATAAACTCCGGGGCATGTGTTTTGGTTTAGCCTTTGTTAGCTGGCAATCTGAGCACTCTCCAGACTTATGCTCCCCAATGTTGGCTCCTGCTCCTGACGCATGCCGACTCGCTCTTCTCTCGGAGGAATACCGTAGTAGTCGCGGTAACACTTCGAAAAATGAGGCGTAGAGACAAATCCACAAGCGATCGATATTTCTATGATGGAGAGATTAGTCTGGATTAGGAGCTGTTTCGCGCGACTGAGTCGGAGGTGGAGATAGTAGCGCGAAGGTGAGCACTGAATGTGTCGCTGGAACAGCCTTTCGAGTTGGCGGCGTGAGAGCTGAACCAGGCTGGCGAGCTCATCAATGCAGAAAGGTTCTTCGAGATTAGCTTCCATTAATGAAACGGTTTCGAGCAGTTTAGGCTGCGCCGTACCAATCAGATTCCTCAATGGTATCTTCTGCACGTCTTCGCTGTTCCTGACACGTTCGCACATAAACATCTCGGATATTGCCGCGCTAAGTTTATTTCCGTGTTCCTTAGTGACCATGTTGAGCATCATATCCATAGGGGCTGTGCCGCCCGCACTGGTCATGCGTTTCTCGTCAAAAGAAAAGAGTTTGTTGCTAACTCGTACTGCAGGGAAAGCTTCCTGAAAACCTGCAAGGTACTCCCAGTGAATAGAGCAGGCTTTGTTTTGCATGATGCCTGCCTTCGCCAGGATATAGCTTCCAGTACAAATCGCACCAACGGTGATGTTCTTACGATCTAATGAAGCTAACCAGCTCAGCAAACGGGGTTTCGCTGATTTTTCGATGTCCAGGCCGCCACAGATGATCACAATGTCCAAAGGCTGTTGGGAAGGTATTTCTTCATCAACACCGATCTGGAGCGAATCACTTGCTGATACTGATTGGCCGTCTTCACTCAGCGTGTGCCATTGGTACAACGTTTCTCCCGACAATTGGTTTGCCATGCGCAATACTTCAATCGCAGAAGCCATTGCCAGCATAGTAAAACGATCGCAAAGGTAGAAACCAATATTAACGGGTTGGCGTAATGAGGATACTGTGCCCATAGATACCTCTCCATTCTCGGTTTGTTTTAAACCGTCCTTGTTTAAATTAGTTACAGCTCTTAGAGAGTGGCGCAGTCCAGAACGCAGCTTCTCCCCTATGGGTAGGACAATGTTAATGAAAAGTAAAATTAATTTATTTGAAACGCAGGCGTCATGAGCCAAATACTCCGATTTAAGACATTTGAAGAGATTTTATCGTATGAAAACGGACACCTTGATGCCGATTTTTAGGTACTCAAGGTGTTTAGAGGTGTAATGAATTTTTAGGGTAATTGGCAAAAAACGACTCAACCACTGTATGAAACTGCGATTCTCGCGGCAAGGGCGGCGTTGTTAAGCACCAACGCTATGTTGGATTTGAGGCTGTTTCCAGCTGTCTTTTCCGCAACTTTGGCGAGTAAAAATGGTGTAGAATCCTTGCCTTTTATTCCTTTGTCATCCATTTCAGTAATCGCGGCTTCGATGACGCCGTCAATTTCTTCACTTTTGAGTGCGTGCTCGATGGGAACTGGGTTGGCAATGACCGCACCGCCTTTAAGTTGCATATCCCACTTGGCTTTCAACGCTGCTGCTATCTGTTCAGGACTGTCAATTCGGTAATCGACACCAAACTGACTTTCCCGCGTATAAAACGCTGGCAGCATTTCTGTGCCATAACCAATGACAGGTACACCTTTGGTTTCCAGATACTCCAGAGTGAGTCCCAAATCGAGAATAGACTTAATCCCCGCGCATACCACCGCCACATTTGTTTCTGCCAATTCTTCTAAATCGGCAGAGATATCAAAGCTGGTATCGGCGCCCCGATGAACACCGCCGATACCGCCCGTTGCAAATACGCGGATTCCGGCCATATCAGCAAGGATCATCGTTGAAGCCACTGTGGTTGCACCGTCTGCCTTGCTCGCGACGATGAAAGGAATATCGCGGCGGCTGGTTTTGACTGCCAACTGACCCTGTTGACCCAGATAAGTAATCTCGTCTTTGCTTAAACCCACTTTCAAGCGGCCTTTGAGAATCGCAATGGTGGCAGGAATCGCTCCGTTGTCACGCACTGCCTGTTCAACACGAAATGCTGTTTCAACATTTTCTGGATAAGGCATGCCATGGGAGATGATGGTCGATTCCAATGCGACCACAGGTTTGCCTTCTGCTAAGGCTTGTTGCACTTCAGGGTGAATATCGAGATAAGTGTTTAACATGAGGCTTCCTATAGGGTCTGTTGACCTTTTTGGGTTAAATTTTGTTTGCTGCAAAAATCATCACCAAAGGTCAGCAGACCCTAGGCGCTGTTGCACCATCAATTCGGTAATGGTTGGGTTAATTGTCTGGGCATGTTCCATCGTGAGCATGGCGCAGCCGAGCGCAAAGCAGCAGGACTCTGCGTCCGTTAAGTTATTCATTTGTCCGTACACTAGCCCTGCAAGAAATGCGTCCCCAGCCCCGTTGGCGTTGACTACTTGCACTTTGGGTGCCCGGATCAATTCGGTATCTTCTGCTGAGCGGTAGAGAATGCCATCGGCTCCAAGGCTAAGGAATAAACGGGTGATCCCTTGGTTAATGAACCAATCTGCAATGTCGTCGATATCTTCGTCAGAATTGAGCGGTAAGCCCGAGATTGTCTGGGCCTCGAGTAAGTTTGGTTTTAGCGTGTGGATATGTTTGAGATACGGTTTGGATTTAACCGCTTTAGCGGTCGAAACCGTATCTAGGTAAATGACTTGTTCTTGGAAATTGCTGAACAGATAAGCGAGCACATCTTCATTAATATTGGTGTCGATGATGATGGCAGAAGCATGCTGAATAAGGTCACTATGCTGAGCGAGTAAACCGATGTTCAGGTGTTCCAGAATCGACATATCTGATACAGCTGCCAGCATATCGCCATGGGCATCGAGCAACGAGAGATAGGTAGAGGTCGTTTGTCCAGTCAGTTGACTGACAGCTTTAACATCGACGCCGGCTTTTCTCGTCGCTTCAAGCACGACATTGCCATAAGGGTCATCACCGACAACTGATATTAACTTGGTATCGACCCCAAGCCTTGCAAGGTTTTCTGCAATATTCCGCCCTACGCCGCCCGCTGAACCCGTGATTTTCCCTGGGTTGGAATCGCGCTCAACCAGCGCTACTTCTGGCTGACCGAGAATGTCCATGTTGGTACCGCCAATCACCACCACATACTGCGGGCGGTCGACAATATAACCTTTTCCACGGATCACCCCTTTTCGCGTCATATTCATAATATGGACAGCCACGGCAGACCGGCTGATTTTCAGCTTATCCGCAATGCTCTGTTGCTGGATGAAGGGATCCTCTTTGATCAATTTCAGTATTTCATCTTCGCGGGAGGTCATAGAGCTAACACCTGTTAGGTTGTTAAACAAATGTTAGTCTCATCTTCAGTGAGTAAACTGTCAATTACTGTGGGGTAACAATTAATTATTGTGTGACGCCATAGAAAAAATTTGTATAAAAACCAGTCAGTTTTGGCCATGCTTTTCTATTAGGAGCGTCGCATTGCGACCTGATTGGGTCTCAATTCGGGAACAGGGGGTTGAATGATTGGCTCTACAATTGAAAAGAACACTGGTAACACAGTGTTACCAAGATGAACAGCAAGGATAGCCAATGGAAAACCAAGCTCAGCGTAGCGCTTTGACGGAGCAGGAGCGCGCGGTGGTGGCAGAGGCGATCAATTCGTTTAAAGCCAAACCGGGCGCGCTGTTACCTGTGCTACACCATATTCAACATCATTTGGGTTATGTGCCTCCGGCGTCTGTGCCGATGATTGCGCATGGACTGAATTTGTCTAATGCTGACGTGCACGGCGTGATCAGCTTTTACCATGAGTTTCGTAGTCACCCTCCTGGGGGACATGTTATTCAAATCTGTCGCGCTGAATCTTGCCAGTCCATGGGTTCGCTCGCGCTGGAGAAACACGCAACATCCCGACTTGGTATTGGCTTCCATGAAACCACCAAAGATAACAACTTTACTTTGGAGCCAGTCTATTGCTTGGGTAACTGCATGTACTCGCCCTGCGTTCGTGTAGGAGACGATATCTACGGTGAAATGAATGGTGAGGAGTTCGACAATCTGGTCAACTCGCTGCTCACCCAAGTTATCGAGGTGAAAGCGCCATGAGTTATCGCATTTATGTTCCCCTCGACTCTTCTTCTGTTTCCCGTGGGGCAGAGAAAGTGGCCGAGCGTTTGACGCACAGTGCTGCAGCCATGGGTGAATCTCTCACTATTGTCCGCAACGGATCCCATGGCTTGTTTTGGCTGGAGCCAATGATTGAAGTAGAGTCCGCGCAAGGCCGTGTTGCCTTCGGCCCTGTTTTCGAAGATGACGTCGATTCGTTGCTGGCTCTTCGTTTCTTTGCGCCAGATGAAGAGGGTAGCGTCGCACTTGAACATCCGCTTTGTTTGGGGCTTACGACAGAACTTCCCTGGCTAAAACGTCAACAAAGGCTGACCTTTGAGCGTGTTGGCTTTGTCGACCCGCTGGATATAGAAGACTACCGAAGCAAAGGCGGTTTTGTCGGGCTGGGAAAAGCGCTGGGTATGACTACTCAGGACATTCTCGACGAAGTAAAAACCTCTGGCCTCCGTGGTAGAGGTGGGGCGGCGTTCCCCACGGGTATCAAGTGGCAAACCGTCTCAGATCAACCTCCAGGCCAAAAGTATGTGATCTGCAATGCGGACGAGGGTGACTCGGGGACCTTTGCCGACCGAATGCTGATGGAAGGCGATCCGTTCACGCTGATTGAAGGGATGATCATATGTGCCATCGCTGTCGGTGCATCTCAGGGTTATGTCTATACCCGTTCTGAGTACCCTAATGCTTGCAAGATCTTTACTCAGGCCATCGAAAATGCTTATGCGGCGGGTTATCTAGGTGCAGATATCTGCGGTAGTGGTAAACACTTCGATTTGGAGCTCCGCATGGGGGCAGGAGCATATATTTGTGGTGAAGAAACATCGCTTATGGAGAGTCTGGAAGGTAAGCGCGGATTGGTAAGAAACAAGCCACCACTTCCTGCCATTGAGGGTCTTTTTGGCAAGCCAACCGTCATTAACAACGTCATCTCACTAGCATCTGTGCCCATCATCCTGTCAAAAGGGGCTGATTACTACAAAGACTTCGGTCAGGGACGCTCCCTCGGCACCATGCCGATTCAGTTGGCAGGGAACATCAAACAACCAGGGCTGTTCGAGCTGGCTTTTGGCGTCTCCATTCGAGAGCTGCTGTTTGACTTCGGTGGAGGAAGCCGGAGTGGAAAGCCGCTTAAAGCGGTACAAATTGGTGGTCCTCTTGGCGCTTATATTGCCGAGCACGACTGGGACACGGATTTGGACTATGAACATCTTGCCGCACGCGGTGCCATGCTGGGACATGGGGGTGTTGTCGCGTTCGATAACCAGACTGATATGAGCCAAATGGCACGTTTCGCTATGGAGTTCTGCGAGCTGGAATCTTGCGGGAAATGCACGCCTTGCCGGATTGGTGCGGTACGTGGCGCGGAAGTGATAGACCAGCTTCTTGAAGCAGAAGGCGAAGAGAAGCTAGCGAGTAAGGAACTACTGGATGATTTGTGCGAGACCATGGAGCAGGGTTCGCTCTGTGCCATGGGCGGGATGACGCCGTTTCCGGTAAAAAGTGCCTTGAAGCACTTTCCTGAAGATTTCGGGCTCGTGAAAAACGCGGGTGCCCAAGTGAACAGTGGCGGCAAGTAGCCGCTGAGGAGTAGACAATGGTTGAGTTCTATATTCCCATTGAGCAAGGCAGCAAAGATTTCGGAACACCTCCTGTTAAAGGCGAGGATGTTAAGCAAATATCGTTGACCATTGATGGTTGGCCTGTGACTGTGCCGGAAGGAACATCAGTCATGCATGCGTCTTCCATCCTAAACATTCAAATTCCCAAATTGTGTGCGACAGATTCGCTCGAAGCGTTTGGTTCCTGCCGCATGTGCGTGGTGGAAATTGAAGGGATGCGCGGAAAGCCGGCTGCCTGTACCACCCCCGTTGCTGAAGGCATGGTGGTGACCACACAAAATGAGGCACTCCGTAAGTTACGACGTAACGTTATGGAGTTGTACATCTCAGACCATCCCCTGGATTGTTTGACCTGTGCGGTGAATGGCGACTGTGAATTACAGGACATGGCCGGTGCAGTGGGTCTTCGCGACGTGAGGTATGGGTTTGAAGGTAGCAACCACCTTAATATGGAAAAAGACACGTCTAATCCCTATTTTACTTTCGACACCAGCAAGTGCATTGTCTGTTCACGGTGTGTCCGTGCCTGTGAAGAAATTCAGGGGCAACATGCTCTGACTGTAGAAAGCCGTGGATTTAAATCCCGCATTACTGCAGGCGCGGAGAGCTTTATGGATTCCGAGTGTGTTTCCTGCGGCGCTTGCGTACAAGCCTGTCCTACGGCTGCACTGACAGAAACAAGCGTAATTGAGCTGGGCACACCGAGCCATTATCGTGTGACGACCTGTGCGTATTGCGGTGTTGGTTGTTCTTTCCGCGCCGAAATGCGAGGCGATGAGTTGATACGAATGGTGCCGCATAAAGATGGCAAAGCGAATCAAGGTCATTCTTGTGTGAAAGGTCGCTTTGCTTTTGGCTACGCAACCCACAAAGATCGTGTGACTGACCCGATGATCCGCGATTCTATCCATGAGCCCTGGCGCAAAGTCAGTTGGGAAGAAGCGATTGGCTTTGCTGCAGACAAGATCAAAGCGATCCGCGACAAACACGGCGCGAATGCGTTGGGAGGAATTACCTCTTCCCGCTGCACCAATGAAGAAACCTATCTGGTGCAGAAATTGGTGCGTGCTGGGTTTGGTACCAACAACGTGGATACCTGTGCCCGGGTTTGTCATTCACCAACGGGTTATGGTTTGAAAACTACCTTGGGCGAATCAGCGGGAACCCAAACCTTTGACTCAGTGCAGAAAGCAGATGCTGTGATTATTATTGGCGCGAACCCAACAGATGGTCACCCAGTATTTGCTTCACAGTTAAAGCGCCGCCTGCGTGATGGCGCAAAGCTTATTGTGATTGATCCAAGAGAAATTGACTTGGTTAACGCACCGCATGTCCGAGCACAATATCATCTTCAATTACGTCCTGGTACGAATGTCGCTGTGTTGAACGCGTTGGCGCATGTCATCGTTAACGAAGGGTTGGAAGATACAGCGTATATAGAAGAACGTTGTGATATGGCCGCTTACAAAAAATGGCGGGATTTTATTGGAGAGCCTCACCACTCGCCAGAAGCGATGGAAAGTGCCACGGGTGTACCGGCTATGTTGATCCGTGAAGCAGCAAGAATGTTTGCTAAAGAGAGAAACGGCGCAATTTATTATGGGCTTGGTGTTACCGAACACAGCCAAGGCAGCTCTGCTGTGATGGCAATTGCTAACCTTGCGATGGCGACAGGTAACATTGGTCGTGAAGGTGTGGGCGTGAACCCGCTGCGCGGCCAGAACAACGTACAAGGTAGCTGTGATATGGGCTCATTCCCGCATGAGTTACCGGGTTATCGACATGTATCAGACCCAGATGTACGTGCGTTGTTCGAAGGTGAGTGGGGTGTGCCGATTGATGATGAACCGGGACTTCGCATACCTAATATGTTTGACGCCGCCATCGCAGGTCGATTTAAAGGCATGTATGTGCAAGGCGAAGATATCGCCCAATCAGACCCTAATATCCAGCACGTTGAAGCAGCGCTCACGTCACTTGAATGTCTGATCGTTCAGGACATTTTCCTCAACGAAACCGCGAAGTTTGCGCACGTATTCCTCCCAGGTGCCAGCTTCCTCGAAAAAGACGGTACTTTTACTAACGCTGAGCGTCGTATTTCGCCAGTCCGTAAAGTGATGGCACCGCTTTCCGGTAAAGCCGATTGGGAAGCAACCATGGATCTCGCTAATGCTCTGGGCTACGAAATGCATTACAACCATCCTTCCGAAATCATGGATGAAATCGCTAAGCTGACGCCGACCTTCCATGGCGTGAGCTACGAAAAACTGGATGAGTTGGGCTCTATACAGTGGCCTTGTAATGACGAGGCGCCTTTGGGCACCCCAACCATGCATATTGGCGAGTTTGTAAAAGGTAAAGGCAGCTTTGTGGTCACGGAGTACGTAGCAACAGAAGAGAAGGTTAACAAACGCTTCCCACTGTTGCTGACGACAGGGCGTATCCTTTCTCAATACAACGTTGGCGCGCAGACTCGTCGTACCGACAACAGCCAGTGGCATCAGGAAGACGTACTGGAAATACACCCTCTTGATGCAGAGGACCGTGGTATCACAGACGGTTCTCCAGTTCGCATTGCCAGCCGTGCAGGTGAAATTACACTACCAGCAAAAATCAGTGACCGTATGCAGCCGGGCGTGGTTTACACCACCTTCCACCATCCGGTGTCTGGTACCAACGTCATCACCACGGAAAACTCAGATTGGGCAACTAACTGTCCTGAGTACAAGGTGACCGCCGTCCAGGTGAAAGTTGCGGTTGAACAGGCGGATTGGCAGCAGCGTTTCCGTGAATTCGATGAACAGCAACAAGCTCATTTATCTGCGGCGACGCAAGACAGTAACAGTTAGGAGTGAACATGGACGGTGAACTTCATCGTAACGAACGCCTTTATGCGATGGCGAACCAGATTGCTGATAACTTAAAGCATGGAAGGACCGAGCATGAAACGGTAGACGAAGTGGCTTGTCATATTCGCCGCTTTTGGTCCCGAGACATGAAGAAGAGTCTGTTTGCTGCGATAGGGAGTGAACTTTTAAATCCCATCGCTGAAAAAGCGGCAGAATCACTGGAGCAAGAATATCGCCTGAAGACTGGGTGATATTTAGCTTTAGTCAAATGAAGGCCACGCATTGCGTGGCCTTTGCATTTCTGTCTGCCATGTTTCTTTATACCCTAACGACCTGAATCCTGCATCTTCAGGTCGTTAGGGTATAGGTCTTTTAAAAAAGCCAACTGCCCACAAATCTTCGGGTAGTTGGTTCATTGTTTAAACTACAAACTTAAACAGGTGTCTTGGTCATTGCTAAAAATGCATTCATTACCGAGGCGTTCGCTAAGATGCGCTGGTCGAGGCTTTGTTGGGCAGGTGTTTCGCTACAACAGCCAACACGGGCACCTTGTTGTACCAAAAAAGATTCGAAAGAGGTGTCGAAGTGATTGAAGATAACGCCATCTTGGACAGGACAGTCGTCAATACTGCCGTCTTTGGCGATGGGGAAAAATTCCCCCAAAGCATCTCTTAAAGTGTGGCTAAATGCCCCTGGCGTTTCGGCAGGCTCAAAGGTATACACATAGGTATCCGTCTGCAGCACATCTTCATGGCAGGTCAGTATCCCATCGCAACTTGCAGCCAGAAGAAGTTCAGTGTGCTCAAGTAAAATTTTGCCTTCCAATGAGGTGTCTTCTCCCGGTTTAGGAACACCACTTTCCAGATAAAAGCCACGGTTAGGGTTTTCACCGAGCTCATTGAATCTATGACCATTGGCAAAGCCAGTCGGGTTAACCAAAGGCAGCAGGCTTAGGTTTACCTGCTCAAATAGACACGCATCCATTTGCTGTAAAAGGTGCAAAAGCCCCCATGGCCCTGCGGCCTCTTCACCGTGAAACCCAGCGCTAATGAGCACATTATGATTTCCGGCGTTTTGTTCCGGTGATTGCATGAACCACAAAGGGTACCCGCCCGCTTCCCCAAGTTTCATTGTGTTGAGGCCGAGTCTGACTTTCTCCTGTTCAAGTAGTGAGTAAAAATGGCTGACGTCAGTACTTTTGCACTGAAAAATCTCGCTGTGCCAGCTATGGCATTCGAAGGGATTACGACTCATTGATACTTCCTTGTACTTGCAAAGTCTGAAAAGATTGCCATTGTCAACATACCAGCAAACACAGAAAAATCATGCTGCAATGATCGCGGCTGGATTTGTTTATTATGTTGGTCTCGAGCTTATGCGATGGCTTCCGCATCCTTTCGCTTGATCACTTTGTGGCCTTCCTCGGTAACGCCGTCTTTCCAATAACTGCTGATGTAGATATTTTCTCTATCGACTTCTCTGTCATTGCGGAAATATTGACGAAGCGCGCGCATGGAATCAAATTCACACGCGCACCATACGGCAGCTTCTCCATCAAACCACTTTTTATCGCGAACTTGTCCTGCCAGTGTTTTTTCACCTTTGACCAACCAGTCGATTTGCATACCTTCTGGTGCATGGAGAGGTTGAATGTCATCTTCAGACTCCACTTCAATGACAGCATGACCTAGAGCGTGGTGAGGAAGAGTGGCGATTTTTACAGAAAGCGCAGGAAGCGCCGTCATGTCAGCAACCATGAAGAACCAATCGGCCTCTTTGTTGATTTCCTGAATTGTGCCTGGACCTGCAATATTGATGGTATCTCCAACTTTTGCGTTCATTGCCCAACGCGCAGCATGACCACAGCCACAGTCATCAATGGTATGACGGACAAAATCAACGGTAATGGTATGAATACTAAAATCTAAATCGCGAATGGTATACGTACGCATAACAGGCCTTTGGTCTGCAGTAAGCGAACTAAGGTCCGTACTGCCGTCCGGCGCAAACAAGAGTTTGATATAGCCGCCTTCACAGTTTGTGGGAAAACGGCAAAGACCTTCTCCATGCATCACAATGCGTTGCATGTTAGGGGTGACTGCAGTGGTCGCTTCTACAGTCAACAAAATAGGGCTTGGTTTATTCATTGTTCTTCTCTGACTACTTTACTTCCCCCTAAAATACGTCGCCTTTATAAATATATCAATGATAACGATTATCATTTGCGTAAATTTACATTCATGGGGGAATGTCATATCTGCTATTCAAAGCCCAAGCCTTTGCTGGTAAAAGTCACCAACTGATTCCGTTTAATCGCCTCCTGCGCCGCGAGCCCAATTACTGCGGCTTTCAAGCCATCTTCCAATGACACTTCAACGTCTTGCTCACCTAAGACGGCGCGTTGGAATTTCTGGTGTTGATAGAAAGTGGAACCATTATGGTCACCAGCTTCGAGAAGGGTCGGGTCGACAGGCACTTCCATTTGTTTTGGTCCCTTGGGATCGCGGGGACTGGAAATGACTTGGGCGACAGGGGGATCGCCAAGGGTGTCTGTCGGCCAGAAACGGCCGGGGCCGGGAACCAGACATTCCACCTTGCCTTTGTCACCGACAACGCTGATCTCTTCTTGGTAGCGGGAGCCTTCGGCGAACATGCAAAGCTCCAAGCTGGCACGGGTGCCGTTGTCGAATTCTACGGTGACATAAGCATTATCGAGGATGTCTGGTGCTTCGCCGTTATAGGATTCGTCTTTATGGTTGACGGCCTGACTTCCGGATGCAAAGACTCGAACAGGGTTAGCGTTGGCCATCAGTCGCATTAAATCAAAGAAGTGGCAGCATTTCTCGACTAGCGTTCCGCCGGTTTTGTGGTTGAAACGGTTCCAGTCATCCACTTTATGCAGGAAAGGAAAGCGGTGCTCGCGAATTGAAAACAGATGGCGCTGGCCAATCTCGCCTTGCGCGAGTAAATCAAGCATCAGTGTGATAGGTGGCATATAGCGATATTCCATCGCAACCCAAATCGGTGCAGGGTGGGATTTGGCGGCTTCTACCAAACGCGCAACATCATCAATCTGCGTACAGATGGGTTTCTCAATCAAGATTGGCAATGTGCAGCGGCTCATGATGCCTAACAATTGCTCTGCATGCTGAAAGTTTGGGGTCGCGATAACGAGGGCATCGACATCGTTTGCTTCAAGTAATTCATCCAAACCTTCAACTGAGCGGGCGGTTGGCACCAACGCGTGTGCTTTTTGGCGCATTTCTGCGTTAGGTTCGGCAAGCACGGTGATCTTTACATTCTCTAAAAGTTGAATGTTCCGAATGTGCTCTTGTCCCATCATGCCGCATCCAAGAATGCCATAGCGAATTACTTTATCTGTCATTCAGTCCGTCCGTTGCGTTTGTTTTATAGCCTTAGTGGCTATCGTTGTCGTTATGTCCATCGCGCTGCATAGCGCACGTTTACCGGGTCGTACCAAGTGAAAGAAACCTCCTCAATACGATCCCGGTTTGACCAACTCAAGCGCTCGATATAGCCACAGGCTGAGCCAATCTCGGGTTTAAAGTCTTGATGTTTCCAGTCGGGCACATGATCGACTGTAATGCTGTCCTGCACCTTTGAAATCCAAAAGCCGAGCTTCTCGCGGTAATACACATATAGCGATTCCACGAGACCGTCTGGGGCAATATCTTCTTTGTGCTCACCGCTTATCCAAATCTCTTCCATAGCAGCAGGCTGTTGGTCGAGTTTTCTCAATCGGCGGAAACGCCATAGTTGCGCGTTTGATTCCAGCCCCAACAAAGACGCCACATAGGTGTTGGTGTGCTGTTCAACGCTCAGAAAATCGGCGTTTGGTAACCCACCCCCGGATTTCAATTCAAGGCGGAAAAAGTGGTACACCGCCGAATTATCAGGCGTATTTTTCACGTAAGTGCCTGAGCCCTGGATTCTTTCCAGTAATCCATTCTGTTCTAGCTCGTTCAGCGCTTTTCGCAGCGTGCCGACAGCAACGCCCAGCTTTTTTGCCAGTTCCGCCTCAGTAGGCAGCCTTTCTCCCGGTAACCAATAACCTGCCGAGATTTCTCTCCGCAACAACTCACTTATCTGGATGAACAAGGGTAATCGTGTTGATTCACTCATTTTCTAAAAATCTCAAAA
This sequence comes from Grimontia sp. NTOU-MAR1, assembly GCF_035758505.1. Lineage (NCBI taxonomy): Bacteria > Pseudomonadati > Pseudomonadota > Gammaproteobacteria > Vibrionales > Vibrionaceae > Grimontia > Grimontia sp. NTOU-MAR1. The sequence continues at coordinate 796,943 of NZ_CP142109.1, forward strand.
TTAATAACTGCCGACATATTAGAAGGTTACTGAGCATTTCTCTATTTTTAAGCTCATAGAGTGAATGAATTCATTCATCATTGATTTACTTTATTTGTAAATCTTATAGCATTTATTAACAATTCATTCACCAATCATTTTCAATTCGTTGGTAGTGAAAAGCAACAAGAAGAATGTTGGTTGGCTTTTTATAGAAACAGGAGAGTTCGGATGAGTGTCGTGCCTATCACGAGTGAGGGGTTAGATGCCACAGAGGTATCATGGTTTGCGCCGCTTTGTAGCGATGATTATCGCTATTTAGGGGTGCCTGATGGCGCGTTACGAAGCAGTTGGGAAAATACCCGAGACATCGTTTTGACTGCTGAGAAGCAAGGCTTTCGTAACATCCTATGTCCGTCTTCGTATCAGGTAGGGCAAGACACTCTGACTTTTGCTTCCGCGATGGGGCCGCTTACCGAGCGCATTAATCTGTTGGCAGCCATTCGCTGCGGTGAAGTGCATCCAGCCATGCTAGCCCGTTCCGTCGCGACGCTTGATCACATCATGAAAGGGCGTTTGACGCTGAATATTATCTCCTCTGATTTCCCAGGTGAGAAAGCGGATAGTGCTTACCGCTACCGCCGTTCAAAAGAAGTGGTCGATATTCTTCGTCAGGCTTGGACGCGGGATGAAATCCGCTACGACGGTGAAATCTACAAACTGGACACGCTTTCTGCCGATCCTGTGCGCCCCTATCAGCAAAACGGCGGACCGCTGCTTTACTTCGGTGGCTATTCCCCGGACGCCCTCGAACTGTGTGGTTCAGACTGCGACGTCTACCTGATGTGGCCTGAAACCGAAGATATGCTGGAATCGCGCATGAAAGCGGTCAATGAAGTGTCGCAACGTCATGGTCGTACTCTGGATTATGGCCTTCGTGTTCACATGATTGTCCGTGATACCGAAACCGAAGCACGTGAATATGCCGAATCGTTGGTTTCGAAACTGGACGATAATTTTGGTCAGTCGATCCGCGAGAGAGCGTTGGACTCGAAAAGTCTTGGCGTGGCTTTTCAGTCTAAACAGCGTGAGCAGGCAGATCAGTTTGGTTTTACTGAACCGAATCTTTGGACCGGCGTTGGCCGCGCCCGTTCTGGCTGTGGTGCTGCACTGGTGGGCAGTGTCGATCAGGTGCTGACCAAGATTGAACGCTACAAGAAAATGGGTATCCGCGCCTTTATCTTCTCTGGCTACCCGCACAAATCTGAATGTGAAATTGTCGGCCAGAAAATTCTACCCGAGCTGAAAACTTGCTCAATGCCTGAAGAATACGGCCGTGTTCCAGTAAGTACACCACTGACTCCACTTGGCGCAGGAGAGCGCAAATAATGAAATACACAGAACTGCATCCTTCACTGTCTGCATTCAGCCGTCTGGTTTATGGCGCTTGGCGTTTATCGGATGATAAAGATACTTCAGAAGCACATGTGCGCGCGAAAGTCGATGCGTGTCTGGAACAAGGTATTACCACCTTTGACCATGCTGACATCTATGGTGACTACTCTTGCGAAGCGGTTTTTGGTCAGGTGCTTGAAGCGACCCCTTCGTTGCGTGACCAGATTCAACTGGTGTCGAAATGCGACATTATGTTGCTCTCAGAAAAATACCCGAACCGCTGTGTCAAATACTATGACACCTCAGAAGCACACATCCGTCAGTCAGTCACCAACTCTCTGCAGAACTTGAAAACGGACTACCTGGATTTGCTGCTGGTACATCGCCCGGATCCGTTTATGGATCATTGTGAAACAGGGAGCGCCCTTGATTCACTGATTGATGAAGGCTTGGTGAAAGCGGTCGGCGTATCCAATTTCAAATCCTGGGACTGGGAGTTGTTGCAATCTGGCATGCGCCATCCGCTGGTGACCAACCAAATCGAAATGAGTCTGATGAGCAGAGATTCCTTTACCAATGGCACGCTGGCTTTCCTACAAAAAGACGGCATTAAACCGATGGCATGGTCGCCACTGGCGGGCGGCGAACTGTTTGGTAACAGTGAGACTGCGCAGCGCGTGAAACCTTTGCTGCATCGCGAGGCCGAGAAGTTCGGTGTCGGTATTGACGCCGTCGCGATTGCTTGGCTACTCGCACACCCTGCAGGCATTTTACCTGTGTTGGGAACCAATAATCTTGAACGTATCCGAGGCATCAACGATGCACTGAAGGTGACAATAGACAGAGAAATCTGGTTCGAGCTTTGGACGGCTGCAGCAGGGGAGGAGGTCGCATGAGCCGTGAACTGAGAAACGCGCTTTCCTGCTTTGCTACGGGCGTAACAGTGATTACAGCGCGTCATGAAGGGCAGGATTATGGATTGACTTGTTCGTCATTCAATTCAGTCTCCTTGGAACCTGCAATTGTACTTTGGAGTATTAACCGCACTTCATCGACCAAGCAGCCCATTCTTGAATCGGGTGGCTACACCGTGAGTGTGTTGGCGGTGGAACATTCCGAGCTTGCGATGAAGTTCTGCCGTGACAGCCATGAAGAGCGCTTCCGCGGTGTCGAGCTCCAACGTGCACCAAGTGGTCGTGCCATTATTGAAGGGGCAGTGGCCTGGTTTGATTGCGACCTGAATGGCGTCGTCAGCGCGGGTGACCACGATATCCTGCTTGGTAAAGTGACTGGCTTTCACTCGCAGCAGGGAGATGGATTGGTGTTCGAACGCAGCCGCTTTGGCAAGGTAGGAGAAGTCGCTTAATGGCAGTAGTGAAGTCAGTCATTTCGGTGCTGGAAACCGTCAATAACACATTGGATCGCACAGGCGCATCCGTAGCATGGGTGCTGGTGGCCTTGATGGTATCCAGCATTCTGCTGCAGGTGGTGTGTCGCTATGTGTTCAATGCTGCATTGCCTTGGCCGGAAGAAGTCGCCCGGGCATTGATGATTTGGATGATGGCACTGGTGGCGGGGCAGGCGTATCGAAAGGGCATGTTTGTCTCTATCGATATGATTTTCAATTATCTGTCGCCAAAGGTGGCGCAGGTGATTCGCATTCTGCTGCTGGTGATTGCCTTTGCTGTGCTGGTCCAACTGTTCGTTATCGCACTGGAATTCTTTGACCGCGGTTTTCGAACCCGTGCAGCGTCATTTCCGTTGAAACGGGCTTGGATTTATCTCGCTATGCCTGTGTGTTTCGGCACCATGCTACTCGCTAACTTAGAAATGTTCCTGAAAGCGCTTACTCATAAAGAAGAGGATGCCATCGCTGCACAAGCTGGAGAAAGCTAAGTAGCCAGGCGTTGGTAATCATAAGGATGTGGCTGTAAATGTTGATCTTCTTTCTACCTCTGTTTTTGGTTTTCCTTCTCGTTGGCATGCCCGTGTTTTTCGCGCTGCTCGCCGCTCCGGGGTTCATGCTTTTTGCAGAAGGCATGGATAGGGATATTCCCTTACTATTCCGTAATATCTACAACGGAATCGACTCTTTCCCGCTGATGGCCATTCCATTCTTTATGCTCGCGGGGGAGGTCATGAACCGAAGTGGCATCACGCTAAGCTTGGTGAACTTCTCGCAATCCCTGATTGGACATGTACGCGGTGGTCTAGCCCACGTTAACGTGATGTCGAGCATGCTGTTCGCGGGGCTTTCCGGTTCTGCCGTGGCGGATACCTCTGCCATCGGTTCCATGATGATCCCAGCGATGGAGAAGAATGGATACTCACGTAAGTTTGCCGCCGCCATTACCGCGGCGTCTTCGGTAATTGGTCCAATCATTCCACCGTCCGGCATCATGATAATTTACGCCTACACCATGGAAATCTCTGTGGCAGCACTGTTTGCGGCGGGTGTGGTTCCCGGCGTGATGATCGGTAGCGGCTTGATGCTTTTGATCGCGCTGATGGCAAAACACCAGAACCTGCCGATTGCGAGCGAAAAAGCAACTTGGCGTGAACGCGGAACAGCCACCAGAAAGGCTTTCTGGCCGCTGTTGACTCCTGTGATCATTCTGGGCGGTATATTGGGAGGCATCTTTACACCGACTGAGGCTTCTGCCGTCGCCGTACTTTATACCCTGGTTGTGGGCATGTTCGTGCTTCGCACTTTGAGGCTGAAAGATATCCCGGACATTTTTACGGCGAGTGCTAAATCGTCAGCCGTAATCCTGTTGTTGGTGGGTGCAGCATTGGCGTTTAAAACTGTAGTGTCACTTTCCCATGCTGCAGAATCTATGGCGCATTGGACGCTGAGTATCAGTGAGAATCCGCTGATCTTACTGTTCCTTATCAACATCCTGCTTTTTATTGTTGGCATGTTCCTCGATGCAGGGCCGGCCATCATTATTCTGGGGCCAATTTTGGCGCCGGTTTTTGTCAGTCTGGGTATAGACCCAGTGCATTTCGCCATCATCATGAGTGTGAACCTCACGGTGGGCTTGGCGACGCCTCCAATGGGACTGGTGCTGTTTGTGGCATCAAGCGTATCTGGCGAGAAAGTCGAAACCCTGTCCCGCGCGATTCTGCCGTTCTTGGCAGTGGAAGTGGTAGTGATCTTCCTGATTACGTTTTTCCCGTCTCTTTCTATGACCATTCCACAATGGTTGGGTCTGGCATGATTCAGGAATTTATAAACTGAGAACGTAAGTTCTCACCTTATGTGGAACAGCCTTTGGGCTGGCAATCACGGAAGTGAAAAGGTGAAGTATGAAAATAACGGTAAACAAAATGTGTAAAGCATTGAAGGGAAGTGCTCTGGCGTTGCTGGCTGGATTAATGACCACCGCAGCATTGTCAGTGCCAGCCATGGCGGCGGACTTCAACCTTCGCGCAGTGGCTAACTCCAACGAAAATGACGAAGACTATGATGGCCTGATCGTCTTTAAAGACTTCGTTGAATCTCACTCGAACGGCAAAATCAAAGTTGATCTTTATATTGGTACCCAACTTTGTGGTAACGGTACCGAGTGTATTCAGGCGGTAGAAGACGGTTCAGTCGATATCTATATTTCCACCTCTGGCGGTGCGGCGAACATGTTCCCGTATATTCAGGTTCTCGATCTCCCTTATGTACTGCCAAATGACCGTACCGCAGAAGCCGTTTTGCAGGGTGACTTCGTGCGTGAACTGCGTAAAGCTATTCTTGCCGATACCGATGATAAACTGCGTCTGATGGCAATAGGTAACACTGGCGGCTGGCGTAACTTTGCTAACACCAAGCGCACGGTGAAACAGCCAAGTGATTTGGAAGGCCTGAAAATCCGCACCGTGGTTGCTGATTTGCCACAGGTATTGGTGAAAGCGCTGGGTGCAAGCCCAACACCAATCCCATGGCCTGAGCTTTACACCTCATTCCAAACGGGTGTGGTTGAAGGTTCGAAAAACGGCATTACCGACATCATGGGCATGAAGTTCCCAGAAGCAGGTTTGAAATACGTTACTTTGGACGGTCATGCCTACATGTCAGCGCTTTGGTACATGAACAACGAAGCCTTCCTGGATATGCCACCAGAGCTACGCAAAGTGATTGTCGATGGCTTCCGTGCACTGCAACAGGCAACGTTCGCTTCTCCAAAGCGTAAATCGATCGCCGCTTACGATGCCTTCAAGAAAGCTGGCGGTAAGCTTTACGTGCCAACTCCAGAAGAAAAAGCCAAGTTTCAGGAATCCGCAGCGCCAGTTTATATCTGGTTCCAGGAGAACGTGAAAGACGGTAAGAAGTGGTTTGACTTACTCAAATCAGAATCCGAAAAGGCGCAACAACAGATTGCAGCAGCGGATAAAGCAGACCTCTCTTAGCGGTTTGTAAGGGAACAAAAAAATCAGCCTCTCGGGGCTGATTTTTCTTTTTACATAGTTTGGCTATTTCAACAAGGGATCAATTGCTGCCTGCCAGTCTTCCAAGCTAGAGTTGTGGTCGACCGGAACCAAACCTGCATTGTTGATAAAGACGGTGGGTGTCGCCCAGACTGATCGTGTCGCCGCATAGCGAATCGGTGTTCTGCCTTGCACGTAAACATCGCTGCTGTCCATTCGCTCGATGAAAGCTTCACGGTCAACTTTGCCATGTTCCATGGCATAATCAGCAACCAAGTTTCTCAGATCTTCATGGGTCTTATGGAGAAACTGGCCGTTGTAGAACGTATCCTGCCGCTCATACAAGAAGGTGGCGAAGCAATAAAACTTCTCAGAATCACCTTCAGCCAAAGCAAATAACCCCAAACTCATGTCCCACGCCTGACGGTGGTTACTCAAGGTAATAAGGTGAGTTTTGAGGCTAACTGACTGCCCTTTGTAGTGATTCATTACCGCCATCAGATTCGGCCAAATAGCACGTGAATGCGGGCATTGAATGTCGACGAAAGCATCAATGGTGACGGATGCGGCTGGGTCACCAAGTAGAAAGCCGCTCGGGCGGTGGGGAATGGGTATGCTCATAACGTCCTTGTCCTTAGCTCGTTGTTATTGTGTTGAGCTAAGTGTAGCTAATGGATTCGGGTCGTCTCTAGACCTTAATTGAGTCACTCATGCGACATTGAATCAGTACGTTATGCAATAAAAGTTTGTCTGAAACGGATGATACCTTTAGGCGTAAATTCAATAACTCTTGAGTCCGGTAATTGCTGCGCCCAACCCTGGCTAAGTAAGTATTCCAATATCCACTTCCCAAGGCTCCCCGCTATGTGTGTTCGCCTTTCACTCCAATCCAGACAGGCTTTACAAACAGGACGCTTTTGTCTTTCAAACGCCTCGATGTCAGCACCCAAGCTAATAAAAAAGGCTTTCCCTTTTTCCGTCAGCTTGGCCTCAATTAACGCATCTTCAATCAAACCTTGCGCCACCAGAGAGTCATAGAGTTGAACGGCAACTTCACCGGCCAGATGGTCATAACATACACGCGAATGACAAAGTGATATATCGCTAGGGCCAGTGTGAATAGGGTTGATAGAAGCGGTTACGTTCATCAGTTGTTCGAGTAATTCTGCGATTTCATAACCGGCAAGTTGGAAGTATCGATGGCGACCTTGTTTTCGCACTACCAGCAAACCACCTTCGACCAACTTTGCTAAGTGGCTACTGGCGGTTTGCGCGGAAATATCGGCTTCCAACGCCAGTTCAGTTGCGGTCAACGCTTTACCGCCGAGCAGTGCAATGAGCATTTTTGATCGGGCGCTATCGGCAACAAGCGCGGCGGTTTGAGTGATGTCCGGTTCCATAACGCATACGGGTTGTGTGTTTTGCTGTAAGGGTAGCAGTCCGGACGGAGTATTACTTCGATGGCGGTCGAAGCATAGGGTGATTTCAACGCTTAAGCTGTTATCCAACGCTCAACAAGGATAAGGACGTGGAGCTATGATCACCTGTTTCATTGAATACCGTATCGACCCGTTCAAACAAAGTCAGTTTGAAAAATATGCCAAGAACTGGGGAAAGATTATTCCTGAGTGTGGAGGCGATTTACTGGGCTATTTCATGCCCCATGAAGGCACTAACGATGTGGCCTATGGCCTGATTTCGTTTCCAGACTTAGCATCGTATGAAACCTACCGCGAACGGCTTAGATCGGATGAGGCGGGGAAGCGGAATTTTCTGTTCGCCAACAAAGAGCAGTTTATTGCAGCTGAAAAACGTTCATTCCTAAGAGTGGTGGATGCGACCTACAAGCAAGGAGCGAGGGTAGCAAAATGATCGCCGTTATCTTTGAAGTGGAACCCCATACTGAGCACAAAAGCACGTATCTTGACATAGCTGCCGTACTTCGTGAGGAACTGATGGAGGTTGAAGGGTTTATCTCAGTAGAGCGCTTTCAGAGTCTGACTAATGAGGAACATATGTTGTCGCTGTCTTTCTGGGAAAGTGAAGAGGCGATCGCTCATTGGCGGAATAACCTTCGTCATCAACTGGCGCAGCAAAAAGGAAAAGAAAGCTTGTTTAAAAACTATCGTATTCGCGTTGCAAACGTGGTGAGAGATTACGGTAAGGACACTCATAAAGGAGAAAGGAAATGAGAATTGTCGCTATTTTTACTGATACTCCAGAGATGCTTGAACACCGTAAACACCATGGTCAAGCACACCTCGATTTTTTGCGTGCTAACCAATCAGAGATTCTAGTTGGCGGCGGGCTAAGAGATGAAAACGGGGGTGCGTATGTGGGTGGTCTTTGGATCATGGAGGTAACAAGTCTGGCTCGTGCAAAGGCGATCATCGAACAAGACCCTTATTACGTGCCTGAGTTTCGTAGCTACCAATTAAAAGTTTGGGGTAAAGCGTTTGATGAAGACGTAATCATCTGAAATGTAGAAATTATTCTATTTAAAGGTCAAAAGTTTTATTTGAGATAACTGTCTAAATACACAGTATTTCGATGTGGTAAGGTTCGTACAGATTTTCGTTTCAAAGCCCAAGGAAGACCATGAGAGACGTTGTTTTAAAGAACCTGTGCGAACGTTTTCAATCATTGAATGAGATTGTTGATACCTTAAACCCAGAGCTGTTTACCACCCATTTGAATGTACCGAAGAATAAGTCTGTTGGTGAACATATGTGGTGTATTGTCGGTGCGCGGGAGAGCTATACGAAATCGTTGCTGAAAGGCGAGTGGGCAGGCTTTGAATGTTCACTGGCATCGACCGAATGTCGTGGCGATGTGATCGAGAAACTGAAATCTTCCGAAGTCGCGTTCGATGAAGTGGTAAATACCATTAGCCACTGGACGCCAGAGCGCGACGAGTTATTGGTTTATTTGCTTGAACACGAAGCAACCCATGAAGCGCAATTGATTCGCCACATCTTCGCTCTTGAGCAAACGTTGCCTGAATCGGTGAAGTGGGCTTAAACAATCCGCGAATGCAAGAGAAAGGGAGAGCCGAAGCTCTCCCTTTCTCTTATCTTTTCCCTATTCTGGATGACTCAGCTAGACTGAATCGTCTTCTGTGGCGGTCTCCACTTTAATCTTGAAATAGTGTTTACGGTCAGTGGTATTTGGAAAACTGACGGCATCGTCATCGGTATTCAGCAGCGGAATTTCCACGTAAAACTTCTTCGCGCCTACTGCATTTTTCCACAAACGTATTCTGGCAGGCATGATTAACAGGGACGTTGGCAGCTTTGGTGCTGGGGTTCCTGCTGTCTTCTTGATTTCATCGACCAAATAGTTGGCAGAAACCGACAGCAAGTTCATATCTATCTCGTCGAAATCTTCGCTCAGAAACGATATATCCGTAGAGATGGTAAATACTTTGCCAGGTTCGATAGAAACGCCTTTGAAGTTCTGTACATGAGTGCCGAAGTACAAGGTATCGAGCTTATGTTGGCCTGCAATACCAATCGAATCTGCCGAAAGGGCGACGTCTTTCCCCGCGCCGGGGAGTTTCTTGTCTTTGGCAGAAAACACCACCTTCCAACCATGAGGGAGGTGGTTTTTCGGCGGTGAAATGTCATAAATCCAGGGCCTGAAGAGCACCTTCCGGGTTCCTGCGAAAAGCCCCTGCAACTCAACCGCGCCACCTTTTTCTGCCTGTAAATCTCCAGCTGCACGCTCGTTTTCATCGTACGGGGTGATATGCAGGTGAGCAATAGATGGCGGGCGCACGTTGACCAGAGAACCCAGATCATCCGGTCTTGGGTGTGTGTAATGGTTACCACTAAGACCACTGTAGACATTGCTGTCCGGGTAGCTTGACCTTGGGGTTTCCCAAAATAAACGCGCTTTACAATAGGTGACGCGACGGGAATCTGTAGGGGTACTGGTGATCACCATTTCATTCTGGCGCGAATCTGCTGTGAATACGATCAAACTGGTCCAACGCAGTGGGTTCCGGTCTGCGCGGTCGCCATATTGAGTGGTGTTGAAAGGGTCGTAGTTGTTGCTGTCAAAATGGTGCTCGACACTGCCAGTCTGCATGGAGTTAGAGCAGGCACCCATATAAATTGCGCCGCCTTTGTTGCCGTAGCAGTCAAAGTTTCCGAGATCGTTCGACGATGCAATGTAGGTCCATTTACGGTGTACTTCCAGCTGACCATCAGGGGTTGGCCAACGGTTTTCGTCAGCCGTGTTTCGACTGCCCAGGGTTGGATCAGACATATATATGCCCCAACCATCGTTATTAACCGCTGCACAGCCAATAAAGCTGTTGTGCATGTAGTCTTCGTAGCCGCCCGGGAAATACCATCCGTCCAGACCATTTTCCCGCGCCATCAGGTTTACGTGGGTGTTGTAAGCACCATCAATGCCCACAAAGCCGTTCCATGGCATAGCATCAACGACAATGTTCATAAACTCGTTGTATGAAGCGCGGGCAGTGGTGGAATAGTTGCCCGGAAGATAAGGGGTCATTTGTGAAAGCAGAGTGTAATAGGCTTCCATATTATAGAAGGAGACTTCGACCGTTTTTGTTGACGAGGGTAAGCCACCCGGCACCACAACGGTTGTTGTTGTATCCAAACGTTTGATGGGTTTATGGTAGACCCGTGTTTCACCCTGTGTTTTGGGTTTGCTGGTGGTTTGCTTGTCGGATGCTTTGATACCAACGGATTTACCATCCAGTTTCTTGCCGATGTTGGCGATACGGGCGACTTCTTTTCCCTTGGCATCAAAAGCTCTGACCCAACGGACGAGTGGCACATCGATGGTGTCATCAAGCAATACTTCTTTGGAATCGCTGTAGGTGCCGCGAGCAGGGACGATGATTTCCGTATCACCTTCGCCATTATTGAGCTGAAAGCTGGTGAGATCAGACCAAACCAAAGGGATGTTGAATCGCTTTTGCGGTAGGCGGTTTGGCTGACCTGCCCAGTATTTCGGGGAGTTGGGCTGAGAACTTGCTGCAACACTCGGCTGGGGCGGCGTATGACCAATGATGATGCCGTTACCTCCATCCCCTGGATCTTTTAGACAGCCGCTGACGGCAAAATCAAATAAAAGGGTAGAGCCACATTGGGTATAAATGCCATCATTATTTGAGCCACCAATTGGACATAGTGCGGTGGGGTGCGTGGTGACGTCGCGCAAGGCGCCGGAGAGGGCTTTCCTTCTTACATAGCTACCTTGCCCTCTGAAAGTTCCGGAGCCCGTGGGGACTAACAAGTTTCCGACAATGGGGAAATAGCCTTTTCCCATGACGACATGGAAATCGTAGCGTTCATCTGATGGCGGCACAGGATCGCCATTCAAATCACGAAGCCTGAGCGCTTGCTCAAGCTTGACCTGATTTCGTTGCGCCATGGCGATAACGCCTTCGCGGTCTCTCTGCCAAAAGGCTTTGGCAGCTTGAGGAGTCTCGCCGACAGATTCCAACTCAATCGTGAGCTCACCTGTTTCGAGAAGGCTAATCAGCCAGTTATAAAGTAACTGAAACAGGCGGTTTAAGGCATCTGCGGTGATACGGAAAGGGGAGGTGACGGCATTCCATGTTCTGGGATAGCGTTGGCGTAGGTTACACATTTTTCGGCGCTCTTTTCCATGTATTTCCTCAAACTCTACGCAAATCAGTAATGGATTGATGTCTAATTTTGTTTACATGCGATATATATTATGACTTGATTTTTGGTTAACTTAGGTAGACGGTCTAGATTGAAGAAAAAGCCGGTGGCAAACCGGCACACGCTTAAGCCAGTATTAAAAAGGGTTAAACAATAGGAATTAACCAGCAGCCTTACTCTGGTTGTAAACATGGGTGGCGATGGCATCCATTAGTGGTGGAGAGAGACAGTCATAAGGCTCTAGCCCCAATTCATGTAGCCTTTCCCTGATGGCCTTCATTTGCTCTGGGGGGGTGCCAGCTTCGATAATGGAAGACACAAACGCCGCAAATTCTGGCGGTGACCAACCTTTTTCTCGCGACAACTCTGTGTGAACAAAATCGAGCCCATAGAAAGGATGGTTGGCGTCTTCAATACGGCCATACATATGCACGCCGCAATCACGGCAAGCATGACGCTGAATGGCTGCGCTTTCGTCAATGATAAAGAGCTTGTCAGCATTCTCATCGACCGAGAGGTTGTCCTTTGAAACTACGGCGATCTGAGAGAATGTTGCTCCTTCTGGTTTCCAACACTTCGAGCAACCGCACACATGGTTGTGAGCGGTTTGTGAAGATATGTTGACCACGACTGGATTGCTGCCACACTTACAGGTCAACGTACCGCCAGAAAAGCTAGCGGTGTCGTTGATTCGCACGCCACTATCGACGGCAGGGTGAATTGAAATTGTCATAGGAAACACCTTAGCAATAGCGTCCTTAATTGCTTTCCACATGGTTAGTCCTCCATGGGTAACCTTGTATAACGTAGGCCGCACACTAACCTGATTGAACGGGTTGGGATGAGCGGCTTTTTAAGCCTAATGTGAAGGTTCAGGATTGAATATGAGCTGGCTGGCAAAACATTGTTGCCGTGTCTTTAAAGGATGGACTTTGGGGCTGTTGGCAAAAAAAGCGCCGTCAAAGACGGCGCGAAAAATGCTTATGCATTAATGGATTAGTTAAGATCAAAACGATCGTTATTCATCACTTTTGTCCAAGCTTGAACAAAGTCGTCAATAAACTTTTGCTGAGCGTCATTGGAGGCATAAACCTCCGCTATCGAGCGCAACTCTGCATTAGAGCCAAAGATGAGGTCAACGGGTGTGGCCGTCCATTTCTGGTCGCCGCTAGCGCGATCGTAACCCACGTAGATACCCTCTTCAGTCTTAGAAGGTGCCCATGCGTTAGACATGTCCAGCAGATTCACAAAAAAAGCATTATTCAAAGTACCTGGTTTATCCGTAAATACGCCATTACTCGAACCATCACTATTGGCGTTCATGGCGCGCATACCACCAATCAGAGCAGTCATTTCTGGCACTGTCAGCGTGAGTCGGTCAGCACGCTCTACCAGCATCTCCGCAGGAGAGCGATAGTTACTTGCAGCATCATAATAGTTTCGGAAACCGTCAGCCGTTGGTTCAAGCACCGCAAATGACGCCACATCAGTCATGTCTTGCGTTGCATCAGTACGACCAGGGTTGAACGGTACTGAGATATCGACGCCACCTGCTTTCGCCGCTTTTTCAATGGCAGCATCACCACCTAGCACTATTACATCAGCCAGAGAAACTTGGGTGTCGCCGGCATTTTTATTGAAAGCTGTCTGAACCTTGGTGAGTTCTTTTAGGACCTTCTTAAGTTCTTTTGGATTGTTTACCGGCCAGTCAACTTGAGGTTGCAAAGCAACCCGCGCGCCGTTTGCACCGCCTCGCATGTCAGTACCACGGTAGCTTGCAGCAGAAGCCCATGCGGTTCTCACCAGCTCAGGTACTGTCAGGCCGGTTTCAAGAATAGCGGTTTTGATTTCCTGAGCCTGTTTGTTGTTGATAAGCAGATGGTCAACAGCTGGCACTGGGTCTTGCCATACCAGAATTTCTTCTGGGATTTCTGCACCAATATAACGGGCGCGAGGGCCAAGATCGCGGTGGTTAAGCTTGAACCAGGCTTTAGCGAATGCCAGTTCAAAATCTTCCGGGTTTTGGCGGAATCGTTCTGCAATAGCGCGGAATTGAGGGTCTTCTTTAATAGCGATATCAGTGGTAAACATGATGGGCGCATGGCGTTTGGTCGGATCGTGGGCATCCGGCACCAGGAGTTTTGCTGCGTCACTATCTGGAATCCACTGCTTTGCACCAGCCGGGCTTTCAGTCAGCACCCAGTTGAAGTTAAACAGGTTGTCTAAGTAGTTAGTGGTCCATTGAGTGGGAGTGACTGTCCACGCACCTTCCAGGCCACTGCTAACGGTGTCTTTACCGTTGCCATCGCCACACTTACTTTTCCAGCCAAAGCCTTGGTCCTCAATCGGTGCGCCTGCCGGGGCCTCGCCCACACACTCTTCCGGTTTGTGCGCGCCGTGAGCCTTACCAAAGGTATGACCGCCAGCTATCAGGGCAACGATCTCTTCATCATTCATCGCCATGCGACCAAATGAATGACGAATATCCTTCGCTGCAGCAAGCGGATCAGGGTTACCGCCTGGGCCTTCAGGATTGACGTAAATTAAGCCCATTTGAACGGCTGCCAACCCTTCTTTCAGGTTACCGTTTTCGTCACGTCGCTCATCTGCGAGCATTTCTTCTTCCGGCCCCCAGTACACCAGATCCGGTTCCCAATCGTCTTCACGTCCACCGGCAAAACCAAAGGTTTTGAAGCCCATTGACTCTAGCGCTACGTTGCCGGTCAGCGCAATTAAATCAGCCCAAGAAATTGCTGCCCCGTACTTCTGCTTCACCGGCCAAAGCAGTCGGCGAGCCTTGTCGAGATTGACGTTATCCGGCCAGCTATTCAGTGGGTCAAAACGTTGTTGACCACCACCGGCTCCGCCACGTCCGTCATGAACACGATAAGTTCCGGCTGCGTGCCAAGCCATACGGATGAAGAAAGGCCCGTAGTGACCATAATCCGCTGGCCACCATGGCTGGGAAGTGGTGAGTACATCGGAGATGTCTTTCTTCACTTGATTGAGATCGAGTTGTTCAAATGCAGATGCGTAGTCAAAGCTTTCGCCATAAGGATTGGATTCCTGACCATGGTCACGGAGTGGAGCGAGGTTGAGTTGATCAGGCCACCAGAATTGGTTGGACTTTGGTTCTCCCTGAGCCATGGCCGGCGCTGAAATTAGCGCTCCAGTAAGGGCTATGGAGAGTAGGGTACGTTTAAACATAATTGCCTCCTTTGGTCATGCCAACTGTTTTTTTCTTTTCGTGAGTTGTTTATTAACATTGAAAAGTTAATTGGATTTTCCATTTTCAATCTTCATCAGAAAATTCGAATTAGATGAATTTTCTGAACGAGATTCTTCTATTGTTTAAAAAATAAAGCTCAGACTTATTTTTTTCATCTAATGAAAAATTGATTTTGTATTAATTTATAAGCACGTGTTACCCACTACGATTTACGCTGTATGAAATAACGGTGGTTGTCTAACCCTTTTTACTTTAGATGGTTGTATCTTCTCTTGTAGAGTGTGGGTTATGTTATCGATCTAAGATTGACTAATTATTCGTCATTTTTTAATTATAGAAATGAAAACCCCAATCGATAAAAGGGAATATTTCGATGGCTATGATTGGTAAAAACGAAAGTGTAGCCACGTTTACTTTTTATTGTTCATTAAGTGACTAATATAAAATGGAATGTTGAGTGAAAAGTAAGAGCTGTATCTTTTGGTTTTTGAATTATTTTAATAGAAAATTAATTCTTTTCTAATCGATTATTTTGGCTGTTTATTTACTTATATGCATTTAATTGCTTTGTTCTGAAATTAAGAATACTGAAAAATATTCAGTTTTCATATGGTTTGCGAATGGTCACTCGCTTTTACATACCCAAACGACCTGAAGATACTCGCATTCAGAGGTCATCAATGCGTTCAATTCGAGGCAAATAAGAATATCAATCTCCACCACTGTGGGCATGAATTCAGAGCGCACGCGCAGCATGTTCAATGCGGAAGCGCCGACCTTTGCTTTATCGCTGAGACGCCTCTGAACGAGATAATTAGCCATCTACATAGGGAAAATGTAGCGTTGCTGGAAGAGCCCATAAAAAGGACAGGGGCAACCGGAGCGATTGAATCAGTGTACTTCCGAGATCCTGATGGAAACCTCATCGAGGTTTCGAACTATCTCTAAACTACTGAATGGCTCTGTGTCTGGCTTGATGTACTCTGCTAAGCTCTCGTTTACTTGTTGATAAAGAGGGTAAATATCGTGTGGGGTCTTTATGAACATTAACATTACATAATGTTATGTTTGTCTACGTGTCAACCCTTATGAAGACAACATTGAAGATCGCTATGCATACTCGCTACGATCTAAGGGCTTACAAACGCTAACTCGTAGAGCGGTCAATCAAAGAATAGAAGGTATAGAGCCTATGTTTACACGTCAAGTTACTGAGGACCTTGCTATTGCCTTGGTTCAGCCCTCTTTTGCAAAAAACTATTACGAAATTGTTTGCCGCGAGCGAGAGTATTTGTCCCATTGGCTTGCTTGGCCACCCCATGCCAATGGTGAGGCATTTTTCGAAACCTTCGTAAAAAGTGCGCTTCATGATTACGCAGAGGGAAAATCCTTGACTTGTGCCATGGTGTATCAGGACGAGATCGTTGGCAATATCAGTTTCAACTCAATTAACCACGAGCTCAAGAAAGTGGAAATTGGCTATTGGCTGAGTGAATCTTTTCAGGGAAAAGGCATTGCTTCTCGCTGTGTTCAGGCGTTGATAGATATCGCTTTCCAAGAGTTGGAAATGGAAAAAATCCAAATCGCGGCGGCAACGGAGAATCTGCCAAGTCGGAAACTGGCTGAACGCCTTGGCTTTGTGCTTGAAGGGATCATCACCCGTAACGAGAATCTAAACGGTCGTGTGGTGGACCATGCGATCTATGGACTTAGTGTCAGCAGACTCTAACAGAAAAGGAGAATAACCTTGGCGATCATCTACTTCATTCTTGCCGTTCTTGGGGCACTGTTTCCCTATGCTGCTTTTGGAGTTTGGCTGGTGGAGAATGGCCTAAATGTTTCTCTGCTTCTTGCAGATGCGATGGCAAACCCCATCAGCATGATGGCGTGGCTGGATGTCATCATCGCGGGCGTGGCGCTTATCGTTTTCATCGTGGTTGATGGCAAGGATAACAACGTAAGACTTCGCGGTTGGGCGATCGCGGGTACATTGACGATCGGCGTGGCTTTTGGTTTACCTTTCTATCTATTCCTCAAAGAAAGCAATCAAAAATGAACCTAGCACTTGAAAATCCCTTAGCGAGCAACAATGTCGCCTTTACCTGAACCCGCAGAACACTCTGTCTTCGGGTTGTTGTTATAAGGACACCGACACTAAGGGGTGATGACTGATATGGACTACCTAATTGCAGTAACGCTATTCGCGATCTCAGCCTCTGCTACGCCCGGCCCAAATAACCTTCTTTTGATGTCTTCTGGCGCCAACTTCGGCGTGAAGAAAAGCCTACCGCTGATGTGTGGGATCTGCTTTGGTTTTGCGCTGATGCTGTTTCTGGTGGGCGTTGGATTTGGGCAAATCTTCCAACAGTTTCCAGAGCTTCACTTCATCATTAAATGTGTTGGTACGGCTTATCTTCTTTATCTTGCGTTTTTAATTGCCCGCTCTGGTGAGATTGAAGAAAGCGGCGCTGAAGCCAAACCACTGACTTTCATGAAAGGCGCGCTTTTCCAATGGGTGAACGCCAAAGCGTGGGTCGTAGCAACTGGGGCGATTGCAGCCTTCACCACTTTAGGTGCAGGTTACTATACCCAGAATTTGACGATTGCCACGACATTTTTTGTGGTGTCATTTCCCAGCGTGGGGATTTGGTTATTGTTTGGTTCGGCATTGAAACGAGTGTTGTCATCCGCCGCCCGTCGCAAGGCCTTCAATTACTTTATGGCGATCTTGCTGGTATTGTCGGTTGTTCCTGTGGTTTTGGAAATTTTCAAATCGATATGAAGGCAATAACGCACCGTTTGGCAACCATCGAAGACTATGAGTTTCTGCTTGAAGTGAAAAAGCAGGCGGAAGGGGAAGCGTTATTTGGTTGGGATGACGATGTGCAACGGCGTATTCACCAATTTGCAGTTCGTCGGGCACCATATCGAAGGTAAAAAGCCTTCTTTCTTTAAAGATGTGCAGTTTCTATTGATTGGGCCGGCGTGGGTGTTTCACTTCTTTTTGCCTTTGATGCCGCACAGTGAGACATAAAAGAAGCCAACCGAGAGGTTGGCTTTTTAGTTTCAATTAAGCTGCTTTGTTTGGCAGGAACTTCGGCGCGTAACAGGTATCGGTTTCCGCCGTTACTCGTGTCATCGCATCAATACGCATTGGCACCAAACCAGCGTGTGATTGGCTACCAAAGTTTTGGTCATTAGTGGTCGGATCCAGCACCCAAAAATTGGTACTGTTCTGATGACCCGTCACGTTGTTGTTCATAGCCGCAACCAAGATTTCACCGTTCTGATCAAGCGTAGCAGCTGTGATTTCATCAACGTGGTGGAAAAACTTCACGGTTGCTGAAGCATCTTCGGTGCTGAGGTTAAATACGCGGGTGTTAGTCACGAAAAGAAGTTCGCCATCTTTGAAGATCAAATCACCCCAGTTCGCGTAGCCACCAAGACGAATATTCAAATCCAGATTACCGATCAAAGTTTGCACGCCAGTCGAAGGATCGATGGTGAACAGTCGACGGATATCGGAACCGTAAAGCGTTCCAGTCTCTGGGTCGAAGGTCATTCGCCAAACTTGATACTTGGTTGAACCAACTACGTGGTGAGTTTGCGATGCTACATCAAAATACGCCAACTCATAGGGTTTATGCGTTTTGTGCAGGAATGGGAGATTAGAAATCTCCTGTTCTGTAAATTCACCGTCTTCAACACCATCAATATAATACTCATCCGGTGTTGGCGTACTGGTGTAATAAATGCGGTTATTGGTTGCATCGTAAGCCATCGCAGAAGCACTGAATAGCGCGCGAGAGTTTATCTCTACGAGGTTAGCTGCTTCTGTGTGGAACTCTTGGCGAGTGATGCTCCGGGCAAGGCCTTCGTGAACGTTCACAAGCACACCTACATCGCCTCGGCCTGCGTTCATGGTGTAGAGGTTACCATCACACTCTGCTGAGGCAGCTGACATGCTAAAAGTGCCTGCTAATACGAGTGATGATAGCAGTGTCTTTTTCATTTCCTGGCTCCTATGTCCTTAAAAATTTTTTACACCTAGTTTTTGAATTCTGGGACAGGCTGACAAGTGACGACTGAAGTAAAATATTCTGTACATCAAGTTGTAAGAATGTCTAATAAAGCATCCTAACACCGACGAATATTATTTTCTTTGATAAATAAAGGAATAGATTTCAACTTCTCTGCACTGAAACGTGAATCTTATTTAGAGGACTTAATGTTGTGAAATTAACAACTAATTTGTTTGCAGCTAATGTTTGTTCACGATACATCTTTCTCCTAAAAGAGGGAGGGCGCCGAAGGATTTTTTGAAATGCCATGAATAGAAAAACGGCTCCGAAAAGGAGCCGTATTCAGTGATTCAACTTAGTGAACGATTATGCGCCTATTACGCCACCATCTTTGCGGGTAATACGCATCACGGTTGAACGTGGTACAGAATCACCACCATCAGGGAAGTGGGATGGTGCCAAGTCTTCACCTGGGTGCTGAATACCTACAAACATGGTTTTATAGTCAGGAGAGAATGCTAAGCCTGTGATTTCACATGCGATTGGGCCTGTCAGGAATCGACGTATTTCACCGGTCTTCGTGTCTGCACAGAGCATTTGGTTGTTCCCCATACCCGCAAATTTACCCTCGTTGGAGTACTTACCGTCTGTCTGGATCCAGAGACGACCAGCGCCATCGAAACCAATACCGTCTGGGCTGTTGAACATGTTGTCTTTGTTCACGTTTGCTGAGCCTGCCATCAGGCCTTCCTGATTCTCTGGGTTACCTGCCATCACAAAGATGTCCCATTTGAAATCAGATGCAGTGTGGTCGCCGCCTTGCGGTTGCCAGCGAATAATGTGGCCATACGGGTTTTTCTCACGAGGATTTGCCACGTTTACAGGCTGATTCTCTCGGACACCGCGGTACTTATTGTTTGTGAGAGTACAGAACACGTGCTTGTTGTCTGGATGAACAGCAACCCACTCAGGACGGTCCATGGTGGTCGCGCCAACTTGTGTCGCTGCTTCACGGGCAAAGATCAATACTTCTGCTTGGCTTTTGAAGCCATTCTCTGGTGTCAGGCCATTTTTGCCGAAAGTCAGCTCAACCCACTCACCTTTGCCTTTCAGTTCGCCTTCTTTGCCGTCGAGTTTCGCCACATAGAGCGTGCCTTCTTCCAGCAGATCACGGTTTGAAGCGTGAGTGCCTGGTTTGTATTTGTTCTTCGAAACGAACTTGTAGAGGTGTTCACCACGCTCGTCATCGCCGAGGTAAACCACAACGTGACCGTCTTTATTGATAGTTAGCGCTGCGTTTTCGTGTTTGAAACGACCCAGTGCTGAGCGTTTCTTCGGCTTGGAGTTGGGATCCATGGGGTCGATTTCGACAACCCAGCCAAAACGGTGCGGTTCATTAGGTGTTTTGGCAACGTCAAAACGCTCGTCGTGTTTCCACCAGTCGTAGCCCCAATCTTTATCTTTCACACCATAGCGCTTATAGGTCGGCCCCAGATCCACTTCTTCAGAAGCCGCAAAGTAGCCGTTGAAGTTCTCTTCACATGCAAGGTAAGTACCCCATGGCGTTTGACCGTTTGCGCAGTTGTTGTAGGTACCTAGAATGGTTTCACCACCTTCTGGGTCTGCAGCCGTTTTTAGTAAGTCGTTACCGCGTGCGGGGCCTGTCATTTCCATTGGGGTGTATGCGGTTACCTTACGGTTCAGTCGACCTTCAACATTTGGCATCCACTTACCATCTTTCTTTACCAGTTCGATGATAGAAACACCATGTGCAGCCTGAGATTTACGTACATCATCGGCAGAGATGTTTTTACCCTGATGGGTATAGAGGTATTCGTTGTTGGTGTATTCGTTGTTTGCGACCAGTACCGCGCGGTCATCAGACAGCGGGAAGAAGGTCATGCCGTCAGTGTTATCACCATACTGCATTTCCTGTGCTTTTGAATCGTTAGACTGACTGAACTCTGGTGAGTTGGGGAACAGTGCGTCACCCCATGAGATCATTGTTTCAGCAACATAGCCTTCTGGAACAACAACCGTATCAGCAGTAGAAGCAGGAATGGCCTTAAAGCCCATCAGCTTGCTCTTGTCCATTGAACCAGCAACCGCTTGTGCTACTGGACTTGCTGCGAAGAAAGCTACAGAGCCCGCTGCACCGGCAGCACGTAGGAAATTACGACGATTCATCGCCGCGTCAATAAAACGGTTAAACTCTGGCTCGCTGTCCAGTTGACGTTGGTCAATATGTTTGCTCACGATGACTTCCTTTCCAGATGATTTTATTAATTAATCGTGTGATTTACCCAAACGCAGGTTCTCCTTGCGTTTGGGTATCTACCGGAACCGAATTCTGAGATTCGATTGTTAAAAGTTCGTGAACTCTCAATGAAATGTAAATGTCAGTATCGAGAACTATGCACTGATAAATAAGTATTGGGCATATCCATATGCGTCTGATTTCACTTTTTAGTGTTAGTATGAGTTTTTGCGCAAATCAAAGTCGACGAGACAGCAGAATTGATCGGACACAAAGTCCCTTTACTAGAAGTTCGGCATCTTTAGCATGAATCAAGATGAGGAATAAACGATGCTGAGATTTTTGGGAACGCTTTGTGCAGTGCTGTTATCAACCCATTTGAGGGCAATAGAAGGAGAGGGTGATCCTGTTATAGGAAAGCAAAAGGCTTACACCTGTCAATTTTGCCACGGAGAAACTGGCCACACACCAAAGAAGGATTACCCTCGCATTAATGGTCAGAATACCCAGTACTTATAAGCGGGAGAGCGCACTGGTGCAATGGGTAAAATAATGTGCCAGCAGATGTCAGTGTTGAGTGATCAGGACATGAAAGGCATCGCTGCTTTCTACGCCAGCCAAGAACGTGGAAAGCATGAGTAAAGCATTGCTAGAGGGCAGGCTCGCTGCTAATGTTCAGGCAACATTGAAGACAGGAAAAAGACATGCCAAGAATCTGGGTTGATGCCGACGCTTGCCCGGCCGTGATCAAGGAAGTGCTGTTTCGCGCTGCAGACCGTACCCAAACCGAATGTGTGTTGGTGGCTAACCAACCTTTGAGAACACCACCATCCCGTTTTATCCGAAGCCTTCAGGTTGAAAAAGGGTTTGATGTCGCAGACAACGAGATCGTCAAACGTGTCGAAAAAGGTGATTTGGTCATCACCGCAGATATCCCTTTGGCATCAGAAGTGATAGAGAAGTCGGCGGTAGCGTTAAACCCGCGAGGAGAGCTGTATACGCCGGAAAATATCCGCCAACGACTGAATATGCGCGACTTTATGGATACGCTGCGCTCAAGCGGTATTCAAACCGGAGGTCCCGCAACCATGAGTCAGCAGGAAAGACAGAAATTTGCCAATGAGTTGGATAAGTTTTTGCAGCGCGCTAAGCGGTGATTAAATACAAAAAAGGAGCGATAAATCGCTCCTTTTTCTTTTTACGTTTTGATTAGTTGTAGATGCGTGACCAACAACCATTCGAACAATCTACGTTTTTGTTCGCGTGCAGTTGTGCACGGTGACCAGTGCGGATGTTGTAGTAGCGGCCGTTTGACCCTTTCAGGCGTGCCCAGGCGATATCACCATGATGGTAGTAACGCTCGTGGTTTGAATGTTGTTCATAGTACTTACCGCCACCATTGATAGTGATGCTTCTCAGGTGCGAGCCAGTTTGGAAGAACTCAAGCGTTGTACCTGCTGGGATAGTACCGTTGATATTAGCGTGTACACCTCGAATCCACTGGTCTTTAGTACCCCAGTTACCACCTCGGCTACCGTGCCATGCTACACCACTATTATTTGCTGCGTTTGTCAGCAGAGTATCCACATCTGGGTCGTTGTCGACAATGGTAACGCTCGCAGAATCTACGTCGCTCTTATCGTCTTTCACCCAAGCTTGCAGCGTGAAATACTCATTGTTTTCATGAGTAGAGTCATTGATCGTCGATACGCCAATACGAACCGAATCTACACTTTGTGGCAGGGCAATTTCAGTCAGTGTCGAAGAGATGGTTGCTGAACCTGTTGAGCCGTCAGAGAACAGCAAAGTCACTGTGTTGCGATAGTCACTGTTCAACACCGCAGAGCCATTCTTCAGTGCTACGCGGAGTTTAGTATTTGCTTCTCCGGTAGCTTTATCAAAGTTGACGGTAAAGTAAGCCGTAGAACCTTCGCTGACTGAAGATGAAGCAAGTGTGATGCCTTGTACTTCTGGCTTGAGATCAGATGGGAAAATCGTCTTTGGATAACAGGTATGGTCTTCAGATGTCACAGTACCCATTGCACTGATGCGGCTAGGGAATAAACCAACTTTGATTTTCTCACCCGTAGAAGGCTTGATGCGGTAAAGGATATTACTGTTCAC
Source organism: Grimontia sp. NTOU-MAR1 (assembly GCF_035758505.1). Lineage (NCBI taxonomy): Bacteria > Pseudomonadati > Pseudomonadota > Gammaproteobacteria > Vibrionales > Vibrionaceae > Grimontia > Grimontia sp. NTOU-MAR1. Next base: position 820,034 of record NZ_CP142109.1, read on the forward strand.
ATTGCCTGAAACGTTCTGGTTTTTCGCCGCAACCAGCATTTGACCGTTTTGGTCGAGCGTCGCTGATGCGATAAAGTCGATAAAGTGGAACGCTTTCAGCGTTTGTGCACCTGTGGTGGTATCGATCACGAAGGTGCGGCCATTGGTCACAAACAGTAGCTCACCTTCGTAGAATACAAAAGACCCCCAGCTAGAGTAGCCGCCGGATCGCAGGTTGCTGTCAAAAGTACCGATATCAGTCGTTTCACCGGTGGTTGGGTTTATTTTGAAAATCTTAGTCGTGTCAGATGCGTAAAGTACACCGGTATCTGGGTGGAACGCCATACGCATGATCTGACGGTCTACGGTTGGACCAGCAACATGATTACCACTGGCAGGATCCATGTAAGCCAACTGATAAGGTTTGATCTTCTTGGCATGGATATCCAGCGCTGCATATTCTTCAGCGGTGAAGTCGCCTGTTGGGATGTCGACATAAAATTTGGCTGGCTGTGGAGCGTTCGCATAATAAAGGCGCTCAGTCTGACGGTCGTAGGACATTGCAGGGCCGCTAAATAGTGCACGAGAATGGTAGGTCGTGCGGTTAACTGCGTCCTGGGCGTAAACACCAGTCATTTTGTCCAACTCCTGAACATCCAAAAGAACGCCAACATGGTTACGCCCGGCATTCATTGAATATACGTTACCTACACAATTTGCTGCCGCTTGTGCTGATGTTAAAACGCCGGCCAATACGGCCATTGAAATCAGAGTTTTTTTCACGGTGAAAGATACCTATATCCATTTCTTTTTCGTTAGTGTGGCCAAACTACTTAAAACGCATCTGTCGCGATTCTTTTTGGTCGCTTCAGCTGGGCATACTTAGTCGTTTGGATTGTATAGATGGTCAAACAGGCACATGTTGCTCAACCGTGAGCAGAGCCTAAATGTTTAAATGGCTCATTTACTTCTCATTTTTTAAACGAAATTTATTTTGATGTTTTTTAGGGAGAAACTTATAAGTCGCATGGCTTTTAAGTGGTGGAAATGTATGGTGACTTGATGAGGGAACGTTGTAGGAATAGAAAGACAAAGACTAATTAAAGTCTGATGTGTTTAACAGGTTGACACCACTTTTCTTTGTCTTCTTGCTATTTGATAAGCTAAATATTATCCAGTTTCTCAACTAAAAAACTCACGACGAGAGTGAGAATCTCTTTCTTTTTTCTAATTAAGAAATCTCTAATGCTTATCAAAATAGTCTTTGCGCCGGATGTATTTATCCATGAAGTGATAGGCGATAGGGCGCAGAAGCCAACTGGTTAATACCCTGATGATGCGGATAAGGGAAGGCATATTGTGGTAAATCTTGTCGTTATGAAGCCACAAGAGCTCGCCAACATGCCAGAACATTAAAGGAATACCTGGCAAGAAAGTGACTATGTCGACATCACAGCAAATCCGGTAAGTACGGTTTTTCAAGCGATAGCGTTTTTTGAAACTCCAGAACCCTGTGGCTGGCTGCCCGAAGGTAACAATACGTTTAATCGACCCAGGATATTTCTGCTCCAGTATCTCACCGGCAATAATGGCCATGCTGCCACCCGAGGAATGACCAGTGAGCGTCAAGCGCTTACCTTGCGAAACTAATCTTGCAGCACACGATTCCAGCTTTTCCATCACGCTGATGCCTTCAATTCGATTAATTTCTTCAGAGTGCTGAAATTCGGCTTGTTGGCCTGGGGAAAGTCGAGAGTAGTCTTTGTCGATGACGAAACGTCTGGAGGTGCTGGGTTGGCGCAACAGAAACTGGAAACCCCAATGAACGTGTCCTGCGTTTTTCGGGGCATCGACTTTACTTGGCAACACAATTAGGTTTAACAGCCAATCCCAAACGCTTTGTGAGCCTTTGAACACGATAACGGCATCGCCGTCTTCGCGCCATAAAACGCGAATGATGGTTTTCCCCCATCGGTTGTGAATATCCCTACGTCCATTTTCTGAAAAGCCATACTGGACGTGGTCAAAGTGTTTGGGATAAGCGTCCCGACAGAGGATCGCGTAGCGCTCGTATTGATAGCGATTAAGTCTTTTCACCCGTTAAATCAGTATGAACCGTAAAACAGATCAGTGTAGTCATAAAAAATGACGAATCAGCGACAGGAAGAAGAGGGGTAGAGGTTTTTTGTGCGAGTGACCAAAAAAAGCTGCACTAGGCAGCTTTTTAGGTCAATCATAGTGCTGTAGGAACGGGGAGATATGTGTGTTGTAGGTTAGCGCCTTAACGGCACTGTGATTGCTTATTAACCACTCAGCCTTGCTGATATTTCCTATTCCGATGATGGCTTGAACCAACAGTTTAAAATCCCGAAGCCAACGCGCTTTCTGATCTTCGCTCCAATCGTTGCGATAAATCTCATGATAATGTTCCACCCACCAGTAGCCGCCACGGATAAAGGCAGCAATTATGCTGGTCGCGGGTTCGATTTGTTCATCTTTACCGTCGATGGCGTACTCATCTGCCAAGGGTTGACCCTGTGAAAAGGCAGCGTAATTTCTACAGTATTTAAAAAGCGCCAGTTGCAGTGCAGACCCGGAGTCACAGTGTTCAAGAGGCAGTGTGGTGACGGGTAGGTGCTTTTTATTGTTTCTGAAGAGTTCAACAGAGCGCTTGCCCGGCAAGAGTTTTTCGATAACAAAAAACAAATCGATACTGATGAGTTTATTGCTCAAAGTGATTTCCTTGTAACTATCCAAGCTTCAATTCGCAGCCAGCTTGTTGGCGGGTTGAAATGATGTGCTTGGTAACAATAAGCTGATTTTCAACAAACTAGCCGCAGCATAACCCCTCAATGTGTAAAACGGAATTCCTTTACGCTGAATTCGCTCCATACTTTGATTTTCGTTGTCGAAAAACTGTGCGCTGTAGTACAAGTTTATGTAGACCCAAGGTCCAGTTTTATCGTCAAAAAACAAGATACTCGCAAACTTTGTAACCTAACTGTTATGAAGGTCCTGTTCGGAACGAATACATCAGTTTCAAAAAACCACTTCGACTAATAATTATCCACTTATGTCTTAGTCATCAATGAATTGAGTGGCTTCGGCAATATATCCATACAACCTGACATTGCTCGTTATTCAGAGGCCAACAATGTGTTCAATTTTAGGCGAATTTCTTTAGGAATAGTCATTCTATTTCCGTGAGATTTGACGAAGAAGTGGGCGCAGCATTGAAGGCCTCCCCTCGGGCAAGTTGAATCCTGCATCTTCAGGTTGATTGGTTGTAAGAACGTGGCTTACAAGGAGATAGTATGAACAAAATTCTAGCAGGTGCAGCGCTGAGTGCCTGTTTAGCGGCCCCAGCGTTTGCGGAAAATAACGTTGTGGGTGGCTATTTTGCAGACTGGCAATATGCCAATGCTGATAATCCCTACACTGTGAAAGATATTCCAGCAGACCGGTTGACCCATATTATATATGCGTTCCTCAGCATGTGTGGCCCTCATACTGGTGCATCTGAGCTCGTTCAACAACAGGTTGCTAAAGCCTGTGAAGGGCAGGCTCCATACTCTGCCATCGTCGTTGATAAAGAAGCAGCCATGGAAATAGATTTCGGCGATGTTTCTGTCGATGTCCCTTATAAAGGGCACTTTGCTCAGTTAGCCGAGCTTAAGAAAGCATACCCTGATTTGAAGATCCTGCCCTCATTCGGCGGTTGGACTATGTCAGAGCCTTTCCATGCGATGGCAAAAGACGATGCCAGTATTAAGCAGTTCGCGAAATCTGCTGTTGCTTTAATCGCTGAATATGACTTTTTTGATGGTATCGATCTGGACTGGGAATACCCTGGCGGTGGCGGCTTAACAACATCTCCTTGGAACCCGGAAACTAAGCTGTCAGACGAGGTGAAAACGCAGGAGCGCGAGGCCTTTACAATATTGGTCACCTTGCTTCGTGACGAACTTGATACACTGTCTGCAGAAACCGGCCGTGAATATGAGCTTTCTACAGCAGTGGGCGTAGGCCCGAAAGCAGCACAAATCGATTGGGAAGCTGCTGCGCCAAAGCTGACAAATATGTTCGCGATGACGTATGACTTCCTTGGTGGATGGGGTACGCAAACTGGTCATCTGGCGAATTTGCATGCGACTGACCGCAGTTGGTGGGGCATGGGGGCCGATGCGTTTGTTAATCAGATGATTGAGCTGGGCATTCCGAAAGAAAAACTGGTGCTTGGAGCGGCATTCTATGGCCGCGGTTGGGAAGGATCTCAATTTGATGGCAGCTTACCAACATCTGACTTGGCTTCCGAAAAAGGCGCAAGCTTTGGTACCGGTGAGCCAGGGTACTTCATGTACTGGGATTTGAAGCAAAACTATACCCCATCTGAAGGTTACCAATACGGCTATGATGAAGCTTCTCATGCGCCATATCTTTGGAACCCGGAGAAGAAAGTCTTTATCTCTTTCGAAGATGCGCGTTCAGTGAAAGCGAAAGCGGAATGGGCAAAGCAGAAGGGACTGGCAGGTGTATTCACTTGGGAGCTCTCTGGTGACCCTGACAACGAGCTGACTTCAGTTATGCATCAGGTGCTGCAGAGCAAAACCGCGAAGAAATAAACAAGTATACCCACGACCTGAAGATGCTCGCAGTCAGAGGTCATCAATGCGTTCAATTCGAGGCAAACTTCACGAGGAATAGTGGTTCTATTTCCGTGGGATTTAACGAAGAAGTGGGCGCATTGAAGGCCTCCCTTCGGACGAGATTGACTGACGCCGTGCTCTTTGTTGTTCTTTTTTGATGGAGATGACTGCACCTACAAAGGAACGTCGCGATCACAACGCCAGTCAATCTCGGTGAATCCTGTATCTTTAGGTTGTTTGGGTATACATTCTTGTTTGTATAATCCGGCGATCTGTCGGGTTTTTTATTTGGGGGTTACCAAGGGTTTCTTTTACTTCCTGTATTCCATATTGCGTTTTCAGATTAGTGATTCGTCTAGAGGCACCAAGCCATCTGTAAGCAACACCATCGAATTGCTAAAGAGGATGTCGTGTACCTCTTTGATAGAATAAGTATGTGCGTTGCTATACAAGTATTTAAATCAGAAAGATAGAGTGAATTCTGGCTGCGTGTCCGTCAAAAAGACAAAACCCCGCACTGCGGGGTTTTGTCTTTTTCAGCAAGCAAAGATATCTTTGTTTTTGTTTGTATGCGCTGACTATAGTCTGCACGATCACTGGATGTCCAACGCTTCTGTAAGGTTTATTAAATGCTGGGCGGTGTATCACTTTAGTTATGTAATGAAATAAGTTTCACAAATTTGTTGGAGACTCTTTTCCAAAACCAAGCTGATTTCTCAGCAGGAACTGAAATCTATGCTTGTAATTTTTTCTTTACACTTTTGTTTTCAAGTGACTGAAATAAAAGCAAGTTAGTCAGTGTTTTGGCGATAACCTTAAAATTTCGCCATTTGAGGAATCTGTTAAGAGATAGATATCACCGTCAGGGGATTCGACCACATCTCTGATGCGCCCATAATTGCCATCCAGTAGCCTTTCTTCACCCATTACCCTGCTATTTTCTATATCCAGCCGAACCAAAAGCCCGAACTTTAGGGAACCAAGCAGAATATCGCCTTTCCATTGGTCGAATTTAGCACCAGAAAGCATGTCCATCCCGGAGGGGGCAATTGAAGGAACCCAGTAATGAACAGGTTGCTCCATGCCTGCCTGCTCAGTGCCTGAACCAATCTTGCTACCCGTACCGTAATTCACACCATAGGTAATAGTGGGCCAACCATAGTTACTACCTTTTGTTATTGGGTTCAGTTCATCACCTCCTTGCGGACCGTGTTCGTGTGTCCAGAGGGTTTTACCGTCATTGTCCAGCGTCATACCCTGAATATTACGGTGACCATAGGAATAGATCTCCGGGAAGCTGCTACTATCGCTAACAAATGGGTTGTCAGAAGGGACTGATCCATCAAGGTTCAACCGGATAAGAGTGCCAATGTGTGAATCATTCTGTTGGGCTTTGTCTCGGTTACCGCGGTCACCCAGTGCGATAAAAAGATGTTCGTCTGTTACTAGCAATCTTCCGCCATAGTGACGGCCGCCAGCCAGTTTAGGCTTTTGGGAAAACAGGAGCGTAACGTGGGAGAGCGTATTGTCATTGAGGATGGCGGAAGACACTGCAGTGCCGGATTTCCGAAAGTCACCGTCTTCGGCATAGGCTATGTACAGACGTTTTGAGAGCTCAAAATCGGGAGCAAGAGCAAGCCCCAATAAGCCGCCTTGCCCACGATAAACCAGGTTCTCAGGCAAGCCTTCAATGCTCGTCATAACGCCTTCAGAACTAACGCGCTTTAGAGCGCCATTTCGTTCGGAAACTAGCATGTCACCGTCTGGAAGGAAGACGAGCGACCAGGGGTGGTTGAGGCCCTGTGCGACGCTGTCTATGATGAAGGTGTGTTTTTCAGAAGTAATGGTGTCTGCGTTCGCTGCCAAGGGAGCAAAGGTTGAGAGTATGGCTCCTGCAATGAAGATTGCTATTTTCATTAGGGGGTCCCTTCCATTGTTGTCCGATTTATCCGTCACCCCTCAATCTTACCTCATGTTGGTAGCTTCACGAGAAATGCTGTGCAAAACGGAATTTCAGTCGGCGTATACCCCGGCTAAGTTGTGAAAACTTATCCGACATTGAAGAGGCGTCTTCTGCTGCCTGCTCCGTACTGTTGTCTGAACTGTTTTGGCCGCTACTTTCTACACGGTTTCGTCCATTTTGCTTTGCTCGGTAAAGCAGCTTATCAACCTCACTGTAAATGTCGGATAGTGACTGATTGGAATCCACCGCTGATACACCGAAACTGGCAGTGACACTGAACTCATCACCCTGCTCTGTCATGAACGAAAGTTCACTAATACGCGTACGCAAATCCTCCGCAATCAACTGAGCTTGCTCTAGGTGGCTGCTTGGGAGTAGAAGCATAAATTCTTCACCACCGACGCGGGAGCAGATATCGTTCCGGCGTAGGTTGTTTTTAAACAGTTCTGCAATACCGGTAAGCACTTTATCGCCAACGGGATGACCATGAGTGTCATTCACTTTCTTGAAGTGGTCGACATCAAGCAGCAAACAGCAAACAGGATCACCATCGTTTGCCATCCCTGACTTCAAGATATCGAGTTGGGAGCTTAGATAACGTCGGTTGTACAGGCCTGTCAGACTGTCTGTGTTGGCGATTTTTCCCCAGCGCGCACGTCGGCGGTTAATCCATAGTGCTGCCAATGTAGCGACCACAGTGGCTAGGACACCTGCTACAACCAGTACATTTAGGTATTCTACTTTGTCTTCATTGGTTTTTAGCTCAAGTGTCTGCAGCACGTTATTCCAACTCAAGTGTTGGTTCTCTGCCTTGAGTTTTTCCAGATTGAAGAGCATTTGTTGGCGTTCGAGATTATCTATCTGCTCATCTGCGCTGAAGTTATTAAAGCGGTTCTGGTAATCCAATAGGGTCAGGTAGGCATTTTTGTAGTCTCCAAGACCAAAGTGCGCTTTTGATGCTACCAAGTACAAGTCAATCTCGGTGCGATAAAGACGCGCGAGTTCTGTCTGTCCCGTAATAAGGGGAGTCACCAGGTCAATGGCTCCCTGAAAGTTTCCGCTTAAGAGGCTTTGATTAGCTTTCAGGTAGTTGTATTTGCTGATGTAGTAGCGAATGGTTTCGCGCTGACGTAAAGCATCAGTTTGCTTGAGGTAGCGGGCCATGCTTTTAGTGTCACCGGATTGCAGCAAGAGATCGGCGATTTGGAGGTTGATGCGGAAACGGTGGGAACCATCACCTAATATCTGAGCAATCTGCAGTGCCTGCTTATATTCAAGTAAAGCCTGCTTTTTGTCGCCTTGCTTTTTAGCCAACTCCGCCATATCGAGCTTAACCAGGAGTTGATTGAACGACATCTTTCGCTCACGGAAGAACTGATAAGACTTGTCGAGTAGGAGGGAAGCTTTATCGAATCCATTCAGCTTAACCAGTGTGCCACCCAGACTTGACGCAATGCGTTCAACCAATAGGGCATCTTGCGTGGCTTTAGCCGCTTCCAACGAGCTCATAAACGCCGCCATGGAAACGTCGTAATCGTTCTGTGCTTTGTAGGCTTCACCTTTAACCAAAAGGATCTCTGCAGTCACTGATGGGTTATTCAGCTTCTTAGACTCTGAGAGTAAATTATCTAATTGGTCGAGCACCAAGGCTTCTTCGCCTTGAAGAATTCGCGCTTGTCCAAGTCGAAGCTGCATCAGATAGAGATCCGCCTTTAAAAGCGGGTCGTTTTTCGCCAATTCGATACCACTGTTTGCTGCTGTGATAGCGCTTTCTGGGTCGTTCAGTAAAAGATCAACCGTGGCCTTTTGCAGGTAATACCGAACCAGAAGAGGCAGCGGTTGGTTTTGTTTCAGCTCGACTTTTTCTAACTCACTGAGTAGGGCCCGAGCTTTTATTGGAACAGAATAAAGGATGGACTGAACGCCGCTAAGCGTCTTCTCAAAAGACTGTGTTTTCTCCACAGAAGCATGTGTTATCCCGGAAAAAATAGCGAAGAATAAAAAGAGGTTTTTTAGTATTTTTTGCATTGGTGAAGCTTCCATGTTCGACTTAGCTAAGCGTCAACTTGTCGTTTTTTTTTGTTCTAGCCCAAGTTGATCTCAATGAAGGGAAAACAATATATTGAGCCAGTTTTCGCACTTAGAATACCCAACGCATAATAAGGACTTTGTATTAATTTTGAGCCGAATGTATGAACTTCCTATCGGTCGTTAGATAAGCGTAGGCAGTCATAGCTGGTTTTGCCTGAGAGGAAATAGATTCTTATCGAGGAGAGTACTGTTACATAGTGCAGCAGTAGTTATACAAACCGCTGTGAAAATCATCACCAAAGTAACGTTTGAACATGAGCTGGCAGACAGGTACTAAGGTCTTAACAGAAAGGGTAAAGGTTACTTCACAGAAACTAAAAAGGCGCTGAAAGCACCTTTTTGCTGGATATTCCTATAGATATCAGCGTTTGTCCTTGATGGACTCCGCTTCTTTTTTCAGCAAAGTGATTTTGCCAAAACCCAATTTACTGAAGTAGCTGTCTCTGTGATTTTTCACTGCTTTACCATCAGCCACCATTTCCAACTGAAGCTCCATTTTCAGGAATGCAGTTAAATCGATACCCTCTGCTTCCGCGGCGGCTTCATGCGGCGAGCGATGCTTCTGGTAAGAGAAGGTAATCACTTTTGTTTCGCCTTTATAGACATATTGAAGTTGGCGCGACATATCAGCACTCATTGCTAAGGAAATGGGGAGCGGAGTATTTCTTACTGGCCTCACCAAGTCAATCCCAATGGGGGAAATCGTCAGCGCGAGAGGTCGGCGCTGAGGAACTCTTCCTCTTTATCTGTGTCCTCGCAAGGGTGGAAGGCCACACGTGTTCCTTTGCCGGTGAGAAGACCAATGTATTTAGGTGCGCCGTCCTGATCGAGCTTTACAACACCCACGGCACTTTGGTTGACGAGGAGCCCGGGACTGCCATTGTCCGGCTTGCGGCGCTCGATGCGCATGCGTTTTCTTCGGGTAAAAACGTTGAGCGGGGATTCTGGCCAGAATAGCTTTCTGTCCAGCCATTCAAAAATCGACAGAAACGGTTCAGGGAACTGATTCCTTAAACCACTACAGGTGATTTGCCAGATCCGAGGGCTGCTTTTCCGAAAACGCATACGAATGTCATATGCAAAGGAGTAATGCACGTCACCAGACAGGATCACAAAGTTCTTTGGTGTCTTGGGATGTTTAAAGATGTTTAGCAGAGCATTCGCTGAACCAGGGTGAGCCATCCAGTTTTCCGAATCTGTGGCGAGTGGATGGCCCAGAAAGGTCACAATACGCTGGATAGTTTCAATGAACTTTACACCAAACATGGGGGCAGGTGAGACCACCACCACTGCATCGTTATTGAAAACATCTTGTTGGAAGTCCATTAGAGATTCCCAGTCCATTAGACCTGATGGCTTGTTATAGCTTGACTCAGAGCGCCAACGACGTGTGCGGGTATCGACCACCACTACTTTGGGCGTGGTGGGAATAGTGTAATGCCATTGCTCAAAATGGTGCATCACTTGAGTCATAGCGTAAAGAGTGGCTGGATCCGGTGAATCAAGAAAAGTCTGTAAAGGCGTCCAGAAATCTTGGGTAAAGGCTTTTGGCTGGTTTCCCCAGCCCTGGCAGAAAAAGTAGGCCATCATGGCGTTGGTGATAATGCCTTGGGCGAACGCCGAGTTGTTGACCGCGCGCTCCCAGCCAACGGTGAGGTTAAAATCATCCGTGACGTCATGGTCGTCGAAAATCATATAGGTCGGAATATGAGCAAACAGTCTTCGCAGGTGGACCAAACCAGTGCGGAAGCGTGCTAATTCTGCCAGCTCAATATCCCACCTTTTCTGAAGCTCCTGGGAAAGGGTGGGAACTGTTTTCTCAATTTCAATGTGCTGCCACAATTCCGGTGACCACACCAGCATGTACATTGCAATAAACTCATTGAAGCTGATGAGATGATTTTCAGTGGTGCGGGAACTGAAAACCGGCTCAGGTTTGGCTTTGAAAAGCCGCTTTATTAACCCGTGGTTAATATCGCTGAATGGCAGTATCTCGGTGCGGCTGTAATAAGGCGTTTTGTCTGGCGATAATTCACTGCACCAGCGAATATTATCCCCTTTCATCTCCTGATTCTTCATGCCCAGTAGACTGATAGTCTGTCGAATAGCAGACATTAAAGGGCCGCAAACGTCGTCGGCATAGATCTGATCGCCAGTCATGATCAGCAAATTTGCCCGCTTTTCTATAGGTGTGTGTTCGTGGCTTATATCGAGCGCAGCCAAGGCATCTTCACAATGGTGGTGAGGATGGCGGCAGGAGCCGTGTGCGATGTGTTCTGCTCTTGAGGGAATGACAAACGTTGGGCGGGATTCATCGCCATAAAGAACCCCCTCCAGTGATGAGAGCATTGAATGACCGTCGAGGACGATGTCGTATTGAAGCGGCGTGTCGACGAGGAAGGGAGCATCGCCTTTAAATTGTGCCATCACGACATAGCAATGATCGCCAAGTTGGATCTGTTTTTGGTCGGCAAAGTTAGCCTCATAAAATGCGTCGTCCTGCTCAGCTTGGTACAAAGTAAAATCTGCTGTAAGAGGCTTAGAGGTAACTGCCCAAATACAGACCTCATCTTGGGTTGTCCGCCTCAATATAGGTCCGGCTAGAAAAACAGGTAACACCACAAGATCACTCGACTTTATTGTTTATTACCTTCACTTTACGCGCTCTATGAGAGGATTTGTAGCAGTGGAAATGTAAAGTCTTGCAAATAAGTTAAGTAGACCACCGGTTCATCAATCCGGTATACCTCTATTAGATAGGATGTTCGCACCATTGCCCTGTGCTTTAGCGAGCCACTGAGCAGCAACCTCACTTTCACCGATATCACGTAGCGCTGAGGAAAGTGCAACCTGTGCCTGCACATGATCCTGACGGGCAGCAAGGCTTAAAAAGTAGATGCCTTTATCTATGTCTTTGTCTGTAATAAAGCCATTAAATAGCATTTGACCTAGCGCGTATTGCTCGACAGGGCTATTGCAAAGCGCGAGATCAAGCACCCATTTGAATTCGTCGTAATCGACCCCATTCGACAGTTGTTCGCTGTGATAAATGCTGCTATTTATCAGCGTGTCTTTCTGAGGGGGGGCACTGCAGAAATCGATGTAAAGAGTAGAAAGCTCAAAAACGGCGCTGTCATTCACTCCTCTTAGAAAATAGGGAGAGGCACCTGCACAGTTTTCGGTGGGGTACTGACCACGCTGAAGATGTTGCCAGCCACGATAGAAGTCACTTTCTAAAAATGCATCAGAATAGTTAGCCAGCGTAGGGCAGCTCGCGTTGGCAAATTCCGTTTCTTCAGAGCAAGCTGTGATGGTGACCAGCAGCACGGGAAGTAACCACTTCATACTTCGTTCCTTTTACAGCACTGGGTTGAGTGTAAAAGGAGTGGCATATACGTTGCTTTCCCATCATTGAGAAACAACAGAGGAAATTGACCGCACACTGTACGGCCAATTGATGTGGAAATTCGGCTTCAGTGTTTACACAAAACACTGGAATCTGATTTGTGCGTAGACTTATCTTTCGCTGGTTTCATAGCGAACACGTATCTGAGTGAGGCATAAAATATAGTGACATATGCCATCAACTCGGTGCCTTCTTCGGCGATATTTTTCGCTGCGCGGACATAGCCGTCACCCAACAGTTCCCGCCACAGCGAGCTCATGCCGAATAGTCTTGAAAAGACCAGCAGCATGGCTAGACCCATACACAGAAGCCCAAAGTTCCTGTGATTGACAAAGGCTGCAAACTGGTTAGCTGTTTCAACGCGATCTGTCAGCGAATAAATAACGGCACTAGCTGCAACGATAGCAGCGGGGTACACCCAGAAACCATGGAAAACTAATTCATCAAAGAACATGTCTAGTTCGCGGATCAGCAAGCACAGAAAAAAACCTATCACCAAAGCGCCAAAACGTTTAAATGATGGATTGTGCTTTGCTATGTATGCGTAACAAAGGACAGTCAGTGATAACAGAAATTGTTCCATGTATTCGACCAAAGTACCTTCCGAGGCACCGGTTTTCAGCGTGTCAATGTCGAACCGGATAACTAGAACCGGCAAAGAGACCAAGACAGCGAGAAATAAAAACTGTGCAAAGGCATTAAAGATGGCGAATGTATTATTATTGCGATATGGCATCAGCTTCCTCTCAAACTGCATGAATACGTTTCTCATTCCAGAATGACCACCTATCCGTGATTTTTGTCACAATGAATTGTAGGTTTGTTATTTAAAGTTCATTTTTATGTGACGTGAGTCATTTTAGGCGAGAATACGTCATCAATTGTTCACAGGATGTCTTATTTATGAGACCTCAAATGCAAATGTCATACTTGCTTTAACGAGTTGCTTGCCTGAAGTTCCAAGTTTCATCTATCGCTTTTTTGTCTCAATGTTACTGGTTCGGGTAACTGACTGAATCGTGTATCTTTAATGGGGGAATTTTCGAGGAAGGATCATGGGGAATAAAACTATCCGTTGGGGAATGATTGGCTGTGGCAACGTGACTGAGCGAAAAAGTGGTCCTGCTTTTTGGCAGGTCGATAGCTCGTCATTAGAAATGGTGATGGCTAGGCGAAAGGAACAAGCTAAGGACTATTCCGAGCGTCACAGAATAATACGTTACACAACCGATGCATCGGCGCTGATTAATGACGCCAATGTGGATGCGATTTACGTCGCTACACCACCGGATAGTCATCTCGAATACGCATTAATGGCCGCCGATGCAGGCAAGCCATGCGTTGTTGAAAAGCCAATGGCACTGACGACGGAAGAATGCGATCAAATGTTGGCCGCGTTCGAAAAAGCCCAGGTGCCGATTTTTGTGGCTTATTACCGCCGCTCATTACCGAGATTTGACGTGGTGAGAGAATGGATAGAGCAGGGAATGGTCGGTGATGTCAGACATATCCACTGGGCTTATCACCGTGCGCCTAGCCCTGATGATATTGCAGGTAAAGACAACTGGCGTGTGGACCCCAAGCAAGCTGGAGGTGGTTACTTTGTTGATCTGGCAAGTCACGGGTTGAATTTGTTCCAACAGTGGTTTGGGGACATTGTTGCTGCCAAAGGCATCAAAACCAATCAACAGGGTTATTACGAAGCAGAGGATGCAGTAGCGGCTAGCCTGGCATTTGAGAGTGGTGTAATAGGTTCAGGTTACTGGAACTTTGGAGCGGTAAATAGCGAAGATCGGGTCGAGATTATTGGAAGTGATGGACGGATAATTTGCTCTGTGTTTGGTGAGGATGACTTTGTGCTGGATGGAAAAGAAAAGGCAAGGGCAAATGTAGTTCTCCCTGATCCGGTTCAGTATTTTCATGTCCAGAACATGGTTGCGCATTTGAATGGCCATCAAGAATACTCAAGCACTGGAATCGCAGGTCGAAATACCACTTGGGCGATGGAGCAAATTCTTAACGGCTGAGTAAATTGGTCTGAGAATTTGCTGAATTGAAAGGCGAATAGGTCATGATTTAGTCACTTGAGAGCAAATTCGTCTTGAAACGCAAATTAGTGCTTGCAAGGCTAAGGCGCTTTCCCTAATATTCATCTCGTTCTCAGGAACACAGACTATTCCCCCTTAGTTCAGTCGGTAGAACGGCGGACTGTTAATCCGTATGTCGCTGGTTCAAGTCCAGCAGGGGGAGCCAAATTTAAAGCCTCGTCGAAAGACGGGGCTTTCTTCGTTTACCTCTTCAGGAATGAATGAAACCGTCGAGACTGTCGCTTCGCGATATGTCGCTGACCTAGGCGGCCCCGTCACAAGTCCAGCAGGGGGAGCCAAATTTAAAGCCTCGTCGAAAGACGGGGCTTTCTTCGTTTACCTCTTCAGGAATGAGTGAAACCATCGAGACTGTCGCTTCGCGATATGTCGCTGACCTAGGCGGCCCCGTCACAAGTCCAGCAGGGGGAGCCAAATTTAGAGCGTCGTCGAAAGACGGGGCTTTTTTCGTTTTAGTGTTTGGTTAGCTCTCCTATCTTTTTGAATCACCCTCATAACAAGCTTCCACTAAACTTCAGCAGATTATTCCAATAAATCCGTTCAAATTGCTGAGAATGTAATGTTATATTATAACATTATTGCTTAAGGCTCTTGATGGATCATGTTGTTACCCTTCCGCAAATTGCTTCCTTTACTGTTAGCTGTATTTCTCGGCTGGCAGGGTTTTGCGGTTGCGCATCATAAGGGCGAACATCATCACCAGCACAAAGTGGATCATGAGTGCATGCTCTGTGTTCTCGGTATGCCAGCCATTGAAGTCGATGTTGTTGACTCCCCCTTTAACAACATACTGACTTTTGCAGAGCCAACCCTTTGGCTTTTGTCTTTGCCGACAGCACATATCGCCCAAAATGCGCGTTCCCCTCCAGAGTTCACCTTTTCAATCATCTACATTTAAAAGACTAAATTTTGGAGAAATTATGCGTACTAAACATTTGTTTGCACTGAGTGCGATTGCTTTGGGTGTGACGTCGGCAGCGTCTGCAGAAAATCATGAATTCCGTCAGCATGACGCTCACCAACACGGGGTTGTTGAGTGGCATATTGCGCAAGATGGCGACGAGCTTCTTGCAGAAATCACTGCGCCAGGTAGTGATGTAGTAGGTTTCGAGCACGCACCAGAAAATGCAGAGCAGAAAGCGGCGATTGAAAAAGCGGTTGCTGCACTGGCGAAACCAGGTGCTTTGTTTGCAATCAATGCAGAGGCAGGCTGTGAACTGGAAGCCCAGCAGGTTACCCATACGCTAGATGAAGATGACCACGACGGACATGACAATCACGATAAGCATGATGAACACGATGATCATACGGGTCACGACCATGACAAGCATGACGACCATCATGATGATCATAAGGGCCATGACCATCACGATGATCACCATGACGAGCATAAAGGCCATGATCATGATGAGCACGACCACGGACATGATCATAAGAAAGCACAACATGGCGAGTTCTCAGCGCAATACACCTTCCACTGTAAAGCGCCAGACAAGATTCAATCTATTACAACGGATTGGTTCACGGCATTTGGTAATACTGAGAAAATCAGTGTTCAGGCAGTGACCGATAAAGGTGTAGTGGCTCAAGAACTGCTGCCATCGTCCACGACTTTCCGTTTCTAAATATTCAGGCCCCTTCGGGGGCCCTTTGGTTGTAATTCTATGTTATTGATTAAAGACCTCCGCTTCAGGTGGCCAGGCCAAGAACAATGGCAAATTGATATTCCGGACTTTTTTCTTCAAGCCAAAGAGCGCGTTTTTCTCAAAGGGGCCAGTGGGTGCGGTAAGTCCACTTTACTTGGACTTATTGCGGGTATTAACTCTGCTGACCAAGGTTCGCTGCGCATTCAGAATACGGATTTAACCGCTCTGAAAGGTGCGAAGCGGGATGCTTTTCGTGCAGATCATCTTGGCTATATCTTCCAGCAGTTTAATTTACTGCCTTATCTCTCTGTGATTGATAACGTGACGTTGCCTTGTCGCTTTTCTAAAGCGCGTAAAGAAAAGGCAGGGGATAACTTACAACAAGAGGCGGAGCGATTACTCCGTGCACTGGCATTGCCAGAAAATTGCCTTAACAAAGCAGTTACCGAGCTCAGTATTGGCCAACAACAACGTGTGGCTGCGGCGCGGGCATTGATTGGTAAGCCCGCGTTGCTTTTGGCTGATGAGCCAACGTCCGCTCTGGATGCGGATACACGCAATGCCTTTATCTCGCTTTTGATGAATGAGTGTGAGAACGCAGGCTCCAGCCTTTTGTTTGTTTCTCACGACGGTTCACTGGAATCACACTTTGATCGTTCTATCTCCCTGCCAGATTTAAACAGAGCGGCAACACCAACGGAGGTGCTCTAAATGGCTATCCTTCGATTGGCACTACAAAGCCTTCGTAACCGCAAAGCAACGGCAATCCTGACTATTTTCACCGTGGCTGTTTCAGTCGCTTTGTTGATTGGTGTCGAGCGCGTAAGAACCCAAGCTAAAGAGAGTTTTGCCAACACCATTTCAGGTACAGATCTCATTGTCGGTGCCCGCTCTGGGCAAGTGAATCTGCTGCTTTACTCTGTGTTCCGCATCGGCAACGCCACCAATAACATCGATTGGAAAAGTGTTGAGGATGTTAAAAACCATCCTGCTGTAGCTTGGACTATCCCGATTTCGCTGGGCGACTCTCACCGTGGATTCCGCGTTGTCGGTACAACTGATGACTATTTTAGATACTACCGTTACGGCCAAAAGCAGCCGTTATCTTTCAAAGAAGGCAAGTCGTTTGATGGTTTATTCGATACGGTCATTGGTTCAGAAGTGGCCAAGAAGCTGGATTATCAACTGGGCGATGAGATCGTTATTGCTCACGGTTTAGCAGATAAGAGCTTTGCCCGACACGATAATCTTCCGTTTAAGGTTACCGGTATCCTTTCGCCAACGGGTACGCCGGTGGATCGAAGCGTGCATGTTTCTTTGCCAGCCATTGAAGCGATTCATATCGGCTGGGAAAGCGGCGCCAGAATGGGGCCAGGGGTAAAGCCGGAAGATATCGATCCTGACTCGCTGCAGCCAGAGCAAATTACCGCAGTGTTGCTTGGACTAAAAAGCCGTATTCAGACGTTTGCTTTGCAACGAACTATTAACGAATACAAACAAGAGCCGCTAACGGCCATTATGCCGGGTATCGCGTTACACGAACTTTGGGGCATGATGTCAGTTGCTGAACAGGCTTTGCTGGTGGTTTCCGGCTTTGTGGTAGTTGCTGGTTTGATGGGTATGCTCTCAAGTCTGCTGACCAGCCTGAATGAACGCCGGCGTGAAATGGCAATATTGCGGGGAATGGGAGCAAGACCTGCTCATATCTTCTTCCTGCTTATCAGCGAAGCCCTGTTCTTAACCCTGTTGGGAATCATTGCTGGAGTGACAGTGCTGCTAATTATGATTAATCTGGCTGCTCCTTTTGTATTGAGCCAATATGGATTGCAACTTTCCGCAGCATTTTTGAGTCAACATGAATGGATGCTGCTTGGTATTGTTCTGGTAGCAGGTTTTCTGGTTGGTGTGTTGCCAGCGCTTCGAGCGTATCGCCAATCTTTGTCAGACGGCATGACGATACGGATATAGATAATGAAAAAATGGCTATTAGTTTTAACCGCCTGTCTGCCAATGTTTGTGCAGGCTAATGAAGCGCTGAAACTGGATTGGTTAGATTTGATCCCTGAGTCTGAACGCAATCAGTTCAATGATCGCGGTATGCCTGTGATTGACCACACTAACGAGGCGCCACAACAAAATTTGGTCGGCAAAGTGCGTTCTGAACTCAACAACAGCCAAGTGAAAATTCCGGGCTTTGTTATTCCTTTAGAAGGCGATGCCAACATAGTGACCGAATTTCTGTTAGTTCCTTTCTTTGGGGCTTGTATCCACGTGCCGCCTCCACCACCGAATCAAATTGTCTACGTGAAGTTTGAAGAAGGTGCGCCTGTACAGGAGCTTTGGGATGTGGTGTATGTAGTTGGTCAACTGAAAACACAGACTATCTCCCATGACATTGCGCAGGCGGGTTATCTGCTCGAGGGTTCAGCGATTGAACCTTACGACGATGAATAAGCTCAAACGAGTAAACGTTAAACAGAAAGCCCGAAAAATGCGGGCTTTTTTGTGTTTAGTGACTTTGGAACAAATCATTCAGGGTGCTATCAATCCATATCATGACTTTATCCCAGCCTCTGGCTTTTCGTTTAATTGCGCTCAGCGTTAATAGAGGAGGGCTGGAAAGCTCTGCGGTCGAAAGCTCTTTGACCGAACCTTCCATCCATTCGTGAGAGACAATGTGTTCAGGGACAAACGCCCAGCCAAGGTTTCGCGTGATCAGGTTTGAAATGTAGTAGTAACTGTCTACGTGCCAATACCGTGGGGAAAGCGGCTCCTCTTGGGAATAACCGAGTCGATCTCGAATGGCGAGTTGGCGATATTTAACCAAGTCATCTTCGTGAGGGTGTTCAAGCTTAGCAAGAGGGTGATCATGACCCGTGATAAGGCATTGCTTCACTGTCTCGATATCATACCAATCCAGTGACTCAGAAAGCGGTTTAACACGGAAGATGAATCCGATGTCAGCGCGACCCTCGTTAACCCAGGTAGCTATATCTTCTTGAGAGCCGTTAAGAATAGTGAGTTTAAGCTCAGGAAAGGCATCAGCAAGCCGTTCGAAAAGGATTTCAAACGTCTGAATGGGAACCGCTTCATCCATGGCGACATTGAATGCGACAGGCTCTCCACTAGTCACCGCCATAGCTCGGGAGTTCATCCGTTGACATTGCTGCAAAATCGCCTTTGCATCGATCAGCATTTCTTTTCCTGCTTCTGTTAGTACAGGCAGTTTGGCGCTGCGATCAAAAAGTTCAAATCCTAGATCAATTTCGAGGTTCGCAATGGCGGTACTTATTCGCGATTGAGCCTTACCAAGTTTCCTCGCGGCGGCGGAAAATGAGCCTGTTTCGGCAGCTTCTACAAATGCCTTGAGTTGTTCCAATGTCCACTGCATAGGTTATTCTCGCTTTGACCTATCCGCTTTTGTGATTGATTTTAACTTTAATCTATAGCTAAACAGCGTGAAAATCCACTTTGTCGATTTATCACTTTATAGATTCGCTTTTATGCACGTGACTGAAGTTAAACAAGGTGATTCCATCACCAAAACATTCTGGCGATTTACGATTCCTGCCATTGCAGCAATGATCGTTAACGGTCTATACCAACTTGTAGATGGTATTTTTGTTGGCCATTACATTGGTGCAGAAGGACTGGAAGCGATTAACATCGCCTGGCCTGTGATTGCTATTGTTGGTGGTCTGGGTCTGATGATAGGTATGGGCGCTGGTAGCCTTATTTCCATCTATCGGGGTGAAGATAATCCTTGCAAAGCCAGAAGCGCCATGGCTACAGGTTTAGTATTAACGATAGTGCTGGGTGCATTAGCGTCCCTTTATCTTCTTTTGTTTGGCGATGTACTGGTTAAACTGCAGGGCGCGTCAGGGCTAGCCTATGGCTATGCCAATGACTATTTAGATGTCTTTAAGTTAGGTTCGGTGGCAACCGTGATAGCGGGCGCATTGCCATTTCTCATCCGAAATGACGATAGTCCCTTTGTTGCAACCTCTATGATGGTAGCGGGTGCACTGACCAATATCGTATTGGACTATCTTTTCATTGGTTTACTGGGGTGGGGGCTTAAAGGCGCTGCAGTCGCAACCGTGTTGGCACAATTGGTCAGTGTGTTAATGGGACTCGCATACCTCAGCTCATCCCGTTCCTTTCTGGGTATCTTCCGTCACCCGATAAAACTCAGTGTGTCTGACGCGGGCCAAAGCTTGGTACTTGGCTGCTCATCGCTGGTGATGTTTATGTATTACGGTGTGCTGGTAGGCTTCCATAATCGGCTGTTTGCGGAATATGGTACGCCAGTGAGTGTTGCTGCATTTGCTGTTGTGGGGTACCTGATGACGCTTTAATACGTGGTGGCTGAAGGTATTGCGGAAGGTATGCAGCCGCAAGTCAGCTTCTATCACGGTGCACAGTCTTACTCAAAGATTGCGAAGGTCGCGAAACTGGCCACAATCGTATCTCTTGCTGCGGGCTTTATCTGGTTGGCAGTGCTGAACCTTTTTCCGAATTTCGTCATTGGTATGTTCAATACAGGCAATGTTGCCTTGCTACAGGAAGCGACGTTAGGGATAAGACTGCACTTGTCGGCCATGTATCTGGATGGCTTAATTATTCTGGCATCCATGTACTTCTTGTCTGTTGGCAAAGGCGGAAAGTCATTGAGTATTTCTGTCGCTAACATGCTGGTGCAGTTCCCGTTCCTATATACCTTGCCTAAGTTTTGGGGTGTGGAAGGCGTTTGGCTCGCAATGCCTATCTCGAATGTGGTGCTGGCATCGGTGGTAATTCCAGTAATGTGGCATGACATTTTGAAGCAGCAAAAGAAACAGCCAGAGTTGCGTCCTGCAATGGCCTAACAAAAAGAAGGGGAGCATTCGCTCCCCCGTTCCTTCTTTAGAATTCGTCCCACTCTATCTCGTCGTCCGCAATGGGCTTGGGCTTCTCTTTATTTTTTTTAGGCACAACGGCTTTCTTACGTACCTTATTAAACTTGGGCGTTTTTACGGGCTCGATGGTTTCATCAATGGTGAAGAATTCCACCATGGTGCTCATATCCTGTGCCTGAGAAAGCATGCTTTCGCCAGCAGTTGTGGCTTGCTCAACAAGCGCAGCGTTTTGTTGCGTCATGGTATCCATGCGGGAAATCGCAACATTCACCTGCTCGATTCCCGAACTCTGATTCTGAGCAGCTTCACTGATCTCCGACATTTTGCTACCTACCTCTTCCACCATGCTTAGAATTTCTTGCAGGGTGTTGCCAGACTCACTGACCAAGACTGCGCCGTCTTCGACTTTCTTATTGGTGTCACGGATCAGGTCTTTGATTTGTTTCGCCGCTTCGGCAGAGCGTTGCGCCAGACTTCGGACTTCTCCTGCCACAACCGCAAAGCCACGTCCTTGATCACCGGCACGAGCGGCTTCTACCGCGGCATTCAATGCGAGAAGATTGGTCTGGAAGGCGATTTCATCTATCACGCCGATAATGTCAGAAATCTTGTTGCTGGCGCCGCTTATCTGATCCATGGCTGTGATGGTTTTCATCACTACATGACCACCTTGGCGCGCTCTATCAACGGCTTCATCACTCAATTTGTTTGCGGTAATCGCATTTTCAGCACTTTGTTTTACCGTGTCGGTCATGCTGTCCATACTAACGGCGGTTTCTTGTAAGGACGTGGCTTGATCGTCAGTGCGCTGGCTCAAGTCGCGGTTGCCAGAAGCGATTTCATTGGAGGAATTTGAAATCGTCACGGACGCTTGTCGAATGTTACCTATGACCTGGGTTAAACGCTCAATGGTAGAATTCGCGTCTATCTTGAGTTGCGCAAAGCGACCGTGATAATCCTTGTCGATACGTTTTGTGAGATCCCCGCGTGCCATGGCACCAAGAATGCGTTGCATGTCTGCAAGAGCAGTATCTATATTGGTAGTTAAACCGTTAAGGCCTTTCGCCAGATTTTGGTGAAAACCGTGCTTCCCGTCTAGCGATAACTGAATAGAAAAATCGCCTCGTGATGCCGCATCGACCATTTCGTCGATTTCCCGCTCGATAGCGACTTCAGCGGTTCTGTCTTTCCATTCAATAACGGTACCGATGCGAGCGCCACTATCGTCGATGATAGGTGTGGCGGAAATCGCCATGCTTCGACTTCCCACAATAAGCTCTGTTCGATAGAGGTCTTCCAATTGGTCTAAAAGACGGCGCTGGTGGGAAGGATCTTTATGGAAGAGATCGATGTTATGACCCATAACGCTATCGGGGTTGAACTGGGGAATTTCGGCACTGAAATCTTCTTTCGTATCGGTCAGCATTTTGATTGCTGCCCGGTTCATATAAATAATGTCGTAATTGCGGTCAGCAATCATCGTATTGGTCGAAACGGTATCAAGCGCTTGCCTCACGCGGGCATTTTCTTCTGCCTTCATCTTCGCTTCGTATTCCATTTTTGCTTTTACCCGTTCGGACTCTTCTACGTTTTCAAGCGAAGTATTCGTCGCTTGCTTAATCACCAGAAGATCTCCTTTCAGGTCTGATTGGATTCTGTTACTAAAATCACCTTCAGCTAGTCCCTCCATGACTTTCTTGATGTCTTCGATTGCATTTTGAGTGCTGTCCATCAAAGTATTAAAAGCGACAGCTGATTGGCCGATCTCGTCGCGGCTGGTGACGTTGACCCGAGCAGAAAAGTCGCCCGTCAACGCAACATTCTCAAGACTCTGGGTCATTTCCAGTATCGGATTTGTCAATGAACGTGTGACCAACAGAGCAATAGTGGAGAGAATGGCAATGCCCAGCAATAAGCTGAGACCAATGAGCCCCTTGAGAGCATCGACTTCACTGAATGCTTCAGCGCGATCAATTTCAGCCAACAGTGCCCACGTTGTGCTCCCGAACTTAATGGGTGTGTACGCTGTTAGCACCGGAATGCCTCTATAATCCTTTGCCACTTCGTAATTGCTTTCACCTGCGAGGGTTTTTCTTGTCACTTCTGTTTCAATGCTGCCCTTTATCGGGTCAGCAAAAGAGGCGATGACAGAGTGGCTTTGGTCTGCCAGATAGGAGTCAGAGCGCATCAGAAAATCAGGTCCAACAAGGTAAGTTTCACCGGTTTCGCCCATACCAGTGCGTTGTAGCATGATTTCGTTGATTTCATCGATGGAAAGCTGAAGCACCGCAACGGCCAGCGTTTGACCACTTAAATCAGTAATCGGACTACCAATGAAAGCTGCAGGTCGGTTACTTTTCACTTCATAACGTTCATAGTCCTGCATCGCAGTGGCATTAGTGCTAACCACTTGGCGGTAAAGTGTGGCAAGTGGGCTGTTTTTGTACTCTCCAGAAGAAAGATTTGTACCGAGGTCTTTATCTCTGCGGGCAGAGAAAATAACATGGCCAGTGTCTGCCTGGATAATGTAAACATCAGAATAGCCGTAGACTTTCACAAAATCATTGAGGGTTTTGCCTCTAGTTTGCCATATCTCTTGGTATTCGTAGGTGTCGGTAAGGAACTCTTCATCTGCCTGAATTTCTTCATCAGCGGCGTAGAAGGAAAGTTGCTTCTGAATTTGCTTGGTGTCTTCACTGCCAGCAAGAATGCGGATATCTTTCATTGCCCGATCAAGGTAAGACTCAATTTGGGTCTTCTTAACTTCCCGCATACTGACTAGCTGGGCAAACGCCTGTTTATGAAGGGCATCGCTGGATTTTACCAACGCAAGATAACCTACAATGAGGATGGGTAAAACGCCAATAAACAGGAATATGAGCAAGAGTTTTATCTTTAGCTTTCCGAACATCTGATACCCTTTTATTGTCGATCGGGAAGCTTCCTTGAAGAAGCTTCTCAACTATTGCGATTATTCAACTGACGGGTTTCCGTACTAGCGAACCGACCAGTGAGATGGCGAAACCTCAATTTCCCAAAGAGGCATGTTGGCCATTCGGTAAGGGGTGTATGTCACTTCCTTGTTCACCGCTAACACTTTGTTGGGAGTGGGTACAAACAGCATGTACCCACTGTTATAAACGTGTTGCATTATTTTCTCTGTCACCTTGTCAAACTCCGGTGTGCCTACGGACTCCCTAAACATCTCCTCGATATAGCTGTCCAGTTTGCTGTCGGGGAAGATGGTGCTCCAGTAGTTGTGAGTGCGGTAGACAAGGAATGCAGACCAAGGGTGGTTGTAATACCAATCGTCATCACCCCACACCAGTAAATCCCACTCTTTAGTATTCTTTCTGGCATTGGTGGCGAGCAGTTGGCCGAACACATCCTTTTCACTTGAGGTGATGTTGAAGTTCAGCTTTACGCCAACTTTGCGTAAGTCGCGGTCAATACCTTTCCATATATACATAAAGCGATCTTGGGTGTAGACATTGAGCTCCAAGCCTTTGAGTTTGGCTTTCAGCTCATCACGTATGGATTTTGGGTCCTGCACTTCGGAGTACGCTTTAAGGTTTTTCGCGACTTTATCGACACCAGGATAGAGTGGGGCAGCGAGGGTTGGTTTGATTTGACCTTCACCCCGATAGTATTTGTTCAGCAATCTGCGTTGGTCGATAGCTTTGTTCAATGCGATGCGAACATCTTTATCCATAAGACGCTCGTTACCGTTTCGAAGGTTCATGTGAATCGCAATATTGTCAGTAGAAGGTGCAGTGACAAGTTTGGAGTAGCGCGAGTTGCTGATGAGGTCTTTTTCCGAAACTGGAATAGGCATAATGTCCAGTTGGCCTTCTTTGTCGGCTGCCATTTCCAGAGCCACTTTACTGTCAAGTTCTGTATAAACCGTCACCGTTTCAATTTTCGGATACTCAGGGTTCCAGTAATTGGGGTTGGCAACCAGCACGGCTTTGGGTGTTTGCCTATCCCCTTCAATGTAGCCTTCCTTTAGAATATAAGGCCCCAAGCCATATGGGCCAGGTTCAGCAAGGTTGGGGCAGGTTGGTTTACCATTCCAACCATATTTTTCAAGATAAGGTTGGGTATAGAACTGAATCCAAATGGCGTCATTCAGGAATTGGCCATACTTTTCAGTTAAATGAAAACGTACCGTGTAATCGTCCACTTTTTCTGCGCGGTCGAAAACCGTATCTATTTTAGTGAAAAGGAAAGGTGCTTTCTTAAAATACTCCATATTCATTAATACGGCGTCAGCATTAAACGGGCTTCCGTCCTGAAACTTAACGCCCTGTCGAAGATCGAATTCATAAATTGTTTCATCAATTTTCCGGTGCGCTACCGCCATATCATATTCCCAACCTTTTTTGTTATTTGCGGGCTTGAGCAAGGCGGCATTTATAGAGTGGGAGATATAAATGTAGGGAAGACTGGGAATAAAGACTTTGAGATGAGAGCCAGCTACAGGCTTGGCCCAGCCAGCGTTTGGGGCGAAAAGAGCGAGAACTAAAATACCTCTCAAAAACGCTTTGACTGCTTTCATCACAACTACCTTGGTGTTTAACTAACAACAAATTTGGCCGCTTAAGACCTACGTTTAATAATTGATTTGCTAATCAGAAGTGTAGTTAAGTTTTGTCTTATTTAAGAGTCTGGTGTTTCAATGTGTCTCAATTTCTAATTCAAGTTATTGAATTAAATGATAATAGTCCTAATCGCAACTTTACACTCTGCCATTGACTTTGTTTGCTGAGACTTGGAGAGTAGAAGTATAAGAAATGGCTAAATTAGTCAGGATTTGTTTCTACAAGGAGAAGGTTATGAAAGTGCTTGCTTTCGCAGCGTCCAACAGCAAAACATCGATCAACAAACGACTGGTGACCTATGCAGTAAGCTTGCTGGCAGACGCTGAAACCGAAGTGTTGGATCTGAACGATTACGAAATGCCACTTTTTAGCGTGGATGTTGAGCAAGAGGTTGGAAGCCCAGACAAAGCTCAACAACTCTTTGCAAAAATCGGTGAAGCGGATGCGGTCGTTGTGTCCTTTGCTGAGCACAATGGTTCTTATTCAGCGGCATACAAGAACCTTTTTGATTGGACGTCGCGCATCAATCAAAAAGTGTTTCAAGGTAAGAAAATGGTGCTGCTTTCAACCTCACCGGGCCCAGGAGGTGCGAAGCATGTGTTGGCCACTGCAACCACCTCGATTCCTCACTTCAATGGTGATGTCAAAGCGACACTTTCTGTGCCTTCGTTTTATGATAATTTCGATGTAGAAGCGGGCAAGCTGAGGAATGAATCACTCGATACGAAATTAGTAGAAGCAATGGCATCATTACGCTAATTTCCTCTGCCTGAACAAGAGGTCAACAATTGTTGTGTTGTTGGCCTTTTTTTGTTTCCTATCTGTTGATTCTCTCCCCTAAATCTTTGCTCTGAGTCGATGTTTATTGGGCTCGTACAGGTTCCAGTAAGAAACCACTGGCATAATCAAAGCGGCATGGCCGCTGAGCGGCAAAAAGTGGCTAATTTACGGGCAGTTGTACAAATAACACCCAATCCTTTCCACATAAAATAATCAAGTTCCGTCGAGCTATGCCTGCCCGGTGCTATCGCATCATACCCATTGTTTTTGCTCGGCTTATTTAGGGTCTGTTGACCTTTGGTTGAGGGAAGGAGAAAAAAATGATTAAACGGAAGTTGTTACTTCCTGCGCTGATTGGCGCAACACTTCTGGCCGGTTGTGGTCAGGAAGCACAACAGAAGAATACATTTTCACCACTGGTTGCTGTTCAACCAGCAGAGTTTATTGATTACCAACCGCAAAAAAGCTTTGTCGGTCGTACCGAAGCGATGGAAGACGTCGGTATCGTTCCTCAGGTTTCTGGCTACCTGAAATCGCGCTACTTTAACGAGGGCGAGATGGTGAACACTGGTCAGCTTCTTTACCAAATTGATCCGTCACTGTACGAAGCGAAAGTGGCGAGTGCAAAGGCCTCTGTGGCACAAGCAAAAGCAGGTGTAACCAATGCTAACCTCGACCACAACCGTGGACAGGATTTGCTGCCTCGTGGCGGTATCAGCCAGTCTGAATTTGATCGTCTGACCGCAGTGAAATTGCAGGCAGAAGCCGCACTAAAATCGGCCGAAGCACAGCTGCAGGCCGCTGAAACAGATCTTTCCCATACCACCATCCGCGCGCCATTTACCGGTCGCATCAGTGAAAGCCGCGCAAGTATTGGTGATTTGGTGTCACCTTCAACCGGCGTGTTGACCACTATCGTTAGCCTTGACCCAATGCAGGCTTCATTCTCAATGAGTGAAAAAGACCGCCTGCAATCCGGCGCTGACCGTATGTCAGGTCTTGGCAAAGGACGCAGTGGTGATGTGGAAGTCTGGCTGAAGCTCGGTAAAGGCTTCGACTATGAACACGCTGGCCATCTTGACTACTTGGGCAACCGTATCGATACCCAAACCGGTACTATTGCGCTTCGTGCCAAGTTCCCTAACCCGGAGCATCGTCTGCTACCAGGTCAGTATGTGGAAGTGATTGTGAAAGACAAGAACACCAGGCCGACACTGGTTATCCCTCGTTTGTCTGTGCAAACCGATCTTGAAGGCGATTTCGTGATGGTGCTGAAAGAGGGCAACATCATTGAGCGTCGTAATGTCGAGCTGGGCCCTCAAACCGAACAGGGTGTGATTATCCGCAAAGGTCTGAGCAATGGTGAGCAAGTGCTGACCAAAGGTCTGCAACGCGTGCGTAATGGCATGACTGTTCGCCTTGAAGGGCAAGGGGCATAACCGAATATGTTGAGTCGCTTTTTTATCCAGCGCCCTAAGTTTGCGCTGGTCATTTCGATTATTCTGACGCTCGCAGGTGCCATCGCATTGCTTAACCTGCCAGTAGCGGAATATCCGCGTATTAGCCCGCCTTCGGTGAGTGTGACCGCGGTGTATTCCGGTGCGAGTGCAGAAGTCGTTGAACAGGCCATCGCCGACCCGATAGAAACCTCGGTCAACGGCGTGGAAAACATGATCTACATGTCTTCCAAGAGTGCGAACGATGGCTCCTACAACTTGAACGTGACGTTTGATATCGGCACTGACCCTGACATGGCGCAGGTAAACGTGCAGAACCGTGTGGCGCAGATTGAATCCAAGCTGCCACCGGAAGTACGTCAGGTCGGTGTGACGGTCAAGAAGCGTTCCCCAGACCTTCTGATGGTACTTAACTTCTACTCGCCGGAAGGCAAGTATGACGATCAGTTCCTGGTGAACTACATCAACCTGAACATCAAAGACCAGATCGCGCGAGTTAAGGGCATCAGTGAGGTTAACGTGCTGGGTGGCGGTGAATACGCGATGCGTGTTTGGCTGAACCCAGAGAAAATGGCTAACCTCGGTATCACCACGTCTGATGTGCGTTCGGTACTTTCTGAGCAAAACGTACAGGTTGCTGCCGGTGACATCGGTGCACCACCGTTCAACAACGCACAGGAAATGACCTTCAAACTGGTGACCAAAGGACGTTTAGGCTCGGTGGAAGAGTTTGAAGAAGTGGTTGTCCGAGCGAACCCAGACGGTTCTATGGTGTACCTGAAAGACATCGCAGAAGTCTCGTTGGGCAAGAAGTTCTACACAGGTAATGGTCAGTTCCGCGACCAACCGGCTTCTATCGTTATCCTGAACCTGCAATCTGACGCCAACGCGCTGGAAAGTGGTGGTTTGGTGATGGATCGTCTGGCGCAGCTTTCGCAGGGCTTCCCGGAAGGCATGACCTATGAAACCAGTTATGACACCACACTGTTTGTCGCTGAGTCCATCAAGGGCGTAGTGAAAACACTGGTGGAAGCGGTACTTCTGGTTATCGCTGTTACCTACCTGTTCCTCGGTAGCTTCCGCTCAACGCTGATCCCGGTTGTGGCGATTCCGGTTTCCCTGATTGGTACCTTTGCGGTCATGTTGGCAGCCGGCTTTACCATCAACACCGTGACCCTGTTTGGTCTGATACTCGCTATCGGTATCGTGGTGGATGACGCCATTCTGGTTATCGAAAACGTTGATACCAACATGGCGAAAGACCCATCCCTTACTCCGCGTCAGGCAACCCTGCTGGCGATGAAAGAGGTAACGGGTCCAATCATTACCTCGACACTGGTACTGCTGGCGGTGTTCCTGCCGGTTGCTATGCTGCCGGGCATCACGGGCATCATGTACCGACAGTTCGCGCTGACCATCTGTATCTCGGTACTGATATCGTCCATCAACGCACTGACATTGTCTCCGGCAATGTGTTCGTTGGTATTGCGTCAAGGTGGCGACAACCACGCGCGTTGGTTCAAGGCATTCAACAATGGCCTTGAGAAAGTAACGAACAAATACGGTGCAGCCGCAGGCTTCCTGGTGCGTAAAACCGCGGTGCTGGGTGTGTTGTTTGTGGTGGCGGTCAGTGCTGCTGGCTACTTCGCGAAAACCACTTCAACCGGTTTCGTTCCTCAGGAAGACAAGGGCGTCATGCTGATAAACATTCAGTTGCCAGATGCCGCTTCTCTGTCCCGTACCGAAGAAGTGACCCGTAAGCTGGGTGAAATCGTGACGTCTGAGCCGGGTGTAGATGGCGCGACCGTTGCGAACGGTTATGCGTTCCTGACTGGCGCGGCGGCATCTAACGGTGCGTCGATGTTCGTGAAGCTGAAAGACTGGGAAATGCGTCAGGCGTTGGATGGCGATCATTCCTCGTTCGACATCATTAACCGCATTAACGTGAAAGCGGCGATGCAGTTGCCAGAGGCCATCATCTTTGCGATGGGGCCTCCAGCGGTTCCGGGCATGGGCCCTGCTTCAGGCTTCGAGTTTGTACTTGAAGATACTCTAGGCCGCAGCCGTGGCGATCTGGCGATGGTAATGCAGCAACTGATGCAGAAAGCCAACGAGCAGCCGGAAATCGCGCGTACCTTCAGTACTTTCCGCGCAAACGTACCGCACTTCTACATCGACATTGATCGCGAGAAAGCGAAACAACTGGGCATTCCGCTCTCTGAAATCTTCACCACACTGCAGGGCAATCTGGCAGGCATGTACGTGAACGATTTCAGTCTGTTCGGTAAGAACTACCGCGTGACGATTCAGGCGGACGGTGATTACCGAAACGATCTGGATTCCATGGGCCGCTTCCACGTGCGTTCAACGTCGGGCCAGATGATCCCACTCAGCACCCTGATTGATGTTGAGCAGGTGTTTGAGCCTGATGTGGCGTGGCGTTACAACATGTACCGTTCAGCAGTGATTCAGGGCTCGCCGGCACCGGGTTACTCGTCTGGTGATGCGATTGCTGCGATGGAGCGTGTTGCCGCTGAGATGCTGCCACAGGGCTACCAGTACGAATGGACCGGCATGGCTTACCAAGAGAAACAAGCTGGTAATCTGGCCATTTACGCGTTCGCACTGGCATTGATCTTTATCTATCTGTTCATGGTGGCGCAGTACGAGAGTTGGAGTATTCCGCTGGCAATCATTCTGGTGGTTCCGGTGGCAACACTGGGTTCCTTCCTTGCGTTGGCAATGACAGGCACGCCGCTCAACTTATACGCACAGATTGGTCTGGTTCTGCTGATTGCACTGGCAGCGAAAAACGCCATCCTGATTGTGGAATTTGGTAAGAACGAGCGTGAACAGAATGAACTGCCGGTTGAACAGGCAGCAGTGAAGGGCGGTAAGCTGCGTTTCCGCGCCGTGAACATGACGTCCTGGTCATTCATTCTCGGTATTCTGCCGCTGATTTTCGCAAGCGGTGCGGGTCATATCAGCCAGAACTCGCTGGGTATCTCGCTGACGGGCGGCCTGCTCTGTGTGCTGCTGGCCGGTACCTTCCTGATCCCTGGCTTCTTCGCACTTATCCAGAAACTGCGTGAGAAACACCACGGAGGCTCAACCAAGCTGGTGGAATTAGAAGACTGATTCACCCAGAAGTAAAAAGCATCCTCGGGTGCTTTAAGATTAATGACTAACCCCGCTTTTTTAAGCGGGGTTTTCTTTTGTTAGCGATCGCGGCATTTTCCAATGTTGTTAGGTTTTAAGCTGCTTTTAATCCATAGACCTAAAAGGATCGTCTACGCATGAAAAGCTGCCATAGGGCTACCAAAACAGTGGACATAGTCACCCACTGACTCTGCGCTTTGGGAAGCAGAAATGACCCGTTCATATTGGCATCATTCGCAATATAAATTCAGTTTCCGGACGAAAAACCAAATAATCAGATTGTGAGGAAGAGGCGCTGATTTTTCTCTGACAGGCTAAATAGGCGATTTCAGCTTTTCACTCAGGCTACGTGCTGCATCCATTAAGTTCGGTACGATACTGTTTCTGATTTCGTCGAGGCTCACGCTGTTTTCAGGCCACGCCGCACTGAGGCAGGCAATCACTTTTCCTTTCTGAATGACAGGCACCGCAATAGCTTCTATTTTCCGCCCTTCCGTAGAAGCCACTCCCCAATATCCCGGTTCGCGTTGCCCATAACCATTGGTGACAGTGTCACGCATTGTTTTGTTGAACCATTGCTTATCGCTGACAAGACGTCCTTCTTTTCCACCTTTGTTTTTTAGTCCGTTGATAATGTCGTCTCTCTCACTTTCTGAGCAAAAGGCCAGATAGGTGCGCCCTACAGCAGAATACAGAAAAGCGGGTCGATAGCCTACAGAATCACGATTGAGAACAAAGGGAGCAGACGATCGGGTTGACTCTATAATTTTCATCGAGAGGCCATCTCTAACGGCAATATCAGAAGGCCAACTTAAGGCTTTATGTAACGATGCCATCACCGGACTGATAACATCATCCTCTAGCGTTGACGTTTGATGGTCAAGCTTCCGGGTTGAGGCGATGGAGTAGCCAAATCCTTTCGGGTCGCGGGTCACCCAACCAGACTCCTGCAGGGTTTGCAAAATACGTAGCAATGTCGCTTTACTTAAACCTGAATCGTGATGTAAGTCAGTCAATGTGACTGCTGGACGGCTTTTAATCAGGTCTAAAACATGGAGTCCACGTTGTAAAGATTGAATAGATTTAACCATATGCCCCTCTATACCCAAATAACCTGAAGATACTCGCCTGTATCTTCAGGTTATTTGGGTATGGCAGCTCAAATAGAGCAGCCATTTTGACATTAACGGATACCAATTTCCTGATAGTATTTTAGCGCTCCAACATGAAGCGGCATATTCAAATCCGTAAAAGCGGCATCTAAAGAAATGTTTCTGAGCCACGGAGCATTTTCTGCATCTTTTTCTACATTCTGCCAGAAGGTTTTTGTCATCGTGTAGATGGCTTCTTCCGACAGATCTTTATTTGTCATAATACCGACAGTGACACCAACGGTATACACGGGCTCGCTGTTTACCTGATTCGGGCCGTAAGCATCGGAAGCCAATTCAGCAAGCCTATAACTGGGTTGGCTGAGCAGCTTTTTGAGTTTGGGGTCAGTCTCGGCAACGTCTTTAGAAATACCGAGGAAACGCAGTTTGTTAGTCAGTGCGACCTGACTGATCACCGGGCTTGGCGCATTGGTGGGGTTGAAATACACGTCGATATTTTTATCCTGAAATGCCTGAGCAGCAGAGTCCCAGCCAAGTTTTACTGCTGTGTAATCTTCACCAGCCTTGTAACCCGTGGCCGCCTCAATAATGGTTTGCGACGTTCGTCGCGCAACACCACCCGGAGGGCCTACAAAGACACGTTTTCCTTTAATGTCTTTCAGACTTTTGATCCCCGAGTCATCATAGACAGCAATATGATAGACACCCATAGGGAAGTTGAAGACGGCGCGAAGATTATCAGACAATGTATCGACATTTTTGATTTTTTTGAACATCGCCATTTTATTTTTCATTAAATGAAACAGCATTGGCGAAGTCATAGAAAAATCGGTTTTTCCTTTTGCCACATCCAGCGCATGTTTAGTGGCAGCGCCGGTAGCATTAACCACAATGGAGTAGTCATCGATTTCTT
Source organism: Grimontia sp. NTOU-MAR1 (assembly GCF_035758505.1). Lineage (NCBI taxonomy): Bacteria > Pseudomonadati > Pseudomonadota > Gammaproteobacteria > Vibrionales > Vibrionaceae > Grimontia > Grimontia sp. NTOU-MAR1. The sequence goes on from NZ_CP142109.1 coordinate 852,790, forward strand.
GATTTACAGTATTAGCAAAATGGGTCATAACCATATACGGGCTGGTTCCGGGCCCTAGCGTCGACATTCTGAATGTTTCCGCTGCACTGGTGCCAAAAACAGTGAGGAAAAGTGCGCAGAAGGCAAACAGCACCTTCATCCCCCGTCGTATGAATCGTTTATTGTGACCGTTCATTATTCCCTCCTTGTTAGCCCGAATGTGGCGGCACTAACGATTTAATGGTATGCGATATCGCATAGTAGTAATGGTGATAAGAGCGATAGAAATGCCAGCGAGCTGCACCCAAAGAAAAGGCGAAATCGCTGCCAGACCAGCCAAGATATAAATTATTTTCTTCAGGCCATTGCTGCTGAAAGCGCTGGATATCAGCAACACAGCGGCAGATGTGGTTGCCAACGCAAGCAGAAGCGATGGAACAGAAAAGCCCTCAGTGATAAGTAACAGTGAGGGTTGATAGACAAAAGCAAATGGAATGATGAAACCGACCACAGCCAATTTTAATGATGTAAAGCTGAGCGTCAGTGGATTTGCATTGGCGATCGGTGCAGCGGCAAAAGCAGCAAGCGCAACAGGCGGTGTCACAGCAGACAAAACGGCGTAGTAAACGACAAATAAATGCGCAACAACCGTCTCAACCCCTAAAGATGACACCGCAGGGCCCATGACAAGCACAATGATCAGATAGGCGGGTACCGTTGGCATACCCATCCCCAAAATAAGGCAGCCTACTGCCATACAAATCAAAGAGAGGAAGAGATGGCCTTCTGCTAATGTCTGAATTGCTGAAGAGAAGCGTAAACCCAGCCCCGTGCTATTCATTACTGCAATGATCACTCCCACTGCAGCAACAATGACGGAGATAGATGCAGCAGCCCTCGCTCCGGTTTTAATCAATGACCACCAGGTACTTATATTCGCCATTCTTTGTGGTTCAATCATCGCTCCGAGTAATATGGCTGAAATAACGGCCCAGAATCCAGCTTGAGCAGGGCTTGACCCACTCACCATCAACACGACAATCAAACCAAGAGGGACGACAAATGCCAATGCCTTACGTTTTTCAAGGGGAGTAAGTGGCTCCTGGTGTTTGTCTCCCATGGCCTTCATACCCATAGACTTCGCCTCAGCGGATATAAACGCGAAGAGGCTTGCGTAATAGAAAATGGCAGGAATAAGGGCAGCAAGGCAGATACTCAAGTACGGGATACCAGTAACATCAGCCATGATAAATGCGACAGCCCCCATAATTGGCGGCATCAGCTGACCGCCACTCGATGCTGCTGCTTCAACGCCACCGGCAAATGCCGCTGAAAAGCCTCTTTTCTTTATCATGGGGATCGTGATGACGCCCGTCGCCACCACGTTAGCCACTGCGCTGCCGGAAATCGTACCAAACATACCACTTGCCAACACCGCAGCATGCGCATCACCGCCAGCGAGACGTCTCGTGAGACGAAAAGCCAGCTTTAGCAACACGTCGCCCGTCCCCAGCGTTTCCAGCAATACACCAAAAAATATAAAGATCAAAATGGTAGAGGTAACAACTGCAACAGGCCGGCCAAAAACACCATCGAAGCTATACCAGACCGTTGTCAGAAGTTCTGACAACTCAACGCCAGCATGACCAATAAACGATGGCAGGACATCGCCGAATAATGCGTAGCAAAACGCCAATGAGCACACCACTAACAGCGGAGTACCCACGACTTTATAGACGAGGTAAGCGAGTGACAACAAGCCGAAAATAGCAAGCACGATATCAGTGCTTTCAAGCTCATACAAACCTGTTTCCAGCTCGACAGATACCCAGAAATAACGATAGGTAGAGGCACAAACGGCGACAACAAAAAGTAACTCAGTGAAACGGAGCCAATTTAACGATGAAGTATCCGTCAAACGTGTCATTAGCAGTATAATTGCTCCGAGGGACACGGTACCAACACGAATAATCGTATCGTCCCAGGTTCCCCATCCCGCTGTATATATGATTGACGCAACCATCAGAAGGTATAAAGGGGCAGAAACGATATTGAGTATTTTCGCTATGCTCAGTAACAAATTCTGTGGTTTGGTCTCGGTCATCCGTGCTCCCTCATACTTTAAGTATCCAGTGTCCCTTCCCTAGTTTCAGTCATCACCAATAGCCGAACAAATATCCTCGTTTGTCGGCAATGTCGGTGTTACTTTCAATAGCGGTGTCCGATACGGTCACTCTGTTTTTCCTTTTTCGGTACCAATCCAAAAGAGCCTTTTCCATCTCTGTGCATACCGCCCGACAAGCTTCCTCATTGGCGAGATCGTTTTGTTCAAATGGGTCAGCGGTAAGGTCGAAAAGCTGCGGCAAGAAATGATGATAATCAATGTATTTCCATCGCCCGTCGGTGATCATCGTGGCCTTGGTTTGATCCGGTCTTAGGCCAAGCGTTCTCCTCGCTCCTCTCCATGCATAATCCATTTCGCTCACGGCATGTTTTCGCCATTGTTCCGGCTTAACATGCCCATAGAGGAAAGGCGCCAAAGAACGGCCCTCAAGAATATGAGACTGAGGCTCAAGGCCGGCCAGCTCGACAAATGTCGGGACGAGATCAATAGACTCGGCGAGTAAATCAAGTGTTTTACCTCGTGAAGCATTTGCAGACGCTCTGGGATCATAAATAATCAGAGGAATTCTGGCGCTCTCTTCATGGAACAGCTCTTTTTCACCAAGCCAGTGATCCCCCAAGTAATCACCATGGTCAGATGTGAACACAATGACCGTGTTTTCATACTCACCTAGAGTTTTCAGATGTTCAATCAGCCTCGCGAGGTGGTCGTCCACTTGCGTGATCAGCCCCATGTAGGCTGGAATAACGCGCTTTCTCACCTCTTCCCTTGAAAATTGAACAGACTCGTTATGCTGCATAAATGCAGAGACGACAGGGTGTGGATTTTCTTTCTCATCAAGCGTTGCGTTGACCGGCTGCACATCTTCTTCTGAATACATGTTGTGGTAAGGTGCTGGCGCAATATAGGGCCAGTGGGGTTTGATATAGCTCAGGTGTAAACACCAAGGGTTCCCTTTCGCCTCGTTGATAAAGTCTATGGCTCTATCGGTCGTATACGCTGTTTCTGAGTGCTCTTCGCTCACTCTCGCCGCGAGATGACTGTTTCGCATGTACCAGCCAGACTGCAGATTACCCTTCTCGTCAATACCTGAATTCGCCACGCTGTGCCAAGGGTTATGACCTTCATAACCTCTTTCTTTAAGGTAGGTGTTGTAAGCGAGATCAGGCGATAAGAGCTGATCGGGGTGCAAACCGTCATCCCGCTCATATGGTTCAAATCCGCATTGACTGACCAACACACCGCGTGAAGATTGCGGATCAATGCCTAACCTTTCCATTCCTTCTGCGTCAGCTTTCATGTGTGTTTTACCGACCAAAGCCACCCTATATCCCGCAGAACGGAGATGATCACCCAGCGTCTTTTCAGACACCTTCAGCGGAACATTGTTATAGCTAGCACCGTGAGAAGAGGCATATCGCCCCGTATAGAATGACATTCTCGAAGGCCCGCAGACAGGCGCCTGACAATACGTCTTGGTAAAATTCACACCGTTACGTGCCAACGCATCGATGGTTGGCGTCTTTATTGTCGGGTGGTTGTTACAGCCAAGGTAGTCAGCGCGGAGCTGATCAGCCATAACAAAAAGTATGTTGGGCTTTTTTGGGTTGGTATCGTCGTTTTTCACTGACAAGCTTTTCCTTTCAACGCTCGACGCCCCTCTCGGGAAGCCGTTATTTTCCTTTATCTAATGGATAATGTATGGCGGAAAATTGTAGAAAGAAAATAAAGTTTCACTAGGTGAAACCACTAGGGTCTGTTGACCTTTGGTGGTTAAATTTTGTTCTAGCTATAAGCGTTTTAGGCGCGGCGAGGTGCGCGCGCCTAGTAGTCTAAGCAAATACATCTCAACAAAGCATAAAATCCCCACAAACTGCTGTAAAAATCATCACCAAAGGTCAACAGCCCCTAGATAGTAAGTGTATCAGCAATATGGCTATTTATACGTTCGTGGTCATCAAGAAACTGTTTTATAAACAGCATGTTGGATCAACTAAGCTGGCGTGATTAGAAGACGGACTCATCCAGAGATAAAAAACGCCCTCGGATACTTTTTTCTTTTGGTGGGATATCGTCCGCACTCATTATGCATCAAGTTGCTAATATTAAAGTTGAGAGTCCAGCAATCATGAGTGAATACTGAGATGGAAAAAGACGAAGAACAAGAAGAACAAGAAGAACAGAATCGTAGTTTTTTTAGGCTTAGGTATAGCGAGCCAGAAATGCCTTCTTTCCTGTGGGATGGCACCACATTCCCTGTGTGTGAGATTTCAGAGCAAGGTATTCGCATTGTCTTAAAAGCAGACACCCAGATTGTAGACGGGGAAGTTATCGCCGGTATTATTCATTTTGAAGATGATGGTGAGATTGAAATACAAGGCAAGCCGCTACGAAGAGATGAAGATGAGCTAGTCATTAAACTTCATCACGGGGTCGAACTCAGAATCATCAACAAAGAGCAGATTAGAATAAGAAAAAAATATAGCCGAGACTGAATCCAGTCTGCCAATCCCCCCAATTGCTCACCTGCCATTCCTTCTTAAAAAAGGGAGAAAGGTGATGGAATGATTGCCTTACACTACAGCAATAAAGTATCGGATAATTCAGTTTGGCATGAGCTTATTCTCAAAGGATTTGGTATGGCTGATATGGTAAAAAATGCAAAATGCGCCTTGGTTTCTTGTTCTTTGTTTTTGACCAGCGTTGCACCTTCATCATTCGCCCTGGAATTGACTCAGGCACAAAAAGAAGAGTTCGTGAACAGCACCATGATGATGCTCGAAGCAGGCGGTATTCTGGGCTCTATTGCTAAGTGCTCGGGCAAATCTGAGGGTGAACTAAAGAAAGGGTATGAAGAGGTTCTTTTCCAGTGCTATAACGAGATTAAGAGCTTTGATGAAGTCTCTATCTGCCTGACGGAAAAAGTACCCAAGATGACAGGACTGACGGCGGAGCAACTGGATAAGTGCGCGCCGGACGACATGTGATTTGATAAAAAAGGGGCATGACACCCCCTTAACCTTTTCTTGCGCAAAGCTTTACTAGAAAGCCAATCGGCCTAACCTAGGGTTGCGGCAAATCCGGCTTGGGTTTTACCTTCACCAGATTTTCGATAATGCTGATCGCCAAGCCCAGCCAAATCAGACCAAAACTGACAGTTTTCACGCTATCAAACGTCTCACTGAATACCGCGACCGCCAGAACAAACTGCAATGAAGGCTCAATGTACTGCATAAAGCCAATCATCGACATTTGCGCGTACTTCACCGCCTCAGAGAAGAAGAACAATGGCAACAAAGTCACTGGCGCGGCGCCAAGGTAAAGCAGCAGGGTAGACATATCACCGGATACTCCCACGCTGTTACCTGTGCTCATCTTGTAGGCCATGTAGATTGCCGCAATCGGCAGAAGCACAATGGTTTCCACCAACAGGCTCGAAATCGCATCATACTTCACATGACGTTTGCACCAACCATACAGTGCAAAGCCCACCGCCATCAGCAAAGCAGCAACAGGCAGTTCATCGTATTGCCAGATTTGATAGCTCAACCCTAAGGTGCCGAAAACGACAGCGGCTTTCTGCCCTAGAGAGAGCGTTTCATTAAACGCCACCACACCGAGTGCGATCACCAAAAGTGGGTTAATGAAATAGCCAAGGCTCGCATCCAATACGCGGTCGTTGGTCATTGCCCATGCAAATGCACTCCACGAAACACACATCATCACAGAGGCGATGCCCGCGAAAAGAAACGAGCGTTTATCGGCAATCAGCGCCGCCCAGTTTGGCGACTTGGCTTTGCGCAGTTGCAACACCAAAAGCAAAAACGGCAACGACGCGAGAATACGAAGTGCCAACAGCTCATCCATGGCTGCGTTAGGCAAAAATTGGTAATAGAGCGGCATGGCGCCCCACAACAGGAAGGCAACAGCCGCCATCACGTTACCAAAACGTGTTGGACTCATAGATAAATACCTGGATGAAAAGTGGTCAGAGGATGCGCGATTGTATAGCGAGATCGTGATTTGTAAAGTGGTTAAGGTGAAAGAATAAAGCGTTGAGCTTCGAAATTTTTTGGACGTATAGAAATGGTGAATTTGTGGATGCTAATAATGGGTTTGAAGTCAGTTAAAAATGGTAATTATGTGAAATGAATTAATATTCAAAGTGCATTATTTTCTAGCCGAATTTCGCTATTTCAAGCTGTTATTTTTAATTGCTTGATAGCCGTTGAGCCAGAATTCGTCACCAATTCCGCTCTTAGTCTCTTTCCCCTTCCAAGGGAAGGTTGGGATGGGAGTCGGCTCTGACACGCTTCTGCCCCAAAGCCAGTGTCACTGAGTCCGTCATGGCGCGGAAAAAAGAAAAACAAAACAAAACAAAACAAAACAAAACCAATTATGTTGAAGTGCGCCGCATTCTTTAAAGGAGTGGTGTGTCTCAACTGTGAAACTTTCTTTCTGTATTTCACCAGATTTCTCTCAGTAACTGTCTGCTTTAACAATTAATCTGATTTCCACAGTTTCTCAGTCTTATTTGTGAATCAATATTCTCACCATTGAATTCCCCTCAATCTCTTCTAGCTTATTTTTTGATGCGAAATTTTACGCGCACCCGATTTGTGGGTGTGCTGATGGGCTTAACACGCTTCACAACCATTAGGCGTAATTTATCGAGGACATAGGATGTATTTCTTCAAGAAAGCGATATGGGTGGTGCCGGTATTCTCGCTCGGACTCACCGCTTGTGGGGGGGATGACGCAAATACGACAGCCTCCGTACCGGGGAACACGAATAGTCTCCCTTTACCGGGCGCACCGGTTTTAGCACAACCGACGGTGGGGGCGCTCACAGGTGATGCTTATCCTGTCACCTTCAGTTGGAGTAGCGCCACGAATGCGGCGGGCTATTTCCTGTGTAGAAAAGATGCATCACAAGACGATAACTGTGCAATGGTGGGCGAAACGACGGCCCTTACATCGCTGACTCTGCCTCTGAGTTTGGACACGCCGGCTGACTATTTTGTATTGGCCAAAAACAGTTCGGGCTCAACGGCGTCTACTGAGATAGCCGTATCGCTTCCCAAACCAGAGATGTCGGTTTTAGCGACGCCACAGGTGGGTGCGTTCAACGATAGTTCTCGTTTTTACCCTGTCACCTTTAGCTGGGATAGCGCCGAGTATGCGACGCACTATACCTTGTGCAGAGAAGACGGATCAGAAGACGATGACTGTCAATTTCTACAACAAACCGAAGCTAACAATACCTCGCTTACTGCCAATCTAAATTTGGACGAACTGGCTAATTATTTTGTATTGGCCTCTAACGGTACAGGCAAAACAGCGTCTGGTAAGCAAGCCCTCTCTCCCGCTCCTGGTGCAACGAATTTATCGCTAGAGGTGGGTGCGCTCTCAAATGGCTATCATCCTGTCACCTTTACCTGGGATAGCGCCGAGCATGCGACGGGATATACCTTGTGCAGAAAAAATGATGCACTCGATGATGACTGTGAAAAGCTGGGCGAAACGATTGACACAACATCGCTTACTCTGAGTTTGGGCCCACTGAAAAATCATTTGGCTGAATTTTTTGTGCTAGCCGAAAACAGCACGGACAAAACAAAGTCTGGTTACGAATCCTTAACATCATCAGACCTGACAACATTGATAACCTACATCAAGGCCTCGGATACCTCGCCGAATGACCTATTTGGCTGGGCGGTATCGGTGTCAGGGGATGGCAACACCCTCGCGGTGGGGGGTATTGGAGAAGATTCCAATGCCGATCGCTCTAACGATACCGGGGAAACTGATTCCGGCGCGGTGTATGTGTACCGCTTTGCCAGTGGCCGTTGGTCGGAGGAGGCCATCATCAAGGCCTCGAATGCCGGGGCAAGTGACCAATTTGGCCACTCGGTATCACTGTCATCGAATGGCAACACCCTCGCGGTGGGGGCTCGCTTTGAAGATTCCAATGCCGATGGCTCTAACGATACCGGGGCTGGTGATTCCGGCGCGGTGTATGTATACCGCTTTGACGGTAGCAATTGGTCGGAGGAGGCCTTCATCAAGGCCTCGAATACCGGGGCAAGTGACCGATTTGGCCACTCGGTATCACTGTCATCGAATGGCAACACCCTCGCGGTGGGGGCTCGCTATGAAGATTCCAATGCCGATGGCTCTAACGATACCGGGGCTAGTGATTCCGGCGCGGTGTATGTGTACCGCTTTGCCAGTGGCAATTGGTCGGATGAGACCATCATCAAGGCCTCGAATGCCGGGGCAAGTGACTATTTTGGCTGGGCGGTATCTTTGTCATCGAATGGCAACACCCTCGCGGTGGGGGCTCATGCGGAAGATTCCAATGCCGATGGCTCTAACGATACCGGGGCTAGTGATTCCGGCGCGGTGTATGTATACCGCTCTGACGGTAGCAATTGGTCGGAGGAGGCCTTCATCAAGGCCTCGAATACCGGGGTAAGTGACTATTTTGGCTGGGCGGTATCTTTGTCATCGAATGGCAACACCCTCGCGGTGGGGGCTTATGCAGAAGATTCCAATGCCGATGGATCTAACGATACCGGGGAAAGTAATTCCGGCGCGGTGTATGTGTACCGCTTTGCCAGTGGCCGTTGGTCGGAGGAGGCCTTCATCAAGGCCTCGAATGCCGGGGCAAGTGACACTTTTGGCTACTCGGTATCGGTGTCAGGGGATGGCAACACCCTCGCGGTGGGGGCTCGCACTGAAAAGTCCAATGACACCGGCATTAACGGTAACGGGACCGATAATAGTGTAAGTGCTAGAGGCGCTGCGTATGTGTACCGCTTTGACTTTAACAAATGGTCGCAGGAGGCCTACATCAAGCCCAAGTATAATACCCTTACAACTGACTTATATTTTGGCCGCTCGGTATCGGTGGCAGGGAATGGCAACACCCTCGCGGTGGTGGCTCGCTATGAAGATTCCGGTGCCACTGGGATTAACGGTGACGGAAACATTGGCGGTGTAACTAATTCCGGCGCGGTGTACATCTACTAGCCCATACCAGTAGTCACAATGGACGCGCCCAAACACGGTGTTGCACCAGACCGAGAGGGTGAAATCCGTGAATCGGGCGCGTCCATATCTATCCCAATGGCTCGGTTTCTTTTTGTGGGCTCAGCCAACATTGCGCTAAAACAACAAAGTGAAAAGTGAGTGTGTCACTTTGCGTAAATAGCGCTAAGAATTGGTCGATGGAGAGCACAAAAGCTAAGTCGGAATTGTCCAAAAATGTTTCAACCCCAAAAGAGCCAACCCCCAGACTTAACCTTCAATATTTTTAAAACCTGCACTCCGCCCCAAACGTCATTCGCTCATGCGTATACGGATGATCAAACGACAACTGCTCGGCATGCAGATGAAGACGGGTATCGGGTTCGCCGTAAAGTACGTCGCCGACCATGGGCATATTTAATCCCTTCGAATGGGCGCAGTGGACGCGAAGCTGGTGGGTGCGGCCGGTTTTGGGGAGCATGTAGAGCTTGCTGCAGCCATTTTTCACATCAATTAATTGCCAATAAGTGGTAGCTGGTTTGCCGTGTTCAAAGCAGACCAACTGGCGGGGCCTATCATCTGGGTCGCCGCGCATCGGTAAGTTGATTTCACCTTGTTCTTGTTCAATCACACCTTCCACCATGGCGATATAGCGCTTTTCCACACCTCGGGTGATGAACTGCTTTTGCAGGCTTTTGTTTGCGCGGCGGGTGAGAGCAAATACCAACAAGCCAGACGTCGCCTGATCCAGTCGATGAAGCACAAAAGGGCCTTCTACATTCGGGAACATTTCAATAACGCGGGTGTAGGCGGAATCTTTAATCGTTTTGCCCGGTACTGAAAGCATGCCGGAAGGTTTGTTGACGACGACAATCGCATCGTCCTGATAAACCACTTCCAGCGTTTTATCTTCTGCCCAGTTTTGTTCAAGTGGGTTTGGGTCAACCGTTAAGCCTTCGAGCATGTGCCCAAGGATGGGATGACACTTTCCGTGGCAAGAAGGGTAGAACTTCCTGTGCTGACGGACTTCGGATTTTGGTGACACGCCCCACCAGAACTCCGCCATTGCTAACGGTGTATAACCGTGTTTGTAAGCGAAGTGAAGAAGCTTAGGTGCAGCACATTCACCTGCCCCCGCTGGTGGTGTTGGGTTGGTGGTGGGCGCAAAGATCGCTTTGAGGGACTTCTCTTCCCCAAGTGCGTTGAGGAAACGGTATTGCTCAAACAGCATGTTCTGAAGAGTGTTTGAGAGGGCTTTACGTTGCTGCTTGGCGTGCTCGATATCTGTAGTTAATGCGCTGAGTTGTGACTCGATAACGTGGATTTTATCGTCCCACCACATTTTCAGGTATTTAAGCGTGTTTTTCTCTGCCACGCTTTGCCTCGCCAATTCATCCAAGGCAGCTTTCAGGGCATCGCCCGTTAAGGTTTCTTCCGCGATTTTCCGTGCTTGTTTCCGGGCGACTCGGCTTTCAATCATGCGCTGGCGTTGTTGCTGTTCTTCCGCGCCATACTCGGCCTTCATTTGAGCAAGTTGAGCACTAAACTGCTCTAAAAAAGGGTTGGCAGAAAGCACAGAGACTTGGGTATTTAGCTCAGTGATCGCTTCCAACTCTGTTCTGAAGAAACACTCTTCCGCCAACATATCGAACACAGGTGGAACGAAGTGAGGCAGTAAGTTTTGGTCAGCAATTTTTCCGGAGAAGGCACTGAAGTAACCAAGTTCGCCTTTTGGCGATCGCACCAGCAGCACACCAAACATTTTGCCTGTGCCTTCAGTAGAGCCATCAAGTCTTGGAGCCAGTGCGTCATCCAAACCGAAATCGTGTTGCCAATCTGTCTGATTTACGAGGTGTTGTTGCAGTTCATCTGCTGCGAGAACACAAAGTGGATGTGGCTGATAGTAAAAGGGAAAGGTAAATGCACCTGGCAGTTCAAACTGCTCTGTCTCGCTTTGAAAGCGGGTGAACAATTCTTCAGGGGTAAACGGCATTTCTTGGTGCATGGTTATCGTCTATCAGCAGATCGGTTTGGGGCCGTGATTCTACCTGTTTAGGTGAGAAAAACCACTTTACTGAATTTAAGCCTTTTACGGATTCTGACACTGTAATCGATGGTGGTATCCCCAAATAACCTGAAGATACAGGATTCAGCGAGCAAGGCAAAAATGGGCTTACTGAACCATTGAATTCATTGCTTACTTGTTGGACTCGACGTTCAATTGTGGTTATTTGGTACGTTAGACATTGGATCGTCTCTGCCAAATAAAGTATGAAAAAAGTATGAAGAATTTGTAATGCGACGAGAAAAGATGTGTGTTTTGGGATGCATCCTTGATGATTTCGTGTCGAAAATTACGGTGGTTTCTTAATTGCTAAATTCAGTAAAAATGCAATGATAACAATATGATAAATCCTAAAAAACCATTAGGGCATTGAAGTATAAAGCATTCGTTTAGTCTACATCTAAACAAAGAACGATAGAAAACATCTATTGAATCGATGGAGAAAAGGTATTTTTCTTTGAGCTAACCCACGGGCTAAGATTTTTGTGAAACATAAGATCTATTCACAAACCGTTAGAACATCTCTGGAAGGATACAAATATGAGCAAAAAATTGACTACCGCAGCCGGCTGCCCTGTCGCCCATAACCAAAATGTGATGACTGCAGGTCCCAGAGGACCCCAACTGTTGCAAGACGTTTGGTTTCTGGAAAAATTGGCGCACTTTGATCGCGAAGTGATTCCAGAGCGACGTATGCATGCAAAAGGCTCTGGCGCATACGGCACCTTTACGGTGACACATGACATCACCCAATATACCCGTGCAAAGATTTTTTCCGACATAGGAAAGAAAACGGATTTGTTTGCTCGCTTCACCACGGTTGCAGGTGAACGTGGTGCGGCGGATGCTGAACGTGATATTCGAGGGTTTGCCCTCAAGTTTTATACGGAAGAAGGTAACTGGGACTTGGTGGGTAACAACACGCCTGTATTCTTCTTACGAGACCCTTTGAAATTTCCCGATCTCAACCACGCAGTGAAGCGAGACCCTCGCACAAATATGCGTAGCTCTGCAAATAACTGGGACTTCTGGACATCGCTGCCTGAAGCTTTTCACCAAGTAACGATTGTGATGAGTGACCGTGGTATTCCTGCTTCTTATCGCCATATGCACGGTTTTGGTAGCCATACGTTCAGCTTCATTAATGCGGATAATGAGCGTTACTGGGTGAAGTTCCACTTTAAAACACAACAAGGGATCAAAAATCTTACCGATGAGGAAGCTGAGCAGTTAATCGGTAAAGATCGTGAGAGCCACCAGCGTGACCTCTACGAGGCAATCGAGCGTCAAGATTTTCCCAAATGGACAATGTACGTTCAAATCATGCCAGAGCTTGAGGCAGATGAGGTTAACTTTAACCCATTTGATCTGACGAAAATCTGGTCTCAAAAAGACTATCCATTGATCGAAGTTGGCGAGTTTGAACTGAACCGAAACCCTGAGAATTTCCATGCAGAAGTTGAGCAGTCCGCTTTCAACCCTGCGGCTGTTGTTCCTGGAATTGGTTTTTCGCCGGATAAGATGCTGCAAGGACGTCTCTTTTCTTATGGCGATGCTCAGCGTTACCGTCTCGGGGTGAACCACCACCAAATCCCAGTTAATGCGCCGCGCTGCCCGGTTCATAGCTACCACCGTGATGGCGCAATGCGGGTTGATGGAAACTTTGGTTCAACAATCGGCTATGAGCCAAATCATCAGCAGGAATGGGCTGAGCAGCCTGATTACTCAGAGCCGCCACTGCGTATTAGCGGAGACGCAGACCATTACGATCATCGAGTAGATGAAGATTACTTTAGTCAAGCAGGTGATCTGTTCCGTCTTATGACTGCAGAGCAGCGCCAAGTGCTCATTGACAATACCGTCAGGGCTTTAGATGGTGTACCTGACTTCATTATCGACCGTCATATTAAGCACGCTTACAAGGCTGATGAGGCTTATGGCAGAGGCCTTGAAGTAGCGTTAGGACGTAAATAGTAAGTAAAAAGGAGGTACTTCTGGTACCTCCTAATTTTCTAATAAATGGTGTATCGAATTGATTGAAGCGGGAAGTGGTTTCAGTCTTTGTTCAGCTTGGTAAGTTCCCAATGTGCTCGCCCATCTCCATCAGCTTGCTCAGAATTCTCTCACCATCAGCACGCAGGCCATTGTGCTCATACTCATTGGTGATCCAAGCGCGGCTGTTAGGAATACCTTTCAGGGTTTCCCGTGAGTAATCCATTTCGACATACATGTCGTCAGCATAAACAGCACAGGTGACAGGCACCGTGTTTTCAGCGAGTTTCTTGACATCGTAGAGTGCAGGCCAATCTGACTTAGTCGCCAGTGCTTCTGCAGCCTGTTTGAGCGGCAGCAGGTTTTGCATTTGGTCGAACATCCATGGATAAACCATCTCTCCGGTAAACAGGAAAGGTTTGCCCGGTTCGTAATTAAACTCGGCGTATTCCGCATTGCGAATGCGGTGTGCAGACCAAACTGATGCTTCGCCCTGATTGTAAATTGGTTCGTGCAGGAAAGCGTAAATCGGGTTGGTCTGGTAGCTTTGTTCCGTCAACATCGGCTGCAGGAAACTGACACTCAGCACTTTGCCTTGGGCAGTTTCTGTAAAGGCTTCTTCCAACAGATAGTACATTGGCAGATTGGCACCGCTTCGGCCCAAATTGATACCAATCTGTTGGAACTGTTCAACGGTAAAGGTTTGGCCGTTTGGCAGTTTCACATCGCGGGTTCGTAAGAACTCAGCAATTTCTGCGCAACGTCTTTGTGCAGATGGAAACTGGTCAAAGAAGGCTTTGTTTTTGTCTAACACACGTTGATAGGTGGCACGGTAAACATCATCAGCATGACGGGTAAGAGAAGGTACACCGCCTGTGATGTAAACGCGATGCAGACTTTGCGGATAAAAAGAAAGGTACGTTAGTGAGCAGAATCCGCCAAAGCTTTGGCCAAGTATTGACCATTTTCCGGCGCCCAGTTTCTCGCGAATCGCTTCGGCGTCACGAACGATATTGTCTGCCCGGAACTGGCTAACGTACTCCACTTGTTCGTGCACTTCTAAGTGACCCAGTGTTTGGTGGGTCAGGGGTGAACTCAAGCCTGTTCCGCGCTGGTCTAACAGTAACACGCGGTGATCTTGCAAGGCGCGTTTCAACCAGCCACTCTTTGAATCAGGACGCGGGGAGGGGAAGCCCGGGCCTCCCTGAAAATAAACCAGCCACGGCAGATTGGCGTCTGCTTTCGATGATTCGACTACTTCACGGGCAAATACGGTAATAAAAGTGCCTTCGCTGTCGTCATAATTGAGCGGCAGTTCGAATTGGTGCTGGCGGTAAAGGACGCCATTTTCGATAAAGGTATTTTGCATAACCTATGTTCCTTGTCGTGAAACGGGAGATATGGTTGTCAGGAGACAGTTGAGACAGCACTGTTGGAATTATCAGCACTCAATTCGGATGCCAGGATGAGTTTAGCTAAGGTATCGCGAGATTTGCTTTTACTTGCGTCACTAAATTTAATGCCGAGTTGAACACCGTCGCCATTGCTGGTCACGTTCATAACCGTTCCTTCAAATTCCACGGGGTGATCAAACAGCGCATTGATGACAAATCCAATGGTTTCACCTTCATCAATGAACTGGCTGCTGGACACGCGAATGGCACAACCGCTCAGCGAAAAGTCAGACAGCTTAGCCAAGGCTTTACGTCCATCAATAATGAGATGAACAATACGCGAAACAGCATATCTGGCATCAGAACGCATGCGGTGGATGCTCACTTGAGGTGGCAACTCTATCGCAATCATTTTCTCCGGGCGGTGTAATACGCTGAGAATATGAGATTTGAACGCAAAGATCTCACCATAGCGTGATGAGGTTAACCCCCGGACAACCGCCTGCATGCCGGATGTATCAGTCAGCAGCTTCGAGAGCTCAGGATCAGTGGGCGTTTCCAGCAGGATGTACTTTTTCTCGCGATATCCGATAAGACGTGAAGCGCCACCAAACGCTTTGATCTTGTCTTTGTACCTAAGCTCGAAAGTCAAAGGTGTTCCAACAGGTAGCGTTGGTAGGAATGCTGAAGGTGTAAGAATATCAGTGGTTTTCATGTTTCAAATAGAGCAGTTGATGCGCATCGCTTATTTGGATGTACCTAAGCCATCTTCTTCTTAATGTTGCGACGCATAGTGTAATGCACTGATGGTGAGGGTTAATGAAGATTTAGTCAATAGATTGAGGTGCTGCACAGAAATACATATTTATGATTAATAATCAGCAGGTTACATAATTATTTGGTTGCTGAATGAGAGCGTTTGTTTTGTTAGTTTTTATGATTGTCGGGTTTTTCTTCGGCAATCGAACAAACGCCATTCTGGCAAGGCTCACATTTTGAACGGCCAGTGAAGAGGTAGGAGATTTTGTAGCGGTTTCTGGCGAAGAAAAGATAGGCTTTGTCTGCAAACCAGCGAATAACAGGTAATCGAAGTAGACCAATCCAGCGCTTTTTCCCAACAAGAGACCAAGCTTTATGGGTGACATCTAGCCCTAGCAGCAAAGTACCATCGCTCAATTTTCCATGCAGAATTCTGCTGGCTTCCATGGGGTCGATATCTGGAAACCGGGATTTGAAATCCGGCGCGAGAATATCTTCAAACTTTAAGCTTTCCGCTCGGTTAAGCGCTCGCAACTGATCCATTTCAGCCACGCAAAGTGGACAACTGCCATCGTAGAAAAGGGTGAAGGTCATCGGAGTACTCTTGTTTGATTAATTGACTTTACAGTACGGCCTTGATTTCAAATCGGATCGCCATAATATCATCGTAAGAAGAGTAGAGAAAAAGAGCAAAAGAACGAAGGAGAAAAGGAATGGAGTTCTATCAGGCGTTTTTAACATTAACTTTAGTGCACTTGTTAGGTGCCGCCTCACCGGGTCCAGACTTTGTGATGGTATCGCAGCAGTCTCTCGTTCACGGCCGCCGTGCCGGCCTCCTTGTTAGTCTCGGTATTGCTCTTGGACTTTCTGTTCACATTGTTTATTCCTCTATTGGCCTCGCGACGGTGATCAGTGAATCTTCTATGGTGCTGACAGTGATGAAATATCTGGCCGCGGCGTATTTGATTTATCTCGGTTGGAAGGGCATACGAAGCAAGGCCGCTGTTGGTGATGATGAGCAAAACGTGAGTGTGAAGCGACGTTCAGCGTCTAAGTTAATTTCAATGGGCTTTGTGTGTAACGCGTTGAACCCGAAAGCGCCGCTTTATTTCCTTTCTGTGTTCACCCTTGTGTTGTCTCCGGACATGCCAGTGATTGAACTTGCGTTGCTTGGCGCATGGATGATGTTCATTCAACTTCTATGGTTTGGTTCAGTGGCTTTGGTGCTTTCTAAGCCTTCCGTGCAGGCAAAGTTCAAACGTATTGGCCACTGGGTTGATCGTGTTTTGGGTTCGGTGATGTTGGCATTCGGTGTGAAGTTGTTGTTTACCAGCACTAAGTAATTTCTCCAAAGATAAATAAGAAACGCCCTGTATTTGCAGGGCGTTTTGCTTTTCCGGCATGACAACTTCAATCAGTAAGATGCGGTACCACGGATTGGATAGTTGTTATCCGGGTTACGGATCCATGCCAGACCATTCACCAGCGTTTCCACATCAGGGCGAACGAATGGGTTATTGGAAATATCGACGACTTGCACTGTGCCCTGCTCGTTAATCACGAAAAGTCCTGGCTCGGCAAAGTTGTGGTCAGTTTCCTGCTCTGAACGCGGAAGAGAAACCCAAAGACCCAGATCTTTCATTTGCGCTTCAGATAAGCCATATGCAAGTGGGAAGGACACTTCTAAACGCGTCATGTGCTCTTCAAGTTGTGCGATGCTGTCGCCAGATACAGCAATAATATCGATGCCAATTTCCGCCAGCTTGTTTTTGTAATCTTCAAGATGATTCAGGTATCGGGTACACATCGGACAGTGACGACCACGGTATATCACTACCATTTGCCAGGTTGCTCCTTCGCGCGGCTTTCCGAGCGTATGCTCCCCGCCTTCAAGATCCTTTAGTGTTATTGATGGGAATTCGCTTCCCGCTGCCAGTTTGTTTGTGTATGCCATTTTCTAGCCTCCCAGTTATTTGCAAAATCAAGGTTGGTCTGCTTGGTAACTACTGTCAACCAGTTT
Organism: Grimontia sp. NTOU-MAR1; assembly: GCF_035758505.1. Taxonomy (NCBI): domain Bacteria; kingdom Pseudomonadati; phylum Pseudomonadota; class Gammaproteobacteria; order Vibrionales; family Vibrionaceae; genus Grimontia; species Grimontia sp. NTOU-MAR1. The sequence goes on from NZ_CP142109.1 coordinate 870,156, forward strand.
ACTTTTGGTAACCTCAGTGTGAGAAATTGCTAAATTGAGAAAATATCTGCGAGATTCAGAGGGTAAGATAGTAGTGAGATTAACTAGACTAGACGCAGTAGGTCGTGCATTAAATTTTCATGGCGATATTCAGTGTGCGAATCCAGTCAGTCCTTAAGGAAAGCTATGGCAGACAATAAAAAAAGGGTTCTCGTGTTATTTGCGCATCCTTCGCAAAGGCGTTCTGAAGTGAACTCTCCACTGTTTAAAGTGGCTCAATCGGTAGAAGGGGTCACGACCGTTGACCTCTATGGAGAATACCCTGACTACCACATCAATATCGATCTGGAACAAAAACGTCTGCTTGAGCACGATGTGGTAATTTTCCAGTTTCCGCTCTACTGGTATTCAACGCCTTCCATTTTGAAAGAATGGCAGGACTTGGTGCTTGAATATGGGTTTGCCTATGGTTCAGACGGCATAGCGCTGTGCGGAAAACAATTTCTGTGTGCTATCACAGCTGGTGGCATGGAAGGCGCTTACAAGGCAGACGGTTTTAACCAATTTAAAATCCGTGATTTGTTGAGTCCATTGGAGCAAATGGCGAACTTAACGGGTATGAAGTATCTCGCTCCTTTTGCGTTGTTTGGTTCACGCACCGCAATTGAAGACAACAAAGTCGACCGGCATGTTGCTGCTTACGAATTATTGTTAAAGGCGTTTGTGGATGGAAACGTTGATCTCGACGCCGCGGCATCTCGTGAAAAAATCACTGTGGCTACTATCGGCCATGTGCTAAAGGAAGGTGAGTCATGACAAGCATTTTTCTTCAGGCGTTTATTTATCTTATTGCTGCTGTTGTCGCTGTGCCTATCGCCAAAAAGCTGGGTTTGGGGTCTGTACTTGGTTATCTGATTGCCGGTGTGGTGATTGGCCCTGTGATTGGTCTGGTGGGTGATGAAACCACCACTATTCAGCACTTCGCCGAATTTGGCGTGGTGATGATGCTGTTCTTGGTTGGCCTCGAGCTTGAGCCGAAAATGTTGTGGTCGATGCGTAACAAGCTACTAGGGTTGGGGGGCTTGCAGGTTGGTTTGACTGCAGCCATCGTTATGGGGATCGCGTTGGTACTGAATCAGGTATGGAGCGTTGCGTTAGCAGTAGGCCTGATCTTCGCGCTTTCCTCTACTGCGATCGTACTGCAAACCTTTAATGAGAAACGTCTGACCAAAACTGAAGGCGGCCGAAGTGCATTTTCTGTGTTGCTGTTCCAGGATATCGCTGTGATCCCTATGCTGGCCTTTATCCCGCTGCTTGCATTGCCAGAATTAGTGGAGCAGGCACAGTCTGCAGCCGCCGACCATCACGAAGAAATGAGTCTTGTCGCAGGCCTTCCTGGCTGGGCGCTGGGCTTGGCTATTATGGGTGCCATTGCCGGTGTGGTGGTTGGCGGACACTTCCTGAGTCGCCCATTATTCCGCTTTGTGGCAAGTTCAGGATTACGTGAGATCTTTACTGCGACGGCGTTGATGCTGGTGATTGGTATTGCCGCGCTGATGAGCCTTATTGGACTTTCTCCAGCACTGGGAACCTTTCTGGCAGGTGTCGTCCTCGCAAACAGTGAATTCCGCCATGAGCTTGAGTCGAATATAGAGCCGTTCAAAGGTTTGTTATTGGGGCTCTTCTTTATCACGGTCGGTGCAGGTATTAACTTCGGTATTCTGTTTGATGATTTCTTTGTCATCATTGGTTTGACTGTGGGCTTAATGTTACTGAAAGCTGGGATCCTGTTTGTTCTGTCGCTGTTTTTCCGCATTAAGGGCACGGCACGCTGGCTGTTTACTTTAAGCCTTGCACAGGCGGGCGAGTTTGGTTTTGTGCTGCTGAGTTTCTCGATGCAGAACCATGTGCTGCCAATGGAAGTTGCTCAATTGCTGTCTCTGGTGGTGGCGATTTCGATGTTCCTGACCCCGGGTTTGTTCATCCTGTATGACAAAGTGATTCTGCCGCGCTTCGAGCAAAGTGCAAATGATCGGGAAGCAGACGAGATTGACGAGCAGGGCAGTGTGATCATCGCGGGGGTGGGTCGCTTCGGCCAGATTGTTAACCGACTCCTAACAGCAAATGGTGTGAAGACCGTTGTACTCGATTACGAAGCAGCACAAATTGAAAATCTACGTCAAATCAATATCAAGAGCTACTTTGGTGATGCTACACGTCCTGAACATCTTCACACGGCAGGTATTGAAGAAGCTGCAATACTCGTGGTGTCGATGGATAATCAGGAAACAACCACAGAACTTGTCGAGTACGTAAAGAAAACATACCCGAACGTCAAGATACTTGCCCGAGCTTTTGACCGTGGTCATGCTTACATGCTGCGCCATGCGGGAGCAGATTACGTGATCAAAGAAACGTTTCTTTCCGCGCTGGAACTGGGTGCGGAAGCACTCCGTTCACTGGGGGAGCACCCGTTTGTGGTCGAGCAGCAGAAAGTGACATTTAAGCGCATCGAGAATGAAAGTTCGCAGAAGCTGTTTGAAACGTGGAAAGGTGGTGATGACAGTAAGAACTATGATACCCATTATCAGAACCTGTTTATCCAACTTGAAGATGCTATTCGCGACGCGATGAGCGAGGACCGAATGGACCGGCATAGCATGACTGAACGCGAATGGACGCCGCCGCCAAAAGGCTATCTCGATGATTTCAAAGGCGACGCTGAATGCAACAAAGATGAAACAGAAGACGGCTCAGAGGAAAAGCCAGCCTGATGCTCTTAGTACCGTTTCGCGATGAAAATGCGCCTCAGCTTTGTGAGTGGATAAAAAGCGGCCGGGATAACTTTCTGTGGGGAGGCCCGGCGTTTGATTTCCCGTTGCAGATAGCGAGGGTGCGCGAACATATCGCTAAAAAGGAAGTGACGCCATATTTGGTGATGCATGAAGGTGTTCCTATTGGCTACATCGACATTTACCGCGTTTCCAAATCGGAAGTTCGTCTTTGTCGGGTATTAATTGCGGAAACATCAGCCCGTGGAAAGGGTTTAGGAAAACAGCTCGTTTCCTTGGCGCTTGATGTAGTCACTGAAGATCCTAGAATCCGCACCGTGTCTTTGGCAGTGTTTGCTCACAACGAGATCGCAGTTCGTTGTTACACCTCATTAGGTTTCGAAATGCTTTGTGGTGAAACTAAAGTGAGGGAGTTTCAGGAGGAGGATTGGACACTCTACCGAATGACAAAACGTATTGCCTAACGATATCTCTCAGTTAAAAAGCCAGACATTCTGTATAGGATGTCTGGCTTTCTCTTCCTATGTACAGCAGGTTATGTCACTGCTTGACCAGAACAAATAATCGCCTAAATGACACAGAAATTGTGATCTTTATTCACTAAATGGATCGATGGTGACGTAAGAGATAAAAAAAAGATTGTGCGCTATCAATTTCTGAATACGATGCGCGCCATTCCAAAGTCAACGGCAAACTGCCTGAAAAGGTAGGACGCAAAGCTTCCGGTCTAAGGGTGATTTGAATGTCACTTACGATAGCGGGGCCGCCATTTTCGAAAGACTGATTTCAGCCCTGAAAATGTTCCGATGCGAAAGTTTGTCCGTGCTTGGTTAACAAAACAAAAATAGCCATTAGGAAGCACACAAATGCTCAAACTTAAAACCACTCTTCTACCTATTACTGCTGCACTTTTCAGTGCCAGCGTTATGTCTCACGGCTACATCAGTGCGAAAGAAGGCGGCATTGCTGCTGGCCGCGCTGCGCTGTGTAAATACAGTACACCAACCGGAGAGCAGAACTCTGCTTGTGGTCAAGTTCAATGGGAGCCCCAAAGTGTTGAAGGCCCGGAAGGCTTTCCTGAGCTTGGTCCTGAAGATGGCAAAATCGCCAGTGCTGGATTAATCCAATTTTCTCCACTTGATGAGCAAACCGCATCGCGTTGGGTAAAACAGCCAATCAAAGCGGGTCAAAATGACTTCGAGTGGACTTTCACTGCTAACCATGTCACGCGAAACTGGGAATACTACATCACTAAAGCAGACTGGAATCCGAACCTGCCACTGGCGCGCAGTACCTTCGATCTGAATCCTTTCTGTGTGGTTGAAGGTAACATGCAAAAGCCACCAAAAAGCATGCTACATACCTGTGATGTACCAGAGCGTGAGGGCTATCATGTGATTCTAGCCGTTTGGGATGTGGGCGATACCGCGGCGGCTTTCTACAATGTGATTGACGTAAATTTTGATGGCGACACGCCAGTGCTGCCAGAATGGACGCAAGGCGGTCAAATCAATCCGGGCATGAATCTGGCGAAAGGCGATGCAGTGTTTACCCGCGTGTTTGATTCAGAAGGCGAGCGCCCTGAGCTGTCTACCCGTCTTGAAATCGACAGCGAAAAGGCTGGCGAAGCCAATACTTGGGCTTACAATCTGGCAACCAAAATCAACCAGACCAATGAAAACATCCAAGCAGGTCAGCGTGATGCCAATGGTGTCTTTAACCCTGTGTTTGGCGCGAACCCAATTTACCTGAAATCTACCAGCGGTATGACCCGCGTGGAAGTCGGTTATGAGATTGAGTCACCAGAGCCGGATTACACTGTGACTATTGAAGGCGTAGCGCAAGAGTACGTGATTCGTGACGGTGAAGTCGCACTGGATCTGGCTGTTACGGCTTCTGGTGGTCTGACTGTTGAAATGACAGTATACAATCACGCACAGGAAGCACTCGCTTACGAAAAACTGTCTCTGGCAGATAGCGCGTCCAAAGCGGTTGAGATGGTGTTGAATGGCGCGAAAGTGGGTCACCATATGCTGGTCTCCCGCGCGAAAGATGTCGAAGGTAATCTGGTAGACCAGCAAATGTTTGACTTCTTTCTGGTAGAGCAAGGCGAGCAATGTGGCACAGATCCTGAAGCAGCAAACCACCCGACATGGTCAAACGTCACCACTTACACAGGCGGTGAGAAAGTCAATTTCAATGGTCTGGTTTGGGAAGCAAAATACTGGGTTAAAGGCGCAACACCAGACTCAAGTGATGCGTGGAAACTGATTAGCAAAATGCCAGTAGCCTGGACATCAGGCAAAGCGTATCTGGCAGGTGAACAAGTGATCTTTGAAGGTCGTCTGTATCAGGCAAACTGGTGGGTAAACAGCAGCCCGGCTTCTTCACCTGAAGCTTGGAGCGACAAAGGCGCTTTCGACTGCGAATAACTTAACGATAAAAAGCAAGAAGCAATATAAGGCCGATGTGGGTGACTACATCGGCCTTCTCCATATACCAGACGACCTGAAGATGCTCGCTGAATCCTGCATTTTCAGGTTGTTTGGGTATATAAGGGCTCTCGCTTGGCATTCAATTTAATAAGTTACCACTCAATATCAATCGGTGTTCCGATCCTTACCAAGCTGAGAAACTCATCCATTTCCTCGTTGTCGATGGCAATGCAACCGTCTGTCCAATCCTGACCGCGTTTGATACTGGGGTGCGGGCCATTTCCGTTCTTTTGCCCGTGGATCATTATTTGACCTCCGGGGTCAAAGCCTAGCTTTGCAGCACGTTTGGTATCGGTGTCATTAGGGTAGTTGATACGAATAGAGCGATAAAAACTGGATTTTTCATTGATAAGGTCAAGAAAGTAGCGACCTTCAGGGGTTCGTTTATCCCCCTCGCGGAGTTTATGTCCTTTAGGATTAGCACCAAGGGAAATGCTGTACCAACGGACGATTTTGTTTCCTTGAATCAGATACATCTTACGGGCCGACTTATCGACTTTCACCAAATCAATCTTATGCTCGGTTTCCATGCTACTGGCTGAGAAAACAACACTACACAGCAAGACAAAGCTCAGCATACTGAACAGTGATTTCATAGAGTCCCTGATATTTTTAATGTTCTATTCATTATTGGTGACAACGCAATCAGATAAGCGATATGGCGAGTAAAACAAGAGATACCAAGAAGGTAGTGCTTCAGAACTGATATTAAACCCCCTCAGCGCGATGGGGCTCTCAGATTGCTTATTGTGTATGGATCTTACTCGGCGAGGATATCAATGCAGCTATCCCAAGTCTTTTTGGCAACCGCATCATGAGAGGAAGACTTCGCGTAAACGGCGTCGATAACTTCATAAGGCTTGGTTGTTTTGTAACTGGCAAACATGATGTAAGCGTCAAGCTTGGGGGAACCAGCTTGCTTCAGAACATGGGCACCACCTGCTACCAAAGATTTCTGTGCACAATAGCTTGCGATATTCAATCGCTCCGCTGGGACGTTAGCGACTTTCAGTGCACATTGATCGAACAGGTCGACAGAGTAATCCCAAGCACTGGTAAAATCGTGAGCGTAAACATCTTCAACTAGATTGAGTTTGATTTGCGCGGTGGTACCGTTGGAAAAGCGATCAATTTGAGACTGTTTGGGTTGCTCTTGTAACTTCTGGGAGGCGACAAGATATGCCATATCTGCAAGCTCAGCGCAGTAAGACATTTGAACCGTTTCTTTATTGCTATATAGCTGGATAGGTTTAATGGGTTCTGGCTGGTTTGAGCAGGCGGAAAGTGTAGAGACTGATAAAGTCAGAATTAGCAGAGGACGAGTCGGTGCCATCATACTTCCTTATTGACTGCGTCGAATCGGGACATCAAAAACAAAGGGTCATTATACCCAGCTCCCCTCATTTGTTTTGTTTTCATATTGAGATCTAAACACAGCAAGCTTTATCCCCAAACGACTTGAGGATGCTGGATTCAGCGAGATAGACTGGCGTTGTGATTGCGGCAATATAAGCATTCTCAGGTTGTATGGGCTACTTATCGCACACCTGACCTTTCTGGTTTTCAAATCGCTGTCGGTGTGATGGACCCGAGCAAGAAGAGCGCAAACAGCTCGGAACACAGCCCTCGATTTGAAAGTGAAATCACTTACACCGGTGACTTTGATGCTGTTGATTTCAAAGCCTATATCAATGGTGTGACTCAAAGTTCGAAAGACAGTTATGGCACTGTTGATTCGGATTGTCTGGACGGTGGTGTCCGCGTTGGTTTCGGTGGTGTAGCTCTGAACGCTTCTGGGTTCAGCACTAAAGGCCTAGGAGATGTGGCTGGCTTGGATACTATCGTGAGTACAGAAAAGACCAAGTCAGATGGCTATTTGCTGCAAGGATCTTACACCTTTGATAGTGAGCGATTTGTGCTGTCCTACGGCAACACTGAAGTCGACACTGATGGAACCAATACGCTGGAGTACGCAAACAAAGCGGTTGCTTGGTTCCATACTGTGAATAGCAATCTGACCCTGGTGGCAGAATATAACCGTACCGAAGTGAACGAAGGTAACACCGAGAAAAACAACACCTACGCGTTAGGCGCCGTAGTCACTTTCTAACGGTTGTGAAGAGTACCCTTAAACCACGCCTGGTTTGTTAAGCACGATATGTTAGCGCTGAGAGGTCGCTTTCTGTAGTGTGCTAATGGCGTTAAGTTTGGCTTAGAGCTTGACGCCACTTTTTCATTCTAAAAAAAACACCCCAAGAAAAACTATTGCAACTCCCGTTGGTTGGCGTGGGAAAGAGCAAGAACAACTGCCTTGGGGTGTATAGAAGAAACCGCTTTCACAAAGAGTATTCAATACCGTAAAAAACGGATCTGAAATTCGTTTAAAAGAGGGTGAAAATATGAGAGATGAGACGTTGTATCATAAGTGGTTTACTCATGAAAAGTGGGGGAAATGCATGGTAAGTAACATTATCTAGATGACTAGCCCACTTTGCATACTAATATTGAATATACCCATACAATAAGGACCGCTGTAACAGCAGCCCTTAAAGACAGTTTTAAACGGAATTACTCGCCGGTTTTCAAACGCAGGAAGTAGTTCTCATACTTCTCGGTCAGGTTGCCAACGGCATCTTGCCACTCACCACGGTCAATGTCTTCTTGTGGTGGGAACAAGGTTGGGTTGTCTTTGTAGACGGCGTTAGATTTCTCAACCGCAGTCAGGTAACCGGTATCAGCGCTGATTTTTGCTGCAATCTCTGGACGCAGAAGGAAGTCGATCATCTTGTGAGCCGCTTCAGTGTTCTTCGCGTTCTTTGGAATTGCCAGACTATCTACCCAGAAGATACCGCCTTCTTTTGGCCATACCAGTTCAATCGGAAGACCTTCACGTTGTGCCGCGGCTGCAGAGCCATTCCACAGCATGCCCAGACCTACTTCACCGGACAGGTAAGGGTTCGCCGGGTTGTCTGAGTTAAATACCAGTACGTTTGGCATCAGCTTCTTCAGTTCTTCGTAGGCTTCGTCGATCTGTTTTGGATCGGTAGAGTTACCCGAGTAACCCAGCTTACGCAGCGCGATATGGAACACTTCTCGGGTGTCGTCCATCAGCATGATTTGGCCTTCGAGCTCTGGGTTCCAGAGATCTGCCCAGCTATCGAAATCTTCCGGGTTGTACATGTCTGTGTTTACTGCCAGACCTGTCATCGCAATCACGTGAGGAATGGAGTAATCGTTGCTTGGATCGAACGGCTTGTCGAGGTAGTTCTTATCCAGCTCGGTGAAGTTGTTCAATTTCGAATGATCGATTTTCTGGAGCATACCTTCATCGCGCATTTTCGCTACGAAGTAGGTTGAAGGCACCACAAGATCATACCCTTCTGGGTGGGTTTTCATTTTCGCATACAGGGTTTCGTTCGACTCGTAAGTTGAGTAGATAACCTTGATGCCGGTTTCGCGGGTGAATTGCTCTAACAGCTCAGTTGAGATGTAAGGACCCCAGTTCGCGAAAATCAGTTGATCATCAGCAGCTTGTGCCGGTGTGGTGAACATAGCGGCTGCACATGCAGCGCTGGCCAGAATTGAAGACCATTTTTTCATTGTCGGTTTCCACCTCCAAAGGCCCCCTCGATAGGGCGCATTAATACTCCAGGGATACATCATCATCCCCGCGTTAACATCTGATTTTACTCAGAGAATCTCGTCGGTTGGGCGGTCAGAAAGACATCCGAGCCCGAAAAAATCGGCGCGATATTACAGCCGAAACCCAGTACTGGCAACTGATTCAGGCCACTGAACGCCACTGTTCGCTTAGTGTTGGGACTGTGTCTTGCTTCCACGGCCTGCAGCGTGGAATAATCCGCGCAATATTCAAACCACAATAACTGTGAATTTATGACTGACAAAATTGATTTCATCAGCACCCTCGAAGAACTGGAAACCTTCCTGATCGCGATTGAAAGCGGTGGTCTGGGACTGACAGGTGTAGCGGGTGTTGCGCTTGCAACCAACAATGCTACCGGTCAGCCGTTTCTTGCCGTGCTGGACGATAAACATCAACTGATCCTTGCGCGCGATGTAACGCCTGAAGTTTTTGAAAATGGCAAAGATTTGGTTCGTTACGGGCCGAAAAAGCACTAACTCCTGATTTAGAAAGTTTGCTTTCATTAACGACAAACGCCCTCAGTTGAGGGCGTCAGTCAACTCCCCCGAAGGGGGCCCTCAATGCGCCCACTTTTTCGTTAAATTCAACGGAAATAGAACGACTATTCCTCGCCAAATTTGCCTCGAATTGAACGCATTGATAACCTCTGAATTCAAGCATCTTCAGGTCGTTTGGGTATGCTATTCTGCCAACCCACCTTGGGTGAGTTGGGTAGGATCGAGCAAGCGTGTTAACGCTTCTCTGTCTAAATCTGTCTCTTCTTCCGCAACATCAATGATGGCTCGACCTTCTTTGTATGCCTTTTTGGCGATTTCTGCCGCTTTCAGGTAACCAATCACGGGGTTGAGCGCAGTAACCAAAATGGGGTTTTTCGCCAGCGCAACATCCAGATTTTCTTTCCTGACCGTGAAAGTGAAAATCGCTTTGTCTGCCAGTGCACGTGAACTGTTACTGAGCAGTTCAATACTTTCCAACACATTGTGAGCAATCACTGGAAGCATCACGTTAAGCTGGAAGTTGCCAGATTGGCCTGCCACGGTGACGGTGGCATCGTTACCAATCACCTGCGCTGCTGCCATGGCTGCGGCTTCAGGAATCACAGGATTCACTTTGCCCGGCATGATGGAAGATCCTGGTTGCAAGCCTTGAAGCTCAATTTCCCCCAGTCCCGCCAATGGGCCGGAGTTCATCCAACGTAGATCATTGGCAATCTTCATGATGGCTACAGCAGCCGTCTTGAGTTGGCCAGATAAAGCGACCATGGCGTCTTGACTGCTGAGGTTGAAGAAGAAGTTTTCGCTGGCTTCAAACTGCGTGCCTGTCGCTTGTGACAGGTTGTGGGCGAATGCGGAAGCAAAGCGCGGATCCGCATTAATACCCGTACCAACGGCAGTTCCACCTTGAGCGAGAGCCTTAACGGCTTTCAGGCTGCGTTCAATGCCTTGTTTGGCATGCTCAACCTGGAACTGCCAGCCACCGAGCTCCTGATCAAAGGTCACTGGCATCGCATCCATCAAATGAGTGCGCCCTGTTTTGACCACGGCACCGATATCTTCACGCTTCATATGCAGTGTATGGGAGAGGTGCGCCAAAGATGGCAGAAGGTGCTTTTCAATCGTCAAAGCGGCGCTAACTTGAATCGCGGTAGGGATTACGTCATTGCTGCTTTGGCCCATATTTACATGGTCATTTGGGCTAACGACATCGCCGAGCTTGGCGCTGGCGAGCGTCGCAATCACTTCATTGGCATTCATGTTAGAACTGGTGCCAGAGCCGGTTTGGAACACATCGACAGGAAACTGGTCGAGGTATTCACCATCAATGATCTCTTGGGCAGCTTCAGAGATTGATTCAGCAATATCACCTTGCAGCAAACCTAGTTGTGCATTAGTGATAGCGGCGGTCTGCTTAATGTATGCCAAGGCCTGAATAAATGTCGCTGGCATGGTGTGTCGACTGAACTGGAAGTTGTCCAACGCGCGCTGAGTTTGGGCTTGGTAGAGGGAATCGGCAGGGACGCGGATTTCGCCCATGCTGTCTTTTTCAGTTCGGTATTCTTGCGTAGTCATACAGAGTCCTTTTTCTTTAATCCAGCGGCGCTTGAAGGCGTTGTAATTCGAGTTGTAGTGAGAGGAACTTCTGTTCCCCGCCATGGCGGCGTTTATAAAAACGTTTTAGTGCAATCAGAGGTTCGTGAATCATGTTCAGGCATACATGGCGGAATTGCTGCGAGCGTTCGGGGTCCCGGATGGCTTCAATCAGCGCGAAGTAAACCTGACGCAGATAAAGCTCGGCGAGCAGCGGGCTTTCATTCTCTGCGCCTAACTCATGGTAGGAAGCTAGCGTGACACCAGACTGAATGAAGTGGTAAACCACATCAGGTTCATAGCCCCAGACAATGTCTGAATGATTAAACCTTTCCAACGACTGAAAATACTCTGTGTATAAAAACGTTCTGTCGATCATCTACCAGCCCTGATTTATTTCTAGATAATGATAATTATTATCATTTAATGTTTTTGATAACAACCCCTTGGTTTTTGTCGTTATTAGGGTTTCCAGTCACCAGAGACAGAAAAGGGGCGCATTAGCGCCCCGCAAAATGAAGAGTGAAATCGATTAAATTGTCTCGGATAGCCAGCCGTTAAACTCATTTTGTGGCAACGCACCGTTGATTTGCTGAGCCATCTTACCATCCTTGAACACCATAATGGTCGGGATGCTGCGGATTCGATATTTAGCTGCCAGCGCTTGCTGTTCTTCTGTGTTGACTTTGACAAAAATAGCGTCTTCTTGCTTACCTTTTGCCGTGGCTTCAAATACTGGCGCGAATCCCTGACATGGGCCACACCAAGGTGCCCAGAAATCAATAACCACAGGCTTACCAGAAGCGAGCAGGGCGTCCATGTTGTCATCAGTACCTTCAATCGGTTTTCCTGTGAGCAGCGAAGACTTACAAATTCCGCAGCTTGGATTCTCATCAACGCGCTCAGCCGGAATGCGATTCAGCTTATTACAATGTGGACAACGCACGGTTAATGTACTCATTTTGAAAACCTTTCCTTTGATTTGCTTGGGTGTAGATTATTCGTATCCTGGCTTTGAGGCCATTTCATTTCTCCTATCGTTAGGATTGGTCTTTCCTATCATCAGAAATTCGCGCTTTGCACAGCTCGTAAAATTCATAAGCCTGTGGCGAAAAGTAACGATCTTTCAACCGTAAGATACCAATTTGCCTTTCCACATAGGGCGTTGTTAGGGGGAGCCAACAGAGATCCCTCTCATCATCTGGGAAAGCGAGCTTAGGCAGGGTAGTAATGCCTATCCCAAGCTTTAAAACGGAAAATAGGGAAGTGATGTTTTCGACGCTGTAGCGTGCATTAGCAGCAAGTACATTGGCATGCGTGGGCTCAAGCAGGGTGCAGGTGCCATTTTTTACAAAAGGAAGCGCCACCAGATCCTGCCATTCAATGTCCCGCAATTGTTTGGAAAGGGGATGGTCGTTAAGGCAAACCACGCCGAGAGGGTCAGCTAGCAATGGGGTAAACTCAATGCGTTCATCCTGAATATGGAGACAGTTCCCCAGTGCTAAATCTACTTCACCTGCGAGCAACCTTGCTTCTACACCCGCCGCATTGTCATCAACCAGAGCGACATCCACGTTGGGATGATTTTCTGTGTAGCTTGCCAAAACGGTAGGGATCAACTTGGCGGCAACGGAGGGCACACTTGCAATTCTGACCTGGCCTAACTGGCCTGCGGCTGCGGCGCAGAGGTCAGAGTTCAACTCCTCATAGAGTTTCAGGAACTGGTTGATTTTGGGAAGACAAAACTCGCCAAAAGGGGTCAGCTTTGCTTTGTGTCCGGTATCAAACAGTGCCTGCCCTAGTATCTTTTCCAGTTCTTTGACTGAGGTTGACAGGGCCGCCTGCGAGCGATTTGCCTTTGATGCGGCAGCGCGAAATCCCCGTTGTTCTGACACCAGAGAAAAGTGTTTCAACTGCTGCAGTTTGATATCCATACACACCAAATCCTTTCTTGATATACCCAAACAATCTGAACTCACGCATCTTCCGGTTGTTTGGGTATGAATGATAAATAAAACTGAACAATTGAAAAAAATTAACCGTTCGTTTTATCAACAATTGTAAGGCAGACTTTAATCAATTGTTAACAAATTGACAAAGAGAGTCTTAATTCAATGTTGCCCCAAGAAAATCGCCACGTAGAGAAATCCGTGATTAAAACTGACTTGTTTGCCTCAAAAGCTCCGCTTGAGTGGGCGGTTGGGTATAACGGCACGCTCTACACCGCTCAAATCCCTATTGATAAACAAGGTCAGTTGGTGAATGGCGGGATTGAAGCGCAGACCCGTCAAACCATGAATAACCTGATGCACACACTTGAAAGTGCAGGTGTGACTAGCTCTGCGGTACTGCAAGTGTTGATTTATGTGACTGACCGTAACTACCTCCATACTGTTAACAAGGTCTACGCCGAATATTTTAATGCGCCATATCCAAACCGTGCGGCCATGGTTGTGGCGGATTTAGCAAGGGAAGGCATGTTGGTGGAGCTGGTGGTGTATGCCGCGCTTCCTCAATAACGAATGAATTTGAAATAAGAAATAGAGATCAAGGAGTCAACGATGAGCCTGAACAGAGAAAACGCACTCTACATTGGTGGAGAATGGTGTCAGGGAAACCGTACGGTTGCCAACATCAACCCATCTAACATTTCCGAGTCTTTGGGGGACTTTGCGCAAGCCAGCCAAGCTCAGGTTCATCAGGCGATTGCCAGTGCACGTGAAGCGCAGCCAGTTTGGGCGAAAACGCCTCTGGAACAAAAACAGAAAGTGCTGCAAACCATTGGTGATGAGCTGATTGCACGTTGTGATGAATTGGGCCGTTTGCTTTCCAGCGAAGAGGGCAAACCTTTCGCAGAAGGTCGTGGTGAGATTTACCGTGCGGGGCAATTTTTCCAATACTATGCGGCAGAAGTGCTGCGTCAAATGGGTGAAATGGCTGAATCTGTGCGCCCCGGCGTTCAGGTCGAAGTCACCCGCGAAGCGGTGGGCGTGGTTGCGATCATTTCGCCATGGAACTTCCCGACGGCGACCGCCTCTTGGAAAATTGCGCCAGCGCTGGCATTTGGCAACAGCGTAATTTGGAAGCCTGCCAACCTGACACCGGCAAGTGCTGTGGCGCTCGCAGACATCATTCACCGTTCTGGGCTGCCAGCAGGAGCATTTAATCTGGTGCTGGGCTCTGGTTCTGAGGTGGGCGACACCCTGATCCACAGCAGCGAAATTGATGCTGTCAGCTTCACGGGGTCTGTGGATGTGGGCCGAAAAGTAGCAGCAGCGACGGCGCCTAATTTTGTTCGCTGCCAGCTTGAAATGGGCAGTAAGAATGCGTTGGTCATTGCCGATGATGCTGATATCAACATCGCGGTAGAAGCGACCATAGCTGGCTCATTTTCAGGGACTGGCCAGAAATGTACCGCGTCCTCCCGTCTTATCGTCCTTGATAGTGTTCATGATGCTTACGTTGAAGCACTTTCCGCTCGTATGCAGCAACTGAAAGTCGGACATGCATTGGAAGACGGCGTATTTATGGGGCCAGTCGTCGATGATCGCCAACTCTCTTCGAACCTTAAGTGGGTGGAAAGAGCCCATGAACTGGGTGCAGAACTGGTGACAGGTGGTGAGCGTTTAACCCTTGAAAACGACGGTTATTACATGGCACCGACCTTGTTCATTAATACCCAAAACGATTGGGATATTAATCAGGAAGAACTGTTTGCACCCATGGCCTGTGTACAGCGTGTTGGTTCTCTGGATGAGGCCATAGCAAAAGTGAATGAAACCCGTTTTGGCCTGACTGCGGGGATTGTGACATCCAGCCTTCGCAGCAGTGCCCTCTTTAAACAACAAGCCCAAACCGGTTGTGTGATGGTGAATCTGCCAACAGCAGGGACTGACTACCACGTACCGTTTGGCGGCCGTAAGGAATCCAGCTTTGGTCCGCGCGAGCAGGGCCAGTATGCACGTGATTTCTACACCATCGTGAAAACGGCTTACCAGCGCGCGTACTAATTGATCAGGGTAGGGACAGCTTATGTATCAGGACGAAATCATTATCGATGGATTGCAGTACTGCCTCTGGGACAGAGCGTACTTTGAATCGCTCAAACAAAGTGGAGTGACTGCGGTTCATGTGACCTTGGTGTACCACGAGACTGCGCGTGAAACGCTGACCCGTTTTGCTGAGTGGAACTTACACTTCGAGCGAAACAGCGATTTGATCATGCCTGTTATGTCTATGGATGACGTTTTCAAGGCGAAACGTGAAGGCAAAGTTGGGATCTTCTTTGGTGCCCAGAATTGCTCGCCGATCGACGATGAAATCGGCCTGATTGAGGTGATGCGTAAGCTTGGTCTTTTGATCATGCAGTTGACCTATAACAACCAGAGCTTGCTGGCGACGGGTTGTTATGAGCAGGAAGACAGCGGCGTAACCCGCTTTGGTAAGCAAGCTATCGCAGAGATGAACCGTGTTGGCATGATCGTGGATATGTCTCATAGTTCTGAACGTTCAACGCTGGAGGCGATTGAGTTGTCCTCGCGCCCTATCTGTATAAGTCATGCAAACCCCCAGCATGCGCATCCTGCGCTTCGCAATAAGTCGGATGAAGTGATCCGTGCTTTGTGCGAAAGAGGTGGTTTGCTTGGCTTCAGTCTTTACCCTTTCCACCTTCCTGGCGGCAGCGATTGCAGCCTGGAAGACTTTTGCCGAATGGTCGCAGATACCGCTGAAATGGTGGGTGTAGAACACCTCGCTATTGGCAGTGACCTTTGTCAAAACCAGCCACAGAGTGTTCTCGAATGGATGCGAAATGGTAGATGGTCAAAAAGCCTCGATTATGGAGAAGGCTCGGCCTCAAACGCTGGTTGGCCTGCGGCTTTGCCGTGGTTCCCGGAGACCAGCGGATTAAAAAATATTTATCAGGGATTGCGCGAAATTGGATTCAGTGAACAGGAAACGGCAGGGATACTCGGCCGCAACTGGCTCACTTTTTTGGAAGACGGCTTAAAGCCGGAATAAAAACATTTCGCGAGGCGGGATAACCCGCTCACAAGGAGCAAGGTTCTTGGACGCTAGTTCAGGAGCTAACGACAACGTGGAGACAGATGATGTCTGAATTACTCAATGCAGAGAAGACAAGCACTGTAAATAAGGAACAAAGTGTCTGGGTGAAACTGGGTCTTGATAATCCGGTTTTTTGGATGAGCGGCGGTTTTCTCACGCTGTTTGTGGTGACAGCGCTTGTTGATAACAAGCTTCTGTCTTCGCTGGTTAATGCTGGCTTCAGTTGGAGTGTGTCCTTCTTTGGCCCTTACTGGCAGTTGCTATTGCTGGCGACATTTTTGATTGGTATTGCACTGGCGTTCAGTCCAGGTACCGGTAGGGTGCGCTTAGGTGCGATGGACAAACCCGAAATGGAAGGTTTCAAATGGCTGGCAATCATTCTTTGTACCCTTTTGGCTGGCGGTGGTGTCTTCTGGGCAGCGGCAGAGCCGATTGCTCACTTCGTTAATCCTCCTCCACTGTATGGCGTGCCTGAAGGCAATATTCAGCGTCAGGCTTTTAATGCATTGGCACAGTCCTTCATGCACTGGGGTTTCCTTGCCTGGGCTATCCTCGGCACCCTCACCACCATTGTGTTGATGCACCTTCACTATGACAAAGGGCTACCGCTGAAACCGCGTACTCTGCTTTACCCGGTATTCGGTGAGCGCGCCATGACAGGTATGTTTGGTGCGCTGATTGATGCTTGCTGTATCATTGCGGTTGCGGCGGGAACCATTGGGCCAATTGGCTTCCTTGGCCTGCAAATCAGTTACGCACTGAATGCGTTGTTTGCATTGCCTGATGGCTTTACGACCCAATTTATTATCATCCTCTGTGCGATAGCTATTTACACCATTTCAGCATTGAGCGGCGTTAACCGCGGTATCCAGATTCTGAGCCGTTACAACGTGATTCTGGCGGTTGGCCTCATGGCTTATATCCTTTTGGTAGGCCCAACTGATTTCATTATCAATGGTTACCTGCAAGGTGTTGGCACCATGGTCGACAATTTCATCCCTATGGCTACCTTCCGCGGTGACATGGGCTGGCTGAGCTGGTGGACCGTATTCTTCTGGGGCTGGTTCCTGGGATACGGTCCGATGATGGCAATCTTTATTGCGCGTATCTCCCGCGGCAGAACGATCCGCCAACTGGTCACCACGATCAGTATCATTGCACCGCTTATCACCTGCTTCTGGTTCACCATTGTGGGCGGCTCAGGTCTGGCTTTTGAAATGGCAGAACCTGGCTCAGTCAGTAAAGCGTTCGAAGGCTTTAACCTACCAGCATCGCTGCTTGCGATCACTCAGCAACTACCGTTCCCAATGTTGATGTCCATTCTGTTCCTGATCCTCACCACCGTGTTCATTGTCACCACAGGTGACTCCATGACTTACACCATCAGTGTGGTTATTAGTGGTGATCTGAACCCGAATGGACTGATGCGCACGTTCTGGGGTGTCATGATGGGGGCAACGGCCATTATTCTTATCTCGCTTGGCTCAGGTGGTGTTTCGGCACTTCAATCTTTCATCGTTATCACAGCAGTGCCGGTATCACTCATCCTGCTGCCATCGCTGTGGAATGGTCCGAAAATCGCTCTTCAAATGGCGAAAGACCAAGGACTGGATTAACCGTCGTGAAATGACAGTTACAAGGCAAATATGGGACAGCGTTAATAAGGCTGTCCCTTAATAATCAACAAATCTAAGCGTTTGTAGGTGCGACGTCATGAATGCGAAAACTGCTATGGAAAGTGTAACTATGCTGCGTGATCCGGCTGTAGTAATGGATCCCTATCGATTGGGTGCCATGCACCAGACCCGTCTTAGCTTCGTGCGTAGTTTGTTGAGAAAGATGGAATCAGAGCAGTGGAAGATTGAATGCGTTCAGTGGGACATTGCGACGGATGGATTCGGAACAGCAGTTTACGAATTGAAGACACCTAACGGGGTTTATCAATTGGTGGTCTTTTCTACAGCGATTGCCGATGAAGAGCGTAACGACCGCGTGATTGCGGAAAAGTGGGATGTGACCATGGCACTGGTCAAAGGCAGGGTCAACCAACGGGAGTTGGATAGATTGCGCCAGAATGTGCCGCTGCAGGAGGCTGGCAGAAACACAACGCAGGTGCTGGTTTTATCCCGCGCCAACAAAAGTGTGCGCGTGTTTGAACATGTGATTGAAGCGCTGGCTTCAGGACATCAACCGAACGCCAAGGAAATTGCCAATGTGGGTTATATCCTCCGCACGACTGCAGTGTATGGTAACGGAAAGTTCGGGATTGCTGATTTTGAAACACTGGATGAAAACCCGGATTTTCGCCTCTCCTTCAGTGCGCAAATGTGTGCTGTCTATATGCTTCGCGAGTTCAGCCTTGATTGGGTTCACTTTCTGGCGAAGCAAAAAGGCGGTGAGTGCGCTATCACGCTGAAACCGGAGTTACAGCGTTATATTGGTGTGGGCAACGCAACGGGTTTGGGTATGGCGCCTTATCTTATTCGCCATCCTCGGGTCGTGGATAACTGGCTAACTCACCGTGAAATGGCTTTGGCTGCTGTTTCAGAGCAACCGATCGATGAAGACAGTACGGTGAGGATATTGTCTTTGTTGAACAAGGCAAGAAAGCACTTGAAAGAAGTTGTGACCATAGACGAGCATCAGCAAGACTTAAACGCTCGGAGCGTGGATGAACTTCCCGGTCTGGAGCAGGACATCGTGATGCTTTCCAGAGACAGGTCATGCTGGAGCGCTGCAGTTTTAGCGGCGGAAAAATACACTTTTGAAACGCAGGAAATTCTGGTTACTTGCCTGCTTGAAGCCTTCCCTGAGGTGGTAGACCCGTTCTGTAATGAAATGAATGCTGATGAGTCCCTGTCACTCACTCCGGGAGTTAAAGTTGCAGCCATGCTATCTCTATTGGAAACACGTTATCAATGGGCGCTGAGTATCGATTTCTCGCAACCAGATAGCCAGTATTGGTTCTGGTATCGCTCCCAGGACAAGGAAGAGCCTCGTATGGCAGTGCGTGGTGAGGAGCCTGGAGAAGAAAGAGAGTTGGGCCTTGATGTTGGAAGACAGGTATCAAGGTTCTATGAATCATTGAAGAAGGCAGACCCGGATATGTCTCTGGCGGAGTTCCTGCTGGAAAACAATGCTTTCAGGATGATTGCACGCCGTGTGTGGACGCTAGGCAACTGCCCCATGGGCGATATTCAAATGAATGTGCTCGGAAAAAATGTCCTGCCGATGCACTTACTCCGCTGCAAACTATCGATGTTTGGTGCGACCAAATTTGACCCTCGTTCAGACCGTTGGGTGAGAGTCACTTTGTTTCAGGGCGCCCCCACTTACGCCGAGCTTGGCCGTGTTGCAGATATTGACTCTTGGCTTTTTCCCGTCTTGACCTCATCAAATGAGCAAGGGGAGACAGTATGATTCGGGTCTCTCATAACGAGCTGGTAGGGCTATGCACCAAGGCATTTGATGCGTTAAACCATCCACACGGCGAGTCAGATACCATCGCAGACACTGTTGTCGATCTGGAAATGGCAGGACTGGGGGGCGTTTCCATGTTCGTGGAAGCCTTACCTACGCTTGATGGCGAGCAGCAAGCGCGCTCTCCGCTTTGTGACATTACTGATGGCAATATCCTCGTGAACCTTCATGGTGGTAGCTTGTTTTGTCACTTGCCAGCGCTGATTGATGTTGCTGTTGAAAGACTGATTTACTTCCCCGAAGTGTCAATGGCAGTGTGGGATTGCCGCAACCGATGGTTGGCTTTTGGTGAACTACTTAAGCTTGCTGGCAAAGGCTTATCGGTACGTGTTTGTTGGCATAGAAGTGACTCGCCAGATGATATTGAATGCATTCTGAATGCGGGATCCCGTTATCCTGATATTTATCTGCAGAAAGATCTGAACCTGGTGGAAAACAGCATGCAGATTGAATTGAGCCTGACGCCTTTTACTGCCTCAAACAGTGAAGCTTCGCCAACCATTGCAGGAAGCGTACAGAGCGAGGCAGTGAATTCGGCATGGGAGCAGGGGATCAGCATTCGCCTGAATGATTGGGAGTTGCTAAAGCACTATGCTTCAAGGTTGCTGGTTGAGGACAGTGATCGCTCTATGCGAGGCGCTGGGGAGTGACATCGCCCCGATGAGCAAATTGGGGTTAGTGTTTTCATTTGCGCAGGACACAATCGTCCCATTAGTCATTTTCCACAGCGGCTCACAGGAAGTTGGCGCGCCCCATGCTCGCTCCATGCTATAGCTATCTGAAAACCTCACATCCGAAAGTCGCGTCGGCTTAGACTATGTTATCCACGCATTGACATTGAGCGGGCGTATCGCCTGATAAAAAAGCCCCAGCTCGAGGCCGGGGCTTTTTGTTGTGAAGCGCCGCAGAGATTATTTGGACTCTACGCGGTTCATGAATTTGTGTTCCACTGTGTTCACACGGATTTTGTCGCCAGGCGCTACGTATTCTGGCACCTGAACTACCAGGCCTGTGGTCAAAGTCGCTGGCTTGGTACGTGCGCTTGCTGAAGCACCTTTGATAGACGGTGAGGTATCGGTGATCACAAGGTCAACGGCAGAAGGCAGTTCTAACGCGACAGGCTTGCCACTGACAGCCAGAACTTGAATGCCTTTGGTTTCTTCAGTGATGAAAAGCAGTTCTTCTTCGATGTCATCTTGATTGAAGTGGTAAGGCGTATAGTCTTCAGAATCCATGAAAACGTACTCGTTGCCATCAACATAAGAAAAATCAGCAGGGTGACGGCTGAAATCCGCCAGGGTAATCATGTCGTCTGCTTTGAAGCTTTCGTCAACTTTCGCGCCGGTTGCTACATCATAAAGACGCATACGGAAAAGGCTATTGCCCGCACGGCCGCTTGGGGTCAGCTTAGTAATATCTTTCACTGCCAGTACTTTACCGTTGTGTTCTATAACGGCGTTCTTTTTAATCTCACTTGCCTTTGGCATGGTCACTATTCCAGTTGAATTACTGGTGCGAAAAATATCACGAATCTTAATTTTGGCAAGGGAGTGCATGTATCATTGATGCAGAAATATACGCGCTATGATTTTCTCTTATGAAACGTCCTGGAACAGAAAAGTAGAACAATGATTAAACAGCTCGATACCAAAGTGGTTTACCAGAATAAATGGATGACCGTTCGTGAAGATAAAATTCTCCGCCCAAGCGGTGCGGAAGGTATTTATGGGGTAGTGGATAAACCTGATTGTGCGGTGATCATGGCGATTGATAACGGGCTAATCCACTTGGTTCAGCAGTACCGCTATACCGTCCAAGCGCGCTGCTGGGAATTGCCACAGGGGGCTTGGGAGTTGCGTCCAGAAGCTGATCACCTCGAACTGGCGAAAGGCGAGCTTCGTGAAGAGACGGGAATGGATGCCAAAAAAATGGTGTACGTCGGTGCGCAATATATTGCTTACGGGTTTCTGAACCAAACCTGCCATATCTATCTGGCGAGTCAATTAACCAACGTTGGGAAGTCGCTTGACGAGGAAGAAGAAGATCTGATTTCGGACTCATTCCCCATAGAAGAGTTTGAGCGCATGATGATAGATGGAGAGATAAAAGATAACGTTACTGTTGCTGCATATGGCCTAGCTAAATTGAAAAATTTGGTGTAATCACCTGTTTGTGAGTGGATAATAAAATTTATCATTAAACTTATGATATATAAACATTTTATTTCTTGTTTTGGTGACGAATAAATGGCGCATTCGTTGATGGTTGCGTCATTTTTCTGACTTATAATGAGATATGCCTCTGAGTGCGCTAAAAAACCTGCTTTTACCATTCAAATAGCTATTTTCTCCCGTCTATCGCACGTATAATGCGATTAAAAGTACACTGTAATTCAACGTACGAAAACCACCGCTTTTTGAATCCAAAAAATCACGGATGGCATGTCACCCAACGGATGCAGTTTTATGGTGTTGAGCCGATAACGATTTTCTGGAATATGCGAAATGCTTAAAGCCCGCCGAGCCGCGATGGCTGCTTGTTTAAGCCTACCTATATCATTGCCTTCTCTGGCCAATGTCGACCTCGACGCATTGCTGGACATGCCATTAGAGTCACTTTCTGATACCAAAGTGGTATCGGCAACCCGCACTTCACTCAGTCTGGCTGATATTCCAGCGGCTGTTCATGTGATCACATCGAAAGAGATCAAGCGCTCTGGCGCGAGATCTATCGCTGATGTGCTGGCGCTGTCACCGGGTATACACGTCGCCAAGTATTCGAACTATGACTGGGGTATTGCTGCCCGAACTACGAATGAAGCGCTTAGTAATACTATGTTAGTGATGGTTGACGGCCGAAGTGTGTTTAATGGCATGTTTTCCGGTGTGGACTGGGACTTGATTCCAGTAAGCCTCAAAAATGTCGATCGCATTGAAGTGGTACTGGGACCTGTTGGTACCATCTGGGGCGGGAATGCCGCGAATGCTGTGATTAACATCATCACGCTGGATGCAGAAGATACGCCAAGAAGTCACGTGTCTGCTTCGTTAGGTAATTATCATTATCAGGAGTATCAGGTCCGTCATGGCGGAGAGATTTCAGGCAACTTCTTCCTAAGTGGGTACGCTGAGTATGTTCAGCACATGCCTTGGACCAGCAAACAAGATGAATTACAGAATCTGCAGGATTTTCGGGTATACACCGAGCGATTCGGTATGCGTGGCGACTACCAGAATCTGGATCACACAATTTCCTTCCAAGTTGGTGGCATCCGTTCCCGTGAAGATTACCAATGGCTGACGTACCAACCACATTTCATGTTTCCCGGTCAGGATACGGAAGATTATGTAGCGTTTGATGCCGAAATGGTCGCTGAGGAATACTTCGCAGGCATTAAATATCTCCGGGAGTTGAGCCTCGATACTCAATGGGAACAGCAATTATGGCTCACATACAGTAGCAGTGATAGCAGCGACCGAAATGCTTACTTCACCCGCTTTGATTCAGAAACTACCTACACCGACAGTAGCGTGCTTGGTGGCCACGTTATGGTGGGACTCAACTACCGACTGGTTGAAGAGTATTTCCGACCTTATAGTGACTCTGAGCGCCTTACTCAACCTTATCTAAGGGTGACTGATGAGCCGGGTTTCACTAACCACAGCGTTGCGCTTTATCTCAACTACACGTACCCGCTAACGGACACTACCCAATTGATGGTGGGGAACCGTTGGCAGTATTTCAATCTCGTCGAAGATACTTTCGCTCAGCCACAAATTCGCTTAATGCAGGATCTCAGTGAGAACCAGCGCCTTTGGTTAGGCTGGGGACGCGCGGTTATCACGCCAGCGCGCCAAGCTAGGACCATGGATTTCCATCAAAATGATTACGTGAGCCATGTGTCCTTATGTGAGGCAGGGAATTCAACTAATTGTTTACCATACAACTTTGATTACATGAAGGTCTTTGTGAATCAGGGTAATGAAAATATGCCTGTTCCAGAAGTAGAAACGTTTGAGGTTGGTTATCGGTTGTGGGCAGACAAGTTGCTCCAATTTGACGCCAACCTTTTCCTTAGTGAAGAGTCAGATATTCCAGCTTGGCAATTGGAAAGTGCAGAACGCAGTTATATCTGGGAGAACTCTTCTCCAGGTACAGTTGGTACCATCATCGATGTATACAAGTATCGACAGATTGCTCCTTTGAGTGCGCGAACTCATGGGGGTGAGTTAAGCGTGAAATGGCAGCCTTCAGGCGATTTTCAGGTTAATGCCAGTTACTCATACCGAAAGATAAAAGCTGGTTGCCACGGCGATGTATGCAGAAATAGTGAATCGCCAATGCGTGCTTATGAAAACGAGCCTGTACATCTAGCAAACGCGCAAATTATGTGGGATATCACGCCGAGTCTTTGGGTCAGCAACGTTCTGCACTATGTGTCAGCTTCCAAACCAGATGAACGGGTGGGAAGTGAGGCAGAATTTGGCTGGCCGGAAGTTCTGACCTGGGATTTCATTGCTGGCTGGCAGCCTGCAAAGGATTACCCCGAGTTTGTTCTCTCGATTGAAAACCTCCTCAACGATCAAATTAATGAATATCCTGCTAGCCATGGTGGTTTTGATAATGGCACCCAATACTGGCTTGAAATCGATTGGCAACTTCCATGATAAGTCCATTAATTCATCACTTCTACCGCAGTGACAAAGCCAGAGCAACCTTGCTCTGGCTTTCGGCTTTGATCGTCTTTGCAATAAGCACCGGTGCGCGTGCCAGTGATATCCGTGATGACGATTTAAAGGCGGTTTATCTATTCCGGTTTGCGATGTTGGTGGATTGGAAGTCGTCACATGACCCTTCATCTCAATACCAGTTTTGTGTCGATGCTGAGAACGGCGTCAGCAGAAAGCTAAAAGAAATTATCGAGAAGAAACCTCAGGCAATATTCCATCAAATCCAGCGTGGGGAAGTTTCGGTGCCGGCATGCCATATTATTTACAGCAACACTGACGAAACCGATAAAGTATCTGCGTTAAAAGCAACGTTTCCCAATGCGCTTTTGGTTGGGGAAGGGCGGCGTTTTACCAGAGCAGGCGGCATGGTGGCGTTTGTCAGAGTGAACAACAGGATAAAGCCGCTTATCAATAGAAAAAATCTTGCGGGAGCGCCATTTTCCCTGCGCTCGCAATTGCTATCAATTGCAGTGATGGAAGGGAGGATAAGGCATGATTCTTAGCTGGCTGAACAACCTCCCCCTGAGAGTTAAACTAGTACTACCAACCTGGTTGTTGATGACTTCTGGCGTTGTATTACTTGGCTTTGCGATCGAAAATATCGCTGAAAACAAAATGGAAAAGAGCCTCATTGGTCGTACCGAAATACTAACCAATGCCGCGGCGGTTAACTTGACTGCGGCGCTGGCATTTGATGACCAGCGCACGGCTTTGGAGCAACTGGAAGCATTGCGTGTAGATCCAGAACTTATTGGCGCGTGGGTTCGCACGTCAAACCACACTCTATTCGCTTCGGTGATGGACCTACCGATAGACTGCCGCTTCACAGAGGCATCCATTGTTTGTAGCGACACCAATTACGAGCGGGTGAAAAAGCCGATTGTGTTGGGGGAGGAAATCCTCGGCTTCATTGAAGTGTACGTTTCTCGCGAAGCGATAGAAAGAGAACGCCATTTTCTGGTGGGCTATTTGGTTGTCGGTACGACATTGCTTTCATTGTTGGCGTTGATGTTTGCTCAAATGCTTCATCGTCTTGTGTCAAATCCACTCTCTTCACTCCATCAGTCTATGTCTTCCATGTTAAGGCTTGGTGTGTTCGGGCGTGCCATTCCTGTTAAACATCACGACGAACTGGGGAAACTGACAGCATGCTTTAATGACTTGGTTTCAAATCTTTCAGAGCGTGATTACCAGCTCAAGCAAACCCTTAACCAACTGGAAAACAAGAGCCAGTATATTGGTGAAGTGCTCGATACTATGGAGCATGGCGTGATGGTTATTGCACCAGGGGATGTGGTGACGTATTTCAACCCAGCGGCAGAATATATTCTGCGCCGGATAAGCTGCTCACCAAGGAATTTGACAAAGCTATTAAAGACCTTTGAGCCTGTGTCCCGCGTACAGGCAATTTCACGTGCTATCGACTTGCACCAGCCGATGAAAGGGATCGAGTTGACTCATAGCACAACGGGCAAAGTGTTTAAGGTAAGTACTCAGCCAATGGGTACTGCGCGGCATTCTTTGGTACAGTTTGAAGACGTGACTGAACAACGTGAGGCGGAGCAACGCCGTAAACTCGCGGAGCTAATTTTTGATAAAAGTCAGGACGCCACTTTGGTGATGTCCCGCGATTTGACGATCAAGACGCAGAATGCGGCGTGTATTCAGACATTTGGTATACACCACTCTTGGCGCACTTTGTCGACAGATAGCTCTTACAAAATGACCTTTTCCGAGCTGAAAACACTGTTAGCGACAGGTACTATGGAATGGCACCGTATTCTATTCGGTCATGGAGGCATTGAAATACCTTGTCAGGTTGTTGCTCGAACCCTCACAAACCACTGGGGTTGCGTGGAAGGATTTGTTGTTACTATTGTCGATTTGTCAGCAGAAATGGAAATCAAACGCCTGAACTACATCGCGAATCATGATGCGCTTACTGGGCTGGCAAACCGTGCTCACGCGCTGGATAAACTCAGTCAGGATCACGACAGAGAGCGTGATATGCACGTGCTGTTTATCGATTTGGATGGTTTTAAAGCGGTGAACGATCAGTTCGGTCACCAAGTCGGGGATGAGTTACTAAAAGTGGTGGCTGAACGTTTGAAGTCGTCGGTTTCGCGGCGCGACTTCGTGTCCCGATTATCCGGTGACGAGTTCCTGATTGCACTTTATGGCAACGCGCCAGTGGATAAGATTGCGAGTCGACTTCTGAGAAAACTTAGCGATGAAATCGTGATTAACAACTGTAAACCAAGAGTGAGTGCGAGTATTGGTGTTCGCTACTGGGCGGCGAAGGATGCTTCATCTTTGGCACAAGTTATCGAGCAGGCAGATAAAGCCATGTATGACGCCAAAGCAAACGGTAAGAATAGATATTCTTTAGCCGCGAACCTTGCTGCGTTGACGGAAGAGGTATGAAAACTCAGTCAAAACTCAAACAGAGTACCATGCTGGCTTTTGCTAGTGTCGTTCATACGGTGAAAAGCATTTTGAGGAACGACAGATGACGCTTGAAGGGGCGATGACATTCAGCATTGCTATATTCGTTTTTGCCATTACTCCAGGCCCGGGTATTTTCGCTATACTGGCCCGAGCTATGGTGACAGGCTGGCGAGATTGTGTGGCGATTTCTGCGGGTATGGTAGCGAGTGATCTGATATACCTGACGTTGGCATGTTTTGGTCTGGCAACTATTGCAGAAAATTACGCAGGATTATTTACCGTGGTCCGCTATGTGGGTGCAGCTTACCTGATTTACTTGGGCTACAAGATGTTCAGAGCTTTGCCGCAGGTCGCGCAGCTATCTGAAGAAACAGTAAAGAAATCCTCCGGTGCAGCCGCTGATTTTACCCAAGGCTTCTTAATTTCAGCTTCAAACCCTAAAGTCATTCTGTTTTATATCGCGTTTTTGCCAACCTTTATGGATGTGACGCTTCTTAGCATGGGTGATGTGGTGTTGGCGAATGTGCTGGCGGGTTTTGCCTTGATGAGTGGTGTCATGATGGTCGCTGTGGGCGCAGATCGCGCAGCAAAGCTTCTTAAAACGGAAAAAGCGGTGAAGCGTATGAACCGCGGCGCCGGTTCTCTTATGATTGGCGCTGGTGCCTATCTGGCTATCAGTCGTTAGGCGTAACCATCTGAACAAAGACGTAGCCATTCGGCTGCTTCTTTGCTCCAGAAAAGACTCATCAGGCGATTTTGACTTGTCCTGCCGTGAACTGATGTGAAATGGAAGAAATTACCGACGGCGTGATCATTGGATGTGAATGGGTCGCTGAGACCATCACAATATCGATTGCGGGAAGCGGTGGTAGTTTGGCGCTCTGAATCACCGTCAGATCCGGTGGTGCACTGCCAGAGGCCATGGCGGAAAGTGCTTGCCGGCTTCGAACCAATCCAACCAGAGTTGATGCGCTGGTGGTGAAAGCCACCAAATCAACATCAATGCCAAACTTGCCAAGTCCATCGAGCGCCGTTGTATGGAATTTACAGCTTTTATCAAACAGCGCTAAAGGCAGGGGGCGACGTTCTATCAGAGATGTGTCGTCACCGCATATCCAGACTCCTTTGTCATGTTTCAACAGCCATCCTTCGTCAGAATCAGGGGCTCGGGTCACAATGGCTAAATCCAAATCACCACTGTCCAGTCGTTGGCGTAACCGAACGCTCGATGCGCAAAGCACATCAAAAGTGACATTACCAAGTTGGTGACGAAATGCCTCCAGAAGCTGAGGCAGCAGCGATTCCGCATAGTCGTCCGGACAACCAATACGGATTGGACGTGTGTTATCTTCACGCCTGAAAGCATCTAGCGCTTCATCGTGTGAGGCAACCAGCCTGCGGGCGTGACTGACCAAACGCTGACCGGCGAGGCTGACGGTAAGCGGGCGTTTCTCTCTGTCAAACAACGGGTTGCCCAGTTCTTCTTCCAGCTTTTTAATCTGCATGCTGATGGCAGATTGTGTACGGTGAATCTGCGAGGCAGCCCGGGTAAAACTTCCTGTGTCAACGATCGCTAAAAAACTTCGCAGTGAATCGATATCCATTCCCGAACTGTCCTTACATCATGAAATCGAATACTAAGCATCAAAACTATACGTTAGAAACCTTTTCTGCTTATGAGCATACTCGTTCACATCAACAAAAAGCAAAAGGAAAGCCTGATGAAACTGATAATCGCCAACAAAAATTACTCGACTTGGTCACTCCGCGGCTGGCTGGTTCTCCGAAGCTTTGATATTGATTTTGAAGAAGTTGACCTCGAATTATTCACGGATGCTTTCTACGCCGAGATTGGCAAACACTCCGGTGCGGGAAAGGTGCCAGTATTGGTGGATGGCGATCTTGCTGTCTGGGACTCTCTGGCCATTTGTGAGTACGTCAACGAGCAATATCTCAACGGAAAGGGTTGGCCTGAAGACGTCGCCCAGCGTGCCAGAGCGCGTGCGCTATCTGCTGAAATGCACTCCGGGTTCATGGCACTTCGCGGAGAGATGCCAATGAATATCCGTGCGCACCGCAATGTCTCACCTTCAGAAGCGTGCCTAAAAGACATCGCGCGCATAGATGCCATATGGACTGAGCAAATGGCACAGTTTGGTGATAAAGGTGGCTGGTTGTTTGGTGGCTTCTCGATTGCGGATGTGATGTATGCGCCTGTCGCGTTGCGTTTTCTAACTTACGGCGTTTCTGTGTCTGCCGACGCCCAGCGCTACATGAATAAAGTGTTGGATGATGCTGCCATGAAGCAATGGATTGAGGAATCCAAACTGAACACCGTTGTTGTGCCGCAAGGAGAAGCGGGCGAAGAGATCACGGGCTAGGAGAAAGGAATGCTTGTTTACGGAGATATGAAGTCCGGAAATTGCCTGAAAGTAAAACTGATACTTTCGTTTCTGGATATTGAGCACGATTGGCAACATGTTGATATCTTGAAAGGCGAGACAAAAATGGCCGAATTTCTGGCGGTGAACCCAAATGGGAAGATACCCGTAGTGGTTTTGGATGATGGACGTGTGTTGTCTGAATCAAACGCTATTCTGGGCTACTTTGCAGAAGGTACCTCTTATCTGCCGACAGATAACTTCTTAAAAGCCAAAGTCTACGAATGGCTTTTCTTTGAACAATACTCGCACGAACCGTTTATTGCTGTTGCACGATTCATTCAGAAATATCAGGGAATGCCAAAAGAGCGAGTTGACGAATACCACTCTTTACAGTCTGGTGGACACAAAGCGCTGAAATTGATGGAGCGGCAACTAGGAAAATCGGCTTTCCTCGTTGGCGATACCATGACCATCGCAGATATCTCGCTTTATGCTTACACGCACGTGGCGCATGAAGGCGGGTTCAGTCTGGAAAACTACCCAAACATCGCACGGTGGATAGATACCATTGCGAACACTGAGCGCTATGTAGGTATATCCTGAGTGAGTCGTAGAAACCTCTGAGTACAAAACCGCCGCTAATGCAGCGGTTTTGTTATACCAATATCAAAGACAGTTATTTAACACTGAGCTCAACATCTCCAAAACCGAGTGAACGCAATTCATCAGTATCCAGATTGGTTTCCAGCTCAACGTCTCCCTTTCGTAAGATGTTGTTCGCGCTGGAGCGGTGAGAATCTGAGATCGGCCTTGCCCTACCAATTTCAACGGTACCGGCAAACTGGGATTCAGCATTGAAATGACCGGAAACAACCGCTTCAAAAGGACGAAGGCTCTCACTGGTAAGGTTTTGCATTGTCTGCAAACCATATTCCTGAATAGCCCAACTCCAATCCCACCATTGTGAAGCTCCTGGAATATGGCGAATATTCCATTGGTGGCGAATATCCGCTGACGGGTTGCTGGCTCTTCCCATCGTAAAAGTATGCTTATGGTTCGGGCGGTTGGTTGGGTGTGTATTCCATGCATTACCCCCCCAGCGTAAGAAGCCATCAAACTCGACATCGTAGCTGACATCAGCACTGAATCTGTATGGGTAAGAAATAGTGGAACGGTAAAGCTCTACGCGTATTGGAATTTCTGAATTAGCGGGTACCATAGGGCGTGTCTGAAGCGTCACTGTTTCAGAGGATGCCCCTCCGTTGGTGTTTGCCCAACTCTGATTAGCGCCCAGCTTGATGGCAACTTCTGTTTTGCCGACCAGTGGCCACTCAAACTCGTTTTTGGTTTCTACAGCCTGCGAGAAGCCGTACGTGTCGGTTTTTGACCAATTAGTTGATTGATCCACTTTGAGTTCAACGACCATCTGTTGTGGGATGTCACTTCTGTTTCTCGCGGTGGTCTCTATGGATGTAATAAGTTGCTTATCCGACTCTGTAACCTCACCATGCCAGAAATCATCGCTGTTCAGGGTGTAGTTAAAGTTACTGACGCGGATAGCCGTTTTCTCGTCACACCGATACCCTGTACATGAACCTCGGTTATTACCTTGTATCACCCATTCGTCGCCATCCTTCCGGACAGACATGTCACGACCAACATAATCACTACTATTCCCGCCGACCCAAGCATATCCTAGATAGTCAGCAAGGTAACTGAGAGGGCGGATAAACCTGCTCTCATCGGACACCAGACTGTACTCAACATCGAATTCTTCCCCTTCTGGCAAAGTATATTTGGCAAGAGTAGGAATTTCAGTGTTTCCAGTGCTGTTTGGGTGGCACCAAGTACTATAATTGGGTATATCCTGCTTAATCCTTCCTTCATGTCCAGTTCCCATGATGACCCAGTTATCTTTCAGACCGGTAATTTGCCACTGACCCATTTTAGAAAGCAAATAGTCGCGATGCAGCGTGGCTTCACTTCGTGTGATGGGACGATAGCCGGAGCGACAAACGTCGTCTCCTCCGGTATCAACGACAAGCTGATCGGGAAAAATCTTTGCAAAGCTTGGTGTAGAAAACGCTGAAAGTAGAGACAGGGTTATCAGCGATAGGGTGACTCTAGGCATGGCTTTTTCTCCATTGTTTTTAGATGTTGTGTTTGTGTTTTTTAGATAACACAGGGTCAGCATGGCACTGCATATTGGAGGTGCTAACTGAAAAACAATGAAAATTAATCACCAATAAAATCAATATATTAAACTCTATTTTCAAGCTTGTTCTTGCTTCAAAGGCGTGTGATAAGCTGGGTATGACCAGACATCTCATCCTTGATCAATAAGAAATCGGGATCTTCGTAAATAACATCTAGTTTTGCCAGACGACTTCCTTGTTCTAAAAACAGGTAGGGCGTGGCATGAAATAAGTCAGTGGCATTACCTAGGTTATTGACATAGACCAACTCAACGTCACACTTAAGCAGGAAGCTGGAGTCGAGTGTTGATGCCAAATGCCCAGTGAGCTTCACCAAACTGGTTTGCTTTGCGGTGCTATCTTCTATGGTCGCAACATGGATAAGAGATCGCCCATCAATGGCTGTCTGCCCTTTTGCAATGGTCGTGCTCCGGTCGGGATGAACCTTTACCAGAAGATGCTCATAGTGACCTGACATTAAATGTTGCTGCCAGGGCAGCGCCAGTACTCCTGTAAACACACTGATGTTGAGAAAAAGAAAAGCAATGGTGGCTTTCATTTTCGTTCCTCCACAAACTGTGTTATTTGGGCAGAGACAACAGGCAACTGGCCTGAACGATAAGTGAGATTAACAGCGTCTTGTGTTTGGCGATGGAACCAAGCAAGTTCGTTTTCTCCGTCTCCAATCCCGACAAAAACGACGCAGTCGCACTGGTTTGAAGCAAGTAAACGCCTAAGAGGTAGCGAGAGTTTTACCGATGGAGATTTGATGAGTATCAATTCACCAACTCGCTGTTGAGCTAGCGCCAAATGCGCAGCGTGAGGTGGCCAGGGTGCGAGATCCAGTTTGATCGAGAGAATCACGAGTGTGGCAAATATCAGTATGACTGAAAGTATATTCAGTATGATTCTGATATAGGGAGGACAGATTGGGGAAAGGTCGGTGCCATTCGAGGTATCTTGTTGTTCTGTAGATTCATTATCCAATTCCGCGTGTGGTTTGGGTGTTTCCGTTGAGAGGGGATTCTCAACGACTTCTTCCAATGAAATTTCAACGCATTGTACTCTGCCGGGTAATGCACGGTATCCCACTCTGGGGGCTGTGATGATTGGGCTTTCTTTAACACCTAGCTTTAAAAATGCCCGTCGCAATGCGCTAATGGATTTAGCAAGTGAGGTATCTCCTACGCAGATGTTCCCCCAAGCATGGGTGATAATTTCTTGTTTCTCTATCACATCGGGCGCACGTTGCACCAGTAATTCGAGAATCAGTCCTTCTCGGTGACCAATACCCACATTTCGCGTATCAGTAAATATCCGGTTTTTTACTGGGTCAAATTTTATCATTTGCATTCCTAGTTGCATTGTTTTTTTGACAAAGTTGTAAAAAATTAAAACGTCATAAAGGTTATCTATATTGTATTTTTGTGAGTTTTAAAGTGAGATGTTTCCCATTTAAGATAGTTACTTTGTTTTTTTCTTATATCTAAAAATCATTATTAACTAATGTATAAATAGTAAATTTTGACTTATTTCCCCCTCTTACTTACATGAGACTTCAGTATCGGGAATACATCAATCTTCCCTTTTAAATCAGAATATTGAATGTAATCGATTGCAGGGTAAGGAATGATGTATAGCTGATATGCAAATTGTTTAATAATAGGAAGTTTCTATGAGTAAATACTAATTCGACAAGTTGAATGAGAAGCCCCCTTTTATTTTATTGTCAGGGAATTGTTATTTTTAGGTCATTAATAACCTTCTTATTTTATCAATATAATTATATTTAAAACTGTATGTTAGTCTAGTCATTAATATTTCTATTATTAAGAAGGAAATTTCGATTGCTTTTATGGATAAAAGCGATTAACCCGTTGAGAAGATGAATCTCTGTGAAGGGTAGAGCGTGATCAATGGAAAATTCGGCTGATAGGCTATCAAATTTCTGCCTTCTTTGATGTGGTCGATTGAAATATTCTTCTGCTTGGGTTTAGGGTGTTAACTCATTCCGCTGAAAAGACGTCGAACACCGACGGAAAATATTAATCAATAAGGGCTGATTTAGTATTATATTGAACTGATGAAAATTGACAGATAATCTGCCGACGAGAAAGCGATGGCAGATTCACTGGCAGAGCAACTCGGCCAAATGGGCTTTGAAGTCACAAAACTCCCCGTGCCTGAGCACATCACCAACGGTTTCAACATCTTCAATGAAAAAGGCGTAAAAACCGTGAACCTTTCTACTGGTATGGCGAAAGTGCACACGACAGAAGAATTCATTGCCATTGCAGACCTGATTGCGATCAGTGAATTTGTGCGTACCTACGTGACGCGTTAATCGAATGATAAATAAAAACCGCCTTCCGGCGGTTTTTTAATCCTTCCTTTATTGTCCAAACCAAGGAAGATAAGTTTGCTGATGGGCGATGTCTAAGGAAACATAGACCAACAGAACTGACATGCTGATATTGAATACCCGGAAATAAACGGGGTTAGCGATGCGCTTGCCAAGCAAGCTGCCGATAAGGGAATAGGAGGCAGGTGCGCCAAAAGCCAGTATGGTCAAGATCCCAATCCAGAAAAGGCTCTCTATCCCGTGGATGTCAGCAGCAGGAAATTGAATCGTCACAATGGGGAGCGTCGCAATGATGCCCTTTGGGTTGAGCAATTGCAGCACCAGTCCGTCGTGGAACGTCATCGCGTTTTTCTTACATGAACTCTTATTGATGTCCACTTTCGCTTTGGCCAGCTTCCACGCAATGTAAAGAATATAGCTGCAACCAATAATACTGATATAAGGAAGGGAAGTCGTGGAAACCATTGTGCCGCCAATCAGTAACATCGAAATGAAGAGAATCAGCATTGCGGTAGCGACGCCTGCGAAAAATCCGAGATCCTCTCGTGTGCGATTTTGAAGTCCGCCATTCAGGCCTAGAAGATTCACAGGGCCTGGAGAATACATAATGCCAAAGGCATATGCCCAAAGTTCGAACATAGGAAGTCCTTTATAGAATTCAGAGAGGGAAGTTAGTCAGAGATTTGAAGCTGGTATTGCTTTGGCGTCATACCAAAGACGCGCTTGAACCTTCTATTGAAATGGCTACTGTCGGCAAAACCGAATTCCTGAGCGACATCGCTTGCGGGCTGTCCGCTTTCCAATGCTTTGCGAGAACCATTAATACGACAATTGATGACGTACTGGTGAGGTGTAATACCAAACTGCGCCCGAAACTGACGGATAAAGTGATACTTTGACATGTTGGCGACATCAGCAAGATCGTCAATGGCGATATCTCTAGCTAGGTTGTCCTGCACAAAATCTTTGGCGCGCGTTAGCAAGGTATCTCTGCGGTTTGTTGGCTTAGCTTCATCTAACATGCCAGCTAATGACACTAGAGTATGTGAGAGGTTAAAGAGTGCAGATTGCTGCTCAATACGATGGCAGGAGGGATCTTTAATCAGGCTGGAAAGGATCAACGCCTGATTGCGGAGTTTAACATCGTTGAGTAAGCAGCCTTTGATTCGTAGCGACGATGGTGCCTTCACGCTAAGCGCTTTGATTTGAGCTGTAATACTGTCTGGGTGGACATAGAGCATCAAATACTCGAGGTTTTGGTCTCCTCCCGAACTTCCATCATGAACATCTTCCGGATTGAATAGGATAACGCCGCCTTCAGGACTTTTATGGAAAGCGCTCTGACAGAAAAAATCCTGCCTGCCTTTAAGCGTCACACCAATAGAAAACTCTTCGTGGGCGTGTTTGTCGTAAGTGAAGTCGCTCATATTTGCGTCAAGCACAGCTACACCTTCAAGGTGCTCACTGTTTACAAACTGGAAGCGATTGTCTGTGTCCACGTCCGTTCCCTCATCCATCTCTTTAACATCTTTGCAAAATATAGAAGGGAGAGGAAACAAAAACTTGAACAAAATTGCGCGATTTTCTGTTTATCGCGCTATTCGGTGGGTATCACCATTTGGCGAATATGTTGACGAAGCTCTTTCGCGTTTGATTCTGTCAGCAAGAGATTGGCGAGAGAGATCATTGCGATGGCAAAGTAGGCACCTGACGAGAGAAATGATCCCAAGCTAAAGGAAGCGAAGGTCATAAACGAAAAGAGGCCAATCAAGCAAAGTTGACCCAGTTGGTTGTAATTGATGGCGAGGATCCCTGTGACGGGATCGTTTTCGATGTTGACGGGCAAGGTACTCCATCCCCATTTCACACGCACCTTGCCGTCTTTCAATACTGCGTTAAAGCCGTTTTCCCTTAGATGCTGGCTGAGTTTGTCTAAATCCACTAAATGCCACCGATACTGTCAGTGTGTCCAAATGTAGAACCACAACAATCGCATTGCTGATAAGAACTACCAAGCATCATATCCATAGAGTTTGAAAGAATTATCGTTGCACGCCGAAACAAAGTCGCATCCGGTTCAGCTTTTCTTGGCTCAAGTTGCACCAGTGTGTGGGCAGTCATTTTCCCGCAATCACTGCAGTAAAGTTTGTTCTCTTGTTCTGCCATAAGCACCATCCTTAGTCGTTTTCACTCCAAAAACCAGTGAAAATACCATTCACACTTCATATCAGACTACTTCAGCCTGATTGGTGAAATGAAGACGGACGGGCAAAAATGTGAAACCATTCGAAGTATTGAACTCGACATGTCGACTTTTTAGGCAAATTGCCAGCTCTGTTGGTGATAAGGATCGTCCTGACTAGGATCCGAATATCACTGTTCATTAAAAGATCAATCATTAACCAACTCTGCGGTGTTAAAAATCATGAAGCATGTATATACAGAAAAGAAAACTGCACTCGAAGGTGAGAATAAAGAAGAATATTTAACGATAAAGGGGGTATAAATGTTGATAGAAGTCTCAATAATAAAATAAATCCGGTTCAGATCGCATTTTATCTTGCGCGATCCTTAAATTGATAAAAAATATCAATGTATGGCAGGAGATAATTAAAAATAAATTCAGCCATAAAAAATGTATCACTGCCTACAAAAAGAAAATGGATCATTTCTTGACAGTGGCTTGGATCCTTTCTTTATATGATTCAAGAAAAAGGATCTTAATATGGGTGGAGTGTATTGTTCGGCGATCAGGAATTAGATCCTTCGAGAAGCTATCAACTTCCTGAACGTGTAGTAAATGAAAACGCAATGGTACACAGAAAGCGACTTTGTTGGAGATGTGGAATGTTTGGGCAAAGCGATCTACGAAATAAACTCGTTAATTACGGTCGTAAACTCTTTTTACAAGGGCATGATACACGACAAAGCGGTAACCTGTCGGCACAGATGGAAGATGGTACTGTAGTAATTACCACCAACGGACTAAAAATGGGTAGGCTAGAGAGTGATCACTTCTCTGTCGTTTCATTGAGCGGAGAACTGATATCTGGCGACTTACCGAATTGGGAATTTGAGCATCATTTGGATATCTATAATGCAAACCCGAAGCATAAAGCTATTTTTACGATCACACCAAGGCATATTTCAAAATTAGTTACCGAGGAAAACCTCAATGTAGAAAATGTATTACCGGCACTTTCTCCCATTGTAGCGATGAGAACGACCACACTTCCTAGAATTCCATTATTTAGATCTTCTGGATCTTGTTTCCTGGCAGAAATGGCCAAAAGTCATCACGCGGTATTGATTGCGAATATCGGATTGGTGGTGATGGGAGAAGATCTTGAAGATGCACTGTGTAATGTTGAAGAGTTGGAAGAAACAGCTGCGCTGAGAATGCAAGCTGCAAACGACAACTTCCGTTATTTGAGTAATGAAGAAATTGCGGAAATAAATGCGGTTTTTGCGCACTGATATGCTTCCCACCAATAAAGAATACTATTAAGAAGCTGGCATTGACGCTAGCTTCTTTGCTTTTGGAATATATCCAAACTCGCTAAATTCTGCATCTTCAGGTTATTTGGGTATATGAACGACCTGAAGATGCTCGCATTGATCGCCTCCCTTCGCTTTCGTTAATGGCTCTGTACCCTCTGTTGCTTCTTTTTGATGGAGATAACTACACCTGCAAGGGAACGCCACGATCAGAATGCCAGTCAATCTCGCTGAATCCTGCATCTTCAGGTTATTTTGCCACAGTAAAAAAGAAGTAGACATCACAATTGATAGTGTTACCGATTTAGGGAGGTTTACACTAAAAAATAGTGACTTAAGATGAAATGTAGGACTTGTCCATTATACAGGAGCCATACATGTCAACTGACTATCAGCTTGCAGATAAACCGATTCCAGCTCCACGAGGCACACTCGAGCAATTTAGTTTTCATTCTCCTTCATTGAAAAATAATATGGCAGATGAAAATGCCAATAGGGAGATCATTGTGTACCTTCCTGCCTGCTACTACGCGGATTCAAACAAAGCCTTTCCGGTTATTTACGTGTTACATGGCTACGAGGGTGAGCCTAATTCCTGGTTCGATGAGGAATTGAATGAAGAAGCCGGCCTCGACGATATATTGGATGAGTTGATAGACGAGGGAGATCTCGAAGCCTCCATTGTTGTCGCTGTAGATGGCCGTAGCTCACTGAATGGATCCTGGTACATTAATTCTCCCGTGTCAGGCAACTTTCTTGACTACCTGACAGTGGATGTCGTAAAGGAAATCGATATTCGCTTCCGGACCCAGCCGGGAAAAATGGCTATCTTTGGTCATTCAATGGGTGGCTTTGGAGCTATGCTGGCCGCGATGGAAAATCCAACTTTGTATCGTACGTGCGTTGGGCTAAGTCCTGCTGGGATGATGATGAAAAGGCATGATTATCAACAACATGCTGATTTCTTTCAGGAAGAATTGAACAAGCTCATAAATGGTGGGGAACCAGAATGGTTTATCTATGCATATCTGACTATCATTCGTGCTGTTGCACCGGATACTGAAAACCCGCTGCTCTATATCTCCAAAGATATTGATGAAATTGTCGCAGCTTTGGAGAAATTCCAGCTATCTGACATTGCCATGAGACAAGCTGACCGGATCCGCGACTTACCCATCTATACCGAGATTGGTGACAACGAGGGCGATTCTGTCGGTGAGCCGATTTTGGACAACTTCAACGCCATGATAGAGACGTTTGAGGAGCTTGAGCTAAACGTCACATCATACGTTTTCATTGGTGGGCACACCGATAAAGTGATTGAACAGGTATATCGGGGGCTGAGGTATATTGGAGGAGTATTTCAGGAGAGCAAAATATAAAATTTTTTTAATATCTCATTTAAACTGATAATGGCGCACTTTTTCTCATGCGCCTTTTCATGCAATGCCTATTATTTTATACATGCCATTTCATGAATTAATTGTGAAAATTCGCAAACTTAAAAATTATCGCAGGTCACGTCTCATTCATAATCAGCCATATATTGAGGCACAAAAAGAAGCCAGCCACTTTTCACAGACGGCTCTTTAGTTTGCTTTGAGTAAAACAAGCGACTTACACCCCTTCGCTTTTGTATGAAAAATAAACGCCGACTTCGGCATTTTTCTTTAACAAGAAGAGGCTTGGCTATGAATAATCAATCAACTATTACAAAAACACTCCCTTCTTTTATAGAAACACGTCTCAATTCGTTTTTGCGCGATATGACAGAGCCTTATGAAAATTCGCGGCCGCTACCAGTCAGTAGTCGGCCGGGACAAGGAGCTGTCGTGATGCAAAGTAACGATTACTTATCACTGAGCCTGAATGACTCTATTCAATCAGCGCATCTGAATGCGATTGCGGCATCTAAGGAAAACGTCGTGATGTCAGCAGTATTTCTTCAGGATGAAGACCACAAACCCGATTTTGAAAGTAGGTTGGCTGAGTTTGTTGGCATGGATGGTTGCGTGTTGTCGCAATCGGGCTGGGCGGCAAATATTGGTTTGCTGCAAACTATTTGCGAACCGGGAACACGGGTTTATATCGACTTCTTTGCGCACATGTCGCTTTTGGAGGGAGCTCGTATTGCGGGTGCGAAGATTATTCCTTTTCTACACAATAGCGTGAGCAATCTTAAGCGCCAAATTAAAAAAAATGGCCCAGGTATAATCCTGGTCGACTCGGTATACAGCACTATCGGTACGGTTGCTCCTCTTCCCTCTATTTGTGATGTGGCTGAGGAATTTGGCTGTGCGTTAGTGGTTGATGAATCTCATTCTTTGGGAACTCATGGCCCCGGTGGCTCAGGATTAATTAATGAGATGGGTGTGCGTGACAGGGTAGATTTTGTTACAACAAGCCTTGCGAAAGCATTTGCCTACCGGGCAGGGGCTGTATTGGGACCGGATAAACTTATCACGACAATGCCTTTTGTATCTTTCCCTGCTATTTTTAGTTCCACTGTGTTGCCGCAAGAAGTTGCGCGCTTAGATGTGACTTTAGACGTAATAAAAAATGCTGATGAAAGGCGAAGGCGGCTGTTTGAAGTCTCTGACTCTCTCCGTCATGGTCTTCAAAACATTGGATTTAACATTCGCAGCGATTCTCAAATCATTTCGCTGGAATGCGGGGATGAACAAAACACAGAGCAGGTCCGCGACTTCTTGGAAGCGAATGGAGTTTTTGGGGCGGTATTCTGTGCGCCTGCTACACCCAAGAATAAAGCTATCATCCGGTTTTCTCTCAGTGCTGATATGAGTAACCAAGAGGTCGATCAGGTACTGACAGTGTGTCAGGCGGCTTACGATAATCCGAAGTTGAACTTCTATTGATTAAGGGTGCTCTAAACAGGTCTCAGAAAGCTCCTGATGGTGCTTTTTCAGGTCAGCCAATTAGAGATTTTGTTCCGCAGCTTGTCTTGATCAGAAGGCTTAATGATAAAGTCAGACATACCAGAGCTGATGATTTTGTCCAGAGTTGGTTTTGAATTGTCACCAGTATGCGCGATGATCGGAATATTGGAATACTTCTCTTGTGAATCCCGGATTTTCCGTGACGTTTCCAAACCATCCATCACTGGCATTTCAATATCCATCAGGATCAAATCTATGCTTTGCTGATCATCGTCAAGGGTTTGTAGCGCGCTATTTCCGTTTGGACATTGAATGACCTTAAAACCCTGCTTTTCCAAAAGGATTGAGGTAAATTGCCGTAAGGTTTCGCTGTCATCGACTACCATAATGGTTTGTTGTGTAGCGCTGTTATTAGTTGAGGGTTGCCGTTTTGTAGCAATTTCAACCGTCTCAAAAAATAACTGTTCAATCAAAGCGGGTGTGTTGATTCGCCAAACCAGTGTCTCAATCCAGGCTGGTTGGTAAACCGAATGGGAGGGATGGAGTTCGGCGGAACCATTATGAAGATAAACCACTTGTGCTCTGGTAAATGAAAGGAGTGGTTCAATATGACTCAACACATCACCATTGGCTTTGACGCTTTCTAAATCAACAATAATCACATCATATTCGAATTCAAAATCGCGTTTTTGCAGTGCCTGTAACACGTTGATAGTTTCAAGCTTAAAGCCCACGTCTTTGCTGATTTTGGAGGTGCGTGCGATCAGATCGACTTCATCGGTAATGACCAGCATAGATTTAAGCTTGATTAGCTTATGCTTGATGACGTCAACGAGCGGGGACTCAATGCTGGGGAAGGTGAGGGTAAAGGCAGTCCATTCACCCAGCTTGGAGTCACAGGTGATTTCACCGCCAAACGAACGCATGACTTTACGACAAAAGGGAAGGCCTAAGCCGTAATTACCTGTTCTTCCCGTGGTATAAAAGTCTTCAAAGATGATCTCAAGAATTTCCCGGGGAATACCCTGACCGTTGTCCCGTACGACAATCCGATTTTCGTATTGGTCATTTTCCAAAAGGACATTAATCGTGAAGCTTTCGCTGCCACGGTGATGGAAGGCATTTTTAAATAGATTGTAGATAACGTATTTCAGGAGTGTATCGCTGCCTAAAAATTTGAAATCATTCGACCTAAGCAACGAAATTGCAGTTTTGTCAGACACACTTTTATACCCAAAACTGTCTACTGCATGCTTTAATACGTCTAGTGCACTGTGTTTCTTGAATGTTGAACGGGACACGCGGCTTTCATCAATGGAGGTCAGCAGTAGGTCAATGGTTTCGTTTCCGGCACGAATAATATTCATCGCATCATTGCTAACTTCACGCAACAACCTTACGTCTTCCTTAGAAAGCTGATACACCTTTTCGTTGTTCGATGGATCTGGGATAGTTGCTCGAATCAAATCAATGGTAGAGCAAAGGCCGCTCAATGGATTGCGCATTTCATGGGCGATGCCTGCACCGAAGACTTTTGCTATAGAGACCTTGGTTTCGTGTTCTTGTTGGTTACGGAAAAAGAAAATATTGCCGAATAAATAGATGAAGAGGAATACGGGCATGTAGTAGGTCCAGTCCATCGAAAACTCAAGGTGATAGCCTCGGGTCGCCCAAGCACAAACCATTGCCATGCTTAAGCCTAAAAGCGTTTGAGCAAACATCACCCAGGTAATATGCACCAGTAGGATGTGGAGGAATATCGCTGCCATAAACGATAACAACCAGACTGTTGACCAGTCATTCATCAAGAGCATGTAGAAAAAGAAAAACGGCAAGACGACAGTAATGGCAATTTGATAAAACCAATGCATATATTCTTGTAATGGTTGCTTCATGCGTTTTCGTATCAGAA
The DNA here is from genome assembly GCF_035758505.1 of Grimontia sp. NTOU-MAR1. Taxonomy (NCBI): domain Bacteria; kingdom Pseudomonadati; phylum Pseudomonadota; class Gammaproteobacteria; order Vibrionales; family Vibrionaceae; genus Grimontia; species Grimontia sp. NTOU-MAR1. Next base: position 912,143 of record NZ_CP142109.1, read on the forward strand.
CAACAATGAAGAACAGGCAGCAGAAAAGCCTCAAAGAGAGATTCTCGTATGCTTGAGGGAGAAAGTAAGTCCAGACAAAATAATACAGGGGAAATCCAATTAGCCCCATCCAGCCAACCAATGTCAGATTGGGCTCAGCGTACTGATAAACCTTGCGAAACGCTGCTTCCATGCTTTTGATAGATAATGTCCTAGTCGAAACGTTTTTCCTCCGCCAGCATTATTATTTTTCAATATAGGAACGATTCCTTCAAACTCTGATAGATAAAGCTGAATGGAAATTTAGTTAGCTCACCTGCTGGCTTTGTACATCCTATAAACCCCGAGCTTGGTGCATATGTGAGCAAGGTATTGATGCAAAGATAATATCTTCTCTGCCATCACTTCCATCTAAACAACGAGTTTCTAAGACAAGTTAGATGCTATAGCGACCCTTTGAAGAAACTGTATACAATGGTCAGTCATTGGGGTGTCTTATTAATTGTACAAGTCTCGTTTTTTTAAAAAGATAATGATTTGACTTTAAATCTCTAAAATATTGTACAGTTAACTATTAGATGCTTTAGAAATAACAAAAAGTGAAAAACGTCGAATAAAAACCGTTTTCTTGTGGAATATATAGAGTTTCCCTTGCACCATCAGAAAGGGACAACAAAGAGCAAGGCGTCAGTCCACTCGACCGAAGGGAGGCCATCAATGCGAAAATCTTCAGGTTGTTTGGGTATAAAAAGAAAAAGCGAACCGGGTGGCTCGCTTTTCGCTATCAAAGCTGAAATTGCGAAGATCAGTCTTCCATATAGCTTTCGATGCTCGGGCAAGAACAAATCAGGTTACGGTCACCGTAGACGTTATCGACACGGTTCGCGGTTGGCCAGTACTTCGCATCTTTCGATTGTGCGCTTGGGAAGCAAGCCAACTCACGGCTGTAAGGGCGTTCCCAATCGGCAGCCATCAGGTCATTCTGAGTGTGTGGTGCGTTAACCAGCGGATTGTTCTCCAGCGGCCATTCACCATCCTGCACTTTAGCTATCTCTTCGCGAATCGCGATCATCGCGTCACAGAAACGGTCCAGCTCAGCTTTGTCTTCACTTTCTGTTGGCTCAATCATCAGTGTGCCAGCAACCGGGAAGGACATCGTTGGCGCGTGGAAACCGAAGTCCATCAGACGCTTCGCAATATCTTCCTCAGAGATGCCAGACGCATCTTTGATTGGACGAATGTCGATAATACATTCGTGCGCGATGCGACCGTGAGTACCGCGGTACAAAACTGGGTAGTAAGGACGCAGGCGCTCCATCACATAGTTTGCACTCAGGATGGCAACCTTAGTCGCTTCCGTCAGGCCTTGCTCTCCCATCATGGCAACGTATGCCCATGAAATTGGCAGAATAGAAGCACTACCGATCTGCGCAGCAGAAACCGCGTAATTAGTACCTTCAACCACATGACCTGGCAGGAATGGCGCAAGGTGTGACTTCACACCAATTGGTCCCATGCCTGGCCCACCACCACCGTGTGGAATACAGAAAGTTTTGTGGAGATTCAGGTGGGAAACATCTGAACCGATGAACCCTGGGCTGGTGAGACCAACCTGTGCGTTCATGTTCGCACCGTCGAGGTAAACCTGACCACCGGCTTCATGAACCAGTTCGCACACTTCCTGAACCGCTTCTTCATAAACGCCATGCGTCGAAGGGTAGGTGACCATGATGCAAGACAGGTTGTTGCGGTGTTTTTCGATTTTCGCTTTCAAATCGTCAACGTCAATATTGCCGTCATCATCACAGCCTACAACCACAACTTTCATGGAAACCATCGCAGCAGATGCCGGGTTAGTCCCGTGTGCAGAGCTTGGGATCAGACACACATTACGGTGAGCTTCACCACGGCTTTTGTGGTAGCGCTGGATCGCAATCAGACCTGCGTATTCACCCTGTGCGCCAGAGTTCGGCTGCAGAGACATCGCATCGTAACCTGTGATTTCACACAGCATCTTGCTCAGGGAGTCCGCCAGTTCACCATAACCTAGTGCCTGGTCAGCTGGCACGAATGGGTGCAAAGCACCGAACTCTGGCCAGGTCACAGGGATCATTTCCGCCGCCGCATTCAGCTTCATCGTACAACTGCCGAGCGGGATCATACCGTGGGTCAGGGAGAAGTCTTTGTTTTCCAGCTTCTTCATGTAACGCATCAACTGGGTTTCACTCTGGTGAGTGTTGAACACAGTGTGCGTCAGGTAATCACTGGTACGGCGGCACGCTTCTGGGATCGCGGCGTATTCGTCTGCTTCTACAGAAGAGGCGTATTGTGCCACATCAGTTTCGTCTGTCAGTGCAGCAACCAGTGCGTTCACTTCTTCCAGTGTGGTGGTTTCGTCAAAGCTCACGCCCAACTGACCATCAAGTTTACGAAGGTTATAACCTGCGTCCTGTGCTTTTTGGAACAGCACATCGGTTTGATCGCCGGTGTTCAGCGTGATGGTATCGAAGAAGTCATGGAATGCCAGCGCAATGCCTGCGTGGTTAAACGCCGCGGCCGCTAGTGCCGTCAAGTGATGCACACGACGACCGATTTTTTTCAGACCCTTAGGACCATGGTAGACCGCATAGAAGGCAGCCATATTCGCCAACAGTGCCTGTGCAGTACAGATGTTTGAGGTCGCTTTTTCGCGGCGGATATGCTGCTCGCGCGTCTGCATCGCCATTCGGAGCGCTTGGTTGCCTTTCGAGTCGATAGACACACCAATCACACGGCCAGGCATCGTGCGCTTCAGTTTGTCTCGTGTTGCCATGAATGCAGCGTGTGGACCACCAAAGCCCATTGGTACGCCGAATCGTTGTGCTGAGCCAATAACGACATCTGCGCCCATCTCTCCCGGTGCTTTCAGTAGGGTGAGGGAGAGCAGGTCAGCAGCAACAGTCACCAGCGTTTTGTTCGCTTGTGCCGCAGCAATAAGGCCTGTCAGATCGCGTACTTGACCTGTTGTGCCAGGATATTGCAGCAGAGCTCCGAATACATCGTGTTGTGGTAGGTTATCCGCGGAATCGACAACCACATCAAAGCCCATAAAGCCTGCGCGCGTATTAATTACGTCCAGAGTTTGAGGGTGAACGTCGTCTGCAACGAAGAAGGTGTTGCTTTTGCTCTTACCGCCACGCTTACACAGCGTCATGGCTTCTGCAGCAGCAGTGGCTTCATCAAGCAATGATGCGTTGGCCAGTTCCATGCCGGTTAGGTCCATCACCATTTGCTGGAAGTTCAGCAGTGATTCGAGGCGACCCTGAGAAATCTCTGGTTGGTATGGCGTATAGGCCGTGTACCAACCTGGGTTTTCCAACATATTACGGAGGATTGGGTTTGGCGTATAAGTACCGTAGTAACCCTGACCGATAAAGCTGCGCTTGATGACGTTTCTGCTCGCAATGCCTTTCAGTTTACTTAGCATGTCCACTTCACTCAGTGGTGCATCCAAATCCATAGGTTGTGGCAGACGGATAGCTGCTGGCACAGTTTCTTCAACAAGGTGATCAAGGCTGGTAGCTTTCACTGTGTTTAACATCGCTTGCTGGTCGGATTCGCGCGGCCCGTTATGACGGGTGGCAAATTCGTTGTCAGCCTGCAGTTGATCAAGTAAGCGTGATTCTGTCATGACCTTCGTCCTGAATTAGTCTTCGATAGTTGCTTGATAAGCTTCTGCGTTCATCAGATGATCAAGGTTACTGTCTTCTGCGAGCTTTATTTTCGCAATCCATCCGCCTTCAAAAGGGGCTTCATTAACCAGTTCTGGGCTGTCTTCCAGTTCTTCGTTAACTTCTACTACTTCACCGTTTACCGGGCCGTAAATATCTGATGCTGCTTTTACAGATTCTACGAGTGAAAAGCCTTCACCGATTTCAACTTCGGTGCCAATTTCTGGTAGGTCAACGAATACGACGTCCCCTAGCAGCTGTTGTGCGTGGTCAGAAATACCAACAGTCACTGTACCGTTACCATTGTCTTTAACCCACTCGTGGCTCTCAGCAAATTTCAATGTTGCATCCATTTTTACTTCTCCGTGTGAAACGAGTTAAGTCTTCGCTGCGGTATGCAGCATAAAAAATTGAACGGGCCGGGGGCTTCTCCGAACCCGTCTAATATTCCTTTCAGGCAAGCATTCTCTCAGCAGGCGACAACGTTAATGGCGATTGCGTTGGTTGCCAGTCCACCTTGGGAGGTCTCCTTGTACTTGCTCATCATGTCGAGTCCTGTTTCGTGCATGGTCTTAATCACGCTGTCCAGCGAAACGTGGTGCTCTCCATCACCATTGAGCGCGAGTCTGGTGGCGTTAATCGCCTTCACCGCACCCATGGTATTTCTTTCAATACAGGGGACTTGAACTAGACCATTGATAGGGTCACATGTCAGTCCCAAATTGTGTTCCATGCCGATTTCCGCCGCATTTTCAATTTGTGCAGAGGTTGCACCCATTGCGGCAGCTAGGCCTCCGGCGGCCATCGAACAGGCAACGCCTATTTCACCCTGACAACCGACTTCTGCTGCTGAAATGGACGCGTTGGTCTTGTATAAAGAACCGATTGCTGCAGCGGCGGCTAAGAAAGTTCTGATGCCTTCTGCGTTGTTGGGTGATACAAATTTATTGTAATAAGCTAACACCGCTGGAATAACACCGGCTGCGCCGTTGGTTGGTGCCGTGACAACACGGCCTCCGGCAGCATTTTCTTCGTTCACGGCCATGGCAAACATGTTGACCCAGTCATTAGTGTCGACTGGCAGTCCGTCCAGGTCTTTTTTCCTGATGCAGTCGTGCAGCTTTTTCGCTCGGCGTTTGAGTTTCAACCCGCCGGGTAATACACCATCTTGCTCGATACCGCGCTCAATACAGGCGTTCATGACATGCCAGATAGCATCAATTTGTTCGTTGACGGTTTCCATGGTTGCTTTTTGGTCTTGCGCTTTTGCACGAGCAAGCTCATTGGCAAACATAATGTCAGCGATACTCTTTTTTTGTTTTTCACAATGTTCAAGCAATTCTACCGCGCTGTTAAAGGGAAACGGCGGAGCAAAATCTGACGCTAGGGCATCCGTTTCACCTTTCTCTACGACAAAACCTCCACCAACCGAGAAGTAGGTGCAACAAAGCAGTACTTCTTCGTGACCTCCCTTTGCTGTCAGTGTCATTCCGTTTGGATGCTCCGGCAGTACTTCGTCGAAGTGGAAGATAAGATCAGTATCCCAATCAAAGGGGACGAAGCGGTGTCCGTCCACTGGCAGTTCCTTGCTGCCTTTAACCATATTGGTCATGGTAGGGATATCATCTGGGTTAACGCTGTCAGGCCATTCGCCCATCAGCCCCATGACACACGCGACATCAGTCGCGTGACCCTTCCCTGTTAATGCCAGCGAGCCGTATAGCTCAACTGTCACGGATTCCACATTGTGGAGAATTGATTTATCGCGCAATTCTGCTGCAAATCTTGCGCTGGCGACCATCGGACCCACTGTGTGTGAGCTAGATGGACCAACACCAATTTTAAACAGGTCAAACATGCTATGACTCATTGCACGTCTCCTTGCCTTTTGTAGGTTACGCACCACCGTTCTTGGCTTGGGTGCCGGTTGATGACTATCCTGCCATCGCCTGCCCAGTTGTAATGTTGAAGAGCTTATTACTTTGGGTATAGCAAGCGTGGCGTTTTATTGTTATTTGCACTTCAACATTTGCGTAACATACAAAACGTGTTTGCGCCCTGCAAAACAAAATTTCCTATAGGAAACTCTTAATGTGATCTGGCGAACATTTATGACAATTTGCTCAATATACGACTTTCTTAAAATCCCCAGTCCACGCAAACGTTTGCTTTTTTACTCTCTTACACTCAAAATTGCAAACAATAAATCTGAAGTTAACCAAATAATCTTTTAAAAACATAATCTTATATTTATATCTGGTAAGGGTGCTATTTGTTGCTGAAAAATGAGCATTGAGATAGGTTCAAAGGAATATAGCTATCGTCCATACGATTAGGTGGTACAGAATTGCCCGAGTTTCCAATAGGAAACTTTTTGTTAAAAATGTTAACTTATCTATGTCGGTCATCGTATTGTCTGTGTAAAAATGACCGCCACTAGGGATTAAACCCAATAACAGCAAGGTGAGAATCGAACTATGTCAGAGCCAGATGCACAGATCGGGTACCCGTCAGTGACCGTTGAAAGAGCGAGTGTACAAGCAGATGCGCCGATCTCGCCACTGCGTTTGGGTGAACGGTTGAAAGAGATCCGAACAAATAGCGGTTTGACGCTGGAAGAAGCCAGCAAGCTCACCGGGCTTGCTCGCTCCACACTTTCGAAAATTGAAAACGAACAGATTTCCCCAACGTTTCAGGCAATGCAGAAGCTGGCAGTAGGATTGAAGATTGATATCCCACAACTGTTCGCACCGCCAAAATCGCGTCAGGCGACAGGCCGTCGTGATGTTACCCGTGCTGGAGAAGGGAAATCGAGACCGACGGGTACTTATGAGCATGAATTGTTGGCTACCCAACTTACCAACAAAAAAATGTTCCCGTTCAAATCCCGCGTCCGAGCCCGTTCGTTTGAAGAATACGACGAATGGATTCGCCACGATGGCGAAGAATTTCTTTTGGTATTGGAGGGCAGTATTGCTTTCTACTCCGAATTTTATGAAGCAATTGAACTGAATGAGGGTGACAGCGTGTATTACGACGCTGCGATGGGACATATGCTCACCTCACTTAGTGAAGAAGACGCCTTGATTCTCTGGGTGACTGCATCCTGAATCAAGAAGGTAGTTATTGGTATAAACCCGCTGAGTCAGCGGATGATTATTTAGCAAGTCGGCAAGCGCCGTGATCATGGAGTGAAACATGTCTCAGGATCTACTCAAAACCCCACTGCACGCTCTTCACATTGAAATGGGCGGGAAAATGGTTCCATTCGCTGGCTATGATATGCCAGTGCAATACGCACTCGGTGTGCGCAAAGAACATATTCATTGCCGTGAACACGCGGGTCTGTTCGACGTTTCTCATATGGGCCAGTTGCGCCTGCATGGAGAGAATGCTGCAAAGGCGCTGGAAGCACTGGTACCGGTAGACATCATTGATTTACCCGAGGGTAAGCAGCGCTACGCACTGTTTACCAATGAGCAAGGTGGCCTGATGGATGACCTGATGGTGACTAATTTCGGCGATCACCTTTTTGTGGTTGTCAACGCTGCATGTAAAGAGCAGGACATCGCACACCTGCGCGCCAATCTTCCAGCGGATGTTGAGTTGGAAGCGATTGAAGATCGGGCTCTGCTGGCCCTGCAAGGCCCTGAAGCTGCAGCAGTTTTGGCTACATTGAACCCTGCTGTTGCTGACATGGTATTTATGGATGCAGCAAAAATGGATTTGGCGGGTATTGAGTGTTTGGTTAGCCGTTCTGGCTATACTGGTGAAGATGGTTACGAAATCTCTGTTCCTGCAGATAAAGCGGAAGAGTTTGCTCGCCGACTGCTGCTGAAAGAAGAAGTGGAATGGATTGGTCTAGGCGCACGTGACTCACTGCGTCTCGAGTGTGGCCTTTGTCTTTATGGGCATGACATTGATACCACCACAACACCGGTAGAGGGCAGCCTACTATGGGCAATAAGCAAACCACGTCGTGCTGACGGTGAGCGTGCCGGCGGCTTCCCCGGTGCAGAGATTATCCTTGAGCAAATTGCGACTAAAGACGTATCTCGCAAACGTGTTGGTCTGCTGGGGTCGAGCAAAGCACCTGTGCGAGAAGGCGCGGTACTGTTTGATGCTGACGATAATGAAATTGGTGTGGTAACCAGTGGTACCTTCGGTCCAACCAAAGGTCAGCCAGTCGCTATGGGCTACGTTTCAACAGCCAATGCTGTTATTGGTACTGAAGTGTTTGCAGAGGTACGAGGTAAGAAGTTGCCGATGACCGTCGAAAAAATGCCGTTTGTCCCTCAGCGTTACTACCGAGGCTAATTCGCTGAGTTATAGCGAAAAAAAGCTCGCATAATAAAACAGTGGTAATCCGCATTGATGACGGTAAAAGTTCAGCAATGTAGGTGATTTAAGTAAGGTCGGTGATTCTCACCGACCTTTTTATTTTATTTGTCAGTAGGCTAGACAAAAGGTCGTAAAGCCTGTCGGTTTATTTAACTTCACGTCTCAAAACTTGGCATTACTTGTGCTTTCTTTGTAAGTGGGCTCCCTGTCAATAAAGGTAAAAATTGTCAGAGGCAGAAGGTAGGCATCTGTGACTTCGTGCAGAAAGCGTCAATAAAGCAGGCGATTCACAGGATTATGGATTAATGTCTTATATGTACGACATGAGGTCGATAGGAGAAAGAGTTGTATGCTTGCAGAACAACGGGATGATATTGATAACCCTCTGATCTGGCCGATTTTGGGTGTACTAGAGGCGTCTAATCAGAGCTGGAAAGTGCACTATTTGATGGCAGAGCTGCAGAAGAATACCATCATGGACCATCTGGACGATGATCCACAACTGGACTTGTTCAAGCGTAATTTTCTTATCATGAATGCGCTCTACCAATTGCAGGAAATGCTATTGCCAAATCAGTGGTTGCAGGTGGAGTCGATGGACATCCGTTTGATGTGGCGAGGAGCGAGTTCTGGCTTTGTTCAACATGAAGTGAATCATAGCGACCCACTTCGTGGCTACTATATGGATTGGACCAACTACGATGCGCAGATTGAAGATGTGCGTGAATTGTTAGGCTCATTCTGGAAGCGCTATCAACAGCACGTGGGTCATTGCAGTGAAACCACAGTTGAACGTCGTAATGCATTGGCAGCATTAGGACTATCAGAAAATGCCTCTGATTCGGAAATCCGACGCCAATGGCGCAAGATGGCGTTGAAATGGCACCCAGACAGGCCTGAAGGGGACGCGGCGACCTTCCGTACCATGTGCGAAGCCTGGCAGAGCCTGAGACTATGATGACAACCCGGAACGCGTAAACCTAGCTTACCCCGAGCTGGTCTTCTTGTTTAATACACGGTGTTTTTTGGCAGCAGACAAAGTAAATAGCACCAGGGTCAACAACACAATGCCGCCTCCTAGCAGTACATTGTCACTCGGTACCTCCCCAAGAACAGCCCACACGAACAGGGGCCCAAGAATAGCCTCAAGTAGCATGAAGAGATTTGCGTGTGCGGCTGGAAGATACTTTGGCCCAACCGAAATGAGCACAAAGGAAACTGGCACTACCACACAGCAAAGTAGCAAAGTGTATTTCCATTCCTGCTGAGTAAGTGACAAGGGCTCAGCGCCTGCTATTAGAGAAATCATCGCTGTGCAAATTCCACCTAGAACCAAGTAGAGCGGGGCATTGGCGCTTTTGCTTTTTCGCAGAATCACAAAGTAGGTTGCGAGCATAAATGCTGTTATCAGCGCCATCAGGTTGCCATAAGAGGCCGTAGGCATCGCCTTTCCGTAGAACACAAACCCGACACCAATCATGGCTGCAATAATGGCGATGATAGTTCGAATGTCAACCTGCTCCTTGAGTAAAAGAAAGGCGAGCAGAGCAGAGATGAGTGGGCTGATATTGATGATGATGAGCGTACTGGCTACTTGAGTGTGATCGATAGAAAGTACGAAGCAAACTGTTGATATGGAAAAAGCAAAAGAGCCAACTAGTAGTGATTTGGATGGCTTTCTCAATGCGGCAATGGTTTGGGACGGTTTGGTTACTATCAAAAATGTTGAGATGATGAGTGCCGACAATAGGCCTCGCCAGAACAACAATGTCCAGCCTGATGCCTCAATCAGCCGAATGAGTAGCGCGTCAACACTGAGGATCGAAATCCCCACTAACATGGCTGCAGTGCCTTTAAATATCGGTGTCACTCCTACTACTCCTTGTTTTTACGCCGATTTCCTTTTCCCTTGGTAATACTATGTTTGGGCTAGACGTAAATATGAACACTCAACTTTGTTCACCAACAGTACTCCATTTATTAACAGATAAGTCAATAAGTGCAAATGGCTTTTGTCCGTTCTCACTTTATCAAGCTTCAAGAGGGGTCTACTCTTACTTGATGGTAGTGTCACTGTTAAGAGAATTTGGATAGAAAATGAGATCTATACGCCACATCTTTTTCGCGTTGATGGGATTAAACCTTTTTCTCGGCGTAGCAATCATCCTCGCGCACGTGCGATCTAATGAGCTAACGAATCAAATGAATACCATTTACGAGCAGCGCTATCATCAATATCGGCTGGTCATTGAGTTAAAGCAAAGTTCTGATCTTCTCACTCAGTTTGCTCGAAGCTATGCGGTAACAACAAACAATCGCTGGCGTTACCTTTTTGAACAAGTCAAAGCCATTCGAGATGGCCAGCTTCCTATGCCAGATGGTTATAACTTCGATTACTGGACGCAATTATCCGATCCAAACAATGAAGTCGTTCATCCCGAAATCCCGATTCGTCCAGATTATCCCTCGCTGATGAGTCGCTTACTAGATTCTGGGATCAGCGAATCCCATATGACTTTTCTGACCCAGGCACTATCCCGTTCACAAGATCTGATTGGCATTGAGCAAACCGCCATGGATCTCATTCAGGGTCGTAAGCGCACAGCCCGAGGAATTGAAAGAGTAATTCCTGATCCTGAACTTGCAGAGAAAATGCTGTTTGGCCCAGATTACAGTCATGAGAAGAGCAAAATCATGGGGCCCATTGGCGCTTTTTATCATGCGATAGATAAGCAGACGGCTGAAGAGCTGGATGTGCTCAATCAGCAGCGCGTTAATATGGAAGGGATCACCATATCGATGGCATTTTTGCTGCTTTTGGCTGTGCTGACCACTACAACCCTACTTTGGTATAGATTCCTCAAGCCACTAGACAATATCCGCAGCACTATAGTCAGCAAAGTTCGGAACAAAGAATTTGAGTTCAAGCTGGACGTCAACAAGCAAGGTGAATTGAAAGATCTTGCACACGCGCAAAACGAAGTATTACGTGAAATTGCTGAACGCTTCGAGTTTAGTCGACAAGTCAAAGCGTTCTCTGATCTGATTCGCGGCTGCTCCGATATGGGCGAACTTGGCTTCCAGGTAGCGAACTTTTTCTCCCAACGCCTAGAGTTGCCTTACACAGCTCTTTACGTAGTCCGCGGAGACATCATGAGCCTTGTAGGTGGTGTGGGTGTTGACGAGCAATCTGAGGATATGCAGAAAGAAACGCTCTCATTCCACCGCACTATTTTGGTTACCAAAGAAGTACTGATAATACGTAACGACAAAGACCAGTTCGTACTGACTTTGCCGGTCGGCAGACTTTCCCTGAGTGAGATGTATTTCATTCCGCTCATCGTAAATAACGAAATGGTGGGTGTGCTTGAACTTGGCTCAGTGCGTCTGCTATCTGATAAAGAGCACGACTGGCTCAATGAAGTTCAGGAAGACCTTGCAGTAGGCATTCAGCTTACCCGCAACGCAGAACTTCAAATGGAAGCTGAGCAACGTGTTTCCGAGCAGCTCAAACTTAATCAGCAGATCATTAATGCAATTCCGAATCCAACATATTTCCGTGATACCAAAGGTAACTACATCGGTGTGAATGATGCATTCACCGATTTTCTCGGACTTTTTTACGTTGATGTCGTGGATAAATCACCATCAGAGTTATTTGCTGATGACGTAGCAACCATGTTTATCGAAAAGGAAAAAGCGCTGCTCGATAACCCGGGTTCTACGGTATACGACATTGAGTTGGCCAACGTTGGCGGCGATGTTCGAATTCTCACGGTGTACGAAGCAACCTACTATGGTGGTGATGGCGTTCCATTAGGAATTGTGGGCTTGTTCGTTGATGTAACAACACAGAAACGCCTCGAATCTGATCTGATTTCTGCAAAGGATCAGGCTACTGAGGCGAGTAAAGCGAAAGGTGAATTCTTAGCCAATATGAGCCATGAGATTCGTACTCCAATGAATGCGATTCTCGGTATGTCTCACTTGGCATTGATGACTGATTTGAGTGATAAGCAGCGCAACTATGTGGGCAATATAGAGAAAGCAGGTAAGTCACTACTTGGCATTATCAACGACATTCTCGACTTCTCGAAAATTGAAGCCGGTAAATTGACAGTTGAACACACTGAATTCAGGTTCAGCGAAGTGCTGGACAACATCAGCAACATTATTTCCATAAAGGCAAAAGAGAAAGATCTGGAGCTTATTTTTGATATTGACCCTGACCTTCCTGATGATCTGGTGGGTGACCCACTTCGTTTAGGGCAGATCATCATTAACTTAACCGGTAACTCAGTGAAGTTTACTGAGACGGGCGAAATCATTATTCGTGCCCATAAGGTTACTGATGCTGATGAAATCATTGAGATTCAGTTTGATATTGAAGATACCGGTATTGGTATGAACGATGACCAATTGGGAAGGCTGTTCCAGTCGTTCTCGCAAGCTGATGGTTCGATTACCCGCAAATATGGTGGTACCGGTTTGGGCCTAACCATTTCTAAGAGTTTTGTTGAGCTCATGGGTGGCCGAATTTGGGTCGAAAGTGAGCCAGGTAAGGGCTCAACTTTCTCGTTTACCATCCGATGTGGTCGAAGTGAATCCAGCATCAAGGAAAAGGTAGCACGTGCCACCATTCTTAATGACAAGCGAGTATTGGTGGTTGATGACAACCATGCGTCGCGTGACATCATGTATGCGCTATTGGATAATCTGGAACTGCGTGTAGCAGCGGTTTCAAACGGTGAAGAAGCGGTTTCCGAAGTAGAGTCTGCCGACAAGATCAATGATGGCTTTGATGTGGTTGTGATGGATTGGAAAATGCCGGGCATCAATGGTGATGAAGCCACGCTACTCATTCGCGATAAGCCCCTCAACAAGATGCCGAAAGTGATTCTTGCTAGCGCCTACGGTGAGGATTCAGGATTGATCAATGAAGAAGTGCAGAAAGTGTTCGATGCTTCGATCGTGAAGCCGATCAACCCCTCGACTTTGTTCGATGCGCTGATGGAAGCATTTGGCCATGAAGAAATGAAGCTGACAAACTGCCACGAAGCTGAGAAAGACAAAACAGAGGAAGTTGACTTTACGGGTTTGAAGATACTTCTTGTGGAAGACAATGTGATCAATCAAGAAGTTGCAAAAGGTATTTTGGAGCAATTCAACCCAACCATTGAAGTGGCTGAAAATGGACAAGTTGCGCTGGAAAAGGTGCAGGAAGATAAGTTTGATATCGTTCTTATGGATATGCAAATGCCTGTGATGGACGGCTTGACGGCAACACGCAAGATTCGAGAAGTAGAAGCCCTTGCTAGTTTACCCATCGTTGCCATGACCGCAAACGCTATGGAACGGGATGTGAAGCAATGTAAAGAAGCGGGTATGAACGATCACGTTTCTAAACCGATAGACGTAGAAGAGTTGATCAAATCGATTCAGCGCTGGGCATCCGTGTCAGAGCAGACAGTGAAAACATCCATTGCACTCAATGGTATGAAAAAGGACCAACCTTCAGACTGTAATCTCAATCATATCGATCCTTTGGTGTTAGATGCGAAAGAGGGTATCACCCGTATTGGTGGTAATGTTGATGCTTACTGGAAAGTCATTACTGCATTCACTGAAACCAAACTCGTGGTAATTGAGACAGTTCGACAGCAAATCGCAAATGAAGAGCGTGAAGATGTAGAACTGTTCGCTCACTCGTTGAAAGGTGCAGCATCTAACGTGTCAGCTAAGGGCTTGGCTGTGTTAGCGGGCAACTTAGAAGATCAGGCAGGGTCTGATCTTCAAATGGAAGCTTCGCTGCTCGATAAAATCGAACAGTGTTTGCAGGAAATTAGAACCTACATCCCTGATGAAGAGCCTAAAAACGAGGTGGAAGATCAAGCTCAGGAGTTCGGAGGTTATACCCCTAGAGAATTCCGCATCGAACTTGAACAGCTTAAGATCCTGCTCAACAACTTTGATACACAAGCCGTTGATTTTATTGCCGGTATAAAAGAGAGCTCGAAGGGTATGAGTGTTGATCTTACCAGTGTAGAAGGTGCTATTCGCAAATTCGAGTACGAGGCTGCAGTCACAAAACTGGAAGCGGTGATCGAATCACTAGGTGCTGACGAAGTTAATGCCGCAACAGAGTCTTTATGATGTCGTTAGAGCGATAATCGCTAGATAAGATAAAGCCGCGTGTGTGAACGCGGCTTTTTAAAACGAATTACAGTGAGCGACTGCGTAATTCGAAAATAAGCTTTTCTGCACTGCATTCAAACTTCAATTTTACTGTCAGTGGATCAAGTGAAAGCTCGGCATCTTCGTCTAAGTCATGCATAACCTCGTCGTTCACCTGCTTTGCTAGATCCAGATAACGTTGAAATTCAGCAACAGCTGAAGCTTTGTCTTTGGCGAAGATTTCTACTTCCGCGACCTCGTCACCTTCGCCGATAACAAAGCCCATTTCTGCTGTTACACCGCATGCATCGCATACTTGGTATTCTTCTTGGCTCATCGCTTACTCTCTCAATAGCAGCCGCACTTAGTTCTAAGCTTAAGGCGTCTGCATGCTGTTATTTAAGTAATATTACTACATATAATCATTGAAAAAGTAGGGTTTTTATAAAAGAATTTTAAGTAGGATGGCTTGCGTTTGATTATCATTTCGGATGGGATGCAAACAAAAAAGCGCGGACCTAAATCCGCGCTTTTTCACTATGGGTTCAGTCTTCCCATTGAACCAGAGTACCTGATGGCCAGTTTGCACCAACATCATGATATTTCTTCTCAAGCATATGACGACGGATTTTGAGGGTTGGTGTCAGCAGACCATTCTCAATGCTCCAAGGCTCTTTAATCATCAACACGCCCCGAATTTTCGCGTGCGATTCCAACTCACCGTTGATAGTGTCAATCACATGCTTCACTCGACGCTCATAGCGCTCTCGGTCAAAGTCCGGGAAGTGATGAGGTAGTGCCAGCAAAACAGGGCCAGGCATGCCTGAGCCTACGAGGCACATCATCTCTATATTGCTGAGCTCGAAAAGACGCTTTTCAATCGGAACTGGAGCAACAAATTTCCCTTTTGCTGTCTTGAAGGTATCGTTTTTACGCCCTTGAATGGTGAGAAAGCCTTCATTATCGAGGAAGCCGATATCCCCTGTGTGCAGCCATCCTTCTACAAGAGTTTCGGCAGAAGCTTCCGGATTTTTGTAGTAACCGGCAAACAGGCCTTTACTGCGAACCAGGATTTCTTCGTCTTGTGCGATTTTGATTTCTACGCCTGGACCTGGGCTACCAACTGTGCCTATTTTATCAGCGCGGAATGGGTAGTTGAGGGTGCTATATGCGTAAGATTCAGTCATGCCCCAAGCTTCAGTGATATTGAGCCCAAGCTTTTCATACCAGCGAAGAAGCGCGGCTGAAACAGGTGCAGAACCACAACCTAAGACCCGAGCCTGATCCAAACCGAGATTTGTGGCCACTTTCTTCTTAATCAGGCCAGAAATGAGCGGCAGTTTAAGGAGAATATTGAGTTTGCTATCGGGCAACTTCTCTTGGATTCGTTGCTGGAATAGGGTCCATAAACGAGGCACCGAAATAAACAAAGTAGGGCGGTGCATCTTCACGTCGTCGATAAAGGTATCAAGAGACTCTGGGAATGCAGTGCAGATACCTGCATTCATCGCGGTTGCCATGATATAAACACGTTCTGTGATATGTGCCAGCGGCAAGTAAGAAAACAGACGCTCACCTTCGCGCATGCCAATGTGATTGATCAGTTGCTGAGCAGACCAAGCATGTGTGCCATAACTCAGCATGGCACCTTTTGGTAAGCCTGAAGTACCAGACGTGTATACGATAGACATCAGTTCATCATCTTGATGATCCGGTTTGACATCCGCGCGATCATTTTGGGCAACCAAGTCTTTCCAGTCGTAACCGCAATTGATGGTTGGGTAGGGGAAAGCAATGGTTGGAATGTCTGACCGCTCAGCCAAAGAGTCTTTCAGCGCTTGGGTGTCATCAAGCTTGCCTACAAACAGGGCTTTCGATTCGCTGTGGTCAAGCACATGGGAGATGGTTTCTGATCCGGCGGTTGGGAAAATTGGCACGCTAATGTAGCTGCCAAGCATCATGGCAAGATCAGCGGTAAACCATTCAGCACAGTTTTTGGAGATGAGAGCAACGCGGTCTCCTGGCTCGAGGTCCATACTGCGCAGAGCAGTGACGATACGCAATGCTTGGTCGACTACGTCTGAATAGGTGAAGTCGGTAAACTTGCGATTAATGATCTGTCTCAGGAAAATTTCATTTGGGCGTTCTTCGGCCCAGCGCAGCATTTGTAGATATGGTTTTTGTTGAGCCATAAAGGACCCCGTTTAACAGTAGGGAAAAGAGGTTATTTTTAATTGTATGTTACTAGCATGTTAAATTAGGTGTCTTGAGGGACGATGGTCAAGCGATTCATTCAAACGCTTGTTCAAATTTTGATGCATGTAACGCTGTACCACTCTTCTTTGTGGTTTTACTGACAAAAATAGCATTTTCGTTTCAGTGTGTTACAACTCAACAATACTTGTTGGTCCACCTTATGTAATACCCTTCACGCTTCTCATTTTTTTATACTTAATTGGCTCATAAGCTATACGAATGTACTATCTTTAAGACTGTTACGTTAAGGGTCGGTAGTCGGTAAACCCTTTTTACTTTCAACATAATCAAGCTCTACGTACGTGAAATACATACCAACAATAGCGTTAACAGCGGTAGTAGTGATGTCTTGATTGTTAAAGCTTACGGAAGCCAAAAAACAGGGATAAAACTATGCCAAAGAGAAGCAAAGAAGATACAGAGGTAACCATCAGGTTAATTCTGGATGCAGTGGTCGATCAGTTGGTTACCTTGGGGTATGACAAGATGTCGTACACCACGCTTAGCCAGCAAACGGGGATTTCAAGAACGGGGATTAGCCATCATTTTCCGAAGAAGACGGATTTCATTACCCGTCTCGATGACAGGCTGTTAGGTATCCTGATTGATAGATTGGATTTGGAAGGCGATAAGCGCTCTTTTATAGAAAGTTGGTTGACTGCACTTCGTTCAGACAATCGCTTCATTGCTGTTCTTCGCGTCTTTTTTCTGCACACAGTTTCGTCGGAAAACGCTGTTGAGTTTACCAGCCATGCGAGTAGAAAACTGCATGATGTTTGTTGTAACCGATATGGTGAAGAATTCGAAAAAGATCTGGAGTGGCTACTGGGGAAATCCCTGCTCACCATGGCTTAGCCAGCGTTAACCTCTTCAATGAAAAAGGCTCCTAATACTGGGGCCTGTTTCGTTGCGTTTGCGTTGCCCTAAAGTGCCTATTTTCTGTGCGTCAGCGGCCCATTTTTGATCTGAAACAGTAAAACGCCAAAAAAACGCCTCTCATTCAAATATAAGTTGAATTGTTCAAAATTAATTTAATAATGGGCTTCGAATTCGAGTCTTACACCCATTTGCCAACGAGATTTTTCATGAGCAATTCACTAGTACTTGTCCTTAACGCGGGCAGTTCCTCTCTTAAATTCGCATTGATGAACGCACAAACCGGAGAAGCCATTTTGTCTGGTCTGGGTGAGTGCTTCGGTCTTGAAGATGCGCGCATTAGCTGGAAACGAGAAGGACAAGACAAGCAAGAAGCCATGCTGGAACAGGGTGGTAACCATCACGAAAAAGCAGTAAGCCTTATTGTCGAGTTGGTGGAGAGTATGGATGTTGGTGGCCAACTGGTTGCAATTGGTCACCGTGTGGTTCACGGCGGTGAAAAGTTTGCTGCTGCGACACGTCTGAATGAAGATGTTCTGGCAGAAATCGAAGCGTTGAGCGATCTAGCTCCGCTGCACAACCCAGCAAACGTAATGGGTATTCGTGCAGCAATGAAAGCCTTCCCGGCGCTGCCACAGGTTGCTGTGTTTGACACCGCGTTCCACCAAACAATGCCTCAAAAAGCGTTTACTGGCGCAATATTAAACGAGCTATACACAGACTATGGTATCCGCCGTTACGGATTCCACGGCACCAGCCACTACTTTGTGACCCGAGAAGCAGCAAAACAGCTGGATAAAAACGTTGAAGAAGCGAACTTCATTTCTGTTCATCTAGGTAATGGTGCGTCGGTGTGCGCGGTTCGTAACGGTCAGTCTGTTGATACCTCCATGGGCTTCACTCCGCTGTCTGGCCTGATGATGGGTACTCGTTGTGGTGACTTAGATCCAGGCATCATCGAATTCTTACTGAAGAAAGGCTGGAGTCAGGAGCAAGTGTTTGAGGCATTAAACAAGAAATCTGGTTTCTTGGGTGTTTCTGGCCTGACTTCCGATGCCCGTGGCATTCTGGAAGCAATGGAAAGTGGTCACGAAGGTGCCAAACTGGCGTTTGAAGTGTTTACCTACCGCGTTGCCAAGTACATCGGCTCTTACATGATTCCACTGGATAGTATCGATGCGATCATCTTTACCGGTGGTATCGGTGAGAACTCACTGCCTATCCGTCACGAAATCCTGAAGAACCTCAAGCTTCTGGGCTTTGTCGAAGACGAAGCTGGCAATGAAGCAGCGCGCTTTGGTAACGGTGGCGTCATTGCAAAATCCGAGCTTCTGGGTGCTGTGGCGATTGTTGTTCCAACCAATGAAGAATTTGTTATAGCTTCTCAAGCTGCTGGGTTTGCAAATTAATCCGCGATAGCTGAATTGGATACTCAAAGCCGTTGATGAGAGTCAGCGGCTTTTTTTCATTTTTTGCGAAGAAATATCTAACATTCGGTTATAGATACTGGAGAGGATGACGTTCCAGCCAAGCTTGGACAATCAATTTACTTTGGGCTATTTCTGTATTCAACCGGAGTTCTTCCTGTCCACTTTTTAAAGGCTTTATAAAAGTTTGCGGGTTCGGAGAAGCCCACCAGTGTCGAAATATCTTCAATCTTCATACTTGTCTGCTGTAAGTACTTCACTGCGAGATTTTGACGTGTTTTTTCCAACACCTTTTGATAAGTTTGGCCAGATTCTGACAGCATTCGGTTTAAGGCTCTTAGTGAGCAATGAAAGTGTGTCGAGGCTTGTTCGGCACTGGGGAACTTGCCTGGGCTTTGTAAAATAAATGCCTGAACCTGTGTAGCAATGTCCTTGGTTGAAGGATAGCCAACATTTTTTATCAAGACCATTCAATCAGTGCTCCGTCCATTCATATTAATAAAAAACTTATTTCATAATTCAATAAATAAACCGAGATGCCAAACAGCCAAAAGCCAAAAAATGTACCATTGGTGCATAAAACGGTACTGTCCACGCCTAAATGTTTGTGAATGTTAAAACTAAGTAACAAGACTGAATTTACTTATCAAGTCTGCTTGCAGATACATATTGATTGGTCAATTTGATGCTCGTTCGGACAAGAATCAACGAGCTAACCGCAAATGGGTCGTTCTTATGGAGAGTCGTAAATGATATCTAAGAACTTTAACTACTTCGCCCCAGCGTCTGTTCCTGAAGCACTTGTCTTGCTGCGAAAGTTTGGTAATGACGCAAAATTGTTAGCAGGTGGCCACAGCCTTTTACCCATGATGAAAATGCGCTTTGCCGAGCCAGTACATCTTATTGATATGCAAAATATCGCCGAACTGAAAGGAATATCTGTTCACGATGATGTGATTTCCATCGGTGCCATGGCCTCTGAAAACAGCATATTGCGCCATGAATCCTTAGCAGAATTGTGTCCTCTTTTAATGGAAGCGACAAAATGGATTGCCGATCCGCAGGTGAGAAATAAAGGCACCATAGGGGGTGATATCGCGCATGGGATCCTGCCAATGACCAACCAGCAGTGATGCTTGCGCTGGATGCGACGTTCCACATTGTTGGCGGCGAAGGAAAACGGATTGTCGCTGCCAATGATTTTTTCCTCGGTACGTACCTTACCGATCTTAGCGCAGGTGAAATTCTCGCCCGGATTGAGATCTCCAAGCAGGCTGGCGTACGTCAATGAGGATTTAGAAAGTTGAAATGCAAAACGGGTGATATTGCCACCGCCGCATGTGCTGTGTCTTTGAACGTCAATGGTGACGTTTGTTCAGATGTCAGAATTGCTCTGACCAATCTCGGACCTACTGCCTTTCGGGCACGCAAGGCAGAATGGGTGCTGGAAGGACACTATCCCACACCTGAACGCTTAAATGCCGCTGTTCAAATTGCTATGCAAAGTAGTGAGCCCGCTGCAGACCAACGCGGAAACGAAGAGTACAAAACGGCAATGGCAGGAGAGATGCTCCATCGTGCGTTGCAAGATGCAATCACGAGAAGATAAGACAACAGCCTCATCAGTATGCAGGTTTATCGTCGGCAAATAGGGATGCCACTGCGCCGATCAAACATGCTAATACGCGTACACGTCACCGATATCTCCCTAAAAACACTGCATGGCACATTACTGAAGGCAAACAAGGGGAAGTGTGATGGTATCGAGTATGCAAGATCTAAACACCAATGAAGAAGGCGATCTCTCAGAGGTGACGAAAAGAGTTCAGGGCATCGGTTGCTCGCGCAAGCGCAAGGAAGATCCGAAATTTGTACAGGGTAGGGGGCAGTACGTCGATGACGTCAAACTACGGGGTATGGTTTTCGTTGATATGGTATGCAGTCCGTACGCCCACGCCAGAATTATCTCAATCAACAAAGAAAAAGCCCTCGTATTACCCGCGTGTTCATCCAAGTCCACTTGAAACCTATGGTTGTGTTGCCTCGTTTGACCTGGTCAAAGGCAACCTGACTGTCTATGTCACCTCTCAGGCACCGCATGTTGTACGCACCGTTGTGTCATCGCTCTCGGGTATTTCAGAGAGTAAGGCATTAGGATGGCAACTCGATAGCGGCAATTACCACTTTGCCCTGCAAAAGGTGATGGATGCCGTCGACTATCCCACGCTGCTCGAAGAACAAAAAGTAAAGCGCGAAAACGGGGAGTTGATGGGGATCGGCGTATGTACCTTTACTGAAATCGTGGGTGCTGGGCCAACCCGAAATTGTGACATTCTCGGTATTAGCCGCGATTATCATGGAAATGAGTTTCGGTGAATCCACGGGACAGTTTTGTTTAGAGATAAGTTGGAAACATTTTCCTAACTTCTGGAGGGTGAAATTTCACGATTTCCTTTCCGAGTGGAAAACCATCTTGACACTCTAGCACCTCGGAAGCAACGTGATTCATTGCAACTATTTGATTCCTCAAATTTAACCAAATAACACCCGGGTCAAAGCGTTGCAGGTGAAACTGAAACTGCTCCATTGTGAACCCCTCCTTCAAATACAGCTATGTTCCTTAGTAAGTATTAGTGGATTGGGTTTACTGATACAACAAAGAGTAATAATCTTTATTCTAGAGCCATCAACGTAAAATGAAAAACTCAATATTGAGTATTTTGACCAAGACTTATTATGCGTGATTTTCAATAAAGACAAGATAAGTCTGCGTGAAGAGGTTATTTTCTTCGGAACTTATCCGTGGATATTCAACATTGAACTGATTTTTTCGAAATCCCTAACAATTCATTGCTTGACTCTTGTCTTACTTCACCCAAGCGATATTTACCTATTTGGAGGTTTAGGTGGTTTTTTTTGTAGCATTAAATCTAAACAGGCACAAAAGGTTGGTGTAGATTCAGAGTAAAATTCATCAACTGTAGAAAAGTGATTTTTATTCTCTAAAACCACGGTATTGCTATTCATATCGTGAGACTGAAGATACTCCGCAAAAACACTGGTCTGCCTTTGAAACTCGTCACTTTCATTACCTCCTACATACAGGCTGAAATTGACGGGTTCAGAAGCATCAAAATGAACAGGACTCGCTTTTGTTAATTGTGTTGAGTCGAGGTTTAACCGCTCGCGCATGATGATAGTGAAGGGTTCCAGATCGTAAAGGCCTGAAAAGCCGATAACGGTTTGGAATAGATTGCGCGGAAGCGATGCATCAAACGCTGACCAGTTGGTCAACCCCATCATTGCAGCTAGATGCGCCCCTGCGGAGTGACCTGCGACGGTAATCGAGTTTTGGTCAATGCCATGTTCTTCTGCGGTGACAAATAGATTGTGAATACCGCGAC
Source organism: Grimontia sp. NTOU-MAR1 (assembly GCF_035758505.1). Classification (NCBI taxonomy): domain Bacteria; kingdom Pseudomonadati; phylum Pseudomonadota; class Gammaproteobacteria; order Vibrionales; family Vibrionaceae; genus Grimontia; species Grimontia sp. NTOU-MAR1. The sequence goes on from NZ_CP142109.1 coordinate 934,310, forward strand.
GACATGAATTAATGATCTCACTTATTGTGACATCTGGGGCTTGTGGATAGTTAAGATTTGCAACGGCAATGCCATATTGCGTAAAAGAGTTCGCGACTTTGGCGTAGATTTCCTTATCGGTGTATTGCCAATAGCCACCATGGATGTGGATAAGCAGAGGCATTTTCTTACTTCTGCGCTTCGGGAGATAAAGATCGAGTGAATGATGATAGGAAGATGAACCGAACACGATTTCCTTCGTTTCGCAGTGGGAGGCCGGGCGAGTCTCTACCCAATTATGAATGATCTGTGGTGCGTCGGGGGCAGTCAAAAATGTGTAGTATTGATCAAAGAGCTCGGTTTTCGAGTAGCCTCTGAGGACAATGTCATTTGATAATGGTTCTCTTTCGATGGCTGCTTCCAGTGCCACCATTTCCTGTTGAATAACTGCAACCTCACCAATATTTCCTGCTAGCTTGAATCTGAGTATTTTGTCTATTTCATCTTGATTTTCATAAAAATCATTAAGTGATGTTACATATATCGTTAATGTTTTTATGGATGAGCGATTCACACCGTATGAATGAAACCTTTCATTAACTTTTTCCGCTAGAGCACCAAGCGAATTCACGGTGTTTTTTGAGCTTTCATCCGCTACGAATTCAATAAAGAGTTCAATATTATCAATGTGTTTAATCGGTATTTTCTTGTTTGTTGACTTTATTTTCATCATTGACCCCTCTTAGGTTATTCACGCTTGCAGGCAAGAGAGCAGGTGTTGAGTTTACCGTTGTGAAGTATTGTAGGGCAATAAAATGCACCTAATTTCATATTGAGTTATTTTTATTTGATATTTCTCATTTCTTATACAGTGGCTATAAAGTTATTGATTATAAACATAATTCTTCAAACCCAGCGAAGTCAAAATGTCAAATTTATATGAATTTATTTTAAGTATAGATATTTTAAGCTTGAAATAAAAAAATACGGTGCATACGCTTTAATCTTCTCATCAAAGCAGGAGCACGGAAATGAGAGTCGCTTGTATCGGGGGAGGACCTGGAGGTCTATATTTCGGCATATCAATGAAACTTCGCAACCCTGAAGCTGAAGTATGCATTATTGAGCGTCACCGTGCTGATGACACCTTTGGCTGGGGAGTCGTATTTTCAGCGGAAACACTAGACAATTTTGCACAAAATGATCCGGTAACGGCAGAAGCAATAAGGGAAAGTTTTGCCTATTGGGATGATATTGCCTTAGTGAGAAACAACGAGAAAATTGTTTCCACAGGGCATGGGTTTTGTGGGATTGGGCGATTAAAGCTACTTAATATTTTACAAAATCGTGCGGAAGAACTGGGCATTGAAATTTGTTATGCCACCGAATCATCACCCGCTGAAGAGTTAGCGAAAGCGTATGATCTTGTGGTTGCCGCGGATGGGCTAAATTCCAAAACCAGGCAAGCTCACGAGAAAGAATTCAAACCCAATGTCGAAATGAGGCCATGCAAATTTGTTTGGCTGGGTACGCCGCAAAAGTTCGATGACGCTTTTACTTTTATTTTCGTCGAAACCGATAAAGGTTGGGTTTGGGCACACGCTTATCAGTTTGACGACAAAATGGCGACCTTCATTGTCGAATGTGATGAAGAAACATGGGCGAAGTATGGCTTTGGTGACATGAGCCAGCAGGAATCTATTGAAGTCTGTCAGGAAATATTCAAAGACCACTTATCAGGTCATCCCCTCATTACGAATGCGAACCACATCCGAGGTTCAGCGTGGATCAACTTCCCACGTTTATTGTGCGAAAAGTGGAGCTTTAACAACATTGTCTTGTTAGGAGATGCAGCCGCATCTGCGCATTTTTCCATAGGATCCGGCACCAAATTAGCGATGGAAAGTGCGATTGCGTTGGCGACATATTTGAATCAAGAAGACTCAATACAAGATGCTTTTCGTCTGTATGAAAGCGAACGCCGCGAACAGGTGCTGCGCATTCAGTCCGCCGCAATCAACTCTTTAGAGTGGTTTGAGCATGTGCACCGCTATTTAGGGTTTGACCTGAAGCAATTGAACTACGCCATGTTGACGCGCTCCCAACGAATTGGACATGAAAACTTGCGCGTGAGAGACCCCAAATGGCTCGCTGAAGCTGAAGCCTGGTTCAGCAATCAAGCCGGTAGCGACGAGTCTGGCCAGGTTCGGTCTCCCATGTTCACTCCCTTTACTCTGCGTGACTTAAAACTCATCAATCGCGTTGTGGTTTCCCCGATTGCCCAATACAAAAGTACGGATGGGCACATAACCGATTGGCACCTTATTCATTATGGCGAGAGAGCCAAAGGTGGAGCGGGCTTAGTGTGCACGGAGATGGTGTCAGTGGCCGAAGATGGACGAGCTACATTGGGGTGTGCAGGGCTGTATCACGACACTCAAGTCTCGGGCTGGAGCAGGGTGAATGAGTTTGTGCATAACGAAACGCAGGCTGCGACATGTTGCCAGCTTGGCCATGCCGGTGCCCGCGCAGCGACTCAATTACCCTGGGAGGCGGAGAATCAACCCTTGGAAACGGGTGGGTGGCCGCTAAAGTCCGCCTCTCACGTGCCATGGTCGCCTAGCAGCCATGTACCTGAACCGATTTCCGAACAAGAAATGGATAAGGTGTGTGAGCAATTTGTTCAAGCGGCGCAACGGGCTGACCGTGCGGGTTTTGACATGCTGGAAATTCATGCAGCACAGGGTGGGTTATTGGCCTCTTTCATCTCGCCTCTGACTAACTTGCGTGATGATCAGTTCGGTAGCCAATCACTTGAAAATCGCATGAGATTTCCATTGAAGGTAGTGACAGCTGTTCGGCAAGTTTGGCCGGTTCACAAGCCAATGTCCGTCCGTATTTCGGCCAGTGATTGGGCGGGTGAAAGCGGCGTCACACCCCGTGAAGCCGTCGATATTTCTGCAATGTTGAAGAATGTGGGTATCGATATCATTGTGGTTTCATCAGGTGAAACAACGTCATCGGTAAAACCAAGGTATGGCCGTCTTTATCAAACCCCCTTTGCCGATCAAATTCGTAACGAAGCCAATATTAGTACCATGGCAGTCGGAAATATTTACGACGCTGACCATGTAAATTCCATCTTATTGGCGGGTCGTGCGGATTTGGTAGCGATAGGTCGTCCTCATTTATCCGACCCTTATTGGACCAACAGACAAGCCGCACTCATTCAAGACAAAGAACAGGTTTGGCCTGCCCCCTACCAAACGGGCAGAGAACAAATGCAACTGTTAATAAACAGAGAGTTAGTAAACAAGACCTCCTGAACGAGAGAGCTCCAAATTGATGATTGACGCAGAAAAACTACCAGTAAACCTCGATGAGAGAATTTCGAAATCACGACTTAGGGTGTGGCTGAAAATCCTTGGCGTGAGCCAGTCTATCCAGTCAGATCTGAGGCAAAAACTCCGAGTCGAGTTTAATTCAACGCTCCCTCGGTTCGATGTGCTGGCAACCCTGGCACGTTTTGATAGTGGTATGAAAATGAGCGAATTATCAACGGCTTTGCGCGTTTCTGGCGGTAATGTCACGGGCATTATTGATAGGCTGATAGAAGACGAATTCGTTGAAAGAACGGTGATGCCAAACGATAGACGTGCATCTTGCGTCTCTCTGACAGCATTGGGTCGCAAAGAATTTGAAGTGCAAGCGAAAGCCCACGAAGCATGGGTCAATGAACTTCTTATCTCTTTGGACGATGATTCGCTCCATATTTTGAGTCAGCAATTGGACGCCATTATTCATCATGTTGTGAAAGACTAAGCTAACCAACCCTACGGTCTGTCGATCTGCCGATAAGGCATGAGATGCAGTCGCTGAAAGTAGTACGTAGTGAGGGAAAAAGATGTTAGGACCAACAGCACATATAGATTCGTTTACACGCAGCAATTTGCCGCCTGCCGATACTTGGCCAGAGTTTCCGGGCAGGGAAAATCAATACCCAGAATACCTAAACGTTGCTGAAGAATTGACTGATAAAATGGTTGCCACTGGTTTTGGCGATCATACTGCGCTAATCGGGAATGGACGAAGACGAACCTATAAAGAGTTATTGGATTGGAGTAACCGGATCGCGAACGTTCTTGTTGAAGATTTCGGTCTGGTGCCGGGGAATCGAGTGCTTATTCGCTCCTCAAATAACCCCGCTTTCGTTGCATGTTGGTTGGCCGTCACGAAAGCGGGAGGCGTTGCAGTCAATACCATGCCGATGCTAAGGGCAGCTGAATTAGGTCAAATTGTAGATAAAGCGGAAATCAAATTTGCTTTATGTGACACCCGGATTTTGGATGAGCTTGAAGAATGCCAGCAGTCCAGTGCCTGGTTGGAGCATGTCATCGGCTTTGATGGCAGCTCAAATTTTGATGCTCAACTCGACAGAATGGCATTAGAAAAGTCGGTGAAATTCAGTCCAGTAAAAACAGGACGTGACGACGTTGCCTTGCTGGCTTTTACGTCAGGTACTACCGGAAAACCTAAAGCCACAATGCATTTCCACAGGGACTTGCTGCAGATTGCTGATGGCTATGCGCAGGAAGTGCTGCAGATCTCTTCCGATGACATTGTAGTAGGCTCCCCTCCGTTAGCTTTCACTTTTGGGTTGGGTGGCTTAGCGATATTCCCGTTACGCTTTGGCGCATCAAGTATCCTCCTGGAAAATGCATCACCTACCAATATCATTGAAATTATTGATAAATATAAAGCAACCATCTGCTTTACTGCGCCAACTGCCTATCGCGTGATGCTCAAAGGTATGGAGGAAGACGCAGATTTGTCTTCGCTGCGGGTGGCTGTGTCTGCAGGCGAAACGCTGCCAGCACCGATTTATCGCGAATGGTTTGAGAAGACCCAAAAACCACTGCTTGATGGTATCGGTGCAACTGAAATGTTGCATATCTTTATCTCTAATCGTCTGAACGACCATGCTCCCGGCTCAACAGGGAAGCCAATCTCTGGTTACGAAGCGAAAATTGTCAATGAAAACGGCGAAGAATCAGCGGTAGGTGAGGTAGGGAGGCTACTGGTCCGCGGTCCAACTGGGTGTCGATACTTAAATGATGCTCGACAGAGTGACTATGTTTCTTCCGGCTGGAATATCACGGGAGATGCATTTTATAAGGACGACCAAGGCTTCTTCCATTTTGTTTCCCGTAATGACGAAATGATTGTGTCTTCTGGCTACAACATTGCCGGACCGGAAGTGGAATCCGCGCTGCTCAGTCATGCTTATGTTAAAGAATGCGCCGTGATAGGAAAAAAAGACGATGCGCGAGGCATGATTGTTGAGGCACATATTGTATTGACAGATATTGCAGACCCGTCTGAACAAACAATCAACGAACTACAAGACTATGTTAAAAATAAAATTGCTCCCTTTAAATATCCAAGGTCTATAAAGTTTATTAATGATTTGCCCAAAACAAAAACAGGGAAAGTACAAAGATACAAACTAAAGATGAATTAAGTCACTTTTTGATTTAATTAACTATGGAAATACCATCTTGTGTGGTGGTTAAGGATAATGTTATGAAGTTAAAGATAAACCTATCAATAGCTATATCGTTATTTTTTTTGGTGTCAACATCGTATGCCAATGAACTCAAAGTAGGCTTAATTACGACACTTTCTGGTGGCGGGGCTGCGTTGGGTATTGATATTCGAGATGGTTTTCTACTAGGTGTTGAACAAGCAGGGGGCGGGAATATCTCTGTGGTTGTAGAGGATGATCAGCGTAAACCTGATATTGCAATAAAAGTCGCTGACAAAATGATTCAATCCGAAGATGTAGATGTGTTAACAGGGATTGTTTTCTCAAATATTGCGATGGCGGTTGTCCCAAGCAGTCTGTCACAGGGTAAATTTTATATTTCTCCAAATGCGGGGCCATCTTTATTGGCGGGCAAGCGTTGTCACAAAAATTATTTCAATGTAGCTTGGCAAAATGACAATTTACATGAGGCGGCCGGTGAATTTGCCAACGCTAAGCAATATAAAAACAGTTTTATTATGGCACCGAATTACCCAGCGGGAAGAGATGCGCTGAATGGGTATAAGCGGTTGTACCATGGCGAGTTGGCAGGAGAAATAAAAACTAAGCTAGGACAAACCGATTACGCGTCTGAAATTGCCCAGATTCGCGCATCAGGTGCAGATAGCGTGTATTTCTTTTTGCCGGGTGGCATGGGTGTTTCTTTCCTCAAGCAATATGCTGACAGCGGCGTTGGAATTCCGTTAATTGGCCCTGCTTTTAGTTTTGATCAAACTATTCTAGCGGCGGTTGGAAAGGCTGCAGAGGGCGTCAGCAATACCTCTCAGTGGAACAAGGACCTTAATAATGAAGCGAATAAAGCGTTTGTAGCGACATTTAAGGCAAAGTACGGTCGACTGCCATCTCTTTATGCGAGTCAAGGCTTTGACGCGGCAGTTCTTCTCGCCAATGTTAATTCGAAGGTGTCAATTTCAAACCCTGACCAGTTCCGGGCTGAGCTGGAAAAAGCGGATTTCTCATCAGTACGTGGCAGTTTCGAGTTCGGGCCTAACCATCACCCAATTCAAGATTACTATGTTCGAGAAGTTGTGAAAGAAGACGGCATCTACACCAATAAAGTGGTCTCCACGGTACTGTCAGCACATGCAGACGCTTATTCGCCCGAGTGTAAGTTTTAGCCAAGGGTGTAGGTGAGAAGATGTCGTTACTCCTCATAGTAGAGCAGTTGTTAAACGGGATACAGCTAGGTGTCATGCTGTTTCTCGTCTCTTCGGGGCTGACTTTGGTGTTCGGCGTGATGGGGCTGATTAACTTGGCTCACGGTTCCCTTTACATGGTTGGCGCGTTTGCGGCAGCTTATGTGGCAAGCATCACCGACTCATTTCTCGCTGGTATTGCAGCGAGTGTGGTGGTTGCGGGGCTTGTTGGGGTGTTGGTGGAATGCACGGTCATGCGAAAGCTATATGCGCGTGACCACCTCGATCAAGTGCTTGCTACATTTGCGCTCATCCTCATTTTCTCCGAAGGGACAAGGCTGATATTTGGTTCGTTTCCCCTGTATCTGTCCATACCTGATTACCTATCAGGACCAGTGACACTTCCCGGTGGCATCAACTATTCACTTTATCGTTTGGTGTTAATTGTTGTTGGCTTGTGTATTGCCGTTGCACTGCATCTTTTGATCAGTAAAACCCGGCTGGGGATTCAAATCCGGGCAGGAGAAAGTGACAGGGAAATGATCGCCGCTTTGGGTGTGAATATCTCTAAATTGTACACAGTGATATTCGCTATTGGTGCGGCATTGGCAGGGCTTTCCGGTGCCTTGGTCGGGGCAATCCAGTCGGTGCAGGTTGGCATGGGTGAACCGGTTCTGATCATCGCGTTTGTGGTGGTGGTCATCGGGGGTATCGGCTCCATTAAAGGGACATTTTATGCCGCTATTTTAGTGGGTCTTGTAGATACCCTGGGAGGGTATTTATTGCCCATCACCTTCATCTCGCTGTTTGGTCCTGAAGCGCACGAAACGGGGGCTACCATCGCTTCGATGCTGGTGTACATCCTTATGGCTTTAGTATTGCTGTTTAAACCGACAGGTCTGTATGGAGCATCGCAATGATTCGTTCCCATTCACTTAAATTGGAAAGCCCATTGTCTTCAAACTCTCTCAATGTGCTGCTCTACTTTATCCTGCCGTGTATTGCATTTATCGCATATCAAGCGGGAGAAACATTTCTGATTACGCTTTCCACTCGTGTTGCCATCTTTGCTCTGGCAGGAATCGGTTTAAACATTGCGCTAGGTTATGGCGGCTTAGTGAGCTTGGGTCACGCTGCTTTTTTCGGGCTGGGTGGCTACTCTATGGGTATTCTTGCGAGCCACGCGCAAGACTATGTTCCTCTGTATGAAGGCATCTTTACCCTTCCAGGTACACAATCTATGCCAATTATCTGGCTTGTTGCTCTGATCGCGAGTGGTATTGCGGCGTTCATCATTGGGCTATTGTCTCTGAGAACATCAGGTGTTTACTTCATCATGGCGACTTTGGCCTTTGGTCAAATGCTGTATCACTTTGCCATTAGCTGGTCACGCTATGGCGGTGAAGACGGGCTAGTTATTTATTCCAGAAACACCTTTCCTGGTTTGGATACCCTAGACCCTCTCCAATTTTTCCTCATCACTTTTGTGTTGCTGTCAGTGGTGCTCTATTTCACTTCTCGACTTCGCTTTTCGCCATTTGGCATGGGGCTAAAAGCGGTGCGACAAGCCCCTGGGCGCGTAGAAGCCATTGGTGTTCATCCAATGAAAGTTCGACTCATTGCGTTTGTGATTTCAGGGATGATCACTGGGTTGGCTGGGGCGTTGTATGCCGACTTAAATCGCTTCGTCAGCCCTGAAATGTTTGGTTGGCAATTGAGCGGTGAAATCATGATCTTCGTGATTCTAGGTGGTGTGGGGCGGTTGTTTGGGCCGGTGGCGGGTGCAGGTGTGTTTGTGTTTCTGGAGTACTTGCTGGGTGGATTAAGTGATTTTTGGCATATCTACCTAGGCCTGATTCTGCTGTTCGTTGTGCTCTACGGCAAAGGCGGCATTGTCTCGATGCTATCGAAGAAGGGGGAGGGGCATGAGTGATCCTGTTTTGGCTGTAAGTGGATTGTCAAAATCCTTTGGCGCGCTAAAAGCGACGCAGAACGTCTCATTTAAGTTGGCGCCAAATGAGATACATGCCCTGATTGGTCCCAATGGTGCCGGGAAGTCGACCTTGATTAAACAAATTGCGGGTGAGCTTCTGCCGGATGCAGGGAAAATTCAATTTTTGAATAAAGACATCACAGAGTTTGGGGTGGTGGAAAGAGCGAGAATGGGCTTAGGTAGGAGCTTTCAAATCTCCTCTGTCGTGCCGGAATTTACTGTGATGGAAAACATCCTTCTGGCTATCAAAGGGCGAGAGCGAGGCTGTTTTCACTTCTTTAAACATTGGATGTCTGATCCCCGTCTGAACGAACAAGCGGAAGAGTTTGCGGCTAAGACCAAGCTTCAGCATCGCCTCACAGCCGTCGCATCAGAACTTGCCCACGGAGAGCGCCGACGACTTGAGCTTTCTATGGCGCTTGCTTTGAAGCCCAAAGTGTTTCTACTTGACGAACCCATGGCGGGACTGGGAAGCGAGGGGGCGTTGGAAATGACAGAGCTGTTGTCGCAATTGAAGTTCGACGCACCGATTCTGCTTGTTGAGCACGACATGGATGCCGTATTTGCGCTAGCAGATTCCATCAGTGTCTTGGTGTACGGCGAGGTCATTGCTAACGGTACAGTTGATGAAATTCGGTCACATCCGGATGTCCGAAGAGCCTATTTAGGTGAAGAGTCCGAAGAGGAAGGTGGTTGATATGAATCTACTCACGGTCGCTGGATTAGAAGCCTCTTATGGCGCATCAAAAGCCCTTTTTGATGTGAACTTAACGGTTGATCAAGGTGAAGTTGTTGCCTTGATGGGGCGCAATGGCATGGGGAAAAGCACGACCATAAAGTCGATATGCCGAATGCTGACCAACACCCAAGGAGAGATACGTTTTCTGGATCGCTCCTTACACTCGATGGCGTCTTATGAAGCGGTGCGTTTAGGAATTGGGTTGGTGCCTGAAGGGCGACGATGTTTCCCGAACTTAACGGTTCAGGAAAACCTGATTGTCGGTTCCCAAACCGGCCATTGGGATATTGAAAAAGTCGGCGAATTATTTCCGCGCCTGATCGAGCGGGCGCACCAGTCGTGTAAAACCCTGTCGGGTGGCGAGCAGCAAATGGTTGCGATAGGAAGAGCCCTAATGACTAACCCTAAGTTGTTGATATTAGACGAGGCAACGGAAGGTCTCGCGCCCATTGTACGTCAGGAAATATGGAGTGCGATCAAAGCACTAAAAGCAACGTCAGACATGGCCATTTTACTCATTGATAAATCGATAAAAGAGCTATCGAGTGTGGCTGACCGCGCGGTGATCCTAGAGCGAGGAATGAGCGTGTGGGAAGGGCGTTTAAATACGCTTGATGACGAAACGTTAAATGAGCGCTTAGGGGTCTGAAGATGGCTTTTATAATCAAACAGAAAGTACTTTTTAAGCACTGTGATCCGGCTGGAATTGTCTTTTATCCCCGGTATTTTGAAATGATAAATGACGTTGTGGAGATGTTTTTCTCCGACGTGTTGCAGCGGCCATTTGAAGAGCTGCTAAAAAACGGTGGCTTACCAACAGCCGAGATCAGTACCCGCTTTCATTCTCCCAGCAGGCACGGGGATTGTTTACAGATTTTGCTTGAGCCGACGCATCTTGGTCACTCCAGTATGGGCGTTGTTGTTATCGCCATGTGCAATAGCGAAGAACGTTTTACGTCATCTCTCACGCTGGTGAACGTCGATTCAGGGGGAAAATCCTGTAAGTGGGATGATGCGATTCGCGAAAAAATCACATCGATGTTGTCGCCTGACATGGAGAAGGTGAAATGAAAGAATTTCCAACATTCAGAGCCGCTGCTGTGCAAACGAGCCCCGTATTTCTTGACGCAGATGGCACAGTAGAAAAAGCAGCCCAACTCATCTCAAAAGCCTCGGAAAATGGTGCAAAGCTGGTGGTGTTTCCTGAATCATTCGTGCCCGGTTATCCCTATTGGAACTGGATCACGGATCCTGTTACCGGCAGTGAATGGTTCGAAAAGCTGGTGAAAGCCTCCATCTTTGTGCCTGGCCCTGAGATTGATGTAGTGTGCGCTGCTGCTGCTGCCTGCAATGTGTATGTAGTGATTGGCGTCAATGAGCGTTCAAAAACATCATTAGGTACCCTATATAACACACTGGTTTTTATTGACCCGCTAGGTCAGATCATGGGGAAACATCGCAAGTTGGTTCCCACATGGGCCGAAAAACTCACATGGACGGGAGGTGACGGCGCTAGCTTGACGGTATACGACACCGACATTGGCCCACTCGGTGGCCTGGCATGCGGAGAGAACACCAACACATTGGCGCGTTACAGTTTATTGGCGCAGGGTGAACTGGTTCACACCGCAAGTTACATCTCTCTGCCTGTCGCGCCTGCTGACTATGACATGGCCGAAGCCATCAAGCTCAGGGCAATGTCGCATTCCTTCGAAGGCAAGGTGTTCACCGTTGTCTCCACCTCAACCATATCCGAAGAAATCATCGAAGAGATGGAGAAAATCAGACCTGATGCTCGCCAGCTGATGGAGAGAAAATCCAGTTGTTACTCGGGCGTCATTGGTCCTGATGGTCGATCAGTCGGCGATGAGTTGATTGATGAGGAAGGTATTGCATATGCCGATATTGACCTGACACGCTGTATTCAGCCAAAGCAAATGCATGACATTGTTGGGCATTACAACCGGTTCGATATTTTTCAACTGACGGTCAATCGCACCAAGCAACACCCGATCCGTCAATCAGACAATCAAGAGATCGCGAAAGATGAGCCTTCCGACGCTCAGGCTTCTCAAGAACGTTAGTCGGCACAGGGCATTACGCATACAGAGGGTGAGCAGTATGAACAATGTAAAGGATAGCGTTGGCAGCAACCAGAATCGCTCTGATGACCAACTTGGCCGGTCAAGAGTGAAAGATAACCAGGTTCTGGAGGATTACTACTCCGAACTTGAAGGGGTACACACTGGGGCATTTTGGAAAGTCGCCAATGCGATTGAGCCCTGGGAGCCTAAAGCATTATCAGAGCCTGTGGTTTGGCGAAATGAAGCACTCCGAAAGCTGGTATTGAAATCACTGGATTTAGTGAGCCCTGAAGATGCTGGTAGACGTGTGGTGTATTTGAAAAATCCCAAACGGACAGACGTCAGTGCTGCCTGTGGTTGGCTGTTTTCCGGTTTGCAAGTCATGCAACCCGGTGAAAGGGCAGGCGCACACAAACATGCGGCCTCAGCGTTAAGGTTTATCATGGAAGGCAAAGGTGCTTATACCATTGTGGATGGTCATAAAATCGACCTTGGTGCGCGTGACTTTGTCATTACCCCAAATGGGACATGGCATGAGCATGGTGTCTCCGAAGATGGGGAAACCAGTATATGGCAAGACGGACTAGATATTCCTTTAACCAACGTGCTGGAGTCCAACTTCTATGCTGTTCACCCAGAGGGATACCAAACAGTTACCCTGCCAGAAAATGACAGCCCGCTGACCTATGGCGCACCGGGTTTACGACCAGAGTTAGATAAGTGGGATAAACCTTATTCCCCGTTAATGAAATATTCGTGGGATCAAAGCTACGAAGCGCTGTTGAACTACTCAAAAGTCACAGATGGCTCACCCTATGACGGGGTTATTATGCGCTATGTCAATCCTCAAACTGGGGGCGATCCCATGCTGACCATGGGGGCTAGCTTACAACTCTTGAGACCGTCTGAGCACACCAAAGCGCATCGCCACACGGGTAACATCATTTACCAAGTAGCCAAAGGCTCTGGATATTCAATTATCAATGGGCAGCGGTTTGATTGGAAAGAGAAAGACATTTTCTGTGTACCGACATGGATGTGGCACGAACACGTCAATACGTCTTCATCGGAAGATGCCTGTCTGTTTTCTTTTAATGATTTACCAACCATCAAAAAACTGGGCTTTTATGTGGAGCAAGCCTTGGTTGATAACAATGGGCATCAACTTATCCAGGCGTAAAGCCAGAGAGTTGTTTTCAGTATCTGATAGCTCAGTTTGTATATATTCAAATCACGAAGGATGTGTAAATGAAACTTATTACTTATCGAAACGGGCCACACGCTGAAGCTCGCTTGGGTGTTGTCGTAGACCATATGGTCGTGGATGTTGAAAGATTGGGAGATGCATTCGGGCAGACCTTTTCCAAGGATATGCTTGGATTGATCGATCAAGGTCAGGACGCCGTGGCGGCAATTCGCCGGGCGTTAGAGCATACAGAATCAATTCGGCCGCCAGGTATCGCCACTGCCATAGAAAATGTCACTGTATTGGCACCGATCCCTAAGCCGAGAAAGAACATCTTTGGCATCGGTCTGAATTACGTGGAGCATGTCGCTGAGTCGGCAAAATCGCTGGATACGTCTAAAGATTTGCCGGAAAAACCGGTTGTATTTTCAAAACCACCCACCAGCGTTATTGCGACAGGTGAACCCATCCAACATAACGCCGCGATGACCCAGCAACTGGACTGGGAAGTCGAATTAGCGGTTGTTATCGGTAAGCGAGCTACGCGTATTACAAAAGAAGATGCGATGAGCTACGTGTTTGGTTACACCGTGCTCAACGATGTTTCCGCTCGTGATAACCGTAGAGCCGGACAATGGATTTTTTCTAAAGGGCAAGATTCTTATGCGCCAATGGGGCCTTGCATTGTGACGGCGGATGCTATCGAAGATCCGCACAATCTCGATTTATGGCTGACCAAAAATGGAGAGGAAAAGCAGCGCTCTAATACACGCCATTTACTGTTCGATATACCCACGCTGATTTCCGATATTTCGACCGGTATTACCTTAGAGCCCGGAGACATCATTGCCACCGGGACGCCGTCCGGGGTTGGGGCAGGGCGCGACCCACAAGAATGGATGTGGCCGGGGGACGTTATTGAGTGCGGCGTCGAAGGCATAGGGGTAATTAGGAACCCAGTGATCAACATTGGAGCGGTATAATGACCAGGACGTATAAAATTGGGCAAATTGTCCCCAGCTCTAACCTCACGATGGAACGTGAAATTCCTGCAATGTTGAGGGTAAGGGAGAAATTTTACCCGGAGACATTTTCTTTCCATTCCAGTCGAATGAGAATGAAGCACGTCACGCCGGAGGAGCTCAAGTCAATGGACAGTGACAGCGACCGGTGTGCATTGGAGTTGTCAGATGCCGATGTTGATGTCATGGGATATGCATGCCTTGTTGCCATTATGGCGCAAGGCAATGGTTATCATCGTGAAAGCCAGAAAAGGCTGCATGAAGTCACCCTAGCTAACGGCTATCCAACTCCCATTGTAAGCTCTGCTGGCGCACTGATAGATTGCTTAAAGCTGATGGACGCAAAAAGAATTTCATTGATTACGCCCTACATGAAACCTTTGACGAAATTGGTTTGCGACTACATTGAATATGAAGGTATCGAAGTGCACGATGCCATCTCACTTGAAATCCCCAATAATCTTGAAGTTGCTGCACAAGACCCCTTTAATCTGGTCGATATATATAAAAGACTTGACCTGACAGGGATTGATGTATTGGTTTTGTCGGCGTGTGTCCAAATGCCATCGTTGGCTGCCATACAAATCGTGGAAGATGAATGTGGGATACCCGTTATTTCAGCAGCAGTGGCGACAACACATCAAATTCTTACTAACTTGGGTTTGGAAGCGAAGGTTCCAGGTTGTGGAAAGCTACTCTCTTGAGGAGTCGTCACGATACACCACAACGCCGTCAGCAAGTGGCGGTAATAAACAGGAGATAGTCTCATGCTTACGTCAATCATCTTTTTCAATGTTGAACGCGATAAAATCAATACTGTGGCTGAACAGTTGGCGGACCTAAAGGAAATGTCCGAAGTCTTTTCTGTCAGCGGTGCTTATGATTTGATAGCGATTGTCAGAGTGAAGCAAGCCGATGATCTATCGCGGCTTGTTACAGAGCAAATGGCTAAGATTGATGGGATCGTAAAAACGGATACTATGCTGGCGTTTAAAGCCTACTCTCGACATGATCTTGAAAGCATGTTCAGTTTTGATTGAGTGCTGTTGAAAGTCAAACGCCCTGCTCGCGGGTCTGGATGGCGTTTATCAGCGGGGATGGCGCTAATGGAACACCCAATCCAATAGCATAGACTCAGCATCATCACACTAGAGGCGTTGACATGTTATCACGGAAGAAAACGGGACTGATTATTGTTGATATTCAGGGGAAGTTAGCTCGTACAGTACATCACAGTCAGATGCTAATTTCCAATTGTGGAAAATTGATTGCAGGGGCCAGAGCTCTCGACTTACCCATTGTTCTACTTGAACAAAACCCGGAAAAGTTAGGTCGCACGGTAGAAGAGCTAAGCGTTTACCTAGATGGAATCCATCCAATACCAAAGTTTACTTTCAATGCGTGTGATGCCCCGGACTTTCTAGAAGCTATTAACTTGTTGAATGTGGATTCTTGGTTAGTTTGTGGTATCGAGGCACACATTTGTGTCTATCAAACGGCAAAAGGGCTGGCTGATTTAGGGTTCAAGGTGGAGCTCGTCAGTGATTGTGTTTCTTCTCGTCTTTCTTCCAATGTGCAGCTAGGTATCGATCGTTTAAAGAAAAGTGGTGTTGAAATCACAGGTTTGGAAATGTGTCTTTATGAACTGGTGAAAGATTGTCGGGAGCCTGAATTTAAAGAGATACTGAGCCTAATTCGTTGAAGCTAAACTTGCAGAATTATAGAACAGCTTTTCCATATCATTTGGCTATTACTACTCTATCTTGATGGAACTCTGATGAACGAGGCTACCTCCTGAATCTTAGGG
The DNA here is from genome assembly GCF_035758505.1 of Grimontia sp. NTOU-MAR1. Lineage (NCBI taxonomy): Bacteria > Pseudomonadati > Pseudomonadota > Gammaproteobacteria > Vibrionales > Vibrionaceae > Grimontia > Grimontia sp. NTOU-MAR1. The sequence goes on from NZ_CP142109.1 coordinate 949,861, forward strand.
AAAACCTCTTTGATTAAGCGATTTTCATCCCATTCGCTCGTTTTAAATATGGCGACAATACAGGCTATTATTTCTTTGTCGTAATTCAGTATGGGTACAGAAATATTTATCTTTCCGTGACTTATCTCTTGATTGGTTATGCAATATCCATTTTGCTTAAACTTCTGCACTTCATTCTTAATGTCTTCTTCCTTTGTCATCGTCAGGGGCGTGAATGGTCTTTTGATTTCCTTCTCCAAGATAGAGTCGACCTTATTATCATCAAAAGTGGAAAGGAAAATTCTGCCTGAACTTGTACAGTAAATGGGGACAGTAAAGCCCGGATAATCGTTGGGATAGGCTTCGGTGATGCTTTGTAACGGAATGAGATAAACCACTTTTTCTTGATGGTAGACACTGACGCCAACGCGCGCATCCAGGTTCTGACGCAGATTGATAATGTGTGGGTTGATGGCGCTCACCAGATTGTTCTGACTAAGGTAACTACTTGCTGGAAGGAGCATTTTTAAGGAGAGCTCATATCGCTTTGAGGTTGGATTTTTCGTCAGGTATCCCAGCTCCTCAAGGGTATAAACATATCGTTGGACTGCGCTTTTCCCCATCCCCGTAACCTGAACAAGTTCGGTCAAACTCATGCTTTGCGTGGTCACATCAAAAGCTTCAATAATTTCAAAGGCTTTCTTAACTGAGCCAACAAATAAGCGATTCTCCATCCTCTAAATCCTCAGAAATAAGACATTAGAACACAAGATCTGGTTTGCGATCGTAACCTGATCGTTATAGGGTTGTTAACGAAGTAACACAATACACAACAAAGTATTGCAATGCAATATTTATATGGAGGTAAATATCATGAAGTATCTATTCGCTACGCTTTTTGCTGTGCTTTCTATTGTCGCTAGCTTTACTCAAGCTGCTGAATGGCCAAAGAAAACAATCAAATTAACCGTTGGTTATGGAGCCGGTGGAACAACGGATACGGTATCGCGCGTGTTATCCACCGAACTTGAGAAAAGTCTTGGTAAAAAAGTTACCGTCATCAATAAGCCGGGAGGTGGCGGGTCTGTCGCCGCTGCGTTGTCGAAAGCGCAACGCCCTGACGGATATTCAATTTTCACACTGACGACAGGCGCGGCAGTACTATCTCCCCATATGCAAAACCTGCCTTACGATCCTTTAAACGACTTTTCTTTCATCTCTCAAATTGCCCAATGGAACCTTGGAATAGTGGCCCCCAAGGATGCGCCGTACTCATCTATTCAAGAGCTTGTTGAATATGTGAAGCAAAATCCGGGCGAAGTGAGTTATGCCATTGCTGGTGCCGGTACTCCACAACACCTTGCTATGGAGCGTCTCGCGCAACAAGAGTCGCTGAAATGGAAGGCGATCCCGTTTAAAGGTGGTGCAGCAAGTGTTACGGCACTCTTGGGTGGGCATGTTGATTTGATGGCTGGAGCGACGGAGTGGCTGCCTCAAGTCCGTTCTGGTGAATTTAAACTCCTTTCAATCATTACAGACAAGCGAATGGCTGAGTTCCCAAATGTGCCCACCTTGATTGATGCAGGTTACGACATCTCCGCGCCTTCTATTTTGGGTATTGCGGGTCCAAAAGGGATTCCTGATGAAGTGGTAGAGAAACTTGCCAGCGCAATACAAGTTGCGACAGAAAGCGGGGACTTCAAGGAGATTATCGAAAAACTGGCTATGCAGGTGAACTATCTCGACGCGAAGAAATTCGAGGAGAACGTGACAGAGACGTTCCACAAGCAAGGCGAAATCATTCAGCTCTCTGGGCTAGGGAAATAGCCCAGTATTGAGAGCGGGAAGAGTAGAGCAGGAATTCAGGAAGGAATGATGAATCAAAAATCAAAGGACAGATTGTCAGCAGTGATGCTTGCCATTATTGCTGTGTTTATAGGTGCCACATTAATACCAGGGCAGGTTGAAGATACTCAATCTATCGCGTTGTCACCGAGGTTCTTCCCATACTTTGGTTGTGCGTTAGTTGGTATTGGCGCAGTTTTTCTGTTTATCAGCAGCTTTGATAAAGCCGCTGGTGAGCACGAAACTGCAGCTCCAAAGCAGAGTGTTAGGACTTGGTTGCGACCTCTTCTTACTGTCCTTGTGATAGTTCTGTTTATCAGTGTGTTTGAAACATACGGCTTCATCCTTTCTGTATCAGCAATGATGTTTCTGCTCTTTCTCATCAATGGAGTACGACGACCAGCGACGCTAATCATCATACCGGCTCTGGTCACTCTCGCGCTCTATGCACTGTTTGTCATTGGACTGGGAATGTCCGTTTAAACCAAGGAGGGTGGTATGGAAGGCGAGATCCTTCAATCTGTTGTTTCAGTTTTTTCTGTACTTAATCTTGTCGCTATTTTTGTTGGTGTTGCATTTGGCATCTTTATGGGGGCAATCCCGGGGCTAACTGGCACCATGGGTATTGCGTTGATTATTCCACTGACCTATGGATTTAGCCCTCTAACTGCGTTTTGTGTTTTGTTAGGGGCTTATAAAGGTTGCCTTTTCGGGGGGAGTATCCCCGCCATTCTATTAAATACACCAGGCTCTCCTGCAGCAGCGGCGACTGTTCTGGATGGCTATCCTTTGGCTCAAAAAGGACGAGGAAGCGAGGCGATGGGAATGGCGCTATGGGCGTCCGTTATTGCTGATGTTATTGCCACTGTCATATTGGTTTTGGGCGCTGTTTCTCTTGCTAAGCTGGCAACCAATTTTGGACCGCCGGAGTTCGCAACCCTAGTACTTTTTGCGCTTCTTGTTGTCGCGGGGGTGTCGGGTAATTCACTTTCCAAAGGTCTAATTACCGCTTCACTCGGGTTTCTTTTTGGAACCGTCGGACTAGACCCGATGGTAGCCACCCCAAGATTCACTTTTGATAACGTCAATTTGATGAATGGTATTTCGCTTATGGCGATGTTGATCGGTTTATTCGCCGTTTCTGAGCTTCTGATCCAGGCAGAAAATTTGGTTGAGAAACAGACAGCGAAACAAGCCAACAGCAAAGCCAGTTCATCTATTTCATGGTTACAAATCAGGGGGAGCTTGAAGACCATCTGTAGAGGCTCATTCATTGGTGTTGTGTTGGGGGCGATACCCGGGTTGGGAGCAACGCCCGCGGCGTTTCTGTCCTATTCTGAGGCAAAAAGGAAATCGGCGACACCTGAGAAATTTGGCCAAGGAGAGTTAGAGGGAGTCGCTGCCGCAGAGTCAGCGAACAATGCTACCTGCGGTGGTGCTTTGATTCCTCTGCTCGCATTAGGTGTGCCAGGAGATGTGACAACCGCTGTTCTGATGGGAGCCTTCCTGATACATGGCTTGGCGCCTGGGCCTGCGCTTTTTAGTGAAGATATTTCGTTGATTTATTCACTGTTCGTCGTGCTTTTTATCGCATCACTGTTTCTACCTCTTGTTGGTAAGGTCGCGATAAAGCTATTTTTTCAGATTACGAGAATACCCCAAAGTGTCTTGCTGCCCATCATCGCTGTGTTTTGTGTTGTTGGCGTTTATGGGTTCAACAACAGCACGGTCGATCTTTGGATTATGTTGGGGTTCGGCTTGCTGGGTTACGTCATGCGAAAGCTCGATTTTCCCCTTGCCCCAATGATGATTGGCTTTGTTCTTGAGCCAGTGGGCGAACAAGCAGTGCGTCAGGCGCTCACCCTGTCTGAAGGGAACTGGCTCATCTTCGTCTCTACACCACTTTCTGTGTTGTTTTTAGCTTTATCAGTCATATCTGCGGTGGTGATTTTCCGTCGTAATACGAATAAAAATGGAGTTTAACAGTGAGTTTGTCTCAATCATCCTCGTGGAATATCAAGAAGAAAGTCGTTCGTACGCACCGAGGTGTGGTGACGTCACAAAGCCGTATTGCGTCAGAAATTGGTGCTGAGGTTCTAAGAAAAGGCGGAAACGCAGTGGATGCGGCAATAGCCACATCGTTCGCCCTAGGCGTCGCGGAGCCCTGGATGAGCGGTATCGGTGGTGGAGGCTTTATGGTGATTCGTTTAGCTAAAACTGACGAAGTTAAGGTGATCAACTTCGGTATGAAGTCCCCTAAGAATCTTAACGTCGAAGATTATCCGCTTGTTGAAGGTTCAGCGACAGATTTGTTTCCTTGGACTCGCGTCCATGAAGACAGAAATGTGACGGGGGCGCTCGCGGTTGCTATTCCTGGCCAAGTCGCTGGAATGGGGTTGGCTGCTGAGCACTTTTCATCTCTTCCCTGGAAAGCACTCATTGAGCCTTCCATAGACCTTGCTAAGAAAGGACTGGTCGTTGACTGGTATGCACAGTTAGTTATTTCTTCCGTCGCCAAAGATCTGGTGCCGTTTAAAGCGTCCGCGGAGACGTTTTTGGATTCTGGTCTTTTCCCTAAATCTTCAGCGTGGACGTCTCATTCATCAAACGTCTGCGATCAGTCACGTCTGGCTAAAACGTTGGAAACCATAGCGGAAGAAGGCCATCAAAGTTTTTACCGCGGGGAGTTAGCAAGAACTATTGTCAAAGAACTCGCTGCAGCAGGGGGCAGGCATAGTTTGGAAGACTTTGAAAGTTACACAGCCACTCTGCAGACTGCGGATAAATACAGTTATCGTGACCATACCATATTTGGTACGCCGTCAATGACTGCCGGTCCAACCTTAAAACGCACTTTTTCACTGATGGAGAATTGGCAGCCAGAGGGCAATTCTCCTGACTCAAAAGCCTACAAGGTCTACGACACTGCCATTAGGTTAGCGAACGAAGAGCGCTACCGCTTTATGGGAGATGAACGTAAGGAAGTAGCACCTAGTTGCACGACACATTTTAACGTTGTTGATTCTGAGGGAAATTGCGTATCGGTGACGCAGACACTGCTTTCCATTTTTGGCTCCAAGTTGATGTTGGGAGACAGTGGCATTCTTATGAACAATGGGATCATGTGGTTTGATCCTGAACCTAATAAGCCAAACTCGCTCGCTGCGGACAAAAAATGCTTGGCGAATATGTGTCCCACCATTCTCAAACGCAACGATGGTCACTACTTTGCGCTAGGCGCATCGGGTGGACGTAAAATCATGCCTGCTGTAGCGCAACTTTCCTCGTTTATCTTGGATTACAAGATGGATATAGAGAAAGCGATGTGTATGCCAAGGATAGATATCAGCCTCAGTGAGCTCACGATTGTGGATGACACAATGGAAGAAAGCCTCATTGAAGATTTGAGGGGAACAATACAACAGGTCAAATTAGCCCCGAGGACGATATATCCGTTCAACTTCGCTTGCCCAAGCATCATTTCGAGTCAGGTTGTAGGTGGCCAACTCGAGAATGCTGGTATCACAGAGGTGATGTCAGCCTGGTCAGATGCGATCAAAGAATGAAAGGCGTGATGGGTGGCAGAGAATGAGTGAATTCTTACTAAAGCTGAACGACGGAGACTTGGTTGCACTTGTTGTTCTCTTTTTGTCTCTATTTCTTTATGAGCCTATAAGTAAAGCGATTTTTGGGAAGAATATTTCCAGCCAAATGATGTTGTGGAGAAAAGCGTGGGCAACCCAGATGCTCTGGCGCCATGAGAGAATTACGGATGTCAGCTTGGTGCGAGGACTGATCCACAATGTGTCTTTCTTCGCTACAACGACCGTTTTTGTTATTAGCGGCTTAGTTGCGCTGTTAGGTGCAAGCCACTCAATCACTGAAAAGTTAAACTCTTTTTCTTACTTGAATGGTACGACAGAGGAGGCAGTGGTTTTAAAAATAACGAGTTTGTTGATTATCATGGTGATTGCGTTTTTTGAATTTGCGTGGTCTATGGGTTTACACGCGAACTCTTTGCTTATGCTGGGGTCAGCGCCAGAGCCAAGTGAAAAGGATTCAAAAGCGACGAGCCTCGTTGTCAACAAACTCTCTGAAATGAGCGTGCTGGCCTCTTACCACTTTCAATATGGTGTGCGAGCTTATTACTTTGGAATATCCTCACTGGCTTGGATTATCCATCCTTATGTTTTCTATGCTGTTTTCCTGATTGTTATTCTTATTATTTTGAGAAGAGAGTTCTTTTCAAGAGCTTTCGATATCACGTCAATGGAAGATATCGAATGGCCAACCTCAGACTCCTCAACGGGGAGTCGTTAGGATCGGCAATTAGTTGGAATATTGGTATTTTTGGTGTGTAACGGTAGCATCAAGAATCTTCACCCCAGCTTTCTTCTTCTATCTTCGCAAACGCGAGAGATGCCCTTTGCAGTGCTGGCAGGAAATGTAAGGCTTGGTCGGCTTTGAGTCGCATGATAGGTGCCTGAATGGCGACAGCGAGATTGGACTTTCCGCGGTTGGAGGGCACAAGAACCGCAACACACAGCAGGCCTGGTAGGAACTCTTCGTTGTCGATGGCGTAACCGCAGGCTCGAACGCTTTCCAACTCTTTCTCCAAAGAAGCCAGATCAGTGATCGTTTTCTCAGTGAAGGCGGTCATTTCAGAATTACCAAGCAGTCTGCGGCGCTGAGAAGGGGTCATATTGGCCAGAAACAGTTTACCGGTTGCTGAGCAGTGCACGGGAACTCGGGAGCCTGGATGTAAATGGAAACGCAATGGGGCTTCCGTTTCAACGCGGTCTACGTAAATGACCTCACCGCCGGACAGAGAAGTCAGGTTACAGCTTTCACCCACTTCATCCCTTAATTGGCTCAACAGGTTGTGTCGTGCGCTGTGCGTGGTGGAGTTGAGCAAGACATTCTCTGCCATATGACGCAGTCTTGCGCCTTTGCCATAGTGTCTGTCGTCACCGTCGCGCTGGATGATACCCGCACTTTCCAGCTGTTGAAGCATTCTATGCAGTGATGGCTTGGGGATGTTGGTCTCTTCGGTGAGATCTTGTAGCGAGAAAAATTCATCTTTTTTAGCGATAAGTTCCAGCAATGAAAATAGACGTAATGTTGGCGTGTCGCCGTCCACAACAGCCAAGTCAGATTTGTTCTTATTTTTCATGGTTATTCCTTACTCCCTGCTCGCCATATATATCAGAACTCTGGAAAATGACAACAAACCATCTTGAAAAGTAAAATTTGCTGGCATTCATATCGTTTCGGCTCTGGCAACTAAACCACGGGTTTTTATTACCTCTGTTTGCCATAAGTTCTTGTCATAGATTCGGCAATCATTCTAGTGACATCCTTGAACGTCGCACTATCAGGTTGGAAGTCGATATCTAAGGTTAAATTGAGTGGGTAAAAGCGGCTAAGGTCTACACCAACACCCAGAGCAGTGATGATATCCCCCTGTTTTTCTCGGCTTGCTATGACTTGCTGGAGGTGGTTATCCAAATAGAAGTCGTCATTGGTCAGGTTAGTGGCGGTATCCATCGGACTGCCATCAGATATCACCAGCAATAGATGTCTCGAGGTGTCTATCTGATGCGACCTTGCGCATGCCCATTCAATCGCTTCGCCATCAATACCTTCACGGAAAATATCTCCCTTCATCAATGCCGCCAGGTTTTTAGAGCCTTGACGCCAATGTGTTCCTGCATCTTTGAAAATTAAATGGCACACTTCATTTATTCTGCCGGGCATGGCTTGCTTGCCTGTCATTAGCCATTTTTTGTAAGGCTGTCCGCCATTCCAAGCACAGGTTGTGTATCCCAGAACTTCAGTAGGTACGCCTCCAATACCTAGTGCCCTGACAAGCCCATCAACGAGATGGATAATGTTTTCCATGTGTTGCCTCATCGAACCTGAGCAGTCAATCAGTATGGTGACAGCGCTATCAGGACGTTCAACGAAGTGTTCTTTGATAAATACGCGCCTTTCCATAGGCGATGAGACAACCTGTGGAAGGCGGCTTCCATCGATGTAACCTTCCTCCTCCTCAAATTGCCAACCGTCCCGTGTTGTTTGGTTCAAACAAAGCAGTAGGCGTCTGGATATTTCCCGAAGGTTGAGTCCCAGATGAAGAAAGCGTTTATCAAGATGTGAGCGAAATTCTGCGAGTTGCACTTTTCTCACCAAGCTGGATGCGTCTACCTCGACATCGAATTCACGGTTAAAAACCTGATATTGAAGGCGGTGCATTTCCAATGATTTGCTGTTTCCCCCTGTGACTGAGGAGTAGGTATTGTCGGCTTCTATATCCGTGCTGAGTAACAGGGGAAAAGCACTGAGGATCTGCTCACTCCTTTCATTGTCATCTTCATTGTTCTCACACTCACTCACCATGTTGGACACTTTCTCAGCCAGTGATAGAGCGTGTCGGCCGTAAAATGTTTGATGGTCTTTATTGCGACGAAGACCTGCCAGTTCAGAACCCAGACTGGGTGTGATACCGGCGCGTGTCGCCTCTATTAAGTCTTCAATTTCTTGGTCGATGGGCGTTGAAAACAGGCGTGAACGGACAATCTGTATCACAGTGAAAATTAAGATACCGAGCTTTGATTCCATCAGATTCGCGTGCAATGCGAGCCTGCTCCAAGCGTCAAACCGATGGCGAATATTTTGTTGCGTGCCGGGCTGGTGATGGTTGGAGAGAAGGGCTTCCGTGCGAAATTGTTCCAGGAGGTCAAACAGCATGCCCGCGACAGGGTCTGCAGGCATGGTTGAGCGGTGAACATCAGGATCGCTGAATAATAGACGCGCTGAAATTGAATCAGCCCGCCCGCGCTGTGCTTGCGCATCATGGTAAAGATCATGAGCCTGTAAGTGAGCGGCCGAGATCGGCACATACACCGCTCCATTGTAAAAACGCTCACCACGAAGTTTGAGCTCCGGGTTGCCCGTTTCCGATCGGATGGTTGCCAGAGTCAGTTCCCGTCTGCGCTGCTGGGCTCGGGTAAAAGGTGCGGGCTCGGGGTGGTGAGCGCGACTCATCTTTCAGCACCCGTTAAAGCGGAGTTTTCCTCTATGATTTCCTCATTAAAACAGCGTTGATAAAGCTCGTTGATGATTGGCCATTCAGCTTCATCACATTTATTGAGGAAGGTGAGGCGGAAGGCAGTTCTAGGGTCACTGAATATTTCACAATTCTCTGCCCACGTGATAACGGTTCGTGGCGACATTAAGGTTGATATGTCACCGGTTGAAAACGCTTTGCGTGTCAGGTTGGCTACCTCGACCATTTGAGCCACCAGCTTTCGTCCGCGTTCTGTGTTTTTTGATGGGACACGCGCAAGAACAATCTTGGCTTCTGTTTCTGGCTTAAGGTAGTTGAGTGTGACAACCAGATTCCATCGGTCGATCTGGGCTTGGTTTAATACCTGAGTGCCATGATAAAGGCCCTGCAAATTGCCTAAACCGACTGTGTTGGCTGTGGCAAACAGGCGGAATGAAGGGTGAGGTTCTATCACCCGGTTTTTATCAGTCAGGACAAGCTTTCCCTCTTTCTCAAGTAAGCGCTGAATAACAAACATGACATCAGGTCTGCCGGCGTCATATTCGTCGAGGATCAGCGCAATCGGTCGGGCCGCAGACCAGGGCAGAATACCGTCCTGGAATTCGGTGACCTGCTTTTCGTCTCGGATCACCAAGGTATCTTTTCCTACCAAGTCCAATCGACTGATATGCCCATCAAGGTTAATCCTCATGCAAGGCCAGTTAAGCCGGGCTGCAACTTGCTCAATGTGTGTGGATTTACCCGTGCCATGTAGCCCTTGAATCAGTGTTCTTCGGTTGTGAGCAAAGCCCGCCAGAATCGCAGTGGTCACTTCTGGATTGAAGACATAGTCAGGGTCGATTTTGGGCACCAGCTCGCTGGTGCTGGAAAAAGCGGGTACAACTAACCCTGTATCGATACCGAATGTTTCTTTGGCCGACACCTGGATATCGGGTCCTTGCATCATCGTCCTCTCCATTTTTCCTCCGTTATTAAGCCTTTAGCGAGCCTTCTTATGTCTTGTTTTTACCAACGAGGTGATTTCTCGCTGGTGAGACTTTCGATATCAAAAATTCCATTATTTAAATTTCTGGTTGACCAATCCCAAAACATGTCATTAACTAAATTTCAAATTCCGTATAACGAAACATTTAATTCCATAATATGAAATTTAGCAAGGAGAACGTTATGAGTGAATCATCGATGCGCACTGTTGTTGAAGGTCCAACCAAGATGACGCCATCAGAAGCATTCGTGGAAACACTGGTCGCAAACAACGTCACAACGATGTTTGGCATCATGGGCTCTGCATTCATGGACGCGATGGATATCTTCGCGCCTGCGGGTATTCAAATGATCCCGGTCGTTCATGAGCAAGGTGCAGCGCACATGGCAGATGGTTACTCACGTGTATCAGGGAATCATGGGGTGGTGATTGGACAGAATGGCCCAGGGATCAGTAACTGTGTGACTGCGATAGCAGCGGCTTATTGGGCACACAGCCCAGTGGTGATGATTACACCGGAAACAGGAACCATGACCATGGGGTTGGGCGGATTCCAAGAGTGTAATCAGCTGCCAATGTTTCAGGAATTTACTAAATACCAAGGACATGTCACTCACCCAGCAAGAATGGCGGAGTACACAGGACGCTGCTTTGACAGAGCCATGAGCGAAATGGGCCCAACGCAACTGAATATTCCGCGCGACTATTTCTATGGTGAAATCACTTGTGAAATTCCAAAACCTGCCCGTTTAGACCGTGGTCCTGGCGGTGAGAAAAGCTTGAATGAGGCTGCTGATATTCTCGCAGAAGCCAAGTTCCCTGTGATCATTTCCGGTGGCGGCGTGGTAATGGCTGATGCTGTAGAAGAGTGTAAAGCGCTGGCTGAGCGTTTAGGTGCGCCAGTGGTAAACAGCTATCTGCACAATGACTCTTTCCCTGCTTCGCACCCACAATGGTGCGGTCCACTGGGCTACCAAGGCTCAAAAGCGGCGATGAAATTGATCGCGCAAGCAGACGTTGTCATTGCTTTGGGTTCCCGTCTGGGGCCATTTGGCACCTTGCCACAACACGGTCTCGATTATTGGCCGCAGAACGCCAAAATCATCCAGATTGACGCTGACAACAAAATGCTGGGATTGGTGAAGAAAATTTCAGTCGGTATCTGTGGTGATGCGAAAGCGGCAGCGGTGGCACTGACTGAACGGTTAAGTAGCCGAGCGCTGGCTTGTGACAGCAATAAAGAAGAGCGTCTTGGCATCATGAAACAGGAAAAAGATGCCTGGGAAAAAGAGCTGGATGAGTGGACGCATGAAAAAGACGCTTTCAGCCTCGATATGATTGAGCACAACGCGAATGAAACGCCATTTTCCGGTGGCGAATACCTCCATCCGCGCCAAGTCCTGCGCGAGCTTGAAAAAGCCATGCCTGAGGATGTCATGGTCTCTACTGACATTGGCAACATCAACTCCATTGCTAACAGCTACCTAAGATTCGAAAAGCCCCGCAGCTTCTTCGCGGCAATGAGCTTCGGTAACTGTGGTTACGCTTTCCCAACCATTATTGGCGCCAAAATGGCAGCACCAGACAGACCCGCTATTTCTTACGCTGGTGACGGTGCGTGGGGAATGAGCCTGGTTGAAACCATGACCTGTGTACGACACAACATTCCAGTCACCGCAGTGGTATTCCATAACCGTCAATGGGGCGCAGAGAAGAAGAACCAGGTTGATTTTTACAACCGTCGATTTGTGGCGGGCGAATTGGATAACCAAAGCTTCGCAGAAATTGCACGTGCGATGGGGGCGGAAGGTATCACTGTAGATCGTTTGGAAGATGTTGGCCCAGCACTCAAAGCAGCCATCGACAAACAAATGAACGAAGGGAAAACCACCGTGATTGAAATCATGTGTACCCAAGAGTTGGGAGACCCATTCCGTCGTGATGCGCTTTCTACACCTGTTCGCTTCCTAGAAAAGTATCAGGATTACGTTTAACCGCGTGTCGCGAAGTCGACAGCACCGAGAAGGAAAATTCTTTAAATAAAGAGTGAGTGTTTGGCTGAGTGCTCTCGGCCAGACCTCTCTTAAAAATTAACCCGAGACAGATTTCAAAAATAACAAGGTTCAGCTTAAAGCGCTGACCGCGGATGAAAAGGAGTTTTAACGTGAACAACCCTACGACTCAGGTAAAACCGGATTCCATCACCACCGATTTTTTGGACGCGTTTTCGAAAGCGTGGAATGACCATGATGTTGAAGCACTGATGACATTTATGACGGATGACTGCGTTTTTCTTACGGCAGCCGGTAGTGAACTGCAAGGCACCACTATTTCAGGGTTTGATGCCGTCCGCGATGCATTTGAGCAAGTGTGGAAAACCTTTCCTGATGTGTGTTGGAAAGATGCAGAGCACACGATTTTATCCGGGAGCAAAGCCATCACTGAGTCTACTTTCTGTGCAACAAAGCCTGATGGCAGCCTGATAGAAGCGCGCATGGTGGATGTGTTTACGCTCCGTGACGGCAAGATTGCAGTGAAAAATGCCTTCCGCAAAGACAGACCTGCCTTAGTGGTTTGATTGTTTTAGCAATTGATATCGGAGCAAGCAATGGAATCAGCCACTCAAGAGATATCTGGTGTCGAAAAGGAGCTATCCCGCTCCCCGACGCCAGCAGTTGATGCTTATGATCCCGCCTACGATCCCCTTGTGGATGCGACGCCAGGAAAGGGTAGGGATTATTCTCCTTCATATTGGATTGGTACGGCGGGTACGCCACCGAAAGACGATGGCCCGCTGCCCGGTGATACTGATGCCGATGTGGTGATCGTCGGTTCGGGGTTTACCGGACTGACCGCTGCTATTTTTCTGGCAGAAAACTATGGCATTAAAGCGACTGTTCTAGAGGCTAACCGTACCAGTTGGGGGTGCAGCACCAGAAATGGCGGTCAGGCTCAATGCGCTTCTGGCCGGCTAAAGCGCTCACAGTGGATAGAGCGGTGGGGGTTAGATACGGCGCTTCGCATGCATCAAGAGTGTGTAGATGGCATGGAAACGTTCAAATCGCTGATCAAAGACATCGATTGTGATCCCCAGCCAGGCGGACATCTCTATATTGCCCACCGTGCGAAGGTGATGCCAGGGCTAGTCAAAGAGGCGCAACTGCTTCGTAAAACGTTTAATTATGATGCTCAAATTTTTGATGCCCAGACCGTCAAAGAGCAATACGTCAACGATGCAGAAGCAGCAGGGGCACTGCATGAACCTGAGGGTATTGGCATACACGCAGGCAAGCTGGCCTTTGGTTATTTGAAGAAGGCACGGGCTCTAGGCGTGAAAGTGCACCCTGCAAGCCCAGTGACCGGGTGGGAAACACGAAAGGGTATCCACTACCTTCAAACACCGCATGGTACGGTAAAAGCGCAAAGTGTAGGCATCGCAACGGGGGGTTACACCTCTCAATCGCTGCATCCTCAGCTGAAAAACCGTCTGTTGCCCATATTGTCTAATTCCATGGTAACCCGGCCTTTAACACCCTCAGAAATTGAGGCATGCAATTTCAGAACAACTCAGATTCTCACAGACACCCGTGTTCTTCGACATTACTACCGGTTACTTCCTGATAACCGGCTACAAATTGGCTCGCGTAGCGCCATTACGGGGTTCGATGCGCCAAAACAGAAGTATGAGGACAAGCTATACGCGGACATGGTTCGAAAATTCCCTGCTTTGCAAGGCATTAGTATCGATTACTCATGGTGGGGTTGGGTGGATGTGAGCCATGACATGATGCCAAGAATTTTCCAACCCAACGAATCTGAGACCCTCTATTACGCGTTGGGTTATGGCGGTAATGGCGTGATGTATTCCGCGCAAGCTGGCAAGCGGTTAGCACAGTGGATTGCAGGGGATACCAAAGACCTCAATCTTCCTATTTTCCAGTCAAGGTTGCCTTATCCAAATGTGAGGGAGCTTATTGAATCTGAACATTTTGCGCCGTTTCGACGGCTGGGGCAGCGATTCCTATACCGTTGGTATCACTTAAAAGACGAAGTGTTCTAGCGATATAGGCCCATGTATTTAAATCAAAAAGTGATAAGCGCTCGCTGCAGCGCAACTGCTTGATGGAGCCAAGCATGACGCCAAACCAGCTGTAAACGGAGAATTCAGTTGGTTTGGGACAATAACACCGAAATCTAGAGCAACGTTTTGCCGCCTGCATTGGGTGGCTAGCACCCGAGGAAAGTCAGAACCAATACATTAATTAAAGAGGTTAAGATCATGAAATTAATTCGTAGTAACGTCCTCGCTATTGTCACCGCTTTCAGCATGGCGCTGACCACTCCGCAGTTATACGCTCAAACATTCAAAATGGCGTTGGGTGATGCTGCTGGTGGTACACAATGGGAACTGGGTAAAACGTTTGCTGAAAAACTCAGTGATAAAACGGGTGGTAAAGCTAAGGTTGACCTCTTTCCTAATGGCCAGTTAGGTACCGAGCAAGACACAGTTAACAATGCAGCTATCGGCTTGCTTGATTTCTCTGTGTTGGCCATCAACAACGTGACGCCTTTTTCTCCCACTGTTGGCCTGTTGACGATGCCTTATGTGATTCAGTCAGCTGAAGAGGCGAGACTACTGACGCAAGGCGATATTGGTAAAGAGCTTGTGGAAAACACCATTCGTGATGCAGGCGTCAGAATTGTTGGTTGGGCGTATTCAGGTTTCCGCGTTCTCACCAACTCTAAACGCCCTGTCAAAACGCCTGAAGATCTAAAAGGTCTGGTGATCCGCGTTCCCCGAAATGAAATCATGATTGCTTCCTATCAGGCGCTGGGTATTAACCCTACACCCATGGCGTGGTCAGAGACCTTTACCGGCCTCCAGCAAGGTGTGGTTGATGGTCAGGACAATCCTTACATCACTATTTCTGCCATGAAATTCAATGAAGTACAGAAGTACGTGACCAATATCCGTTACATCTTCTCGATGGAGCCCCTTATCATCAGTGAGTCGGTCTTCCAGGACCAATCACCAGAAATGCAAAAGGCGATTTTAGAGGCGGGTCAGGAAGCGACGGTACATAGCTTTGAGTTTCTTAAAGATACCGAAGATCGCATCAAGAAAGAGCTGGTAGCAAAAGGCATGGAAATCGCCGAACCGGCTGATAACGAGAAGGAATGGATTGAGAGTGTAACAACTGTTGTTTGGCCGAAGTTCTACAGCAGTATCGGTGGTAAAGAAAAACTGGATAACGCACTGAAACAGCTTGGTCGATAATCGAAATACCCGTCGGGCACGGAACGTGTCCGACGGGTTAGCTATTGAACTCACCCTTGAAGCCTGAACGTTGAGAGTAAGAGCATGTCGATAATGTTAACAGTGCGTCGTCACTTAAACAGGATTGAAGAATACATCTGCTGCTTGTTTCTGGCGGTATTTGTCACGCTTTTGTTTACGCAGATCTTGGTTAGACAGTTTTTCCAATACTCCATTCCTTGGGGTGATGAAGTCGCGACCTATTTATTCGTTTGGTTTACCTATTTAGGTGCTGTTGTCGCAGCAAAAATGTCTGCTCATAACCGAGTCTCTTTCCACTTTAACTACTTTCCACCCATCGTAAAAACTGTCTGCGAGACGATCGCCGATCTGCTCTGGATTGCTTTCAATCTGTATTTTGTTTACCTGAGTTATGACTTTGTTTTCAACAAGATGAACTTGTTTTGGAAGTCTCAAACCACCGGTATCCCAATGAAGTACATCTACATGATTTTGCCCATCGCGTTTTTGCTGATGTCGATACGGATTCTATGGAATGTCATCGATCGCTTAAAAGGTATTGAACACGATGACCCAGAGGCAGAAGAGATCCGCAAGCTCAGCGAAAAAAAGATGGATATTCCCAAGCTGCCATAGGCCCGGCGGTGAAAAGATAGCGAGAAGGGATTCAACCTTATGGAAGCCTATTTAACACTCATTTTATTTGGTGGTTTTTTAGTTCTGCTGGTGCTTGGGGCACCTATCACCGTTTCTTTGGCTGGCGCATCGATGGCGGCCTACCTGATTTTGGATAAAAACCCTATTGCACTGGTGCAAATCGCATTCACGTCTGTCGGGAACTTTCCACTGATGGCTCTGCCATCTTTTGTTTTGGCCGGAGCCTTGATGGAAGCCTCTGGTATATCACGCCGATTGGTCGATATTGCAGAAAACATGGCAGGCCCGGTAACAGGCGGACTTGGTGCTGCAACGGTTTTTGCCTGTCTTTTCTTCGGTGCGATATCCGGTTCAGGGCCAGCGACCACGGCAGCAGTGGGCATGCTGATGATCCCTGCTATGGTGAAACGCGAATATGAAGCGAGCTACGCGTCAGCGGTGACAGCCGCAAGCGGCGGCTTAGGAATAATCATTCCTCCGTCCATACCTATTGTCATCTTTGGTATCTCTGCGATGGGGTTGATGGCACCGCCAGAAGCGATATCCCTGCATGGCGAGTTTGATACTGTCTCCATCCCCAAATTGTTTATTGCAGGTGTTGTTCCCGGACTGATCATGGCGACAACCCTGATATTGACCAACTACTACATCTCAAAACGTCGTGGCTACAAAGGCTTGATGGAGTCCTGGTCTCTTCCTGACATCAACCACTCGTTGCGTCGGGGTGTTTGGTCGATTCTTGCGCCATTTCTGATACTGGGCGGGATCTATAGTGGCATTTTCACGCCAACCGAGTCGGCGGTGGTGGCGATTTTCTACTCGCTATTTGTGGGGTTCTTTTTACATAAAGAACTGAAATTTAGGAATGTGCTTAAGTCTTTGACCACCACAACATGGATAACCGGCCGTGTTCTTTTGATTCTCTTCGCTGCCACGGTTTTCGGGCGTCTTCTTATCGAGCAGCGAATTCCGGTTCATGTGGCTGATGCGCTATTGAGTGTCACGGACAACATGTATCTGGTTTGGGCATTGACCATCATGTTACTGCTTTTTATCGGCATGTTTATGGAAACGCTGGCGGCGATAATGATCATTGTGCCTGTCCTACTGCCCATCATGTACATGCTAGGCGCGGATCCAACGCATGTTGGGATCGTGGTGATTTGTACCTTATCCATTGGCTTTGCGACGCCGCCATTGGGAGAGAACATTTTTGTCGCGTCCGGTATCGGCGGTTCGAGCGTCGAGCAAATTACTTCAAGAATTCATCCCTTCGTTTTTGCCTCTGTGCTTGGCGTGTTTGTTATTGCCTTCTTCCCACAACTCACCCTATGGCTTCCTTCGCTGGTGGGCTGATAAAGAGGAGTAGACAAACGAAAGCTTTGTTTAGAGATATTCGGATGAAATCCCATAGGGATATTGGGTTTTGAAAAGTGACGTTAAGAGAGCAGTAAGTGATGAAAGCGTTAAACAACATTATTGAGAAAGCGAAGAAGTTGGACTCAAAAATTGTGCTGTGTGAAGGCGATGATAAACGGATTCTCATCGCCGCCGCTCAGGCTCAACAAGGTGGGATTGCAAAAGTCGTTCTGGTTGGCGAAAGAGAGAAACTACAACTGGCTGCAGACGAAGCCAACGTTCAACTTGATGATTTTGAGGTGATAGAACCTCAATCCAGCCCGCTCACAGCCTCTCTGTCGGAGTTGTATCTCGCGCTTAGGGAAAAGAAAGGCATCACGCCTGCGCAGGCGTTGCAAGAGACGCTTAAGCCACTCAATTTTGCCAACCTTATGGTGGCCAAAGGACTCGCTGACGGCTCAGTCGCTGGCGCTGTGCACACGACGAAAGATGTCGTTCGCAGCGCAATACAAATCATTGGATTGGATGGCACCAGCACGATTGTGTCCAGCTTCTTTCTGATGATGCTGTGCCAGCCCTTCCACACCTTGAAAGGAGGACTGATTTTTTCAGATTGTGGGCTGGTGATTGATCCCTCCGACGAAGAACTGGCGAGCATTGCTATTGCAGCAGCGAAGAATGCAGAAACCTTACTCATGGAAGAACCGAAAGTCGCCATGTTGTCTTTTTCAACCAGCGGCAGCGCAGAGCACGAATCGGTCAGCAAGGTCGTCAGGGCATCTCAACGGGTAAAGCAGCAGTTGCCGGACATTGCTATCGATGAAGATATCCAATTGGATGCGGCGATTGTCGCGGATATCGCGAAGAAGAAACTGCCTAATTCCAACGTAAAAGGGAAATCGAATGTCCTCATTTTCCCTAACCTGGAGGCGGGCAACATTTGCTACAAGCTGGCAGAGCGTGTTGGAGGAGCGGTTGCGATTGGTCCTTTGTTGCAAGGCTTGGCAAAACCAGCGAATGACTTATCGAGGGGTTGCAGCGTGGATGACATTGTTAACGTTATCGCGGTGACGGTCGTACAAAAAGAGATAAACAGCTCAGTTGGCTACTCCAATGCGAGGAAATTATGAATCATATTAACTATATAGACTCACTGTCTGCCTTTACGGTAGCGGTTGAAAATATCACCGAAACTAACAAAACCATGCTGTTTCGAGGTCAGCCAAATATCCGCTGCAAATTGCTCCCTCAGGCGGCTCGGGGTCATACCAAAACCGTAGAAACGGAAGCCAAGATGCTCGCGCATATCGCGGAGTACGGCCGGGACTATATCGATGTTGATAACCCTTCGACATGCCACTTACTGATGAAAGCGCACAACGCAGGCTTGGAAACCCGTTTGTTGGACTGGACGATTAACCCTTACGAGGCGCTATGGTACGCCTGTCATAGTTCAGGATCTCAGCCTCTTGTTTATGTACTGAACACGGAGAGTATTCCACAACTGGGTATGGACGATGATCCCTTTGCGATTACACAAACACACATCATGCCTGTTTACGGAAAAGCCGCAGACAAAAACAAACGGCTAACTGTGCATGCTTCCACCCTTATTCAGGGCCGTCCTCAATTCACGGCGTTGGAGGAGGAAGAAGGAATGCATGCTGCGTTGACTGAGCTTCCGATCATGCCAGATCTCAAAGTTAAAATTATTCAAGAGCTTAATGAGTTTGGGGTCAATGAACACTCTATATACAACAACCTGTTCGGTCTGTGTCGCCATGTGAACTTAATGTACGACAACAACCCATACGGTTGGATGCCTATGGATAGCCGTGCCACTCACGATGAAGTTAAGAGCGATACCGGTGAGAGTTTGCAACAATTCAAGCAAAAATACGTGTCTGATTTTGATTTTGATTGATGAGCAATACTAAGCCTTCAAGAATTGAACTATCCGAGTAGAAAAACACCAACGTGGATTTCGTTGTCGAGTGACAAGCCGCTGATGAAAATCAGCGGCTTTTATGTATTTAAACGCTATCTCTAACGTGTCCGTTAATTGGAACTCACGCTTTTGAATGGGGGGGGTACTGGCGTTTGATATCCGTACTACTTACCATGCAGTAAATCAGTAAGTGCACTATTAAAATTGAAAGGTTAGGGACGTGAGAAAAACGGATAAGAAAATCGATAACGCGCTGAGATTGGCACTCACACAAGTCTGCGACATTGCTCAGTCTGAGCAAGAGGGTTTTGAGTGGCTTACCCACTTTGCAAACTATGACCGCTTCCCTCATTCACTTGCCATTGTTTGCGTTTTCGACACGCAATTGAATCTATTAAAAGCGAATCAAAACGCCATGCATTGCCTTATCAAAGAAAGGTTGGCGTCTATTGATATCAAAGTGAAAGATATTGGTAAGCACGTGACGTTTGATTCGGTAGAAAATTGTGAAAATGAAAACGACGGCAAATGGAATGCACGTTTTCAAAAGCAGGGTTTCCAGCACTAGTGCGCTAAACCATCATTGGGTCAATGGGGTCAACGTAGCGAGGTCAAAACCCTAAACAGTTTTCGATGCACAGCAGCGGGGAAGGAAAGGATATGGTCATAGATAACCTTTACATCTACCTAGGCACGGTTAGCGTGGTTGGGATTGCTGTTATTTTGTGGGCGACGTCTGCCTTATTAAAGTCAAAATCGAGCAGAGAACGACGTTTAAGACGTTTAAAAAACTTTAACAGTGTTCAGACATCTTTACCCAAAGCAGAAGGTCAGATTGGGGAGATTGATGCGGCAGTTGAAAAAATCGAAAACCGTTTTTCGATTATCCGAAAGATCACCTTTTTCTTCATCTTTATCGTGTTAGGTCTCGCATTATCGCTGCCATTTCTGAATTCGATGCCAGCAGCAATGGTTTCGCTAATGGTTGCTGTTTCCACCACCGTTCTCGGCTTTGCCGCAAAACCTGTGATTGAAAATATTATTGCGGGCGTCGTACTTTCTCTTTCCAAAGCGATCCGTGTCGGAGATACGGTCGTGATTGAAGATCAATATGGAACGGTGGAAGACATTAGCCTTAACCACACGATTATTAAGCTCTGGAACTGGAAGCGACTAATTATTCCTAGCAGCAAAATGCTCTCTCTGGAGCTGGAGAGTTTTACCTATAACGACACTTATATCTGGGTGCATGTGGAGTTTTACACTTCTTACGAAAATGATTTAGAGCTTGTGCGGCAAATGGCCATTGAGTCCGTTCAGAGCAGCAAGCATTTTATCTCCCAAGAATCACCAGATTTTTGGGTGATGAACCTTGATAAAGATGCCTACCAATGTTGGGTTGCAGGTTGGACAAATTCCGCGACAAGGGCTTGGAACCTTGCCAGTGATATTCGCACGGGGATTGCTGTACGATTCCAAGCAGCTGGAATTAAGACACACAATGTTCAGGTAAAAATGGAGCCACGCGCAAAATCTTCAGAGCACTCAAGTGAGTTGCATACATTAAGCCGTTCTAACCGTGTTGGTGGCGTTCCCTGAGCCTGCTATTTGGGCATATACCCAAACAACCTTGGGGTGAAGGAATCTCGACCGAAGGGAGGCCCTTAATGTACCCACGTTTTCGTTAAGTTCTACGAAAATAGAAAGAGTACTCCTCGTAAAAATTTCCTCTAATTAAAAGTATTGATGACCTCTGAATTCAGGTGTCCTTAGGTCGCCTAAGTATACCCATCCTTCGTTCTTACCTTTTACTGATTATTTTAATTTGTCTTTATTTTATACAGTCTCTCGTTCTGTAATATCAATGTGAGATTAAGTACGAATGGTTTTTTATCTATGTTTTTATCTAAGTTTTTATTTTTTGTGTTTTTTCTATAAATGGAATCGCGTTCTTTATTTTTTTGTGTTGAATCTGTCTTTCATCTTTGTAGAGAATATTGGTCATAACTTTTTCTTTAACTTATTTCAATTAAAAAATTAATTTTATTTAGTCTAGTATAAAGGTGTTAAATATTTTCCTTTTAGTTAATTATTTATTGTATGAGTATTTTTCTTTCTTGTATGGTTTTATTTTCATTGATTGTTGGCTCATCTGAATACTTATATGGGGAGTGAGTTTGGAGGTGGAGATGAAGTATTTAAAAGGTATTTTTCTGTGGAGTACATTAGTCTTTCTGAACGGCTGCAATATAGACTATGTATTCGATTCAGGAAGTGGAGCTTCGGAGTCGATAACGTCACCGACAATGTCACCGCCATCAGCATTTAACCTTCAGTCATTGTCTGCTTCTGTTTCCTCGGGGGGAGGTTCTTGCCCGATTACTTTCTCTTGGGATGCTGCTGAAGGTGCTTCGAGATATACGGTTTGTCGAAAAGACGAAACGCAACCTGATAACTGCGAATCGATGGGGGTTGTATCCGGAACAACGGCAACTATCAATGTCACTGGCGCTCTCAAAGATCACCTCTCTGAATTTTTCGTAAAAGCCAGTAATGAAGTTGGGAGTAGACTGTCTAACGAGTTATCTTTGTCACCTTCAGACATTACCGCGTTAATCACTTACATCAAAGCATCTAATACAGATATTGACGACAGTTTTGGTCGGCCTGTGGCCCTATCATCTGATGGGTCGACACTGGCAGTGGGTGCGTATTCAGAAGCCTCTAGCTCGTCAGGCATAAACAGCACACCTGACAATCTGGCAGCAATAGCAGGAGCGGTATATGTTTTCCGATATTTGGATGGGCACTGGGCAGAGCAAGCCTATTTGAAAGCGTCAAACAGTCAGGAGGGGGACAGATTTGGTTGGGCTCTCGCATTGTCAGCAGATGGTAATACAATTGCAGTTGGCGCCTACGCAGAGGACTCTTCCTCCAGTGGTGTTAACAGTATTCCGAATGAGGCAGCAACATTATCGGGCGCTGCTTACATTTTCCGTAATGCTGGGGGGAGCTGGAGTGAAGAGGCATACATAAAGGCTTCTAACCCGGGTGCTAGCGACTACTTCGGCTGGTTTGTGACCCTTTCATCTGATGGCAACACCCTTGCGGTGGGGGCATATGCGGAAGACTCGTCAGCCACTGGCGTTAACAACGCAGAAAACAATTCGTTATATAATTCAGGGGCTACGTATGTCTATCGTTTTACCGGAGGCAGCTGGGCGCAGGAAGCTTACATCAAAGCCTCAAACCCTGACGCGTCTGACTATTTTGGCTATTCGGTATCTTTGTCAGGGGATGGCAACACCCTTGCAGTGGGGGCTACTTGGGAGGATTCAGATACAACAGGGATTAACAGTACCCCCAACGATTTGCTGAGTGCCGCTGGGGCTGCCTATGTTTTTCGCTACTCTGGCGGTGTCTGGTCGCAGCAAGCCTATGTGAAAGCATCCAACACAGGGATTGGTGATCTATTCGGTTGGTCGGTCTCCTTGTCAGGCGATGGCAATGTAATGGCAGTGTCCTCAAGATATGAAGACTCGAGTACAATCGGTGTTGACAGCGTACCCGACGAAGGTGCGACAGACGCAGGCGCGGTCTATATCTTCCGCTATTCGGGCGGAAACTGGGGTCAAGATGCCTACATTAAAGCATCGAATACCGGTGCAGGTGACTATTTCGGTTGGTCTGTTGATTTATCTTCTAGCGGTAACACACTTGCAGTAGGAGCTCGGGAAGAAGACTCTGGTACCTTGAGTATTAACAGCACGCCTGATGAAGGGGCTGTAGATTCCGGTGCAGTCTATATCTACCGTTATGAGAATGCTGTTTGGGCGCAAAAAGCATACTTAAAATCACCGAATACGGGCGCTGGAGATAAATTTGGTGTGTCGGTGAGTCTTGGAAAAGACGGAGACATGCTTGCAGTGGGCGCATTTTTTGAGGATTCAAGTACCACTGGCGTTGGAAGCACACCTGATGAGGGAGCAAGTAACGCGGGTGCGGCATACATTTTTTAAGAGGGAATGAAGCACGAATGCTGTTGCGCATAGTTACAATTTGCTTTGTCTGTAATCTCTGGGTGAACAACCGAATTGATCCCGAAAGGTGCGTGAGAAGTGTTGAAGGTTGTTCTGCCCCCATTTGAATGCGATTTCACTGATCCCCGTTTTTTGGAAGCGTTCGTCCACTAGATCACGGGCGATTTTCTGCATTCTGCTTTCTCGGATAAAGCCACATACCGTTTCTCCATTTTTCGTAAACACTTCGCTAAGGCGACGTACTGACAACCCCAGGCTTTTCGCAATGTCTTCACGGTTAAGGCTGGCATCTTGCAGGTTTGCGAGAATATAAGACTTGGCGCGAATCAGCAGTTGCTGCTCTGGCTGAGACAACTCGAGACGAGAGCCTCGGAGTGGTGCTAATGACGTGGCAATCAAATCTATCAATGTCTCTTGCAACAAGAGTTTACAGTCCGTGGTTTGGCTGTCGATAAGCGAAGAAATATTTAACGCCGTCGTCGCCACTAAACTGCCTAGTTGAGATGTCCCGTTGACGGGAATTGCCGTGAGCATATTGGCGTCAGGGAGCCGGCTTAATAGTGCCTTCTTTGGAAACTTGATGACTAACTGTTTGAAGCCTTCTTCGAGGTCAATGGAGTAAGTTTCTGTACTGCTATACAGAGTAAAATCGTAGCGGGATAGTGGAGCCGCACGGCCACATTGTTCGATAACAGAACGGTTATTAAGTTGAATACTTAACAGGAATTCGGCTTCTGATGTGCGCCCAATGTCTTCCGCACGCCTGATGACCTTGTGTTTCGACCCAGACACAAAGGAAAGGTCAATAACGTCATGTTTGGAGAGTTCAATTCTTCCTTTAAAGTCTTTTCGAGATAGAGCTTCGCATCCCAAGTTGACATAAGCATCACACACCGACTCCCGCCAAAAAGCGAACTTTTCGCCAGGTTGGCAATGGCTTGTGTCATAGGTAAACCTTTTGACGGTACTACTCATCCGTGTGCTCTCTTTTAAACCCTACCTTTATGTTGTAACACCAAATGCAAAATTGACACTGTCTCAAATGTGAGTCGTCTTGACCGCTGCCTTTTACGACAACTAAGGCCGCCTTCTTACGCAAGCAATCCTCCCGTTCGCCTCTTAGTGTTTTAGAAGCCCGCCGTAAAGCTCTGGTTTTCATCATTTGCCAGACATCACTTACGAGTGGGTGGCCAAAACCAAATTACTACACGCGAAGAAGGAGAACGCGCGATGTCGGAAGTATTTAAAGTGGCTGCGGTACAGGCAGCACCATCTTTTTTAAATCTCGCAGAAGGGATACAGCGAGCCGAAGCGTATATCGATGAAGCCGCTTCCAAAGGGTGCAAGTTGGTGGTCTTCCCGGAAACCTGGCTTCCAGGTTATCCCAATCATATCTGGTTAGGCCCAGTTGCATGGCAGATGCAATTTGTAGGGCGTTATTTTGACAGCAGCATTGAAGTGGGCAGCGAGGAAGACAAAGCCATTGCTGAGGCGGCTCGTCGAAACAATATTCAGGTTTCAATCGGTGTGAGTGAGCGTGACGGCGGCAGCCTGTATATCTCGCAGTGGCACTATGGCGAAGATGGCGAAATTATCAGCCGTAGAAGAAAACTCAAACCTACCCACGTAGAACGCACTGTGTTTGGTGAAGGTGATGGTAGCGACCTGGCAGTAAAGGAAACGTCAATTGGCCGCATTGGACAGCTTTCCTGTTGGGAGCATCTTCAGCCACTCTCTAAGTATGCGATGTACGCTCAGAATGAACAGATCCATTGCGCGGCATGGCCGAATTTTTCCCTCTATCGTGGAATGGCCTATGCCCTTGGCGACGTAGTGAACAACGCAGCCAGCATGATGTATGCCGTGGAAGGTGGCTGTTACGTTATTGCGCCATGCGCCACGGTGAGCAAAGCGCAGCAGGAAATGCTTTGCCAGGGTGATCCCGAAAAAGAGGCTATGTGCCAGATCGGTGGTGGTTACACCAAAATCTATGCACCGGATGGGCAGTCTATTGGTTCTGAAATTGGAGAGACGGAAGAGGGCTTAGTGATTGCAGATATTGACCTCAGCATGATCCCTTATGCCAAAGCTGTCGCTGACCCTGCGGGCCACTATGCGAAGAAAGATGCTACACGTTTACTGATAGATCGTGAAAAACGACGTGCAGTTGTAGAAGTAACAGACCTTGATGCGTCAAAAACGGCAATGTCAGAGCTGGCAACAACGGGGCAGGAGGAAGCGGTTGAAGTTGTGAGTGAACGTTCTTCATTGTTGCACCGACTTAAACCTTGGTAAGGCCTAGACAACCGATGTCACCAATTTGAAGCCATAAGCACAAGGAGTACTCACCATGGCGAATAATACAACCAACAGAAAACTGCCTCTGAAGATGCCACCGGATTGGGAGCCACCCGTACCAGCATGGAGTTCGGTATTTGCCGAAAACCAACAAGACGTCAGCATGTGCATTATAGGGTGTCAGCACAAATCTGATGCTTACATCAGCGAGTTTGTTGGTGCACTGAATGGCCTCGCTAAAAACGCGGATGTTTGCGATTTTGCAACCTGCGAAGACAAAGATGGGCTCAGCCAAACCATTGCGATTATCTATTGGATGGATGCGCAAGCCTGCGCAGATTGGCTGCACAGCGATGTTGTGACCTTATTCTGGGAGCTATATTCGGATGACAAGTGGGGGTTTGGGATTTTCAGGGAGGTGTTCAATGTACCTTTTGAACGTCTTGAGACCCTGTTCTCTGGGCCGGTACACAACCATGGCTTTAGTCAGATACGCAAGGACATCGAAGGCCCTATTGAACGTCATGGCTATTGGGGAGGGATGCGGGATCGTATTCCGCTCTCGGCTGAAAACCCTTTTGAAGCGCATCAGACTTTGGAAGTGATTGAGCAACAGGGAAATCGTGTTGTGGTTCGTGCACATGAGAACCTTTGCATTATCCGATCTGGTCAGGATTGGAGTCACACTACAGGAACCCAAAGGGAAGAGTACCTAAATCAAATTGAACCAGTGCTTAAAGCGGGTATGAATTTCCTGCGTGATGAAGGTGATGAGGTCAATTGTTATAGCTGCCGTTATATGACGCAGTTTTTGCCCTTTAAAGGCAAGCAGGAGTGCACGTTTGGTCTTGCCTTCTTCCGCACGATGTCAGACTTAGAGGCATGGTCTGAAAGCCATCCTACTCATGTGGCGATATTTAATACTTTCCTTGAAATTGCACCCAAGTATGGACCTGATCTTCAGCTACAACTTTGGCACGAAGTATCTGTATTACCAGCTGGCTCTCAGTATGGGGAATATATTAATTGTACTGAAGGAACCGGTTTATTAGCAGGCGTTAAATTGTCATAGATGTATAAGTTGGACAATTCTCCTTAATTTTGAGGATTGTCCAACTAGGCTCCAGTGTCCACTCTATTTAAACAATAAAAAATCCCATGAATCTCCGTTTTTACGGGGACTGGTTTCGTCTATTTGTTCTTTTAGTTGGCTAATAAATGAATTTAAAAATCAAGGAAAATTATCACCGCTAGATGTGATAATTAAACCATCAAAGGAAAGCAGTATGAGATTAACAAGGAATATATTGGGACTTTCAGTCTCTTTGGCATTAATGGTACCTACAGTGGGATTAGCGAATGCTGAACCTGCAGGAGGCTCGCTGTTTCGTGCAGCGACAAACAACGCGCTAGATGAATATGAAATTACTGTCGCGGGCTGGGCAGAAGCGACGGCACTTCATGCTTCAGACACGATTGGCGATGGCAATATCAGCAACGGTGCCTTTTTAAACCAGAAAGACGGTGTAGGCCTAAACCAAATCGGCTTAATGTTGTGTAAGGGCATGGGTTGTTTGCCGACTGGTGCTTTTGCACCGGCTCAGAACGTCTTGAGTCGGGTAGGACCATTCCCAGGTCCGGTTGGTGAAGCGCGTATTGATTTCAACGTGACAGCTATGTACGGCCAGGATATTCAGTTTTTCCGTACTGCAGGCATTGACGACTACACCTTCGATAACGATGACGACAACAAACTCGCCATTCCGCAGTTTTACATTGATGCGTACCTGCCAGTATTAGATGGTATGACATTGATGGTAGGTAGCTTCTTCACTTTCATCGGCAATGAAGTCGGTGCTCCTTTTACGCCGCCTAACTGGTTTGTCACGCACACTTACGCCACGCAACATGGCCCTTCAAAACACGTTGGTGCGCTTGCCAGCATCAAAGTACCGACGGATGAAGACTTTGGGCTTTTGAGCTTTGATGCCGGTCTGGTGGCGGGCTGGAATAACTGGGATGAAAAGCGTCCAACCTTTATCGGTGCAGCGCGCTGGCGTAGCCCGGATTTAGCAACCTGGTTAGATTTCGAGTTTATCTACGGTGATGGCGAAGGCGATGCATTTGGCGCTGCCAAAGGCGGTTCACCCTACATTGCTGTTAGCTCTACCGATGAGAAGCTCGACCGTTTTCACTCTTCTACCACGCTGATCCAAACTGTCAATCCAGACCTCCAGTTGGCCGCAGAGTTTGTTTATGGCTTTCAGGAAGGTGGCGATGTAGCAGCGGCACCTGTATTTATCACAAAAGACAGTGACTGGATGGGGTTGAATCTGGGCGCGAGATATAAACTGGACGATAACCTCTTCTTCGGAGCCCGTGCCGAATGGTTTGATGATGAGAATGCAGCGAATGTCCTGTGGAGTTCAGTCGGTGCAACAGGTGGTGACGTTTACTCCGTGACGACAAATCTCGACTGGAGTGTGAATCAACACTTCAAGATCCGTCCTGAACTTCGCTATGACACCTATAAAGGCAATGGTGCGGGGCTGTTTGCTGGTGGTACATCAGACGATCAATTTATCGCACTGCTCAATGCGGTTGCTTATTTCTAAGCCTTCCGTTTTAAAATATAGGAAAGCTTTTACTGATTAATCCTTAGCACTTGGTACGTTAATACACTCCTAGTATTTGGCCTTAACATTAGTTAAGGTCTTTTTTTAGGCATAAAAAAGCCCGCAAATTAATGCGGGGAAAATGGAGTTGTTAGTGCGTAAGATGAATTTAAATAGTTTCTAATTTCTCAGAGGGTTGCCACCATGCTTTATTTGTTTCACGGTAAAGATAATTGATACTTTCAATCGTGTTACTTATTCCTGCTGCTTTAGCGTAATACATTGGACCACCTCGAAAACGGGGAAATCCGTAGCCATTTAGCCAAATGGTATCTATATCTTCACTGTTTCTGGCAATTCCTTTTTCTAATAAATTTGCTCCTTCGTTGACCAATGCAAGCACCAGTCTGTTCTGAATTTCCTCATCACTGATTCTTCGGGCTTCAATGCCTAAACGTTCTGCTTCAATAGCAATCAGTGCCATTGTCGTTGGGTCATTGGCTTTCTTTCCATTTTCATAACGGTAAAAGCCCACACCCGTTTTTCGGCCGAGTCGTCCATGTTCAACCATGGTGTCGGCTGCGAGAAAGTAGGCGGGATCATCGTAAATCGGTGGGTACTCGCGGCGCGCTTTGTAGGCGATATCGATACCGGACATATCGTTCACGGCCAACGGTCCCATCGCCATGCCCCACGATTCCATCGCCGAATCTATTTGTTCCGGGCTTGCACCTTCCAGCAATAGCATATTGGCTTCCCGGCCGTAAGCGGCATACATCCGGTTGCCAACAAATCCAAAGCCAACCCCAACACAAACCGGTACTTTGCCCAATCGCTTGGCGGTCTTCATGACTGCACTGACAGCTTGTTCGGATGTCGAACGGGTTTTGACCACCTCAACCAGTTTCATCACGTTAGCGGGGCTGAAAAAGTGCATGCCGATGACTTGCTCGGGTCGGGTGGTAGAGGTGGCTATCTCGTCAATGTCCAGATAGGAAGTATTGGTCGCGAAGATGGTCGACGGCTTACAGACTGCATCTAAAGAAGAGAAAATGATCTTCTTCACCGACATTTTTTCAAATGCTGCTTCGACCACCAAATCAATATTGGCAAGGTTGCCATAATCACTGGTGCCAGAAATCAGCGAGAGAGCATGTTCTTTTTGCGCTTCTGATACCCGGCCTTGATCATACATTTTCTGATATTGGTGACGAATTCGCTCTAAACCCAAGACGCACAGATCTTCATTGGTTTCCACTAAAGTGACGCTGTAACCACTATTTGCAAAAGCGATGGCAATACCGGCGCCCATTGTGCCTGCACCAATGACGGCGACCGATTCAATATCGTCGTCAGACGTCGATTTGGCATAGCCGGAAGCTGCCTGTTTTTCAGCAAAAAAGGCATAGCGCATGGCACTGGATTGTTCGGAATCCCGGCAGGCCAGAAACAGGGTTCTTTCCAGGGCCAAGGCTTCGTCAAAGGGGAGCTTAGTCGCGGCATCAATGGCATCAATGGCTCTTTGAGGAGCGAGCTGACCTTTGGCCTTTTTGGCGAGCTTTTTACGCCAGCTTTCGAAGATATTCTCTTCGAAAGAATCCGGAATATCCCGCTTGTCCGGAGCAACAAAGACATCGTTAGCTGTGCTTTGGGAGAAAAGAATCGACGCTTGGTTAACCAGAGAGGCGTGCTCGGGTAGCGGTGAAGATGCTTGTCCTAAACTGCCGTCATCGACCTTCATATCGATAAGATCCGTTAAGGAATCTGTCGATACCATTTTACCGGATGTGATCATGGAAAGGGCCTTCTCTACACCTACATAACGGGGTAAAAGCTGAGTGCCGCTGGCACCCGGAATAAGGCCGAGGTTCACTTCGGGCAAGCCAACCTTTGTGCCTATCATGGCAACCCGGTAGTGGCAGGACAGCGCCAATTCGAAACCACCGCCAAGCACGGTGCCATGAAGTGCAGCCGTCACAGGTTTCACGCTGTTTCGAATCGCCTGCAACACATCAGGAAGGTGAGGTGTTTTGGGCACTTGGCCGAACTCTTTGATATCAGCGCCGGCAACAAAAGTATTGCCGTCACAGCCAATCACAATGGCGGCAATGTCTGGATTGGTATTTGCCTGTTCCAGTCCGGCCAAAATGCCAGACCGTACTGAATGGGAGAGGGCATTTACCGGTGGGTTGTTTACCCGGATTACCCCAACCCCATCCTCAATGAGAAGACTCACGGTGTCAGAAAGAAGCATAATTTTTCCTATCCTTGGTCGAAATCATCGCTGATCGAAGTCAACGGTCACATCATCTGTAAGAGGGTGCGCCTGACAAGTCAGGATGTAACCTGCATCGATCTCGTGTTGTTCAAGGCCGTGGCTGATATCCATCTCGACTTCTCCTTTCACCAGCTTGGCTTTACAGGTGGAGCAAACACCGCCTTTGCATGAATAGGGGAGTGACATGCCATTCTCGATGCCTGCATCGAGAATGTTTTCACCCACAGTCGCCAGCTTGAAGGTGATAGAGCGCCCATCAGCGGTGACGGTCACTTTGCTCATTTTTTCCTCGCCATAGTTGGCGACACGCTGTTTGGCTTTTTCCAGTGCAACTTGCGCATCTTCAGACGATGAGGAGAAAAGCTCATAGTGAATTTGGTCATCAGAAAGCCCCTCAATACGGAACCCTCTGGAGACCTCCGCCATCATGGATTCAGGGCCACAGATAAAGGCATGGTCGGTGCTATTGACATCAATCAGGCGATGCTTTTGCAGTGCGGTACCTTTCTTCACGTCAATATGGCCGGATAACAGGTCTGACCCCTGATCTTCCTGGCTCATGATGTTTATCCAACTGAATCGGGTCATGTAGCGATTTTTCAGATAACCTAGGGTGTCAGCGAACATCATGGTGTTGCTCTGACGATTGCCGTATATCAGGGTAATACGACTATTGGGTTCCTGAGAAAGTACGGTTTTGATGATCGACAAAATCGGCGTAATCCCGCTGCCAACGGCGATACACATGTAGTGATGCTGGTTAGATGCATTCAGCTCTGTGTAAAAGCTGCCTTGTGGCGGCATAACATCAACCGTAAGACCTGCCTCAAACGTATCATTGGCGAAGTTGGAAAACTTACCGCCATCCACACGTTTGATCGCGACTTGCAACACGCCCTCATCCGCACCGGAGCAAATCGAGTAAGCACGTCGTACTTCTTCCCCATCTATGTTGGCGCGCAATGTCAGAAACTGCCCTTGAACAAATTGGAATGTCTCTTTAAGCGTGTCAGGAATATCAAAAGTTACGCACAAAGCAGAATCAGTTTGGGGCTGTGTTTGTTTTATTTTTAATGAATAGAAATTGGTTTCACTCATGGTCAATTCCCTTTACTACAAGCATTTAAAGAAATCGAAAGACTCATGACAGCTCTCGCAACGGAATAGCGCTTTACAGGCTGTTGAGCCGAATTCGCTGATCCTTGTTGTGTTTGATGAACCGCAGTGAGGGCAGCGCACTCCTTGCTCGGGCGTCAGGCGAAGGCAACTATCAGGTGCATCTGAGGGCGGTGCAATACCATATTCCCTTAGCTTTCGTTGGCCAGACTCTGACATGTCGTCGGTCGACCAAGGTGGGAAAAGCTCGGTTTTGACTTCTACGCTGCGATAACCCGCTTCAGACAGGAGGGCCAGGATATCTTCCTTGATTGCCTCCACCGCCGGACAGCCGGAATACGTGGGAGTGATGGTGACAAGGAGCTTCCCGTCCTGCTCGCTGACATTACGCAGGATCCCGATATCCCAAATAGAAAGCACCGGGATTTCGGGGTCAGCGATTTCGTCCAGCAACTGCCAAACGTCTGGCAGCGGAGATTCTGCCCGCATCTTCACTCGCTCAAACCGGGCATGTGGTGTTACTGGGATGGTTTCCATACTCACCACTCACAACCAGGGTAAGCGCGGTGTACGCTTTGCATCACGCCTAACAAATGACCGAGATGTTCCGTGTGATAGCCTTTTCGGCCTCCGCGCACTGCCCATTCATCAGCTGGAACCTCAAGCGTGGCTTCCTCCAATACGCGGCTTAACTGGGCGTCAAAGTTGGCTTTGAGGGTGGAAGTATCCACGGCTATTCCTACTGCAATCAATCGCTGTTCTGTGTCATCCGGTTCAAATATCTCTGGTATGTAACCCCATAAATCGTTGAAGGCGGTCTGCATGCGCTGGTGGCTCTCTTCTGTACCGTCCCCCAGTTTGATGGTCCAATCCTTGCTGCGCATCAGGTGATAACGGGTTTCTTTAATCGACTTATGGGCAATCGCTGACAACACTGAGTCTTTAGACTCCAACAACTGGGTCATAAACAATTGGCTGTAGATGTCGACGATAAGTTGCCTTGCCATGGTGAACGCAAAATCCCCGCGGGGAAGCTCATTGATGAGGTGATTGATGTAATCCCGCTCTCCCCGAAGAAAGGCAAAATCATCTTCGCTTTTCTCACCGTTGGTCAGTTCTGAGGCATAGCCATAAAACATGCGGGCCCGGCCAATGTAGTCGAGCGCAACATTACCCAGTGCAATGTCTTCTTCCAGAAAAGGCCCATTGCTCGCCCACTCGGACAAACGGTGCCCGAGCGTTAATGCGTCATCGCCAAGGCTCAGCACGTAGCGGAGCAAATCTTGTTGTTGTTCCATTTCCATACCTCCTTACATGTTGCCGACTTCTTTCGGAAGTGGGTAATAGGTGGCATGGCGGTACGGTTTGTCGTCCGACGGGTCGAAGAAAGCGTCGTTATCATCTTCCTGTGAAGCAGAAATATCGGCCGAGCGAACCACCCATATGCTCACACCTTCACTTCGGCGCGTGTAACAGTCTCGTGCATATTGCAGAGCGTGGGCGGCATCTTCCGCGTGGAGACTGCCTACGTGTTTATGGTCAAGGCCGCGCTTGCCACGAACAAAGACTTCAAACAGTTCGAGATTTTCCAGAGTCATTGCGCTTCTCCTTAAGCCACTGCATGTTGTTGGCGTTGCTTAACTTTCTCAGAGTGTGCATTCTGCGCGTCACGCACCCAGGCACCTTCTTCGTGAGCGTTCACATGGTGCTGAATACGCTGGCGGTTGCAGTGTCCGTTGCCATTAATCACGTTGTAGAACTCTTCCCAATCGATTTCGCCGCTGTCGTAATGGCCGCGTTCTTCGTTCCATTTAATGGCTTTGTCTGGGTGCTCCAACCCAAGAAACTCAATTTGCTGCACGGTCTGGTCAATGAATTTCTGACGAAGGCTATCATTGGTTTCGCGTTTGATTTTCCACTGCATAGAACGTGCTGAGTGCGCGGATTCCGCATCATGCGGGCCGAACATCATGAGTGATGGCCAGTAAAAACGATTGAGTGAATCTTGTGCCATCTGGCGCTGCGCTTCGCTTCCATTGGAGAGAGCCAGCATGATTTGATAGCCCTGACGCTGGTGGAAACTTTCTTCCTTACAGATGCGGATCATGGCGCGTGAGTATGGGCCGTATGAGGTGCGCTGTAAGGAAACCTGATTACAGATAGCCGCGCCATCAACCAGCCAGCCAATAGCGCCAATATCGCCCCAGGTCTGGGTGGGATAATTGAAGATAGAGGCATATTTCGCTTTTCCGGTTTGCAGTGCTTCGATCATTTCTGCGCGGCTGATTCCGAGTGTTTCAGCAGAGCTGTAGAGATATAAGCCGTGACCTGCTTCATCTTGTACTTTGGCGAGCAGCACGGCTTTACGGCGCAGCGACGGCGCGCGGGTAATCCAGTTGCCTTCCGGTTGCTCACCGATCACTTCAGAATGCGCATGTTGCGAGATTTGACGGATCAGGCTCTGTCGATAGGCCTCCGGCATCCAATCTTTTGGTTCGATCTTTTCTTCACGGTCAATCTTCTGCTGAAAGGCTTCCAGCAGCGCTTTTTCCTGGGCTTCCTGTCTTAGTTTTTTCATTGTCATTGCTCCGTTTTCAGGTGCAGAAAATCAAACACGCTCAATCACGAGGGCGATGCCCTGACCGACACCAATGCACATGGTGCAAAGGGCATATCGGCCTTGCGTGCGTTCAAGTTGGTTCAGGGCGGTAAGCACAAGTCGTGCACCACTGGCACCCAAAGGATGACCCAACGCGATAGCACCGCCATTGGGGTTCACTTTCTGTGAATCATCCGGCAGGCCAAGGTCGCGGGTTACCGCTAACGCCTGCGCGGCAAACGCCTCGTTGAGCTCGATGGTGTCGATATCATCGAGGGTCAGACCCGCCAGTTTCAGCACTTTCTTGGCTGCTGGAGAGGGGCCAAAACCCATGATGCGAGGTGGTACGCCAGCGGTTGCCATAGCAAGAATGCGGGCTCGGGGTTTGAGACCATGTTTCTCAATGGCACTTTCTGATGCGAGCAACAGTGCTACCGCACCATCGTTCACACCTGATGCGTTGCCAGCGGTGACGCTGCCAAATTCACGAAAAGGCGTGGGCAATCCCGCCAGTGCTTCAGCAGTGGTAGCGCGAAGGTGTTCGTCTTTCTCGAAACAAAGCGGTTCTTGCTTACGGCGTGGGATCATCACGGGTGTGATTTCAGCGTCGAATACACCCGTTTCCTGTGCTTTGGCGGCACGTTGTTGGCTTCGAAGGGCAAAGGCATCTTGATCTTGGCGGTTAACCTTAAAATCTTCCGCGACGTTTTCTGCCGTTTCTGGCATGGAATCGACGCCATATTGCTTCTTCATCTTGTCGTTGATAAAGCGCCATCCAATGGTGGTATCGAAGATTTCTGCCTGACGGGAAAAAGCGGTCTGCGCTTTGCCCATCACAAAGGGAGCACGGGACATAGATTCTACGCCGCCGGCAATCGCCAGCTCAATCTCGCCACAGTCAATGGCGCGGGCTGCTGTGCCGACGGCGTCCATACCTGAACCGCAAAGTCGGTTGATGGTGGTGGCGGGGACAGAATCTGGCATGCCTGCCAGAAGGGCACTCATACGGCCCACATTGCGGTTATCTTCACCGGCCTGATTGGCACAGCCATAGAAGACTTCTTCGATCTGGGACCAATCAAGCTGCGGGTTACGCTCCATGAGAGCGCGAATAGGTACTGCGCCCAGGTCATCGGCTCTCACAGCGGAGAGCGTGCCGCCGTAGCGGCCAAATGCGGTGCGAATGCCATCGCAGATATAAGCATGCTTCATGAATCACTCCTTTGATCTGGTGGGAGTACGGCTTGGTTCAGGCGTGCTGAGTTGCCCTTGAAAATGGCGACAAGCTCCTGGTTCTGGTTAGTAATATTGACGATGTAGATGCCTGCTCTTCTACCTTGATGCATGACATGCGCCTGTGCAGTGAGTACATCGTTTTCTTTAGCGGGGCGCAGAAAATCGATAGAGCAGGCAGAGGCCACGGCAGATTCGTTTTCTGAATTGCAGGCAAAAGCAAATGCCGAATCCGCCAGGCTGAAAATCTGGCCGCCATGACAGGTTTGGTGACCGTTTAGCATCTCCTCGGTGACACGCATGGTGACTTCACTCTGCCGAGAGGCCATGTGCACGATTTCCATGCCCATATTGCGGGAGACGGTGTCATGACTGAACATGTGCTGCGCGCAGGCTTGCGCCAATTGGTCCTCATCCATGTTCATTCCCCCTTAAACTGCGGCGCACGCTTTTCAAGAAACGAAGCCACGCCTTCGGCGTAATCCTGGGAGTAGCCGAGGTTGCGCATGGTTTCCTTTTCCAGCTCAAGCTGGTGGTCGAGCGTGTTGGCAAACGATGCGTTCAGCAGGCGCTTGATATTGGCGAGAGCAAGGGTCGGCTGGCTGGCGAGTTTTTCTGCTACCGCATTGGCCTCTTCCATCAAGGCTTCATCGTCAACACATCGCCAAATCATTCCCCAAGCCTCGGCTTGCTCTGCCGGAAGCTTTTCACCCAGCAACGCCAGGGCTTTAGCTCTGGGCAGGCCAAGTGCGCGCGTAAGGTTCCAAGTACCGCCGGAATCCGGGATCAGTCCGATTTTGGCGAAAGACTGAATGAAGCTCGCAGAGCGGGCAGCGAAGACAATGTCACACGCCATGGCGATATTGGCACCAGCACCAGCAGCGACACCGTTAACGGCGCAGATTACGGGAACATTGAGCGTGCTGATGGCGCGAATCAAAGGGTTGTAATTACGCTCGACAGATTCGCCCAAATCAACGCGGGCGCTGGCGTCATTCACGGCGCGATCATTCAGATCTTGTCCGGCACAAAAGCCCCGACCATTGCCCGTGATGAGCAAACAGCGGATCTCGCTGTTTTCACGCACTTCACGGATGGTGGCTTTCACTTCTTCATGCATTTGTGCATTGAAGCTATTGAGCGAATCCGGTCGGTTCAGCACCAGAGTCGCGACGCCATTATGGACGGTGAAAATTACGGTGATGAAGCTGTTTGTCTCTTCCATCACTCAGTCCTCCTGACGCTCGACCAGAGTCATGATGTCGTACACTGCGACGGTTTCGTCATTCTGATTGCGCACCAATACGTCCCACACCACCACGCCCGTTGCCCGTTCCTCATCCGGGCGGCGGGTTTTCTTGATCTTCTGCTTCACGGTAATGTCCGCTTGAATGGTGTCTCCAATCGCGACCGGAGCGATAAAACGCAGATTCTCTAGGCCGTAGTTGGCAAGTACCGGGCCTGGTGCGGGATCGACAAACAAGCCTGCGGCTGCTGAAAGCACGAAGTAACCATGAGCCACGCGCTGACCAAAGAGAGAGTCTTGCGCGGCAATTTCATCGAAGTGAGCATAGAAATGATCGCCAGACAGACAACCAAAATTCACGATGTCAGCTTCAGTGACTGTGCGTCTGTGCGTGGTCAGACTTTCACCAATTTGAAGCTCATCAAAGTACTTTCGGAAAGGGTGTACTGGCGTTCGGATTTTCTCAGCGCCTGACGTGTATTCACGGGTAATGGCGGTCAGCATGGTGGGTGAACCCTGCAAAGCCGTGCGTTGCATGTAGTGTTTGATGGCACGGACGCCACCCAGCTCTTCACCGCCACCGGCACGTCCGGGGCCACCGTGAACCAGAGGTGCGAGTGGGGAACCATGTCCGGTAGAGGATTTGGCATTGTCACGGTTCAGGATCAGCATACGGCCATGGTAAGCGGCCGCTTGCAGCACAAGCTCTGACGCTTCTGACGCATCGTTAGTCACGACAGAACCCACCAGACTGCCTTTACCCAGTGAAGCAATAGCAACCGCTTGGGACACGTCGTCATAAGGCAATAGCGTACAAACCGGACCAAATGCTTCAACGCTGTGGACATAACCCTCTTCGGTTGGTGCTTTGGATAGCAGCACGGTCGGCGGATAGAAAGCGTCTTGAGAACAGTGGTCACCGATAAGTTCCATTGCCGCGTCGTTACCACCCAGCAGCACATCACTTTGCTCGCAAAGCGTGCTGACCTGACCGGCCACATCGTCCCGCTGGCCTTTACCAATCAATGGCCCCATTTTGACGCCTTCAATAGAAGGGTCGCCCATCGCCACGCGGGCAAGCCGTGCTTTTAGGGCTTCGCTTACCGCCTCGACTTTGACGCGTGGCACCAGTGCACGCCGGATGGCAGTACATTTCTGGCCCGCTTTAACCGTCATTTCCCTTGCGACTTCTTTGATAAAAAGATCGAACTCAGGATCGTCTTCATTGACCGTTTCACCAAGAATGCTGCAGTTCAGCGAATCTGCTTCCATGTTGAATGGAATGCTGTGGGCAACAATATTTGGATGTACTTTGAGTTTTTGACCGGTAGATGCCGAGCCAGTAAAAGTGACGCTATCCTGTTCGCCTAATTGATCCAATAGATCGCCCACGCTTCCGCAAATAAGCTGCAGGGAGCCGTCAGGAAGAAGGCCACTTTCGACCATGTCCTCGACCATCGCTTGCGTCAGGTAAGCCGATTGCGTGGCGGGTTTAACAATCACGGGCACGCCCGCGATTAAGCTCGGCGCAATTTTTTCCAGCATGCCCCAGCAAGGGAAGTTAAAGGCATTGATATGAACTGAAACGCCGGGTTTTGGTGTGAGTATGTGCCGGCCGATAAATGAACCATCTGCAGAAAGTGGCTGGGCTTTGTCCTCAACGATGAAAGGCTCATTGCCCAGTTCGCGGCGGGCAATACTTGAGTAGCTCAGCATGGTGCCAAGGCCACCTTCAATATCAACCCAGCTATCGGCTTTGGTTGCGCCTGTCCATTGAGAGATATCGTAAAAGCGCTTTTTGTTATCCAACAACTTCAGACCCAGGGCTTTTAGCATTTCTGCTCGCTCATGAATGGTCATCGCACGCAGCGCTGGGCCACCCACTTCACGGCCAAATCGCACCACTTCTGCAAAATCGATACCGTCAGAGTTGACAGAACAAATCGGTTCTCCCGTGATGGCATTGGCAACAGAAACCCCGTCTGCTGATCCTTCATGCCATGCGCCGTAAACAAAACTTTTTGCCTTCATGTCACGTGTCCTTCTACGTGTTCGCATTCCCTTTCGACCCAAATCAATCCCTGCGAAAGCGGGCATTTGTTGTCGAGGTTTAATAAAAATGTTTATGAATGGTTAAATTTTATGATACACAATAAATGCAAATGATCAATAATGTGTAACATGAATAAATAATCGAATTGGCGACTACGCTTTAAGAGGCGAACCTTGAAAAGCGATGGAGCTGGAAGTAAAGCCTTGAAAGGAGAGAGCAAGATGAGCAGTAAGGTAGGGATGCACGCGATTGAAAATGCCAGCATTGATGAGTTACGCGGACTTCAGCTATCACGTCTCAAGAACACGTTGAGCCATGTCTATGAAAACTCGCCGGTTTATCGCGAAAAATTCAAGGCCCATGGAATCCACCCAGACGATTTGAAAACACTGTCTGACCTCAGCAAGTTCCCCATGACCACAAAAGCTGACCTTCGCGATAACTACCCATTCGGTATGTTCTGTACGCCAATGGAGCAGGTGGTTCGTGTTCACGCTTCGAGTGGTACTACTGGCAAACCGACGGTGGTGGGATACACACAAAACGATGTAGATATGTGGGCGGATGTGGTTGCCCGTTCTATTTACGCGGCGGGTGGCAGGCCGAAAGACAAAGTGCATATTTCTTACGGCTATGGACTTTTCACGGGTGGTCTCGGTGCTCACTATGGCGCGGAGCGGCTGGGTTGTACTGTAATTCCTATGAGTGGCGGACAGACCCAGAAGCAAGTTCAGCTGATTGGGGATTTTGACCCAGATATCATCATGGTGACGCCTTCGTACATGCTTAACATCGCTGATGAAATGGCGAGGCAGGGTATGGACCCAGAAAAACTTGCCCTACGGGTAGGTATTTTTGGTGCAGAACCCTGGACAGAAGCCATGCGTGAAGAGATGCAACGTCGCTTGTCGATGGATGCGGTAGACATTTATGGTTTATCTGAAGTGATTGGCCCAGGTGTCGCGCAGGAATGTGTGGAATCCAAAGATGGCCCAACCATATGGGAAGACCATTTCTATCCGGAAATTATCGACCCGTTAACCGGGGAAGTATTGCCAGATGGCGAGGAAGGGGAGTTGGTATTTACCAGTCTCACCAAAGAAGCGATGCCCATTATCCGCTATCGTACCCGCGATTTGACCCGCCTTCTGCCCGGCACATCGCGCACCATGCGCCGAATGGGGAAAATCACCGGTCGCAGTGATGACATGCTGATTATTAGAGGTGTGAATGTTTTCCCCACCCAGATAGAAGAACAAATTTGTAATACCCGTGGCCTGGCACCCCATTACCTGATTGAGTTGTTTAAGCAGGGCAATATGGACTGTGTGACAATAAGGGTGGAACAGCAACCTGAAGTTCATGGTTCTCAGTTAAATGGTTTGGCGAATGAGCTGGCAGGCAAAGTGAAAACCTTTATTGGCATTTCATCCAAAGTGGAAGTAGTGCCGGCTGGTGTATTGCCGCGTTCAGAGGGCAAAGCCAAGCGAGTGATCGATAAGCGATAGAAGCGGTAACAGAGAATCGATGCAAGAACGCGACAGACCCTAATTAACAGATTCATATTTTTGCTGTTTTGTTGTGATTGTGTAACATGAGACCAAGTGCCCTGAAGGTACAAAATAACAAAGCGCTATGTTTATGGATAAAAACGTATGAACCAAAAATTAGGGAAGCTGCTTTCTGACATTCTCGCCGCTGACTCGGTCAGCGGCACCTCGCTCATCATGACGGTCTTTGGTGACATCCTTGCCCGTCGCGGTGGCTCAATCAGTCTTTCCAGCCTGATTGAGCTGTTAAGTGTGTTCAATGTCTCTGACCGATTTGTCAGAACTTCGGTGTTTCGTTTGGTCAAAGATGGCTGGTTGACGGCTGAACGCAGTGGTCGTTACAGCTTCTATCACGTCACGGAAGAAGCGATGGACCGATTCACGGCAGCGGAAGAGCGGATATACAGCGCGCATGATGCTGAGTGGAACCGCCAATGGCAGATGATAGCGTTGCCCTCACTGAGTGGCAGTGAGTTGATGGAGGCAAGAAAGCAACTGGAGTCAGCAGGTTACGCGATTCTTTCGACCTCCGTCATGTTGTACCCGCGCGCAGACAAAGATGCGACACGACAGCTGTTGAGCAAACATGAGCTGAACGATAAAGCCCTGGTGTTCGAAGCCTCCTCTTGTGACCTTTCGGAAGGTAAAGAAGCCAACTTGAAATCGCTGGTGGCAAAGCTGTGGCAACTTGAAGAAGTGGAAGACAGGTTTCATACCCTACTCAGCCAATTCAGGCCAGTTCTGTCGTTACTGGAAAACGGTGACCAATTGGAGCCTGCACAAGCCTTTCAGGTGCGCACACTGCTGATCCACATCTATCGTCGTGCGCTGTTGAAATACCCGCCATTACCCGAAGAGTTATTGCCGGGAAACTGGCCAGGTAAGGCGGCGAGGACACTGACACACAATATCTACAATCTGGTGGCGTATCCGGCCGAGCAACACGTCGATGCTGTTGCCCGCGCGGCGGATGGGCCTCTTCCAAAAGCCGATAAACAGTTCTGTGAACGCTTCGGAGGCATCACATTGAACTGACACTAAACGGACTAAGGAGTAGTCATGCCCTGTTATGCATTGGACGGTATTTCGCCCGTAGTTGAAGAGGGTGCTTATGTTCACCCGGAAGCGGTGTTAATCGGTGATGTCATTGTAGAGCGGGGTAGTTATATTGCGCCTTTTGCCAGCTTGCGGGGCGATTTTGGCCGGATACACATCAAAGCCAACGCCAACGTGCAGGATAACTGCGTGATTCACGCCTTCCCCGGTATCGATGTCGTGGTACATGAGCGCGGTCATATTGGACACAGCGCCATATTACACGGCTGTATTATTGAAGAAGGCGCACTAATTGGCATGAATACCGTGGTGATGGACGGCGCGGTGGTTGGTGCCCATAGCATCATCGCCGCCCATTCCCTTGTGGCCTCTCAACAACACATCCCCTCAAAAATGCTCGCCCTTGGCAGCCCTGCCAAAGTCATTCGTGAACTGAGAGAAGAAGAAGTGACCTGGAAGAGTCTAGGCACTGATGGCTATATAGAACTCACCGAACGTTGCCTTGCGACTATGCAGCAAGTTGAGCCGTTAAAAACGGTTGAAGCAGACCGAAAACGTATGGTGATTGATGAAAGCATCAAGCCGAAGTTTGCGGATTAGACTTCTATGACTGCAAGCGTATCGTTTCCAATATTTTGTCAGCTCTCAATTATCAACATTGACCTTTGGTCAAAGATGTATATACCCAAATAACCTGAAGATGCAGGATTCAGGTCGTTTGGGTATATTTAAAGAAATTTAAGATTGATCCATGACGCTTGGCACACTCACTTCAAGTA
The DNA here is from genome assembly GCF_035758505.1 of Grimontia sp. NTOU-MAR1. Classification (NCBI taxonomy): domain Bacteria; kingdom Pseudomonadati; phylum Pseudomonadota; class Gammaproteobacteria; order Vibrionales; family Vibrionaceae; genus Grimontia; species Grimontia sp. NTOU-MAR1. The sequence goes on from NZ_CP142109.1 coordinate 991,844, forward strand.
AGTTTAGTGACTAAGGTGAGATGTATTGGCTTCGGTATTGCGTCGCTGAACTAGTTGTTTAAGGATTTAAAAATGGCTGCCACATCTCGAACTTTACTGGTTTTGTTCTTGCTAATTACCCTATCTGCCTTCAGTGCCAGTGGGGCTGAAAACCCCATAACCTCAAAAATAAAAGTATCTGAGGTCACCTTTGAAGATGAGGCTATGGAAATATGCGTGCTAGAAAGATCGGGTGACATCTTAGTGAATGAGGTTGATAGAATTTATTGCGAAGATATGAATATCTCATCAGCCAAAGGTATTGAAGTATTTACATCGTTAAAAAAGCTAGACCTAGGTGGCAATCAGCTAACCAAAATCGACTTGTCACATAACACCGCGCTAGTGGAGTTGGACCTGCGCGAAAACCAGCTAACCACTATTGATTTGTCACAGAATACTGCACTGACTACGTTATGGTTATGGAACAGCAACCTAACCACTATCGACTTATCACAGAACACCGAGCTGGAGTCGCTGGATCTAGATGAGAACAACCTAACTACTATCGACTTATCACAAAACACCGCGCTAAAAGAGCTGTTTATACTCAGAAACCCGCTAGCCACTATCGACCTGTCACAGAACACCACGCTAAAGACGGTGGCTTTTGATAGCACTGTGGAATGTACCGGTACGGCATGCTCAGAGTGCCGCTGATGACATAGTAATTCCCAGATTCAAAGCAATAAACGATGTCGCCGCGGAAGCGTGTCACTGTCCACAGGGAAAGATCGACGCTGATGTAATTGCCCATATTATCACCCCAGCCAGCTTTCATTGGTGGTTCCAAATGACCAGCTCTAAGGCAGGCGTTCGCCTTAACTAGGGTGGAGGGCAGTATTAAAATTGTAAGTACAGGTCTCTCAGGCTCATTTGACGATATTGAGGAACCGAATAACGGATTTAAATTAGAAATAATTTCGAGAAGACAGAAAATTTAGTTAATGATATTCCGAGCCGCTAGCTATTTAAAGAGTTTTTACAGATTAACTTTTGCACCACCCCGGCTTGAGGCATCGAAAAGTTGGTAGTCTGCTGCCACTAATTTCTTAAGGTTGAGTAGCAACAAGGCTATTCATCCATATAAGTGTTTCTGCCAACAACGCGATATGGGTTATGGCCTAGATCTATTTTTTCTCATTACTGGCCATAAATATAAGATAATTAAATTTTAAATAAAATTAACTATATTTTCTCTTTTTAATAATAACGGATTTTTGCCGTCACACTCCTTATGTTATTAGAAATTAAAACCAGAATTATATTGAATATAAAATCCCATACAATTGTGAAAAATTATTGAAATTCGAAAATGAATAATATAGAAGTACAACCTTGAGTAGTCTCAAATTTAAGGGATTTCTGTAAAGGTTTTATTATTTTATGATAAATATGGATATGAGTTTTCGTTGAAAGGTAATGAAGAAAATTGAAATTAAATGAAAAAAATTGAAATGATACTTGAAATATTATAATTCCTCTTAAATTCAACCATTTATGATAGTTATATATTTTTCTTTTTTCCTGTTTAAAATTTGACTTATCTTGGCCTCTCTAGCTAGTGTGTTTTTTATCAATAAAGAAACCTATTACCAAAGCCACAGATGAGGAAATAATTGTATGCAAAGATTTAATAATTTTTCTATCCGGGATTTGTTCAACTAGTGCTCGTTGTCCGCCCCGCTACTTATTGCGATAGAAATAAAAATGCAGTCAAGCGCTATGGTCATATTACCGCTTTAAGACAAACATTAATGTCAATTAAAGACAACGAGTTGTTTTCCTTTCCTAGCTCTTCTGGGTGATGAAAAACAACCCTCCTTAGAAGGATTGTGGGTTTTAAAGCTATAACAGAAGGAGAAATCTTTCTGTTTCGGAGGGAAATAGAAGGCTTACCCCCGTTTCATTGCTCAGTGAATACCGTTTTCTAGAAATATGCCCTGGCTGCTCAGTGACATCAAAAAAGTAAAATAATTGTCAACTTTTTCGATGTTTTAGTAATAACAAAATCTAGGAGTTAAATATGAGTATTAACCGAAGAAAATTTGTGACTATGGGAGTCAAAAGCGCTCTGGGATTGATGGTTGGCTCTTCCTTTACTGGTTTACCCAGCTATGCAATGTCTTCAGACAGCAATGCATCGTCCAAATCTCGAGTGATAACTGTATCGTTTATGGGTACAGCTTGTACAAGGGACGAGGGTGAAGCGACTCGCGCAGAAAGCGACAAACGTATCTACTTACCTGAATCAGGTTACATTCCTGCTCGCATTAATCTGGAACTCGGTGGTAACACGCAACCTTCCGGCTCATCTGACGTTGGGCAAACGGTTCGAGGCGTTGGTGAAAACGACTGGGCAACCCCTCGAAACAACAGTGAAACACTAAAAGTCAGTGGCCCTTTGAACGCTTCAGACAGTTTATTAAAAGATATACGCCGTTACATCAGTGGCAACCAGCTGTCCACTGCTGAACAAATCGCTGGGTATTCAATGCCAGCACTTGCGTTACACGGTGCAAATATAGCAGCAGATTCAGGTGCTGGAACAATCAACTTAATTGGTCACAGTCGCGGTGCCGCAGAGTGTATTATGGCTGCTTGGTTTCTCTTCGCCTACGGCAGTGAAGCCATCAGAAATACACCAGTCAATATTTTCGCTATCGACCCAGTCCCCGGAACTGGAGAGTGGTACAGCATACTGACGCAACTCCCACCCAACGTCGTAAATTATGTTGGTGTTTACGCTTGGGATCACATAGATGGCGTAGACCATAGTGGACACCCATTTCAGGCATTAGTACCTCGCCCCAACGGTAGAATGCGCGGTGAAAGTAATGATATTACCATTCATCAGCCAAGTTGGTGGGATTTCGTAAAAGGTGATCACGACTGGAAAGTGATGGCAAATGAAGCACAACAGCGCGACCCTCTCCTCCCATCGAATCATGCACAGCCTATTGGCTATTCACTTTATTCTTGCCGCGGAAGACACAGTACGGTATCCGGCAACTCTACGGCTGATGGGCAATATGATCACAACAATTTAAGTTCATCTGTGGCTCCAGTACCCGGCCTTATTTACAAAATGGCGCGTGGTTACCTCACCAAGTGGGGAACAACCTTTGTTGAGCCTTGTGCTGTAACCGAGAGCGTGTTGGTACTGCGCAAAAATATTCATATGTATCATCAAGACTTCGACACTATGGGCGGTGGCCAAACCCGCAATAGCCTGATTCGTGATCGTCCTTATGTGCGTCGAGTATCTTCTATTTACGGGATCAACCCTTTAAATACCTACTTTATGGATGATGTTGTTGGTGATCCTCCTTATAAACTCGCTTTCCCTGTCACCAAACATAGAAAAAATAAAGGTTGGGTAGATTGGAAATTCCTCTAAATAAAGTCATCTCCTGAATAATAGTTACTTTATTAGAAATTTTTATCCTAAATAGAATAAGTAAAGAGAGTAAGAAATGAGTACTTTGATAGATGATGTAAAAAGCGAATTAATCAATGATGAACATAAGCAGTTTTTTCATGATAGTGGCACCAATTATTTAAGGTTATTAGATACACCCCATATATGGGGTATGGAGTTTGGTAAAGGTATCATGACGCAAGCCGTTCAGCGCCAGCAAGAGTTTGAACGAGCTATTGTTGAAATGGTGCAAAAATCCCGCTACCGCTGTGATGTGGCATCGCTAAACTGCCCTGACCCAGACTGGGGCAAAGCAATTTTAGGTGCTATGGACTTAGCACTTTCAACTGAGATGAAGCGAACACAAAAAACACAATTTAGATTTTTATTTGGCCAAACACCATTGAAACCAGTTGGGGAGCCAGATAATTTAATTGATTTCAAAGCGGCTTTAGTTCGCTTGATTCGAGAGCGCTCTTCCCATTGGGAAATGATGCCAGAGATTTGGATCGGAAGGTTTTACGAGATAAGTGCTGGTTTGTTTGACTCCTTGTTACACAAGCTTATCCCAGATAGTATAATTTCAGACGACAACACTAAAATGACTTGGAACCACTCTAAAATTATTGCAGTGGACGGTTCTGAGTCTCTGGTTGGTGGTCATAATTTAAATATGGATCTATTCCGCAGCTATCCGCCAGTACACGATGCCTCTGTTGTTGTGCATGGTGCGGCGAGCTATGGCTCTCAGCTGTATTTAAATGAAATGTGGACCTCAGGTAAAGGCCTGTTGTACAAGCAGTCATTAAATACCTCTTCTTTGGAGTGGAAGGAAAAAGACTCGTATCCGAAGCTACCGTTGGACCCTCTGTCACAACCAGATGTGCAGTCATACATGGAAAACAGAAGAAACGACTTATTTTACATGCATGAGACGGGTATTCAGCCTGGACCTGACCCTGAGCCACCATACATTCCTCCTTTGCCATCGCCCCACGACATTGAGGCTTATGATCTTAGAACTCTAGACGACCTCGAGTATGAAGTCATTGAAGAGCGACCGGTCTATAACTCCTATGAAAAACTCAGCGAATACAAAAAAGCATCGCGTATTTTATGTGTTGGTAAGTACTGGACTGGCCTTGATTACGACAACGATTTCCGAGATGGCTCGGGGTTAATGAAAAAGACACTGATCATGAGTGCTAAGAAATCCATTCACATGTCCCAAATGGACTTGATCAGTGCGTGGAAAAAGAATTGGTCTGATCACGTTGTGTGTCATTGGTTGATAGACGCGCTCTTGAAAAACAAGAGGTTAACCGTTCAAGTGGTTGTGTCGCCATTAGACGCTGGTGCTGGCGCCGAGGGTGATCAGTATTCATTTGGCTCGGGAGCAAGTCGTACTTTCGATTTAATTGAGTACTATGTAAAGCATGAAATCAATGATCGCCCCATTCCGGATCCAACAGGTGAGCGTCAGCACGCTTTAAAGCGTATCTCAGTAGCTCCTCTGTACTACACAGATAAAGTTCCTAGTGATAGACAAGAAGAGGGTAAAACATACAAGTGGCCAAACTTATCTAAAGCCGGTCGCACATATTCACTAAAAGCTAAGCCTCTATCTGAAGATCCGCCCCACAATGGCATCATCGGACACCCAGCAAAATCAGTACGAGAGGCAGGTGGCTTTGGACATCCTGCGGTAGACTCAGCGCCGGGTAATCACGCCAAGATCATGATCATTGATGAAGAGTTATATGTGATTGGTTCAGATAACCTTTACCCGGGTAACCTTTCAGAGTTTAACTACTTGGTTGAAGGTAAAGAAGCTGTTGATCAGCTATTGTCGAGTTATTGGCGTCCGCTTTGGACCTACTCTGCTCCACACGGTATGGTCTCAAAAGCATCGAGCTTCAGCTTGAATCAGGCAGCATACGTTCCAGATACCAAAAGTTATCAATACGGCTATAAGTCGACACCTAACTTGGCAATTACTGGTGCGCCAAAAGATACCGACTGGACTCGATGGGCGATACTATATGATGGCCGTGATTATCGACTGTTTTTCATGCGTACGGGAAGAAACAACCAGCTCTATCCATTTGCCTACAACAGCCAATCAGGCAAGTATGAGTATGGATTTAGATCGGCTTCCGTACTGACAATTGACGGCATGCCGGATGATGCAGATACGAGCAATTTTAGTATGACACATGATGGCAGTGTGTATCGCTTCTATATGAAGAGTGCTTCAAACCCAGCTAAACTGTATGAAGCGGGCTATAACTACGCTACATATCAGTACGAATATAGGCATAAGTCGAATACTAAAATCCAGATCGGTAAAGCTCCTGCCGATACGGACTGGAGTCGCTGGGGCGTGACGCAAAGTGGTAGCCAATTTTATTTCTATGCGTTTAAATCGGGCTCTAATCGAGAATTTTATCAGTTCTTTTTCGATTTAAGCAGTGGTCGCTATGAATATAACTTCCCTGATTCTACAAAAGTATTCACTTTGAAGGGTATGCCGAGTAATTCAAACAGTACTTCGTTTGACATACTTCATGACGAGGAAAGTTATTACTTTTACCATCAAAAACTGTAACAAATGTTGCTGGGTCAAGAGGGCTGCCTCTTGACCCACTTTATTTTGCCCCTTAATCATCCAATAATGTGCCTCAAACAACTGGTAACAATAATGTTATTTATGAAGTCATATACCCAAACAACCTGAATCCTGCATCTTCAGGTTATTTGGGTATATGCGTTGGGAAAGTTCATCATTTCCGGTCGTAAGGTCCCCCGCACCGGCGGTGTCATTTTGGTTAACGCAGCCAACACGGATGAGGTGGACGCTATTATCAGAGAAGACCCGTTCCATGTGGCTGGTGTGGCTGATTACGATGTCACTGAGTTCGTTACCACAATGGCTGCAACAAAATTCAGTGGGTTGAAGAACTGCACATAAGAAGACCATCAAACAGAGTGCTTAATTTAGGTAAAGGTAAATGATTCCAGTAGCGGTCCTTATCCATGTTCCCGATGTTAATGAGGGGCTAAAGTGGTACCAAAAAGCATTTCCTGAATCTGTGCCTGTTTACTATCCAGAGTCAGACTCTACGGTACTTGAGTTAAACGGCTTCTCTTTGGAGATTGTACAAGCGGATGAAAAAGTACCCACTGGTAAAAGAGGGACTGTGGTTTATTGTAATGTAGTTAGCTGAGTATTTGTTTTACATCCCTACACACGCCACTCATTGTGTAGTCTACTATTGTAATTATCAGTTTTGATTCGAAACAAAGCGCCATAAAGATGTATCATTTGTACTTATCCACAACTATCAAGGACGACAATCATGATTTTGTACTTACTTAAGCGCGATTTTAACGACGGTGGTAAGAAGTACTTTTGCCCCTACTGCATGAAGGTTGAAGGGCTGATGGCCATGTTTCCAGAGATTCGACATAACGTAGAAGTCAGGTATGTCGATTTTCAGAAACCACGCGGTGATCTTCCCGAGCATCTGGGAGAGGCTAATCAAGTGTGCCCAAATTTGGTTTTAAATGAAGGCGATCAGTTTGGCTCGGAAAAGTTCTCTGTGTCAGCTTCAACTGGTATGCGTCATATTGATAAGACCGATGACATCATCCAGTACTTTATCGAACGTTTTGACCTGCCTGAAAAGCACTAATGGTTCAACAACAAGAGCCGCCTTATTATCCGGCGGCTCTTCGGTTTCCTACTGCGTCCAACCAAGCTCTTTCAGCGCCCATCCATCGTTCCATACCTTGGTCATATGTGTGACTTTGCCTTCTCCCGATAATTGCATCACATACACATAGTGGCTTGCGCACTTTTTTCCAGTGGCCGGCACTGGCCCACCTTCCCCGCTGTGGATACCGAAAAAGGTACCAAAGAAAATCGCGGTGTTTTTGTCATCGTCAAATGCAGAGGTGGTGAGTTCATAATGGCTGCCTACCATGGGGCCATTGGTGGTGCCGCGCATCCAGTTGGTATAGGCTTCCAGCGTGTCAATGTCAGTGAGCGCGAAAGCTTGAGAATCAAACCCGGCGTTGGGTTCAGCGAAGCCTTTGCAGGCCTCCCAACCTTTGCCTGATTCACAAGCATGAAAGAACTCGGTTGCGCTTTTAAAAGCAGACATGATTTCTCCTTCAGTTAAATACCACCTGAATATCGGTGTATTCCGCTAATCCTTCTTCTCCAAATTCGACACCCAGACCTGAGCTTTTGACTCCGCCAAAAGGTGCGTTGGGCTGGATCATACCGTGTCGGTTTATCCAGACTGAGCCACATTCGAGGCGCTTAGCCACACTTGCTGCTGCTTGCGTGTCTGAAGACCATACGGAGCCGCCTAAGCCTGAACTGCTGTCATTCGCGGCTTGAATCGCATCTTCAATATCGGTGAAACGGATGATGGGAAGGACGGGACCAAACTGCTCTTCATCGACCAGCGAATCGCCATTTTCCAGTCCAGAGATAATGGTGGGTGGGAAAAACTGACCATTTGCGGCTGTACCACCGAGGTGCACTTTGCCTTTCGCCACTGCTTCTGAGACAAGGCGTCTGACTTTTTCAAATTGGAAGGGAGTACATAGCGGGCCAAGAATCGAGTTTTCATCCATTCCATCGCCATAGGGGACCTGTTTAGCGAATTCCACCAATGCTTCGCATACGTCATCATGGATGCTCTCATGCACGTAAAGGCGTTTAAGTGCGGCGCAGGTTTGCCCATTGTTGATGAAGGCTCCCCAGAAAAGCCCTTCAGCGATGGCTTTTGGATCGGCATCAGGGAGAACGATACCCGCGTCGTTTCCACCCAGTTCGAGGGTGAGCCTTTTCATGGAATCCGCGGCACTGCGCATGATGGACTTGCCTGTTGCTGTCGAACCGGTGAACACCACCTTACGGACATCAGGGTGTGATGATAGCAATTGTCCAACGCTGTTTTCTTTAGTGTCTTCACCCGCAACGGCATTCACGACGCCGGGTGGCAATACCTGATTCATCAACTCAACGAGCTTTAAAGTGGAAAGTGGGGTGTAGGGGGAAGGTTTGATGACCACGGTATTACCCGTCACAAGCGCTGGCATGATGTGCCAAATAGCGATGAGTACCGGGAAATTCCAAGGTGTGATGGAGGCGACGACACCTAAGGGCTTACGGTGCAACTCAAGCCGGCCTTCTTCGTTATCTTGAAGGACTTTCACGCCCAGATTCAGGCTGGTGGTGTATTCGGCCCATGCGCAAGCGCCACCGATTTCCCAACGGGAGCCCAGACCATTCAATGGCTTGCCTTGTTCTTGGGTGATCAGTGTGGCCAAGGCCTCACTGTTGTTTTTGATTAGGGTGACGATTTGCTGGCAAAGTGCGACTCGCTCTTCATGTGGAGTTGATGACCACGTTGGGAAGGTGTTTTTTGCGGCGGCGACTGCAGCGTCTACATCTTGTTGATTTGATTGTGGTGCCAGTCCAACGATGTCCTGCGTGGAAGGGTTTAACACCTCAAAGTAGGTATCAGCACTTCTGCCTTGCCCATTCACTGTCATTAAATATGGCTTTGTAGAGTTCTGTGTTTCCGTACTCATGTTTCCAATCCTCGTTGATGAGTATGCTTACCCCACCTTAGGATGAGTTTACGCGGGTGACTTGGAACAAACCGCCAAACTCATTGGCTATTGGCGACAGTTCAGCATCGTACCTGGTGCCATATCAAAACGCTTGTGGAACTCCTTATAGAAGTATGAGAGATCGCTGAAACCACAGTGGTAGGCCACATTGGTCACTGAGCAGTGATCGTCTTTTTGAGACATTCCTATTAACAACGCTTTCGCGTTATCAAGTCGGGTATTGATGAGTTTTCGGGTAGGGGACTCCCCAAGGGATTGAAATTGGCGTTGAAGAGTCCGACTGGATACCCCAAGCTTATCGGCAAGTTGGCAGGCGTCGAATGCTGGGTCGTTAAAGTTTCGGTCGATCAGAGAGAGCGCGCGTCCAAGCACTCCCTGCTTTTCACGCTCGCTTTGGCTTTTCTGTTTTTCCTTCCCGTCGATGTAAATTCCTAAAAGGTCAAAAGTGGAATCCATCAAGCGGGCGCAGGAGTCTGGCATTCCTTCCTCCATTGATTTTGCTACCACAGCAATAAGCGCGGTCCGTAATGGATCGTCATGCTCCACCATCACGCCACCAGTAATGGCTTTCCCGTATCGGTGGAGCATCTCTTCCCGTGGAAGGTGAATAGAGATTTGTCTGGAGGCATTACCATTCAATATAAAGCGGCTTGGTTGGGTAGAATCGACGACATATATGTTGCCGGGCAACAAGGTGTGTTGCTTGTGATTTTGCTCGACGACGCAGCGCCCTTCATCCTGCACCAGCATATAAAGATGATCACCGGGATCTTGTTTAATCATGCGTTCTGAGCGTGTCACTTGACCCACATTCATGCAAACACTAATGGCTTCGTAGCGGGACAGCATGAAGGGCTCGAGCGCGCCTTGGAGAGAGGGGGAGTGGGTTTGTTTTGGCTCAAGTGCGTACTTCCCGCATGATGCAGTGATCATGGTTTGTAACTCGTCGAGGTGCACGAGACTTGGCTTGGTTTGGCTCAATCTAAGATGGGATAACACGACAGCCCTCCTTGGTTGCGCGGTTACTCAGATTTTTCTGGTTCGAAATTTGGGTCTATTGAAAAAATTCGAGTCATCAAGGCTAAATTGCAAATAGTCTTCATGCTATTTGCCTTCGTTATTTATCACAAAAAGTTTACATCCTGTCGGCTGTCTAGCTGTTTCAGTACTGTGCTTCTCAATCACTCTTCTGTCCTTTATTCGTCTACCACTAACATCTTTTTCCTCTAACTTTATGTTTTTAAATGCATTGTACTTGAGACTGTTTCAAGAGCGAGAATCAACGCATTTATCTTAATGTTAGTTTGTTGTTATGACATGTTACGTTATATGTTAAATATTGTCATTATGTGTATCGTAACGGATTGTGAGGTTGTAATGAAACGAGTGTTTTGGCGAGTAGCAGTAGGTTTGCTTTTCCTGCCTATGAGTGTGATGGCAGAGGTTGAACTTAAGGTTGCCACATGGCTTTCCCCGGCAGCAGCGATGAATAAAACCGTGTTGCCAACATGGGGGAAATGGATTGAAGAAGCGACTGAAGGGCGCGTTAAGATTGCTCTGGTCTATGACCTTGGAAGTCCCAACAGTCTGATTGACTTGGTGGAAGATGGTGCAGTAGATGGTGCCTGGACTTATCACGGTTATTTCCCTGGTCAGTTTAAACTGACGAGCCTCGCGGAATTACCTAACCATAATGCCGGCTCAGAAGCGGTATCTGTCGCCCATTGGCGGATTCATGAGGATTACCTTGCTGGGGCAGGGGAACATGATGGCGTTGAATTAGTGGGCGTTTTTACTCATGGCCCAGGCCAGATCCATATGCGTGAACCTTTGGAGAGCCTTGAGGATATCAAAGGCAAAAAAATCCGTGTGGGTGGCGGCATTCAGTCTGCAATCGGTGAGCGCCTTGGTGTTACCGGTGTAGCAGCGCCTGCTAACAAAATCTATGAAATGCTGACGCAAGGTGTTGTAGATGGTGTGTTTAACCCGATGTCGACTAAAACGACACTGAAACTCCATGAAGTTGCACCTTATACACTGAAGCTGCCTCATGGCATGTATTTGGGCAGTTTCGGTATTTTTCTGAGCGAGGATACGCTTGATGGGCTGTCTGAAAAAGACAGAGACGCCATTATGGCGGTATCTGGCGAGAAACTATCCGCAATGGCGGCGAAAGCATGGGCTGATGCTGACGACTACGCAGAAGGTGTCGCCCGCGAAAAAGGGAATCAGATTGTTGATGCATCTGACCAGGATTTGGCATATTTCGCTGCGGTCACCCGCGACTTAGATCAGGCTTGGGTTGAGTCAGTCAAAGATCGTGACGTGGATTCCAAAGCCGCTTTGAAAGCATTCCGCGAAGAGGCTCAGGCCTATGGGGTCGGTAATGGTCAGTAATAAAACAGGCATTGGCCAGCATTACTGGTCATTGTTCCAACAAGGATGTTGCTACCTGTTTCCCTTGATGCGTTGGACAAGTGCTGTGGCACTGATAGTCATGATGTTATTAACCGTCCTTGATGTGTTGGGCAGATACCTTCTCGGTACTCCTATTTTGGGTGGCAGCGAATTGACCGGTTTCATGCTGTTGGTATTGGTCATGCTGATGTTGCCATTACTTGTTTTTAAAGATGATCAAATCCGGGTGGATTTACTCACGGATGCGATAAGTCCGGCGTTTGCCAAATGGGTTGAGAGGGTTTACTCCCTTGGCCTCAGTATTGGCTGCATCTATCTGGCGATGAGCGTCCATAAATTGGCAGCACGTGCTGACAGAAAGCAATTGGTAACAGAGTACCTAGAAATTCCGGCCTCTTGGGCGATGTATGCGATTGCTTTCTGCTTGCTGCTGAGTGCTTTTGCCTTTTTGTTCAGAGGGATCTGCTCAACGGCGACCTTAGATAGCCATGTTGAGTCCTTGGAGGGTGAGCGTCATGATTAGTGCCCTGATTGGACTCACGATTGTTTTGCTGCTGTGTGTCCTGCGAATGCCTTTGGCTTACGCCATGACACTGGTAGGCGTCGTAGGATATGCCTCTTTACTAGATTTCAATTTCACTGCTGCCTTGACGATCAGTGCCCGCCGAATTGTCGATACCTTACAAGACCCAGCATTGAGCGTGATCCCCTTGTTTATTTTGATGGGTAACTTAATCAGCCGATCAGGGATGTCTGTTGAATTGTTTCGGGCTTCTAATGCGCTGGTGGGACACCACCGCGGTGGTATGGCCATGGCGACCATCACGGCGTGCGGCGGTTTTTCCGCTATTTGTGGATCCAGTCTGGCGACGGCAGCAACGATGGGTCAGGTCGCTATCCCTTCTATGCGTCGGTTCGGTTATGCCGACAGTCTGGCGTCAGCCTGTATTGCCGCTGGGGGGACGCTTGGCATCCTTATTCCTCCCAGCGTAGCATTGATTATCTACGGTATTTTGACAGAACAAAGTATCCGTGAGTTGTTTGCGGCAGGTTTTGTGCCGGGGGTGATGGGGATTCTATTGTATTTGGCTGCGGTGAAGTACGTAGTGTGGCGCTCGCCAGAAGCAGGACCCCGTGGGCACGAAATGACGTCTCTGCAGAAACGGGAGGCCTACAAAGGTATTGCCGGTATTGCTTCTTTGTTCACCATCATTATGGGTGGAATATATCTGGGGATTTTCACGCCCACCGAAGCTGCAGGTATCGGGAGTTTTGGCGCCTTGGTGATCGTTTATCTGCGTGACCTGCTCACTAGAAAGCTGCTGAAAGAAGTCCTTTTTGAAACGGCGGTGATGAGCGCAAAGATATTCTTTGTCGTGCTGGGCGCGTTGATTTTCTCCAACTTTATCAACCGTGCGGGTCTTCCTGAGGGATTGGTGCACTTCCTGACCACTCAGGATCTTCAGCCCATGCTAGTGTTTTTAATGATCATCGTGATTTACCTGATGCTTGGCACTGTGCTCGAAAGTATGTCGATGATGCTGTTGACCGTTCCTGTGTTTTACCCTGTGGTTCAAAGTATGGGCTTTGACCTGATTTGGTTCGGCATTGTGGTCGTGGTGGTCACGGAAATCAGCTTAATTACGCCGCCGGTTGGTATGAACGTTTTTGTGCTGAGCGGTATGTTCAAGGACCTTGATAATCGCACAGTATTTCGCGGTGTGATGCCATTTTGGGTTGCAGATATGGTGAGGCTTTTTGCCATTATCTTCATTCCCGCTTTGGCGTTGGGGTTACCTAACTTTCTCTATGGATAAATTTGTGTAACAGGGGGACGTTGTGAACCTGTCTATGCGAGAAACTCATGCAGTATTCCAGATTGCAGAGTGTTTGAATGCGGGCATGGAATGCTCGGAAATGCGCCAGCAAGTGGGTAAATGCTTGCTGGATCTTCTTGATGCTGATTACTTTGCTTCCTATGTATGGGACGGGCCGCGATGTGGCTTTTCCCATCGCGTGGCGATAAATATGTCTGACGACAATCTCTCTCACTATGAAAGCTATTTTCAGTATCACGATCCTATTACGCCCAAGCTGCAGCAACGTAAACAGGCGACGGCAGTGAGTCAAATCATGCCGCACAGTGCGCTGAAGCAGACGGAGTTCTTCAACGACTTCCTGTCTATTGATGGGCTGACGTATGGTCTAAACTTCCATGCCCATGATGGTCGCCAAAACATCGGCGACATCAGGATCTGGAGAAGTCACAGACGTAACGACTTCACCAAAAGAGATGTGGAAATTGTCAACGCAATGGGCGCAGCTTTCACCAATGCCATGAAGCACGCAAGACCTAATGCATTTTCGAAAGAAGATGTCAGACCCGAGGTTATCCCGGATATTAATGCTTCCTCGGGGATGGACGAAGATTTTCTGGTGGAAGAGTATCACCTGACTGCGCGCGAAGTGGACGTGTGTTTGGCGGTGATACAAGGGCTGTCTGATAAGGAAATAGCCAGACGATATAATGTCTCATTCACGACGGTAAGGACTCACATGAAGCATCTTTTTGAAAAGCTCAATGTGAGGGGGAGAACGCAGCTGATTCATAAAGTTCTGACCCACTGATGAGAGAGGGATATACCCAAACAACCTGACCTTTTTCCTCAGATTGTTTGGGTATACGGTGCATCTTAAAGAGGCGGCACGGGCAATTATTGGGTTGCAGCGACTATGGCTTGTTCCAGAATTTCTTGTTCGCCGATATGGTTGGCGAGAAGCAACACCAACTTGGCGTTTACCGTCATGACCTCTTCCGGAGGAAGAGAGTTATAAATGTTGGCGAGTGCTGCATAGAATGCATCTCCATCGGTGAAATTCGGTTCGATATTCAATTTCATTGTGCTTCCTCCAGTTGGTGACCAAGTGCGCGCTGCATGGCTTCTGTTATGTCGTTAATTGCCGGTTGTCGCCAGCGTGCGGTGATCACCTGATCAGGGCGAAAGAGATAAGCCGTGCCTTCAGATAAGTCATATCTCTGGTGGAGCAATCCCTGTGTGTCTGTCAGTTGAGTGATTCCTCGGAGGTTTGCAGATGGCTGATTGTGGCTGATGAGTAGTACCTCTAAATCGGTAATCTTTGCCAATTCAGCCAGAAGCTTATCCTGTTCTATACTACCTTCCGCCACCATAAGCACGAAATGATTGCCCACCCAATCGAGAAGCCAGGAAGCAACTTCGTGTTTGTTTACAGGCGCATCTAGAATCGGACTACCCGGAATCAACACATTATTGAACGTATCCTTGTCAGGCGTATTTAACGTTGAATTGCGGTATGTGCACGGTGTCGATAATCTGCCGCTGTTAATCAGTGGACGCGCAAAAGGGTAGTTTTTTGCCAGTTCTAGCGTCGCATTCCTCAGCACCTTGCTCATGGTACTTTTGGGGGTGATGAAGTCGGTCGCACGAGTCGAATTCAGGATGTTTTCTTCTGCCGCGAATTGTCGCTCATCATTATAGGTACGAAGCAACAAGGGAGAGGCCGTTTGGTTCAGTACCCGGCATAGCTTCCAAGCTAAATTTTCAACAGATTGGACTGCACCGTTTGCGCCACGTGCACCAAAAGGGCTGACTTGATGTGCTGCATCACCGACAAAAATCACCCGTTTATGGATGAAGTCATCCATTTTCCGACACTGGAAGGTATACACACTTGCCCACTCTAGGTCGAAGTGTTTGTCTGGCCCCAACATGGCTTCGATACGGGGACGAATGTTCTCTTCCCTTTTTTCCCATTCGGGGTCTGCATCCCACCCGAGCTGCAGGTCGATGCGCCAAACGTTGTCGGCCTGACGATGTAATAATGCGGACTGCTCAGGGTGGAAGGGTGGTTCAAACCAAAACCAGCGCTCAGTAGGAAAATCGGCTTTCATGACCACATCAGCGATCAGGAATCTGTCCTGAAAAACCTGTCCTTTACTTTCCAAACCCAGCTTGGTGCGAATAGGGCTGTTTGCGCCGTCCGCCACAATAAGATAATCACAGGAAATCTGATAAGTGCCATCGGGTGTGTCGACGGTTAGAAGGTTGATGTCTGTTTGCGCATCAACAACCTGAACGTTATTTTTCCAGCGAAGATCGACCTCCGATAGCGTCTCAATCACATCGACCAGATATTCCTCAAAGTAATATTGTTGAAGGTTGATAAAGGCTGGGAGCTTATGGTGTTTTTCAGGCAGTAGGTCGAACTCATAGACCTTTTCGTCACCAAAAAAAACCTTGCCTCGTCTCCATGTGATGCCTTTTGAAACCATCCGCTCGGCGCAACCATACCGATTCATGATTTCGAGTGTTCGTTTGGCGAAGCAAATGGCCCGCGACCCTACGCTGACGGTGTTGTTGTCATCAAGTACGACGGACTCGACGCCTTGCTTTGCAAGATCAATAGCCATGGATAAGCCCGCTGGCCCACCACCGATAATCACGACCTTGTGATGAGTCACTGTGTCTGATTGCTGGTCTTTACTCCTCGAATAGGAATAAACCGGATTGGTGTAAGTTGATAACATAAAAATCCATCTAAAACTGCTCTCATGTAAGAGTAAATTTAGAGATAATTAAACGACGGAATCAAGAAAATGTTGTTTCAATTTTGGGAGGATCCAGCTCTTTATTAATAAATCTTCTTTGTCTTAAACTATTAAATTATTGTAAATTATGGATTAAATATTATGTTTTTATCTCTCACATTGAGATGCGAGAATTTTAATGTCTTATATTTGATATGATGATGGATATTTATAAATCTCACATGAGAGTATTTGCTATCTTGGTTTTAGGAAGTCAATCACGTTAAAGGAACCAACATGGCAACGAAACCATTCGCATCATCCGCCGATTTAGGTGAAAAACATGAAACACTTGAGGTATTAGCCGAAGGCGTTTACGCGTTAACGGCAGAGGGTGATCCCAATGTAGGCGCAATAGAAGCAGAAGACTTCATTATCGCCTTTGAAGCAAGAGCCACACCCAAAGCTGCTCAGGACTGGTTGACTATGCTGAGAGAGCATACGGACAAGCCCGTGAAATACTTGGTCTTGTCTCATTACCATGCGGTGAGGGTATTAGGTGCATCTGCTTTTGACGCGGAAACCATCATTGCGCATGAGAGCACGAAAATGCTCATTGAAGAACGTGGCCGGCAGGATTGGGAAAGTGAATTCGGGCGTATGCCTCGCTTGTTCAGAGAGCCTGAGGGCATTCCAGGTCTAACACATCCAGATGTCGTATTTGACAGTCGCATTGAAATCCCACTTGGAGGTGATCGCGGAAGCTTGGTACTTGAACATTGTGGACGAGGGCATACTGCAGGAGACATTGTTGCTTGGTTACCTAAGCATAAAATACTGTTTGCAGGGGACTTGGTTGAGGCTCAGGCAGCACTTTATACTGGGGATGCCTTCCACTTTGACTGGTCATCTCAAACTCTGGATAAAGTGAAATCATATCAAGCTGATATATTAGTCGGAGGGCGTGGCGCGGTGGCGCGGGATAACGATGCAGTCAATGCTGCGATTGAGCAAACCCGCGGCTTCTTAACGGGCATGTTGGACACCGTCGGAGCAGTGTATAAGCGCGGTGGAACATTGAAAGAAGCATTCGAGGAAACTCACACATTGCTCGCTCCTAAGTTTGGCGCATGGCCGATATTTGAGCATTGCTTACCGTTTGATGTAAAACGATTATGGGACGAATTTGAAGGTAAAGACTGGCCCGAGATCTGGACTGCAGAGAAAGATAGGGAAGTCTGGGACGCCTTACAGGACTAGGAATGACACAGAAAAAACATCGTACATTAATGCTCAACCAGTTCCTTCCTTATCGGATGGTAAATTTGGCTGATGGTATCAGTAACGCCTGCTCGAAAATTTATCGGGAAGAGTTTGATGTTTCTATTCCCGAATGGCGTATTCTTGCGCGGTTAGCTGAGCACGAAAAACTCAACGCCAAAGACATCGGTGATATTACTTTTATGGATAAATCCAGGGTCTCCCGCGCAGTCAAATTGCTTGAAGACAAAGGTCTTTTGCTGAAGGTGAAAGACAACACTGACAACCGCGCGTCATTTCTTTCGCTCAGTGAATCGGGCCGAGATCTCTATGCGAAAATCGCCCCCAAAGCACTGGATTGGGAGGCTGAACTCATTGATGTACTTGATACCGTGGAATATCGCGATTTCCTTCGCGTATTGGAAAAGTTGGACGCCCGCCTGGAGAAAATGAAAGAATAGGGTCTATTAGGGTCTGTTGACCTTTGGTGGTTAAATTTTGTTCTGGCTATAAGCGTTTTAGGTGTGGCGAGGTGTGTGCCGCCTAGTTATTCTAAGCAAATACACCTCAACAAAGCATAAAACGCTTAGAGCAGAACCCTTCGGGCAGCGTTTGTGGGGAATTTCTGCTGCGTTATCGGCTTCTCATGTAGGCTAGCTACACATCGAAGCCTCTGCCTTGTATAAAATCCCCACAAACTACTGCAAAAATCATCACCAAAGGTCAACAGCCCCTAGCCTAACACCGCTTTTCCAATCTTGTTCATTATCCATCTCTTGATATATACAAACGAGCTACGATGTTCGCTGCGATCATAACGCCAGTCAAATTCGCTTAATCAGGCATCTTCGGGTTGTTTGGGTGTAACCCCTACATAATTTGTTGATTTGGATATAAGCTTTTATAGCGAACTGAATGGCCATGGAGTAGCGGCTGATGAAGGGTAAAAGCGTTTCAACGACCGAAGACATATTGCAGTTTGTCTCATTGCTTTATCAGGCATCCAGCCACATGCAGCCTGGTGATTTCAAGCAATGGACCATTACCCAGCTTCGTCAGCTTATTCATTTTGACAGCGCATGGTGGGGACGTGCTCTTTTTCCAGAGCTATCTGATACTCCCGAAGTACATGGCAATTCACTGTTTCAATTACCTGAAGACTACTTCGAGCAATGGCAAAAAATTGCTGACTGCGACACCATTGCCGAAAGTCTCTACAAAAATTCCACTAAGCCTTTTATGTCAGAGGTTCAGCTAGAAACAATGAGTGGGGCATTGTGCGATTTTCTTTGGCGGCATGACGTTTACCAAGTGCTCTCGTTTATGAAAGTCGATCCTGAACTCTTGCTGGATGCGAAAGGGAACATGGGGGAGAGTTTGCTGGTGGATTTTCTCTCGCTGTACCGAAATAGGGAGGGTGTAGCGTTTGAGGCAGAAGATGGAAATTGCCTTCGCCTTGTGATGCCCCACATCGTACTTAGCCTCAATCACTGTCTTGAATTTTCGGTGTTAACCAACCAAAGTGCGCAATCAAACAGTGTGTTTGAAGCCGCAATGTTTGACAGCGGGTTTATGTTGAATACACCGTCAATTGGCTTTGTTGAACTGCTCAAGCGAGACTATCCCGACTGGGATGGATGCGTACTACCCGATGAGATTCAAGAAAATGTACTTGGGAGCATATTGTCATGGAAAGGAAGGCATTTTACCCTGACATTTGAGTTTATAGACAGCTACTGGTTTATAAGGGCATACCCTTCCTCTTTGCTATCCGAATTGACTGACAGGGAAGCGCAGGTTGCCGAGTTGTTTGCAAAAGGGAAAACCTACATGGAAATTGCTCAGGAGATTAATCGTGCACCAACGACGGTACGCAATCACCTACAGTCGATCTACCTGAAACTTGGCATCAGAAACAAAGTCGAGTTGGTGGAAAAATACCGTTCCCTTATTTGATACACTATATGGGAAATCCTCTGAAAAAGTGTAAAACAATGCATTTGCATCATTCAAGGTTCTGCTTCTAGCTCCTAGCTTGTTGGTTAATCACCTGATTCAAATGACTGATCAGGTTATCCAAGGAGGAGCAAGATGAGAAAGACTGGATTGGTGACACACGAACTCTACTTCTGGCATAACACCGGAGAAGCCGCTGCTTTTCTGCCACCTGGACTCACTATTCAACCCGATAAGCATGCGGAAAATGCGGAAACGAAACGACGCTTGCTTAATCTTCTAAGTGTGGCGGGCCTTGCTGATTCTCTAACGACTATCCCACCGCGACTAGCTGATAATAGCGACTTACTCAGCTTCCATACACAAGCCTACATCGACAGTATTCGTGAAATGAGTGATGCCAACGGCGGTGATGCTGGTGAGCTTACCCCCTTTGGTCCAGGTAGTTATGAAATAGCCCTGATGAGCTTGGGAGGTTGTTTAGAGGCGGTGGACAGGATGATGGAAGGTCACGTCGACAATGCGTATTGCTTAGTGCGTCCGCCCGGTCATCATGCTGAATCTGAAATGGGGCGCGGGTTTTGTATTTTTGGCAATGGCGTTATCACGGCGAATTACGCCCTGAATGTCCATGGTATGGAGCGTATAGCAATCGTTGACTGGGATGTTCACCATGGAAATAGCCAGCAAGGTGCTTTCTATCAAAACTCTGGTGTACTCACGATCTCCATACATCAGGATAACTTTTACCCACCCATGTCCGGTGCATTGGAAGAACGAGGTGAGGGGGATGGTAATGGCTACAACATCAACGTTCCTTTACCTCCGGGCTCTGGTGATGGGGCTTATCGCAAGGCTTTTGAAGATGTTGTACTCCCTGCACTGGAAGCTTACAAACCGGATCTGATTATCGTGTCATCAGGCTTTGATGGCAGTGCGATTGATCCGCTTGGCCGTAATATGGCGACGAGCGAAACCTACCGATACATGACCGAAGCTTTGGTGGATGCCGCGGAGAAACTCTGTCACGGTCACTTGATATGTATCCATGAAGGCGGTTACTCCACAGCCTATGTGCCTTACTGTGGTCTGGCAGTCATGGAGGCGTTAAGTGGCTTGAAAACAGAGCTTGAAGATCCCTTCTTACCGATTGTTGGAGGAATGGGTGGTCAGGAATGCCAACCCCATCAAGCAGCATTAATTGCTTTGGTCGCCGAGTCCGCTCCACTACTGAAAAAGTAACCTCCCGACAGCGGATTGTCTGCAATCCGCTGTCCTCCTGTCGTTGACCTCCAATGTGTCTGACGCCTATTACCAAGAAGAGAAACCTTTCAACCTTTAAGGTAAAGGCAAGCTGAAAGTGAAAAAATGAAAGGAAGGAGATAAGAGATGGCGCTAAAAAGGATTATTTTTCTACCTCTTGCTTTAGTGGCGTTGCTATCGACGCCATTGAGTGCCCACCCGCTGGATGGTCTGACGGCCGAAGAATATAAATCAATACAAAGCATTTTACGTGGTTCCAATCTGGCCGATGAGAGTACGCTGTTTCCTTTAATTGATTTAAAAGAGCCAGCAAAAGAGACGGTACTGGCATGGAAAAAAGGCCAGCCGCTCGATAGGCGTGCAACGGTTGTCATGACAGGACCTGAAGGTTTCTACGAAGCGGTTGTGAACATTACCCAACAGAAAGTGGAGTCGAATAGTTTAATAAACGGCACTGGACAACCTATGATCCTGTTTGAGGAGTTTATTGGTGCGTTGACCGGCGCGACTTCTCATCCAGACATGGAAAAGGGGTTGGCCAAACGTGGCTTGAAACCTGATGACGTCTTTTGTCTTCCTTTAACCGCAGGTAATTTCTTCACAGAAGCCTTTGAAAACTCGCGCCTGATGAAGGTGCCATGTTATGTCCTTCCTACAGGATCAAATTACTACGCGAAGCCTATTGAGGGCTTATTTGCCACCTATGACATTGGTAAAAAAGAAGTTGTAGAAATCATTGATAATGGCGCAGTGCCGCTTCCCGCCGACGACTGGGGTTACACCGAGGAAGAAGTGGCGAAAAGAGTGCCACTAAGACCTAAGACAAATCCGGCTGTCGTTACTCAGAAAGGCAAACCAAACTTTACCCTTGATGGCAGTCATCTTGAATGGGACATCTGGCGTTTGAATTTCCGTACTGAGAAACGTGCGGGCTTAGTAGTCTCCAACATCGATGTTAACGATCAGGGCACCTGGCGACCCATTATTTATCAGGCGCATTTGTCAGAGGTATTTGTGCCTTACATGGACCCGACGGAAGGCTGGTACTGGCGTACATACATGGACAGTGGTGAATATGGCTTTGGCTTGTTTATGACACCACTTCAGGCTGGTATTGATTGCCCGGTTTATGCGACGTTTTTGCCTGCAATGATTGCGGATGACCAAGGAAATCCGCTTGAAATTCCCGATGCAATTTGTATTTTCGAGCGCAATATAGGCGACCCGGCATGGCGTCACTTTGAAGTCTTTGAACAAGGGCCGGAAAAATTTGTTCCCGCTGAAGGGCGTCCTGAAACGGAATTAGTTATCCGCACTGCATCAGAAGTGGGTAACTATGATTACTTGATTGACTATCGCTTAAAACAAGATGGCCAACTGTATGTCAAAGTCGGAGCGACAGGGTTGGATGCAGTCAAAGGAGTCGCTTCGGTCAACACCGGAAGCGAGACTTACAAGGAAGATACTCGCTATGGAACCCTGATTGCCCCAAATTTAGTCGCGGCGAATCATGACCATTACTTCAATTTCCGCATTGATTTCGATATCGACCAACCGATGAACCATGCAGCAACCATGGACATTGTTCCTGCTTCAGTTGACCCTTCTGTGCCGCGTCGCTCAATGTGGGAAGTGAAACACACTATGCTCGACTCTGAGCTGAATGCGAGATACAAAACCTCGACCGCCAAGCCGAGATACTTACATATCAGCAATGCGCAACGTGACGGGTATCTTGGGCATAAACCCGGCTATATGCTGCACCATGGCTCGGTGGCCTATGGGCCATTTGATTTTGAAAATGATCCGCCAATGAAGCGAAATGCCTATATCCAATATGCTGTTTGGAACACGGTTTACGATCCTGAACAGCGCTACGCCGGAGGCCAATATGCCGTGCAAAGTGATGGTTCAGACACGCTGTCAGAGTGGGTGAAAGAAGACCGTTCCCTGATGAACGCAGATATCGTTACTTGGTTTACGGCTGGCTTTCATCACATCCCAAGAATGGAAGATTGGCCTGTGATGTCTACGGAGTGGAAGACGGTACATATCATGCCGCACAACTTCTTTGCCCATAACCCTGCGCTGACAATCCGGAACGCAGAAACTCCCTCTGATAAGTAATTGAGTTCACGTCTTTGCCGCCATCCTCATTGTTGAGGATGGCGGTTTCTTCACGCTCGTCTCATGCTGAGAAAGAAAGGAAGCATAATTCTCAGGAGCAAGAGATGACGGATAAGAGAGATGTACCGTTTACATTAGAAACGCTGAAGGCAGCATTGAAATCAGGTAATTTAACCTGCGAATCCTATATCGACGCGGTTATCGAGCGCGCGGAAAGCCTGAAACACCTCAACGCCTTTATTACGGTTGACTGGGAGATGCTTCGAAAGGCAGCTAGGGACGCTGATCAGAGTGGTAAAGCAGGCGAAGGGCTCAATGGCATCCCTCTTTGTTTCAAAGATAACATCCAGACTGGCGTTCTTGCGGCGTCTGCGGCGACTAAAGCGTTAGCCAGTAATATCAGCAGTGCTTCCGTCGTGGCTAAGCGACTGTTAAACAGTGGCGCATTAGTGGGTGGCATGGGCAACATGCATGAACTGGCCTTTGGTATTACCACCAACAATGGCTTTAGCGGCGCGTCGAGGAACCCATGGGATCCTGAGCGGATTCCTGGCGGCTCCAGCGGTGGTGTTGCTGTGGCGATTGCAGCGGGCATACTGCCAGCAGGAATTGGAACGGACACGGGGGGCTCCGTAAGGTTACCTTCTGCACTCTGTGGCATCGTTGGCTTTCGACCTTCTATGAATCGCTATCCGTCGGAGGGGCTGGTACCTGTCAGTCATACCCGGGATACGGCTGGCCCAATGGCGAATACTGTCAAGGATTGCCGCATTTTGGATGCCATTATGGCGGATAAAGAAGATTCTGCGATCGATGAGGTTGCAAACCTTGCTTCTATCAAGTTGGGTGTACCCCGAGCCTATTTTTTCGACAACCTAGACCCTGAAGTCGCCAGATTATCAGAAGCTGCTTTAAAAAAACTTTCTGACGCGGGCGTGACCTTGGTTGAGGCTGATATTCCCAATGTCGGTGAGCTTGATGAAGCCTGTAGTTTCCCAATTGCGCTTTATGAATTTATGCAGGACTTACCTGCCTATCTCACCGCTCATGCATCACATATCAGTATTAAAGACGTCGCTGATCATGCTTTAAGCCCTGACGTGAGTGGATTGATGGCTTCGCTGATGTCTGATGGCGCGATGCCAGAATCCGTGTATCGAGAAGCTGTTAATGTGGTTCGTCCTAAACTCCAACAAACCTACGCAGACTATTTCTCGAAGCAAGGCGTGGATGCTGTCATCTTCCCAACCACTGTGCTGCCTGCCGCGCCTATTGGTGATGATGAAACCGTTGAGCTTAATGGCGAACGCCTACCTACCTTTCCAACTTTTATTCATAACACCGATCCAGGCAGCAATGCAGGCATTCCAGGAATAAGCCTGCCCATTGGCCTAACCCATAACGGCTTGCCTGTTGGTATCGAAATTGATGGGCCTTTCAACAGCGATGAGCGGTTGCTATCGATCGCGGAAGCGCTGGAGTCAGTCTTCAACTTTACGCAACGCCCCTGATCCACTCTTCATAGATGTAAGGAACACAACAATGAAAAGACGCGAATTTTTAACTTCGTCGATGAGTGCTGCGCTGCTGGCAGCGATTGCACCGACTTTTTTCTCAACCCCGGCTCTCGCTGCGGAGACAGTTAAACTCGGTGTGATGATTCCCCAATCAGGCCCCGCGGGTCTGTTTGGCCCCTCCTGTAAAAACTGCACAGAAATGGCGGTTGAAGAAATCAACAAGTCGGGTGGCATTTTAGGCAAGCAGGTTGAAGTGTTTTATGCCGATGCTGGCGGTTCTCCTTCCGATGCGCTGAAAAATGCGGTGCGCCTGTACAAAGGCGAAAAAGTGGATGCGTTTATTGGCATGCATGACAGTGCTGTGCGAGGTGCACTCACCAACTTGTTCAAAGGCGAGGTGCCTTACATCTATACGCCAATCTATGAAGGTGGTGAGTGCGCAGAGGGAACTTATGTACTCGGTGAGACCCCTGCGCAGCAATTGGCACCGGTCATTCCTTGGTTAGCAAAAAACAACAAGGTCAGTAAATGGTATTTGATTGGTAATGATTACAACTGGCCACGTGACTCGAATGCTGCGGCGAAAGAATACATTAAAGCAGCAGGTGGTGAGGTAGTCGGTGAGGAATATCTGCCATTTTCAGCCGATAACTTCGACTCCAGCTTGGCAAAAATCAAAGCCAGTGGCGCTGATGCAGTACTGATCACTTTGGTTGGCGGTGCATCTGTGAGCTTTAACCGCGCATTTGCAAACTTCGGTTTGGACAAGCAAGCCCTGCGATTGGGCACCTTAATAGAAGAAAATACCCTAGCAGGTATTGGGGCAGAAAATGCTGCAAGACTTTACTCTTCATCAGGTTATTTTCAGAACATTAACTCGGCAAAAGCCGCCGCATTTGCTGAACGCTACTACGAAAAGTTTGGCAGTGATGCACCAGCACTTAATGCATTAGGTGAGTCCTGCTATGACGGTGTCTATCTCTTCAAAGCCTTGGCAAACGAAGCAAAAGGCGTAGCGGCTGAAAAAATTGCCAGCGCTTCTGAGGGCGCGTCATTTTCTTCTCCTCGCGGGAACATGACGTTGACGAGGGGGCATGTTGATAAAGATATCTATCTTGCGGAAGCCGTAGACGGCAGATTCCGCGTTGTTGAAACCTTTGAAAACGTGCCTAGCGGCAGTACCTGCAGTTAAAGGAGAGTGTGACGCACATGGATGTGTTGACCTTGTATATTTTGAACGTCATCTACAGCCTCTCAGTGTTGGCGTTAGTTGCAACAGGCCTTGCCGCTGTGTTCGGACTACTAGGTGTGATGAACATGGCGCATGGTGAGTTTGTCATGCTTGGCGCTTATAGCGCGCTGCTCGCAAGTCAATGGTCACTGCCTTGGCCTGCGGGCCTTTTTTTGGCTGTCATTGTGAGTGCTTTAGTCGGTGCACTCATGGAAAAGGGCCTCATCAGGCACCTTTATCAGCGGCCGTTTGACACCTTGTTGGCAACTTGGGGTGTTGCCATGCTGATCCGAAAAGGGATTGAGGCTCTTTTTGGTAGGGAGTACCAAAATGTTCCTCAATACTTGCCAGGCACCGTCGATGTTGTTGGTGTTGATTACCCAGTTTATCGATTGCTCTTGGTGGTGTTGATTGCCGCCTTGATGACAGGCATCTACCTATGGTTCAGAAAAAGCCCTTCCAGCCTGAAAATCCGCGCTATGGTAGACAATCCTGCACTAGCTCAGGCTGTAGGAATTAATACTGAGCGCGTTGCTTTTTACACCTTTGTTTTCGGTGTCAGTACGGCAGGGCTCGCCGGTGCATTGATTGCACCTCTGGTGAGGGTCGACCCCTACATGGGGCTGGATTACTTGCTCTCCTCATTTTTCGCCCTTGTGATTGGCGGCCTCGGCAGCGTTGAAGGCCTGATTCTGGGAAGCGGCATGATTGGCGGCTTAGATCAGTCCCTCTCCAACCTGTTCGACAAGGTCGTCGGCTATACAGGTGTGCTTCTGCTGTCGATTTTCTTTTTATGGTGGAAACCCAATGGCATCATTTCGCAACGTTAATTTTTACGCACTGGCGTTTATCTTCGCACTGCCACTATTTATCGATAGCTACACTGCGTATGAGGTTGGTCTCTATTTAATCTTCGGACTCGCAGCACTGAGCGTTGCGTCTTGTTGGGGGCAGGCAGGTTTCTTACCGCTTGGCCAAGCCGCATTCTTTGGATTGGGCGCGTATCTTTATGGTTATGTGAATGTTGAACAGGCATCGGTGTTCAGTGTCGTAGAAGGACTGTTTTTGGCACTTCTGGTACCTGCGTTGTTAGCTTTCGCGTTGGGAAAACTGGTGTTCTCGCGTACTTCGAGTTCCGGCCCCTATTTTTCTTTGATCACACTGGCAGTTGCCATGTTGGCAACACAATTAGCATTGGTTTTTGATGGTGTCACAGGCGGGTTTAACGGCCTTAATGGCATTAACGACATTCCAGGAACAGACCGTTACGAAAACCTTTATTGGGTGATTGCGGGTGCAGTGGCAGTTGTGCTTTTGTCCCTTCAGTATTTAGAAAACACGCCATTCGGACTTTTGCTTAATGCCATCCGTGATAATGAACAGCGTGTTGACCTGCTGGGTTACAAAAGTGACCAACTGAAAAGTATTGTCTTTGCCATAAGCGCTGCGGTTTCTGGGTTGGCGGGCGCGTTTTATAGTGTCCATCAGGGCATCGTTACGCCACAGGCACTGGGCTTTTTCCTCTCGGCGGAGTTTGTTATTTGGGCTGCAGTGGGAGGACGTTTTACGCTAGTTGGTCCTATTGCTGGTGCTTTGGTGATGGGAATGGTGTCCAGTGAGTTGAAAGCGTCGTTCCCTTACTGGGAAGTGATAGTTG
The DNA here is from genome assembly GCF_035758505.1 of Grimontia sp. NTOU-MAR1. NCBI lineage: Bacteria > Pseudomonadati > Pseudomonadota > Gammaproteobacteria > Vibrionales > Vibrionaceae > Grimontia > Grimontia sp. NTOU-MAR1. The sequence goes on from NZ_CP142109.1 coordinate 1,018,952, forward strand.
CGTCTATTTTCATTGTTGTGGTGCTCTTTTTACCCAAGGGTTTGCTAGGTTGGTTGCCTGCGACGAAAACGCGTATTGAGGATGACAAGTTAGAAGAAGCGGTTTCTGGCTCGTCAGAAAAACGGGTGACGCTAGCCATTAACGATGTTTCAGTGTCTATCGGACCGGTGAATATCCTCAGTTCATTGGATATGCGTTTAGGCGGAAAAGGTATTCAGTGCTTAATTGGTCCCAATGGTGCTGGGAAAACATCGGCATTCAACACTATGACAGGTGCGCTTCCTCTTTCTTCCGGAAATCTCTTGTGGAATGGTAAGCATTTTCAGCCCCGAAAACCCTATGATGCTGCACGTCAGGGTATAGGCCGGAAATTACAAATTCCCTGTGTGTTCCCATCGTTAAGTGTTGAAGAAAATATCCATTTGGCGATATGGGCGAGTCGCTCGAATAAGAAGTCTTTGTTCCGAGTTGCAAAATACGGAAAACGTTCGGCATCTTTAAACGCGCTTTACGAAGCGATGCCATTTCTTGAAGAAGGTGAAGTCTTGGCCGGATCGCTATCGGTAGGGCAACGTCAAATGCTGGACTTTACGATGACCTGTCTTGCTGAACCTGACTTGCTATTGCTCGATGAACCCTGTGCGGGACTCTCACCTGTCGAGACAAAAAAACTCATCGACATCATCAAAAATTACATCGCCAGAGAGAGAAAACCCTGCGTGATTATCGAGCATGACATGCAAGTGGTGGAGAAATTGGCTGACGAAGTGCTGGTGATGAATCAAGGTTCTATGTTGTGTTTTGGCAGCTTTGACTATGTTCGCGAGAACGAAGACGTACGAGCGATATACACAGGAGGAACCAAGTAATGTCAGAGGAAATTCTGAGTGTGAAAGGTCTTTCTGGCGGATATGGAGATATCACGATCGTCAGGGATGTGAACTTTTCAATTGGGAAAGGAGAGGTTGTGTGCCTTGCTGGTCGTAATGGCGTAGGGAAAACGACTCTGATGAAGCTGTTATCTGGCTCTTTGCCCCCTGTTACTGGCCAAATATCTCTGAATGAAAACGATGTGTCGAGCTTGAGTGCCTTTGAGCGACAGCAAAAGCAAATTAGCCACGGATTGCAAGAACAGTCGGTATTTGGTGGATTGACTGTTCGGGATAACCTTTCTTTGACAGGAAAATGGGGTAAAAGCCCACTCGTAGAGCGCCTTCTTGAGGCCTTTCCAATCATAGAAAAGCGCTATGACGTACAGGCTGGAAAATTGTCGGGTGGCGAGAGGAAGTTGGTCTCTTTTTGCCGAGCTGTTGTCGAAGATGGATTGATGACATTACTGGATGAGCCAACAGAGGGGGTACAGCCCGAAAATATCGAGCGAATGGGAGAGGTTATTCTCGAACAAGCCAAACAAGGAAGAAGCTTCATTGTGGCAGAGCAGAATCTCTCATTAATAGAGCAAATCGCCCACGCCTGTTGGGTGATGGATCATGGTGAGCTTAAGTCTCTTTATCCAAATTCTCCTGACTTAAGAGGTAATGTGGTAAAGGACCTATTGATTTAAATAGTGAGAATGATTTTAAGAGCTTGGCATTGCTTTGCGTGCCAGGCTTTTTTGTTATGTACCCCCTAAAAATGACGCTTGCATTATTTTCTTGATTGTGTCGACTGAGTCATTGCTGATTCATACCTTCATTTGGTGACCTATCACTATTGAACCGTGTCTATACTCCTGAATTAGTTAATTAAGCATATTGAGTGAAATATGCATCAGGGAGTATTGATGAGATCTTTTTCTTTGACATTAGGCCTTGTAACGGGCTGTGGCATGATGCTTATTCCCTTACTTGCTACTGCGGCCGAAGGGCTGTCTGCCCATAAAGATAACTATTTACTCCCTTTTTATAAGGAACGTCACGTTAATCAAGAGCGGTTTGAACCATTAAACCCAAATGACACAGAAGCGAAAGACACCTTTGTACAGTTCCAGTTCAGTGTTAAATATCGGTTGCTTGAAGTACGAGAAGATGGGCTCTACCTTGCGTATACGCAGCGCTCAAACTGGGAGGCATACGACACTTCTGCGTACTTTAGAGATAGTGCCTATAACCCTGAACTCTTCTATCGGCTTAATTTGGAAAGTTGGCAAGTTGATATTGGTGCAGAGCATGAGTCTAACGGTGCAGGCGGTGACAATGAGGTGAGCTGGAACCGCGTCTATATCGATGCTCGACGTTATTGGGATTGGGGCTATGTCAGCTTTAAGCCCTGGCTCAGGGTCGGAGATGTGGCTTACAATCCCGATATTTCTGATTATCTAGGTTACGGGCGACTGGAAGTTATATGGCAACCAGCAGATTCACAAGACATTAAGTTGACCATCAGTAACCTGTTTGCCGATGATTTAGATTATCTGTACTACGGAATTAGCTGGAACTTTCCAATCTACCAAGGTTTGAGAGGTTATATGAAGGCTGAAACCGGGTATGGACTGACTATCTCTAACTACAATTTTGATGATACTGCTTATGGTTTAGGTGTTGCTTTTAACTTCTGAGTCACTTTTAACTCCTGAACTACATACCCAATGTTCAGGTATGACATGTTAGGCGTCATCTAATTTTACGACGCAAAATATGCACGCCTAGAATGCTAGCACTTCTGCCATACTTAAGTATGAGTTAGGATTCCCTGTCGTTAGCAGAATTAGACATCAAGTTGAGGGCAAAAAATGACCAGCTTGGCAAATACTTACCCATGATTCAGGCAATAAATTGCCCGAGCTGGTAAGGGGTAGTGTCTAACTTCTTGAATGCTTTGAATAGTAATTTTGGTCTGCAATTTGCACTCATCACATGAGATTTAATTCTGTCGCGGACGGAGTGGTGTAATCGGTTACATTGTGCAAAGGGATAATATCTGAACAGTTCACGATGACCCCATCCTTGTCCTCTAACATATGCCTCAATTAACGAGACCGTGGATGGTATCCCGTTAGCGTGTCACGGGAATGAGCTAACGGCCTATGGCAAACCCAGATTTCCAACCAGCCGATGAATTATCTGAGGAGATTAGACCAATATGTAAACAAACGGCAAAACCCTTGTCACAACTGGATATGATGTTGATTTTAACGATGCTGTTATTGGTGTTAGATGGGGGAATGTCGGCTAGCTTCTCGACCAGTCGAGTAGCTTTGCCTAATAGCAATTTAAATTATAAACATCCTACGCTATAAATGAATTTGTAATTAAACCTGTGTCCATTTTCCAGGATTTAATGAAGTGGGTGTTTTGCACTAGCCTCACATCTAATACCTTTCTAATGCCCCCCATTGAGTTGATTGTCTTATAAATGAGAAATCGCGACCAATGTCTAGTTTTATTATTTCATGGCTGTAAATTAGTAATTTATACCTTGTTTATGCTCGTACTAATGAATAATCATAAGTATAAAATTTTGTCGCTTATATAGTCTCCTCATTGAGAAGCAATTATATGGGTGCTTTAGTGAAAAATTGATACGGTTCTGTGATTGGGAGGTGAGATAACCTCTCGATGGAACTCTAAAAATACTAATAAAAACATAGCGTTGGTTGGCAAGGTTCTAAGGTGGTACAAGCTTAACAAGTGAATCATAGTTGGGTGTTATGCATTCTGCCTCATGCATTTATGGCAGATCTATTTTTGCATTTCATCAAGCTTTACTTGTTCTCTTCTTTTTCCCTCCAAAGTTCTTTTTGCTGTAAATCTAGACTAATTAGTAATGTCTAACTTAGCCGTTTCTTGATGATGGAAATTCGGCGTGGATGTGATTTTTCTTGATTTCTTCTGTTATTTCTTCTGTTTTGGCTTTTCAGAAGAGTTTGTCCGCTTGTTAGTGTTTTTCTTGAAATAGAATAGCACTTTTGTGCGGCATGAAATCGATGCTTCACCATGTTTAATCCGTAAAGTCTCTATAGCGAAAGGAGAGCGTAAAATGGCGAAAGAGGGAAGTGTTGCTCCAAAAGAACGTATTAATATTAAATACGTTCCAGCAACCGGCGATGCTCAAGCGGAGATTGAACTCCCGCTGAAAATGGTCGTTTTGGGCGACTTCAAAGGTCACCCAGAAGACACCTCAATCGAAGAACGCGAAGCCGTTTCTGTCGATAAAAACAACTTCACCTCAGTCATGCGAGAGAGCAATCTTTCCGTGACTACTTCAGTGCCAAATGTAATGACAGAGGAGGAAGGTCAAGATCTTCCTGTTGAATTGTCATTCAAGTCTTTGGCGGATTTCTCTCCAGATTCAGTAGCAAACCAGGTCCCAGAGCTGAAGAAGCTTGTTGAGCTTCGTGAAGCACTGGTTGCCCTCAAAGGCCCGTTAGGGAATATCCCTGCTTTCCGAGCCCGTCTTCAAGAGCTGCTGGCATCTGAAGATTCCCGCGAGAAATTACTCGCTGAACTGGAGTTGGTAGGTGCTGAAGAGCAACCGGCCGACGAACAGTAATCAACGCAGAAGAGAAAAGGATTTTGTTAATGTCCGTACAAGAGAAAACGCTTGAGAGTTCTGCCTATGAATCTGGCAGTCTGCTCGACGACATCATGGCTCAAACCCGTATGGCACCTAGCGAAGAAGGCTATGATGTCGCCAAAAAAGGTGTAGCTGCATTCATTGAAAACCTTATTGGCTCTGATCAGCAGGAAGAACCAGTTAACAAAGCGCTGGTAGACCAGATGTTGGTTGAACTGGATAAGAAAATCAGCGCTCAAATGGATGAGATCCTCCACTGCGAGCCTGTTCAGCAAATGGAATCTTCATGGCGTGGCCTGAAGTTGCTGGTTGACCGCACTGATTTTCGTGAAAACATCAAAATTGAAGTGCTACATGCAACGAAGCAAGAGCTGCTGGACGACTTCGAATTTGCGCCTGAGACAACGCAATCTGGTCTCTACAAGCATGTCTACTCAGCAGGTTACGGCCAGTTTGGTGGTGAACCAGTAGGCGCACTTGTCGGCAACTATGCATTCACACCAAGTACGCCAGACATGAAATTGCTTCAGTATGTTGGCTCAGTAGGTGCAATGGCGCATGCGCCATTCATCTCTTCAGTGGCACCTGAATTCTTCGGTATCGACTCTTTCGAAGAACTGCCAAACCTAAAAGATCTCTCCGCAACGTTCGAAAGCCCCCGTTATACCAAGTGGCGTTCACTACGTGAATCAGAAGATGCTCGCTACCTGGGCTTAACTGCACCACGCTTCCTGTTGCGTGTTCCTTACGATCCGGTTGAAAATCCAGTTACGTCTTTCAACTACCGCGAAAACGTATCGGATTCACACGAAAGTTACCTATGGGGTAATACTGCGTTCGCACTGGCTTCACGTCTGACTGACAGCTTCGCGAAATACCGTTGGTGTCCAAATATCATTGGTCCGCAAAGTGGCGGTGCAGTGGAAGATCTGCCTGTTCACCTGTTTGAATCTCTGGGGGCGCTTCAGGCAAAAATTCCTACCGAAGTGCTTATCACTGACCGCAAAGAGTTTGAGTTAGCCGAGGAAGGCTTCATCTCACTGACGATGCGCAAAGGCAGTGATAACGCCGCGTTCTTCTCTGCAAACTCTATCCAGAAGCCTAAAGTGTTCCCGAACACCAAAGAAGGCAAAGAAGCAGAGACCAACTACAAGCTGGGTACTCAGCTGCCATACATGATGATCATCAACCGTTTAGCGCACTACATCAAGGTGCTGCAACGCGAACAGATCGGCTCTTGGAAAGAGCGTCAGGATCTAGAACGCGAGCTGAACACCTGGGTTCGTCAGTATGTGGCAGATCAGGAAAACCCGCCGGCAGAAGTTCGCAGCCGTCGTCCACTTCGTGCAGCGAAAGTGGAAGTCATGGATGTGGAAGGCGATCCGGGTTGGTACCAGGTTTCTCTGGCTGTTCGCCCTCACTTCAAGTACATGGGTGCGAACTTCGAACTGTCACTGGTAGGTCGCCTGGATCAGTAATTCATGGCTTTACCAGACGCAGAGGACTCCGCGTATGGCGTCAGCTTCTTTCAAAGGTTAGAAGCTGACGCACCAAAGCGGTCGGTGACTCAGGGTCCAGATTCCGATGAGGTTCTGCAGTCGTTAAAGAGAAATGTCACCAATCTTCTGAACGCACGTATGGGCGAGTCCCTGAGCGCGCCAGAACTTGGTCTGATTGATTTCAATGACGCGTCCCTGAGTTCCCATGACCTGGCTTTGCAGATACGCCGAGCCATTCGACGATGCATTGAAACCTATGAGCCACGGATAAAGAAGATGGATATCCACGTACTACCGGATAACGGATCACCGCTGAACCTAAGGTTTCAAATCACTGCATCAATCAATGCAGGAGCCTTGCATAAGAATGTGCAGATGGACCTTCTGTTGGATAGCAACCGTAAGTACAGAGTAGTCTAAGTGTCACGGAATCGATTTTTCAGGGATGAGCTGGCGTTTTTGCGCGAGCAGGGCGTGGAGTTTACAGAAGTTTACCCTCAGCTTGCCCGCTTTCTGAACAGCAGAAACACCGACCCAGATGTCGAGCGTTTGCTTGAGGGTTTCGCGTTTCTCACGGGAAGATTACGTGAAAAAGTTGAAGATGAATTTCCTGAGCTGACACACTCGATTATCAATATGCTGTGGCCGAACTATCTTCGTCCGGTCCCTAGCATCAGCATTGTGCAGTTCTCCCCAGACGAAAAAGCGTTGACTTACGCCCAACAAATTGAGAAAGGCACACAACTTGATGCTAATCCCGTGTTTGGCACTGTCTGTCACTTCAGAACCTGCCGCAAAGTCGACATATATCCATTACGCCGTGACAAGGTCTCTACCATCAACACCAGAGATGCGTCACTGGTAGATGTTGAGTTGACGATACTAGGCGATCAAATGGCGGGACAGTTGGGTTTGGACTCACTGCGTTTTTTCCTCGGAGGGGAAACCTACAGTGCGGAAATGCTTTATCTTTGGCTCAGCCATTATCTCGATAAAGTAGAAGTGGTTGCTGGCGATAAAGTTGTCACCTTACCTAAAAACAGCTTCAGAGCTGTCGGCTTTGACAGTGATGATGCCATTTTGCCGTACCCGAAAAATGTCTATGAAGGCTACCGTATTTTGCAGGAATATCTCTCATTTCCTGAAGCCTATCTATTTTTCGATGTGCCGGATATTGGCAAGTCTGTTCCTGAGGAAGCACAGGGGAAAATCTCACTACGATTCAGCTTTTCTAAAACGCTTCCGCCAGATGTCCGTGTGAAAGAGGAGAGCTTTGAGCTTTACTGCACGCCAATCATCAACCTCTTTTCTCACGATGCAGATCCGATTGATCTCAACGGGAAAAGCACTGAATACAAGATTACACCTTCCAGCCGTTATGCCTCGCACTACGAAATATTCAGTGTGGATTTGGTTCAGGGTTGGCAGGAAAACAATGTTGGACGCATTCGCGGTCAAGTTCGTACCTATACGCCATTTGAAAGTTTTCAGCATGAAATCGAACGTGCACGAGATAGAAAAGCGCTCTACTACCGTGTTCGGGTCAAAGACAGTGTTCATACCGATGGCTTTGACCACCATATATCTTTTGTCCGGAGCGATGAAACAGAATGCGTGGACTTCAGTGAAGCGATTTCGCTGGCTCTGACGTGTACAAACCGACAATTGCCACTGGAGCTAGGAAAGGGTGATATTAGTATCCCGACGGATTCGTCTCCTGCATATGCAAAGTTCAGCAACCTGACTGAACCGACTGCGCCAATGCGTCCGATGCTTGATGGAACCCTGCTCTGGACACTGATTTCAAATCTGTCGCTCAACTACCTCTCGTTACTTTCCAAGGACGCCCTCACTTCAGTCTTGCGAGCGTATGACTTCCGCGCCTTGGTTGACCGTCAGGCAGAGCGTGTGTCGCGCCAGCGTCTGGACGGTATTGTTGATATTCAGTCAAAGCCGATTGAAAAACTTATTCGCGGTTTGCCGGTGCGTGGGTTGCGTTCAGAAATAACCTTAACTCAGAGTGCGTTTGGCTCTGAGGGCGAGCTATATATTTTCGGCACTGTGTTAAGCCGATTTTTTTCACTTTACGCCAGCATCAACTCCTTCCACGAGTTGGTGGTCATTAATGCTGATAATAAGGAAAGGTATACATGGGGCATTCAGAACGGACAGCAACCTCTGATATAGAGGAAACTGTTGCCCCTGACTTTCATGAAAAGGGTGGGGGCGATAACAAGGGATCGGGCCTGCCTAAAAATGTCAGAGCCTACAACTTCTATCAATTGGTGGAGCTTATGCACCACCTCAATGACTTGGATCCGGAAAGTGAAAAATCGACCTCCAGCAAGTTGCTATTTGGCAACCATCCAGGTCTTGGTTTTGCCGCGAGTGATGTTACCGCTCTGGAAGAAGTAGACGGTAATCGATATCGCCTTGAAACCACATTCCTTGGGATGAGCGGCGCGCAGTCACCACTGCCGGGTTTTTTCCTCGAAGAAATCCTGACGGAAAACGAAGAAACGGGCCTCAGGAAACCGTTTCTGGACTTCTTTAATCACAGAATTATCACGCTGGTTTACCAAATCTGGCGCAAATATCGCTACTACATCCGCTTCCGCGAAGATGCGTCAGATGCCTTTTCTGCCCAGCTTTTCGCTCTGGTAGGGCTGGCAGACAGCGACCTTCGCGGCGATACCCCAATTAACTGGTGCAAGATGTTGTCTTACGCTGGCACATTGGCCGGGCGCAGCCGTTCCCCCCAGGTGGTCTCAGGCATAATCTCGCATTGTTTTGACTTGGAAGACGTCACCATCCGTCAGTGGGAATTACGCCACGTCAAAATTCCTGAGGAACAGAAAATGAGTCTGGGAATGGCCAACGCGGCTTTGGGTATGGACACGGTAATCGGTGACAAAGTCGGCGATCGAAGCGGCAAGTTTGTCATCTGTATTAACGGACTTACACAAGCGCGTTTTCTCGATTTTCTCCCTTCCGGCAAGGAGTATATGCCTTTGCTTACGTTAGTGGAGTTCGTGCTGCGTGAGCAAATGGCTTTCGATTTGGAACTTGGCTTGAAGCCTGACCAGGCACCGCCGATGCGCCTTTCAGCGAAGAATCCAGTATCGCTCGGGTGGTCATCTTTCACCGGTGAACTAGATAGGCCGCGTATGGTGCGCATTCAGGCTAGGCAGTAGAGGGAAATATGTCTCAACACTATCCGAAGATAGAACAGGAATCTCAGTTGCAGCAGGCAACACTTACTGTGACAAACACCCAGCACTTAGAGGCTGGCTTGTCCGCCACTCATGTGTTTACCAATGAGGGAGGCTCGATTGGTTCGAGTGGTGCAGATGAGTGGAACCTGATTGATCGCGAAGGACGGGTGTTCCCACATCACGCAGAAATTGTCGAGATAGATGGCGAACTTTGTCTGCTTGATGTTCGCGGCGCGAGCTACATGAATGGTGCAACGATTCCTGTTGGAGCAGGAAAGTCAGCGCGCCTCAAAGACAACGACATGGTGCTGATTGGCCCTTACCAAATTCGCATTCACTTGAGCGCTTTAGGATCTGACAGTTCAGGCAATCAACATGGCTTGGAAAATGTCTTCCTGACAGAAAAAGACGCAACGCAGATTGGTGCTCAGAGTGATGAAACTGACGTGGAAAACCCTGATGATGCTGTCATTGATGATCCCCTAGCTGCGTTAGAAGCAGCCACTCCCCAAACATCATCTGGTGACGACCCATTGACCGAGCACCAGGAAATGTCTGCCGAGCAGTTGAAAGAAAGCTATCTGCTCGCCAAAGACACCGAATGGCACGGCGCGGAGAAAACCGTGCATGCAGACAGCGAATACGAAATGAGTTCAGCGATCACGCTGAAACGGACTTTACCCTATGAGGATGCCCTGATGGATGACAAAACCCTTGAACGCCTGGAACAAGAAGTTGGGCGTGACTACGCAAATGCTGACAAGTCAGAAAACGCTTATGGCGAAAACGGATTCAGTGGTTATGCATCGGGCGAATATGGGAGTGAGACACCTGCGGAAGATGGCAATCACTTGGTAACAGGCCCTATTTTCCGTGGCCTTGGTGTTCAAGCGGGTAATAGCAGCAACATGGCTGAAATGCAGGCACTGTCAGAAGAGATGGGCGCTTCACTGCAATCTGCCATCCGTGGCCTTTTGGCGCTGCATCAGCAGGTTGAAGAAAGCCGTTTTGGCATGATGAACAAGAACCTTCAACCGATTGAAGATAACCCGCTTCGTCTTGGTCTGCCCTATGAAGAAACAGTTGAAACCATGTTCGATCGTGACCGTAGTATGGTCCACTTGTCTGCCCCTTCTGCGATTAGCGAAAGCCTGACTAACATCCAACACCACAATGAAGCGGTGCAAAGCGCCACCGTGGAAGCACTAGGCCAAATTCTCCGCGCATTCTCGCCAGAAGTGCTGATGCGTCGATTCAGCGCCTATCGCCGTCCTGGTGAAGTGTCACCAGAGTCCGCAGATGCCTGGGCATGGAACATGTACAAAAGCTACTACAAGGAATTGACCTCAGACCGTCAGCGTGGCTTCGAAAAGTTGTTCTGGGAAATCTTTGATCAGGCTTACGACCGAAAGATTCGTGAGAAACAACTGGAGGTATAAGGCGATGAAACGTCTGCTAGGTTGCTTTCTGCTATTCACGCTTTTCGGTTGTTCGAGCAGTGATGACGCACTGCCAAAAGATCAACCGACAACGGTGACGTTCAGTTTGGTAGCGACACAAAAGGTCAATCCCAACATCAGTGGCGATGCGACACCGATTGAAGTGCAGGTCTTTGAACTGGAAGACGACTCCATGTTTCTGGCGTCCGGCTTTGACCAACTGGCAGGCGATGCTGAAGGCGCGCTGAAAAGTAATTATGTCGACCACCGAGATTTCTCTTTGATTCCGGGGCAATTCAAATTTATCGACCATTTCCAGATTGATGAAAGTACGCGCTATATCTCCGTGATGGCGCGCTTCTCTGACCCAGATGTCAGTGATTGGAAGAAAGTCGTTAAGGTCCTGCCGGTTGGTCGGGTTTACCACCTGCTTATGTACTTCGATGGCACCGAAGTCGTTCTGGATAAAGTGGAGTAAAGATGTCAGCGAGAAACCGGGTTGTCTGGAACGAAGGGCTTTTTGTTAAGCCGCAGCATTTTCAACAGCAGCAGCGTAATTTGGAATATCAGCTGGATGAGCGCGTAGGCTCTGTCAGCCGCTATCTCTATGGCCTGACTGAAATGACGCTGAACGCGGAGTATCTGAGCTTTGGCCGTATTGCGCTCGATAGCGCATCGGGCGTGATGCCTGATGGAACTGTCTTCCGCATTCCTCAGGAGGACATGCAACCAGAAGCGCTGGAAGTGGTCGATAGTTCACTGGCGAATCAGATTGTCTATCTTGCCATTCCACTTCGCAGTGATTCGATCACCGAAGTGACCTGGCCGGAAGGCGCAGGTTCAGGTCGATACACCTCTGTCAGTCAGGAAGTACGTGATATTCATACCTTCCAAGGCGACATGGCACCGATTGATGTGAGTCCGGTTTGCCTGCGTTTGATGCTGGAAAAAGAAGACCGAAGTGCATACGCCTCCATCGCGATTGCCCGCATTCTGGAAAAGCGTCCTGACGGCAGCGTGTTGCTTGATGACAGCTTCGTACCTTGCCACTTGAACGTTGGTGCAGTGTCCGTGCTTCATCGTTTTATTGGCGAAATGGCAGGACTGATGCGTGAACGTGCGAAGAACATTTCCCAACGTATTGGCGCGCCAAGCCAGGGTGGTGTGGCGGATGTTTCCGACTTTATGTTGCTTCAATCTTTGAACCGCATGCAGCCACAACTTCAACATCTTTCACGACTGCGTAGCCTCCACCCAGAAAGGTTGTATGAAGCTTTATCTTCCATGTGTGGTGAGCTGGCAACCTTCACCGATGAAAGCCGCATGGCACCGGAATTTGGTAGTTATCAGCACGACATGCCGGTTTCTTCATTCAAGCCGGTGATGACCAGACTTCGTCAGTCTCTCAGCATTGTGCTGGAGCCGCGTGCAGTCTCTATTCAACTTCATCAACGCAAGTACGGCCTTATGGTGGCACCGCTTCAGGATCCTTCGCTGGTTCGCGATGCCGACTTCATTCTGGCAGTACGCGCTCGCATGCCAATGGAAGAGCTTCGCAAGCTGTTTGTACAGCAAACCAAAGTGGCTTCCGTGGAAAAAATCCGCGAACTCATCTCACTGCAATTGCCAGGTATTCCGGTTTCTCCGTTGCCGGTTGCGCCACGTCAGTTGCCTTACCACGCGGGATACACCTATTACCAGCTGGATAAAACCAGCGCTGCCTGGGCGATGTTGGCCAATGCAAGCGGTTTCGCCTTCCACGTCGCTGGTAACTTCCCGGATCTCGACCTGCAATTCTGGGCAATAAGGAGCTAAGCCATGGCAGAAATGTATATCGATGCGCCGGATAAAGAGCGCCATTACGACCACCTTTTGTTTGACGAAGCGACCAATATCGACGCGGATCAGGATTACTGGTTTAAGCTGCGCGGTGACAACATCAACCCACTGATTGATGCAGCGACCCCCCTGCTGGGAATGGCCCTTCGAGTGAGAAAACTTTCCGAATGCCACAACGTGGAAACCATCTACAAGCAGGCAGTGGAGGAGGTTAAGGCCATTGAAGTGGAGCTGACCGAAAAAGGTTATGACCACGCGGTAATTCTGGCTTATCGCTATGTGCTTTGTTCTTTCGTGGATGAAGCCATTATGAGTACGCCTTGGGGCGCAGACAGTGTGTGGGCAGAGCATTCTTTGTTGACGCGCTTTCACAACGAAACCTGGGGCGGTGAGAAAGTCTTCACCATCCTCTCTCGTTTGGAGAGCGAGCCAGAGCGCTACAAATCGCTGCTGGAATTCATCTTTCTTTGCCTGACGCTTGGGTTTGAAGGGCGTTACAAGGTGATGGAAAAAGGACGCGAAGAATATGAAAAGGTGATCACCAAGCTTCACCAACTGCTGCGTCAACTGGATGACAACGAACAAGTCTCGCTGACAAGTGCCGCGAATAACGTGGTTTCTACCAAATACCGCCTGAGTAAGCAGGTACCGGTGTGGACGATCTTCGCAGGCTTTATCACTTTGCTTGCGGTGGTGTTTACGGGGTACTCAATCGCGCTCAGCAATAAAACATCCAGCGTGCTTGAACAGCTTAATCAACTTCTTCAGTAACAGGTGAACCCGTGATCCGAATAGAACTACATACGTTAATTGGCAAACTTAACCAGCAGACCAAACTGGCGCTGGAGCAAGCGGGCGCACTGAGTATTGAGCGACAAAATCCGGAAGTGACAGTAGAGCATCTGCTTTTCACTTTGTTGGATAACCCGCTGTGCGACGTACGCGTGTTGCTGAAAAGCGCGGAGGTGGACCATACGCACATTCGTCAACTGACAGGCGATGCTTTGAGCCGCGAAAATGTGCCTGAAAACACACCTTCTTTTTCTCCGTTGCTCGTTGAGCTTCTTCAGGATGCGTGGCTTCTGGGCTCGACGGATCTGGGTCATTCAGAAATCCGATCGGGTGTTATTTTCCTAGCGGCACTAATCCGCCCAGATCGTTACTTGCCGCTGAATCTTATCCGACAGCTTGAAAGCGTCAATCGCGAAACGATGAAGAAGCACTTCGCGCGACTGACAGAAGACTCCGCTGAAACAGCAGTCAAATCTGATTCTGCCAAAGGAAAACAAGCGGTACCTGCTGAAGCTGAAACCGCACTGGCGAGATTCTGTACCAACTTCTCGGCAATGGCCAAGCAAGGTGAACTAGACCCTGTGCTTTGCCGTGATGACGAAATTAATCTGATGATCGATATTCTGTGTCGTCGCCGCAAAAACAACCCGATTGTCGTTGGTGATGCTGGTGTCGGTAAAAGTGCCGTTGTAGAAGGTCTCGCACAGCGCATCGTTGATGGCAACGTGCCGGACTCGCTGAAAGGCATTGATCTGATGTCCTTGGACTTGGGTTTGCTACAGGCGGGTGCTTCAGTAAAGGGTGAGTTCGAAAAACGCCTGAAAGCCATCATTGATGAAGTAAAGACCTCTCCGGTTCCTATCATTCTTTTCATCGATGAAGCCCACACCATGATAGGTGCAGGTGCACAGGAAGGTGGCGGCGATGCGGCGAACCTCTTAAAGCCCGCTCTGGCACGTGGTGAGTTGCGAACAGTAGCAGCGACAACCTGGAAAGAATACAAAAAATATTTTGAAAAAGATCCGGCACTGAGCCGCCGTTTCCAACTGGTGAAGCTGGATGAGCCCAATGTAGAACAAGCTGTCGATATCATGCGCGGTCTGCATGGCGTTTACGAAAAATCTCACCAAGTGCTGATCAGTGATGACGCGCTGGTAGCAGCGGCGGAGCTTTCCGAGCGTTACGTCTCAGGTCGTCAATTGCCAGACAAAGCTATCGACGTGCTCGACACCGCCTGTGCACGAATCGCGATTAATCTTAGCTCACCACCGCGTCGTTTGGCAGAGCTGGAAACCCGCACCATTCAGCGTCAACGCCAAATTGACATGCTGAACCGTCAGGCAGAGCTAGGTTATGACGTAGACGAAGCGCTGCTTGCATCACTCGAAGCTGATGAAGCAAAAGACCTTGAAGAGCAAGCGTCTTTGCGTGAGGCATGGCGTGTACAGAAAGATCTGATTGCTGATGTGATTGAGAAGCGTCAGCAAATTCTTGCAGTGCCGTCGGAAGATGAAGAGCCTCTGAGCGAGGAAGACCGTAAAGCCATCCGTGCTGAGTTACGTGGCCTTTATGCAGAGCTAGAAACCATTCCGCATACAGAACGTTTGGTTCACCCACATGTGGATGCGCAGCAAATCGCCGAAGTGATTGGTGATTGGACGGGTGTTCCCGTTGATCAGATGAACACCGATGAGCTGAGCCGCATTACCCACCTTCCAGAACTGCTGGGTAATGAAATCAAAGGACAGGATGTCGCGCTGGAAGTGATTCACCGTCACTTGCTGACAGCGCGTGCTGACTTGCGTCGACCTGGCCGTCCGAAAGGGGCTTTCCTACTTGCTGGGCCAAGCGGTGTTGGTAAAACCGAAACCGTGGTGCAGCTTGCCGAACTTTTATACGGCGGCAAACAATTCCTGACCACCATCAATATGTCTGAATATCAGGAGAAACATACCGTTTCTCGACTGATTGGTTCGCCCCCGGGGTATGTAGGCTATGGCGAAGGCGGTATCCTGACGGAAGCTATCCGAAAAATGCCTTACTCCATCGTGCTGCTTGATGAAGTAGAAAAGGCGCACCCGGAAGTGTTGAACCTGTTCTATCAGGCGTTTGATAAAGGTGAACTGGCGGACGGCGAAGGCCGTGTGATTGATTGCCAGAATGTAGTGTTTTTCCTCACTTCAAATCTGGGTTACCAGACTATCGTCGATTATGCAGAGCAACCACAACTGCTGGAAGAAATGCTGTATCCAGAGTTGGCAGCGTTCTTCAAACCTGCGCTACTGGCGCGTATGGAAATTGTGCCTTATCTGCCACTTAGTGGTGATACGCTCAATGCCATTATCAAAGGCAAACTAAGTCGCTTGGTGAAAGTGTTTGCCCAGCGTTATGACGCGGAAACTGAAATTGATGATGCGCTGGTGGGCGAAATTCAACGCCGTGCTACGCGTTCTGAAAATGGCGCCCGTATGCTTGAAGCTATCATCGAAGGTCAGTTACTACCGCCAGTATCGTTGGCTTTGCTTAATAAGCTTGCAGCAAGAGAGCCTGTTAAGCGCGTTTACCTCACCGCAGAAGACGGCGAGTTTGTCAGCGAGGTGGAATAAGCGATGGCAGATTGGCTTTCACTGGCAGCAACACTTTCCGGTATCCGTGATCAGCAAACGCTCACGGACACCTTTGTTGATGCGTTGAAATCAAACCTGCAGATCAGCAACGTGTGGGTCATGCTTCCTTGCCAGCAAGGCAGAAAGCTATGTGCAAAAGACAATGACCAGCATTTTGAGTGGGAAGTAGATGACTTCGGCCATCCGTTTGCGCATGTTTTCCAATCCTCGTCAGCCATGCTGCTGGATCCAACCAAGTTAAATTACTGGCAGGAAAATACGGTTTTCGTTGAGCTCATGAATCATCGCAAGCGCGGTGAAAGTGTCCTGGTGATGCCGCTTCCGCCGGGAGCGAGAAGAACCAAAGCGATTCTGACCATCACAGGTTCTTCTCATCAACTGAGCAGTTTGTTGGCTGATCCTCAGTGGCAAAGCATTTGCGAGATCTTCATTAACCAAAGTCAGATTATTCAGGATTTAGGTGAGGAGCATCGCCAGATTTCAGCGCTCAGTTCATCCATCAAGCGTATTCGCAACGATGAGCAGAAGCGCGAACAAGCTTATGAGCTGAAAAACGTATTGATTGGCGGAAGCCGATTGATGCAAGAAATGCGCGAAAAGGTTGTCACTGTGGCGCAATCTTCGCTGAATGTACTGATTTGTGGTGACACGGGAACGGGTAAAGAACTGGTTGCCCGCGCAGTACATGAACTTTCAGACCGCAGTGAAAGACCGTTTATCGCCATCAACTGTGCGGCGATTCCTGAAAATCTGCTGGAAAGTGAGTTGTTTGGTCATGCAAAAGGCGCATTCTCCGGTGCTGACCGAGCGAAACAGGGGCTAATTGCTGATGCGCAAGGCGGAACATTGTTCCTTGATGAAATCGGTGACATGCCGTTGGCACTGCAAGCCAAACTACTGCGTGTGCTGGAAACCCGCACCTACCGTCCAGTAGGTGCTTCCAGCGAAGTGAATGCAGATTTCAGATTAGTTGCGGCGACACATGTGGCGATGGAACAAAAAGCTGAAGAGGGTAGTTTCCGCCGAGACCTTTACTACCGTCTGAATCAGTTCCCGGTTTTTATGCCGGAGCTAAATATCCGCAAAGAAGACATCCCAGAGCTTTGTAAACACTTCATTGCTGAATACAACAAACAAGAAGGCGTGCACATCGCCGGTATTCGCTATGCCGCTTTGGATTTACTGAATCGGCATAACTTCCCGGGGAATGTGCGTGAATTGAGAAATCTTATTGAATACGCCTGTGCGCTGACAGCGAATGGAGAAGAAATTACACCTTCCAGCTTCAGCGGTCGTGTACTGCAGCAAACCAGCCCAGTCGCTGCGAATTCTGACGATGTGAATTCTGAGAGTTATATCGGTGTGGATATTGACGACATTAATAACCTCAAGGCGGCAGTGCAGAATTTCGAAAGCAGTGTGATTCGCTATCGCTTATCCAGTTATGGCGGTGACCGCTCAAAAGCGGCTGAAAGCCTTGGTTTACCGAAACGTACTCTGGCCCATAAGTGCCTGAAAATGGAGATTGACTGATATGACGTACGGACCAATCTCTTTATGCCTAATGATGGCTGGGCTGACGCTTTCCAGCTTCAACGCCCCGGCAAGTGACACGGACAATACGACACTGTTTGAAAGTGCTTCGGCATGTACATTGATTTCCGCAAGATTAGATCGATTGGCTTGTTTTGATGAGGTGTTCAAAACACCAGTTTCGGGTCATTCCAACGCAGCAACCATCGTGCAAAAACCAGAGGCTTGGGAACGCGCAAAACAGAGCGAATCTGAGAAAAGTGAAGAGGAAACAGGCTTTACGCTTAGCTATGCTAATCTGGCTGAACCCAAATCAGGCATTTGGATGACAGCGACGGCGCTACCTGACAGAAACCAGAAAAAAAATGAAATGCCAATCCTGATGTTCAGTTGCATTGACAACATCAGCCGGGTTGAGCTGATTTTGCCGAATGCAACGTCAGAAGGCAAAGCAGAAGTCATTGCTTCTGGAAGTTACAATGTCACTCAGCGTTGGTTGAGCGATGATACAGGCAACATCATGCGCGCTGGTCGTGGTATTCCGGCTATCGATGTGATGAAGGTCTTGATGTCTGGTCAGCGTGCGGTACTTCGCTCTGATTTGGGAGCGATCGGTAACCTGACGTTTGATACTGCCGACTTGCGTGAGAGCATCAAACCCATGCGCCAGACATGTCGTTGGTAGGGGAGCAAATCATGGATATGCAAACCTACCGAGAAAGAGTCGCTAAACCGATTGCCGGAGAAAATCCGGTCGGCGAACGTTTGCTCGACGATGCATTGTTGGATTTTGTCGAAACCCAAATGATGAAAGTCGGCTCCCTTTCTCACGCAGAAGTGCAGTGGGGGGAAGCTGAACAAAGCGCGATGAAGCTGATTGAGACTCAAACCAAAGATCTCAAGTTGCTGACTCATCTTCTCCAGTGCTTGCAGTATCAGTCTTCACCAGAGCGTTTCACACTTTCATTATTCATTCTGGCCGATTTCATCGCTGCATATTGGGAAACCTGTTATCCCGCTCCGGGCCCTCGTGGTGTATTACCACGCCGTAAATTTTTCTCCCAGATTATTCAGCGAACCGAGAAAGCGGCCGAGAAGCTCGATTTCTCCATGTTCGATGTGGATCAGAAAGAAGAAGCGGAAAAAGCACTGACGGAACTCGAAGCTGCGGCGGAAGAGAAAGATCTGCCTACAGAAGGTGTGTCAGATATCGCTTCCTTGCTTAAACGAAAACTGGCAAACCCTGAGCCACAAGTTCAGCAGGCACCTTCATCGGTACCTTCTGAAACCGTATCGTCTTCAACCATTGCACCTCCTCCAAAACTTGAAATTGATGGCAGCTCTGACCGCGCTATTAAGCAAACACTGCTTAAAGTGGCTGAGTTTGTCTCCGAGTTGGATGGCGGCATTGCATTGGCGTTGCGCCTCCGTCGCTTTGCGGTCTGGTTCTCTATCACCTCTGCACCGGATGCAGAAGCCAATGGTGAAACACAACTCATGCCAGTTTCTGCAGACCGTATCTCAGAATATGAGGACCAACTTAGCCGAGGTGCGGATCATGCGCTTTGGCGGAAGGTAGAGCAAAGTCTGACGGTAGCTCCTTACTGGATTGACGGTCATTTCCTAAGCTATCGCATCGCGCTAAAGCTCGGAAATACAGAGTGGGCAGATACCATTGCTTCGGAAGTTCGTAGTTTTGTGAAACGCGTACCTGCGGTTGCGGAACTTAGCTTCAAAGGAGGTATGCCTTACGTTGGAGCAGAAACACGCCGCTGGCTAGATGAAGGCGACACCACAAGCACGGGTTCAGCTGCTACTTCTGATTGGGATGGAAAGCGAAAGGAGGCTTTCACTCTTGCAGATGAGGGTGGAATTTCAGTGGCGTTGGCCATGCTCAACGATGGTTTATCGACGTCCAAAGAACCAAGAGACCAGTTTTACTGGCGCATGCTCTCAGCAGATGTCATGAAGCGCCATAAGCTATCAGCCATGGCAGATCAGCAGTACCACCAACTTTTAGAGCAGGCTAATCAAACCTCGCTCACCGATTGGGAACCCGCGTTGATTCAACGTTTAGAAAACATTGCGAAGTCATAATTTAAGCAGGGATCGAAAGAAATGTTCAGCAAGTTAAAATCGCTTCTTCTGAAAATGTTACCCGCCATGAAATCGGCGTTGCCTATATTGCTGGTGACCATTTTTGTCTTGATCAATGTCGCGATATGGTGGGCAGGTCCATGGCTTAAAATTGACGAAAGCCACCCGCTCGAACCTATCACAGCGCGCCTCATTACCAGCGTGATTTTCTCCCTATTCTGGTTGGCAGCTTGGGGCTTTCTGCAGTGGCGAAAACTCAAAAGTTACCATGCAGATCAAGCTCGTGAACGTCAGCTTCAGGAAGACCCTATCCAACGTTATGAAGAGCGTCAGGAAGCAGAACTCAATCAGGTCATGACGGCACTACATAAAAGCCTGAACAAGCGAAACTACCTCTATGCGTTGCCATGGTATTTAGTTTTGGGGCCGGAAAACGCGGGTAAAACCAGCCTAATCAACCGTTCAGGTCAAAACTTTGTTTTCTCATCTGTCATGCGGGCATCGGGCAAGAAAAGTGAAAATCCGTTTTCTTTCGACTGGTGGATTGGTGATGACTCGGTCCTCATTGACCCGGATGGTGAGTTGCTAACCCAACGTGCAACCAGCAGTGATGGTGAAGGGGAGATGGAGCGCCGTCTCTGGATCCACTTTATAAAGTGGCTTGAGAAAACCCGAAGCCGACGCCCCTTGAATGGTGTGGTGATTGCGCTGGATGTGGCGAAGCTTGCAACTGCAACGACAACAGAGCGTCTCGCACATGCAAACCTGATCCGTGCTCGCCTTCGCGAGCTGATGGAAACCCTTTCTACCCGTCTGCCTGTTTATGTATCGCTAACGAAGCTCGACCTGCTTCACGGATTTGAACCCTTCTTCCGTAACTACTCCAAAGCTGAGCGTGAAGAAGTCATGGGATTCACTTTTACACTGGATTCCGTGGATGATCTTGATAGCTGGTTAAATGAGTTTGATAAAGACTTCGGGCAGTTTGTCGAGCGCGTTAACAAGATGCTGCCAACAGCCTTGATGCAGTGTTTTGATGGTGAAGACCGTACCGCAATCTACAGCTTCAGTCGCCAGATGGCAGGGCTGCATGATGTGTTAAAACAGTTTCTGCAAGATGCGTTCGGAAGTGATCAATTTTCTACATCTGCATTGGTGCGTGGGGTGTATTTCACCTCTGTGTATCAACAGGGCGTGCCAACCAATGCCTTTATAGATTCTGCTTCCCGTCGCTATGGCATTTCCCATGCGGTGAACACCGCGCAGAACGCTGCAAACTCGACAACCTACTTTACTCAGAACCTGTTCAATAAGGTGATATATCCCGAAGCGGGTTTAGCGTCGGACAACTTCCGTGTGGCTAAAACCAAGCGTCGGGTGATCATGTTGTCAGCGGTCGCCTGCGGTATCGCGTCAATACTGTTGATTGGTTCCTGGCACAAGTACTACCTGAAAAACGTTAAACAAGCAGATGCGGTTCTGGCTAAGGTCAATGAGTACGAAACAAACTATGCGTCTGAGGCGATTATCGATAATGGCGTCGATATTCTAGCGCCATTGGATACGATTCGTCAGGCCACATTGGAATTTGGTTTCTTCCGTGAAAAACCGAAATTCATTTCTGACTTAGGTTTGTATCAAGGTCATGTGATTGGGCCTCAGGTAGAGAGTACTTATCTCAGTCTGCTTGAAAACCGTTACCTACCAGCATTGATGAAAGTGGCGGCAGCAGATGTAGTCGGTGCTAATGATGACGAGAACAAACTGGGTTCGCTGCGCGTTTTCCGCATGATGACGGACGACGATGGCCGTTATCAAAGCATGGTGCAGAATTACTTTGCCAGTAAATGGCAAGAGCAGTACGAGGGTGACCGTGAAACGCAAGAACGCCTCATGCAGCATCTAGACTACGCGATGGAACACACTGATCTGGTGGGTGATCGCGTTGAAGGTCAGGAGGATGCTGAGCGGGTTTTAGCACCCTATGATGGACTCATTTATGACGCCCAGCGCGAGTTGAGTCGCATGCCAATCGAGCAGCGTGTCTATCGTAACCTTAAGCAGGCATCAACGGCGATTTTGGGTTCGCCAATCAACTTGGCGACCTCTATCGGACCCGTGTTTGATGTGGTCTTTACCGAGCGCGTTTCCGATGCAAACAATCTTGATATTCCTCGTATCCTGACCAAGAAAGGTTTCGAAACTTACTTCATTCCTGAATCGGATTCTGTCTCTGAACTGGCACTCGTTGACAGCTGGGTGTTGGGCCAGGTCGAATCGATAGACTTCTCTGACGAAGACAAACGCGTGCTGAGAGATAAGATACGCGGCTTGTATGTGGCGGATTATTCTGATACCTGGCGTCGTGCGACCAACGATATCGACGTGAAATCTTTCCCGGATATCTATAACGCAGTACTCGTGTTGGAAAGCATTACGGGTAACAATCAGCCGCTGCACCGTTTGCTCGAAGAGGTGACGGATAACACAGACTTGTTCCCAGCCTTGCCTGAAGGTGATGCAGCAAAAGAAGAATTGCTTAAGTCTCCACGCTATCGCGTTGCGGCAATGGTAGACAACCAATTCTCCTCACTGAATGGTTTATCTGAAACAGAGCCGGGTAAGCCTATTTACCTTGATGAAGTGATGGATGCAGTTACCCAACTGACTGCCTACATGAAGTCGATCAACGATGCGCCTGATGTGGGTAAAGCCGCGTTGGACGCGACCAAAGCGCGTCTTTCATTGAACAACGCAGATCCAATTTACGTGTTGCAGCGCATCGCGTCTGGCATGCCACAGCCTTACGACATCATGCTGAAGAAACTGGCTGATGAGAGCTGGTATGTGATTCGTCAGGAAGCGATTCGTTATTTAGAAGTACGCTGGGCGGCAGATGTATTTAATCCGTTCCAAAGTAAACTCGCCTCCCGTTATCCGTTCAATGTCCGCTCGTCGAAAGATGTGGCGCTGGAAGACTTCGAGGCTTTCTTCGCACCAAACGGTATTCTGAATAACTTCTATGAAAGCAACTTACGCATGTTCCTTGAGGATACGGGAGAGTTCACATCAGAAGAAGAGGGTAAAACCCTCATCCGCCAGGATGTGCTGAACCAAATTGACCGCGCCCGCGCCATTCAAAGTGCCTTTTTCAATCGTAAGGGTATCTTGGATGTTGAGTTTACGCTTGAGCCAATTGAGCTTAGCGCGAACAAACGGCGCTCCGTCATCAACATTGATGGCCAGTACGTTGAATACAGTCACGGGCCGCGTAAAAACGTAGGGTTGGTATGGCCCAACACATTGCGTGACGCGGCGGTAAGCAAAATCACACTGATCCCAGTGGCGGCAAATGCTTCGCCAAGAGGGATCAGTATTCGGGGACCTTGGGCATTCTTCCGTTTGTTGGAACAGGCCGAGGTTGTAGGGTCAAGCTCAACCAGTGTCGATTACCGCTTTAATATTGATGGTGGAAACGTGATGTACCGTCTGCATTCTGAAGCAGACAGCAATCCGTTTACGGCGTCGATATTCAGAGGATTCAACCTGTCGCGAACCCTTTACTAAAGACAACAGAATCAAGCCACCAAAGGTCAACAGACCCTATTGTCAATAGATCTTCGGCGGCTTGAATATAAAAACAAGGACAAACACAGTGTCGCAGTGGATGTTGACGGACATCGATGGCGTAAAACTGGCAGAAAACAGCGCAAAACTGCGGGACTCTTCTGACTACCAGAAAATACGCAGCGAGATAAACCGACGCTTTAACCCGCTTGCTGGCTCGACGGACTGGACAAAGGTTCGTGAGCTTTGCGAAAAAGTGGCGACGGAAGAAGGGGCGGATCTTCTTGTTGCTATCTATTTCACCGTCGCTTCGATGAAAACGCAGGGCCTATCCGGTTTTGCCAACGGTCTAGAGCTTCAGGTCGCTGTATTGCGCGCACCTGAGGATGAGAACATGCCTCATGCAAAACGCGCTGAGCTCTATCGTTGGATGCTGGGTCGCATTGGCGAAGAAGTTCGCGCGATTCACCCCAGCATTGGCCAACTTCGCGATTTATACCGTTGCGAGCGCGCACTAGAAGCTATCGATAGAAACCTTTCTAAGAACGGTGGGCATAAAGTTGATGATTTAGACGTGCTTGGATTTAGTATTTTTGAGCATATCGATCGTTTAGAGAGTCAAAGCAAAGGGATTGCAATCGCGCCTCCTCCCGTTGAGGCAGAAGTGAAAAAACAAAATATCAGCGCACTGATTTTTATTGGTGGTCTGTTTGTTGGTGCTGCTTTACTATATGGACTATTAGAAGTGCAGGGCAGCGCTGAAACGCCGCTCACAGACCTTACCACAGCTGGAGTTGAGCCCAAGGTGATTTCCTTGGAAGAAGCTCAGTCCGTCCGCGAGAAATACGGTTCTCAGGCATTAAAGGAATATCAGGCAAAGTTGCTTCCAAGCTACGCAGATAAAGTCTCGATACTGACAGCATCGAAGATTGGCGATAACTATGCTTCGGGTATGGAGTATGCAGATAGTCTTCAATACCTTTTCCCTGATACACCGGAAGCGGCACAAGTTGCCAAGTCTCTTCAACAATGGCAGTCTGGATTGGTTGCAGAATTTGATACGATGAATGAGAAGTTCGAAACCGCTCGGACCCGTGCTGCAAATATCAGCTTGTATGCCAAGAGTGGTCGCGCCGATCAGGTTCAAGCATTGGCCAGAGGCCTGGAAAACTACGCGATTAGTTTGTCTCCGCTGGTAGCCCGTATTTCTTTTGCTGAAAAACTGATCAGTGATGGTGACGTTGAAAAGGCAAAACAGGAGCTAGATGTCTTAGATAAGCAACTGAAAGCATTAGTGATGAAAAAGATGTTAGTGAGAGAGACGTTGTCTGAGAGTGAGCAATTAGAAGTTAAGCAAGAATAGGGAGCCATTTGGCTCCCTATTTTGTGTAGGTGTGAGTTGGATTTAAAAACTCAGCGACGCACCAAATACGAAAGCATCGTTGCTGTTGTCGGCTTGTATGAGGAGGATTTAGTAGTTGCTCCAACTGACTTTTACACCGTCGTCGCTTGGCCTGCGACGCGCATCATTGGATTTGCGATTATTCGGCTTAGCCTTGTTTGAATTTGGCTGGTTTGGATTGACACTGCCAGCGCGGCGCGGTTTAACTTCACCGTTGTTCGTGCGATTGCCAGTATTGTTACCCGCTGGCTTTTTTCCCTGCTGTGCGCCGTTACGCGGCTTGCCCTTGAACGGTTTTTTCTTCTGAGACGCTTTATCAGTTCTTGGCTGACCATCGTTAGCTTTTGCTGTGCCGGATTTTGGTGCTGCTTTCGCTTCACCATTTTGTGCTTTTGGCTTCTTAGGCTTTTTCGGTTTCTTTGGTTTGATAGGGCGTGTTTCCAGTGCTTTCTCCGGCACTACATTGGTTGGCTTGAAGCCTTCCAGTTCTTCGCGGCGCAGCAGCTGTTGAATTAAACGCTCGATGCCAAACAGATCGTCCGCTTCATCTGCACATACTAGAGAAACCGCTTTGCCAGGTTCACCTGCACGACCCGTACGGCCAATGCGGTGAACATAGTCTTCAGCCACATGTGGAATTTCAAAGTTCACCACTTGTGGGAGCTGAGGGATATCAATACCACGGGCAGCAATGTCGGTCGCAACCAACACACGAACATCTCCAGATTTAAAATCAGCCAATGCTTTGGTGCGTGCACCTTGGCTTTTATTACCGTGAATGGGAGCAGCGGTGATGCCTTCATCGTTCAGGAAGTGGGAAAGCTTGTTGGCGCCGTGTTTGGTGCGGGTAAACACCAATACTTGTTTCCAGTCGCCGTCTTTGATCAGCTTTGCCAGCATCGCCGGTTTCTTTTTCTTGTCCGCAGGGTAAATCCACTGCTCTACAGTGCGCGCTGTTGAGTTCGCTGGCGTCACTGAAATCTCGACAGGGTTGTTCACCAGACCTTTTGCCAAGTCGCGGATTTCCTCTGAGAAAGTGGCAGAGAACAGCAGGTTCTGGCGGTTCTTCGGCAATAGGTCGAGGATCTTCTTGATGTCGCGGAAGAAGCCCATATCCAGCATGCGGTCGGCTTCGTCCAACACCAGAACTTCAAGCTGTGAGAATTTCACTGCGTTTTGCTGGTAAAGATCCAACAGACGACCCGGCGTTGCCACCAGAATATCTGTGCCTTTGCGTAGGTTCATCATTTGCGGGTTAATCTTCACGCCGCCGAAAACCACGCTGGAACGAAGACGCAGGTGACGGCTGTAAACCACCGCGTTTTCGTGGATCTGTGCTGCCAGCTCGCGGGTTGGCGTCAGGATCAGCGCACGAATATGGTTCGGACGCGCACGTGAACCTTCGCTCAAACGCTCAAGGATCGGTAGAACGAAGCCCGCAGTTTTACCTGTACCTGTCTGCGCAGCGGCCATGACATCCTTTCCCTCCAGGACAGCAGGGATTGCCTGATCCTGAATCGGAGAGGGAGTATCATAACCTTTTTCCTGAATAGCACGGAGGATTGGCGCAGAAAGACCTAGATCGGTAAAACCCATAAATTAACTTCTCGGTAAGTGAATGCCCAAAAGCAGGCTTGGTCGGCAAGTGTGCCGAAGACTGGGACAAAGGGGCGTTATTCTGCGCTTTTCGGCTAGCTAGAGCAATGAATATCTAATAATGAATGAATAAATGCCATGTGTGTGACTACCGGCGGCGTCTGAAGATACTAAATATAAAACTGGTTCAAGGATAAGACGTTAATGATCAGGGGAATAGGTATACTGATTTGTATATGCAACTAGAGTCTTTGGTATGCAGAAAACACCTCATTTGCTTATAGCTTGTCATGAGTGCGGATTGGTTTCTGCGATTCCGCCTTTTAATGGGAGTGGTAAAGCGAGTTGTCCAAGGTGTGGGCATACATTAATCAGAAAGGTAATCAATAGTGCGGCAAAAGTGCACGCCTATGGCATTACTTGCCTCATCATGTTGCTGCTTAGTTGTGTTTTTCCTTTTATGTCGTTCAGCGCGAAAGGTGTCAGCAACAGCATTTCATTGATGGATGCAGTTAGGGTTTTCCATCATTTTGACAACAACGCACTCGCTGCCGTTTTGCTCACGACCATCATTGTACTTCCAGCGCTTTATATCATATTGGTGATGTATCTATTCCACGTTGCAAATAAATCGGCCAAAGGGCAGGCAGTGATCAGCCCTCCCTCTTTGTTAAAGCAACTGAGCCGGATGGTGTTCCGGGTCGAAATCTGGTTGTTAGTTGATATTTTTTTGGTTGGTGTCATTGTCAGTTTAGTGAAGATTGCAGCGCTGGCCGATGTTGAACTGGGCTCTGCTTTCTGGTCTTACTGTGCCTACAGCGCGCTTGTTGTGGTGTTTTCCCGTTCCATTGATAAAGAGTGGCTTTGGGATAATCTATTCCCGTCTTATTCAACAGGTGAGGTAAAACCCGGGGATACACACCTATCTGGGAATCATGTTGCCTGTAGGGTATGCCATCAAATCAATGAACCCCACCACAAACACTGCCAGCGATGTGAGAGTCGTCTTCGTCCCTACAACCCAGCTAAGAACACTGCTTGGGCATGGTCTTTTCTCATCAGTGCAGTGATTTTCTATATCCCCGCTAACCTTTATCCCATGATGTATACCGTTAGCCTCGGGAGTACAGAGCGATCAACTATCATGGATGGCGTTATATTGCTTTGGAATCTTGGCTCATACCCGATTGCTGCCATCATCTTTATCGCCAGTGTGTTTGTGCCGATGACCAAGATGTTGATTATTGGTTGGCTTCTTCAGGCGACAAAAGAAGGCATTACAGACGACAGAGATGCTTTAAAGAAGCTTAAATATTACCGCTTTACTGAGTTGGTAGGGCGCTGGTCGATGATAGATGTTTTTGTGGTTGCCATATTATCCGCTTTGGTCAATCTCAAAGGACTCATGAGCATCAGCCCCGGCCCTGCAGCGCTTTATTTCGCACTGGTCGTATTTTTCACCATGTCTTCTGCGTTGATTTTTGACTCCAGAGTGTTCTGGGGCCCCCTCAGTTTGCGTGAAACTTCGTTCAATCCTGAAGTTTCGGGTGAACTAACATAATGAAAAATATAAGAGACGAAGATCCTATGAGTAATGAAGAACAAGTCACTGCAACGGTAAAAAGTGGACGCTCATTCTCTGCTGTTTGGATCCTGCCTTTGATCTCGCTGGCTGTCGGTATTTGGATGTTTTATCAGTACGAAAGCAATCAAGGCACCTTGATCACTTTGCATGTTCAAACAGCTGATGGCCTTGAAGCAGGGAAAACAGAAATCAGGGCACGTGATGTGAAAGTCGGCGTGGTCACAGATGTGCAGCTCAACAAAGATTACTCCGCTATCGTTGTTAAAGCGCGGATGGATAAAAGTGCCGATCGAATGCTTAGGGAAGATGCGACATTCTGGGTGGTGAAACCCCGTATTGGTCGAGAGGGTGTCACTGGACTTGGTACGTTACTTTCAGGTGCTTACATTGCGTTGCGGCCCGGTGAATCAGATAAATCCCAGAACACCTTCAATGTATTGGATGTCCCACCTATAGCGCCACCCGATGCAAAAGGGCTTAGGGTCGTTCTCACCTCTAAAAAAGCGGGCGCGTTATCAGTTGGTGATCCGGTTTTGTTTGAAGGTTATACCGTAGGGCGAGTAGAGAAGGTGGGCTTTGATTTACAGAAAGAAAAGGCGAGTTATCAATTATTTATTTTTAAGCCTTATGATGCCTTGGTCACCAGTGAGTCTCGGTTCTTGCTAACTTCGGGCGTACACATCCAGATGAATGCGCAAGGGATCAATGTGGATATCGCATCACTCGAATCTTTAGTCAGCGGTGGTGTGAGCTTTATGGTTCCAGAGGGTCAGCCAAAAGGTTATCCAGTTACTGAACAAATGACGGCGTTCGAGTTGTATGACGACCTGAAGCAGGTTCGGGAGCAGATTTACCATAAAGTGATTGAATACGCCTTATTGTTTGGTGAGTCTGTTCGTGGGTTGAACCCCGGAGCGCCGGTTGAATACCGTGGTATTCGTATCGGCACAGTGGAAAAAGTGCCACTTCACCTCACTGACAAAAAACAAGGTTTCGCGTCCAAGCAAATCCCCGTGCTAATCCATATTGAAGTTGAACGAATTATGGATCCCGACGTGTCTATCACTGCCGAAGAGCTGAAAACTGCACTGAGTAATGAATTTGAACATGGGCTCCGTGCCACTCTCAAAACAGGAAACCTTCTCACTGGCGCTTTGTTCATTGATACTGATTTCTATCCTGATGAGGTGGGCAAGGAGTTTCTTCCGACTTATCGTGGCTATGATCACTTCCCCACTGTGTCTGGCGAGTTCGTCCAATTTCAGCGCCAGATTGGAGGTATCCTAAACAAGCTTAATAGGCTGCCAGTTGAAGGTGTGCTGACCTCTCTTGAAGAAACGTTGGATGCTTCACAGGAAACCATGGCGACCTTGAATTCAGCGGGTAAAGAGTTAGATGGTCTGATTCAGCGTCTCGATGGCTTGCTTGCACAGGATGGTGCACAAAACCTTCCTCAGGAATTGAGGGATACTTTGGAAGGGCTTCAGCGAACTTTGCGGGGTTTCAACCCAGACTCAGAGTTATACCAAAAACTGCAAGAAGCACTGTCGGGTTTCAACGATGCAATGGATGGATTCAGTCCACTTATGAAGAAACTAAACCAGAAGCCAAATTCTCTTATTTTCGGTGAAAGCCAGTTATCAGATCCAATTCCAGTGAAGGGAGAACCTTAATGAAGCGGTCAATATTCGGGGTGCTTTTCATTGCAGCATTGGTGGGCTGCAGCAGCACGCCTGATTCTGTCACTAAAACCTATCTTCTCCCACAGGCAGAGACGAGAGATACTTCGGAATTCAAGGAGCAACCCATTCTACTGGTTCAGCCTGTGAAGGTGGCAGGTTATTTAGCGGGAGAGGGCATCGCGTACCAAACTTCGGAAACCGAGGTTGTTATTGCCCAAAGCAACCTATGGGGAGAAAACCTTTCCCAACAAGTGGCGGAACGTTTGGTAACTCAATTGCGAAGAGGCAAAACCAGATACTGGGCGATGTTCCCCAACAGTTCTCTGAATGGCCTGAAAATGCCAAGGCTACAGGTGAACATCAGTCGTTTTGAAGGAGACTACCGGGGTGCAGCAACAGTGGCCGGTGAGTGGGTGTTGGTAGATGGCAATGGTGATGTTATTGGGTCCAACACTTTCTATGCACAAGAGTCCCTTGAAAAGGAGGGCTATCAGGCCTTGGTGCTTGCGCTTTCAATCGCTCTGGACACCGCTATAGATGATATGACGCTTGATCTTAACCGAGTAGGAGTAGCCCGTTAGCTGGGCTGTCATCTAATTGTCATAATTCATCTCCAAGATCCTGCATCGTAATAGAATTAGGGAGATTCGGATGACACATCCAACTTGGGAATTGCCAGTGGAATCTGGCGCTTTGATTTTGACCCCTTGCCCGGGGACGAAAGAGTTGTCGCTGTTGGAAAGCCTTCAGCAGCTTAAAGCGCAAGGTGCGGTTGCTATTGTGACCGCTATCAACGAAGAAGAAATGGCGTCAAAAGGCGTCGAGCAACTGGGTGAACTGGTTCAGGAACTTGGCATGAAATGGTTCCACATCGTTATCGAAGACGACGAAGCACCAGACTCAACCTTCATGGCGAAGTGGCAAGCCAGCCAATCAGAATTACATGAAGCCATCGCAAATGGCGACAAGGTCGTCATGCACTGCATGGGTGGTTCAGGCCGCACCGGTTTATTGTCAGCACACCTTCTGCTTGAGAGTGGGTGGGAGCTGCAAGACATTATTCACGATATTCAGGCGCTACGCCCGGGTGCCTTTACCAAGCAGCCACAAATCGACTATATCCACTCCTTTATCGCACAATAATCCAACCGGACTACTTCAAGCTTGTTTTTTATCTAATGCCCATGCGAGCCATTTTCAGTTCATTTGGCGGCTTGGGCATTATTCCTCTAAGACTTTTTTCAGTCTGGATTATTTTCTTACGTGTATGTAATTCCGTACTCATCAAGGTTTGGATATATATTTTTTGGTAAAAATGAGGTTCAGAAGTAAGAACGATTACATTTGGATTAACTGCCTGAAAAACCGTATTTAGACCAATCGTGCTTTTTCTTCACCAAGCCCTCTAAGTCTCACATTATCTTGCCTATGCGACACATGGAAATGCAAGATTTAGCCATCATCCTTTGTGTATTGCAGCACTGATACTGTGTCTGTGGTGGCACATTCTGCGCATGGCGATTTAGTCAAAATGCGATAGGGTATTGTCAGACCGCTGTGCCGCTCCCAACGCCAATTTATACGAGTTCTGCCATGGTTGAGGAGGTCACTCATGCCCGTTGCACTGACATATCCCGGCGTTTACATCCAGGAAATTCCCAGCGGCAGCCGCTCCATCAGTGGTGCTGCCACATCTATCGCTGCGTTTGTTGGTGGCTTTTCACGAGGGCCGATAAACACGCCCGTGCGCATGTTCCATGTCGGAGATTTTGACACTCATATGGGCGGCGTTCATACCACCAGTGAAACCAGCTATGCAGTGTCGCAATTTTTTACAAATGGGGGCGGTGAGTCCTATGCTGTCCGTGTTGGAGGAGGAACCAATGGCAGCGTGTCGGTCGATAGTTGGAACGGCAACACAACACTGCTTTTTAACGCCGGGCGTCAGTTTCAAGGTGAGCCGGTTGAAGATCCCGGCGCATGGAATAATCACATCCGCATTGATGTCGACTACCTGACCACAGATCCCTCATCACTTTTCAATCTTTCAGTGACCGAAATCAGGCATGTAGATGGTCTCGAAGTGCCCGTGCGAAAAGAGACTTACCGCAATGTGTCTATGGTCGCGACTCATCCTAGGTTTGTGCAAAGTGTTGTCAACGACAACTCGATGATGGTTCAAATTCCGGACTTCGCCGGCACAGATATGCCTGCGCCAACAGGTTATTACTCTGGTACACAGACAGTCGCAAATTACGCCGCAATGGCTGACAACAACACTATGGATATCGATCTAGGCGATGGCACTGTGCGCTCTGTCGTTGTTGACGCGACGACGAAACCGACAACCATCGCTGGTGCTGCGCTCATGCTGCAGAACGCGATTAGAGATACTCATCCAGCGGATCCGCTGTGGGCGCAATGCCAGGTCGTTGCTCGGGGGGACCGAATTGCCGTTTACGCCGGGCGCAACAGCACCGCTTATCGAGCTGGTCACATGGTGTCAATTACCGACACGGCAGGGGACTTTGCAGTGACGACCGCTTTGGAAGGCAGCGCAGAGGCCAACGTTCAGCAATACGCCATGAATACGGCTGCAGCAGCCGGATTTCAGATCGCGCAAACTGCGGGCGCTGATGGTGGTGCTCCGACTGATGCGCAATTGCGGGGTAACCGCAATGCCCGAACCGGTATATACGCACTGGAAGATGTCGATATTTTCAATCTGCTGTTGATACCGGAAGCGTCAGATCTGAACAACGGTAATGTGGCGGACATGTCGACCGTAATTAGCCCTGCGATTGCTTACTGTGAGGAACAGCGTGCATTCATGCTGATTGACCCGCCAGAGAACGTGAACAGTGCGGAAGGAGCGATTGAATGGTTGGATGAAGTCGCTGGGGCAGGGCTTCGTCACCGTAACACAGCCGCTTACTATCCCCGCGTTCAGGTGCCGGATCCCAATAACGACAACCGCTTACGGACTATCGCACCAAGCGGAACTGTCGCTGGCGTCTATGCCCGCCGCGATTCGGAAGCGGGGATTTGGACAGCAGCGGCAGGTATCACTGCCAGCCTTCGCAACGTGATTAGCTTCAACCACAACCTCACCAACAACGAAATTGGCCTGCTCAACCCCATTGGTTTGAACTGCCTGAGAAACGGCGGCATCAGCGGCAATATCGTTTGGGGTGCAAGAACGTTGCGTGGCGCAAATGAGCTCGCCTCCGAATGGACATACGTACCCGTTCGGCGCACGGCGCTCTTCATCGAAGAATCCCTGTTCCGCGGTTTGCAATGGACCCTGTTTATGCCCAATGACGAGCCGCTGTGGTCAGAAATTCGCATCGCGGTGACCAGCTTCATGCAAGGGCTTTTCCGCCAAGGTGCATTTCAGGGAAGCTCACCGGATCAAGCTTTCTTTGTGAAATGCGATGCCGAGACGACCACTCAGGCAGATATCGACGCCGGCGTCGTCAACATACTGGTGGGCATGGCGCCCCTTAAACCTGCGGAATTTGTTGTTGTCAGTTTCCAACTGATGAACAACAGCGGCAGTTAATCTCTCCGCCGATGGCGGTGGCTGTCGGCAACTTCAATGTATGACTCGATAGGTAGCGAGGGGGCGTTATGTCTCAGCTCAATGTGAATGGTCAGCGGGTGGTCCCGTATCCGGGGTACAAATTTATCATCAAAGAAGCCGGTGGTGATGTGCTGGCGGCGGTGCAGAAAGTGTCAGGTCTCAGCCGCACGGTGGAAGTGAATGAATACCGCGCAGGTGGCGACCCATCCCACACCCGTAAGTCTCCTGGGCAGGTGAAATTCGAAGCCATCACCCTTGAACGCGGTGTGACGGAAAATCTCCAGTTCGAACAGTGGGCGAATAAGGTTTGGCGAATTGGGACCGAGCCAGGTGGTGAAGTATCGCTGGCAGACCTCCACAAAAACCTGATTCTGGAAGTGCTGAATGAGGCGGGTCAGAAGGTGCTGAGCTACAGCATTTACCGCTGCTGGGTATCGGAATACAAAGCGCTGCCGGGGTTAGATGCATCCAGCTCTGCGTTCATGATTCAGTCTATCAAACTCGAAAACGAAGGCTGGGAGCGCATGGCGGTGACCACGCCGAAAGAACCCAGTTTTGTTCATCCTGAGCAGTGAGTAGACGCTGATGGCCATGGTGTTGCAAGCATTAAACGATAACCGTCAGGTTGAAGTGTGGGAAGCCGCTTCAGCCCGTCGCGCGCAGGAGCGAGCGGCAATACTGGCGGGTGCTTTTGTGCCGGATTCGTTGAAACCGACATTGCCTGATTGGACAGTGGCAGGTCGCGATCATTTGCTGATGCTTGCTTACCAGCGCCAGTTTGGTGATGCCATAGAAGTTGAAGCCAAATGCGATGAATGCGGTGAGAAAACGCAGCTTTCGTTTACCGTTTCGCAAGTGTTAGGCACCGCGTCCCCTGAACTCTCCAAAGCCTGGGACGCGGTGCACGCTTCACTGGATACAGATGCGTATCTCCCCGTTTATCACAATGTGATTTTTGAAGGGATCCCATGTCGGTTTCGTTTACCCCGCATTGCGGACCTGAACATGCTGGAAAACAGCGAAGTCATGCTGTTTCAGTTTGCACAAAGGGTTATTGAACCCGAGGATTTCCCGCGAATCCGTTCAGCGCTGGCAGATAAAGAGAATGCGCAAGAAGCCTGGGAAATGCTGTTCGAACAGATCGAACAACAGATGTTGGACTCTGAACCTCTTTCCATCGTGTCGCTGAATTCAGCCTGTCCGGATTGCGGCGCCGAAACCTTGCACCAGTTTGATATTGCCAACCAGTTTTGGGCGCAACTCTCCGCCAGTGTTGAGAAGCAGCTGTGGGACGTGCATTTGCTGGCAACGGCCTATGGCTGGTCGAGTCAGGATATTCTCGCCATGAGTCCCGCCCGCCGTCGTCGTCATATTGCGATGATTATTGAGTGAGGAGGGGGAAGAAGATGAGTCGAGGTCTCAGCCAATTTCTTCGCCGAAATGTCTCGGGTGAACAATCGCTTAAACCTGTGGTGCGTTCTTATTATTCCCACGTGAGTGATGATTCTTCGCCCACATCATCTCAATCATTAAGTGACACTGTCACTGAATGGTTGGTACCAGAACCAACGAAAACAAATCCCGAACCGACTCGAAGTGAGCAAAGCGAAGTTTCATCATCAGTGCGACCAGAAAATGCATCCCACACTGACCGGAATCTTGAATATGGTTTTAACAGGGAACTTGCTCCCTCATCCTCCTCAGTTTCTCAAAAGAACGTTGGGAATCGCTCACCCCAAAAGGACTATTCGTCAGACATTGAGGCCGAATTTCCTGACCATAATGCAGAGTCTTCGAGCCAAGAATGGCAGAGAGAAGCGGAAAACAAATCAACGCTTTCCGCTAGACCAAATGCACGATCAAACGATGTAAGCCAACATTCTGTAAGTGCTATGACCCTCACCGATTTGAGAGATTTAGAGCAGGAGTCCTCCTCTGTTGTACCTGAAAACCGTCAGCAACCCGCGAAACGCCGTGACTTCACCAAACAGGTTGCCGCATCCATATTGGGAGACGAAAAAGTGTCGCCCAATACAGAGCGCTTGGCCTCTGTGAGCCCCGTTGAATCCGCGCTCTCTCCAGAAAATGAGGGGAGGCCTCAAGACCGTCTCGAAGTGTCTGTGACCATTGGTCATGTTTCCATCTTGCCAGCACCCAAGGCTCAAGAGAAAAAAGTGCCAAGCTGGAAGCCACCGGTGAGCCTGTCCGACTACCTTCGTGATCGTCAGGAGGGCAAACGATGAGTAGCGCGCTGGCGATAGCAGGTATCACTCAACTTCTTCGTGATTTGTTGAATGATGGTTTGGTCGATCACGATGTGGCAACTGTGGTGAATACCAATGTGCCTGTTCACGCGCTTCCACCCGACCAAATGCTGGCGCAGGAAGAAGATAGTGCACCTGCGCTGAATGTGTTTCTCTACCACACCGAAGTCAACGCTGCCTGGGCAAACCAATGTTTGCCAACCCGAAACAGCGACGGCGATAGAATCAATAACACACCGCTGCCGCTGGATTTGTATTACATCGTGAGTGCGTATAGCACCGCAGATTTGCACAACGATGTATTGCTTGGCTACGCCATGCAAATTCTTCACGAACATCAGGGGTTTACCCGCGCAGAAATTCAAACTGCGCTAAACCCTTCACCCGCGATTGCTGCGGGCCTTCCACCGCTTCTCCAAGCGCTGGCAGACACAGGTTTGGCTGATCAGGCTGAGGCGATTCGTATCGCGCCCCACCCAATGCCCGTGTCGGAAAAATCCGCGTTATGGAGCGCATTGCAAAGTCAGTATCGTCCCTCCGCGACTTACCGCGTATCAACCGTGTTGATGCAAGTTGAACAGGGCACGCGGGAAGCGCTTCCGGTATTGACCATTGGCCCCGGAAATACAGGGCCCGATATCCAGCCAAGTCTGGTTCCGTCAGTTCCCCAACTGGCGCGCATTATCCCTCCCGACTTGCAGCCCAGTGCAAGGTTGGGAGATACCCTGGACACCGAAGGGTTTGCGCTGGATGGCGCGAATCCTCGATTTACGCTCTCGCATATCTCACAGGAGGTGGAACATACAATCAATGCAGAGGCGGGCGGAACAGCACGCGCGCAGTCAGTGACGCTGCCGAATGCTGCAGCCAATTGGGCAGCAGGTATCTATTCACTTTTCTTTACTGCTGACGTTGGTGGTCAACCATTACAATCTAATCAACTTTCCGCCCAAATCGCCCCAGTGATGACCTTGCCGCCCACCAGTGTGGTGCGAAATGGTCAAACTGTGGTTGTCACGTTAAGCGTTACGCCGCATGTTCATCCCGGACAACAAGCCATGATGTGGCTCGGTTCAGAAGGGGCGACGGCGGAATCTGTCGCAGTGGCGACAAACACCCTTGTTTTTATCTTCGGGCCACTGGCTGCAGGCAGTTACCCAGCCAGATTGCGTGTTGATGGTGTCGATAGCTGGTTTATCCTTCGTGACAGACCACCTGTTGCTCCTGACTTTACCCCTCGGGCACCGATTTTCGATCCGACTCAGGTAGTGGTGGTGCCGTAATGTCTGAGTCCATCCAATTTTCTATTTCTGAGCAGCAACAAGCCAAAGAGCTGCAATCTCTTGAGCGCTGGCAGGCGTTGAACAACGCTCATTTAGCCGCCTTGGTAGATTGGGCGTTCAAATTGCTGTCAGACGAAGATAGCACCACATCGTCGGAATCGGTTTCATCCGTAAATGCTCGATTTCGTTCTGAAACTAAAGTGGGCAACCCGAGTTCAATCAATGTCTTGAACGATCAGTTTGGACTGAACGAAAGCGACCAGAGCGTATTGGCCTTGGTGATTGCCGCCGCCCTTGAACCATTGGTGGGAGAGCGTTGCGCGACACTTTCCGGCAACCACTCAACTCAATTTCCGAATGCGATGCTTTGTGTATCACGGATTCCGGAATGTGACTGGAGCAGCTTTTCACCGCATTCCCCACTTCGTTATTGGTTGCTGGTGGAATGGCAGCCGTTAGGTTCTGGCGACGGAGTATTGAGTGCCGATGAGCGGGTGGTGAATTTTGCCCGAGGCCTTAGCTATATCGATGAACGCCTTTCCGTAATGCTTGAGCCTGCCAATTCAGAATCTGCTGCTTCTCTTATGCCATCCCAGCGCCAACAGTTGGATGCCGCATTAAATTACCTTTCTCAAAGCCAGCGCTTCGAAATGAATAATACCTCGACGGTTTTTGAGCTTTTTGGTGATGATGCCTTCGCTAAGCGCACAATGGCGGTCTCTATTTCGACCGAATTAAATATCGGTTTGCAACGCATTAATGCAGCTAATCTACCTTCCCGCGCGAACGATTTAGATGCATTGGCAAGGCTCTGGCTGCGGGAAGCGAGCCTTTTACCCATGCTGCTATTGGTCGAAGAAGCGGACGATGCGCCAAAGCAAAAGCTGGCTGCGCAGTTTGTCGAGAGATTGCGTGGATTGGTGTTGATTGAGACAGGTCGCGCTTCTGCAGCCCTTTCAAGTAGAAGCTTTCCGCTTGAAGTGAAACGCCCCACGGTGCAAGAGCAGGAATCGATTTGGTCAGAGTTGCTTCCGGTTGAAGACAAACAGCTCCCTGCAAGATTGGCCGAACAGTTTTCGATGAGCGAGCCAGACATTTTCCGCTCCGCTTCAGTGGCCGCTGCGCAAAGTGGCTCAGATAGCGACTCAGAATTTGAAAAAGCACTCTGGCAAATCTGCCAACGTGGCGCGTCTACTGAGCTTTCAAAACTCGCCCAACGCATCGAGTGCAAAGCCAGTTGGGAGAATCTGGTGTTACCGGAATCCCAAACCAAGATGTTGGAGCAGCTCGCTTCTCAAGTTGCTCTTCGTAGTCGTGTTTATCAGTCCTGGGGATTTCGTGAACGCATGAGCCGGGGCATGGGCATTAGCGCCATGTTCAGCGGCGAAAGCGGGACAGGGAAAACCATGGCAGCAGAGGTGATTGCTAATACCCTGAACCTCGATCTTTACCGCATCGACCTTGCCAGTGTGATTAGCAAATACATCGGCGAAAGCGAGAAGCAAATGCGCGCCTTATTTCAGGCGGCTGAGCGCTGTGGAGCCATCCTCTTCTTTGATGAAGCTGATGCACTGTTTGGCAAGCGAAGCGAGGTGAAAAACAGCAATGATAGATTCGCCAATATTGGCATCGATGACTTGCTGCAACGGATTGAAATGTTCAACGGATTGGCGATTCTCGCCACCAATCTAAAATCCCAAATCGACAAAGCCTTTATGCGTCGTCTGCGTTTTGTGGTGGATTTTCCTTTCCCTGCACCAGCGGAAAGAGAACGGATCTGGTGTTCTGTTTTCCCACATCAAACACCGTTGGCCGCGGACGTGAACCCAGCTCGGCTTGCGAAGCTGAATCTTACTGGCGGCAGTATCCACAATGTTGCGTTGAATGGTGCGTTTCTCGCGGCGCAACACAATGAATCGGTGTCTATGCGGTGGCTGATGGAAGCCGCCGCGGCAGAGCTTCAAAAGTTGGAACGTCCTATTAAAGCGGGGGACTTAGATTATGGCTGAGTTCTCTTCGCTGACACCGCAAAAATCTCATGCTGAGAAAGCGGCCAATACCCCGCGTAAAGGCTTTGTGATTCAGAAAAAATGCGGTTGTGGAAATGCAGCACCGACAGGAGGCACTTGTTCTGCTTGCGCTGCGAAAGCAGCAGCGAACAGTCCTGTATTGAAAAAGCCTGCTATCAGCACGAGTGCGACTCAGCCTGATGGTGCTATTCCGCAATCTTTAAGAGAGCGTGCGGAACAGACCTTCGGTACTGCGCTGCCGGATGTGAATTTCTACACTGGTGGTACGGCGCAAAACTATGCCCGACAACTCGAAGCAAAGGCATTTACCGCAGGCAATGATGTCTATTTCGGTAGCGGATTCTATCGGCCTGATACACCGGAAGGCTTACGTTTGATCGGGCATGAGCTGACGCATGTGGTGCAGCAGCGCCGCGGGCTTGCGTTCTCGAAACTTCAGGGCGCGGGTGACACTTACGAGCAGGAGGCTGATCGGGGCGGTGACGCATTCGCTGCGGGTAAGCGCTTCAGTGTGTCGTCACCGCAAGGCTCGATCGGACGTTTCCCACAAAGGATGGGGGCGGCAGAATCTGCGGAAGTCGTGGGCTCGGAATCACCTTCCCACGACCTTGAATTTCTCGGCGAGATGATGGAACAGTCCGAGGTTGAAAGCCTGTTTACAGATTTGCAGTCGCTGGAGACTCCAGAGAGCAAGCTCTATCTCATCCCAGAATCTGCGGTGGAATCTTTTGGCGATAACCGACCGCAGCCTTCGGCACCCATTCCTCAAGCTAAGTTGTTGGATGGCGTATCACGACGGGGAAGACTTCCAGTAATCCAGCGGGAAACCGTAGCGGGATGTGACGTGCCGACCATGACAATGGGTCAGATTGGTGTCGCTGCACACCGTCAGATTGGCGGGTTCTGTGGTGCACTTCACCAAGCGATTTCTCCCACGACACCTTGTTTGGGAAATGGTCACCCCGGTTTTCAGATTCCCGGTTCAACGCGACCTGATATGGTCAAGCAATGGCCTCAAGGGCCTTATATTGATGAAGTTGGGGAAATCAAGCCTGCTTCTTGGTTAAACAGTCGTCGGGGTGATGCCGAAGCACAGTTGAACCGGGATATAGCCAATTACCAGCGGATCATTGGCCCTGCCACGACCATGTGGTCTTACGCCTTTCCGACCATGCCCTTCTTAGCGAACCCTTTGCAGAATATTGATGTTTGGCCTGCCATCGGCGGTTCTGCTTCCAATGGTGTTTATTACTATCGCTGCCGGAACACACGCAGAAGAAGAGCCCCGCGCAGCGTGCGAATCCGGGTTCGGTTTCCGGTTCCAGTGTTGCTACCTCGCACTGTGCCTAGGGTTGTCCCGCAGCCAAATCCACAGCCTGTGGAGCCGCCTTCAGAGCCTTGGCGTATGCCAGAGCTTCCTGAAATGCCGGATTTGCGTCCAGCCGTTAAACCTGTCGTTGCAGGGGCTGCTGCCGTTGGCATTGGTTATCTCATTTATCGCGGTGTTCGGATGATCCCATCATTAGCGCCACCGCTTTGGTGGACCATTCCGGGCAACCTCGCGGTGCCGTAGGAGGATGAATGAAAATCACGATTAGGTTCGATCTAATCGATATCGCTGAAAACGCCTCCTATCGCGAAATTTATCGCGTGATGTCTGACGTCGTCCGGGAAAACTGGCCGGGTATGACCTCCGTTTCATCAGAGCATCAAAGGCTGGCACAGCAGCAAGTGGCGGTTTCAGCGGCAAGGCACCTAGCCCGGACTGTTGCGGCCAGGAGGGCGCGCTAAATGCTGTCTTCCCAACCTAACTACTTCAAAGCCGGAATTGTGCTGTTGGATCCACAAAGCGCGAAGCCAATGAGCGCCATTCCTTTGCTGATTAATCCAGACTCACTCAATACCCATTTTGAGGTGAAATCGCCATCGACCTCTGAAACCCGCAGTGAGCAACTTCGTCTGAATGGCCCGCCAAAAGAAACCATTACGTTTGATGCCATTCTCGATGCGACAGATGCCATGTCACGGGGTGACGAGGATGCAGTGAAATACGGAATAGGGCATTACATCGCTGCGCTTCGCAGCCTGATCTCACCAACCAAACGCCAGCTTTTAGACAATGACACGCTGGCGCGACAAGGCAAGCTCACTATTATTCCGATGACCCAGCCTCTGCCTGTTTTCAGTTGGGGATTGCGTCGAAGAATGCCTGTTAAAGTCGGTAGTCTTTCTGTGGCAGAAGAGTTTTTCAGCGCGCAGTTAAATCCTATCCGCGCCAAAGCCAGCCTTTCACTGCAAGTGTTGTCGGTCGATGATTTAGGCTTTGACCATCCTGCTTCGTCGCTCTTCCTGCATTACCTTGATGGCATCGAGAAGCAAGCAGCGAAAGTCATCAAACCAGCAGTAGATGGATGATTAGGGGCGAATAGCATGACTGATCTTACCCAGTACCTTCTCAGTAACACCGACGAAACCGCAGACTTTGCGCCAAACAGTCGTTATGCGGGTGCGCCTTTAAAAGTGATGATGGACAGCAATGGCATCGAGAGAGTCTTTGTCAGTCGCCGATTTGTTCCAGAGCCTGCGGCGGAAGGTAACGCACCCATGCTTTTGGTCAGAGAAGGAGACAGGTTGGATTTGCTGGGGGCAGCGTATTACGCTGAGCCATCGCGTTGGTGGCACATTGCCGACGCCAACCTGGAAGCTCATCCCGGTGATTTGTTGGCGACACCGGGACGGAAAATCGCCCTTTCTTCGGGCGATGGGGAGGGCTGATGTCTGATGTTGTCATGAGCCTTTACATTGGCCCTGTTGCGCCGGTTCCGGTTTCAAAAGCGGTTATTAACGCCTTTGTTTCCTGTGAAGTGCAATCCAAAACCGAGGGGTCTTCTGGTTTTCAGTTGGTGTTTGAGATCGACAATAATTCGCCGCTGCACACTATCTTTATGCTTGCCAGCAACAATCCCATCCCGTTGGTGCGCACCGTGATTACGGTAGAAATGCACGGCAAGCAGAGTGTGTTGATGGACGGTGTGATCACCCAACACAATGTCAGCCCTACCAGCGCTCCGGGTGTATCTCGGGTCACGGTGACCGGAAGTGATTTGACGCATGTGCTCAGCTATCTCGATTTCAGCTTTATGCGCTTTCCTGCCATGCCCGATTTTGCCCGAATCAACTTGGTACTGGCGAAGTATGCGTTCCTTGGGCTGGTCCCAAAAGTTATCCCCTCTGTGTTGATTGATGTGCCAGTGCCGACAGACCGCATACCTACTCAGCAGGGAACCGATCTCGCCTATATCCAATCGTTGGCCGATCGCGTGGGGTATGTGTTCTATACAGAAACCACGGATACCGTGGGTGTGTCTGTCGCGTATTGGGGGCCGGATGTTCGTATCGGGAAAGTGCAGAAACCGCTCAATGACGACTTGGATGCCAACCGTAATGTGACCTCGCTGTCTGGCTCATATGACGCGCAGGAAGCTTACATTCCGCTGATCACTATTCAGAATCCTCAGACCAAAATGCCACTGACGATTCCTGTGCCAGATTTCAATCCACTTAATCCGCCACTGGGCTTGATTCGCCCCATCACTTTAAAGACCAAAAACATCTATGAAACCGCTAAATACTCGCCGGTTCAGGCGGCCATGATCGGCATGGCGAAAGCGGCCCAATCTGCGGTTCGTATGTTGAAAATGACAGGCTCGTTGGACGTGCTGGCTTACGGTTCTTTGTTGATGGCTAGGCGCTTGGTGTATGTGCGAGGTTCGAGCCCAGCGTTCAATGGCATTCACTATGTGGAATCTGTTACCACCACCTTTAAGGAAGGCGAATTGAAGCAGGATTTTCAATTGAGTAGGGACGGTTTGCTGTCGACCGTTAACAGGGTGTCCGTATGACAACACCTCTTTACGGTAAATTCCGCGGCACCGTGGTCAACAATGTCGACCCAATGCAGCAAGGGCGGATCCTCGCCACGGTTCCCAGCGTGTCAGGCATGGTTCCCGGAAGCTGGTGTATGCCTTGTCTGCCTGTTTTGGGTTTGAACTCAGGGATTTTCTCGGTCCCACCTATTGGTGCAGGTGTATGGATCGAGTTTGAACAAGGGAATGTGGATTACCCCATCTGGACGGGATGTTTTGCAGGTTCGCCTTCGGATGTGCCGACGTTGGCGAGAACCGCGGTGCCACCCATTTCTGCCATCACGCTGCAAACCATGGCGAAGAACGGCATCGTGATTTGCGATATCGGCGGGCCAATGGGCATGGGTGGTATCACGCTGCAAACAGCAACAGGGGCAACGCTGTCAGTGACTGACGCGGGCATTTTCATCAACAACGGCAAAGGGGCGCAGATATCTATGGTGGGACCAACCGTGGATATCAATAACGGCGCGTTAACCATCACCTAAGAGGAATGCAGCAATGCCAGGAGCGATTCTTCATATTGGTGCCACAGTCACCTGCGCCCATGGTGGGCAGGCGACACCCACGGTGCCTAATCCAAGGGTGATGGTGTCGGGACAACCTACTGTGCTGCAAACCTCACCTTATGCCGTCGCCGGTTGTGCCATGCCACCGCCGAACGCTGGCAATGGTCCTTGTGTTATAGGGCAGTGGCTGTCGGGTTCGGTGCGCGTGTTGTCATTGGGGCAGCCTTTCGCGTTGCAAACGGGACAATCTGTTTGTGCACCGACTGGCACGCCTTTGCTCCCATCCGTGGTTCAACCGCGTGTACTGGCGACCTAAGTGAGTGAATCCTTATGGCTTATCCCGATTTTCCTTATCGCATTGATACCCAGGGCCGGACAGCGACCACGACTCGGCTGGATGTCATTCGCGATCGTATCGAGCAGGTGCTTTTCACTGAGCCAGGCGAGCGAGTGATGATGCCAATATTCGGGTGCGGGCTGAACCGCCTTCTTTTCGCGGGTGTCAGCGAAGCGGTTATTGAGAATACACGGAGTCTGGTGGCGACCTCGCTGCAAACCTGGATGCAGGACGATATCGATCTTTCTGAGGTAGATGTTTATTTCGACAATGGCGCGCTTTTCATCAATGTTGCCTACATTGTTCTTCCTACCGGAGAGTCACAACAGGCCACGTTTGAGCGTGAGGTGTCAGCATGATCTATTTTTGCTGCGACCTACGCCGACGTGAGGCAGTGCGCCAGTCAGATTTGAATGGCATCGATTTCGTTGAAGTCATCGATCGTGAAGCGGCGCTGGAAACTGATCGCCAACGGTTTCTTCATCTGTATTTGGTCAATGATCCCGGTGCGTTTGTTTACACCG
Organism: Grimontia sp. NTOU-MAR1; assembly: GCF_035758505.1. Taxonomy (NCBI): domain Bacteria; kingdom Pseudomonadati; phylum Pseudomonadota; class Gammaproteobacteria; order Vibrionales; family Vibrionaceae; genus Grimontia; species Grimontia sp. NTOU-MAR1. Next base: position 1,062,796 of record NZ_CP142109.1, read on the forward strand.
TCGATAACATTCGCATTGAAGGGCCGAATGCCATTGAAATAGTCAATGTAACGATGGGGCTGGACGGACAAACCAATGTATTGGTGATTGAAGTCGCCGAGCCTGGAGATTTCTCGCCTTACACCATCAACATTGTCACCAGCGCATTAAATCCGTTGCCACCACCAGAAATAGATCCTGCGCTGGCATCTGTTGGCTTCTCTTTCAAAGTCGAATGCCCTTCGCCATTCGACTGTCAAAGCAGTTGTGATTGCCCTGAACCAGAAACCCTTGATACAGAGATAGATTACACGGCGAGAGATTTCTATTCCTTCCGCCGCATGATGCTCGACAGGCTTTCAGTGACGGCGCCAGCCGCTGCGACCGGACACCCCGCAGACCTCTCTACTGCGCTGGTGGAAGTGCTGGCCTATACCGCGGACCAACTGGCTTACCAACAAGATGCCGCCACAACGGAAGCCTATCTCAATAAAGCACGCTCTCGGATTTCGCTCAAACGCATGACACGGCTGGTGGATTACAGCGTGGATGAAGGCTGTAATGCCCGCTGTTTTTGTCACTTTGCCGTGTCGGCAGATGTACATCCTATTGCCCCCACCACCTTAGTCATTCCCCGAGGCAGCGCGGTGTGCACCCAACTGAGTGAGCAACCCAGAACCTTCGCGAGAGACGACGCCTTACTGGCGCAAAGTGGTGCAGTGTATGAAACCTGCCATGATGTACCTGCGCTTTTTTCCCTCCATAACGAAATCACTTTTTATACCTGGAGTGATGCACGTTGCTACCTACCAAAAGGCGCTGTAAGTGCCACTTTAGATGGCCACTTCCCTGATTTAGAAGCGGGCATGTATCTGGCGTTTGAAGAAGTGATGGGGGCACGAAGTGGCAGTCAGGCTGACCGACAACTGTCGCAACGCCAGGTGGTTCTACTGACACAAGTGCAGGCATTTGATGCAGATGGTGAACCACTCCTCGATCCGGTAACGGAATTGCCTATCACAGAGATTGTATGGCATGGCGCTGATGCCTTGCGTTTCCCAATGTGTATCTCGTCAGAAACATCCATGGAGGAAGGACGCCGATTTCTTGAACCCGTCACCGTTGCCCGTGGCAATATGGTGCTGGTGGATCACGGTCAAACGATCTCTGGCGAGCGCTTACCAGAAGTGCCACTGCCAACGCTGAGTTGGGCGCCGGGGCAGGGCATGCAAGTTGATAGTGCGAAAGGAGCAAGCTGTACAGAAGCCAATTGCGAACAGGAACAGGCTGAAGCCATCACCCCAAGATACCAGCCGACTCTCGCCAATCGTCCACTGACGTTTTCCCCTGGCTATACGCAAGGCGCGCCCGCGACGGAGCTTTTGAAAACACCTTCACCCAGCGAAACATTCGCCAGTGTCTCTCTTGATGCTGATGATGGCGTGGAAGTGCGTCCTTATCATGTCGTCAGGGATATGCTCGCAGCAGACGATTCGTCCTTGGTATTTACGACGGAAATCGAGCGGGATGGCGTGGTTTCATTACGATTTGGTGACAACGTCTACGGTCGTCGCCCTTTGCCTGAAACCCAGTTTGCAGCCACCTATCGGGTAGGAATCGGCTCTGCTGGTCATATCGGCGCAGACAAGCTCTATCATCTCGCTTTGCCTATTTCAGAAGTAACGGAAGTGCGCAATATCACGCCCGGTGAAGGAGGGCGAGACCCAGAAACCAATGCGCAAATCAGAAAACGTGCGCCTTTCCTGTTCAAAACACAAGAGCGGGCAGTCACGCGGGATGACTATCAAACGCTGGGTCGACGGGTGGCCGGTATTCAGGACGTCAGTTGTGCCTACATCCATACGGGCAGCTGGATGACGACCTTTGCCTTGCCCGATCCGGAAGATAGGGTAGAAGTGTCTGACACATTGCGAACCACGCTTCGTGACCATTACGAAAAATTCCGCCTCACCGCCCATGATGTGGAAGTGTCGTCACCGGTTTATGTTCCCCTTGAAGTAACGCTTCATGTTTGTGTTGCGCCGAATGCGTCAAAATCCCATGTTCGCCAGCGCCTGTTGAAACTCTTCTCGTCAAACCGTTTGCCTGATGGCGCTTTAGGTTTATTACACCCAAATCGGTTCCGTGCTGGAGAAACCCTTCATCTCTCACCTTGGTTGGCTGCCGCTCAGAATGTAGAAGGAGTGATAGCAGCCAAAGTGACAAGGTTCCGCCGTTTTGGGGACCCAAGAACCAGTGGGTTGGTAGACAGAAAGCTCGAATTCGGCCGCACGGAAATCGCACGGATCGACAACGACATCAGTCATCCGGGCAATGGCGTGTTCCTTCTCGATATGGATGGAGGGCGTTGATATGGCAAACCATGAATCCCATTGTGGCGCTTGCAGCGGCATTGAGGTGCTGACACCGAAAGCACCACAAAATACCCAAGGTTTATTCCGAATCGGTTATCGAAGCGGCGAATATCACGATTTTTACGCCAGCATGACCGCGAGACTCTCTTCTGCCCAACATGGCGCTTTGGGTGTGCTGACTTCCCGCGATTCTGGCGATTTTTCGTTGGCACTCATTGATGCCTGGGCTGCCAGCTGTGATGTGCTGACTTTCTACAACGAAATGTGGTTAAACGAAGCCTACGTTAATACCGCGATGGAAACCGGATCGTTGCATGAAATGGCGATGCTGATTGACTATACGCCTCATCCTGGCGCAGCAGCCACAGCAGATCTGGCTTTCACCATCGCTGCGGGTGAAGGAATACCGGAAGAAATCACAGTGCCAGCAGGCACCAAAGTGCAGAGTACGCCAGGGCAGGACGAGAAGCCTGTTATCTACGAAACGCTGGAAGACCTGAAAGCGCGGGCAGCTTGGAATGCGATGCGCCCTAAGCTCACTGCGCCTCATCCATTAACCGCATCCACGACCCGTATTCCATTGCCGGGGACCAATCTCAATTTGAAACCGGGCGACGCCGTGTTTTTTGTCTCCGACGATGAGCAGCAGGTCTTTGCCACCATCAACGCGGTGACGCCTGTGTTGGCAGACATTGCCACAGACCCAGATGCGAAAGATCTTACCTGGTTGGACATATCGCCAGTCGGTGAAGAGCCACTAGTCACCACACATTCCGGTGCGACGGGTACCATCACCACAGTATTTGCTGCCGAAGCGGGAGGATATGTTGATAAAGCCATCAACGGAAAAGAGCTTCGCACCGTGCTGATGGAAGAAAAAACCAGTGAAAAAGCCTTCTTTTCTGCGTTGGCTGCGCAATCTAAAAGCGTCAGGCAGGTTCAGGTATTCCGTACCAAAGCGGCGATTTTCGGTCACGCTGCGCCGCCACTCGATACGCTCCACTATTCGTTGACGGGGACATCGCCTGTTTTCAAGAAAAGTGGCAGTGATGTGATTGTAGAGGACGTTGTTTCTGGCCCTTACGCCGGGTTGGAAGATGCTCAGTGGGCGGATGGCGAACTGGAGGTGATGGATGAAAACGCCAATCGTGTTTATCTGGAACGTGCGGTGTCTGAAATCAGCAAAGGCAGCACGGTTGTTCTGAAAGACGGTAATAAATGGTCGCGTTATAACGTGACAGACACGGCCGAAACCTCTGCTTCATTCTTTTCTGTCACGGGTAAAAGCTCGCGTTTAACCCTAAACAATGATGATCACTTTGATGATCTATCCATCCGTGGAACCACGTGTTTTGGTGCCAGCGAATGGATTGATATTGCTGAACCACCTATCACTGAGCCAATAGATGAAAACAGTATTTCGTTGGAGCTGAACAGTCTGTTTACTGCAGAAGAAGGGCGAAAAGTTATTCTGAAGGGTCAAGCGGATGGGTTCGGGGAAGAGCCTGTAGTGACAACACAGATCGTTCAATCTATTACGCATCAGAACAACACTTCTACGCTAACGTTTTCCGCGCCGATTGGCGTTGCCTATTTACCACAAAGCTTGCGCATCCACGCTAACGTTGCCGAAGCAACACAAGGTGAGTCGGTGGCAGAAGTGCTGGGCGATGGCAGTGCGACGCCGCATCTTGCCTTCAATGCCAAACAAACGCCCCAAACCTTTGTGCCAGCAGCAACGGCGACAGGCGTGAAACCAACGATGGAAATCCGCGTTAACAAGATCCTTTGGAAGCAAGTGCCGCACTTCCTCGATGCTTCACCAACCGATCGTGTTTACACGTTACGCATCGATGAAAACGGCTACAGCCATGTGGCGTTTGGTGATGGCGTGAAGGGGGCGATGCCGGGCAAAGGGCAACAAAATATCCGGGCCAGTTACCGTAAAACCTTGGGTCTGGAAGGCAGGGTGAAAGCAGGGCAACTTAATCTACTCATGTCCCAGCCCTTGGGTTTGCAGGGCGTAAACAATTTACTTGATGCGGAAGGTGGGGCTGACCCTGAAAGCTTCGATGAAATCCGCGTCAGTGCGCCGCTTTCCTGTCGAACCCTGGGACGTGTGGTTTCCCTGACAGACTACGCCGATTTTTCCCGCGCTTATGGCGGCATTGCCAAGGCGACATCGCAATGGCTCCATCTGAGCAGTGGGCCTCAAGTCGTGGTCACCGTGGCGGCAGAAGAAGGCGCTCAAGTGCCTGAAGGTGGCGATTTACATGAGGCGTTGACGGAAGCCTTGGTGGCGGCTGGTGATCCATTTGCCCGTTTTGTCTTGCGCAGTTTCAGGCAAACGTTTTTCCGCCTAGGCATCAAAATCAAAGTCAACGAAGACTATCTTGCTGATGATGTGATTTCCCGTGCGGAAAGCCAGCTTCGGGACTCGTTTTCCTTTGAAGCTCGCGATTTCGGCCAACCGGTTTTTGCCAGTGAAGTGATTGCTTTGCTCCACAAAGTAGATGGCATAGATGCAGTGGTGGTTGACAGACTCTACACCGGAAACACGCCGACACGTCATGACGCTATTGCCGCTCCCGTTGCCGAAATAGTCTCGGGGGAAGTCGTAGGTGCCACGATATTAAGCCTACACCCTGAAGCGCTTGATTTTATGGAGGCCAGCTTATGAGTAGCTTGTCACCGGAATCCTTATACAATCTCTTGCCCGAGGTTTACCGTCGGCGTGATGAAGAGCAGGGCTTCCCGCTCAAAGCGCTGGTGGAAATATTGGCTGAGCAGGCAGCGATCGTGAAGCATGATATCGACGGGCTTTACGATAACCAGTTCATAGAAACCTGTGACGAGTGGGCAGCACCATATCTGGGCGAGTTGGTGGGTTATCGGTATGGTCCGGAGATCCCTGGTGTCAGCCAACGGGCATCTGCTGCCAATCAGATTCGCATCACCCGTCGTCGCGGTGTTGCCTTGGCGTTAGAGCAACTGGCGACAGATACCACACGCTATCCGGCCAGAGTGGTGGAATTCTTCCGCTTGCTGTCGAGACCTGAGCATTTGGCAGCACCTCGTCCAAACAATCACTACACCTTGGATGTGAGAAACGGCGCCAAGTGCGAATCCATTGGCACAGCATTTGATTCTACCAGCTATAGCACCGCAGTGGGGCGAATCAGTCAGGGTGAAGGGCAACATCATTTCCGGAATGTCGGTGTATTCATGTGGCGTCTCGTTCATCATCGTCAATCCATTGTGCCTGCTTATCAGGTGGATGCGCGGCGCTACCTGTTTAATCCGCTGGGGTGCAATACTCAGTTGTTCAATCAGCCAATCCCAGAGCCAAATATCAATCATCTCGCCGAAGAAGGGAACCTGCCTGTGGCGCTAAAACGAACAAGCATTGCAGGTTCGCGTTTGGCAACTTTTTATCCTCATGCTTTTGCGGTGGTGATTGACGGAATTTTGCAGACGGCTGATCAACTCCAAATCTGCAATTTGAGTGATGACGGCGCAGGCTGGGCGCACTCACCTGTCGCCCGTATTTCCGTTGATCCTGAGTTAGGCAGGCTATCACTTCCGACCTCGATACCCGTGCCGGATACCGTCGAAGTGAACTATCACTATGGCGCAGCCGCCGATATTGGTGGAGGGGCTTACCCTCGCGGTGAAGGCTTTATTGTCTTCAATACGCCATCCCAAGAGATTGGTGAAGGCGAAGCCATTCAGCCTGCGCTGGATCTGATTCAAAACGGTGGCGTAGCGGAAATCGGTGTTTCCCATGTGTTCACCGAAGCGCTTAATGTATCGGTCAATGCCGACCAAACATTGTCCCTGCGTGCGGCTGACGGTCATCGCGCCTTTGTTGATCTTGATGGCGATGACATGACGCTGATTGGCGGTGAAGAAGCAGAGATCGTCCTTGATGGATTGGTAGTGACAGGTGGTCGTTTGCTGCTCCCCGATACTGGCGACAACGCACTTCGCCGTTTGGTGCTGCGCAATGTCACGCTTGTGCCGGGGCTTTCGCTGGACATTAACGGAGAGCCGACTTCACCAGAGCAGCCTTCGCTGGTGGTTGGAATTCCCAATGTGACTGTTGAAATTGAACGTTCCGTTCTCGGCGGAATTCGCAGTGTCGAAGGCGCTGCTGTCACGATAAAAGACAGCATTCTGGACGCCACATCCAATTCGCGAACCGCTTTCGCTTCGCTTGATGGTGCCAGTCATGGCGGTGTGCTGACACTTTGTGAAGCCACTGTGATTGGCAAAATAGGTGCCCGCTCATTCCCCCTGATTTCCAACAGTATTCTGGAAGCGGCGTTAGTGGAAGGTGACGATTGGACAGCGCCAGTCTGGGCACTTCAACGACAGACGGGCTGTGCGAGATTTTCCTTTATTCCGCCAGATTCGCGAGTGCCACGTCAGCATCGTTGCCAGCCACAGTTTGCAGCATCAAAAGCAGTGGAGGCAGCAGAAGCAAGAAACCCTGCGCTTTCCGACTCGGCGAGAACCCATATTATTCGCGGTGTTCGCGCACGCGTTGTGCCTGCGTTTACATCAACCCGATACAACGACCCTGCCTATGGTCAATTGTTGCTTTCTGCTCCTGAGGAAATTCGACGTGGCGCGGACAGTGGCAGTGAAATGGGCGTTTATCACCACCTCTATCACCCGCAGCGGCACGATGCTTTGCTGTTTCGTCTCAATGAATTTCTACCCATCGGCCTTGATGCGGGCTTGATCTATGTGACCTGAGGAGGAACTCATGGCTATAGATATTTCAGGAAAAACGTTTGACCCACGCCATAACTACTCCGAACTGGTGTCAATGCAGGGAAGGGTGGTGTCAGATGCGCCACTCAATGAAGGCGCTGCGATTGTGGATCGACGCTTTCGTGCAGAAACCATCGATTTAGCCGGATTCAGCGGATATCCGGCTCACCTGCCGGACAGTTTCCGGGTTGAAATCTCGGGTGGAGAATTGCTGATCCACCCCGGCCGCTATTATGTCGATGGCCTAATGGCGGAAAATTTCGGTCACGGGGAACACGACTTCTATCTGCCATTGGAAGAGTTGCGGAGCTCAGAACCTGTCCCTTTTGATGCCCAGCCTTATCTTCCCATCATGGAACCGCTAGAACTGGAAGATGGTCGCTATTTGGCTTTTTTGGATGTCTGGAAACGTCCGGTCACGTTTCTTGAAGATCCAGAACTTATTGACCCGGCCATTGGCGTAGATACTAGCGCGCGGGTACAAACCGTTTGGCAGGTAAAACTCTTTGCCGTGGATGACGGTGTCACCTGCAATACCGATGACGAAGATATTGAAGGATGGGAAGCGTTTACTGAGCCTTCTTCTGCTCGTCTTTCTACCCGTGCCAACCCAACATCAGCGGTCGATGACCCTTGCTTACTACCACCAGAAGGCGGTTATCGAGGTTTGGAAAACCGCACCTACATGGTGGCCGTGCATGACACTAATGAAGATGAAGTGCCACTGCTGAAATGGTCCCGTGTTAATGGTGCGTTTGCCGGACGAATCCTCGCACAACCTGCAAGCAATACCCTGACGTTAGAGCAGGTGGCGAAAGACGATTATCTCAGATTCAACGCGGGAGATTGGGCTGAAGTAACGGATGATGTGCGAGTGCTGGAAGGTAACCCTGGCACGATGGTGCAAATCCTTTCTGTGAATGATGCGACCAATACCGTTGTACTCACAAACCCCTTAGGTGTTGGCGAAATTATGCTGATGCCCGCATCGAATGCCGCTAATCAGTCTATTCATCCAATACTGCGCCGCTGGGATCAATCTGGCGTGGTTTTGGATACTGACGGTAATGAAATCGTTAATCTCGATGCGCCAGGAAGTGATGGCTTAATCCCAGCACCAGAAGGCACATTCATCGCGCTTGAAGATGGCGTGGAAGTGGCTATCTCGCTGGAAGGTGGCGCCGGAGAATACCATGTCAGCGACAACTGGAGCTTCATTACCCGCTATGCAGACAGCTCGGTAGAAACGCTGACATCAGCGCCTCCTCAGGCCTTTCATCACCACTACTGCCGACTGGCGGTTCTGGATGTACTGGGAGGAGAGTTTGTTGAACCGGTTTTTCAGGATTGCCGTGACCCGATTGGCACCGCTGGCTGCTGTACCGTGGTGGTTCGTCCGGGCGAAGATATTCAAGCCGCGTTGGATAGTCTCTCCCCAGAATTTGGTGGTTGTGTGTGCCTGAAAGTGGGTGTTCATACCATTCGTCGAGCACTCCGAATCCGGTATCCAAACGTGACGCTGCATGGGGAAAGCCATGGCGCACAAATCAGAAACTTTTCCGGTGAATCTGCTATTGCTGTCCGTTCGGACGATGGAAGCGTGCTCGCTGGTATTCATCTCTCAACCGTCTCCATCATGAACCGCAGCGCGACGGAGAAACCAGAAGGCATCATATCGATAAGAACAGCTCAGGACAGTCTAGTCGAAGATTGCCGAGTACAAACGCTCGATGGGAGTGTTCAATCGATTGATAACCCTGCAGTCGGTTTGTTTGATTGTCAGAGGGTGAGAGTCAGCCACTGTCAGTTCGAAGGTTCACCGATCGGTGTCTGGATTGGTGATGGCGGAGAAGATCTGACTATCAACAACAACCTTGTCCGTTTCAATGCGGAGCAATTGCCCGGTTTGATTGGTGTTGCCGTCACCAGGATCTCGGGCAGGGCGAGGATTATTGAAAACGACATTGACGGTTTCGCTCAAGGGGTGGTGATCAACAATCAACCCGCTGGCGCTTCGTTCTCAACGGCTTCATACAGTGAAGTCAAAGGAAATCGAATCACACTGAGTCGAATGGCTGGTGAGCTTGATGCGATTGCTGTGGAATCTAACTGTGCTTACGGCACGGTGTCTGAAAATCAGATCCTTCTGTTAGCGGAAGAGAGCACTGGCATCATGGTTCGTGGTGTTGGCACCTTGATTGAGCGCAACCGCATCCAAACCGAAGAACAGGTTGAAACCCAAGTCGCAATAATGATCGGCAGTGACGACGGTGAACTCTTTACTGGCGGTATCACCGCTGCGCAAAACTGGATTAGCGGATGTAGTGGTGGTGTGATTGCAGAGCAGGTCGTTGGGCTTCGTATCGACAACAATGACATTTCAAGTGACAGAGGCACTGAACTCGCAGTATCGGCAACGCAATGTACCTTGGTCAGTATCGAAAACAACACCATGGTGACCGTTACATTGGCAGTGTTTGCCAGTGAGTGTGAAGACGTTCAAATCAACAGCAATCAAATCCGTGATGATGGTGCCGCGATTTTCTGTGAGCGCTGTGTTCGCATCGATATCACTAACAATCAAATTGCCAACTGTACCCGCGGCGGGATAGTCGTTCTTCTGTGTATCGCGCGAGCGGGCATTATTGGAAACCGCCTCAACTACGTGGGTGTATCAGGCGCAAATATTTTTGCTTCTTCCATCATGAGCCTGTTCCACCTCGGCGAGTGTCACATTGAATCCAATGAAGTGCTAAATACTGGCGTTGGGCGAGACGAGATGGTGAATCAACAAAGGACCGTCGGTATCGGCGCTTTGTTTGTGCTGGAAGCCCGAGTGGAGAGCAATCTGGTTTCCTACTCTGATTTGCTGACGCGGGAACGTGTTTTGGAAGACCGCGCCTTGTTGATGCAAGGATTAATGGAAATTTCATTCCCTTTTGGCGACAGACGCGTGGTGTTTCTCGGCTATGCCTGTCAGGTAGCCAACAATAAATTCCTTGGCCGTGGTGCTGATACCCTGGTGGAAATCCTCACCCGCAGCCTCAGCGACAACATCCGAATGCGTTTCGAACGTGTTCTTTTCAACAACAACTTCATCGAACACGTCGGTAACAACGACGACAACATTGCAAATGGCGCGACGGTCATCCTCAATGGCAGTCAAGCCTCAGTGATGGGCAACCACGTCAAATCCGGCACTTTCTTCCTTCCTTCGTTCAATTTCAACGGCATGGAAGGGCCTTTTATTGGCAACGTCGTCCGCGGATCAATCATCAATCACCCCGAATTCCCTGCGCCTGAGTCTGGCTTCAACACTCAGGCATAACCAAGGAGCGAAATCATGGCAAAGGCAAGCACAGTATTGAAAAAACACCTTTCGCTCATCAGCGAAATGGAAAAGGCAGGTCAACCGAATAACGTGAAGAATCCGGTAGTGAAAACCCGCACTGCCGCTGCGGCCAAAAAGGCAAAGGTTGAAAGTCGTATCAAAGAACTGGAAGAGCAACGTGCAGCATTCAACAAAAAAATGGACGAAGCGATAACACAGGAGAAAAAACAGCTCGTTGAGATAGAACGGTTCGAAAAAATGGTCGCGGAGCCAGAACAACCCAAAACCGAAGAAAAGCCGAAACCAAAACCCAAGCCTCGCACACCAAGAACACCCAAGGTGAATACCGATGCGGTGCTACAAGCAACAACGAAGAGAAAGGTTTCACCGACTACGCCGAAAAGAAGGCCGACGAAGAAGTAGTTTGAGTTAAGACCTTGTCTTTCGCCCCTCAGAAAAAAGTGACGCCGAGTAGTACGCCCAAACAAGATGCGAAAAGCGCAAACATTCTCTCACGTCGTGGAAGTGAGTTGTTGTCGCCAAACAAAAAGACAACAACCGAGAACGTGCTTGCCGGTTCTGAATGTACTGGAAGTTCGTTAAGAGTATTGCCAGGTGGTAATGTAACAAAACCAATGAATATGGCTCGGGTGGTTAGGCAATTCAGCAATGCTAAAACACCCAAGCACACTGCTAAGGTTCCGACATCTGTTGCTTCCAGCGTGAGAGGCTTTGGTCAAGCGCTTCTTGAAGCCGCCCAAGAGACCAAAACTGAAGCTGCAATGGAACCGTCATTTCCCGCTGGCTTTAATACTGCGCCCTTATCTTCAGGTAACCCAATTCCTGAAGCAACCCGTGTGCATTTTGAAAGTGCGTATGGGTACGACTTATCTCCCGTTAGGTTGCATCAGGGAGTAAGAGAGCAAAGCGCGTTGCAGGCACTAAACACCGTCGCATTTACGCTGAACGACCATATTGTCATGGATAGCCGGATCAGTCTGGATAGCCATGCGGGAAGGCATGTTCTCGGGCATGAGCTGGCTCACGCCGTGCAAGGAAGGTTGGGAAGTCAATCCACTCATCATCAACCTCGATTGAGTCAGCCAAATTGGCACTCAGAAAGAGAGGCTGAAAGCGCAACGAAAGCTGCGTTAGCAGGCCATCGATATGATATTCGTCAGGCTGTTGATGAAGACGTCCATCAGGTTGCTCCCTGGTTAATTCTTGCGGGAATTGGCTTGGCGGCAGGTCTGGTGACTTGGGCTGTGTCAGACAGTCCAGAAGAAAACCGTCGGCGTCACGCAGCAGGGGAAGAAGATGCTTCCCAAAGCCTTTGGGCTCTGGTGCCGATTTACGGGTCTATTCAGCAAATTCGCGAAGCAGAATCCTACTTTCAACGTGTGCTTGGGGTGGGATTTTTAATGCTTGATATGGCGACATTGGGATCAGCAGGTGTGGCTGCAAGAGCATTAATCCGTGCGCCCGCTGCATTGGTTCGCACCGCTGTGACCCGACAAGGGAGTCGGTTAGTGGTTCGGGAAGGCGGAGAAATTGCGACTGAGGCTATGGCAAGGGAGGTCGCTGAAGGGTTTGTCCGTGAAGGAGGCGCTGTATTTGCCACTAGATCTGCTGCATCGGCAGAAATGATGCAAGCGTTACAACGTGGGGCGATGCTATTGGTGACTGAGGGGGGCCTGAATCATGCTGTCATGTACGCGAAAAACGCCGCAGGCCAGCTTGTTCGTGTTCATGGTGGCCCATTGCGTGTTCTGTTCCATGAAGCACCGCGTGCTCTAGGGCAAGAAGCTGTTGAGAGTATGGGTCGAAGAGTGAATGCCTACGTCGTGATTGAGGCGGGTGAAGCGGCGGTCGATATTGAACGTGCGACAGGCATAGTGCAAAACAGTGCGCCTGCGATTGTTCGTTGGTTGAGCGGGAATCCTACCAGTTGCGGCATTTTGCAAGGGGCATTGCTGGAAGCTTCAGAACTGTCAGCGACCGCTTTAAGCCGACTAATGCCGGCAGGTGCAACAAGCAGATTGGTGCCAGTCACTATCATGGATCATATGATTCAAAGTGGTGCCGGACTCCGTTTGGTAGAAGGGGGTATGGCTAATGTCATCCGAGGTACCGCAATTCAGGAGTCTATGTTGGTGGCTGGAGGTACCTTGCCCGCTGTTGTGTCAGGTATGGTGGGCTTTTTCGTGCATATGGGAACTTACTCACCAGAGGAACAAGAAGCACTGGGAAGGCCCGGAGACCCAAGTGGAATGGAACCTGCAGCGCCAGCTGCCCAACCTGTTCCGCAGCAGCAAATCGATACTACTGTTGATGTGTATGTCGATGTACTTTCAAGCGCCGATCGTACCGGTCATCGTCGTGTTGTGTTTACGATTCGTCGCACGCAAAGCGAAATCAGCCCAGGATTTGAAAAACTCTCCGAGCAATTGCCGCTGAGTGAACAAGGCGAATCAATGCGACCCATCATGGCTATTATGGTTGCCAACATTGCGAATGAACCTATCGGTGAGTACCAGATTATCGCGACACGCAACATGAGTGGTTGGGGGCTGGAAAGAGGCGAGTAACAACCGATTTGGCGTGTGTTTCAGTATCCAGTCTTCCCGCGACTAAAAAAATTTCTCCCAAGAGGCAATAATTTCAATCACTGATTCGTTATTGAAGTGAAAACAGGACTTTTTACCTTCAACTAGAGAATCAAAATGAATTCAGAAAATACCTTCTTCAACAAGGCGGCATTGATATTACGTCTTGGTCTAGGCACCGTATTTATCATCGGTGGGTTATCCAAGCTCAGTCTATTGCTCTCAAGCACTCACCAAGCGGCAATGGTTGCCAATTACATGGGAACCACTGGTTACATCAATGAGCTGTTTCAGGACTATCTGTTCAGCAACGGTATTCTTACCCCTTGGTTTTTTCTCACTTCGCTCTCCGCGTTCGAGTTCTTTTCCGGTATTGCTTTGGTTGGGGGGCTGATGGTGAGGCCACTGGCGCTTTTCTATGGCCTGCTGCTTTGGACTTTCGTGTTCTCGTTGCCTGTGGATACAGTGCCGGGGGCTTCAGTGGGTGTGAAAACTTACACTTCACCCGCCATATTTGTCCAAATCCGTGACATTACCCTGTCCGGCTTGATGTTCGTGCTGTTTAACCTGGGTGCCGGTGCGCACAGTTTTGATCAAAAACGTGGCTACACCGTTGATCAGCCGGATTGGAACTCATTGGGGTTACTGCTTCGGTTCTCTCTTGGCTTAACGTTTATCGTCGGTGGTTTCTTCGGCGCTTATGCAAAAATTCCGACCTTTGCGACCAGTCAGTTGTTGCTTGCATTGGTAGGCGTCGTACTTGTGTTTGGCCGTCCTCAATTTGTCAAAATCGCTGGCGGTGTTGTCTTGGCTATCATGATTTGGTTTATGTTCACCAAACTTAATGTCGATAAAGGTGTTATCGCAAACTTAAATGGTGTTAAGCGGGAATTTGCATTGGCCGCGGCAGGTCTAGTGTTGATGAAGTTAGGGGGTGGTGAGCGCTTCACTTTGATTGACCTAATCAACCGTTCCAACCATGTACTTGGCGTATATAAGCCAGTTTCTTGAAAGAATGATTGAGGAGTGAGCCCACCTGTAGTCAACGTATGTTGAAGTAGGTGGGTTGTTTACCTATGTGGAATTTTTTCAGGAAAAGGGAAAGTGAGACGTTTGATGAGGAGTTACTCAATCAGCTTTATCGGTACGCATATTCACTTTGCCAAGATGAGAGCCTGGCGTTTGACTTAGTGCAATCCAGCTGTGAAAAAGCGTTGCGATTGAATAATCTCCGCAAGCGCAAAAAGGCCTATTTGATGACCACGATCCGTAATGCTTTCATCGATCAATATCGACGAAGGCATCTGGAGTTAGTGGTTGAGGCTAATGAGTTAGATAGCGTAATTCAAAACGATTCGCTGACCATGCGTTCGTTGGAAGAGCTGCAAATTGAAAAAGAGAACGTGAAGTTGGTGCTCGAAGAACTGTCACCACAGGAAAGGGAATTACTGTTTCTGTGGGCGGTGGAAGGCAAGACCTTGCAGGAAATTGCCTCATCGACCGATACGCCAATTGGAACCTTGTTATCGCGAATTAGACGGATGAGAAAGCGGCTAGTCGCGCAGTTTGGTCACTTAAATGAGCAGGTGTTGTGATGAACAAAAACAAGGAAACGTTTAAAGATGCGTTGCGAAAAGAGTTCGAACAGAAAGAGCTTTCCGAGGCGCAACTGTCTGCGCTCCAGCAATTGGGTAACTCCAACAAGACACATGTTCGTTTACTGTCTTCTCTAGCGGCGGCACTGCTGCTTTGCACTTCGTTGATCATCTTTACTGGATGGAGTCAGGATTATCAGCGGATCGCCGCTGAAATTGCCTACAACCATAACAGCCAGATGCAGATGGAAGTGAAAAGTGATGTCTTTGATGATATTCAACACTACCTGAACAGACTCGATTTTTCGCTGATAGCCTCAGAACAATTGCCAGCAAATGTATGGCGAATTATCGGCGGTAGATACTGCAGCATTGATGGGAAGATCGCGGCGCAACTGAAAGTCGAAAATAGAGAAAACGGTGAGGTGTATACGCTATATCAAGCAAAACTTCCCGAGATGCTAGCGTCAGATAAAGAGTTGGACTCCATTGTGGTTGATGGTGTGGAAGTGAAGCTCTGGAAAGAAAAAGGGCTGTTATTGGGGTTGGCAAAATAAAGAGTGGTAAAAAGGCAGTAGCTTCCTCAACTATTTAATATTAGCCATCTCCGTCATTCCTTCAGAAATGGTATGAATCGCTTTCGACAACGAATCATCCGACTCTCTGTAAAATAGCCTCACTTCAAATGGGATATTCCATTTCTCATCGCCTGCCAGTGCAAGCTCTCCGCGCATCAGCTCATCCTTCACGAATGAATGGGGGAGCCAGGCCAAGCCATAGCCGCCCAACACCATAGATTTAAGCGTGTGGGCGAAAGGATTTTCGTAACGCCTGCTGAGATAACAACCTTCTTTTTCTAATAACTGGTCAATGGCTTTTCCAAATAAGGATTGATGAGTGTAAGCGACCAATGGAATGGGATCGCTTGCTTCACCGGGAAGGCTGAATATGGCTTTTTTGTCTGTAGCCAAAGCGACGGGTACCAAGGTTTCTTTTCCGATGACTGTGCTTTGAAAACGATTGTCATCTATGGCGTTGCCCAGCTCGTTATGTGTGTAGCAGAGGAGGTAATCCACCGAGCCATTTCTGAACATTTCGACGCAATCTGCTAAACGATCGGAAGAAAGTTTGACGTAAACGGGGCCAACTTCTTTTTCGATTTCATGCATCCATGACATGAAGACGGTTTGGACAATAGAATTCTGTGCTGCCACTGAAATCTCATTACCTTTGGTTTTCTTCAGCGCACGGGCTGACTCTCTGGCGAGGTGAAGGTGATTAAGGATTTCCTCGGCTTCAATGACAAATGCCTTACCTTGTTCTGTCAGTTCAAGTTGTGGCGAGTCCCTGTTAACCAGGTCTGTACCTATCCACTGTTCTAGCGCTTTGATTCGACGGCTGAATGCAGGTTGGGTAACAAAACGTTCCCTCGCGGCAGAAGTAAAACTGCTGGAATTTGCCAGACAGACAAAATCTTCTAATAACTTAAAGTCCAATACTCCCTCCGAGCCAAATACTTCGTGGCTTGGTGCCAGTTCCGTTTGTGATATTCATTGCTTTTATTTAATAAAACTAACAGAACGCACCCTTTTCGTAGGCTTAAAGATAAGAAAACAGCCTATTCACCATTCAATTTGTGGATAAGTGGGAAAAGTTTTTATTTTCTTTCCCAGGTGATGTTTTAGCATTTAATTTATTGAAAATAAATAGGTTATAAGGTGGCATAACTTTTTGGTATGTAGGGCAACCGAATTGGCATGATGCAAAAATGACGCTTATGACCATGCTTAATTGAGTGTTTTCAGCCGCACGCTATCTCAGCAGCCGAAAACTAACTTGGATGAATCGCAGCGGATGCTCAGCGCTGCAAATACGGAAAACCAGACTAGGGAGAAGTCTCATGAAGTACCGCAACAACGTTAGTTCTTTTCTGAAAAGTGCGTTAAGCGTCGCCATTGTCGGTGCATTACCTTTCACTGCACAAGCTGCCGAAACCATTCGCCTGTCTACTTATGTCAACGAGTCCGACATTCGTTATCAAGGCTTTCAGAAATTTGCAGAACTTGCGGCTGAGAAAAGTAATGGTGACCTGAAAGTCCAGGTTTTCCCATCCGGCACTCTGCATGGTTGGAGTGAAGGTGTGGATGCGGTTCAAGGCGGTGTGTCTGATATCAGCTGGATCCCTGCCGACAAACGCTTGCCATGTTATCGCGTCACCTCGCTGTATCCAGTCGCCATTAGTCTTGAAAAACAAATTGAGCTTGATGCCGATTACGCAGCATTAATTGAGGCGGAAGCGGCAAAAGCTGATCTGATCCCGCTGATCAATTCCAACTATTCGTATGACCAGGAATGGTGGTTTGAAGAACCAGTGTCAGACATCGGTAAGTTGAACGGCAAACTGGTTCGTTCGATTGGCCCTCTGGTGAGCCTGATGATCGAAACATGGGGCGGTAAGCCGGTGTTCGTTGCACCGAAAGAGGTATTCCAGTCTGCAGAGCGTGGCGTGGTTGATGGAATCAACATGGGCGTCGCGACATACAGTTCATGGAAACTTTGGTCGGTCATGCCGTACATGGTTAACGCCAACATGTTCTACGGCAACATCATCTACATGATGAACAAAGACAAGTTTGATGGCCTGAGCGCAGACAACCAGAAAGCGCTGAAGGAAGCGGCGAAGGAAGCCGAGGCTTGGCTGAAACCGCGCTATGAAACTTGGGTTGATGAGCGAGTCGGCAATGCAGTGATGGCGAACGGCGGTTCTGCGGTTTCCATGTCTGAAGAACGCACCGGTGAGCTACTTGCAGGTATTCAGGAAAAATGGACGCCAGAAGTAAACGGCGCCTGTGGTGTGCCACTGGCTGATAAAGTCCGGAGCCTGTTTGCAGCGCACAGCGAATAATTGAAGAGGTGCGCAGTATGAAATCAAACCTGTTAAAGGCTTTGAACTGGCTATCTTTAGCGTTGCTCTACTGCGGTGCCGTCATCGTGCTGATCCAGGCAATCTGGATCAGCTACGGTGTTGGGGTACGTTATATTCTCGATTCACCTGATGGCATAGTGACAGAGGCCACTGCTCTGCTACTGGTGCCTGTCGCGTTTCTCGGTATCTCATACGCACTGCTAAATGATGCCTACCCTAAAGTGGGAATAGTCCGTGACAAGCTACCAGAAACCCTGCAGTTTTGGGTCGATAAGCTGAATATGTTGGTGATGTTGCTGATTGGAGCGTTTTTCTTCACGGCATCAGCCAAAGCCATGTTCAAGTCGCTTGATTCTGGTGCGGCGTCTGAAATCCTTCTTTGGCCGCGATTTTATTTCTGGATCCCTGTGGTGCTTTCCCTTTTAGTCTTCTGTCTCACCGCAGTCTATCTGCTGTTGGCGGGCAGACCACCACGTAAGCCGCAAGGAAGTGCGGCGACGGATAACGCTGGAGTCAGCCAAAACCAACAATAACAAGGATGTGTTATGGAATGGTACGTTGTCGGGCTAGGTATGCTGGGCTTGTTGATGGGATTCATCATCATTGGCTTGCCTATCCCATTTGCGCTTGCCGCAGCATCTATCCCGTTTTTGCTCGATATTCTGAGTGTGAAATCTTCGCTGGTGACGGTGGAACTGAAACTGTGGGGGGTGTGGTTTGACTACATTCTCCTCGCCGTTCCGTTGTTCGTTTTTCTTGGCGAATTGATTGGGCGCTCTTCCATTGGCCCCAACCTTTACTGGTTTATGCATAGCAAGTTGCCACTACGTGGTGCTGCGGCTTACGGCAGTATCGGCGCTTGTGCAGGGTTTGGTGCCGTGTGTGGTTCCAGCATGGTGGGTTCACTGACTATCGGCGGTGTGGCCTTGCCTCAGATGCTGAAACTGGGTTACGGAAAACGTCTGTCGAGTGGTGTATTGGCTGCTGGCGGTACGTTGAGTGTTCTGCTACCGCCAAGCTTGATCTTGCTGTTTTATGGCATCGTGACAGACCAATCCATCGGTGCACTATTTATCGCTGGTGTCATACCTGGACTGGTACTGGTAACCATGTTCTTCATCATCGTCGCGGTGTGGGGAAAGGTTGCACCTCAAGATATTCCGGGGCAGGAGAGTATCCAACCGATCCCTTGGCTGGTGGCGCTGTCCGCACTCACGCCGGTGATGATCATTGGCTTGGTGATTACCATCTCTATCTATGCGGGAATCGCGACACCAACTGAAGCGGCGGCGGTGTCGTCGGTTATCACCCTTATCATGGCATTTTGCTTTGGTGGGCTGCGTTGGGAAGGCTTGCTCGAGTCACTTAAGTCGACCATGCAGACCATGGGTTACTTGGGCTTATTGCTGTCGTCAGGGGTACTATTCGGCTTTGTGATGACCTATCACCAAATTCCGCAGCAGTTTACCCAACTGTTCGTTGAAATGGACTTATCGCCCTACGCTGTGCTGGCAATGATTGTGGTGTTCTACATCATCCTCGGCATGTTCTTAGAGCCTGTCTCTATGACTTTTATCACCTTACCAACCCTGTTCCCTCTGGTGCATGCGGCGGGCTTTGACCTGATTTGGTTTGGGGTGGTTTACACCATCACTATGGAAATAGCCGTACTGACACCGCCTGTCGGGCTCAACCTCTTTGTTATACAGAGTCTCGCCAGAGACGACGTCACCATAGGGGATGTGATCATTGGCTGTGTTCCCTTTATTTTTGCGCTTGTGATTTTGCTGCTGTTGTTAGTCGGACTGCCTGACACAGCGCTTTGGCTCCCTGAGTTAATGGAATAATAACGATGAATGGTATACGTGTAGGAACCGGACCGACCTTGGTTCTGGTTCATGGATTTCTCAGTAGCATGACCTATTGGGAAAAACAGATTGAGCTATTTTCAACACGCTTCGATGTCGTTGCGTTCGATTTGCCAGGTTATGGAGGAAAGGCAAAGGAAACAGGCTTGGATAGCATTGAAGGGTTTGCCGATTTCGTGTTGGGAAAACTGGATGAACTCGGTATCGACTGTTTTCACCTGATGGGGCATTCGATGGGGGGGATGATTGCTCAGGAAATTGCAATCAAAGCAAAAGACAGAGTGATGGGGTTGGTGCTCTACGCAACCGGACCAAATGGCCGTTTGCCGGGGCGTTTTGAATCGCTTGAAGACAGCATGGCACGTGCTGAAAAAGAGGGCACAGAGCAAGTCGCACGGGATACTGTCCGAACCTGGTTTTCAGAAGGGGAAGAGGATCCTGATTTTGTTGGGGGAATGGCGCTTGCTGAACGTGTGTCCACGCAAACCTATATTAACGGACTTCGTGCTATGGGAGGGTGGCGCTCTATTGAACGCCTGGGCGATATTGAGGCAAAAACACTGGTTCTCTGGCCAGACAGTGATCGATCCTATATGTGGGATCAGGTCGAAATACTCTGGAGAAGAATAAAAGACACGAACTTGGCCGTGATGCCTCTGGCCGCTCACAATGCTCACCTCGAGAAAGCGCGCATCTTCAATCTACTGGTGATTGAGTTCCTGCAAAGCGATAAGGTGAAACAACGTCAGTTGGCGACGACGACTTAGGGGCTGTTGACCTTTGGTGATGACTTTTGCAGCAGTTTGTGGGGATTTTATGCAAGGCAGAAGTTTCGATGTGTATCGCCTACATGAGAAGCAGATAACGCAGCAGAAATTCCCCACAAACGCTGCCCGGAGGGTTCGACTGCGCGTCCCGTACCCTAAGCGTTTTATGTTTTGTTGAGGTGTATTTGCTTAGAATGGCTAGGCCGCACATACCCCGCCGCGCCTAAAACGCTTATAGCGAGAACAAAATTTAACCACCAAAGATCAACAGCCCCTAGTTATTTTTCTTCGTTACTCTTACGGAGTGCATCAAGATAGGCGATGTGCTCCGGAAAAATTGCACAGCATCCTCCTACGATATTCGACCCCGCATCCAGCCAGGCACGCACAAACGCTGCGTATTCATCAGCGGGTAAATCACGAACCGTCGTCAGTGAATCATTGGCTTCATGGTCTTGATGGATGACCGTAAACCCATTGGCATAAGCGCCTAGGGAAATCTGCTTGCCGCTATCATCAATGATGGCTTTTGCTAAAGCAATGGCGTCCAACATTACCTCGGGTTGTGAACAGTTAAACAGCACGCCATCGACGCTTTTTTCACAGACAACGCGAATTGCATCCGCCACAGATTCACCAGAGCGTAATCGAGGTTGATCGATTTCAGTGTCCATTAAGCTGAAGGCAAAGTAGGCAGGTTGATTTGTGCTTTTGAGTACGTCGAAAATCGTTTCGAATTCTTCAATCAAGCTAATCGTTTCAGCTATCCAAATATCTGAGTAGCCTGCTTGTGCATCAACCAGTGTTTGAATGATTGAGCGGGCTTTTTCTGCTGAGAAAAGATCAGGGCGGTAGGAACCCAAAACTGGAGGAATACAGCCCGCAACTTTGACTTTCCTCTCGCTGTCATCAGCAGCACGACGGGCAATTTGCGCTGCGGACTCAGCCAGTTCAAAGCCTTGTTCCTGATATCGCTGCTCGCCCAAGTGGAAAGGGACGCAGGCATAGCTGTTGACCGTGATGACATCGCATCCCGCATCAATAAAATTCTGGTGCGCCTGATAAACACAATCTGGCGCTTCAATCAGCGCTTGAGCGCTCCATAAAGGCTGGGAAAATGGGGCGCCGATACGTTGAAGCTCTCGCCCCATGCCGCCATCTAATAAAACAAACATCCGTGATCGCTCTTTCTTGTTGTAACCCAAATTATATTTGGGTATTTCAAAACTTTTGCGAAAGGTCTCACAAAATATTTGTGATGTCTAGAAGGGTTAAACGGCTGCTTTGCGGGTGTCTTTTTTACCTTGCAGCATAAGAAGACCAAATACGCCCAGCGCATATAGCATCGACCAACCAAGACAGACGAAAACAATCACACAAAGTGCCAGTGCGATGCCCGCTAACCATCTTGGCATCCCTTCCAGAAGTTTTAGTGCTGCGAGCATCGCCATCAGATAAACCAACACGAACACACTGTTGGCGAGCTTAAGGAAAAACTCCAAATCCAAGCCTGACCAATATCCTATGATGCAGGAAGCCGCCAGGACGCCACCGACACTTAAGGTCGCATTCTGGGGGACGCCACGGCTCGAAACCTGAGCCATTTTTCCTTCTGGCTTGTTCTCGCGCGCTTGTGCCCAAACCATACGTGAAAGGCTTTGGGTGTAAAGATTGACACTCGCGAAGCAGGCGGAGAAGCCAATCACACTGATCAGCATTTTAAAGTTCGGGCCAAACAAGTTCTCACTCAACCAGGGGATTGAGGCGCTATCAAACTGTGGGGTGCCGTAAGCGCCGAATTTCAGGATGACGACTGACATGGCCCAGTAGGTCGCACCAGCTATAAAACAGCCCGCGATAATGGCGATAGGGAAATCTCTTTCCGGATTTTTAAACTCTTCCCCCATATGGGCGAAGGCTTCAATGCCAACAAAGCACCAGAACATCACACCAAGCGCAGCGCCAATGGGCCATAAGGAATCCTCACTAATGGTCGGCATGGTCAGATCGGTGACACCTACGCCGCCTTTCCACAGAAAAGCGCCAACCAAAAGAAAAATGCTAATCGCGATAAGGGTTTGCAGCTGACCCGAAGATTTAGCACCCATCAAATTGACACCCACCAAGAGCGCGACGGTAAGAAGTTGAGCCGTCAGAGAGCCATTAATCGGCTCAGGCAAAAGTTGTTGCAGAAAGCCAGCGGCAAGAGCAACGGCCGCTGGAACACCAACGGGAATCACGCTGACAAAGAGCCAGGCGACGCTCCGCTCTAACCTTTTATCGAAAGCTTTGCGGACGAAATAAGCGGTACCGCCTGCATTCGGGTAGCGCTTACCTAATTGGGCGAATGTCAGGGCTATCGGGCAAATAGCGACAAATAGGAAGAGCCATGCCCAGAGGGAAAACTCACCGGCGATGCCCGCTGCAATAGCAGGGATCATGAATAGTCCGGTACCCAAAAGGGTGGTAGAAAGTTGGCCGATACCGGACAGCAATGTGATTTCTTTTTTGAGTTGATTCATGGGGCGTCCCAGCCAGTATCTGTGTGTTGATGACTGTTGCCAGATTAAAGCTGATTGATTGAAAAAGCATCGCGCAAAGTGTCTTTGTTCAGCGTCAGATTGACGGTTTTTATTGCTGAGGCTGACAAAGTGACAGTTTTCGCGCAATATTCTGCGAGAGAAGTGATTTACGAAAAGAGAATTGAAAGAAGAACATGGATAAGTTCGACCAACAAATATTGGATATTCTGCGTGTGGATGCACGCCGTTCCGTCAGCGAAATCGCGCGGGATGTCAATTTGTCGCGTTCCGCAGTGACAGCACGAATCAAAAAGCTTGAGCAAGACAAAGTTATTCTTGGCTACCACGCCGATGTAGTGGAGAACAAAAGTGTCGAAATGGTCTGCGCTTACCTTGCATTAAAATATGACACTTCATCCAGCCAATACCACTGTGAGGCTTATGCAGAAACCATTCGCCGGATTGAAGGGGTGAAGTGGTGTCATGCGATCAGCGGCGAAACGGACATGATGCTTTATGTGGAAGTGCCTAGTATGAACCGTATCAATCAAATCCGTGAAGTGATTCAGGCTATTCCTGACATCAAGCAGGTGGTGACCCATATCGTGCTGACAGAGTTCTTCAATACGACTAACTAAGTTAAGCTTGTTTGCTAATGCGCGTCTTTATACTGCTATCAGATAAAGCCTTAATCATTTTTGAATATCTCTTCTTAATGTAACTTTGGTCACAAAACGTGCTGCTGCTGTTTTCGAAAAACGTTCAATATTACTAGACGGTAGAGAGTCGTGAAGTCAATTTAATTACAAATAATCAATGCATTAGATAATTCATGCTCTCGTTATGCCGAAAAGTAACCGCAGCCCCTTCAATATAGGTATTGGCGTAAGTCAAAAAAGTTTCTCAGTCTGAAATAGCAATTACTTTTTTCTACTTCTTAACTGTTAGGGACAACGACATGCACCTTTCTCGCTTTCCACGTTTGCGCTTTGCTCATTTACCTACACCGCTTGAGCCAATGAAGCGTCTTTCTGAAGCCTTGGGCGGGCCTACAATCTGGATTAAACGCGACGATTGTACTGGTCTGGCTGGTGGTGGTAACAAAACTCGCAAACTTGAGTTCCTGATGGCAGACGCACTTGAACAAGGCGCTGACACCATTATCACCCAAGGTGCGACCCAAACTAACCATGGTCGTCAGACAGCGGCAATTGCGGCGAAATGTGGATTGGAGTGCCACATTTTGTTGGAAGACCGAACCGCTTCAGAAGATCCAGATTATGTGCTCAATGGCAACGTCATGCTTGAGCAACTGTTTGGGGCTTCACTCAGTAAATATCCGGGCGGCACAGATATGAATGCCGCGATGGAAGATGTTGCAGCAACACTGCGCGCCGAGGGTAAGAAGCCCTACATCATTCCAGGTGGTGGTTCCAATGCGATTGGTGCGTTGGGTTATGCTAACTGTGCCTTGGAGCTGGTCAACCAAGCCAATGAAATGGGGTTGAAAATTGACCACCTTGTTCATGCGACAGGGTCAGCTGGTACGCAGGCGGGCTTGGTTACTGGCCTTGTTGCCACCAACAGTCTAATTCCTCTGCTTGGCGTAGGTGTTCGTGTTCCCCAGCCGCAGCAGGAAGGTAATGTCTACACACTTGCTGAAAAGACTTGCGATCTATTGGGCATTCCAGGAGCAGTGAAACGCGAAGATGTGCGTGCTAACTGTGATTACGTTGGAGACGGCTACGGGATTCCTGCTGAAAGCACCTTAGAAGCGATAGATATGTTTGCCCGCTATGAAGGCATTTTACTGGACCCTGTCTATTCCGGTAAAGGTGCGGCTGGCCTTATCGACCTTATCCGCAAAGGCGAATTTAAAGACTGCGACAACATCGTATTTCTGCACACAGGTGGTGCTCAGGCATTGCCTGGCTACCGCGGTGCCTTTGACTTCGAGAGCTACTGCTAACATCAACTAATACAATAATGCGGTCATCTCTATTAAGCCCACCCTTTCGTTATTGAAAACCAAACGCAGCACTCCGCTGCGTTTTTTCCTCAACACCATACTTCACAAATATTACAAAATATGACGAAATATTATGTTATATCATTTCGTAAATAACACGTCTCTCATAAAGCAGATTTTGAAACTGGTAAATTCTGATGGCTGAAAGTTCTGTGGCTGTAACCTAGGGGCTGTTGATCT
This sequence comes from Grimontia sp. NTOU-MAR1, assembly GCF_035758505.1. NCBI lineage: Bacteria > Pseudomonadati > Pseudomonadota > Gammaproteobacteria > Vibrionales > Vibrionaceae > Grimontia > Grimontia sp. NTOU-MAR1. The sequence continues at coordinate 1,087,753 of NZ_CP142109.1, forward strand.
TTGATGTTCATTTTTCAATCAAAAATACATTGGTAACCACATAAGCATGAATGCCAGCGATACCATGCTGGCATAATTCCTTTCCAACTTATCATATCTACTTGAAATAGGACGATAATGCTTAATTTTGGCAAAGGCATTCTCGACTAAATGCCGATACTTATATAAGCACCAATCCATTGTATCTTTGCTGATGTCTTGCCCGCAATTACGCTTAGCGATGACGGTTCTCCCTCCTTTGCGTCGCACAAAGTCACGAAAGGCCTTACTGTCATAACCTTTATCGCAGATGATGGTGTTTATTTTGTCCAGTTGTTCGACAAGGCTTTCTGCATGAACAATGTCATTTCGTTGCCCTTCGGATAAGTCAAAGCAGATGGGTAAACCGCCGCTGTCTACAGCCAGGTGAATCTTGGTTGTATTGCCGCCTCGACTCTTACCGATTTGCTCTGTAGCGCAGCTCGCCGCTCCCGTACTGTACCGATGTGCTCTAACTATTGAGCCATCAAGAAAGACCCATTCAAAGTCAGCCATCTTCGATAAATGATTGAAAAGATGATTTAAAAGCCCTTTCTTTGACCAAAGATTGAAGCGCCTGTAGACGGTGCTCCATTCCCCAAACTCGGACGGTAAATCTCGCCAAGGAATACCTGTCCTCATGCGATAAAGTATTCCTTCAAAGGTCATTCTGTGCTCAGACTTATCATAGATGCGCCCTGTACTTTTCATTGTTTTCAGTAGAAGTTCCCATCTTGAGTCAGTTAAGATTGTTCTTGGCATGCTTTGGGGTTGTTGTTTGTTTTTGGCGAAAGAGATTATAACCCCTTAGCGTTTCGCTCAAAATTTAACCACCAAAGGTCAACAGCCCCTAGCACCCAATGTCTATTTATCTCGCGTTGATACGGACGGTGAAGACAATGGTTATGTCAGCAATGACTATCATTATCTCTACTTCAGCGATGGACATTTAGAGTATTTGGGTCAGATGGATCTTGGTTACGTGGCGCGGATGACACTTCTACCATCTATTAAGATGTGCGGAAGGTGGATGGGGAAGGCCATATGTTCAAGCTGTTTTCTTTGAAAAATCTTGGGCAGCTAGCCTAGAGGGAGCGAACTGCCGATGAGCTTTCTGCCAACCTGTATGGTCAGCATCATACCAAACATCTATTCCAACTCGGATAGTTACTCGACGGTTATCAAGTTCGAGTAAGCTTCACGAAAACAAAAAGCGACTGGAGACTGTCGCTTTTTTGTTGGATAGGCGGAAGGGAATAGGAGGGGGTTTATGAACCAGCCTGTTTCCCCCATCATCGCTTATTTACTTTTCCAGCCATTAACCTGTCAGCTTGCTTCAATCGAAGAAAACGCCTTTCTAAAAGTATGTTTCCCTGTAAATCGTCTGCGTTAACGAAGCGCTAAACAAAGAGGGAATGACCTCTATTGGTTAATGATCGAAATACTTAAACATAGCTTAGGAGTTGTAAATTATTAGATAATGTAACAGTGATGATAGAAAACCCTCAAATATCTATTGTCTCAAATATGAATCTAATGTTATTAAAAGATAAGTTTATGCGAAATATATAGGCTGTATACGTATATGGTTTCTTTTTATGGCACGCTGATTCCTTAGAGGCTTTAGTAAGAAGTGGTAATAAGTGAATTCCGCAACAAGTAGAATAGCTTAGTGAGTGTCATGACAATGCTTCAATGACTGATGGTTTTAATTTTTATATACAACTATGTTTTCAATGTATAGCTTTCTCTATTGCTATATTTTTAGATATTTATTTTATTAATTATAAAGTATGAATTTCGTACTAATCTAATGATGTCTACCTTTAGTGGTTAATATATAAACTTATGACATAAAAGGAATAAAAATCACTTCAGTAATGAAGATAGTATAGATCATAAATCCTAGAGAGACTTTTCCGATAATGACTTAATTAAGTATTAATTAAGTCTAGTGTTGGTATTGTTTTATACTCTGGTTCTTGTGAATGGGAGTTATTATGTAAATAAATTTACACTAAGTGATATTTCTATTTTTCTCGAGATCAAAGGGGTATTTAAGCTTCTTCTTAGGCATTGAACAAACAAAAGATTACATACCATAGGTGCTAAAATTTTAACTAATCATGATAGTCCTATAAAAGAGACAAAAATAACTTTCCCATGCTGTATTTTAGATGACTGCAATACAAACCAACCGCTTTGTCTAATTAAATCTATTTGTTGATGATTTAATTTATCAAGGTGAATTTCTGTCAATTTTTTATTGATCAACTTGGCATCTGGATATTATCAATGTTTCATATGGCGTGATAATTGATAATATACAGAAGCCACTGAATATGGATGAGGGAAATCATGCATTGGAATACTTCAGTTAAAATTAAGCAATTTATCAAAATTATTGGACCGTTATTAGTCCTATTCTCTTTATCTTCCTACGCGGCAGTGACCACCAAAGTGGTTGTTGAGTATACCGAGGGTCCAAGTTACTGGTTCAATGAAAAGCGCACAGTCACATTTATTAGCCAGAACTATGATGAAGGTGCAAAAGATCTGCGTGTAGTTGTCAGGGACTACGATGGAAGTACTAAATTAAGATTCTTTGATAGTCAGGATATTGTGAAAGTAAAGTCGCTTATCCGTGCAATGAACAAAACCAAGAGCTGGAGACAGTTTGACTCACCAATTTGCGATGCTCCACACTATGAAGTAGGCATCGGTAAAAAGCGTCGTGCTAGTCTAATTGACTGTACTGGATGGGACAATCAACCAACAAAAGCGTTTAACGATCTAAGAGCAGGTTTGAAAGAGTATGCTGTCAAAACTATCAATGAACCTGACTTTGTCCATTTGCAACCAGAAATCATCATTGATTAAAAGATGGACACGAAACCTCGGGATATGGAGACGTGGCTAACTGAAATTGACAAGCTAATTATGAGCCAGACCTTTTCACCGCTGCATACCTGAGAAGTTAAAGAAGCGACGGGCAGCCGTCGCTTCTTTTTTAGTAGACGAACGAAATCTGGGGTTTAAGAAATCAGCTTATTTTTCCCGTTAATCGCCAAGACCTTCCTTTTCATTACCGATCTATCCGCTTCATTATTGGTCTTTTTCACATTCACCCACTGCACACCTGTGGTGTCGGCATGGTTGATTTCTAATTGTAGGGAATACTTAGCGCGTTTGAAGATTGAAAACGTACCTAAGCCTGTCAAAAGCAGCTCCAGCCCACCTATATTCTGGATCTGAGAGTAGGCAAGCCAGATACCGCCGGAGACGGTCAAAACGCAGAAGAAGGATAGAGCAGACTATCGCTGATGAGTGGTCGCGATTTTAGCGACTTTTCTTAGGATGGGTTTATGAACTCTAGACATTTTACATTGAGCCTAAACGCTGAAATTACGCTCGAAATGCGCGATATCAACGCCGCTTTTCACTGTGTACAACTGTGCCAGACGGCCACCTGAACGTACTTTTTCCTCAATACCTTCAAACATTTCAGAAGCTTCGATGCGGCGAATCAGACTTTTACGCTGAATCGGCTTTTCAATAATGGTTTCAATCACACTCTTTAACTGGCCGATAGTAAACCTCTCAGGCAGGCAATAGACAGGCACCATAGAGTAGAGGGCTTTCTGTTGCAGGCGTTGGCGAGCTGTCTGAATGAGTGCGAAGTGGTCAAAAGCAAGCGTCATTTCAGCCAGTGCGTTCACATCAAACCACGCTACATCGTCAACCGTGCTGATGTGCGTAGAGACCTTTTGTTCTGTGACAAGGGCATAGTAAACCAAAGTGATGCTGTAGCCTCGCGGGTCACGTTTGTCACCGGAGAGAACTTGTAGTTGCTCTAAATACTGTGGCTCAACACTAGTCTTCTCTTTTAGTTTCCGCTTTGCCGTATCGTCTGTATTCAGATCCAAATTTTGGTCAATGAAGCCTCCTGGCAAAGCCCACAATCCTTCAAAAGGCTGATTAGCGCGTTTGACCAGTAACACCTTGAGTGTTCCATCTGCGACGGTAAATAGAACGCTGTCTACCGTAAATTGCGGATTCGTATGGCTATTTTGATTTCCGTTTGGCATTTCGTGTCTTTGCCTATCTTTCTGTCCCACAGACACATTAGGGAAGTTTCCTCGTTCGGTCAAACCCATGTAATTAAATTTCATATAAATCAGACATATAAAAATTATTTGTGTCATAAAGACACAAAATGCTTGATCGGTTAAATTCTATCCGTTAGCTTATATAATGTCGAAGGGACACAAAGCGGGTTTGGAGGAGCAGCCATGAAAATTTCAGCGATTGATCAAGTGGGAAATATCAGAAGTGTAAACACCACAGCATTTACCTTTTCAGGTGGTGAAGAGCAAGTGAGAGTGGACGTGGAGCAACTGGAAAATGCGGCGCGCATTCTGATTAAAGCTCGCATTCAAAGCTCATCAGATCTTATGAAGCTTCTAATGACCACTGACGCGATTAAGCGCGCAACGTTTGACGCTGTTCCTATTGAGCTTACTCTGCCTTATTTCCCTTATGCCCGTCAGGACAGAGTGTGTGTAGAAGGGGAGGCATTGGGAGCCGCTGTTATGGCATCTTTGATCAATCAGCAGGGCTTCGCGAAAGTGACGCTTTGGGATGTTCACAGTGATGTTTCTAACGCTCTGGTGGAACGTGTAAACAACGTACCACAGGCAGAAATCTTCACTAAATGTGAAGCGTTAGTTGAGCTCATGAACAGCGACGAAGTGATTTTGGTTTCCCCTGATGCAGGAGCGAGCAAAAAGACACAAAAACTGGCTGAAATTTTTGATGGTCGTCCATCTGTGATTCAGGCGCAGAAAGTTCGGGATCTGAAAACGGGTGAGATTGTTAAAACCGTCATTGAAGGAAATGTTGAAGGTAAATCTGTCCTCATTGCTGATGATATTTGCGATGGAGGAAGAACCTTTATTGAGCTGGCCAAAGTGCTTAAGTCAGCAGGTGCGGAGAAGGTATCTCTGTTTGTTACACACGGTATTTTTTCGAATGGCATGGCAGTGTTTGACGGCTTCATTGACGAGATTTACACCACGGACTCGTTCAAAGCAAAAGAAGAATACGACACAGCGGCCAACGTAACACTCAACGTCATTAGCTTATAAGGAGATCGCCATGACTATTATTGCTCCAAGTATGCAAAAAGATGTTTATAAAGAGTTCCATGCGCGAGCTTATCACCCAGACGTCTCAGAAGTTTATGCAAACTACACGTCACGCAGCGGGAAGCTCAGTAACGTTGCTCAAAATGACAAAGTTGCGTTTGTTGGTCTGCAATATTTCATTAAGAGCTATTTGATGGAAGAGTGGGATGCTTTCTTCAGTGCAGATAAAGAAACGGCAGTGGCAAACCACAAGCGAGTGATGAGTGCCATGCTGGGATATCCGGTTGATGTGAGCTATTTGGAAGAGTTACACGACTTGGGTTATCTACCCCTTAAAATTAAAGCGCTGCCTGAAGGAACCCTGGTGCCTTATCAAGTGCCACCAATGACGGTGGTAAATACCAAAGAAGGTTTTCAGTGGCTAACCAATATGATCGAAACGGTGTTGAGTGCAGAGAACTGGCCGATTCAAACCAGTGCAACAACCTCAGTAGCCTACTTGAAAGTCTTTAAAGAATTTGCGGCTAAAACAGGCTTAGCGAAGGAGTTTGTTCCCTTCCAAGGGCACGATTTCAGTTTTAGAGGAATGTTCGGTAAGCAAGCAGCAGCAATGAGTGGTTTTGGTCACTTGGCATCTGGCCTTGTTGGTACCGATACGATTCCGGCAGTATTGTTCGCTGAGAAATATTACGGAGCAAATGTAGATCAAGAACTGGTGGGTTGCTCTGTCGATGCGACTGAACACTCAGTGACGTGTTCATGGTTGCTTGAAGGTGAGATTGAGTTCTTTCGTTACCTGATGAGAGAGCAATCACCGAAAGGAATTCTGAGTGTCGTTTCGGATACCTGGGATTTCTGGACGCTGGTAACAGAGTATCTTCCCCAGTTAAAAGATGAGATTTTAGCAAGAGAAGGCACTTTGGTTATCCGCCCGGACTCAGGGGATCCAGTTAAAATCCTGACGGGATATAAAGCTTCTCCCGTATCTGAGTACTCAGAGCTTGCAAACTCTCAAAGTGAGGCGGAGCAAGAGGCACTTGCAAGTGGCTATGAAGCCTATCGCTGGAATGGTCAGTTTTATGGGGTTTGTGAAGGCCAAACCATTGAGTTGATGGACTGCGAAGTAAAAGGACTTATCGAGTGCTTGTGGGATATTTTCGGTGGCACGATGACAGATAAGGGTTTCAAACTTCTCGATGAACATATCGGTGCCATTTATGGAGATGCCATTACGCTGCCGCGTCAGCGTGAGATCCTAGAAAGACTGATGGATAAAGGGTTTGCCTCTAAAGTCGTATTGGGTATTGGTTCATACAGCTATCAGTATGTCACCCGAGATACCCACGGTTCGGCAGTGAAAGCGACAAGTGTTGTGAAAAACGGTGAACGAGTAGCTATTTTCAAGGATCCAAAAACGGATACCAAAAAGAAATCAGCGAAAGGATTGCTCAAAGTTGAGGACGTGGGAGGCGAGTTAGTGCTGTTTGATAACGTCTCAGAAGCCGAAGAAGCAGAAGGGTTGCTGGAGGTGGTATTTGAGGATGGCAAACTTGTTAAAGAAACTTCACTGGCAGAAATCCGCTCAGTCATTGATAGTCAAATCTAGGTAAGTAAAACCTCAAACTGAGATACCGCTATTTCCCAGAGAAATAGCGGTATTTTCTTGTTCAGGCTTTCTTCATCTCAAACCACTCCCTGAACCATTTGGCGAACTCGCGAGCAGGTGGTTTCAGCGGCACGTCTTTTCTTGAAACTAAATAATAGCTCGATGCTGAGGGCATGGTATTTTCGCCGATTCTCACCAACTCGCCGCTGGCAATGGCAGATTCGGCCAATACGCTGCGGGCGAACAACACGCCGTGCCCTTCTATCGCTGTCTTTTGGGCATACTGGTATTCGTTGAACCTCAGGCTTTTATAACCTTCTACGGTGAAGTCTTCGAACTTGGCGAGCCATTGCTGCCAACCGGGTTTTACATTCACCAGTTGTGGGCTGGAATCCACAATCATAGCGGAATGGTCGAGTAGGGTTTTTAAATCATCGCTTTGTATCTGTTCCAACAATTCAGGGCTGACACACGGGAAGATTTCTTCGTCGGCAATCTTTTCGAACACTAATCCTTCGTCGTAAGGCTGATAGGTATATCGAATCGCGAGATCGAGGGATTGGGCACGGAAGTCGACTTTGCTGTTATTGGCATCCAGCGTCAGGCTGAGTTCAGGGCAGGCAGCGTAGAAGTCGGGCAGGGCTTCCATCAATCGTAAATAGGCGAATGAGGAGATGGCACTGACGGTAATTTCACTACTGGCTGCCGCAGAACGGATTTGGTGGGTGGTCGCGAGCAATTGATCAAAAGCGGTGGTGCTGGAGGCGGCAAGTTGGCGGCCGATGTCTGTCAGTTCCAGTTTTCCACCGTTACGGTGAAACAATGGTGCACGAAACCAGGATTCCAGTTGTTTGATGCGTTGGCTAACCGCAGAGGAAGTGAGATTGAGCATTTGCGCTGCGCCGGCGATGGTGCCGCTTTTGATCACCGCATCAAACGACACCATGGCGTTCATGGGGGGAATATCCTGAAACTTGCTCTCGTCCATTTTCTCTTCCTTGTCGTCCTTTCCGATGGCGCGTGTTTAGCTGCGCTTAATGCCCGTTAAATATGATAAATATCGCGAAAAGCGCTTTGCGTTTAACGTCTTCATGATGCTCGCACACAGGTGAAGTGAGCACAAGGAGACCAGATGATGCAGCCAAATAATATCGGAAAACTAGAAATGATCCTGGCGATGATGCTTTCGAGTACCATCGGTGTGTTTGTTTATGAGTCAGGTCAGGTGCCGCTCAATGCGGTATTTTATCGCTGTTTGTTTGGATTCATGTTTCTCGGCTTTTACGCTTGGGTGCGCGGCTATCTGGATGCTTCAAAAGTCACAGGTAAAGAGTGGCTGTTAATGCTGGTTGGTGGCGTGACGCTCGTAGTGAACTGGTGTTTTCTGTTTACCTCTTTCAGTTTTGCACCGATAGGGGTGACCACGGTGGCTTACCACACCCAGCCGATTTTCGTGTTGTTGATAGCGGCGCTGTTTTTGCGTGAACGGTTTGAGCCACATAACTGGCTTTGGGTGTTGGTAGCATTTTCCGGTGTGCTGATGATTGTGGACCCCTTCTCCGGGGGTTGGAGTGATAACCTGATTTTGGGGATAGGCAGTGCAATAATAGCCGCGGTGTTTTATGCGCTGACGACTTTGATTACGCAGCGACTGACGCACATCAAACCGCATTTAATTGCAACGGTTCACCTAGCTATCGGTACCTTGATGATGGCGACCTTTGCACCTATTAAGGAAGTGCCAGCGGCGGGCGATCATTGGTATTGGTTGTTAGCGCTGGGATTTTTACAAACCGCAGTGATGTATATCCTGCTTTATGGTGCTTTCCAGAAACTGGAAACCCCAATGATTGCAGTATTGGCCTATGTGTATCCGGTCGCGACCGTGGTTGTCGATTATCTGGTTTACGACAGTGCTATCACGCCACTGATGACACTCGGCATGGTTGCGATTTTGTTTGCAGGCTTTGCGATGAATCGATCAATTCGGCCGTTACAGTGGTGGAAGAGAGAGCAAGCCTATTGATGGCTTCGAAGCGGCAGATTATCAGTCACAAGGGACAATATTGCCCTTGTGACAGTTGAGATTGATTTTAGTCTAGTGCCTCGCGGCGATTAAAAATCAAACGTCATCGTACTTTCCAGAATACCTTTTCGCTCGTAAACGCGAATTTCAAGACGTTCTTGCGACACCTTCACTCTGGTGAAGTTATCGCCAGAGTATACATCTGATACTGCACCTAGCTGGTAGGCGTTGTTATCAGCCGCGGAAGCGACTGAACCTGTGAGCACGAACTGCCGTTTTTGCATGTGTATTATTGGCCAAAAGAATGCAGAAGAGATAATCGAGTAGATATTCAATGGTGCTGTGCCGTGTTCTGCAATATTGAGTTCAGCAGCCATTGAGCAGTGTACGTCACCAGCCAGAAAAACGACTTTCTGAACATTGTTGTCTCGGATACAGTTTATAATTTGGTCACGTTGTTGTTTATAGCCACTCCATTTATCGTCATTGTGCTTCTTGAGATCAGGGAAGAAGGGAACTGAGGTAGCAACGAATTTTACCCGACCTGAACCATTAGTTAGCCATCCTAAAAGAGCATTCATTTGCTTCTCACCGATAATTTCCCTCTCTTCTGGACTCCGCTCTGTGCGGGTGTCTGTCACAAAAAAATCACAGCAACCATCCTGGAAGGCATAGTAATAACAACCGGGTTTACCGAATAGCTTCCCATTCTCTCCTATAGAAAGAAGAGGACTGTGACTCATTTGATAAATCTGATAGGAGAACATTGCCGCTGGGTATTTTGTCACCAAGTCTTTCGAACTTGCTCGGCTAGGCCAGTTATCCTCGATTTCGTGATCATCAAGCGTCATGTATGTAGGCACTGAACTCATAAGCTTTTTGATATGTTCCTGAGTGAACGCATCGCGATAGCGAGCACAGTAGTCCTGAACGTCTACATCAGCACCGATAGATTTGAGGTCGTCTGCATAGATTTGGTCGCCGAGCATTAAGAACTTGTCAACCGAATGACCACTTTTAATCTGATTTAGTATTGATCTGAACGTTTTGTCCCCGCGGTTATCGAACCAACTTCCGCCGAACAGACGCAATAGATAGCGACATGAGCCAAAGACGAATTGTTTTGGTGCTTGACTGTCGTTGCTTGCTGTCTGGAATTCGCCTTGGTCGGCATCCTTCCAATCCCATTTTGTGGACGCTTTGAACTCATCGAGCTCTTTGTCAGAGAAGAACCATCCAATCTGGTAAACATATTTAGTATCGGGTTCCAAGTCCTGAAAGACGGCTATCCCCGTCATGTCAAAATTTGGATTCATTTTGAAAACAGATGGTGAGCGGAAACTGTTGCCTGCTTTTCGTATTCTTGCCACACCAAAAGTTCTTCGTGGTTGTCCGTTTTCGAGTGCCTGATGGTCTGAACGGCCAAATATGCGAGCCGTTTTTTCGTCTACGTGCCCGACAATGGGACCGACCGAAAGCTTATTGATTGACGTCATCGCTTGTCTCCAGTTGTTGAAATGACTCCTCTTGGGTGGGATGAACTCTATTTGTTCGGATGTATATACGAAAGTCAGGTTAAGCGCCCAAGAAGGCATACACACGACTATAGCGCGCCACTGGAAGGGATAAGTGGGGGCAGATCCAGAATGGAGGAACGCAAACGAAAACATTAAACTTCTTGCGTGAATGAAACACTTGCCTAGATTTCATGCGCCTGAACAAGGGGAGAAAGGCGAGACTTCTAATTCCGAATCAGTTGAAAAAATAGCGGAGTAATGGCTGCCAGCTCAGACCGGCGCATTGAAAAGTCCAGAAGAAATGACGGTATACCGGAACGCTCAAAAATCGAAGAGTGAAGCACTTGAGTGGGCGTTGATCACGGTATGGCACTTAAACAAACCTCCGATTTTGTATGACATCCCGCATTTACTCTGAGCCACAACGCCATTGAAAAATACGCTTTGGGGACAACAAAGAGCACGGCGTCAGTCAATTCGCCCTATGGGATGCTCTGAATACGCCCACTTCTTCATTAAATTCCTCGGAAATAGAACGACTATTCCTCGTGAAATTTGCCTCGTATTGAACACCTTGATGACTTCTGAATTCAAACATCTTCAGGTCGTTTGGGTATGGAATATAACGATAATCGTGAACGCTAATTCGTACATCGTGTAGGAGTTTATTGTAATTTAAACACGCTTTATATTGGTTTATGGTGATTTTTGAATATTGATTTTACGTTTTTCATAGAGACTTTTTTTAAAGCAGACAAAGAGGGATGAATTAATTTCTCTTTTTTGGTACTAGTGTCTCTTTATTGTTCTGCTCGAATGTGCAGTTGCCCTCGGAAGATTTCGTTATTCCAATCCCTATAATTACATTTAATTTCAATGAGTTAAGATTTTTATAGTGGGGTGTGCGCTATGGGCTGAAAAATATCATAGTGGTTGGAAATTTAATAGTGTGTTCAATTCTGACAGTTTTATATATTTAAATTGTAATTTTTGTGTATGTTCTCTTTTTCTATCTCTGATCAGCTAATTTTTTCCATTTTTGATATATGACTTAATTTGGATTCATGATGTGGGGATGGGTAAGAAGGAGAGGGAAATTAATCATAAAGGTTAACTCGTGGTCAAGGAGACTAATGAAATGTTTAGGACAAGCTTAATATATAAACTCTTTATCGTATCTTTTTTTTATATATTTACTTCATTTAGCGCATTCGCACTCACCGTTGGTTTTGCACAAATCGGTGCAGAAAGTTCATGGCGCACAGCTGAAACAGAGTCGATTAAAGCCGAAGCTAAAAAACGAGGCTATACCCTTAAATTCTCTGATGCTCAGCAAAAACAAGAGAATCAAATCAAGGCAATTCGTTCGTTCATCGCACAAGGTGTAGATGCCATTATTTTAGCACCAGTTGTTGAGACGGGCTGGGAAAGGGTTTTGCGTGAGGCAAAACGCGCCAACATCCCTGTGATTCTTGTTGACCGCGGTATCTCGGTTGATGACGATTCACTGTATTTCACCAAAGTAGCATCTGATTTTATTTTTGAAGGACGTCTGGCAGGTAGCTGGTTAGCCCAGTCTTTGCATGGCCAGGGAGCTGTTGTCGAATTGCAGGGCAGTACGGGTGCCAGCGCAGCGATTGACCGTCAGAAAGGCTTCAAGGAAATTGTCGATCTTTTCCCTAAATTGAGCATTATCGCAAGCCAAAACGGTGAATTTACACGCACTAAAGGCAAGGAAGTCATGGAAGCTTTTCTTAAAGCCCATGGTGAAAAAATCGATGCTGTCTATGCGCACAATGATGATATGGCGTTAGGCGCGATTCAAGCGATAAAAGACTATGGATTGGTTCCTGGTGAAGACATTAAATTGATTTCTATTGATGCGGTTAAAGGTGCGTTTGAAGCCATGGTAGACGGCGACCTAAATGCGACGGTTGAATGTAATCCGCTGTTAGGACCATTGGCCTTTGATCAGATTGAACTGGCGGTTGCAGGAAAGACGGCACCTAAATGGGTCGTGCAGAATGACCTCATCCACTACAGAGAGAATGCCAAAGAAACAATTGGTTCGCGTAAATACTAAAGCATTTCCCTACTCAAGCACATGCTTGAGTAGGGAACAAAAAAGGAAAAGTCATGACAGAAACTGTCCTTGAAGTTCGTGGGATCAATAAGTATTTCCCTGGAGTGAGAGCGCTATCTGATGTCAGTTTTGAACTAAAAAAAGGGAGAGATTCATGCACTGCTTGGTGGGAATGGTGCGGGTAAGTCGACATTAATCAAGTGTATTACCGGTATCTATAACCCGGAGAGTGGTTTTGTAAAACTCGACGGGAAAGATATTACAAGAATGTCTCCAACGAAAATGTCGAGAGCAGGGATTAGCACGGTATATCAAGAAGTAAATTTGATACCCACCCAGAGCATTGCTGAGAATATCTTTTTAGGGCGGCAGCCAAAGCGATTCGGCTTGATTGACAGGAAACGGATGATAGCAACCGCTCAGCGACGCATGAAAGAGCTGAATATCGATGTTGATGTCACTAAGAACCTTGATACGTATTCTGTCGCGATTCAACAGATGGTCGCCATTGCCCGCGGTGTAGACATGTCGGCAAAGGTATTGATACTCGACGAGCCAACAGCTTCTCTGGACGGTAACGAAGTTGAACAGTTGTTTGTGATGATGCGCAGCCTGGCAGAAAAGGGAATTGGCATCATATTCGTTACGCATTTCTTGGATCAGGTTTATCAGGTCACTGATCGGATCACGATCTTGCGCAACGGTACCTATGTGACGACAGAAGACACCGCTTCTCTATCTCAGGAGTCTTTGGTTCGCCTTATGTTGAATCAGCCTTATCAACGCCAAAAAGAAAAGCAAGAGAAGGTCGACAGATTACTCGACAATGATGAGATCGCTCTAGAGGCCACCCGGTTTGGTAAAGAGCGCTACCTTTCTCCACTCGATTTCTCTGTTCGCAAAGGAAGTATATACGGTATTGCGGGCCTTCTTGGCTCTGGTAGAACGGAACTTGCAAAGCTGTTGTTTGGCTTGGTCAGACCGGATAGCGGCCAAATAAAGGTGTTTGGTGATACTGAGAGAATTTCATCACCGAGAGATGCTGTGCGGGCCGGGATAGCGCTTTGCCCTGAGGACCGAAAAAGTGAAGGAATCATCCCTGATTTGTCGGTGAAAGATAACATCATTTTGGCGTTACAGGCCAGGCGGGGCGTATTTTCAAAGATCCCCGATGCGCAAAAAGAAGAAATGGCCAAACGTTTTATTCGTGACCTCAATATTGTGACATCTCACTGGGACACACCAGTAAAAAACCTCAGTGGGGGTAACCAGCAAAAAGTCATTCTTGCTAGATGGTTGTGTGTTCAGCCAACAATTCTGATTTTGGACGAGCCTACACGAGGTATCGATGTAGGTGCAAAAAGCGAGATTAAACAGATTATCTCTGGCCTTTGTGAGCAAGGTGTAACTGTGATCCTTATTTCATCTGAACTGGAGGAAATCACAGAGTCAAGCGACCAAGTGCTGGTAATGAAGGATAAACATGCTGTTACCGTACTGTCTGAATTACCTGTTTCGACAACGAGTATTATTGAGGCGATCGGGGGTAATACGTGACAGTTATAAGAAACCAAAACATAAAGAGGATTCACGTGACCCTGATTCATGGCTTTTCGGCGTTTTATCGAAGTACTGTTTTCTGGCCGATCATCTCTTTGTTAGCACTGCTTTTGGTCAATGTGGTTATTGACCCCTCATTTCTGACGATAGAAATTAAAGGGGGGCATCTATTCGGTAGTTTGATTGATATTGCAAACCGCGCAGCTCCGATTGCTTTGTTGGCGCTTGGCATGACGCTCGTTGTTGCGACAGGAGGTATTGATTTATCTGTCGGAGCCATTGTTGCAATCGCAGGGTCTGTCAGTGCGTACCTTATTTCCGTATCAGGTATAGAGTCTGTATTTGGCGTTATTTTCATTACCCTTTTTGTGTCCTGTATTGCTGGGATATGGAATGGCTTCCTTGTGACCTTTATTGGCATTCAGCCAATTATCGCAACGCTCATATTGATGGTAGCTGGCAGAGGGGTTGCGCAGTTAATCACTGATGGTCGCGTGCTGACTTTTAATTTCCCGTCTTTTGAGTTTATTGGGAATGGCTATGTGCTGGGTGTACCCACACCCATTTTGATCGTGCTGGGTATGTATGGTCTCACCGCTTGGTTGATGAGAGCGACTTCTTTGGGTTTGTTTATTGCTTCGGTAGGGGCGAACCCAAAAGCCAGCTATTACCTGGGTATGAATGAGAAGTTCACCAAGATGTTCGTTTATGTCTTTTGCGGTTTATGTGCCGGCCTGGCAGGGATGATTTTGGCGGCAGACATTAAAGGTGCAGATGCGAACAACGCTGGCTTATGGTCCGAGCTAGATGCCATTCTGGCTGTGGTGATCGGCGGTACTGCACTTATTGGTGGAACCTTTCACTTATGGTCAACTTTGGTAGGGGTGTTGTTACTCCAAACGATCACCACCACCATCCTAACTAATGGTATTCCAGCGCAGTTTACCTTCGTGATTAAGTCTGTGGTGGTCGTAGTAGTGATGCTTTTCCTGTCTGCAAAATTCAGGCGTTCTATTCAAGCGGCATTAATAAAAGGAAAGAAAAATGCAGGCTAAGTTTTTACCGCTTATTGCGACCATTATTGTTTTTGTCGCACTGTATGCCTTTGGTGGTGTCATGTTTGATGCTTTCTTTTCAATGAGAGTATTTAGTAATCTATTTAATGACAACGCATTCCTCATTGTTGCAGCTATTGGTCTGACTCTGGTTATTATTTCTGGAGGTATTGATTTATCTGTTGGGGCTATGATTGCCTGTGTAGGCGTATCGGTTGCAGTTATGATAGAGCATTTCCATTTTCCGCCGCTACTAGCGTTTTCGGTTGTATTGGTATGTGCGACGTTATTTGGGAGTTTAATGGGTTATCTCATCGCTAATTTTGATTTGCCTCCATTTATTGTCACTCTAGCGGGTATGTTCTTTCTGCGTGGTTTAGCTTTGGTTATTAGTTTAGAATCGGTACCTATTAATCACAATTTTTATGACAGTATTAGTGAATTTTATATACAGCTTCCTGGATACGGCTCTATTACTGTCAGTAGCTTAATACTCCTATTTGTCATCATGGTTTTTAGTGTCGTGGCACATTACACGCCATTTGGTCGAAATATTTACGCAATAGGAGGAAGCGAAAATTCTTCAGTATTGTTGGGTATTCCAGTGCGACAAACGAAAGTGATGGTTTATGCAACCAGTAGCTTCCTAGCTGCCTTAGCCGGTATTTTATTCACGTTTTATACATTCTCGGGCTATGCACTATCGGCCATGGGATTAGAGCTTGATGCTATTGCATCTGCCGTTATAGGTGGAACATTACTTTCCGGAGGTGTTGGCTATATTATAGGTACGTTATTCGGTGTGTTAATACAGGGGACTATACAAACAATTATTATATTTGATGGTACGCTTAACTCATGGTGGACAAAAATAATTATAGGTGTGATTTTGTTTGTCTTTATTTTTATGCAGAAAATCATTGCATCCAATACATTCACCGGGATGCTGAAAAAAGTCCGGTCATAGGGACAGCATTGTCGCTTTGAAAGCGAGCGGGGCCCAGGATAAGTAGTATGAGAAAAGTGATCGCTGTCGACACGAGTAAGCTGTTACCAACAAAGCTCAGACTAGCAGTGCTTTTAGACCCTTATTTTCCATCGCATGCCAGAATTATA
Organism: Grimontia sp. NTOU-MAR1; assembly: GCF_035758505.1. Taxonomy (NCBI): domain Bacteria; kingdom Pseudomonadati; phylum Pseudomonadota; class Gammaproteobacteria; order Vibrionales; family Vibrionaceae; genus Grimontia; species Grimontia sp. NTOU-MAR1. The sequence continues at coordinate 1,103,881 of NZ_CP142109.1, forward strand.
AAAGGAATTAGCCAATATCTCATGCGTGAGGAAATTGAAGTTGATGTGGTTTTAGGTAATGAAGTCAACCAGCAATCTCCCGACATAGAAGATATTTGGTTCGATGGAATCATTGCAAACTATGCGGATCCTCTTCAAGTCAGGGCGTTTGAAAGAAGTAAACTGCCTATTGTTGCAGTGTTAGAGCAATCGGAGTCAATGCTTCAATCTTTCAATGCTGTCTCTGTCGGTATTAATGCTGGAGCTTGTTTAGATATGGCTGCGGACACGCTATTATCTTCAGGAGTTAAGAGCATAGGCTGTTTTGAAATACTTGAAGATACGCGTTACCAAACTTACAAAAGTAGGGTTCACGCTTTTAATGTACTAAGCCAACGATTAAGTCTGACAATGCAATCTTTTTGCGGAGTGCTTACGAACTTTCAAACATGGAAGGTGGAAAACCAGCGACTCATTGATTGGATCAACTCACTACCAAAGCCCTGTGGAATTATTGTATTGAATGAATCGAGAGCAAGAATGGTCGTTGATGCATGTCTATCTATCGGGTATTTAATCCCTGAAGAGGTTTCTATTATTACATTTAGTGAAAGTGAGATGGAATACTCTTTCAACAAAAGGGCAGTGACTTCAATTAAAATTCCGTTACTTTCAGTTGGAGAGCTTTGTTGTGAGTTACTAATTCGTAAAATAAATAGAGAAAGGTGTCCAAATAAAAATAATCTTATCTCCCCTACAGGAGTTATATATGGAGACACGACAAATATCGATGTTAGTGTTGATCCTATAGTCTTACAGGTGAACTCCTTTATTAGGGAAAACTTCAAGAAAGGTATAAAAGTTCAACAGGTTGTAGACAGTACAGGGTACTCTAGAACATTGATTGAGAGACGTTATAAAGAAGCTATGGGCTACTCAATACACAAAGCACTCCATGATGCAAAATTAGAATATGCCCAGAAGCTACTTATTAGTACTAATTTATCTGTCGGCGAGATCGCAAAATTATCCGGCTACTCTTCAGAAGAATACCTCTATCGTATTTTTAGAACAGAGGTAAATATGACACCTGTTGACTATAGAGAAAAATGGAAATAGTTGGGAATTTTTCAGATTAGAATGATATTACTTAGTTGAGTTATATTGGTTTAGTATGAAATTATTAATTTCACTTAAAGCCACGATGGAGTGAGAATATGTATTTATCAAGGTACAAGTCAAATCTTCCTACTAGCTCTATTTTGATTTTTTATTTAATTCTTATTTTTAGTAAAGAGGTATATGCAAAAAAAATATATATCGAAATTGAAAGGAGTTCTAAGGGCAAGTATTTCCAGACTGCTAAAAAAGCAACCGATATTGACAGGGAAATAGACTTTATTAGCCATGACTCTTGTAAACTTGGTAAACCATTAGACCTCTGGCCTGAATCTGGGGAAAATCAACGATGGTTACTTGAAGGCAATGGAAACAATAACGTTTATATTAAGGCAGATACCGGATGCTCCGAAAACCTTGAGCGTTGGATATCCCATGCTGGTACTTGTGAATCTGATTTTGTTGACCTTTGGCATTCGGCTGGCGTAAACCAAGAATTTGAGTTGGTTGATGCACCCTCTATAAGAGACCGTGGTGAGAGTGGTGAATTCCGTTATCAAGATGGAAAAATGGTCTGTTTGAAGGCAGCCTCCAAAGGGAAAAATGCAACAGATTGCCCTCGTTTTATCTCGTACGGTGAAGATAAACAGATTTCACTCTCTACACGATGTGATGAAAATAGTGCGTTTAGGCTGCTGGATGAAAACTCTCCTAAAACTTGCGAGTACCGTGCACTGAGTTTTAATGCGGAGGGTAACAAAGTAGATTTGTGGAAAGCGTTTGGTGAGAACCAGACATTCTCTTTGCATAAACTGAGTGACGGTCTGTATCGTATTGCTGCGTTGTTAGACGAACAGGAATCAGCAAACAATCCTTATCTTAGCTATTCGCTTGACCCTGATGATACTTCACTGGGACTCAGTTATGACGCTGGTGAGAATACTGTGTTCAGTTTTGCTCTCGAGAGTGGCGTCTTGGCTCCAGCTAAGTTGGCGAATGGATATCTCATTGCTTACAACAGGAATGACTCTTCTCAAAGATATGTCTCAGCAACTGGAGACTGCGGAGACGGCGGACTTTCACTTCAGTCAGCGCATGAAGCAGATAAATTAAACATTTTTACTCATGAGCGGGCAAAATTTAGGCAAGGCATTGCGGTTAACACGTTATTGAAGCCAATCACCAACGAGGAAGGGGTGGCTGAATATCCCCATTGTCCCGATCCCTTCATTATCGATTCTGGCGAAAGCTACTATCTCACATGTGCCAGCTATAATGGCATCAAACTCTATAAAACAGAAGAGTTGACTAACGCTCTGGGATATGAAGACGTAGGTTGGATGGTCCCAGAGTATTTCTATGGAAAAAACTTCGGTAGGTCTCCGGAATTCACCTATCCCTATAATGGCACAATAGACGACGAAAATAGGCATTGGGCTAATTGCCAACAGCGTTGGGCCAGTGAGACCATCAAGTTAGGTGATGATGACTATATGTTGATGTTTTCGTCTCCTGAAGCTAAACGGTGTGCACCCATAGAAGCAGAGCATGATCAGCGTTATATCTACATTGGTCGACATCGGATAGGTGTTGTTTTCTCTCAGGAGGGATTAGCGCCTAATAAATTTGAGTATGTTTCTGACTTTACGATTGATTTAGGGAACTATCATTCTGGCGAAATTGATCCAAATGTATATCAGGAAAATGGCAAGTTTTACCTAACGTGGAAACAGGAAAACAACCATTGTTTTGATCCAGCAACCTTGAACCACCAATATGGTGATGAGAAGGACTGTGGGGGAAGTGATGGCAATGAGGCAAGTAGAGAAACAGCTATTATGATGCAGGAAATCACCATAGATGTTGAAAATCGTGTGGTTTCAGTCGTTGATGGAACTCGAAAGGCTCTACTCAGATCAGGGCATAATCTATGGGAAGACTCCTGGATTGCTAATGGCTCACTTATCGAGGGGCCGGAGATAATCAAGCATGGTGGGTATTACTATTTGTTCTATGCGTCAGGCCGCTTTTGTACAGAGTCATATGCGCAAAATGTAGCTCGCTCTCGCAATCTATATGGGCCATATGAAACACACTCAGTCCCATTTTTACATTCGGCTTTGCTGCCAAAAGATGCTAACCGAGGTAAGAAACTTCTTAAAGGCCCAGGTCATGCTGGTTTTGTTCAAGATAGAGAGACGGGTGACTGGTATACCGTGTTTCATGCATCAGATGACGATTTGAGCTGTACAACTGTTAGTGCTGTTTCACAGTTAAACATTCATGCCGAAAGACGCAGGGCATACATGGGGAAGCTGTCTTGGAAAAATGGATGGCCGAAGGTGCAAGGAAAGGATTTCATCCACTGATTTTCTCTTAATCAGAAAAGCTACCATGGCCGTATCATTCCAGTTGAAGCTCAGTCGTCAGCCTCTCCCATTTTGGGGTAGGGGAATTTGATATGGCCAATGCGAATTATAAATACTGTTACGGCCAGAATAAGACCTGCAACAGACACTGTGATTATTCTCCAATCATCCATATTCTTCATATCCAGTATGAGGTATCTTGCGAGTGCGACGATCGCAATGTAAAGCGGCATTCTGACCGGTACTTTTCCGGATTCGAAAAAGAAATGTACCATGGCTAGAACTTCTAGATATATGAACATCAGCAGAAGGTCTCCCACTGAAACTGTTCGGTTAATTGCAACAATATAAATTTCTTCACCGATAGCGTAGATTGTTGCAATAACAATCAGCCACAAGACAAGCTTTTCCATCAAATGGATGACTTTTCTTGCGCTTCGATTCTTTGGCATATGACTAAATCCTTTGCAAATAGGCAGTCTAACGAGAACGTTGAAGGATAATGCGTTTTATATGAGAAAATACATCCATCAAAAATGATGGATGTGAATGTATGGTGAAGAGTCAGTTAAATTCGGTATTTAACGTATTGATAGTAGGTAGTTCAAGGCACCACGCACCGCGGCAACCTGTGCATCATTGCACTCATCATTAGTCACTTTTGGACTGTCCGGGTACACTTCAGTAGTTGTCCCATATTGGCAGTTGGTGAAACCACTGCATAGACCTAGCTTCTTGGTTGGATAGTTAATCACACCTTCCTGCTCAAGCGGCGCACCAATTATGTTGCCTTGGTCATCAGCAGGTGCAATATGGGTTACTTTTCGCACTTCGTTGATAATAGCCGTCTGGAATTCAGTGTTTGGCATGTCGGTGTCACCAACCAAGTAGAAGCCATCCGGCACGATGTCTTCTTCGTATTCTTTTCCGTCACGTGCAGCCAAAGCTGGGCGGAACTCAGATTCGTCGGTATCTGTGGTTTCGTGCAGATCAATATGGGTGAAGATTTTCAAGCCCAGTCCTTTTACCCATTCCATGACATTTTTCGCCTCTTCTGACGGGCTGTTCTCATAGAATGAACGGTTTGGATCGACAGCTTGTGGATTCCATCGGTTGATGGTTTCGTAACCCCAAGGACTCACACAAGGTGCGACTACCAGATTGAAATACTCGGTGTAATTTTGTGCTTCTATATCCAGAAACTTCAGTGCACCATGAACACCGCTGGTTTCGTAGCCGTGAACGCCACCTGTGATCAGAATGGTGGGTTTGGAAGCGTCGATATTGCGACTACAAATACCAAACTGAGGATAACGGGCCACGTTGTAAGAGAGTGCTCCATATTGCTCAATATCAAAACGATTTTTCAGCGCTTCGATTTTAGTTACCACTTCTTCTTGATAACTACGTTTGATACTGACGGTATTCAGCCACTGGGACTTTTCTTCCTTACCCCAAGGCTGACCTGGCGTACCGATCGGATATGTGTTTGACATGCTTTTACTGTCCTTTTGCTTTAAATCCAAACAACTTGAGCCTTCAATCGTCAGGTTGTTTCGAGGTATTGGTTGATATTAGCTGTGATACTTCATCGGGTAACTAAAATTGCGAGCGTCTTTTGCAGTTGTTGATTCTTCACTCATTATCCGAGACAAGGAAATTCTCCAACCTATCTGAAAGCCATGCAGTCAGGGCACCACCACGTGCATCCATGGCGGTGATTTCGCCATAAGGTTGCCATTGCATCGCGTTTGAATGGCGCATCACCTGCAATGTTCCACTACGAAGATACTTCCTTAACAGCATAGAAGGTACGTTTGACCAACCTGAACCGTCTAATACTGCATCGCGGAGGTGCTCATAAAACGGCAATGCGATGTAATGCGGAGAGATTGGATCCAGCGCTTTTAGGCCCTCATCATCGACGTAAGCTAGGGTGATTTCGGTGTAGCGTTCCAGATCCGCTCGTTGTATACGCTTCATCGACGCTAGCGGGTGATCTTTTCGTACCACTGACATCATGCGTACCTGGCCGAGCTTTTTCGAGTTGATCCGTCCAAATGCGCGGGTTTCAGGCAGCAAGCCAAACGCCACATCCACCATGTTTTCATCAACCATTTCGTAGAGCTCTGGCGGCGGTGCCACGTAAATTGAAACGCTGGAATCCGGAAATTGCTGCTGGATTTCGCGCATGGTGGAGCGCCAGAAAGATTCTGGCAGAGCGTCGTCTCTGCCGATGCGAAGGGCCGATTCTATGCCGCTTTCGAATTGGCGGCATTTGGCTTCAATATCCAACGCAGCTTGTAACATGCGTTCGCAATCATCATGCACCATGCGGCCCACATCTGTGAGTTTCACGCTATTACCAGAGCGGGCAAGTAATTCCACCCCTAAACTGTCTTCTAAGGCATTGATTGCAGCACTCACCGTCGTACGGCTTTTATCAAGCTCTCGCGCGGCGCCGGCAATCGACCCTTCTTCTACCGCAGTTAAAAACATTTCAATTTGGCTACTACGCATAGCGGCATACCGTTTCATCGATCTTGTAGTAAACGATTCTACGCCTAAATATTTCAGAGAAAAGATCAGGTGACGAAAAAGTTGTCGCTCAGTAACTCCTGGATTTTATCAAAAGCGGTTATTGTGTTTCCAGAGCGTTAAGGAATACCCAAATTACCTCATATAAACGGCTCTTTTAGGCCGAAATTCAATGCGCTAAATGATAAGAGGTGGTTTGGTTATTCTCGCTACTGTCAAAATTTTTGTCACTTGTGGGGATTTATGTCTTGTGAATATACGAAAGAACGTAACTTACTGAAATTTTCTACCTTTGCCTGTTTATGTTTCGCGGCAATGGGTATCGGCCTGGGGATCTGGGCGGGATCCATGGTTATCGTGTTTGACGGCGCTTACTCTCTTGTAAGTTTGGTTCTCTCTCTGATGGCGCTGGCAGCAACTATGTACATTCGTAAGCCTGTGAACAAATCAGGCAAAACAGAACAGCCAGTCTCAGCGCGTAAAGCTGCAGTGATTGAATCGCTGGTGGTACTGACTAAAGGCCTGGTGGTGGGCATTGTTTGTCTGGTGTCTTTCGCTTCTGCTATGCAGGCCATGTTCGACGGTGGTCGTGAAGTGAACGCGGGTTTTGCATTGGTATTTGGCGTGATCAACGTGGTGGGTTGTCTGGCAACCTACATGGCGGTTCGTAAGCAATCTGGTAAACGTCCTTCAGCGATTCTGAAAGCAGAATCAAGCCAATGGCTGATGGACACAGTGATCAGTGCTGCCGTGTTGTTGGGTTTCTTGGTCGCAGCAGGTTTGATGATGAGCGGTCTGGAAGAATATGCGGTGTATGCCGACCCAATGATGGTGATTCTGGCTTCGGTTTACTTCGCGACCGTACCGGTGAAAATGATCAGCGAGTCTTCGAAGAAGCTGATGACTATCCACCAAGAATCTATCAGAGAAAAAGGTGAGGGTATCCTTGCTTGACTCATGAATGAATAGTTTGAACAAAGAGCAGCTTAGGCTGCTCTTTTTTGTGGAAATTTAAGCTTGAAAACACTGCCTTTCCCTAATTCTGAAGAGACACTCAGATCTCCCCGAATCATCGTCGTAATCCCTTGCGCTAAATCCACCTCAAAGCCGAACTTAGGTCGAAGCTCAGCAATTTTGGTCATGTTTTATTTTTTGTTTCAGGATACTTTGGTCTGACAGGTTTGCTTGGCAAATGGCAGACTCAGAATGACACCGAACATGGACGAAACGGCAAATAGAACTAAGATGCATCACTTAACGGAAAAACTGGAAAGAGCGCGCGAATTTATTGAGCTCAACCTTGATAGTGACATTGATTTGGACGCGCTCTCAGGCGTCGCGTGCTTATCGAAGTTCCACTTTCATCGTCAGTTTTCCATCCGCTATGGCGTTAACGTTGCCACGTATGTCAGGCTGCTTCGCCTGAAAAAAGCCTCCTACCAACTGGTTTATCGGCCTGATATCTCCGTGACTGATATTGCGCTCGATTGTAGTTACGAAAACAGTGAATCTTTCTCCCGCGCGTTCAGGAAAGTCTTTGGTGTTTCCCCCTCTGCTTTCCGGCAGGCTCCAGACTGGGCGTCGTGGGAAACCCATTTTGATGCCATAGTGCGGGTGAGAAATGAAGTGTATGTGAATCGGACTGACTTTGAGGTAGAGATTGTGGATGTCCCAAGCATCACAATTGCTGCCATGGAGCACCGAGATTCTCCTAACCGACTTGGTGCAACAGTGGGGGAGTTTATTGAGTGGCGACGTGCCAATCATTGTCCTCCATCGAAGTATCGTACCTTCAATTTGGTTTTTGATGACCCTGATGCGGTAACCGACTCTTCTTTTCGCTTTGACATTGGGTGTGAGCTCCCTGAAAAAGCGGATCTATCCGACCCACGCATCAAAGTGAAAACCATTGAAGGCGGCCGATGCGCCAAGATCCGCTTTGTGGGTAGCACGGATGCCATTGGTGTCGCTGTTCGCTACCTGTATTCTCCATGGCAGGAGCAATCGGGTGAGAAGCTTCGTGATTTTCCGGTGTTTTTCGAGCGGATCAATTTGTTCCCTGAAGTGCCGGAACGCGAAATGATCACTGACATTTACCTGCCAATACTGTGATGGGGATGGAGAAGCTTTTGGGTCACGCCCGGCTGGGTATATCGAGCTTCATCAAAACCTATCTTGCTGCGTTCCTTGTTGTCACCGTGAAAGGGGAGATGTTCGTATTATCACTGCGTATTTGGTCTGATGAACCACTGACGTTTCGGGGAAACGGACTATGGCACGTGAATTTTGTGCTGGCGCTTTTCTTCACTCTTTTTTATTACGTCAATCCAAACCCTTGAGTTACCTCGCGTAAGTAGATTTATTTCAACAGGTTAATTCTGGTAGGAGCGCGAAGGGCTACAGAAAACGTTAGTATGGGGGTTGTGAAATAAATCCATGGATGAGATGTAATGAATAGCCTTAAACTGAAAATCCCTCCTGTCATTGTTGTTGCGCTGGCACTTGCATTGATGAAGATCATTTCCCTGTTTACCCCTGCCAGCGAGTGGCTGGTTTCCCTTCCTTCTGGGTTGCCGTTGTTATTTTTGGCTATTGGCGCGTTTGTTGCTGTGAGCGGTGTGGTCGAGTTTCGTCGTCATAAAACCACGGTAAACCCTTTACTGACGACGGAGGCTACCGCGCTTGTTTCCGGAGGCATATACAAAATCACCCGAAACCCTATGTACCTTGGTATGTTGCTGGCACTGGTTGGTGGCGTTTTCTATTGGGCGAATCTGTTCGCTGCGTTGGGTTGTTTAGCGTTTGTGTTTTACATGAACCGTTTTCAGATTGAGCCGGAAGAAGAATACCTGACGGGTCAATTCCCAGATGCTTTTCCTGAATACATGACCAAGGTAAGACGCTGGATTTAACCGCTCAGTTTTCCAAACGCTCCGCAATCAATTCAATCCAATGTTTCACCGGCACTTGGGCTTTCGAGCCTAAGTGCAATTGGCAACCTATGTTTGCTGAGACAATCCCTTCAGGATCACCTTCACTGAGCGCTTCGACTTTGCGTTTTAACAATTGCTGACTGAGCTCTGGTTGAAACAGTGAATAGGTACCTGCTGATCCACAACAAAGATGGTCTTCCGTAGTGCGGGTTTGCTCGACACCTAATCGCCTTAATACCTCGTAATAGGTTTCCTTATTCTTCATACCGTGTTGGAGCGTGCAGGGGCAGTGAACGGCAATCTGCTCATCACTGGGTTTGAGAGGTAATTGATTGAGATCTTCAGCGAGCAGGATTTCACTCAAATCCTTGGCTTTTTCCGAAATAACCAAAGCCCTCTCTCTATAGTGAGGGGACTCGACCAGAAGTTGCGGGTATTCCTTGATGGTGACACCACAGCCCGATGCAGACATGACAATGGCTTCAGCACCATACTCGAGATAGCGCCACCAGGCATCGATGTTTCTCTTGGCTTGTTGTACGGCGCGTTCATGGTCTGAAAGGTGAAGATTGACTGCGCCACAGCAGCCCTCTTGATTCACTTCAAAAAGATCAATACCTAAGTGGCTTAGCACCGCTTTAGCCGCAGCAACCGTATTCGGCGTGGCTGTTTGCTGCACGCAGCCTCTGAAGGCAATCATGGTTCGCGTATTTTGGTTTTTCTGTGGGTAGGATTTGGGTCTTTGCTCTGGTGGAATTTGCTCTCGGAAGGTGTCTGGCATCAGAAACGTAAACTGGCGCGCCAGCTTGAACATCGCTTTGTTCCAGGAAGCATTAGGCAGGATTCGTGTGACGCCGTAACGTAGTAATTTATCACCAAATGAACGAGGGACATGCTTTTCAATGTGCTGCCGGCCAATGTCCAACAGCTGGCTGTATTCCACGCCGGAGGGGCAGGTGGTTTCACAGCTCCGACATGTCAGACATCTATCGAGATGTTTACGGGTTTTCTCTGTAGCTTCCCCGTTTTCCAGCATTTGTTTGATGAGGTAAATCCGTCCGCGCGGTCCGTCACGCTCGTCACTGAGTTCTTGGTATGTAGGGCATGTGGCATTACAGAAGCCACAGTGAACGCATCGTCGCAAGATTTCTTCAGCTTTCTTGCCGTCTAGTGTGCTTAGAAACTCATCTTTCAGTGACGTCTTCATTGGCTATTGTCTCCCTGAGCTTCAGCTTGCCCTAACCATGAATACATGCGCCCCGGATTAAACAGACAATGTGGATCAAAAGCCATTTTAAGGTTCTGATGAACGTGCATTGCTACGTCTTGCTGAGGATGAAAACACTCGCCTGTGCGCTCGAGGGGGCGATAGCAGGTAGCATGTCCTGTATGCAGAGAGGCAGTGTTAGACAGCGAGGAAAGAGGTTGTTCTGAATAGACCCATCTGACACCGCCTGCCCAATCAATCAAGGTTTCACCCCATTGCTCAAAATGCGGCGCTGAGGGTGAAACCGAGAGGCGATAAAGAGACTGAGTCGTATTGGTAAAGAAAGGGTGACGAAAATTTCTAATGGAGCGCCAGAATAAGTCCTGATTCTCCAGCACTTCTCCGCCAAGCGTCTCTACACTGCTGTTGACTGCTGAGTGGCTTCCGGAAAGGCGTATAAACAGCTGGCCAGCATACCAAGCGTTTGCAGACAAAGGATGCGCGGATACTGAAAGATCGCGCATTAGCGTGATAGCAGAAGGTGCATCACATTCAAACACCAAAGTAGTAGTACCTTCCGATTTTGGACGCACGCGCAGACTGACCTCAGTGATAATGCCGAACGCACCGAACGCCCCGGCTTGCAGTCTGGAAACATCGTAGCCAGCGACGTTTTTCATCACCTGTCCACCAAAGCGAAGATGTTCTCCGTAGCCATTGATGAGCCTTACACCTAATATGGCGTCCCTTAGCGATCCCCAGAAAGGGCGTGATGCACCGCTGATGCCCGCAGCAACAGAACCTCCGAGCGTGGCTTTGCCGTTGAAGGCTGGTGGTTCACCCACTAAGGTCTGGTTGTTTTTAGCCAGTAGGGCTTGAATCTCTGCAATGGTAGTGCCCGCACGGGCGGTGACAACCAGCTCGGTCGGGCGATAGGAAATCACGCCTGTGTGGTTTTTCAGGGAAACGGCCTGACCAACCGGCCCGCGGCCAATGAAATGTTTGGTATTGCCACCTATTAAGTTGAGCGCAGCTTTATCTGCAACGGCGTCCTGAACTTGCTCTAGCAGGTTGGAGGTGATGTCAGCCATTTGAGCTTCCCACCGTACGTTTTGATTTCTTTCCTTGAGAATGGGTAAGTGTTTTGTGCTCCTGACAATGCTTGGGCTCAGGAATGCCTTTCCCAGGATTCAGTAATCCTTCATTGTCCCACGCGGCTTTCACCCGATGGAATTGTGCTAATTCTGCGTCGTTAAACTGGTGGTGCATCTGGTTAATCTTTTCGACGCCAACGCCGTGCTCGCCAGTGATACAGCCGCCGGCTTCTACGCAAATTCTGAGTATCTCTGCGCCGAACTCTTCAGTCTTTTCAAGTTCACCTTGTACATTCGCATCAAACAAAATAAGAGGGTGCAGGTTGCCGTCTCCCGCATGGAAAACATTAGCAACACGCAAGCCATAAAAACGTGAAAGCTGGTGGATTTGATTGAGTACGTTAGCCAGTTCGCTGCGAGGAATCGTGCCGTCCATGCAGTAATAATCCGGGGAGATTCGGCCAACGGCGGGGAAAGCAGATTTGCGGCCTTTCCACATTCTTGCCCGCTCTTCTTCGCTTTCCGAGATTTTGAGTGTCGTCGCACCTGCCTGCTGTAAAATTTTCTGAGTTTGTAAAAGCTGATGATTCACATCTTCTTCGCTTCCATCAAGCTCGCAAAGAAGCAGAGCATCTGCCTCTCTTGGATAACCCGCTTTGGCAAAGTCTTCCGCGGCTGAAATCGCGTAAGCATCCATCATTTCTAAGCCAGCGGGAATGATGCCGTTGGCGATGATATCATTGACGGCATTGGCGGCGTTTTCCACTGAATCAAAACCAGCAAGGATCACGCGGGCCACTTCAGGCACGGGAAGCAAGCGCACGGTGATTTCAGTGACGATGCCCAACATGCCTTCGGAGCCGGTTATCAATGCCAGGAGGTCAAACCCGGGTAAGTCATATGCTGCCCCACCTAAAACCAGTTTTTCTCCTTCAGCAGTAACGACCAAGGCAGACACCACATTGTGGACAGTAAGGCCATATTTCAGGCAATGAACACCTCCTGCATTTTCGGCGACGTTGCCACCAATCGAGCAGGCAATTTGGGAAGAGGGGTCAGGTGCATAATACAAACCTTCTTGGCTAGCTTGTTCTGATATAGCCAAGTTTCGAACGCCGGGTTGAACCACTGCGAGCGCTGTTTCTTTGTCGATATCAAGGATGCGGTTGAGTCTGGCTAGGGAAAGCAGCAAGCCGTCGTTTAGAGGCAGAGTACCTGCAGAAAGACCGGTCCCTGCACCCCGAGCGACGACTTTGAGCTTATGCTGGTAACACAGTGAAATCACCGCCATGACTTCATCAGTGGAAGCGGGAAGGACAACACATGCAGGCATTTCGGTATAGACCGAGAGGCCGTCACATTCGTACGGACGCATGGTTTCTTCGTCGGAAATAACATACTCTTTGCCAACAATGGCTTCTAGTGCTGTGATAGTTTCCCTTTTCATGTTTTCCATCCCTGAAAACAATCCACGTCTTTTTAACAATAGGTGAGTACCTGTCTCTGCTTCCTATCCATTGAGCCTAGTGTGAGGGCCGCCGTCCAGTTTGAACTAAGAATGAGAGCGCAATTCACTTTTGCCAGGAAAAATTGGTGCCGTTTAATTCTGGAGGTAAAGGTATGGCTTGGTTTTCAGACCAATGACTTTTTAGGTGATTGGTAAACGCTTTCACTAAGCCATTGTTGATTTGGGATCGATGATAAACCAACCACAAATCCCAATTGGGTAGTGTTTGCTCTACTTCAATGGCTTCAAGGTAGGGGTCATTTTCCACCACGAAATCCGGCAACAAGCCAATGCCGGTGCCTGTGCGAATCAACTCAGCAGCGCTCATATAGCTGTCGACTTTGATTTGGCTTTGGCTCTCAGATTTTTGTTCCCCAAGCCAACGTTCAGCGGGAAGGTGCGAAAACGCGTCGTTAAGGCAAATCCAGTTTGAATGGGACGGCGAGTTTGCACCTACGCACTTCGCCAGTTGAAACTGAAAGTGGCTGAGTTTTACGCCGACAAGAGACTCATCGGGAGAGGTGGTGGCACGAATGGCGAGATCTGTGCTGGCAAGTCGTAAATCTGCATTCATCGCACTGACTTTAATATCGAACTGAATGCCGGGATTCGAGGCGGAAAGGTCCCCTACAATACGCGACAGGCTCTGTAAGGCAATATCACAGCAACTGAGTGATAGGATGCCTGCGAGGTCATCTTTCTTCTGTTTAATCCAAAACATGATGTCGTTGGCGCGATCATCCATTTCCCTGACAAAGCCACCCAGTTGCTCTCCATCTTTGGTAAATGCAATGCCATTCGAACGTCTGTGGATTAACGTGACACCGACAATATCTTCGAGACGCGAAATTCTCCTGCACACTGTGGAATGGCTGATGCTCAGTCGTCTTGATGCGCCTGATAATGATCCTTCGCAGACGACAGCGTTGTAAATTTTCAGGTCATTCCATAATGGGTCTGCATTTTTGCAATCCTGCATTGCACTAACCTCCATGTTCGAAGGCATATTTTCGACTTACAGTAATGAAACCTCAATCATCCATTGGAAGGAGCTTTGGATATGAAACTCTATGACCTTGAGCTTTCAGGCAACTGTTACAAAGTACGTTTGTTTTGTGCTTTAAATGATATTCCGCTATCTATCTACGCCGTTGATTACATGGCAGGTGAGCATAAAACGGATGCGTTTTTAAAGATAAACCCTCTCGGGCAAATCCCGGCGCTGAACGATGATGGTTTTATCGTCCGCGACTCTCAGGCAATTCTTATTTATATCGCGCAAAAACATCAGCTTTTATCCTGGTGGCCTCAGGATGCCAAAAGTCAGGGAGAGGTGATGCAATGGTTGTCTTATGCTTCCAATGAAATCGCAAGGGGCCCAAACGATGCCAGATTGCATGATCTTTTTAGCGTTGAGTTGGATGTGGGCAGTGCGAGAATCAAGGCGCTTCAGTGTGCTGAGATATTAGATGACCACTTGTCAGAGAACGATTGGCTGGTGGGTGACTCTCCGACTATTGCAGACATCGCATGTTTTCCTTACGTAGCATTGATGCATCAAGGGGGCGTGAGTGGAGAGCAATTTGAGCACGTAAACCGTTGGATGAATGCTATCAAGGGGCTCGATCGGTTTATCACCATGCCGGGTATTGAATGATGACTGCTGAGCTAAAAATCAGGGCTTTCGAACATGTTGGTATTCGGGTCTGTGATGCTCAAAGAGCGATGTCTTTTTACAAAACGCTTGGGTTTACACATGTGCAGATGTTGCCTGAGCACAACGCCTGTGAGATGGAAAACAGCGAAGGTCAGCGTATTAATCTGATATTCAGTGGCGATGAACCTTTGCTGCACGGGCACAATGTTCTTCAGGATGCTGACACGAAGTTTCCAGGCATTACCCATATTGCTTACGTGATCGACTCAATGTCTGCGTTTCTCTCTTTTTGTAAGCTAAGGGATATCAAGGTGACGGAAGGGCCGATACGCATCGGGGAAAGACGTGTGGCTTGTTTTATCCGCGACCCTGATGGCACTGTGCTGGAGTTTAATGAATTGGAAAAATGAAGGGTGACAGGCGATTGATAACATTGATATGTTACATCGTCTGGACACTTTTCAGGACCCATCATGCTTACCACGCTTTCCATTGCCAACTACCGATCCATACAGTCTCTCACTATCCCCCTCGGGCCGTTAAATCTGATCACCGGGCCGAACGGCAGTGGCAAATCGAACTTGTACAAGGCGCTTCGGTTGCTGGCGAAAACCGCATCCGGGGGAGTGGTCAACTCGCTTGCGGAAGAAGGGGGATTGCAATCGACCTTCTGGGCGGGTCCCGAAGAAATCTCTGAGGCGATGCGTTGTGGGGATGTGGACGTGGAGCCAGTGGTACGCAAAGATGTAATAAGGCTAAAACTTGGGTTCTCTAGTGAAACCTTTGGGTATACGGTTTCGCTAGGACTGCCTGAACCCCAGCAAAGTGCATTTTGTTTCGATCCCGAAATCAAGCGTGAATGCATTTTCAATGGCCCGTACTATCGTCCAGCCAGCTCTCTGGTAGAGCGAAAAGGTAACATGGTTAGAATTCGCAATGGACGTAGCTGGGAAGTGGCCTCCCAGCATATACCGAGTTATGACAGCATGTTTGATGCCCATGCTGATCCAAGCTCCGCTGCCGAAGTTTTTCATACCCGCGAAATGATTCGGAGCTGGCGGTTTTACGATCATTTCCGCACAGATGCAGATGCGCCAGCGAGAAAGCCTCAGTTAGGCACCAGAACGCCGGTGCTTCATCACGATGGAAGGGATGTTGCTGCCGCACTTCAAACCATTATCGAAATCGGTGACAGGGAAGCGCTAGACCGTGCCATCGAAGATGCATTTCCAGGTTGTAAGCTGCGTGTGGTGACTAAGGATGATGGTCGTTTTTCCATCGAATTCTACCAGAATGGCTTGTTGCGTCCCTTGAGTGGTGCCGAGCTTTCTGACGGAACATTACGATTCGTGCTTTGGGTGGCTGCATTGCTGACTCCAAGGCCACCAGCGCTAATGGTGCTCAACGAGCCTGAAACCAGCCTTCATCCTGATCTTTTGCCTGCGTTAGCGAGGTTAATCACCCATGCTTCCCAACATTCTCAGGTATGGGTGATTTCCCATGCGAACCGCTTGATCAACGCCTTGAACCAGCATCCAGATTGTCATGCCATCGAGCTGGAAAAAGTCTTGGGTCAAACCGAAGTGCAAGGTCAGGGATTGTTAGACACACCAAACTGGTACTGGCCAGATTGATGAAGGTGAATTGAAGGTGTTGCGCATCCGATTTCGTATGATATCTGCTATAAGAGCGTGATGAATCGCAAAAATATTTAGAGAAAATATTCCTTATATTTCATATAGAACTGCTCGCTGTCTAAGTTTTTGCCTAAAAAGGTATGCAATGCTGTATGTCTTGTTAAAACTTTGTGTCTATACTTATTAGGCTTTGCTGCTGTTGGCTAGGTGGACTACTTAGTGCGTTGGAGAGTCGCACTTAGTAAATACCGTAATATAAAAAAGGGATGTGATAATGCGGATTCCGTTCATCATTAAGATCATGTTTCCAATTTTGCTGCTGATGGGCTTGATGGCTAGCCCTGTTCTTTCTGCGTTATAGCTTTTGCGGAAACAATTAAACCATTGAAAAAAAACAGCCACCCAAGGGTGGCTGTTTTTTTATGCCTACTCTGTTGCTTCCAAAGAATTTGGCTTATCCAGAGGGCTGAATGCCACAGCAACTCTGAATGCTGAAGGGACGAAATAGAACGAAAGCAGGGTGGTTAGCAAAGTACCGCCGGCAATGGCGATGGCAAACGGAGGCCAGAAACCACCACCTGCGAGTATCAATGGCAGGAAGCCGCCTATCGTCGTTATGGTCGTGGAAGTAATATGTCGGCCGCAACTGCTGACAGCTTCAACAATGGCCTCTCTGTCTCCTGCTTTAGCTTTAGGGCTGGATTTGAGCTCTGCCAGAATGACTATCGAGGCGTTGATAGCCAGACCCACTAATCCCAGAAGGCCAATGATCACAGTAAAGCCGAATGGATAACCAAACACCCAAACAGAGAGTAGGCCCAGACCTGAAGCTTGAACACCCACAAGAAAAATGATTGCACTCAGGCGGAAGGAGTTGAACGAGACAACCACTACAGCGACAAGAAGCGTGATAACGATAGTGAGGTTGGCCAGTAATTGGTTAACTGAATCGTTACGCTCAGCCGATTCGCCACCAAACTCAATGCGATAACCGGGTGGTAAGCGAAGATCTGCCTGTTCCAGTTTAGCGGTAAAGGCATTCAAGGCCGTTTGCGGAAGCACACCGGCCGTAATGTAACCTTCAATCACATTGACACGTTCACCATTGCGGTGGGGTATGGCACCACGGCTAGGCTCGATCGCCAAATCTGCAATGGCGGTGATAGGCAAGTCTGCCTGGCCTTCACTACCAGCCAAAGGCAATCTCAATTTGTTCAACTCGTTGATGCTGGTACGTGAGTCATCAGCGACGCGCACCCGAACAGGAATGGACTCAGTTTCTTCGACGACGCTTCCCTGAACAATACCCGACATGGAGGCATTGAGCAGCACAGCAATATCACTGAGTGACATGCCTGTAAGTTGACTGGCTTCTTCATTCACCTTAACGGCAATCTTAGGGGTACCAGGTTGCAGGGTTTCGCGGGTGTTAATGACATCGGGTGTGGAGGCCATCAGCAAGCGAATGTTCTCACTGATATCACGAAGACGGTCAAGGTTCGGGCCATACACTCGTACTTCCAGTGGCGCATTGAAAGGAGGGCCTTGTTCAAGTTTTCTTACCAGGATCTGTGCATTCGGAAACTCTTTAGAAAGTTGTTCCTGAAGTGTTGGGATCATGTCATTGGCTGCGCGGAAATCCTCCACTTTCACCATGGCTTGCGCGAAATTAGGCGCACCACGTTGGCGTCCCATCATGTTGTAATAAAACGATGGGAAGTTCTCACCGACCACCCAGCCAACTTGCTCAACGCCATCGGTTTCTTCTAGCAGCGCTTCTATCTGTCTGGTCGTTTCCAATGTAGCGTGAATACTCGCCTGCGGGGAAAGGAACACCTGAACTTCAAACATGTCCCGGTCTGACGGTGGAAAGAATTGCTCGGTTAATTGGCCAGCCGCCCAAAACCCCGAGAAGGGAACCATAAACACGATAGGAATCGCAAACCACGGGAACCTAACCGCAGCTCGGACTGATGCGCGGAAAGCCTGACTTAACCAAGGAATGCTCAATCCTGATTGATACCAATGGTTGTGGTTTTCGCCGGAAGGCAACCAGCGAGCAGCAAAACCTGACACCAAAAAATGAGAAACGATATAGGAGCCAATCAGCGAGAAGCTAACGGTGATGGCGATTGCTCCAACAAATTCTCCGGCAGGCCCAGGCATCAGGAATATCGGTGCAAAGGCAAGAATAGTAGTGAGTGTAGAGCCTAACAGCGGTAACCAGAGGTGCTTAATGGAATTTACTGCCGCTTCCAGTCGTTTCACACCTTGTTGGCGGTAATACTGGATGGTATCTACCATGACGATGGCGTTATCGACCATGATACCGAGTGACACGATAAGTCCCGTGACTGACATCTGGTTAATTGGTAATCCGGTAAAACTCATCATGGCGAGCGTAAAAGCAGAAGCGATTGGCAGGGACAATGCGACGAGAATTGCTGAACGGAAACCCAGTGTGATGAACAGGACAATCAATACCAGCCCAAAACCCAGTAGCAGACTGTCTACTAGTTCAGAAAGACGGGTTTCTGTATATCTGGCTTGTTTGAATATAGGTTCAATGCCGATATTGGACGGTAGATCCGCTCGGAAAGCGTTAATGAGAGCGTCGGCTGATATCGTCCAGTCATCCACGCGGATGGTGTCTTGCATGCGGGCAGAAATCAGTACCGCAGGTTTACCGTCAATCAGCGCGATCTGACTCTGAGGTAATGCTTGAGCTCGTTCAACAGAAGCTACATCTTCCAGCCGGACAAGGAATCCGTTTTCATCAATCGCTACTGGCACACGTTTTACGCGATCAACAGAGTCAAGTTCACCTGACACTTCCAACTGAAAGCGGTTGAGGTCGTTGTGAAGTTCACCCGCAGCGTTTTTAGCATCTGCAGCTGATATCGAGTTTGAGATCGAAAGAGCGGATTGACCCAATACGCTGGCGGTAGCGACATCCAGCGTAACCAGAATTTCTTCGTCCGGGTCTCCAAAGGTTTCAACGAATTCAGTGCCGGGTAGATTGCGCCAACGTTTCGCGAGTTCTTTGGCATATCGACCAAGGATGAGTAGGTCGGCCTGACTTTCGTCATTCCATTGTAATGCAGTGATGTAGGTAAATGCGTTGGAATGGTCATTGTCGAAAGTCGGTTCCAGCGCGCCAGATGGCAAGTTTGGAGAAGCATCACCCAGTTTGTCACGCACTTTAGACCAAACAGGTTCAGTTTCCGTAAGTTCATCATGGAGCTCAATGGTAATGACGGAAATTCCAGGGCGGGATTGGGATTCAATCAGTTTGATTTCGTCCAACGTGCGCAGCGCATTTTCCAGCTCTTCTGTCACTAGGGCTTCTACCCGCTCCGCACTTGCACCTGGATAAGGCGTGGTTATCGTCGCCCAACGGTTGGTCAGGGCTGGATCTTCAGCGCGGGGGAGTGTAGAAAGCGCGGACAGTCCGGACACCAACAACAAAACAGTAAAAAGCACCAACAAGCGGGTGTTTTTCAGTAACTTTTCCATACTAAGTTACTCCGCTGCCAGATTCACAGATTGTCCGGATACCACGCGGTGAACGCCATCGACTAACACTTTATCGCCATTCTGAATAGCACCCGAAACATAGGCGTTATGTTCATCGGCATGCAGAACTTGCACAGAGCGGCGTGAAATCAGCTGGTTTCCAGCATCATCCGGCACGACAGCGTAGACATTCCATGTACCACGCAGTCCGTCAGTTAACCCCGAAAGTGGCATCCAAAATCCCTCTTGCGGGGTTTCGAAAGCGAATTCTAAGTAGGCAAGTTGACCATCAAGCGTATTGGCATTCTCTGGCAGCAGATAACGCAGCGTGACCGTACGGGAACGCATATCGATGGCAACACCAGGGTTGAGTAAAGTTGCTTGGTAAGTATTTGTGCCAACGCGGACCTTTGCCGAAGGGCTGGATGAGAGTACTTCGAGGTATTTAATCGGTACGCCTATACGTGCCTCTTTAAGGTCGTCTGCGAGTAATGTCAGGGTAGGGGCACCGACATTGACTACATCCCCTTGAGAAACGAATCTTTGGCTGATTTTACCGTTGTAAGGAGCATAAATAGTAGATTTTTCCTGACGGAGTCTGTTTGAAGAAAGAGAGGCTTGCAGCTGACGAACATTCGCACGCAATGCGTCGCGTTGGCTTATCAGAGAATCGATTTCGGCATCTGCACTGAAGCCTTTTTTCTTTAGTTGGCGCTGACGTTGCAGATTAGTACGGGTCAAATCTAGTTGGGCATCAAGCTGTTCCAACTGTGCATTTAATTGCTGAGCTTCGGTGTCGAGCAATTGAGTGTCGAGTTTTATCAGCGGCTGGCCCTTGGCAACAGTATCACCTTCATCAACCAATAATTTGTTTACCTTGCCACCCAGTTCGAAGCCAAGATTTGCGCTTTGACCTGCTTGCACTGTGCCCACATATTCGCGATCGACGGCGTAACCCGGGGCGAGTTCAACGGTGAGAGCTTTGACCGTTGTTATGCTATGTTCCGGCTGTGAAGCCACTTCTTCGGTATGCGAGTTGCAGGCAGTGAGTAATGTGATGCTCGCTACGATAGCGATTGAAGGGATGCACTTTTGCATGGCAAATTTCTCGTCTTCCATTACGATTATTTTTAGCAGTAGACTAGACTGTCCAGTCCAATTAGATTAAAAATAAAGCAACCAAACTAGACTGTCCAGTTTGATTTGATACTTTTTTGTACAGATTTCCAGTTAAGGAACACTGAATGACTACGCACATTTCGCAGAGAAAAGAGCAAAAGCGCCAACAAATCCTTTCGGCAGCGGTGGAGCTATTTTCCAAGCAAGGCTATGGCATCTCGATGGATGTCATTGCAGCGCATGCAAATGTCAGTAAACAAACGGTTTACGCACACTTCTGTAGTAAAGATCAGTTGTTCGAAACCTGCATCATTGAAAAATGTATATCATCTGGGTTGGAGTTGGATCTGGAACACGAATCACGTGCTGCTCATATTGTTCTTCGCGAATTTGGCTGGTTGTTCCAAACCATGTTATTAGATGAGGAAGCGCGGAATACTTTTCAGAACACAATTCGGCAGTCTAGTACCCATCCTGAAATTGCTCGCATCTTCCTAGAGCAAGGACCTATCCGGAATATCAACCGCATAAGCAATTATCTCGATTTACTGGTTAAGCGGGGAGACTTACCACTCTGCGAGAACACGGATTCTGCAGCAATGCAGCTTCTTCTTATGCTTCATGGACGCGCGGTATATTGGGCGCTTCTTGGGTTTGACTCTGGAGAGGACGCAGAGACTCGCCGTGATTACGTGTACTCTTGCGTCGATCTTTTCTTGCGAGGATATGGTTATCCAACTGATAGGTTTTAATCGCTGACCAAAAGGGTTTTATATTCGTCGAATGCGAATTGATCTGTCATGCCGCTGATATAGTCCTGTAGCAGTCTGCATCTCAAATAGAACTCCCAAAGCGTTGGATTGCTCACTGGCGCTTCTTCCATTAAGGCGACCTCATACGCCGCTACATGCTTCCTTGATAGCTTGTTGAACAACCTTCTTTCAACCGGTAGTTTGCGGCCTTCACCTCGGACGATTTTCTGGAATGTATCAGTATCCAGATCAAGGAGCGGTCGGTACTCTTCCAACAATCCACCAATGATTTTGTAACCCTGAAGTTCCAGATTCTCTACTTCCGGATCGTTGAATACATGATTGATTGCTACCTGTTTGAAGGTTTTCGCTAGTGCATGGAATTGGCTATTATCTTCAATGAGGGCCCGGTTCAGGTTGCCACTATAGACTGCAGCCAGATTATTCGTGAACTGCTCTGAAGCGTGATTGACCAGCGGATGAACCATTTCCACGCGAAGTTTGATAAAGAACTTATGAGTTGGACTAATTTCGTCGTTTTGTGCTTCACGGTAAACATTATCGAGCAGCGCATCAAAACAATGCGTGCCTTTAATTGGACGATTATCCGGTTCTAATTCGGCAAAGGTTCGCTTGAGGTGTTCGGTTAGGGTCTCAAGTGAGAGAATGCGTTTTTCTACGGCATCTTCCAAGTCTGCCAGGCAGTAGGAAATGTCATCCGCCGCTTCCATGATATAACTCAGCGGGTGGCGACAGTATTTGGCTATTTCGAGCTCATCCATCAGCGCATTCACATAGCTGTTTTCAGTAATGTAGTAGCCGACTTTCTTGGTGAGATAACTTTTATTACTTGGCACCTCATCAGCACGCTCTGTCGCAGGACGTGTATACTTCAATACTGCAGCAGCCTGGCTGTATGTGAGATTGAAACGATGAAGTGATTGTACCAGTCGAATCGCCTGTGCATTTCCATCAAAATGGCAAAGCTCATGGATGATGGGCTCCGTCGTTGTTACCGGAAGGTCTTGGAGAAGCTGCTGCATGGGTGCGAGTTGTTTAAGATATTTGGTGAACCAACGGTTTATCGCATCTTCACCACAATGCCCGAAAGGTGGATTGCCCATGTCATGCATTAAGCAAGCCATTTCCACCAAAGATTCTATTGCGCGCTCAAGTGACGAAAGGCCATAGGCGTCTTTCTCTCTATCAGACAGGCGGTCATAAATAGAATGGACAATAAAGCGCCCAACCTGTTGAACTTCCATGGAATGAGTGAGCCGGCTTCTTACTGCTGAATTACGTTCGAGCGGGAATACTTGTGTCTTTTGTTGTAGGCGGCGGATAGGCGCAGAGTTGATGATTCGCCCGCGGTCACTTTCAAGCGCCCTCTGAAGATTGGTGCCATAAGGCCTGGGTCGAGCGAGACTGACTTTCTTCCTGAAGTCGATGTGCGGCATTTATCTTCCCAACGTCGAAGCGATATATTTTCATAACCTTAGCGCTGTCTGGTTATCTTGTCGACAGACTTAGTGACAACAGAAAATTAGAAATGCCGACAGCAAATGTGCCAGCAGAGGACCCTGGGAAGTCAAAACATTAAAGGCAGGTACTAGAAAAACGCTCAAAAAGCTGAGACGAGAATGATCACACCGACGGAAAAGCCAAACATAAACACCGAAAAACCTGCTTTATACTGATTCCTTCGTTTTGTAGATAGCGTCATAATCACATCCGTATTGTTGCATGTTCAGAATACATAGCAATTCGAATGCCAACTCTCTATCCTTTAATGTCAACGGGTTAGAAAGACTCTGGTATAAATGAAAAGTCTAGGTTAGTAAATTTTGCCAATGGTTGGCAAAAAGAATTGGAGTAGGAAACTGTGATTCAGGGTATTCATCACGTTGCTTTGATTGCCAGTAATATTGAGGTTTCTAAGCAATTTTATCGAGATGTAATGGGATTTGATATTATTGCCGAGCATTATCGTGAAGAGCGGGATTCATGGAAAGTGGATATGTTGCTTCCTGATGGTCGACAGCTAGAGATGTTCTCATTTCCCGGCAGTCCTGAGCGTCTTTCTTTCCCAGAGTCGCTGGGGCTTCGTCATCTTGCTTTTCAAACTCAGGATATTGATGCAGTCATCTCTCATCTGCAAACGCATGGAATCGTGTGTGAACCCGTGCGGGTTGATCCTTATACTCAATCTCGCTTTACCTTCTTTCAGGATCCAGATGGGCTTCCACTGGAACTCTATGAGGTGACTCAAAAGTGATGCAAATCGTGAGATGAATTTTAAGCGTTTATAAAATAAGACAAATTTTTCTCATTCTCGTCCGTACTATATCCCAGCATCTATTTACCTTTGTTGGTTGAATTTTGTTATAGCGGAACCTTTCGGGCAGCGTTTGTGGTAAATTTTTGCTGCGTTATCAGCTTCTCATGTAGGCTAGCTATATATCAAAGCCTCTGCCTTGCATAAAATCCCCACAAACTGCTACAAAAATCATCACTAAAGGACAACAGACCCTAGGGGCTGTTGATCTTTGGTGGTTAAATTTTGTTCTAGCCCTAAGCGTTTTAGGCGCGGCGAGGTGTGTGCCGCCTAGTTATTCTAAGCAAATACACCTCAACAAAGCATAAAACGCTTGGGGCAGAACCCTTCGGGCAGCGTTTGTGGGAAATTTCTGCTGCGTTATCGGCTTCTCATGTAGGCTAACTACATATCGAAGCCTCTGCCTTGCATAAAATCCCCACAAACTGCTGCAAAAATCATCACCAAAGATCAACAGCCCCTAGCGATTCACTCAGGTTGTTTAGGTATAAGTGTCAGTCCCGGGTGAAAGGGCCCCTTTATTGGGTACACAAGATTTTCCCTAAGGTGAGTATCCAAATTACGGATATTTCTGAGCTGGGAATGGGTTTCACTTCGGAGTGGAAATTGGAAGAGGGAATTGGTCAATTGAAAGTAAACTCTCTGCCAAAACTCCGCGTGGAAATTCGTCACAAAGGTGAAGTGAGAATAGGAGGTCGTCTGCGTTATCGTTACGGCTCGGCGTTGCGCCGTAAACTACATTCTGTCCAACTGTCCCAAATCAAACGCGCAGCATGAGACCAGAGCTTTTTAGGGCGATGGGCTATTTTTGGTGTTCATCGATAGATTTTCCCTTCTACTCGAACCGTTTCCGGTACTGTTTGTACATGTGTTCCCCTGATATACAAATCACCCCCTACCTTTAAATCTGGCGGTAGTGTTTTTATCCGCGTATTGCCCAGATAAAGGTTACCTTCCACATTTAATCGCCCCGGAAGGACAGTGATTGGCGCGTCGACCAAACTCAAATCACCATTCACCTTAAATCCTGCGGGCAATACCGTAACTTTTGATCCTGTCAGGTTGATGTAACCACCGACTTCAATCTTTGGGAATTTCGTTAACATTGAATTTGAGGCGTTTACATAACCTTTCACCGTCAATCCATCGGGTAAATGCTTTATCTTGCTTCCCTTTATGTCCAGAAACCCTTCCACTTCAAAGGGTTCAGGTAGTTCTGTCAGCGGTGAATGGTTTAATCTGACGTTACCATAGTTATCAATGTACCCATGAAGTTTCAATGTATCGACGAAATGCGGCTTTTTCTTTCCCATGGCGTGAACAGATTGAAACGAAAAAGAGATAGTGAGTAAGATGGCTTGAATAATTAAGCATCGGCTAATTTTCGATTTTTTGGGCATATTTGCTCATAGGAAAAAGGATATAAACACCATAACTATATACGAAAACAAGATTACTTTTTCTAGAATTATAGACTTCTTTCAACATGATATAACAAGCTGATACCGATAATTTTGTTTATAGAAGGTTATAAATTTAACATTTTGAAATTCATCGAGCCAATTAACACTGTTAATACTGCTATTACTCGGTGTTTTTGTTAATGGACTCAAGATCCCATTTTGAAAATTTAATACTTATGCTTCATGGGGTTGATGATGAATATAAGCATGGAATTTTGAAACTGGTGATTAACAAAGAGAGGTGAGACGGATGCTATTGTACATTGCATTTATCTGGCGAATGTTAATGGCTGGTAAAAGTCGACTTTATTTATGGGGGGTGTTGATTTCGGTTTTCTAGACACTACAATACCCGGAAAATTTTCGCAGAAATAGCATATTTACTCGCTCTTTTTTAAATCGCACTCTCGATAGTTTCGTCGCGACAAAGGGCAATGGTATTTTATTGACCCTCATTCAGTGAACTAAATGAAGCAATTATCAAAGAACAAGTCTTTCTTACATTGGCTCAATCCGTATCGGTTTGAGGCGGTGACGCGATCGCTCCGTGCGATGCGCGATGGGATGTTGTGGTTGGTCCCATGTCTAATAGTGTCAAGCATCCTGGGGTTTGTGGCGAGTATGCTCGAATTCCTTAATGTGGATGCACCTATTTTTATACATGAACTCAATCTTCTAAGATTGTCACTGACCTCTCTTTATCCTTACCTTTTTGCAGCATCAATCAGTATGATGCTCGCGATTCAGTGGCGATTACCTCGGCCTCCTATTGCCGTGCTCTGTATTTCTTACGTAGCTGTTGCCGAGAAGGTATTGGCTTATGAATATCAGGCAAGCTCAATCCTTTTGACCTTTGTGGGTCTGACACTGCCAATCTACGCCGTACCTTTGCTCTCTAAAATGAAAAAGCAAAAGTGGGCACGTATTGTCGAGAACGAAGTAGCGGGTAAGCTCGTTAAAGACTCAATGAACCTCATCATTCCTGGCGTAATCACGACAGGCGTCGTAGTGGTCATGACTAAGCTGTTGACCCTGACAAGCCTTTATTTTGATTCTGCTGCTTTCCTACAGGCGTTTGACCCGGTCAATGAACCGTATACCGTCGGTGCTTTGTTCTCGTCGCTAAACTCGTTGCTGTGGCTTTTCGGCATCCATGGCTACTATGCGCTGACACCTTTGGTTCAGCCTTTGATCGATGTACTAGACGTTAATCGAGTGCTTTTCAACGCAGGAGACATGCCCTCGAATGCAATGAACATTTCGACGCTTTCGTCGTTTGTTTTCATTGGTGGTTCAGGTGCTACTCTAGGTTTGGCACTGGCTATTCTGGCGTTTTCAAAAGACAAAGTGATGCGTGTTATTGGGCTTTCCAGCATTCCGCTCAGCTTTTTCAACATCAACGAAATTTTGATGTTTGGTCTGCCTATTATCTTTAATCTGCGCCTTTTCATTCCATTTGTTCTTGCACCACTGGTAAATATGGGTATTGCTCTGACCGTGCTTTCAGCAGGACTCGTTGCCATTCCAGTTGTAATGGCGCCCATTACCAGCCCACTTATCCTGAATGCGTTTATTTCGACGGGCGGTGATTACAACGCTGTGATCTTGCAGGTCGCCTTGGTGATCTTGAGCACCTTGATTTACATCCCGTTTGTTCGCTTATTGGATGCACGCGCAAAGACGCGAGATTTGTACATTCCTTCATTGGACACCACCTTTACCCGCCGCGAAGAAGAAGCCTACGTGTTGGCTGTCGACCCCGTGACGGAATCGCTACAAAAAGTGCGAGAAATTCAAGGCGTACAAATGCAATTAGAAGCATTCGCGACCCGTGAGTTTTACTTAGAATACCAGCCGCAGATTTCCAGCCACACTGGACAGGTAACTGCGGTTGAAGCGCTCATTCGACTATGTGACAGTATGGGTAATGTTGAAGCCCCGGGTAAATTCCTTTCAGTGTTTGAGAAGGCAAATCTGATGACGGATATCGATTTGTGGGTGGTTCGACAGTCGGTGGCTCAGAGTAAGATCTGGATGGAACAGAAGTTCTATATGCCAATCAGTGTGAATATCACTAGCCACACTCTGACCAACCAAGGTGCGATGGAGGATATATTGTCTTTGATTGCACAGGTGCCAGGTTTAATTCATTTCGAAATCACGGAAGAGTCCTTGATTGATAATCCCGCCTTGGTGGAGGACGCTATTTCTCGTCTGCATATGGCAGGATCAACGGTTCATATCGATGACTTTGGTACAGGATACAGTTCATTGAGTTACCTAAACCGCTTTGATATTGATGCGATGAAAATCGACCGAAGCTTTGTGCTTGCGCTCAACAGCGAACGTGGCAAGCAGGTCTTCCACAGCCTGGCGGGTATCGCCAAGCAACTTGGTATGAATATCATCGTAGAAGGCGTTGAGACCAAAGAGCAGCTTGATATTGTTTCCCGGGAAACAGATGTAGTGATCCAAGGCTGGTATTACAGCAAAGCGATTTCAGCGTCTGAAGTGCGTAATTATGCATTTAGCCGGCAGGCGATGAGCAATGTTCCTCAATCACGAACCAGTTGTGAAATGGCTTAATACTGAATCCAGTGTTACCAATACAAATTAAGAGAGTGTCAGTCGCTCTCTTAATTTTTGTTGCCTAATGCTTCATCCAGCGCTTTCAATAGCCGTTCACCCGGTTGACCTGCCAACTCGACATACCTGGCCCTTATTGGTGCAGCATACTTTTTAAACGCGTTTTGTTGGGCTCGGGTTAGGGTGATGAAGGTCATACTGGGCTTAAACTCCTTGATCTTGGCGAGTTGAGCTTTATTCAACGCTTGCTGCTTTTCAAAGATGAAGTCGCTCATTTCTTCAAAGGTATCTCGAAGCAGCATTTTGTGTTCTGCAGATAGAGACAAATACCAGGCCTGATTGGCAATTACTGATGTGGTGAACTTCTGTTTCCCGGGCCAAATCATGTATTCAGTCACTTCGTAAAACTTCATCTCTTCAATGGAGAAAACCGGATTACTCTGTCCATTAACAATATTGGCTTGCAGTGCACCGTAAACCTGAGAGTAGGGCAGAGGGATGGTATCCGCGCCATATACACGAAATGATTCAATCACCAGAGGCGAGTTCATCACTCGCATTCGAAAATCTTTAAAATCGTCAGGCTTGACGATTTCTGTATCGGTTGACCACACCATGTCACCTTCAAGATAGAAAGTCATCAGGCGTAAATCCTGATCAATGAGTGCATTGCCGACAACTTCATACAGTGTGGAGTTATTGGTCAGAACCGATTGGTTGAGTTTGTCGTCTTGGGAGAAGATATAAGGGATGTTGAAAACCTGCATTTCCGGCACTAGGCTGCCAATGATACCGACTGAAGCATGAGTCATTTGCAATGTCCCTAGTGAAGTCAGCGCGGTGAGATCTTCAGATTCCCCCAATGTGCCATAGGAATAAATGTCCACGGTCACTTGTCCCGCTGACTTTTCTTCTATGCGCCGTTTGAACTCTTTCGCGTAGATGTCCTGCACTGAACCATCAATTTCTTCTAGGCCAAATCGCCACACCAACCGTTCTTCTTCACTTGTTGCCAAAACGGGTAATGACAGTAAAAAGGTGAGTGTCACCATAAACAGTCTCAGCAGATAGCGCATTTTCACCTCGTTTCGGTATGTGGACCTAGGGTCTGTTGACCTTTGGCGATGATTTTTGCAGCAGTTTGTGGGGATTTTATGCAAGGCAGAGGCTTCGATGTGAAGCTAGCCTACATGAGAAGCTGATAACGCAGCAGAAATTCCCCACACACGCTGCCCGAAGGGTTCTGCTCTAAGCGTTTTATGCTTTGTTGAGGTGTATTTGCTTAGAATGACTAGGCGGCACACACCTTGCCGCGCCTAAAACGCTTATAGCTAGAACAAAATTTAACCACCAAAGGTCAACAGACTCTAGTTAATTGTTAATGCAAATAGATATGTTTCATCAGTTTAGTCCTTGAGATTCAGGGAGAAAAAGTGATGCCTTGGGAACTTCCTTTATGAAATAAAAAAGTTGCGGACTGTGTTTGTGCAATGGGCACCAATGTGAGCGTAAAAAGCTGTATTGTCATGGAGTTAGCTGGCTGATTCACCCATGATGGGAATGGGATAATTCTCGATAAGAATAAAGTCGACAGATCCTAAACCACGCCACGAAGTCTTTTTGCGGTAGTCCCGTGAGCGGGACAGAAAATGGTGGTGACTTATTATCGAATAAGGAAATTCATCATGCACAAACCAATGATGCTCACGGCCATTGCGCTGAGCGTAGCAACAGCACTGCCAGCTTGGGCAGTTGACTGTACCTCCTTGCCAACCTGGGAAAATACTGCTGTATATAATGGCGGTGATCAGGTGGCACATACCGGCGAAGCTTACAAAGCCAAATGGTGGACGACAGGCAAGAACCCTGCTGAAAACTCAGGCCCATGGCAAGAGTGGGAAGCACTTGGTCAATGTTCTACTGGCGGCAATCAACCACCTGTCATCGAGCTGAATTCTCCTTTGAATAACTCCAACTTTGTTACCGGCGATGTGATCAATCTTTCAGCGACTGCCTCCGACAGTGATGGCTCGGTGTCGGATGTTGAATTCTTCGTCGGCGCAAACAGTGTTGGTGTTGTTACAGCGCCTCCTTTCTCTTTAGAGTGGGTTGCAAAACAGGGACAGGCGACTGTCCGTGCTGTTGTCACGGACAATGAGGGCGCGAAGTCTGAGCAAAGCGCGAGTATTACGGTTGAGGATCCTGTCTTTGGTATTCCACCTACCGCGCAGCTGACTAACCCGACTGCGAGTTCGCAACTGAAAGCTGGTGAAACCGTTGCTCTGACAGCAACTGCAGAAGATTCCGATGGCGCAGTTACGCTCGTAGAATTCTATGTCGACAACAAACTTGTCGGTTCAGATGATGTTGCACCGTTTGAAACCCCTTGGCTTGCTACGGAAGGCAACCACAGTTTCAATGCTAAAGCGACTGACAATGATGGCTTGCAGGCTTGGGCAGGTGATGTCTCAGTCAATGTCGCTGGCAATAGTGTTGGTGGTGGTTGTGCTGGCGTACCAACTTACAGCGCTGGCACCAGCTATGCAGTTGGCGATATTGTTCAAAATGCGAACTACAAATACCAATGTGACGTGGCAGGATGGTGTTCATCAGATGCGGCTTGGGCATATGAGCCAAATACCGGCGCTCACTGGCAAGACGCTTGGACTGAGCTGGGTATCTGCGCCATCGTTCCTACCGTGACTTTCACTTCTCCGTCGGATAATGCAACTCTGCTTGCAGGTGAGACGGTTTCCCTTGCTGTTGATGCCGTTGATTCTGATGGCAGCGTAACTGGCGTGGAGTTCTTCGTGGCAGGTCAAAGCATTGCCGTTGATAATGCCGCGCCTTATGCCGTTGATTGGGCGGTTACGGGCTTAGGCGAAGTGAGCATCAGCGCAGTTGCCACTGACAACGAAGGTAACACAGGTAATGCCGGTATTCTTGTGAACGTTAGTGACCAGCCGTTGGTGGCAAGTTTGACTTCCCCAGCCGCGGGCATCTCTGTCGGTCTGGGCAAATCTGTCTTGTTGGAAGCAGAGGCAAGCGCGCTTAATGGCACCGTGACTAAGGTTGATTTCGTTGTGGATGGGGCGATTGTAGCCACTGATTCAACGGCGCCATACAGCGCAAGCTGGACACCAGGGGCTGTAGGCAGTTACGCCGTTTCTGCTCTGGCGACTGATAGCAATGGCCTGACTGCATCAACCGCAGCTGTTACGCTGAAAGTGTTCGAGCAATCGGCGAAAAAACATCAGCTGATTGGTTACTGGCACAACTTCGTGAACGGTGCTGGCTGTCCGCTCAACCTCAGTGAAATGTCAGATGCGTGGGATATTATTGATATCGCCTTCGCAGAGAACGATCGCAACAGTGACGGGACTGTCCACTTCAATCTATATAACGGTGACATTCGCAGCACTTGTCCTCCGCTTGATCCGATGAAGTTCAAGCAAGACATGGCTGCGTTGCAGGCGAAAGGAAAAATTTTCGTTCTGTCACTCGGTGGTGCGGAAGGGACGATCACGCTGAATACTGATGCGGATGAAGCTAACTTCGTTTCGAGCCTGACAGCGATTGTGAAAGAGTGGGGTTTTGATGGTCTGGATATCGATCTGGAAAGTGGCTCTAACCTTGTTCATGGGTCGCAAATTCAGGCGCGTTTGCCACGTGCATTGAAGCAGATTGAAGCCAACATGGGTGGCGACATGTACCTGACGATGGCACCGGAACACCCTTATGTTCATGGTGGTATGGTGGCGTACAGCGGTATTTGGGGCGCTTACATTCCACTGATTGACGAGCTACGCGATACCTTGGACCTGCTGCATGTTCAGCTTTACAACAATGGTGGTCTGCCGAATCCGTATCTTTCAGGCGCTGCACCGGAAGGTTCAGTAGACATGATGGTTGCACAATCCAAAATGCTGATTGAAGGTTTTGAATTGGCAAACGGGACTGTGTTTGCGCCACTTCGTGATGATCAGATTGCGATTGGTCTACCATCAGGCCCAAGCTCGGCGAACTCAGGTCAGGCTCCTACCCAGAACATTCTCGATGCGCTGGACTGTGTGACTAAAGGAATGGGTTGTGGAACGGTAAAACCAGCGTTCAACTACCCGAATTTTGGCGGTGTAATGACGTGGTCGATCAACTGGGACAAGCATGATGGTTTTAACTTCTCTGGCCCTGTAGGCGAAAAGTTAAACACCATGAATGCAGGGGAATAGCATCAAACTGAGAAGCGGGAAGAGATTTTCCCGCTTTTTTGATTAAAATTTTACTTATGAGACAGCGGTATCATAAAACACCTTCATAGACTTGCTTAACGATCACAAGCAGTAACGGTGTTATGCACGTTCAAATTTCAAATAAAGCGATTCGCGGACTTTCCTTCCTTTTTGCACGGCTGCCTTCAGCTGAGAAATGGCTCCACTTTACGACGTTAAGCTGGGTACTCTTTCAGCTGTTAACATCTGCTGGTATGCACGTCATCAATGAATCTACTGTTTACCACCTCACCCTCATTGACCATGTTCATATGTACGGTGGTGTGGGGCTACTTCTCTTTTCGATGGTTTTCTTTGTCACTGTAATTAACCGCCGACCAATCACTGATTTGTATCCTTGGCTATTTGGGAACATTAAACGCATAAAGGCTGACATACGGATTATGAAGTCGGGCCGTCTACCTTCTCCAAAGCCCGGTGGGTTGGCGGCGGCGGTTGAAGGCTTGGGTTTGTTGGCATTGATTTTGGCAGCAGTGACTGGCGCAATATGGGCGATTGCCATGTTAAATGAAAACCCATTGAGCCCAGACTTTTTAGCGATCCATAAAATTTCAGTCACTGCGATAGAAGCCTATGTCTGGGGGCATGGCTTATTTGCTCTTTTCCATCTCATCTTGTGGTGGCGTCGCGGAAAACGCGCCAGGTCACATTTGTCTTATAAATGAGATAAATGAGTTAGCCTCCATCTATAATTTTGAAAGGTTAAATGATGAGGCATCCAAGATGAATACATGGAAAGAACAAGAAGTTTCCGAGTTTTGTGTTGAAGTGTCGTCCAAGAGAACGGTTGGAGCGGTCGGCGCTGAGTATGAAAGAACAGGCAGCGGTAAAGACTGGCAGCAGTGCATGAGACTGTCATTTGAGGGTTTCAATAATACTCGCATATTGTCGTTAGACGATATTTGGCGTGACTTGATTGAGAACAAGAAAACCAAGTTCTCAGGAGAGGTTCTAGCGCTGGAAACCATTGTTAAATTTGGCGATACCATGCAGCTGGAAACCCCTTACAAGGTCGAAATACAAGTCACTCATTAGTCTCGTTCGTAGTGTGAAAGGACAAATATGAATATTTAATGACGAGGTTATCTAGACAACTTGATTGACCTATCTAGATAACCTCTCTAGCCCCCGTCATTCCACGCCCTAGAACGTTTTATACCTCTTTCCCCTCCAATTTAACGTCAATCTCTCTGACACTATTCCGTTATAAAAACGACACAAATAGGCCACACGATAGGGACATCACATAACGAGGTTCCCTGAAACATGGATAGTATTATCGAAGTGAATGGTTTGACGAAAACGTTTGGAAAGAACAAAGCGCTCGATCAGATCAACCTCAAAATTCAACATAAAGAAATGACAGCGCTGCTTGGGCCTTCGGGGTCAGGAAAATCCACGCTGCTTCGACATCTCAGCGGATTGGTCTTTTCAGACAAAACACTGCAGGGGCAGATTCGGGTACTTGGTAAAACTGTGCAGAGTCAGGGGCGGGCTTCTGGTGAGGTTCGTGATTGTCGGGCTCAAGCCGGCTACATCTTCCAGCAGTTCAACTTGGTAAATCGCCTGTCAGTCATGACTAATGTACTGATTGGTGCTCTTAACTACACGCCATTCTGGCGCACGATCACTGGTAACTTCACCAAGCAACAGAAAGCAGAAGCAATGGCCGCACTAGAGCGTGTTGGCATGCAAGACTTCGCTCATCAGCGCGTTTCTACGCTGTCGGGCGGACAGCAACAGCGTGTCGCCATTGCCCGTGCACTCATGCAAAAAGCCCGCATCATTTTTGCCGACGAGCCTATTGCTTCTCTGGATCCAGAGTCTTCACGCATCGTGATGGAGCTACTCAGCGACATCAACCAGCGTGAGGGTATCCCTGTGATCGTTACGCTTCACCAGGTTGATCACGCCCTTAAATACTGTCAGCACGTTGTGGCATTACGCGACGGAAAAATCTTCTATCAAGGCGAAAGTGCGGCGATCGATAAGCTGGCCCTCGCCGAACTCTATGGCAGTAAATCAGAAATGAATTTGGAAGTCGGTGTGGAAGAGCAACCGACTTCTTTGGGAAGAGCGCCACTTTCTCTAATCAGTTAAACCGTTAACACACAAAGGACGACGAAGATGTTACGAGTACTACGCACAATCACCTGTGGACTTAGCATGCTGGCTGCGGCAGTTACTGCGCCAGTTTCTGCAGATGAAAAAATGGACACCCTGAACTTCGGTATTATTTCTACGGAATCTCAGCAAAACCTCAAATCCGTTTGGGACCCGTTCCTGGACGACATGAGCAAAAAACTGGGTATGGAAGTGAAAGCCTACTTTGCGCCTGACTACGCGGGAATCATTCAGGGCATGCGTTTTGACAAAGTTGACGTTGCATGGTTTGGCAACAAATCCGCGATGGAAGCGGTCGACCGTTCTGGCGGTGAAATCTTCGCGCAAACTGTCGATTCAGAAGGTAATCCGGGCTACTGGAGCCTTTTGGTGGTCCACAAAGATAGCCCAATCAATAGCGTTGAAGACATGATTGCAAGCCGCAATAAGTTGGCTTTTGGTAACGGTGATCCTAACTCTACTTCTGGCTTCTTGGTGCCTTCTTACTATGTGTTCGCGAAGAACAACATCCAGCCAAGTGACTTCAAACGTACGCTCAACTCAAGCCACGAAGTAAACCTGTTCGCGGTTGCTAACAAGCAAGTGGATGTGGCGACCAACAACACTGAAAATATGCGTCGCTTCGAGCGCACCAATCCTGAAAAATTCAAAAACATTAAAGTGATTTGGCAATCGCCACTCATCCCTTCTGACCCAATCGTGTGGCGTAAGAACCTTCCAGATAACGTGAAACAAGACATCTACAGCTTCTTCATGAACTACGGCACAACGGGCGACGCACAGGAAGTGGCGATTCTGAAAGGTCTCGACTGGGCACCGTTCAAGCCATCAAGCGACCTACAACTGCTGCCTATTCGTCAACTGGCGCTTTACAAGCAGCTGAATGGCCTGAGCAACCAAGACAAGCTCTCTGATAAGCAAGCCGCAGAGCTGACTAAAATCAAGAGTTCCCTGGCAGCACTAAATCGCCAAATGAGTGCTTTGGAAGCCATGGAATAAAGGTTCAACAGAGCCGGAGTTCTCTCCGGCTCTTCTTATTAACTCGGTTATTTGTAGCCTGATGGAATTCTAAAATGAGCAGTAATACCGCCGTTTTAACCGCGCCACAAACTTCTAACTGGAAACGCTTTGTTGGCATGTTGATTGTGGCTATCGTGCTTGCCTGGTCATGGCAAGGTTCTGAGATGAATCCAGCACAACTCATTAAAGATGCTGGAAATATGGCAGAGCTGGGGTCTGATTTTTTCCCGCCGGATTTCACACATTGGAAGCTTTATGTCGATGAAACCCTGATCACCATTCAAATCGCTATCTGGGGCACCGTGCTCTCTGTCCTTCTTTCGATTCCTTTCGGACTACTTTGCGCAGAAAACATTGTGCCTTGGTGGGTTTATCAGCCAATGCGCCGTTTGATGGATGCTGCGCGAGCCATAAACGAAATGGTTTTCGCGATGTTATTCGTCGTTGCTGTCGGTCTGGGGCCATTCGCTGGTGTATTGGCGTTGTTTGTTCACACCACGGGCGTGCTCGCCAAGCTGTTTTCTGAAGCAGTCGAAGCGATTGATATCGGCCCTGTCGAAGGCGTTCGGGCTACCGGAGCAAACAAGATTGAGGAAGTGATGTACGGGGTGTTACCTCAAGTATTGCCACTTTGGATTTCGTTCACCTTGTACCGGTTCGAATCAAATGTCCGCTCAGCCACCGTGGTCGGCATGGTTGGTGCGGGTGGCATTGGTGTGTTGCTATGGGAAGCGATTCGCGGATTCCAGTTCCAACAGACCGCCGCCATCATGCTGATCGTGATTGTGACTGTCAGTCTTATCGACTTCGCGTCCCAGCACATCCGCAAGATGTTCATCTGAAGGACGGACTTTTTATTTCACCCTACTTGTCTAGATAACCCATAAGCGCAGTGGAATAAAGAAGGATAAAGCATGCGAGTTTATTTAGATATCGCCAGACATCTTGAACAGGAAGTTCGCAGCCATTTTCAGGCGGGGGATTACCTGCCGCCTGAATCCAAGCTGGCAAAGAAGTATGACGTGAACCGCCACACGGTGAGACGTGCGATTGATGAACTGGTATTTACTGGCCTCATTGAGCGCCAGCAGGGTCGGGGCAACATGGTGGTCAGTCAACCTTATGACTATCCGCTTCACGCCGGTGCCCACTTTACGGACAACTTGATGGAACAGGGCAGTTTGCCGACCAGTCAAGTGATCAGCAGGGGACTGGTGGCTGCAAACGAGAAAATTGCAGGCATGTTTGGTGTCGGGCAGGAATCGCAAATCATCAAACTTCGCACCCTCCGCAAGATAAACGGCATACCAGCGAGCGTGATTGATCACTATCTTGCTGATCTGGAATGGTGGCCAGCAGTGAAGCACTTCGAAGTGGGTTCGCTGCACGCTTTTCTCAAAGATAAGTTGGATGTACACCTCACTCGTAAAAGTACTCGGCTCAGAGCCATGATGCCGAAAAAGACCGATTGTCGTTTGCTTCAACTGTCGGGCAAGACACCCATCATGGTGTTTAAAACCACCAACGTAATAACAGGAACTGACCGGATTGTGGAGTTTTCATCATCCCATACTCGTTCTGATCTGGTCGAGATTGTTTTGGAGCACTGAATGGAACAGGAACAGCAAACACCGCGCCAGCGCTGGATGTCAGTCCTCGCCAGAGCGGATGCCAATGCGCTGATAACGCACTGGGAAAAACTCGCACTCGACCCGCAATACCAGTTGGTTCGCGCACCTGAACTGGGGTTGGCTCAGGTACGCGCCCGAATGGGCGGTACAGGCAACGCTTTCAATATGGGCGATGTCACCATCACCCGTGCTGTGGTTCGACTGGGTAGTGGCGAGCTGGGTTACAGCTATGTCACTGGAAGAAACAAACAGCATGCAGAACTCGCTGCTGTAGTGGATGCATTGATGCAAACCCCAGCACATGATGCGCTGCAGCAAGCCCTGATATCGCCGCTCGCCGCAGAAAAAGCAGAACAGGAGCAGTTGCGGGCAAGGGAAGTGGCGACCAGTAAAGTCGACTTTTTCACCATGGTGAGAGGAGAGGACGAATGAGCAAGATAACAGCGAGTTTTGAGTCACCCGTGCATGATGCACAGCAGGTCTTCCGAGAGTTAATGGAGGCGATGTCCCACCCCGGGAAACAGGTTTCATTGGACTACACCGCTCAGTTTGGAACAACTAGCCGCGCAGCGACTCAGGTATTACTGACGTTGGCCGACAACGCAACCAGCCTGTGGCTATCAGAACGCTTCAATGCAGATGAAACTTTGGTTGAAAACATCCGTTTTCACTGTGGCGCACCGCTCTCTGGTCAGAAGTGCGAGTCCGCTTTTGCGCTTGCCAGAGGCAGTGAACTGGAAGACTTTGAAGGTTTCAATGTTGGTAGCGAACACTATCCGGACAGAAGCACCACGTTGATTATTGAGGTGGACAGCCTGAAGGAAGGTGATGTGCTGGTGCTGGCCGGCCCCGGTATTCAGTCGACAACAAAAATGAGAGTGAAGGGTTTGAACCCGCTGCTGCTTCTGGCTTTGGTAACAAAACGCAGCCACTTCCCCCATGGTGTGGACATTCTGTTTACATCCGGCTCCGACATTATTGCATTGCCTCGCTCGACAGAGGTGACGCTGGAAATTCAGGAGGTCACATGTATGTAGCTGTAAAAGGCGGTGAGAAAGCCATCGCTGCTGCTCATGAATTGCAGGACAAAAAACGCAGGGGCTCTTTTTCGCAAGCCGCTCTGAATGTCAAACAAATAGCCGAACAACTGGCTGGCGCGACAGATCGTGTGATGACCGAAGGTGGCATCTATGACAAAGAACTTGCGGCGTTGGCTATCAAACAAGCTGGCGGTGACTTGGTGGAAGCTATCTTCCTGCTTCGCGCCTATCGCACTACTTTGCCTCGGCTGGCGGTGACGGAACCTGCGAATACCGAAACGATGAAAATCGAGCGTCGTATCTCTGCAACTTATAAAGATTTGCCGGGTGGACAGGTACTCGGGCCAACTTATGACTACACCCATCGATTGCTTGATTTTGCTTTGTTGGCAGAAGGTGGAGAAAGTAGCGAACCCGCCAAACTCAGTGATATCAATGAGGTGGCGCATTGCCCAAGGGTGATGAGTATTCTGGAAAACCTCGACCTGACGGTGACTGAGGAAGATAACGGTGCAGCGCCGGATGATATCACCATGGAGCCACCGACATTCCCGGCAAACCGAAGTGCAAGGTTGCAGCAACTTGCGCGTAGTGATGAGGGATTTTTGCTGGCGTTGGGATATTCCACCCAGCGTGGTTACGGGCGCAATCACCCGTTTGCCAGCGAAATCCGCTCTGGCAAAGTCACGCTTGAAGTCGTTCCTGAAGAATTAGGCTTTGCCATTGAAATTGGCGATATCGAAATGACCGAATGCCAGATGATCAATGGTTTCACTGGCAGTAAAAAGCATAAAGCGAAATTCACAAGGGGTTACGGCGTCACGTTTGGTTTTTCTGAGCGTAAAGCGATGTCTATGGCGTTGGTAGATAGAGCGTTGCAATGTGGCGAATATGACGAAGTGCAACAAGGCCCTGCTCAGGATGAAGAGTTTGTGTTAGCGCACGGCGACAACGTTGAAGCCGCGGGTTTTGTCAGCCACCTGAAGTTGCCGCACTACGTGGACTTTCAGGCTGAGCTCGAACTTATCCGCAAGCTTCAAAAAGAATTTGATGGCCGCGACGCATCCGGCGAAGGAGAAGCGCTATGACTACGCAAGCCGTTCAAAGTGGTTATAACTTCGGTTATCTCGATGAACAAACCAAACGCATGATTCGACGTACCCTGCTAAAAGCCATTGCGATTCCCGGTTATCAGGTGCCGTTTGGTGGCCGCGAAATGCCCATGCCTTATGGCTGGGGCACAGGCGGTATTCAAATCACCGCTGCCATTATTGGTGAGCCTGATGTGCTTAAAGTGATTGACCAAGGGGCTGACGACACCACAAACGCGGTTTCCATCCGCCACTTCTTTGAAAAGGTTGCCGGCGTTGAAACTACTGAGCGCACTGAGCAGGCTACGCTGATTCAGACCCGCCACCGCATTCCAGAAAAAAAACTGAACGAAGGTCAGATACTGGTGTATCAGGTGCCGATCCCTGAGCCATTGCGTTTTATTGAACCGCGTGAGACGGAAACACGCAAAATGCATGGTCTGGAAGAATATGGCGTGATGCATGTGAAGCTCTACGAGGACATCGCGCGCTATGGTCATATCTCGACCGCATACGCCTACCCAGTGCGGGTTAATGGTCGCTACATCATGGATCCTTCGCCTATTCCGAAATTCGATAACCCC
The DNA here is from genome assembly GCF_035758505.1 of Grimontia sp. NTOU-MAR1. Classification (NCBI taxonomy): domain Bacteria; kingdom Pseudomonadati; phylum Pseudomonadota; class Gammaproteobacteria; order Vibrionales; family Vibrionaceae; genus Grimontia; species Grimontia sp. NTOU-MAR1. The sequence goes on from NZ_CP142109.1 coordinate 1,143,471, forward strand.
AAGATGGATCAAATGCCCGCGCTGCAACTCTTTGGCGCTGGGCGTGAAAAGCGTATTTACGCCATTCCTCCCTATACCGATGTGAAGAGTCTGGATTTCGACGATCACCCCTTTGAAATTCAGCAATGGGGTGAGCCTTGCTGCATCTGTGGTTCAACAACCAGCTTTCTGGATGAAGTAGTAACGGATGATAAAGGCAACCGAATTTTCGTGTGTTCTGATACCGATTATTGCAATGACCAGCAGTCAAAAAATGCTCTGAAAAAGGAGCAAGAGGAGAAGCGCGCGTGTCAGTAACAGAGTTAGGTCGCGAGCACGCGACGATGCAAGCAACGGATTTACAGCCACTTTTGGAAGTAGAAAGCCTCACCAAGCTTTATCAGCCAGGCAAGGGGTGTCAGAACATCTCTTTTGCTATATGGCCAGGCGAAGTGCTGGGTATTGTGGGTGAGTCAGGCTCTGGAAAAAGCACCTTGTTACGTGTGCTTTCAGGTCGTGAAACGCCAGATTGTGGCGCAGTGAATTACCAGTTTGAAGATGGCTCTCAAGCGAGCCTCTATGCGCTTTCTGAAAGTGAACGCCGTCGATTACTGCGCACCGATTGGGGAGTGGTTCATCAGCATCCGATGGATGGATTACGCCCGCGGGTTTCTGCTGGTGGCAACATCGGCGAACGACTGATGGCAGTAGGAAACCGACATTACGGCGATATTCGGGAGCAAGCATTGGACTGGCTTTCTCAGGTGGAGATTCCTAAAGACCGAATCGACGACATGCCAATCACTTTCTCCGGCGGTATGCAGCAAAGACTGCAAATTGCCCGCAATCTGGTGACGAATCCGAGACTCATCTTTATGGATGAACCGACAGGTGGGCTTGATGTTTCTGTGCAGGCAAGGCTGCTGGATTTGATTCGAAATCTCGTTACGGACTTAGGGCTGTCTGTGGTCATCGTAACCCATGATTTGGCTGTCGCGAGATTACTGGCTCACCGATTGGTGGTGATGAAAGAGAGTCGAATTGTCGAAACCGGGCTGACCGATCAGGTGCTCGACGATCCGCAACATCCTTACACACAGTTGCTCGTATCATCCGTCTTGCAGGGGTAGGGAAGACCATGACAAACACAATCATGTTAAGCGTGTCGAATGTCAGTAAGACTTTCGTTCTTCACAATCAAGGCAGTGCGAAGCTCTCCGTGCTTGCCGACTCTAGCTTCTCTGTCGACAAAGGGGAATGCGTTGTACTGCTGGGTCGTTCGGGTGCAGGGAAGAGTACTTTACTCCGCGCGCTATATGCGAATTACCTTGTCGATAACGGCGAAATTAAGGTACGACACCAAAATACAACGCAAGGCGAGCATTGGGTGGATATTGCCAGTGCGCTGCCCCGCGACGTTCTGGATGTTCGCAAAAACACCTTAGGTTGGGTGAGCCAGTTTCTGCGTGTTATTCCCCGCATCAGTGCACTGGATGTGGTGGCACAGCCTTTGTTGGAACGAGGGGAATGCAAGGAGACTTCACGGCAAAAGGCTGGTGCTTTGTTGAAGCGACTCAACGTGCCCGAACACCTTTGGCATTTGGCACCTGCCACATTTTCTGGTGGTGAACAGCAACGAGTGAATATTGCACGTGGCTTTATCGTTGAATCACCGATTCTGTTGCTGGATGAACCGACGGCATCACTGGATGAGAAGAACCGTGATGTCGTGATTGAACTCATTCTGGAAGCCAAGCAACGGGGTGCCGCCATCGTTGGCATATTTCACGACGAATACGTCCGCCAGCAAGTGGCAGATAAGTTCTACGACATTTCAACCTCGACATTGAAATCGGCCTAAGGGAAGGAAGCGACAATGATCATTACCAATGTTCAACTGGTGTTGGAAGACGAAGTCGTTAATGGCTCGTTAGAAGTTGAGAACGGCATTATTCGCGCCATGTCTGATTCGCCCAGCTATCAGCCAGGAGCAGTAGATGGCAATCAGGGATGGTTGATGCCGGGGCTAATTGAGCTGCATACCGACAATCTGGAAAAGTACTTCACGCCGCGACCAAAGGTTAGCTGGCCGGCATTTTCGGCCATGGCAGCGCATGATGCGCAACTTATCGGAGCCGGTATCACAACGGTCCTGGATGCGATTGCAGTCGGTGATGTGCGCGATGGTGGCCATCGTCAGGATAACCTCGACAAGATGATCAATACCATTGTCCAAAGTGGCGAAAGAGGTTTGAATCGCGCTGAGCATTTCGTTCATATCCGTTGTGAGTTGCCCCACGAGACGACGGTTGATTTAGCTAAGCTTTATCTCGACTTGGATCAGACCCATATGGTGTCCCTGATGGACCACTCTCCGGGTCAGCGCCAGTTCGTGAATCTCACCAAGTATTACGAATACTATCAGGGTAAATACAATCTCAATGACGAGGAAATGGCCGCATTCGAACAGGACCAGCGTGAAAAGTCTGCGATATGGTCAGACCTAAACCGACGAGCGATTGCGAGCCTTTGCCATGACAGAAATATCCCTCTTGCAAGCCATGACGATGCGACCCGTGCCCATGTGGAAGAATCCCGTGCATTGGGACTGGTGTTGGCGGAATTCCCTACCACTATTGAAGCGGCGCAACGCTCCCACGAACTTGGTCTGAAAGTCATGATGGGAGCGCCCAACGTGGTTCGTGGTGGCTCGCACTCAGGCAATGTCGCAGCGCATGAGCTGGCGTCGTTGGGCGTGTTAGATGCACTGTCGTCTGATTATTTCCCTGGCAGTTTGTTGGATGCGGTTTTCCGTCTTGCAGATGATGATCGCAATGCGCTGGATCTGCCCTCTGCGACATGTCTGGCGACACGTAACCCTGCGTCCGCGCTTAGCCTTTCAGATCGCGGCATCATTAAAGAGGGCATGCGGGCAGATCTGCTGCTCGTAGAGCGTCATTACGATCAGCCTTATGTGGAGCAGGTCTGGCGTCAAGGACGCCGCGTGTTTTAACCCAAAGGCAGGACAAGAAAATGGCAAAGCTGTTTTATGTGCTTGGTGCTTCTGGGGCGGGGAAGGATTCGCTGATCAATGCCGCCAGAGAGCGCTTCTGCGACAGGCTAATGGTGGCGCATCGTTACATTACACGGCCTGCTTCTGCTGGCAGTGAAAATCATGTTGCCTTGTCAGACGACGAATTTGATCTTCGTATCAAGCAAGAACTGTTTTCCATGCACTGGCGAGCGAACGGACTGCGCTATGGGGTGGGGCGTGAAGTGGAAACTTGGTTGGCGTCGGGCATGGATGTGATGGTGAATGGTTCTCGAGCGTATCTACCCTTCGCCAGAGGGGTATTTGGAGAACAGCTGGAAGTCGTATGGATCTCAGTCAACCCTGATGCACTTAGAGAGCGTCTCGAAGCCCGGGGCAGAGAAAGCGTAGAAGAAATTGCCCAGCGATTGGAACGCGCCATTCACTATGATGCGATGCGCCCGGCCAATGCGATTCATCTCAACAACAGCGGGAAACTTGAAGACACCGTTGCTCAGTTTGCTTGTGAATTAGATATCGCACTGTGCAAAGAAAACGGAGGCAATCACCATGAATAAGCATCACATTGACACAAATCTCACTTTGCATGAAGAAGCAACAATTTGTCGCGATGCTGTGGTAACTGACTCGGTGCTCGGGCGATGGACTGAAGTCGGCGAACGTACATTATTGGAACATGTTGCACTGCAAGACTTCAGCTATATTGGTCCCGACAGTGAAGTGGCGAACACTGACATTGGTAAGTTCACCTCGATTGCTTCAAAGGTTCGGATTAATCCCGGCAACCACGCTTGGTGGCGGCCGACGTTACATCACTTTACCTATCGTCCCGGAAAATATGGAATGGAAGAACTCCATCAGGCCGGCTCAGACAAGGATGCAGAGGTATTCGACTGGCGGGCGGAAAACCGGGTGACGATTGGGAATGATGTCTGGATTGGGCATGGTGTCATCATTCTCCCCGGCGTCAGCGTCGGAGATGGTGCGATCATCGGCGCAGGCAGCGTAGTCACCAAAAATGTGCAAAGCTATACCATTGTGGTTGGTAATCCAGCGAAGATGTTGCGGTCAAGGTTTGAAAATCCAGACACCGCGAGAAAGTTGGAAAGCCTGTGCTGGTGGGATTGGCCGGAAGAGAAAATCAGGCAGTATTTTCCATACTTTCAGAATAGTGCAGAAGCCTTTATCGAGGCAGCAGAGCAACACTACTGACTGTCATCAATTGAAGGGTATAAGGTTGTGTATACACCCAATTATTTTGCGCATGGAAGAACCAATGCTAAGAGTGACCTTGTTAGGAACAGGGGCGGCAGGGGGAGTACCCCTATACGGATGTGAATGTGCCGCATGTCAAAGAGCTAGAGAACACACTGCATTTGAGCGAAAGCCCTGCTCTGCTATGGTGGAGTGGGGTAAAGGCAGTGCACGTCAAAGGTTGTTGATTGATGCTGGCTTGATGGATTTACATGACCGCTTTCCTGCGGGTACCTATCATGGTTTTCTACTGACACATTTCCATGTTGACCATATTCAAGGGCTTTTTCATTTGAGGTGGGGCAATCCTTCACCCATTCCAGTTTGGTGTCCGGATGACGAGCAAGGGTGTGCTGATCTTCTTAAGCACCCTGGCTGCCTGAGATTTTTGCCCGAAATGAATCATGGCGATGTGGTCAATATTAATGGGCTCCGAGTGACGCCACTTCAACTTAATCATTCGCGACCAACGGTTGGGTACTTGCTGGAATATGGGCCGAAAGGTATAGCGTATCTCACTGATACTGACGGGCTGCCCGCTCAAACGCTCGATTTCCTCGCTTCGTTAAATCAACTGGACGCTTTGATTCTGGATTGTTCGTTTCCGCCTGAGCATGAGGGATCAAACCATGGAAACGTTGAAGCGGCAAGCCAGGTTTATGAAAAACTTCAGCCAAAAGAACTCATCATTACCCATATCGGTCATGAGTTGGACTGCTGGCTTATGGAGAACGATATTCCTGATTGGATGGAAATTGGTAGGGAAGGGATGGAAGTATAAGGGCAAATTGTTGCCCTTACGTATTCACACTCTACTCGGAAATGTATGTCTTCCAGTTCTGATAAAGCCACTCAATATCTGAAGAGCATATCAATGACATCGAGCCTCTCAGTTGTTCATCGCTCCAGTTCCACCAGTGCATTTCCAATAGCATTTGAATTTCAGTTTCACTGAAACGGAATTTGATATGTTTTGCGGGGTTGGAGCCAACTACCTCGTAAGGGGCAACATCTTTATACCCAAACGACCGGAAGAGGCAGGATTCAGAACCAATCCAGACATCGTTACCAATCACAGTGCCACCTGAGCGTTAGAAGCCATCTTTGATATCAGCAAAGTTCTCGTTGTCCTGATAGAAAAACGGAAAGGTGCTGATCCAATCTGTTATGTATCCTTGATTACCTGCCACCACAAACACAACGCCTGAGCCTAAGGAATAGAAACTGCCGATGATTAGTTTGTCGACGTCATCGCGACTAGGCAGCAGGTACCGGGTACAGTCATCGAAGCTATGTCGATGGTAATAACCCGAGTAATTGCTGTATTTCCCAACGATGATATTTGGATTGGTAATCTGCACGGCGATGGGCTTGCCGACAAAAGGGGACTCAAAATAGTTCATGGCCTTGTTTACTGGAGTTGCTGCACGAGAATGATACTTCTGACATCTAGGACAACCAAAGGAAACTTGACGTGAGTACCTATAGCTAGATATATTTGTTTCGAAGCGAAACCATATTTATAGGAGAAAGATATGTCAAGAGCATTATCGGGTCAGACTTTTAAACTGACTGCCAGTGAATGGCTGAACACAGAGCGAGCCATAGAACTTGATGAATACCGGGGTAAGATTGTCGTAATCTATGTGTTTCAAATGCTATGCCCTGGTTGTGTTTCTCACGGCTTACCGCTGGCTAAAAATATTCAGAGTACATTCGCGGACTCAGGCGTACAGGTTATTGGTTTGCATTCTGTGTTTGAGCATCACGATGTGATGACTCCGGATGCATTGAGGGCGTTTATTCATGAATATCGCATTCAGTTTCCTGTAGCGATTGATCAACCCAGTGAACACAACACGATTCCGAAGACCATGGATCGCTATCAGTTTGGTGGAACGCCGACGCTTCTTATTCTGGATCAGCATGGCAAACTCAGGCTTAACCATTTCGGCATGCTGAGTGATATGCAGGTGGGAGCGCTTATTGGTTCGTTGTTAGAAGAGGGAGCAAATGCTGGGGCAGAAAGTCAAACTTTAGATACCCAAAGTCCGGATGGTAAGGCTTTAGGAGATAATAACGGGTGTGATGAGTATGGTTGCAAGGTATAAATGTTTGCTCTTTCAAACTTGCTATAGTTAAGAGCCGACACGCGGTCGGCTCTTTGATTTTACTCGTTAATCTTATCAAGCATTTTCAGTGAGCCCATATAAGCCATATATTCGATAAGTTCGTTCAACTGCTGGTCAGATAGGTGCTCAAACTTCAGCATTCGAGATTTGGCGCGATATGAGTTCGGGTTCTTAATAAATGCCTTTAAATATTCTTTGTCCCTATATTCGGTAATGTTTTTTGGAATATTTAGCTCTGGGCCTATGTCACCCCCTTCCAAATTAATTGAGTGACATGAAATACATGTTGATTTGAATGCAACATATCCCGCCATAATAATAGGTTTATCTTCTGCTCCGGTAGGATAATAATCTGGCTTGGGTGCTTGATAATTAAACTCTATCTTATAAACCTGAAAAGGCCATATCCAATTATTATACTCATTTGGGTCAGTGGTCATGACATAAAACGGCCCCGGGTTGAGTGTTTCTTTGCCCTCACCAATGTCAGTAAAGCCATTCGGATTTCCTTTCTCATCAGTAACGACAACCAAGGGGCTTTTCGTGGTTCCTTTAGACCATGAAGCAACGAAGCCATCCAGAGCGACGAACTTAATCTCTTCCACTTTGCTGAAGTCAACACCAGCAGAGGCCGTAACGTCTTTGAAATCAAGCCCGTTATACGTCATTGGCTTTTTATAAACCGGAGATTGAAACGACAGTGAACGCGGTGCTGCAGAGGTTTTCATCCGATCGATACCAAGTGACTTCTCAAAGATTACCTGATCCCCATTTTTGAGAATAAACTCAATCTTCCGATCGTCGGCAAAACCTTGGAACGAGATAAAGCCTAGCATAATAGCAAAAATGAACCTGAACATATTGTCACCTTTATTTTTGAACATCCTGTTTTGTTTCATTGTTATAGTAGTCTTAAGGATTGATTGTATTGATGTTTATTTGCCTACTTTGAAACGGATCAAGTTAATTCACTGAAGTGTTATGAGTTAAGGCGAATATTGAAGGTGTTATTTGATGGTTATTTACAGGGGAGACAGATTAGGTAAGTGTTAATTTCTGATGACGAGGAATAATTATTCTATTTCCTTGGAATTCAACGAAGAAGTGGGTGCATTGAGGACCCCCCTTCGGGGGAGTCGACTGACGTCGTGCTGTTTGTCTACCCTCTAGGTGGAGATGGCTGCACCTTCAAAAGAATGCCGCCATCACAGAGCCGTCAATATGCTGGACACTAAAGCTTACGAAGCCTTTGTCGAGTGCGTGCTTCACACTGACTTAAACATTCGTAAGCTCCACACATCGTTGGCAATGCGTCAGGTAAAGTTTGAGACAGCAATTGGGTTGGATAGTGAAGTCAGATAGAATCTCCGGATGTGCCAGAATTTATAGATGTTAATGAAACTCTCCCATTCTCCAGTTACTCAGCACACCTTTGAAGGCCGCGCTTTCTTTCTAAAACGCGATGACCAACTTCACCCTCATTTCTCTGGTAACAAAGCGCGAAAGTTAATGGCTTTTTTGGAACTGGAAGACAAGAATATTACCCATCTAATTGGTTACGGCTCCCCACAGGCGAACTCGCTGCTGTCGCTCGCTGCGCTAGCGAAGATGAAAGGCTGGCAGTTGGAATTTTATGTCGATCGTGTTCCGGGGTGGTTGAAAGATAAACCTATTGGAAACTACCGGATGGCATTGGAACTTGGTGCTGAGGTTATTGCTGTGTCAGAACTGACTGATTCGGAATTGCATCCACACGATTATATTCAAGCGCATCGTCTTGACGAAGGATGCTTGTTGGTACCAGAGGGAGGTCATTCGCCAATTGCGGCACAGGGCGTGACAATACTTGCGCAGGAAATTCTTGAGTGGGCGCATAGCAACAAGAAGGAGAGCCTCTGTGTAGCATTGCCCGCAGGAACAGGAACCACTGCGTTGTTCTTGCACAAGCACCTCAAGGCGAATGGCATTGAAGTGCTGACGTGTCCGTGCGTGGGTGGAAAAGAGTATTTGATTTCGCAATTTGAAGAGCTTGGAGAATCTTGCTTTCCAACGGTTTTGGAATCTTCCACTAAGCATCATTTTGGAAAGCTATATCTTAATGATTACCAAATATGGAAAGCCTTACTTGAACAAACTGGCGTTGAGTTTGATTTATTATACGACCCCTTGATGTGGTGTTGTTTGAATGACTGGTTACCAGAAAATCAAGGCAAGACGCTGTTATATGTTCATCAGGGGGGGCTCGTCGGAAATGAGAGTATGTTGCCGAGATACCAAAGAAAATATGGCGTTTGATTCTAACGTTTGCTCAATAGTTAAGGTTGTTTGGGTGTTGATGATCGATATGGGCGTTATGCTGGTATTGATAGCCAAGTATGACAAAAAGAGGCCATCATGCAATTTAAATGCGAAAAGCTAGCACAACTGGAAGATAGGTACCGCGCCAAGCTCATTAACAGTCTTTCGGGCTTCAAAAGCGCTAATCTCATTGGCACCAAAGATGCAAAGGGTAATCTTAATCTCGCGATTGTGAGCTCTGTCTTCCACATTGGCGCGAACCCACCTCTGGTTGGCATGATCATGCGTCCTCATACCGTTACAAGGGATACACTCGAAAATATCCTCGAATTAGGCGAATACACGATTAATCAGGTCAATGCCGATATCTGGAAAGAAGCCCATCAAACCTCAGCCCGCTATGCACAGGAGATTTCCGAGTTTGCTGAAGTTGGCCTGACACCAGAATGGTTGGATGGAGTGAAAGCTCCCTTTGTGGCGGAAAGCCGACTTAAGTATTCGTTGTTGTTGAGAGAATCACAGACGTTAGAGATCAATGGCACAGTTTTGGTAATTGGCGAAATCAACAACGTGTTGGTGGAAGAGGATGTGATAGCGAGTGATGGTTACATCGACGTAGAGGCGTTGGAAACAGTCGCAGTGTCCGGCCTTGATAGCTACCATGTTACCAATAGGTTGGGACGATTGAGCTATGCGAAGCCAGAGAAGAAATCAGATGTTATTGACTGAGAAAGTATCTGATAGGTGAGAAAGGAAAAGCGGAGTCCAAGCCTCCGCTTTTTGATCGTCATGTTTGTGCGAAATCAAACATGGATGCTTCCGGAAGATCGCTTAAGTTATGCTTATTCAATACGACCTTTTTGTCGCATTATCAAATGTGATGAGCATATTCTCACCTGATAGGTGAATGCTGATATCTGACATGTGTGTCGTTATTGTTTTCTGAGCAATATTCAAGATTAAGATATAAAGTGCATAACTTGATTAGATACTTCTAAATTGAATAGAAATAAATTGAAGTCGTTTTGGACAATTCATTGCTATGGATGGAAAAGGAGTGGAATTGGTTTTGGTACTTTTATCGTTGTGTCTAGGATGAGTGAGAATGAAGTCCCCGTTTGTTGATCTGCCAATAGATGTGAGAACACACCTGGAAAACAGTGGTAATGGCCTCAGAGTTTCTAGCGGGACGATATTACTTTCAGCGTCAAATATCTGGAAGCATTGTTACTGGCTTCAAAAAGGGGCTGTTCGAATGTACTACCTAGATAGAGATGGACGTGAGCACAACAAAGCGTTCTTCCTGATGGGAGATTTTCTGTGGCCAGTTACAGAGCGATTAAGAAACTCCCCCAGTGGCTTTTTCATTGAAGCTTTGACTGATATTCAAGTCGTTTCATGGAAGGTTGAATCTTTGCAGAAACATTTTGATGAGGAAGAATGGCGTCACTTTGCGTTACTTTGGGTCGAAAGATTGCTCAACTCAAAACTCGAGAGGGAAAGAGATTGGCTACACTTGAATGCCAAAGAGCGCTACAAAAAGCTGTTTAAGACTAAGCAGGACTGGATTGAAAATATTCCAGACTTCCATCTAGCCAGTTACTTGGGATTGACTCCTGAATCTCTTTCGAGGATTAAACGCCAACTTACCAAATGATAAGGAGCACAACTGTTTGTCGATGCAAACTATCTCTGACTAGAAAATGGTGAGTAATAGGGAGCAAATGAAATGAACAGGTTACTTGGCGTGAGCTCAACGATATTGTTGGGGTTGATGGCAGGCTTTTTTGCTACATACAGCTTCAATGTGAATATGGCGATGCTTGAGGTCAATGGTGAGACCTATGCCAGCGTCCAATCTCTCTTTAACCAAAAAGTCAGGCATACAGCATTTTTTGTTTGTTTCTTTGGCGCGGGATTGCTGCCTTTGGTAACAGGGATTTATTGGTTAAAGGAAAAACAAACCATGATAAGTTTGGGTTGGTTGCTGATTGCTCTGACTTACATCTTGGGAATTATTGTGTTTACCCGTTTAGTTAATCTTCCACTTAATTATTACACCGAGTCTTGGGACCCTTCAGTGCTGCCAACAGACTGGGAAGTTGTGAGAAAAGAATGGAATCGCGCCAATCTTTTCAGAGCCATCGTTTCGATAGCTGTATTTATCGGAGCGTTGCTTCTGAGGGAGTTTGTTACATGGGACAGGCGAGCACGGTAGGCTCTCTCTGTGGGCGTGATAGGTTTAACCGTTTCACTCGATGGTGCGAGTTTGGCTCACCTCATGGCCATCTGATTCAGTCGCGGTAAACAGTGCTACCAGGAACGGGAACAACGTTATATTTTGGTGTTAGCAGCGAAATCGGGCAAAGCCGCGAGCATGAGCAGAGTTGTAGCGAGAGTATTTTTCATTGTTTTTTGTCATAAATACGTTGAAGGCAAATCGCGTTCGCAATGAAACAATCGGTTGAAAAGTGTTAATTGCGATGTGTCCGTTAAGGATTAACCGTCAGTGATAAGCCTTAATGCTGGCTTAATCAACCTGCTGATTTTGAAAATATTAGGGGTTGAGTGACTTTCCCAATGAGCATGAAAGACGGCAGGTTTAGATGTTTGAACTGATCACTACAAGATTAACGCTGCGTGACTTCCGTCCAGAAGACTTATCGTCTTATTTCTGTATGACACAGGATGAAAAGTATCGGCGATTCTATTCTGCGGAAGATGTGAGTATGGAAAAGGCAGCATTTTTGGTGCACTTATTTCAAGAGCAGGCTACAGCCATTCCGCGTACTCACTTTCAGTTAGCGGTATGTGATAGGAATACTGGCGAGTTTATCGGAACAGCAGGGCTTAGACTTGAGTCGGAAGGAAAAGCCTCAGTGGGTTGTGGATTTAGACGTCAGTTTCATCACTCGGGTCTGGCTGAGGAAGCTATGACCTCGCTGTTGTCATTTGGCGTTAAATATCTTGGCATTAACTTGCTTTATGCTGAGACGCTTGCAGCGAACAAAGCGGCGATTCGCCTATGTAAGAAAATGGGAATGGTGGAAACAGAATACAGAGTAGGAGGCGTGCTGTTCGCCGATCGCAAATGGGATACTGTTGTTTTGAGTAAGTGGATTGAGACTGCCAATGAATGCAAAGAAGGTGTTTAAATGGATGTGCTCCGAGGGAAACTGCCATAAGAGTATGGTTTAACAGACTACTCTGACCAGTGCTATCAGTAATTGATAATTCGAACGTTCGTGCTATTTTTAATTTTAGAAGTTTGAGAATTGTAGAATGAGCAAAAAAAAACAGACGCGGGAACAGATACTGAACGTCGCCTTTGAAATGGCGAGTCAGGAAGGGTTGGAGAGCCTCACCATTGGAGAACTTGCTAAGCGGGTCGGTATGTCCAAAAGTGGGCTGTTTGCGCATTTTAACTCGCGCAGTAATCTTCAAGCTGCAGTGGTGATGTTTGCCGGTGAGTGTTTTGCTGCTCGTATCATCGTCCCTTGCCGGGAAGCATCACACCCAAGCATCGAAGCGAAGATCCGCCATATGCTGGATAACTGGTTAACCTGGAACAGCTCATTTCAGGGAAGTTGTATGTTTCTTGATGCCTGGCGTGAAAGCCATGATGACGAAGACCCGATGCAACAGGCATTGGAAGGAACAATCAAAAAGTGGCTGAGCTATCTGCATATTCAGTTCGAAAAAGGCATTGAATCCGGCGAGTTTCGTGAAGAATTGGACTGTTGGCAAGCTGTTTATGAGCTTTACGGTTTGTACCTGAGTAGCCATCTATTCAGAACACTGAAGTTAGAATCTCAAGGGGCGCAGAAGTTTTGGACGGGGATCGATGGCCTGTTCAATAAAGTCCGAAAATAACTAGCGGAAAGCAGACGAATACCCAGTCTGCTTTTTCTTTGAATACAAATAGCACGACCGTTCTAAAAATTGAGGAGCATCCATGAGTAGCAAAATCTACTTTGGCAATAACAACCGGTTCAGTTTTAGACGTGGAGCATTGAGCGTAGCCAGTCGGCTTCATTACAAAATTGCGCCGAAGCATGCCGTAAAAACAGCGCGTCGTTTGTTTTTAACGCCGGCGAAAGGACGAGAAAGTAATCCTATGCCGGAAGGAATGGTGGTTGAAACCACATCAACAGCGCAAGGCAACATGATGACTTATAAGTTGGGTTCTGGGCCAACCTGGGTGCTGACACACGGTTGGTCTGGTTCTTCAAACCAGTTCTTTCCATTGATGGAATACATCGCTGAGGTAGGTTATACCGCACTTGCATATGACCACCCAGGCCATGGAAAAAGTGAGGGCAAAGAAGGGAGTATTCCCGCCTTCCTGAATGCCTTGGACGGTATTCTCAACCAGCAGGAAACGATTGAAGGTGTGTTAGCCCACTCCATGGGAGGTTCAACATTACTGGAAAGCGAGCATCCAGCGCTGCAAGGTAAGCCAATTATTCTGGTCGCGCCTGTTCTCAAGTACTGGGACAATCTATTCGGTACCATTGAAGCGTCTGGTTACTCAATTAAACTGTTCAAGGAGGTGATTGCATCAGTCGGGCGTGAATACAATGTCCGTATCGAAGATATCGATCCATTCGTTAAGCTGGGTAAACGCCAATCTCCGGTCGTGATCGTTCATGACAAAGGTGACCGTTTTGCGCCATTTGAAGTGTCAAAAGAAGCGACCATCTATGATCATGTGACCTTGGTGGAAACGGAAGGGTTGGGTCATGGGCGTGTGCTGAAAAGCGAATCATTGAAAGAAGCATTTTCTGACGTGGCTCGGTCGCTCAATTAACGTCTACCCAAATAGCTGAAGTTGATTGGGTAGAAAATCGCTGGTAAGAGAAACTTATGATTACACCTATTTATGCTGCGCTACTTTGTCTAGTGTTTATCTTCCTGGCGTTGAGGGTAGTTAAGTTTCGGCACGGCTATAAAGTGGCTTTGGGTGATGGTGATGAAAAGCTACTGAGAAAGGCGATTCGTGCACATGGTAATTTTGCAGAGTATGTACCGTTTGCCTTGTTACTCATGCTTATGGTGGAACTCCAATTAGACCAGGGAAGCCAATACCTCCATATTCTGGGTGCTTTGTTGCTGATCGGGCGGTTGCTTCATGCTTATGCGGTGAGTCAACCCAGTGAACCTTTGGCATTCCGTGTTTACGGTATGTTTCTGACCTTTAGCGTTTTGATATCTTCAGCACTCTGGTCGCTATATCTAGGTATATTGTAAATATTATTATCCCGGTGTGTTATTCTCCTCTTGTCCTTCAATAAGCACACCGGAACTTCCCTTGAAGAAAATTGCTGTATTCGCAGATGTTCAAAATATTTATTACACCACCCGTCAAGCCTATGGTCGACAGTTTAACTATCGAAAACTCTGGCAACAGCTTCAGGAAATGGGAGAAGTGGTAGTTGCTAACGCGTATGCCATCCGCCGAGATGACGATCAGCAAATCAAGTTTCAGGATGCACTTCGCCATATCGGTTTTGAAGTAAAGCTTAAGCCTTTTATTCAACGCAGTGATGGTAGCTCCAAAGGTGACTGGGACGTCGGTATTGCTATTGATGTGATGGAAATGGCGCCAGAAGTTGATGCGGTGATTTTACTTTCTGGTGATGGCGACTTTGATTTACTGATGGATAAAGTACGTATCCGTTATGGCAAGGAGGCGATTGTGTTTGGAGTGCCGATGCTGACAGCTAATTCGTTGATAAACAGCGTTGATTGCTTTATGCGTATTGAAGACGACCTGTTGCTATAGTTCCAGCTTTAATAACATGACTTCGGGCTCAGGATTTTCAGCCTCGGTTTTTTGGAACCCTAGGGACTCCAGCAAATTCAAACATCCTATGTTCGTTTCAAGTGTTATCGCCACCACTTCTGCCAAATCAAGTGACTTTTTGGCCATGTCTAACACTGCAGTTGCGGCTTCTCTTGCATATCCTTGCCCTTGAAACTCAGGGAAAAAGCCAAACCCCAAATCAATGGCATCAAGAGAGTCTCTATCTATCAGCCCACACACTCCAATGGGATCTTCAGTATTTTTTAGTTCTACTGCCAATAAACCCATCATTGGTGTTTTATGCATTGGCAATAATGTTGATCGAAGATACACCGCGGCATCAATAGTAGAGCGAATATTTTTATCTCCCACAAAATGAAGAAAACCTTCAGTATTGTAGAGGCGGTTGATGAAACTAGCATCGTTTTCGTTAAGGTTCCGTAGTGTCAAGCGAGGCGTGATGAGGAGCGGTTGTGGCATGTAAAATCTCCAAGAAAAAAGAGTCCTTAAATCAGGACTCTTTCAGTGTAGATGAGTTATTTACCTGCGATGTTTAATCGTGCGAAACGGATAAGCGGAGAGTAGAACTGTCCAGCATAGTTTGGTAGTACGGTGTTACCTACCGCTTCAATTTCTTTGATTATGGTGTAGAAGTTACCCGCGACAGTGATGCCCCGTACTGGCTGGATTCGCTTGCCATCGCGGCACAGGAAGCCGCTGGCACCAAATGAAAAATCACCGCTGATAGCGTCTGCTCCGGAATGGACACCCTGCAAGTCAATCAGCTCAAGGTATTCACCTGCCGTGACTTCTGCTTCACTGCTGGTGCCTGCCCCAATGACATCATGTCGCGAACTGACGCTCAAGGTACCTTTTGGCGAGCGCCCTGCGTTGGCAGTGTGTGCAACTCCGAAATGTGCCGCTGTCGCCGAGTTGTGTAACAGGCCAACCAGCTCGCCATTCTCGATAAGCGGCGTGTCACCTGTTTCGAAGCCTTCGCCATCGAATGACTTAATAGCATGGCCGCCAGACATGTATGCCACATCCCTGAAACTCAGCAGTGGACTTGCTACTTGCTGGCCAATCTTGTCACGCCAGGGGTTAATTCCACGTTTTGCCGATTCACCGGAGAATACGCTGCCAAAAGCACCCAGTACTTCGTTTAGACTTTCTTGCTCGAAAATCACCGAGTATTGGCCAGTCGCAATCGGCGTGCCTTCCAGCAGTGCTTCTGCCATGTCATAGGCATCGTTGATGACTTTCTCTGGCGTCAAGCCATCGAAGGTTCGTGCTACAGACGCAGCGACATGCATAGCTTGCTTATCATTGTGGTCAATTAACGCGGCGGTGTAACAGCTCAGCGAACGAGATTGGTGGAAACAGCGTGTTCCCAAGGTATTGCCTAACAGCGTGATGCCGCTACTTTCACTGTAACCATTGTAAGGCGCGCCTTTTGCCAATGGTTTTTCACGGATCTTCCCTTCAAGCGACAAAGCCAGCTCAATCTTCTGTTCTGGCGTCGCGTCGTCTTGTTGGTAAATCTCCGGGTATTTCGTGCTGATGTTCAGTCCTTCAGCTTGAATTTTTTGGAGAGGATCTTTCTTGGTAAAGCTGGCGTTGGTCAGCGCCTGATCGATCATTTGCGCCAAATTTTCTGGCTCGAGTGATTCAGAGTAGCTGATGGCGACATGCTCATCTTTTATCACTCGGACGCCGATGACCTGACTTGCGGTGACTTTATATTCTGAAAGTTCGCCTTGGTCAGCTTTCAGGCTAAAACTCTCGCTGCTAGATGCGATGACATCGGCCTGCGCACCACTTTTCTGTGCCAGTTCTAGCACCTGCTCGACGGCGTTTTCTAATGTTTTTTGCTCGCTCATTAGTTACCGCCTCCTACCAGAATGTTGTCGACTTTAAGTGCTGGTTGTCCGACGGTGGTGGGTACTGAACCACTGACCGAACCACACATGCCAGCAGCAAGTGCAAAATCTTTACCCACCATGCTGATTTCTTTAAGCACTTTAGGACCAGTGCTTATTAGCGTGGCGGATTTAAGCGGCTTGGTCACTTTACCGTCTTCAATCAAATACGCTTCCTGAACCGCAAAATTAAATTCACCAGTACCCGGTTGAACCGAGCCACCGCCCATTTTCTTAGCGTAGATACCACGTTCCACACTGCTTATCATGTCATCGAATGACGCGTCACCCGGTTCAATGAATGTGTTACGCATACGGGAGGTTGGGGCATATTTATAGGACTCTCGTCTACCAGATCCCGTGCGTTCGAATCCGGTTTTCAAGCTGCCCATGTGGTCGACCATAAAGCTTGTGAGCTTGCCGTCCTTAATCAGTTGGGTGTGCTGGGTTTCCATGCCTTCATCATCAATATTGATGGAGCCCCATTCGTTTGTCATTAAGCCATCATCAACCGCGCTAACAGCAGGATGGGCAATCATTTCACCCATTTTGTCGTAGAAGACAGATGCCTTCTTGGCGACAGCAGTGGTCTCCAACAAGTGGCCACATGCCTCGTGGAAAATCACACCGCCAAAACCATTACCAATCACAACCGGCATTTCACCGGATGGACAAGCATCTGCACCGAGTTTAATCAATGCTTGCTTTGCGGCTACCTCGCCAAGCTCCTCTGGATCAACATGAGAGTTGAACTCCCAGCCAGAAAGCATACCCGGCGCTTCGTAACCGGTAGATTGCTCGTTACCATGTGTGGCAACAACAGAGGAGGCGATACGGGTATAGTGGCGGGTATCTAAAACGTGCAGACCGGTAGAGTTGAAGATTTCTATCTGCTGCTCGCGTTGGGCGATACGACCAATGATTTGAGAGATTTTATCGCTCTGCGACCGGGCTTTCGCATCGACACGTCTGAGAAACGCAATTTTCTCTTCGACATGGTTGTTTGCCGAGAAAGGCATGCTCACCGGATGGCGATCATCATGTTGGGTGAAGTTCAATGCGCCGGCTTTTGCGATTTGGTCACGTTTATCTTTTGCGCAGAGCAGGGAAGTAACCTGCTTAAGTTTTTCTTCGTCCAAACTGTTGGTATAGCCGTAAAGCACTTTGTGACCGAAAAAAAGACGAATACCGATACCGAAGTCGATACCCGAATTCACTTTATCAACTTCACCGGAAAGTAACTCTACGCTTCCTGAATGCTGTCGTTCAACGAACAACTCCGCAAAATCCGCGCCCAAGAACAGAGCGTGGTCAATCACTGCTTTGGCAGTGCTGGTATTTAACATCCCTTCCTCCTAAATAGAGTCAGTTTCCTCATTTGTTACTTTGAGATTAACAGCTTGCAAGCAGAGCACCAATCGTGTGTGCCTTTTAGTGATATAGGTGCAGACTGTTTGATTAAAATTCATTCAAAACATTTACGTAATGTAGAAATTGTACTTTCGTATCTGCACGGGGTTGATACACTGCTGAGCCTGACAATGATCAGCGTACTGATAGGAATTTCCATGGCCGACAAGCTAACCAAAAAAGTCCCGACCAATATTATCACCGGCTTTCTAGGTGTAGGTAAGACAACTGCCATTCTTAATCTGCTCAAACAAAAACCGGAAAATGAAAACTGGGCTGTGCTCGTGAATGAGTTCGGTGAAGTGGGTGTTGATGGTGCTTTTCTCAGTGAGCAGGGCGCGATGGTAAAAGAGGTTCCGGGTGGCTGCATGTGTTGCGTGGCGGGATTACCCATGGCTATCGGCATCAACGCACTGTTGGCACAAAATCCGGATCGATTGTTGATTGAACCAACTGGTTTGGGACACCCTAAAGACATTATCGGTAAGCTGCTTTCAGAGCATTACGAAAATTATATCGAGCTGAATGCGACGATTACTTTGGTTGATCCGCGTAACTTTGCGGATGCGCGTTATACCGAAAACCAGAACTTCCGCGATCAGTTGGCATTGGCAGACGTGGTGGTGGCAAACAAAGCCGACCTCAGTTCACCAGCCGACATTGAAGCGTTCGATGACTATGTCAAAAGCGCTGAAATCGCGAAGTTAGCATCAGGGTATGTTGAACAAGGACAACTCAACCCTGACTGGTTAGCCTTGCCGCGAGTCGACCGTAATGCGCAGTTTGGGCACCATCATTCACACGACGATGACGAAATGCCTCCGTTTGAGCTGGAGCCGGGTGAGAAATACCGTCGCAAAGAAAACAAAGGGCAGGGCTATGTAAGTTGTGGTTGGGTGTTCGAACCGACAACCATTTTTCCTTTCGATTCTCTCTATGGTCTGTTTGCGAACTTGAATGCGGAACGGGTGAAAGCCGTGATGAATACCGATGACGGTATGTTTGCATTCAATGTCGTGAACCAGATGGTGACAGTCAGTCCAATAAGTTTGCAAGGCGTTGAGTCCCGCGTCGAAGTTATCGACAAAGAACTGCTACCTTGGGACGAGCTTGAAGGCATCCTGCTGTCGTTCATCTCAGAATAATTGTCACGCCCGGCTAAATGCCGGGCGTTTTCATCGGAAAAGGAATTCAGCGTGATGAAGGAAGAGATAAAGGCAAAGTTTGAGAGTTACCCAGAGCCGACAAAATCTAGATTACTACAACTTAGGGAACTGATTTTCGCTGTCGCAGCTGAAAGCGGTGTTAGTGTCGACGAGAGTCTGAAATGGGGTGAACCTAGCTATTCTGTAAAAGGCGGGACGCCGCTGAGGTTTGATTGGAAATCGAAATCGCCAGAATCAATTTCTATTTTCTTTCACTGCCAAAGTTTGATGATTGATACGCTGAAGGAAGTGATGCCAGAGGCGTTTAATTATTCTGGAAACCGTGAGCTTTCGTTCCCATTAAATCAGCCTTTTCCGGATAAGGCTTTGAGGGTTTGCATTGAAGCGGCGTTCACTTATCAATCGAGAAGAAGACAGCCACTTCTTGGCCTCTAGCTCCGAGCTTTATCAAGCCGCAATAATGTTGTTGCGTACTAAACCACGCCTTACGTTGTTACACATCTTGCCAAAACGGCGAATTTCGTCGAATTGCGGTGTGATACCGCGAGACATAGCTGATTCCCAATAACTCAGTTCTGAGTCCACTATTTCCAGCAGCTTCTTTGGACAACCAATACAGTTACCTTCTGGGCCGCACACAAAAGTGTCGGATTCGTAGAGAGGAAGCTCCTGCTTTACCTGCTCAATAATCTGTTTCATTGCATCCATGCGAGTCGGTTTTTTAGCCATTTTTATGACTCGCTTGGGCCTGTTGACCTTTGGTGGTTAAATTTTGTTCTAGCTATAAGCGTTTTAGGCGCGGCGAGGTGTGTGCCGCCTAGTCATTCTAAGCAAATACACCTTAACAAAGCATAAAACGCTTAGAGTACGGGACGCGCAGTCGAACCCTTCGGGCAGCGTTTGTGGGGAATTTCTGCTGCGTTATCGGATTCTCATGTAGGCTAGCTACACGTCGAAGCCTCTGCCTTGCATAAAATCCCCACAAACTGCTGCAAAAATCATCACCAAAGGTCAACAGGCCCTAATAAAGGGAGCGAAATCTTACGCCTCCATGAAATCGCTGTCTAGCAGCACATAAATCACGGGTATGTAATTGGCTTGTTGTGCCAGTGTTAACCCTTAATATTTCTAAACAATTCGACGTAGATCCTCACTGAATCCTTCTTTCGTACCCTAAATGAAAATTGATATAGATCAATTAACAAGAGTGCCGCGCGTACTCGACATCACACTAAGCATCTCACTTCTTTGTTTGAACGTGTTTTCAAAGCCCATTTTTCGAGTTGTTTATGATTGAGGTACAACGATGTTAGAAACCCTTATGCTCTCGCGAATACAGTTCGCCGCGAACATCAGTTTCCACATACTCTTCCCGACCATCACCATTGCACTTGGCTGGATGCTGGTGTTTTTCAAACTCCGCTTTAACCGAACCCAAGATTCGGCTTGGCTGGATCTTTATTACTTCTGGGTCAAAGTATTCGCTCTGACTTTCGCGCTTGGTGTGGTTTCGGGTATTACCATGAGCTTCCAGTTTGGTACTAACTGGCCGGGCTTTATGGAGCAAGTCGGCAATGTTGCAGGGCCGTTACTCGGTTATGAGGTAATGACTGCCTTCTTTATGGAAGCGACTTTCCTCGGGGTGATGTTGTTTGGACGTAACCGCGTTGCCGAATGGGTACATACGCTGGCGACTTTCTTGGTGGCCATCGGAACAACATTGTCGGCCTTCTGGATTCTGGTGCTCAACAGTTGGATGCACACTCCTGCGGGCTATGAGTTGATTGACGGTATTGTTCAGGTCACCAGCTGGAAGGAGGTGATTTTCAACCCCTCCATGCCATACCGCCTCGCACATACCTTGTTGGCGTCGGGTTTGACCGCAAGCTTTTTGATTGCCGGTATCAGCGCCTACCAATACCTGAAAAAACCAGACCACAAACCTGCCCGAAACGGACTGAGAGTCGCATTGCTGGCGGCAGCAGGTCTAATTCCGGTTCAGATTTTTGTTGGTGATTTACATGGATTGAATACCCTTGAACATCAACCGGAAAAAATTGCGGCGATGGAAGGCGTTTGGGAAACACAAAATGGTGCGCCTTTACTTTTGTTTGCTGTGCCCAATGAAGAAACCCGTTCCAACGATTTTGAAGTTGGGATTCCGAAGTTGGCGAGCCTGATTCTGACACATGACTTGAATGGTAAATTGGTGGGATTGAATGATTTTGAGGGCCATCCCCCAGTGTCTCCTCTGTTTTATGGTTTCAGGATCATGGTTGGTGTTGGCGTTCTGATGCTGCTGGTGGCGGGGTATGGAGCTTTCAAAATTATCAAAAAGCGTGAACTCCCAAAGCCCTACCTGTATGTATTGGTCGCAATGACTTTCTCAGGTTGGGTTGCCTCCTTGGCAGGTTGGTATGTGACTGAGATAGGCCGTCAACCTTGGCTGGTTAATGGCGTGCTTCGCACTTCGGATGCCGTTACAACGGTTTCTAGCGGCAATGTCATGTTATCACTGGTGATGTATTTGGTTGTTTATGCCGTTTTACTCGTTGCCTATATTCGTACGCTTTTCTATCTCGCAAGGAAAGGATTGAACGCTGAATCAACTGAGCCAAATAAAAACCTTAAGGAGGCCTGCGCTTGATGGACTATTTACCGGAAATTTACCTGCTGCTCCTTGGCTTCTCCGCGTTCATGTACGCGATTTTAGATGGCTATGATCTTGGTGTGGGGATGTTGCTCCCTTCCAACAATGAAGCGCACCGTGACCGGATGATTGCATCCATTGGCCCTTTCTGGGATGCAAACGAAACCTGGCTGGTATTGGCGGTTGGCATTTTGCTGATTGCCTTCCCAACTGCTCACAGTCTGATTCTGACCGAGCTCTACTTGCCCACAGCGTTTATGCTGATTGCGTTGATCATGCGTGGGGTGGCGTTTGACTTCCGTGCCAAGGCAAAGGCTGATAGAAAGGATAACTGGGACCTATGCTTTAAAGCGGGCTCATTGATCGCTTCGCTTTCCCAAGGCTACATGATGGGTCGCTACATTATGGGCTTTGAGGATTCAGCCTCAGCTTACGGGTTTGCGGTATTGAGTTCGCTCTGTGTGACTGCAGCATATGTGTATATCGGTGGTGCTTGGTTGGTGCTGAAAACTGAAGGCGAATTGCAGAAAAGGGCAGCCAAATGGTCACGACGTGCAGGTTGGTTGGCAGCATTGGGGATTGCTGCGGTCAGTATCGTCAACCCGCTAGTAAACGAACAAGTCGCCGAGCGCTGGTTTAGTTTCCCAGAAATGCTGTTGCTTGCGCCAGTGCCGCTGGTGGTGATGTCGATTATTTTCCTCGTTGACCGTTACTTGCGTCAGGTACCCGTAAAAGATGACTTGGGAGCAAGATGGCCTTTCTTCGGCGTCAGCCTGATCTTTGCCCTGAGCTTTCTCGGATTGGCTTACAGCTTCTTCCCTGATGTCGTGCCAGGAATCATGATTGCGAGTGAAGCAGCGAGTGCACCTGCAACCCTTATGATAGTGGGTGTGGGAGCGGCCATCGTGATGCCAATGATCTTGCTTTATACCTTTATGATTTATCGAATTTTCAAAGGAAAAGCGACAGAGTTAAGTTATCTGTAAAAAGTCACCTATAAAAAGCAAATTGGGCACCCGGTGAGGTGCCCATTTTTATTGTTAATTCAGTTGGGGCTAGGGTAGGGTGATAATTTACCAGTAAAAGGAGTTTACGATGACAAAACCTGCCAGCTACAAAGGTCAGT
Source organism: Grimontia sp. NTOU-MAR1 (assembly GCF_035758505.1). NCBI lineage: Bacteria > Pseudomonadati > Pseudomonadota > Gammaproteobacteria > Vibrionales > Vibrionaceae > Grimontia > Grimontia sp. NTOU-MAR1. The sequence goes on from NZ_CP142109.1 coordinate 1,166,263, forward strand.
GTCTGTGCGGCCAAATCCAATATGAAGTTGATCATATCGAGCCAAAAATGGGGCATTGTCACTGTTCCATGTGTCGAAAATTTCATGGTTCTGCATTCGCTACTTTTGGTGAAGCCAAAAAGGAGGATTTCCGGTTCACGAAAGGCAAAGACAAACTGAAAGTCTATGTGGCGGAAAATGACACCAAAAGAACCTTCTGTGAAAATTGCGGATCCAGCTTGCTGTTTGAGGCTTCAAACAGTGATGGTAGCTTGGTTGAGTTTACGCTTGGCACGCTGGAAAGTGATATTCCACTCAAGCCTGATGCGCATATTTTCAAGAAATTTAAAGCGCAGTGGTATGACATTACCGATGAATTGCCGCAGTTTGATGAGGGGAGAGAGCACTAAAGGTCTGGCTACTTGGCACATTGAACCAAAGTAAAGTGTTCTCACTAAAAACCGAATATTGAGAACTTCGCCGCGTCTTTTCGAATAGTATACGACCCAGACTTACCTGCAGGATATCCTCAATCTCATAAAAGAATGTCGAGATTTGAGGTGCTTGTGATTAACAGTTGGTCTTTAACAGTGTTGGGTGGCATTTTAGCTAGCACTTCTTTTTTGGGAAGCACGATTGCGGCAGAAAATGTGCCGACTCCGGCCATCGTTGATGGGGCTTATGTGCAGATTGGTGATGTGCCTTGGCAAGCTGCTCTGATTGATGATTCAGGCAAATTCTGCGGTGGTATCATTATCGGTCAGCGTCACATTTTAACGGCTGCACACTGTGTTGTGGAAGTGAGTACGTCAACGCTGAATGTCGTCACTGGCTATGAAGATGTTGCGTATATCCCTGATGAGAATATCTCTGCAGTCTCAAAAATCGATGTACACCCAGACTATGATGATGAGTGGTTAACATCAGATATTGCTGTGATTCACCTCTCTTCAGATATCGCTGCTTCTGCGACTCCCGTATCAATTCTACCTTTATTAAAGCAGGGTGATTTGGATGCCCAATTTTCGGTGGCAGCGACCGAAAATCTATTCGTATCTGGATGGGGAAGAACGGGAACGACAGAATCAGGCAGTCGATTCTTAAAGCATACTTTAATGACAGGTATGGATGATTTAAGTTGCTATGGAAGTGACTCTCAATCCTTTATTTGTGCAAACAGTGAGAGAGCAACGGGTGTTTGTTTCGGAGATTCTGGTGGCCCACTAATTTGGCAGGATCCATCTGCGGTATCCGATAACGATAGAGGCTATGTGGCGGTTGGCGTTGTTAGCTACACATCAAAATATGGATGTGGATTAGTTGATTACGCAGATGGTTTTACACAGATTTCAACGTTCTACGACTGGATTGATGAAAAAATGGGTGGCTATGAACGACCGGACGTTACTTTCACAACGGACATCTTTAATCTGAATTCTAGCTATGAGCCCGACAGAACCATTCCGTTAACCCAAAGTACCAGCGGAGGTGGCGGTTCAATTCCCCTTTGGTTACTGACACTGATGATGCTTGCTGCTTTTATAAGAGTCTCAAGCCAGAAAGCTCATCGCTAAAAACCAAGCCGGAGGATTGAAAAATCTCTCCGGCTTTTTCGTGTGGGTTAGAGAGACAGACACATGGTGTGGGAAAGCTTCTCAAACCCGATATGCTCATAGAAACCAACCGCATTCTGATTGAATGACATCACTTCCAAGCGGACTTCCACAGCGCCATTTTCTTCCGCCCACTTTTTGCAGGCATCGATAAGTGCACGGCCAATACCTTTGGTTTGAATACTCTGGTCAACCACAATGGTATTTAGGCGGCAAATGAGTGTGTTGGTGAGAAATGGAACGGTCTCATTTTTGTCCAGCCTTGCCATGGTATATCCGACGATCTGGCCTTTTAAATCAGCTACGGCAAACCACCAGGCATCATCTTGGATTTTGGAAAGCAGAAAACGTTTGTCTTTTTGTGATGGAGGGTTAAATGCATTCGGTGCGTTATCGAAGTGTGTTTGGGCAATCTGTTTATAGATACCGAATATCTCATCGATATCGGATGGGGTGGCTTGTCGTATTACCAAGTTTAATTTCCTTTCGTTTCCACGCGTTCCATCAGAAAGTTAGTGATAACAGCGCTCCGAATGTTTACCTGCTGTTCTTTCACCACATTAAAACCCATACGCTCGAAAAACGGGCGTGCGGTGATACTGACATGAGCGTGATAGAGATTGAGCCCGGACTGACTTCCTTCGCTAAATAGGGCCTGCATCAGAGCTTTGCCCACCCCTTTCCCTTGAAATGCCATGTCACAAAAGAAGTGATCAATAAGCCCGTCATGTTGAATATCGGCGTAACCGGCAATTTTCCCTTTAACTTCTGCAACAAAGGGATTGAGGTCTTCAATCTTATTGGCCCAGATCTCTGCATTGAACCCGGTCGGCGCCCAAGCCTCAACTTGTGCTTGTGAATAGTCCTTGATGTTGACGTTGCGGACAGTGTTAAAGAATAGTGACCAAAGCAATGGTGCATCGCCTTTGCGATAACGGCGAATTTTAATCATGATGATGCTTTTCTGTGGCTGTTTTTTTGAAGTAAACAAGACTAAGTAAGATGAAAAACGCGATAAATACACCGGAGTCGATGAGCAGTTTTCCAAGATGAAAGCCTTCGTTGAAGATGTCGTATTGAAAGCCGAATCGGCTTAAGACCCATTCAGCGAAAAGGTTTGATGCAACGCCGATAATGATAAACCACCAAACGGGAAGGCGACCAATATTCATATAATTCCTTGTAAGTTTCGAGTGGATTGAAAAGGTTATCGCTTAAAAAATGGAAAGGGCAGATTTCTCTGCCCTTTTGTGTAGATAGTATCATTGGGCGGTTAGGCGTAAGAAGCGGTGAGCGTCATCCAATTGCGTTTCTGCTTTTGAAAATCAGATTTCAGAATCTGTAACTGCTGCACCAGAATAGCTCGCTCGTATTTCTTCAAGAGGTTTCGTTTCTTGAGGTCGAGTAAGCGTTTTTTCGCTTCATAGTAATCACTCATGCGCGCCACCAGTGCTTCATATTCTTGCTCAACAATCTGTAATCGGTGCGTTGCATTTGGCGCAAGGCTTAGACGCGCTTGAATATTTTTCAGCATCATCCTCGCCTTTGCTTTTTCAATGCGATCCGGCGGTGTGATGCGGAGCTTTTTGGTCAGTCCCAGCCAACTGCTCGATTTGATGAGCCACTTGGTTGGATCAAATTGCCACCAGTGAATGCCATTGCGGTAATCGTTCTCAAAGATATGGTGGAAATTATGGTAGCCTTCACCGAAGGTCAGGAATGCCAGAATACCATTATCACGCGCTGTGTTTTTCTGGGTGTACGGTTGATTGCCCCAGATGTGTGCCAGCGAGTTGATAAAGAAAGTACAGTGATGATTGAGAACCAGACGGGTGAAACCAATCAGAATAATGGCACCCCAAAAATCGCCATGAATGAGACCGAAAGCGATGGGAATACCGAAGTTAGTAGCAATGACTAGCGGTAGGTAATACTTATGTTGCCACATCACTATTTTGTCTTTCTGCAGATCGCGGCAATTACTGTAGTCAGAATAGCGGTGTTTCTGGTATTCACGCAGCATCCAGCCGATGTGAGAGTACCAAAAGCCGCGGTTGGCAGAGTATGGGTCTACGTCATTGTCGTCAACGTGGCGGTGGTGTACGCGGTGATCAGAGGACCAGTGAAGAATACTGTTTTGGACAGCGTAGGCTCCGCCAAGAGCAAAAATGAATTTCAGAACAGGGTGGGCTTCATAGGTTTTGTGTGACCAAAGACGGTGGTAACCCGCTGTGATTGACATACCGCTAAATGTGAAAGCGACAAGCAACATCGCGATTTGTGCCCAGTCAAATCCATGATAGTAAGCCCAAATTGGCGTACCAATTATCGCCACCGCAAAAGTAGCGACAAACACCGAGACATTCAGCCAAATGATCGGCGGTTTATTTGTGTTAGTTGATTCCATGTTAAATACCGCAAAATTCCAGCGTACACATGTACGCTAGAATAGTGACTGGTATCTAGGGGGTCAAGATAGCTGTTAACAATTTGTCTCAATTTCGCCGTCTAATTTGGTGACTCGCTCGAAAGTAATAAAAAAGGGTGAAACGCCATGAAAGCATTTCACCCGCAATGTGAACTAATGATATGAAAAGGGACTACAGAATAATAATACTACCGTTCTGGTAGGTTAATCCGCCCTGGATATCATCACTGATAAGGAATGCACCGTCCAAATCAACCAATACCGCGTTCGCAGCTATAGGCAGAGCTGCACGCATGGCGACCGAACTTCCAAGCATACAGCCAACCATGACTTGCATCCCATTTGTGCGTGCTGCTTGTTCTAATTCAAATGCTGCCGTTAAACCGCCGGTTTTGTCTAATTTAATGTTCACCATCTGGTATTTACCTGCCAAACCGTCAACATCATCTGCGGTATGACAGCTTTCATCTGCGCAAAATGGAATTGAGCTTGAAACCTCGCGCAAGACATCGTCTCCAGCCGCAGGCAAGGGTTGTTCAACCATGGCGATATTAAGCGGTGCTATTTGTTTAATCGTCGCCTCTATATCTAAATTTCTCCAGGCTTCATTGGCATCGACGATCAATGTGCTGTCCGGTGCCGCCGCGCGCACTGCAGATAAGCGCTCATAAACATCATCGCCATTGAGCTTTACCTTGATCAGCTTAGCGCCTTGTTCAACGTAATCTTTCGCCTCTTCAGCCATTTTTTGTGGTGTCGCTATTGAAACGGTCATCGCTGTTTGGATGTGATCCGGCAAAGAAAAATCATAGGGAAAGTTATCGGCTTCTAGATCCCACAATGCGCAATCAAGCGCGTTGCGAGCTGCGCCCGCTGGCAAGAGCACCTTCAACTGTGAGCGGTCGAAAACTTTTTCTTTTACCGAATCAATCTGTGCCAATACACTCTCAAAGGTTTCTCCATAACGGCCAGTTGGAGAGCACTCCCCAATTCCTTCCTTCCCGTCTTTCTTTATGGCGACTTGAATCACCTCCGCATGAGTTCGGCTACCACGGGAAATCGTAAAGGGGCGCTTTAAGGTATAAGTGACTATCTGTGCGTTGATTTGCATCTTAATCCCCGAAACTGCTGACCAGATGATCGACGATGTTTTCGACACCGAATCGGACTGGGTCTGTAGCAGGCAGTCCATGCTTTTCCTCCATCTCTTTAAGATATATCTTGGCTTCATCTTCAGTTAGTACCGAGGTATTGATTGCCATTCCGACAAAGCGAGGGTTCGGATTAGTGAGTTTTGCCAATCTTAAAGTAAGCTCCATGATGTCCTCCACTTTTGGCATAGGCATATATGGCATATGGCGTGTGTGTGGGCGATTCGCTTCATGGCAAATTACCAACGCATCCGGCTGTGAACCGTGCAAAAGACCCATTGTCACGCCCGAAAATGCGGGGTTGAGCAGGGAGCCTTGACCCTCAATCAGTTGCCACTCATCGGCATCGCATTCTGGCGACAAGGCTTCTGTTGCACCTGCGATAAAGTCTGAGATCACCGCATCTACTGCGATACCTTTGCCTTCCACCAAGATGCCTGTTTGCCCTGTCGCACAGAAGGTTGCTTTAATGTCGCGCGCTTTCATCGCTTTTTCGAGCGCCAAGGTGGTGAACATTTTGCCGACGGAACAGTCAGTGCCGATAGTAAGCAGACGTCGGCCAGAACGTTTTTTACCGCTACCCACATCCAGCTTTTTGACGTAGTAACGGAGGTCGTAAAGTTGAACGCCCGCCTTTTCCGCTGCAATAGCAATAGCTGGTACGTCTGCAAGACGCTGATGCAAGCCTGATGCGACATGCATGCCTAGTTCAATCGCTTCAATAATCATCGGAATCCACTGTTCTGCAAGGACACCGCCTGCATTTGCGGTACCCAGTACAAAGGTTTTCGCACCTTGCCTGTATGCAGTTTTGGCGTCCATTTCAGGAAGGCCGAGTGAAGGCACGCCATCATTCAAACGCAATTGTCCCAAACATTTCTCTGATCGCCAGTAATGAATACCGCGTGCGGTTTTGATAGCGAGTGGGTCGTGACTTTCGCCAAGCATAAGCAGGTAAGGGGCGGGTATGTTCATCATTTTCCTTTTATCTCGCACGCCTTAGCGTGCTGCATAATGTCCTAAAGTGATGTTTTCACTATAGGAGTGTCAGGCATTGTAGAAAAATGCCGTTTGTGACTTGCCCATACCGTTTCGTTATAGAAAAGACATATATATGAGATATATATCAATTTATGACTTCCTGGTAGTACTACAATTCCTATGAGGCTACAGATTAGGTAAGGGAACTTGACTTGAATCTCGAAAGTAAATGGTTGGAAGATTTTCTGGTATTGGCAGAAACGAGGAACTTTTCCACTGCTGCAGGGCTGCGAAATATTACTCAGCCTGCTTTTTCGCGCCGTATTCGCATGCTGGAACAATCCGTTGGCGCAGAGTTGGTTGATCGCACTCAAACCCCTGTTGCTTTAACAGCCAGTGGTCGAATTTTCCGAGTCACCGCCAGAACATTGGTGCATCAGATGGAAGAGGGGATTAGTCAGATTTCGGCACTCAATTATTCCGATGGCAGCTTGGTTCGTATTGCTTCTGCTCATTCATTGGCTCTTGATATGACATTAGCTATTCAGCAGGCTTTCACACCAGAAACTTTGCCGATGTTGAGTGTCGATGCGATGAACGTGGATGAAGCCGTAGACGCGCTCCAGCAAGGCGAGTGTGATTTGTTAATGGCATTTGAGAACGAACACCTGAAATTACCACCGTTTGATTACATTCAGGTAGGTCATGCTGATTTACTGCCAGTCACAGCGCCTAACGAAAAAGGTTTGCCAAAGTTTTCGCTCGAATCTAAAAAGGTGACACCATGGCTAGCCTATAACCCGACATCTTACATGGGAAGACAAACCGACTCCCTTCGTGCTGAATTGAATCTAACAACCGTGTTTCTCTCTTCCATGGTCGACATGCTGAAACTTCAAGCATTGAAAGGTCAGGGTGTTGCCTGGCTACCGGACTTTTCGATTCGAGATGAAATCGGGGATGGTCGCTTGATAGTGATGGGAGATAAGAAGTATGTCCGTCAAGTGGCCTACTATGCGTATCGCTATCAATCCCGATTGCATCCATCGGGAGAAAAAGTGTGGTCGGCGCTGAAAAAAATTGCTACCGGTAACTCTCTCAACTAAATAGTGAAATTCAAGAAACGGTGGTTTGGCTGGAAAGATCTTGTCCGGTTGCTGCTATATTTTTCTAACACGCTGCCGATAACTAGAACAACTAACTAAACCTAAACAGCCTGCCTTCAAGATAAAGCTAGTGGCATTGAGAACAGATAGCCTATGTGCTGTTTGGGGGGACGACTTCTCTGTTGACTGGGGTTGAAGCAGAGATTCATTGACGCTGGGAGTGACATGCCGTTGAAAGAACCTATCCCGAATTTCGTCAAAGCCATGGGGCATCGCGTTGTCAGTTATATTTTGAACGTTTCCGAAGCGGAAGCGAGACTGGTGATGCAAGATCAGGCTCGTCTGAACGCGAAGCAAAAAGATACCTTATCTTCATACATCCAACTGTGCCGACAAATGCGCGCGGTGGCGGTATCACAAGGCGACATTGAACAGTCCTTCTTCCATCGTTTGCCTCTTGTGCTGCAAAATGGTCAACATATGTTTACCGTCTGGCGTCACCAAAACGGTGGCACGACGCCAGTTGTGAATGCGGCTGATCCTCTTGCTCGTAGCTTAGCCAACGTTGCAGCGGAACTCTATCCGTTGTTTCTGGTTAAAGCAGGGGCTCGTCCTCATTTATTCTATCGTGCGTCTGGGCATCTAAGTGCAGCAATCATGCATTTGCCGAGTCAAAAATCTTTGTATCGACACTTTATCGAAGATCATTCTTTTGAACGGGTCTTCGAGACAATTGGTAATGAACCAAGTGAAACCTTTGGTCACTATGCCGATTCCAAAGGCAAACGTGGGGTGATCACACTTTCATCACTACCCGCTGCGCTTTTGATTAACAGCTACGACCTGATGCGTATACGTGGACCAATCTCGGTAGATATCTTCGTCGAAACTGTTCTAGAGATGCTTGAAATTGCGCGTAGTGTCGCTGATGGAGAAGTCGCGCAGATCCCTTTGTTTGTGGGTTTTCGAAATGCAGCCCTGACTGATTTTGATGCCTTGGATACCAAATGGGGAACCATTCGCCGCTATACGCCAGCTATCGCAGAGTATGTTCTTCAACTGCCAAGCCAAATGGCAAAACGCAAAGACAGCGGCTTTATGTTGGAATCCGGTTTTGCTTATGCGATCAACGTCGGTGATTTGTTGGAAGACGATGAATGGCCGGAAGATGTGATGGAAGCTGAAAGCGATAAAGTGGCTACGGAGCTCAATATTACGCTCTGTATGGCGATGTGTTTCCTAGAGCAGACACCACCATTTGTCGCACCAGAATGGGCATGGCATATCGATCCGTTTTCTTTGGAAGGGGCGAAGCAGATTGTCGATACGGTAAAAGAGGCGAACGAACCGGTTTCAGTGACCAACAGTGTACTAGATGACCTAGAAAGCTGGAGTCTGCTTCTTGAGGATACTGACTCAACGGGTATTCGACTTGCGTTCGGCAGGTTATTCAGTGCGGCCCGACAGCCGGAACGGTTGGATGGATTGTTAGATGCGATTCTTGCTCTGCGAAATATTTTTGGGGCGGGAGCCCAAGCTGAGAATGTTGCACAGGCGGTCAGCGTGTTGATTCAAGGTGATGCTCAGGAGGCCGTTGAAGTTGCTCAAATGCTGACCCAGGACTGGAACTTGATACTTTCTGGCGAAGCTTGGTGGGATGCAGAGGAAATCCGTGAGAAAACAAATGACTGTATTTCGCTGTGTCTAACCTGCCTTCATCACTTGTACCTTAAGTTCCCGACGCTGGTGAGCGAACCGGACCGACTCAACCAGATCATTACTGCAAACAGAGAAAGCATTGCTAGTTAGTTCACGAATAGACAAGTGAAGCATTTCTCTTACTGAACAGTTTGTTGGAGCAATCAAACGCCGATTCTGTACAATACGGAATCGGCGTTTACATATAAGAAAGGAGTCAGCGTGAGCACAAAAGTCAGCCAGATAAATGTATTTCCCGTTAAATCGGCAGGAGGCATCTCGCTCTCTAATGCTTGGGTTGAAAAAATTGGCCTGAGTTTCGATCGCCGCTTTATGGTGACGGATAGCACGGGGAAAATGGTCACCGGACGCACCGAGCCAAAGCTGACTGAAGTGTCAGTCGCTATTCAGTCCAATGGTATTACGCTTACCCATTCCACCATGTCTCCTTTGGTGTTGAAGTACTCTCAATTCTCCATGAGTGAAGTGCAAACGGGCGTCTGGAAAGACGAGTTCGCGGGTTACTCCACCACATCCACCGCCAATGCCTGGTTCAGTCACCTGTTAGGTGGAAATAAGCAATTGCTGTTTACGGGCGAAGAATCGTCGCCGCGTTACTCCCAAAGTGCGCAAACCCAGGTGAGTTTTGCTGATGGTTATCCGCTTTTGGTGATTTCAGAAGCCTCTCTCGAAGCATTGAACGAGCGCTCGCCAGATAAACACATCATGGATCAGTTCCGAACCAACATTGTCGCAACCGGTTGTAAAGCGTTTGAAGAAGACCGCTGGGAGAAAATCCGTATTGGTGGTGTGACGTTTCAAGTTGACCGTCCTTGCAGTCGTTGTGTGTTCACCACGCTGGATCTGGAAAGCGGTCGATTCCGTGCGAACGGCGAACCTATCACCACATTGAGCCAGTTCCGCACCGACAAAGACGGCAACGTGAATTTCGGCATGAATTTGGTTGCGCTGAATGAAGGTTTGATTTCTGCAGACGATGAGATCAAAGTCCTCGAGTACCGTGAGCCAGAAGTCTACGAAGACAACACTACGCCAAAGCTAAATCTCAAATGCAGCGAAGTTGAAGAGGTTGCACGAGATTTTAAAACCTTCTGGTTTACTAGCCAGCAAGGCACGTTACCAAGTTACAAAGCCGGTCAGCATCTTCCTATTGAATTGGATATTGATGGCGAACGCATCCAGCGTCGTTATACGCTGTCTTCCTCGCCAACTCGTCCCGAAACGCTATCGATTTCCGTTAAACGTGTCGATAGTGGTCTGGTGTCAAACTGGCTTCACGACAATCTAAAAGTCGGCGACAAAATCAAAGCACAGCAACCGGACGGTCAGTTCCACCTAAGTGATGATTCAGGCAAGCGTCAGATATTGCTCTTTCTTTCTGGTGGTAGCGGAGTCACACCCATGATGTCGATGCTTCGTGCGCTGGCAGATAACAACGAAATCAATGATGTGATTTTCCTGCATCAATGCAGTACAGAAGCAGATATTCCCTTCGCGGATGAACTGAAATCATTGGAAGATGCGCACGCGGGTCTAAAAGTCATGACCATACTCAGTCAGCCTGCAGCGGATTGGCAGGGAATGTTTGGCCGCTTGAGCCAGGAGCATCTCGCATTAGTGCCTAAACTCACTCAACGTGAAGTCTTTGTTTGTGGTCCTGAAGGGTTTATGGAGTCCGCCATGAATCTACTTGGAGCCTTGGGTGTGCCCGAAAGCAAACGCCACCAGGAGTTCTTCACACCACCAACAGTGGGCAATGACGCGCCAGCGATGGAAGTGAACATAAACATTGAAGGTGAGTTCATCCGCGGTGAAAACCAGCGTCCGATTTTGGTTCAGGCAGAAGAGGCAGGTGTCTATGTCGATTACAGCTGCCGCGCAGGCGTTTGTGGATGCTGCAAGCTTCGCTTGGTCGAAGGTGAAGTAGAACAACCAGATATGCCGGCTCTGTTCCCGGGTGAGAAAGAAGACGGTCTTGTGCTCGCATGTTGTTGTATTCCAAAAGGTGACGTCACTTTGGTCAAACCTTAAGCAGATAGCGGAAAACTAAAGATTTTTTCCATCAGCTAACATTAATAACTGCCACCATAGGCTATCATGGTGGCACTTATTTTTTTGGGATTAGCCAGTGACGGCTGCAAGGAACAAACAATGACAAGCACAAATAAAAAAGGTGCATTGCTGTTTGCGGTTGGTTTGCTTTTAGGTGGCTTAGTGGCCTGGAATCACTGGTCTTCCGTTGAAATCGGCATCAGTGCAGAATTGAATGGTGTGAAAACAGCGTTGTCCGAGTCACAACTCGCGCTGGAAAATGCGCAGGAAAAATTGGCTCAGTTGAACAGCCAAGTTGAAGAAGCGGTTGAGCGCACTCAATCGCTGACCCAGCAAATTGAAGATAAAGATACCGTAATTGTTGCGCTTAAAGCGACGTTGGGACAAAAGTCCAAAGCGTATATAGGTAAAACCGATGCGTTGGAAAAGGAAATGGAAGCCCAGTCAGTGGCGATAGCACAACTGAAAAAGCGGGTGACAGATACAGATGCTTTGTACGAAGAACGCTATAAATTGACTAAAACCTTGGGCGATCTGAACGAGGAGATACTGAAGGGCGCACATAAACTTGAGCTTAGTCAAAAAGCATGTTCGGAGTATAAGAAAGGCAATTCTTGGAACAAGGTGTCCCAAAATGATTGCGACAACTTCAATTCTCAGAAAGCAGAGAACAACGCAATGATCCAGCAATTTGACCATATGAGCTCAGATCTCGACAAAGTGAAAAGGGAACTTGCAGCCTTTGGCAATGTGCCGCTTCCTGACTATCCATAATCCGGATTGGGAGAGCCGAAACGCGACCAATTTATCTCCCTATCGCATTAAATTACTCCCTCTGAGACCAACAGGCCTGTTTAACAACTATGCTTATGGGAGTAAGGTCATATTTCTTTGAAAATTGCGTTATATTTCGCAGCCTTGCTTATGGCAAAAATACTAATCAATAGAATACGCAGCCGAATTTAGGGGTGGAGATTTTGACAACCCGAGTATTAATTACCGATGACTCTGCACTGGCAAGGAAGCAACTGGCGCGGTCGCTACCGGAATTTGTTAATGCAGAAATTACGTTCGCGGAAAACGGCAAAGTGGCCATTGAACAGCTACAGTCTTCCAGTTTTGATGTGATGTTTCTGGACTTAACCATGCCGGAAATGGATGGCTACGAAACACTGGAAGTGATGCGATCCAATAGCATCAATGTTCCCGTCTTTGTTGTATCAGGCGATATCCAACCGAAAGCACAAGATAGGGTGATTTCTCTGGGCGCAAAGGCTTTTGTAAAAAAGCCTGTTAGTCAGGAGAAACTCGTCGAGCTTCTAGAGCCATTCAAAAGCAGCGAACCTTCTGCACCACATAAACCCACTGAATTGTCAGAGGATATGAAAGTTGGTCGCCGGGAAATATATATGGAAGTGGTTAACTTGGCGATGGGGCAGGCAGCAGATTCGCTTGCGCGGTACTTTGACGTGTTTGTTCATATGCCTTTGCCTCAGGTCAATGTGCTTGAGGTAAGTGAACTGACAATGACGATCAAACATCTCGCCAACAATGATAGTATGAATGGCATTTGTCAGGGTTTCAGCGGAGAAGGTCTCGCGGGAGAGGCTCTGATGTTGATTTCAGACTCTTCGATGAAAGACCTATTGGATATTCTGGATTATCCGGATGATGGCAGCGTCAATAATAATCTCGAAGTGCTGGTCGATGTCGGTAACGTGCTGATTAGTGCTTTCCTGAGGGGGGTCGGTGAGCAAGCAGGTCTGGTGTTCGCGCAAAGCTATCCTGTTATTATTGGTCAACACCAGTCGGTTGAAAAGCTTGCGGAAACAATGCGTAGCAAGTGGAAACGCACAGTGACGATTGAAGTGAGTTATGCCATTGATGGCACCAACATCAAGTGTGATTTGCTGCTGCTGTTAGTCGACGAATCCTTGCCACTTTTGGATGCAAAACTGGCTTACTTAATGGATGACGAGGAGTAACCATGATTGACTCACCAGAATTTGAACAATTCAACTGGATGGTCGATATGGTTCAGAATATCGACATGGGTTTGATTGTCGTCGACCGCGATTTTAATATCCATATGTGGAATGGCTTTATGGTGCACCACACAGGCAAACATCCAAACAAGGTTAAAGGGCAATCATTGTTCGATGTGTTTCCAGAGGTTCCTGAAAGTTGGTTCCGTGCCAAATGCCGCCCGGTATTTGAATTGAAATGCCGAAGCTTTGTTGTTTGGAAACAACGTCCTTATCTATTCTATTGCCGAAATGTTCGTCCGATCACTGGACAGGCTAGCTTCATGTATCAGAATGTAACCTTGAACCCTATGGTGAATATGCGCGGTGAAGCGCAGCACATGTTTATCTCAGTAGCTGATGTAACGGGCGAAGCTCTAGCTTCTGAATAACAGCCGTTAGAACGAAAAAATGCCAGCGTTGTCGCTGGCATTTTTGTTGGTGAGATTTTACTAACCAAACAGGTTCGGGCTACCACAGTTTGGTGCTTTGCGGGTTTGAGAGGGTAATTCGCTGATGGCTGCTTGTAAGTCAGCAATTCGGGTGTCGTGTGACGGGTGAGTGGAAAGGATCTCCGGCGGCGCACCACCCGAAGCCTTCGACATATTGCGCCATAAGGAAACACTTTGGTTAGGATCGAAGCCTGCTTCGTTCATCAGTCTTACGCCAATCAAATCTGATTCAGATTCGTGAGTACGGCTGAACGGCAACAAAACCCCCACGTTCACACCAACACCCAAGCCTGCCAAGATGAGATCAGCATCAGCAGTTCCGGAGGCGCCAAGTGCAATGCTGGTAATTTGAAGGGCACTGTTGGCAGCCAGTGAGCTGGAAACGCGTTCGCTACCATGGTTTGCCATCACATGGCCAATTTCGTGACCGATGACTGAAGCCAGTTGATCTTGCGTCTTTGCTACTTTAAGTAGCCCGGTATACACACCGATTTTACCGCCAGGCAAAGCGAAGGCGTTGACCTGATCGCTGTCGAAAACGACCACTTCCCATTTATCGAAATCGGGTTGCGGTGGAGTGACTTCTAAAATAGCGTCTGTAACGCACTGAACGTATTGGATGGTCTTTTTGTCTGTGCTGACTTTTTCATTCTTCTTCAGTTCAGAGAAAGACTGCGCACCTAGCGTTGCCATCTCCGCTCCCGAGACGAGAATAAACTGGCTACGGCCAGTTGGTGATGTTGTGCAACCAGCAATCAACGCACTCAACAGCGCAGCAGAAGCTGTATATTTGAACTTGTTGATCTTCATATAGATGCTCCTTAAGTCCTTAATACTACAAGCTATATCTTAAAGGATTCATAGGTCTGAGTTAAACAAGTAAGACTAATAGAAGACTTTAAATGTCACCGATTGCGACAAAAGCCAGTAGCGAAAGAAAGTGACAACAAAGATAATAGCAACACCCAAACAACCCAAAACTAAAAAATCATCGAAGGGAACTGTTTTGTCTATCTGGAAGAAACCTATTTCGCTTGAAGGCTTGAATGCCACTTCGAAAAATACCTTGGTTGAACATCTCGGTATTGTTTACACCGAATTCAGTGATGACAGCCTGACGGGCACCATGCCTGTAGACGCAAGAACACATCAGCCTTTAGGAATGCTGCATGGTGGCGCGTCAGTCGTGCTGGCCGAAACCCTTGGCTCGCTGGCCGCTAATATGGCTGTGGAAGAAAACAAGTACTGTGTCGGTCTGGATATTAACGCTAACCACATTCGTGCGATGCGTTCAGGCTCTGTGACCGGTACAGCCACAGCCATTCATATGGGGGCGACGACGCAGGTATGGCAGATTGAAATTACTGACGAGCGCGGCCGTTTAGTGTGTACCAGCCGCCTGACCATCGCAGTGCTTCAGCATAAAGGGAAATAGATATGGTCATTACTATTCCCTGTGGCCGTATTATCGCCACCATGCATGAAGTGATGGTGAAGCTTCAGGAAAACCAGATGACGCTTCAGGCGCAAACTGACGACATCAGCTTGCTGGGCGAACCATGTATGTTGATTGCTAATGGCGGCACTGTTAAATGGAGTTTGTCACTGGGCTCGGAAGAAAACCTGATTGCAGTGTCAGAAGCGACAGGGATCGCCATTAAACGTTAAACAAGAAGGAAAGAAAGATGAAAAGATTGGTCGCCGCAAGTTTAATGTTCTTGGCGGGAACCACCTGGGCTGGAAAGGCCGATGTGGTGAATGCAACCGCGACTAAAAGTGGTGAGTCTTACCGTTTTTCTGCCACAGTCGCACATGCAGACAAAGGCTGGGATCACTATGCGGATGCCTGGCGTGTTGTCACCGCAGAGGGCGAAGTGCTGGGAACGCGGGTGCTCCACCATCCCCATGTCAACGAGCAGCCCTTCACCCGTAGCCTTTCAGGTGTAATGATTCCGGATGATATTGCAGAAGTGAACGTCGAAGCGCATGACAGCCTGCATGGCTGGGGTGGAAAGCAGTTTAAAGTCACATTGAAGTAGTTTCGAAAAGCCCCCCTTCCTTATGGAAGAGGGTCCCTCAACTAGTATTCTGCTGTCACTTCATAGCTGGTGAACTTTCGAATATTAATTACACCGGTATCGAAGATCAGATACTGGCCTTTAATGCCTTTCAGTACGCCGGTAACCACAGGATCTTTATCGAAGTTCAACGACGTAATCTTGGTTGGGTATTCCGTCACCGGAAAACTGATATCAATGATGTCATTCTGAATCGGCTCAACGGCATCAAAACCGTATTGCAGGCGAAGACTGTAGATCTTGGCATCAATTTGGGGCAGTAGTCGTCGCGCATCTTCATGCAAATCCAACTCGACATTGTCGCCTTTCAGCATCGCGCGCCAGTTGGTTTTATCCGCCAGAAACTCCGCGATTGCAATTTCCACCAAGCCTGACAGGTGACGGCTTTTTACTTTGAGAATGGGCAGTGCCTGTGTAGCACCTTGGTCAATCCAACGTGTTGGGATCTGATTCGCACGCGTAATGCCGACTTTCAAACCTGATGTATTCGAAAGGTATACCACATGGTCTGTCATGCAGAATTGTTCAGCCCACTCAGGCTCACGGCAGGTACCTTCTGCGAAATGACAGGTTTCAGGCTTCAGGATACACATGTCGCACCGCGCCAGTCTTTTGGTGCAAGGGAAACAGTGACCCTGACTGAAGCTCTTGTTGGTTTTGTTGCCACAGGCATCGCAATAGATATTGCCTGTGTGAGTTAGTTTAAGAGACTTACCAATCAGTGAGTTGAGAGAAATGTCGGCGTCGCCGACAGGAAGGGAATAGTTGACGCCGTTGTCCAGCGTACTTTTCATTTTGCTCAGAGTGCCAGTAATCATTGTGTTTTATTGTTGTCCTTCACGTGCCGAGATTTTACAACGAATACTTGTGAAGAAAAACCGCGGCACAGGAAGAGATGACTGACAGAATGGGTTTTAGTTAGCCTTTACCAATCCGTCATTCAGGTCGTTATATAAAGAGACATTTAATACCAATATATTGTGGTCGATGTCCTCGCTGATTTCGTCAATCACGAACAGGTCAGCGTCTTTGTTTGTCAGATTGTTCTCGGCCAAATTGATGATGTTTTCATTGATATCGCCATGAATGATCACTTCTTCCACTTTTTCATAGTGCCCATAATCGAGCATGGTGGCAGGGACTAATTCCGGTGCAGCGAGGGTAGGTAGGGATACGAGCAGGGCAGCGGCAAGCGAAGGAGCCTTATAAACTTTCATAGTGATGTTCCATCTTTCTTTTTTTACCGTATTGTAAAGCGGTCATTGTGAGTTTTGTCAGTGATAGGTCAGAGCGACTTAAAAGCGCCGCAAAAAAAAGAGGGTATTGTCGTGAAGTTCGCGGAACTTACAAGTCGACAATCACAGGACAGTGATCTGAAAGGCGATATGTTGCGACTGCGTGGTAGGAGTATTGATATTGACGTGCTTTCGGCGTGGCGGATTTAGGCAATGCACCTGGGCTGGCAATGATGTGGTCAATCAGCTTGCGATAGACAACATGTTCCCAACGTTTGGTGCGATAGTTGTATTTTCGTGCCTTGCATTTGGCATCGGTGTACTTGGTGAGCCTCACCATATTCTCTTCGCCGACCTCCTTGCCAAGCTGCTTCCAGACCCACTCACTATTTTCGTTCATGTAGTGGTTGAAATCCCCGGCCACGACGAATTCCTGGCCAAGTTTGAGCCGGGCATTAATCCAAATACCGAGAGCTTCTATTTGCCTGTCGAGTTTCTTACAGCTGTTATTGCGGCGAACAGGGGTTTCGAAACAGCCCGATTTGAGGTGAATAGAAAGCATATGTAACGAAGGTTGGTTCTCGCGGACGACCTCAATGTAAGCACCGTAACGTAAATCGCCTCTCGAAAGAAAAGTTGGCAGTCCAAGGGGCTGGTAATCTGGATGGTCGAACACCTTGATACCTTTCTTCACCGCCCAGCCTGTAAACTGCTGGCTGGCACGACTTTTCTTGAAGTACTTAGCGCGATCTGAGAAATAAAAATTGTAGTCATCAGCGTTTAACACGTTCTCAAGAGAGGCTTCGCTATCGACTTCCTGAAAGGCAACTAGGTCAGCATCAATAATGGAAGATATTGTCTCCATCATTAAATAGTCTTCTGCGGTTCGCTTACTCTGAATTATGTCATTCTTATCGCTTAACCATTCCATATTCCAGGTCGCTATGGACAGCGTTGCACAGGCGCTGGATACCTTGAACAAAAAAAGCAAAGACACAATAACACCGAGCCATGAACATATCGTTCGCTCGAATAAAATAGGGTGTGCTGAAGCCTTTACTGAGTTCATTAAGTGATTGTGCTTAAATAGGAGCGCTGTGAGTTAGAAAATACAAGGTCATCAAGCGCATAGTAGTGCATACGGTATCGTACGGTTTTTACGACATAAAGAAATTGGGGGGCCTGTAGCAAAATTTGACAGTCTTTTTTCATTTCTTGAAGTTTGTCCACACTAATCGAATAGATAAAAATCGCATTCCTTCCAGCCATGATCTAAATCAAAGTAACGTATGCGGCTCGACGGTCTAATGCACTACATATTGTAGTCCTGTCTTTGAATTGACCCATATTTGGTATTTGTTGGCGTCATTCACATTTTCGTTTAGGTCGATTGGATCTTGCTGGAACCTTATTCGATATCGGTCAAGTAACGCGAAATGGCGAGCTTTTTCATCGATATGGCTGACTACTTTCCCGGATGTGACGACTACTTGCCACTGATTTTCTTTCCCTTGTAGTTACAGAGGGACGATTTGTTGAGGAGCTATTTGTGAAACCTGTTGTCATCAAACGCGATGGAGGCCGCGTACCGTTCGAGCGCCACCGCATTCAGGATGCGGTACTGAGCGCGGCATTTGCAGTAGAAGACATGGATCAAGCCTATGCAGCAGCAGTCGCAGATGGCGTGCTCGCGCAGTTTATGCGCAGCGATGAAGTGGATATCAATCAAATTCAGGATGCGGTTGAAAACCACCTGATGGCAGGGCCATACAAGGCGGTTGCCCGTGCATACATTGAATACCGACACGATCGTGACAGCATTCGTGAGAAGAAAAGCCGTCTGAACCATGAAATTCGTGGTCTGGTTGAGCAAACTAACTCCGACATCCTCAATGAAAACGCGAACAAAGACAGCAAGGTGATCCCAACCCAGCGTGACCTTCTGGCAGGTATCGTGGCGAAACACTACGCCAAGCAGTACATGCTGCCGAAAACCGTTGTGCGTGCCCATGAGCAAGGTGACATTCATTACCACGATCTGGATTACGCACCTTTCTTCCCAATGTTCAACTGTATGCTAGTTGACCTTGAGAACATGCTGACGCACGGTTTCAAGATGGGTAATGCGGAAATCGACACACCGAAATCCATCCAGACCGCGACAGCAGTGACGGCACAAATTATCGCGCAGGTTGCCAGCCACATTTATGGCGGTACAACGATTAACCGTATTGATGAAACCTTGGCACCGTACGTTGAAATCAGCTACGAAAAACACCTGATGGTGGCGCGCGAGTGGGATATTCCTGACGCGGAAGGTTACGCCCTTGCGCGTACCGAGAAAGAATGTTACGACGCTTTCCAATCGCTGGAATATGAAGTGAACACCCTGCACACTGCGAATGGTCAAACGCCGTTTGTCACATTCGGTTTTGGCTTGGGTGAATCTTGGGCAGCGCGTCTTATTCAACAGTCTATATTGCGTAACCGTATTGCAGGTCTGGGCAAGAACCGCAAAACCGCGGTTTTCCCGAAACTGGTGTTCAGCCTGAAATCTGGTCTGAATCTGAAAGACGGCGAACCAAACTACGACATCAAAAAGTTGGCATTGGAGTGTGCGTCAAAACGCATGTATCCAGACATCCTGAACTTCGACAAAGTGGTAGAAGTGACAGGTTCATTTAAAACCCCGATGGGTTGCCGAAGCTTTCTGTCTGCATACGAAGAAAACGGCGAACTAATCCACGAAGGCCGCAATAACATTGGCGTGGTTTCTATCAGCCTGCCGCGTATTGCGATTCGTGCAAATGGGTGTGAAGAAACCTTCTACAAACTGTTGGATGAAGTCTTAGCCGTTGCCCGTGAAGGTTTGGACACCCGTATTGCCCGTCTTCAAGGCGTAAAAGCTCGCGTTGCTCCGATCCTATACATGGAAGGCGCGTGTGGTGTTCGCCTGAACCCTGATGATGACGTGAGTGAAATTTTCAAGAACGGCCGTGCCTCGATTTCTCTTGGTTACATCGGTATTCACGAAACCATGAATGCGTTGTACGGCGTGGAAGAGCACGTTTACGATTCAGAAGCACTGCGCGAAAAAGCACTGAACATTGTGAAATACCTGAAAGCGGCAACAGACACATGGAAAGATGAAACCGGATACGGCTTTAGCTTGTACAGTACGCCAAGTGAAAACTTGTGCAGTCGCTTCTGTAAGATCGATACCAAAGAGTTCGGTGTGGTGAATGGCGTGACAGACAAAGGTTACTACACAAACAGCTTTCACTTGGATGTTGAAAAGAAAGTGAACCCATACGACAAGATTGATTTCGAGATGGCTTATCCAGCTATCGCCAACGGTGGTTTCATTTGCTACGGCGAATATCCGAACATTCAGCACAACGTAGAAGCGCTGGAAAACGTTTGGGACTACAGTTACGAGCGCGTTCCATACTACGGCACGAACACGCCAATTGATGAGTGTTACGAATGTGGCTTCACTGGTGAGTTTGACTGCTCAAGCAAAGGCTTTGTTTGCCCAAGCTGTGGTAACCATGACTCAACTAAAGTGTCAGTGACTCGCCGGGTTTGTGGCTACCTGGGCAGCCCGGATGCGCGCCCATTCAACGACGGCAAGCAGGAAGAAGTTAAACGTCGCGTTAAGCACATGTAAGCGAACGAGAATGAACTTCCACCAGTATTATCCGGTTGATGTAGTTAACGGCGAAGGCACACGTTGCACCCTGTTTGTGTCAGGGTGCGAACACCAATGCCGAGGCTGCTATAACCAAAGTACCTGGTCACCATCGTCTGGCGAGTTTTTCGATCAGGCGATGGAAGATCGCATCATTACAGACTTAAATGATACCCGCATCAAGCGTCGTGGGTTGTCTCTCACTGGTGGTGATCCCTTGCTTCCAGCAAACCTCATAAGCGTGTTGAATTTGGTTCAACGCGTTAGAAACGAATGCGAAGGCAAAGACATTTGGATGTGGACGGGATATACACTGGCGAACCTCTCCGACGCACAGCGTGAAGTGGTGAACTATGTGGATGTGCTTGTGGACGGTAGATTCGAGAAAGATTTGGCAGATCCTTCACTTCCTTGGCGAGGCAGTTCGAATCAAGTCGTACACCGTCTGACGTGATATTAACACAGTGCCAGCTAAAATTTGTTAGTGTCCTTGTAACGCCGCTTCATTAATTGCGGCGTTGTTATTTGCTAGTTGGTATTAAACTGAAATTCAGATACTTAGTGTAGTTTTCAAGTCGTTACGAACTTTCGATAATGCGCATTGTCCATCTCTATGAATTTGGCGTTACCACAAGGACATCGCAATGAAACAACGTATTGCCGCCTTCTTATTGTTTCTCTTATTGAGTCCACTGACATTCGCGAATGCTGCGAACAGTTCTGAAAGCTATGAGTACCTACAAGACGGAAAGCTGGTGATGGGTGAAAAAGAGTGGGTGAGGGTTGATGACATCAATGTTGTTGCCAAAGCCCGTGTGGATACTGGCGCAACAACCTCATCAATCAGTGCTATCGATATCAAGAAATTCAATCGTGACGGGCAAGAATGGGTGAGTTTCCGGCTGGCACACGACGGCAAACAAAGTGAGTTGATGGAATTCCCTGTTGTCAGAACAGTACATATTATCCAATCCAGTGCCGAAGGTTATGATCGCCGTTACGTGGTCGAAATGCCTATCACCATCGGAGATGTCACTGAAACCACGGAATTTACTCTGCGTGACAGGCACCACCTGAATTTCCCTGTACTGTTGGGACGCACATATTTGAAAGATATCGCGGTAGTGGATGTCAGCCGTCAATACGTGCAACCAAAACCCGGGAATCTGGGTCAGTAAATCTCACTTGACGAATTTACAGCCAAAAGCGCATTTCAATCTGACTGAGATGCGCTTTTTTAGTTGCGACTTCAACAACATTTAGTAATGTAGCTTCATTAACAAACAGCACAGCCGTTAAATAAGGAAGTTATCGAATGTTAGATCTGCTATCTCCGGCGCAACAAGACCCGATCTTGTCTCTCTCCATCGCTTTCCGTGAAGACAACCGAGCAGAAAAAATGGACCTCGGTATTGGCGTGTATAAAGATAGTCAAGGCAACACCCCGATTATGAAGGCGGTGAAAGCAGCGCAACAACA
This sequence comes from Grimontia sp. NTOU-MAR1, assembly GCF_035758505.1. NCBI lineage: Bacteria > Pseudomonadati > Pseudomonadota > Gammaproteobacteria > Vibrionales > Vibrionaceae > Grimontia > Grimontia sp. NTOU-MAR1. The sequence continues at coordinate 1,188,251 of NZ_CP142109.1, forward strand.
ATTGGCAGGTTCACAAACTACCAAAAGCTATGTTGGTTTGGCAGGCAGCGAAGCTTATAACCAGGCGATGACCAACCTGTTGTTAAAAGGCACAGATGGTTTTTCGCGCAGTGCAGCAGTGCAAACACCAGGTGCAAGTGGCGCGTTGCGTATGCTGGCTGATCTGATGTATCTGGCAAAACCTATCACCACTGTCTGGATAAGCGACCCTAGCTACGTGAACCATAAGCCGGTGATGGAAGCGGCAGGCTTAACGGTTAAGTTTTACCCGTACTTCAACGTAGTGACCAAGCAGGTGGATGCTGATGCTATGCTGGATGCACTGGCAAATGCAGGGCCTGATGATGTGGTTCTGCTACATGGCTGCTGTCATAACCCGACAGGGGCAGATATCCGCCCTGAACACTGGCAGGCGATTAATGAACTAGCGCAGAAGAACGGTTTCACACCGTTTGTCGATATTGCTTACCAAGGTTTTGGTGAAGGTCTGGAAGAAGATGCGAATGGTTTGCGCCTCCTGGCAGATTCTGTGGAAGAAATGCTCATCGCTACGTCTTGCTCCAAGAACTTTGGCCTCTACCGCGAGCGTACAGGTGCAGCGATTGTTATCGGGAGGAATTCGAAAGAAGCAGGCAACGCGAAAGGACGCATTCTTCAGCTCGCGCGCGCAACTTACACCATGCCGCCAGATCATGGAGCTGCGATTGTAGAAACCATCCTGACCAACGACGAACTGACCAAGCAATGGAAAGACGAGCTGGACGTGATGCGTGGACGAATCACCACACTGCGTGACGGTTTGAGTTCGGCATTGGCGTTGCGCACAGGTGACAACCGCTTTGACTTCATTAAAGAACACAAAGGCATGTTCTCCATGTTGGGTTTGACGCAAGAGCAAGTGGCAAAGCTGCGTGATGATTTCGGTATCTACGCGGTCGGTGACAGTCGTATCAACGTGGCGGGCTTAACCGAAACTCGAATTGATTACCTAGCTGACGCGCTTATTGCTGTTTCAAAATAATTAGATTTTCTTCTAATGAAAAATAAAGCCAGCGTTTGCTGGCTTTGTTTTTTTAATTAGATTTCTTTTCCTTTCCTTTCTTTATTTTTCTTTAAACACTAGGCTGACATTGACAGGCACAGTGCTGGAAATGTCAATATTTCCGACTGTCTCTGAAACTGCTTCTAGGTTTTCTTTAGGTATACCAAAAATCGCACCACTGATAATTACTGGTTTGGTGGTGAATGCGAATATATTGTCGCCTGATTTAACAATATTCATGTTAAGAGTGACTTCCTTAGTATTACCAAACAGAGTGACCTTTGCCGGAATTACTTGTTGAAGCTGAGTGCCGTTTTTATCCAAACCTTCCATGGACACCTGACCTTCTACTTTCAGCATAGGAAATTTCTTAGAGTCAAAGAAAAGATCGTTAAGACGTTGATTACGAATAGGAATGCCTGTAGAAATCGAAGAGAGTGGTGCAGTAACACCGAAATTTCCAGAGGCGTCGACAGAGCCTTCAATACCGCTTAGGTTGGCAGGCTCTACAACATAAGACTTCTTGATGGTAGCGAAACTGATTGATGAAGCTTTACTGTCTAAAGCGTAATCGTTCGAGGCAAGAGCGAGAGAAGGTGATAAAGACATAGCCAATAGTATTGCCGACGACATACGTTTCATTTTTAATTCCTTTTTATTGATTGACTTTTTATCTTTGTTGACAGTAGACAGTTTGTAAATTTTTTTATTTCGATTTTTCTTTTCTAAATTTTCGATTGATTACTATCTGTTTCAAGTGATTCAGAAATAAAACAGTGGAAATGATGTTTTTTATCCTAATAACTGACGACTTAAGTGGCGATAATTCAACCTGACCAAGATGACGAACATATCAATCAAATGCTAGTATGTGTTTTCAAACTAGATATGGTAGTAACCTAATGAAAATACATCGAATTAACCCTACAAAACGTTGGTCAGATGTGACCGTGTTCAATGGCATTGCAAACTTTGTAGAAGTGCCTGAAAGCGACCTCAGTGCAGATATCAAAGGTCAGACACAACAAATATTTGCACAGGCAGAAGAAATGTTGGCGACAGTGGGCGCAGACAAAACCCGAATTCTATCTGTCACGATTTACATTACTGACTTTGCAAATCTCGAAGCATTAAATGAAGTCTGGGATGACTGGTTTGAAGAAGGCACAGCACCAAGCCGAGCATGTGTGAAAGCGGAACTGGCTGACCCAGATTATCTAGTTGAGATGGCGTTTGTAGCTGCTGCTGGCGAAGAGTACCGTTAACCTGGAGCCTTGTCGCCTGAAATACAAACGCTCAGCAAAACGGCTGGGCGTTTGTATACCCAAACAACCTGAATCCTGCATCTTCAGGTCGTTTGGGTATATATCTTGATAGAGCAAATTTAACTTTACACACGATAGGTTGAGAGCTGATCGTTCATTTGTGTCGAGAGTATTCGAAGGTATTCGCTGGCCTTTTGGGTTTCTTCAATATACTTAGTATTTTCTTTACTGATAGAGCCAATTTGAGAAACGTTGTGGTGAATTTCGTCAGCCACGACATGTTGGTCGCTTGCGACATTGTTGATGGAAACATTTGCCTCTGTCAGCATTTTTACAGCTGATAAAATTTGCTCTAAAACTTCACCCGCAGACTTGGCTTCCTCTAAATTAGAGACAGAAATTTCGCGGTTCTTTTCCATTATCGAGAGCATCTCATGGGTACCGTTTTGAAGTCGGTCTATCATCACCCGGATCTCTCCGGTCGAATCCTGCGTTCTGCTGGCAAGTGATCTCACTTCATCGGCGACTACCGCAAAGCCACGACCTTGCTCACCTGCTCGCGCAGCCTCGATGGCTGCATTCAGTGCTAACAAATTTGTCTGTTCTGCAATCTGGAGAATCACGTCAAGAATGCCACTGATATCGCTTGTTGCTCTGGCTAGCTCATTCACGACAGTGGTAGACTTAGCCATGGATTCGTCTTGGCTCTCCAAGCTCAAAATCACGTTTTGAACCACAGCGTTACCGCGCACTACTTCTTGGTCCACTTTGTTGATAGCGTCAGAGGCAGAATTTGCACTGTCGGTGACTGATTGGGCGGAATTGGTTAGCTTTAGAATTGAGTCTTCAGCACGATCGACTTCTTGATTCTGTTTACTCATTGCTGTTGATGAGTGAACAGCAATGCCAGCGAGTACCTCAGATTCTGAAGAGAGTTTGTTCGATGATGCCATCACCTCTTTGATGGTATTTTGAATTCTTTCAAGAACTTTATCGAAGTGCCTTGCCATGACACCGAATTCATCTGAAGCATTAGAGTTAAACCGTTTGGTGAGGTCACCTTTACCTTCCGCTATATCCTTAATGGTCGCGATAAAGGTATCAAGAGGTTTGGCGACAATTTGCTTCATTACAAAAAAATTAACCAGCAGGAATACAATCACAAAACAGACGACAACGGCGAACGCTTTAAGCGCTGATTTGAAGATCAATGCAGAAACGTCCTCATTAGGATAGGCGATCACGACTTCGTAGCCCCATTTATCATAAGGAAATCGAGCAACTGACCATAAGTCTGGGTTAACATTCAGCGCCAGTTCAACCATTGCAGTATCAACGGAGTCCGAATGCATTCTGACGCGTTCTTGATTGTCCAAGAGTGCAACAAAACCGTTATTCAGTACCTTGGATTTACCAATGGCAGAAGCCAGTTGCTCTAAATCTGCTGAATACCCAACATACCAAATGCCGATCACTGAGTTTTGTTGGTCGAAAATCGGTTCATAAGCAGTGAGGTAAGGTTCTCCGAGAATATCAATTTTTCCGTAAAAGGCTTCCCCGGCTTTTATTTTCATATCGACAGCGCCACCGGGGGTTAATATCGTACCTGTTGCGCGTTTGCCTTTCTTTTTGACATTGGTGGCGACTCGCACAAATTCAGAACCATCTTTAGCGAAAAGAGTTGCTGTTCCCCCCATGGTGCTGGTTATCCTGTCCACAAGATCAAAGTTATTAGCTTGCGGATTTCCACCAAGATAGAGGTTTAAAGCTTCTCTGCTGTTGACTGTGACGCTTTCACCAAGACGAGGAGGACCTAACTCCTGACCTTCTCTCTTTAGTAGCGCCATGCTAGCGCCAACGCGTTCCATTATCAGGCTATGTGTTGTGTCCATTAAGCCAATTAAATCATGGCTGAGGTTTTCCTTTTGGACATACACACTTTCTTTGATGTGATTGGACTCGTTAATATTGGTCAGTACAAATGCAATAGCACTGGCAATAATGCCTAAGGTAGCTATGGCAGCAAAGAATTTACGTTGAAGAGACATTCTTTGAACTCCTTGTGAACCCTCGAAATAAAATTCGGAATGAAATAATGTGGTTGCAAGTAAAATGTTTCTAAATGTTTCGTCATGAATGAATTCTAGATTCGAGTGTCAAGAAATTTGGGTAATACCGAACAAATATCGGTAAAATGTATTAAAGATGAGAAATTTAGGTGTCAAAACATATAATTTTAATCAAGTGGTTGCGTATAAATACAAAGAATAAGATTACAAACCAGACTAGCTTTGTTCATGAATGGGTATTTGATGGAGGAATAAAGGTCGTTGCTTCACCTTCTCCCTTTGTCATGCCTGAACTGGCAAAGGAAGATGCCATCGATCCGGAAGAAGCTTTCATCGCTGCCATTTCCAGTTGTCACATGATGACCTTTCTAACCGTAGCGGAGAAACAGCGTTTTACGGTCGATAGCTATACCGATGAAGCTATCGGTACGTTGGGGGAGTTAGAGAATGGCAGAACAGCTGTTACGGATGTGGTACTGAAACCAAAGATTGTTTTCTGTGGTGATAATCAACCCACATCTGAACTGGTGGCAAAGATGCACAAACTGGCACACAAGCATTGTTTTATCGCCAACTCTGTGACCACCAAGATCACAGTTGAAAGTGATTAATCGTCAAATCGCTCATCGATAAAACGTTGTGACGGAACGAAATAATTAGTACCTGTTTTCGCTTCCACAAAATCAAGCAGCTTGTCGTAATCGCCGTTCTCATCGGCGGTGATCATCTGTTTGAGCGACGTTTCTACTACAGATGAAGACGCCGCGAATCCAACAAACATGGTACCGTGTTCAATGGCATTGCCGTAAGGACGGTTCTGGCGATACATTTTAATTTCCTCGCCACCCACTTCCACCTTACTTTTCTCATTGTGTGCCCAAGCTGGCTTTTCATCGTCACTGAGTTCAATATCATCCATCTTAGTGCGACCAACCACTTTTTCTTGTTGTTCGGTAGGCAGAGCGTCCCAATCCTGATGACGGTCGATATACCTTTGCACAGTGAGATAGCTACCTCCGATTTCGCTGTCATTGCCTTCCTGCACCAACACAGCTTCTGCGCGTTCCTTATCTAATGGATTTTCTGTACCGTCGACAAAGTCAATCATGTCACGGTTATCCAGATATTTGAAACCTTGAATGTCTTCAGTCAGTTCTGCTACATCCGCCAAGGCACGTGCTGCGTATTTGGCGACCTGAAAGTTCAGATCCTTACGTTCTGATTTCACCATCAGAAAAATATCGCCCGAGGTGGAAGGGAAAAGGCGAGGGCCGTCCACCAGTTCTCGGAAGTCATGGAGCTCAGCAGGCTTTGGTATATCGGGAAACAAAATGGGCCAACTGTTGGCAGAAAAGCCGATAGTGACAGATAGACCTGCGGATGTGTCTTTCTGTCGAATAGATTTCTCAATACCCGGTAGCTGTGAAAGTGCCGCGTTAACTTGATCGATATTGAGCCACTGATCTTTCAGAGAGAAAGTCAGGAATTCAGCGTGAGTACTTGGGTTAGACAATACGCCTGGTTGCGCCAGCGACACTAGCTCGTTCATACATCTTCCTGTTGATATAAGTTTGAAATCCCAGAGAGGATAGAACAACCAAGAGTATCTGTATGGGGTACTATTGAGACGCCAGCAAATAATAGAGGAAAACCCACAACAAGCTTGCTGATGTCCCGTTTTACATACATAAAAGATTCATATTATTAGACTTATTCGACATGCCCATCTAGGATAAATTTTTCAGAATGGATTCAGTTGCATATAGGGAAAACATGCTCTGGCACAAGATTCAAAACCAGCTAAAACTTCACGATATTAGCCTCATCGTCGGCCCCAACCGCTCAGATAAAACCAAGTTCCTGGTTGAACAATATGGTGATATGCATTTCGCCATTGATATCTCCAAAGCCACGCTTGCCTACTGCGGAGGCGACACTACCATCACTGATGCCGAATGGCAGCAAATTGTACAACGCGATTACCCATTTATCACCGTCGATGATGCCCATCTTTTAAAAACAACTGATCTTCTCAAGTTGATTGAAGTTGCTGTCGAAACCAAAAAGCGTCTTTATATGTCATGCAATGAAACCATTGTTTCTGATCTGCCAGCATTGTTGACTCATGCCAAAAAACACCGCCTTTCTGTGGTGAAGCTAGACAGACTGACTGCAAATGATGTGTGCGCTTGGGTTTTGGCGGAGTTTGGGTGAGTTATCGCGTCTTTTATCGTTGTACTAATCAGGTTCAGAAAGCTGAGGAACGCTATGCTATTTTAGAAATGACACTCAAAACTTTATGTATATACCTAAAATAGTAGTGTTCAACCCGCCCAAAGAGAGGACCTTAATTCGCCCAATTCTTCGTTAAATTCCGAGGGAATAGAACGTTCCTCAAGAAATTTGCCTGAAATTAAACGTATTCATGACCTCTGATTATAAGCATCTTCAGGTTTCTTAGGTATATGGTGGCAATGACTAAATTGGTGAATGGCTATTTATTGCTATTATAACTGCCGCCGAAAAAAGAATGATTCCTCCTAATCTGTTTAAGCATGATGGGCACTTATGCATAAAATATAGAAATTTGTTAGCAGTAACTGCATATGTCATGACCCATATAAAATCTAAAACAACCATTGTGGGACACATCACCATCATTTGTGGTAACAATGGTTTAGTAGTGTCAATAAACTGAGGGAAGAATGCGGTAAAAAATACTATGGCCTTGGGGTTACCCATTGCTACAAAAAAACCACTAAGATATAGCTTCTGGGCAGAAATAGAGTTTAGTGAAGGGAGTGACGTAGATGAATCTATCCTCTGACTACTAAAGAGCATCTTAACTCCCATATACAGTAGTGTTATTACCCCAAACCATTTTATTGCGACAAAGGTCATTTCAGAGCTAGACACTATAACTCCCAAGCCAGTCGCTACAATTATCATCTGTATTAAGTTAGCGGATATATCACCTAGGGCAGTAAAAATAGTTTTTCTTGGGCCATATTTAACTGAGTGGACCACACCCAACAAAATACTAGGTCCAGGTGTCATTGTTAAGATAAGTGAGGCTGTGATGAAAACTAGCCATGTATCAATAGTCATTTTGTTTCTCCTGAGGACAAAGTACCTACGCCTCAAAAGCGCAATAATCTGAGCCCATGTTTAGTTATGCTTCCTTGTAAGAAATCAGTTTGATGACATACTGATAGATATAAAAATAACCTGAGGTTATGGATGTAATGATTGAACAATTGGATAACATGCCATCATTAGTCCCCAAACTGCTATTGCAACTGCTAGAAAGGGGCAGCATTACGAATGCGGCTATGATGTTGGGAGTTAGCCAGCCAGCTGCAAGCAAAGCTCTCAAACGCGCTGAACACATCATTGGTACGGCGTTAGTTAGAAGAGATAACCGCCCTTTACTTTTAACAGCGGAAGGTAGGTTAATTGCAGAGTATGCCAAACAAAAACAGCAACAGGAGGCAATGCTCGTACAGCAACTTAGGACCATTAAGAAAGATGGAGCCGGACACATAAAAATTGCATCTTTTGGAGCATCTGCATCTACGCATATCCTTCCCGATTTAATTCGCACTATGAGCCAACGCCTGCCGCATATCAGGGTCGATACTTTAGAGTTTACTGATATAGAGGCCTTGTCTGCATTAAGAGAAGGTAGGGTAGATTTTGCGGTAATCGTGGACAAAGAACATTTAGACCTAGACATAATACCGGCTACTATTGATCGCTTAGTAGCTTTAGTTCATGAAGATGATTCTTTAGCCAAACAATCCACGCTATCGGCAGAAGATATATTGAGCAGAGACTTTATCTTAACAAAGGGGGGAGCGAGTCATTGATAAAAGAATGGTTCTCTAGCTCACATGCTTATCTCAAAGTAAAGCATACTGCAATGCAACTGACTTCAATACTCGCCTTAGTTCGAGCTGGGTTAGGTATTTCCATTGTTGCAGAACTTGCCGTCCCGGATGTTCATCCGAATGTTCGTGTAATCCCACTTTTGCCTGAGCATCCTCGCAGGATTTGCTTGGCTAAAAGAAGCGGCAGTTTTTATTCTAATGCTGCAAGGTGTGCGTGGGAACATTTTCAAACAATATACGCATAGAAATCACTAACCGCCGTCATTGTATATTGGGGTGTTATTTTTTGTTAATGATGCTTATGGCGATCTCAAAGAAGTAAAATGAATGCGGAGAAAGTGTCCACACTTTTGTCAGTGCTCTCTGTTTTGGTAAGTTTATGTCCAACAAAAAGCCCAGCATCAGCGGGGCTATTCAATATCAACTCATACTCTTAGCGTTTATTTTTCAAATAGCGCTTACGGCGTTCTTCTTTGTGTTTCGCTTTCTCTTCTGATTTCTGTGCTGCAGCTTCTTCCACTTCAACCAGTTCCTGGCTGATCATGTCTGGATGTTCCAAAGTGATTAAACCCAGAGCGCCGTTGCGAAGGTCGTTGATCAGTATCTCTGAAGCTTTGTGCAGGTCAATACGGCCACCAGAACGCAAACAACCGCGTTTCTCGCCGATCGCTTCCATCAGTTCTACTTCAGTTTCTGGTAGCTCTTCGATGTTGTAACGCTTTTTCAGCAGTTCAGGGTAAGCCTTGGCCAGATATTCCACGGTGTAGAACGCCACTTCGTCGTATTCCATCGCGGTGTCTTTCACTGCGCCAGTCGCAGCTAAGCGGAAGCCACTGTGTGGGTTTTCAACTTTTGGCCACAGGATCCCTGGGGTATCAGACAGCACTACGCCGTTTTGCAGATTTATTCGCTGCTGCTGGCGTGTGACAGCCGGTTGGTTACCGGTTTTCGCGACAACACGGCCAGCCAATGTGTTAATGATTGTAGATTTACCAACGTTGGGAATACCCATGATCATGGTTCGAATGTTCTTGCCTATTTCTTCACGGTGAGGGGCAAGCTTACGGCAAAGATCCATGATTTTGTTGACTTCACTGGTCTGCTCGGTAGTGATAGCCATCGCTTTTACGCCTTGCTCTTTTTCAAGGTGTTCTAGCCATCTGGCAGTCATTTCCGGGTCAGCGAGATCGCGCTTATTTAGCACTTTGATCACAGGCTTGTCTTTGCGGATGCGGCGAATCATCGGGTTTTCGCTGCTGAACGGAATACGCGCATCCAGTACTTCGATAATCACATCGATTTTCGGTACCACTTCTTCGATTTCTTTACGCGCTTTGTGCATGTGGCCCGGGAACCACTGGATGGAATTGTTAATCATGCGAATGATTGCCTTTGTAATTCTGTAAATGCGCCAGTCTGTTTGCACCGGGGCGAAAAGTTGCTGTGGATTTTAGCACTTAACGAAGACTTGATAAAAAATAACTGGAAGAACTGAGCGAGAGTGGCGAGAGATTAGCCGATTTGTTTATTCCACTTTTTGAGTGGGTCCGCGTTTGCCGGGGTTAGCGGCGAAAAAGTCTTCCAAACGTTGTGGCATGCCTAGATGGAAGCCCTGAAAATAGTTGATATGTAGAGCGCGCATCGCTTCGTATTCGTCCTGGTTCTCAATACCTTCAACCAATAATTCCGCATTCACTTCCTTCGAGAGGGCGATGGCACGGAGCATTGCTTCTACTTCACCTTCGACATATCGTTGCACCAAAGAGCGGTCTATTTTAATCAGACTCGGGCGGATCATGCGCACACGCATTTCTTCTGAACCTTCAACGCCATAGTCATCAACAGCGATTTGGAAACCGTTGTTGATGGACTGAGTGGTTGCAACAGACAGTGAAAGGGTGTCGGCATGTAGGTGTTCAACCACTTCTAGCACAACGTGATGACGCGGAATACCAAGCTCAGCGAGGCGTTTTACCATCAGGTTTTGGTTGGAGAAGGTTTCAATAGAAGCGACAGCGGAAGAAGGTAGCATGTTCAGGAAGATTGAGTGATTGCCAGCGAATGATGAGAAGTTTCTGAGGTGAATAACGCGGGCAAGTTTGTCGATGCTAATCTGATTTACAAAATCTGGGTGGTCGTGGTCGAGTTTCCGAAATAGGTGTGAAGGGCAGGCTGGTTCCCCATCTATTTTTCTGGCCCGAACCAGTGCTTCAAATCCGAGTACAGTGCCATTTGCCCTAAAGATGGGTTGGAATGCGCTCCGGAGCTCCAATCCATTGAAGACAGCCATGACGTCGCCGTTGTTGTCGTCACGCAAACACTCTTCAAATTCCGACTGTGTCCTTAAGTGCTTTACCACGATTGCCTTACCTCTAAATGACATTCAAGCGATGTTACGACAAAGCGCACTTTCGGAAAATGAATCATTAGTTCGATGAGTGAATTAATGTGATCTTATCCGAGGGATGTGTGTATTTCGACCAATAAAAATAGCCTGATAGGCCTAATCTTACTGGGTTATATTGAATATGTTACATGTGTTTCATATATGAGTGTAGATTCGATCTTGCTATCAGTGAAATGACCTTGTTGGCTCTCTTCGTAAAAACGAGATGTAAACAAAATGTTACGCGCTGGTGTTCCGTAAAACCTGCCTGAGTATTTTCCTCTGGATGCTGAGCCGCTATCGTTTTTTGTAGATACAAAACAGGGAGGTGTTGCGATGAAACAACATCAATACGAATCTAAACCACTGGATTCTAGAGGTCATGTTCATTGGACCGATGAAGAGAATGAGGTCTGGTCTAAGCTCGTTGCCAGACAATTGGACTGCATTAATGGCAAGGCATGCCATGAGTATTTTGAAGGGCTCGAATTGCTCGATTTGCCCAAAAACCGTGCGCCTCAAATTCCTGTCATTAATCGTGTACTGGCAGAAACCACTGGCTGGCGGCTCGAGCCTGTTCCCGCTCTGATTGATTTCGACCACTTTTTCGCACTGTTGGCGTCAAAACGATTTCCGGTAGCCACCTTTTTACGCAGCCCAAAGGACTTCGACTATTTGCAGGAGCCTGATTTCTTTCACGAGATTTTTGGCCATTGTGCCATGCTGACGCATCCTGCCTTTGCATCTTTTACCCAGCACTATGGAAAACTCGGCGTGAAAGCGTCTAAGGCTGAGCGCGTATATTTAGCAAGGTTGTATTGGTTTACTGTTGAGTTTGGTCTGATTCAAAGCGGAGACGGCTTGTCTATTTATGGTGGAGGGATTTTATCTTCGCCCGCTGAAACCGAATATGCGTTTAACAGTACTGAACCCATCCGGAAAAAGCTGGATGTGACCGATGTAATGAGAACGCCCTATCGCATCGACATTCTGCAACCCATCTACTTTTATTTAAATACGCTCGACGAATTGTACGAACTCGAAAAGCTGGACTTGCTTGAATGCGTTAGTAGGGCGAAAGCTCTTGGACTACATGCGCCACTTTATCCTCAGAAAATCGCATAAATAGGGAGAACGAAATGGAACAGTTATCTGAACTACAATGTGAAGCCTGCCGCGCTGATGCCCCTCGAATTGACGGAGACGCGGCCGCAGGGATGATGTCAACGCTGCCTGAATGGCAACTTCTTGATGTGGAAGGTATCAACCAATTACACCGAGTGTATAAGTTCCGGAATTTTAAACTGGCCTGGGCATTCGCAGACAGGGTGGCGGAGTTGGCTGAAGCCGAAGGGCATCACCCCTCGATTCTTCTGGAGTGGGGAAGCTGTTCAGTGACTTGGTGGACCCACAAGATTAGAGGTCTCCACAAAAATGATTTTATCTGCGCAGCGAAAACGGATTTGCTGTTCGAAGATTGATATTCGCTGAAAAGTAAGAAAGGGGCGCAATGCCCCTCTGTTAAATGCTGCACCTCAAACCTCGCTCCCTTATTTCTGCCTTGCGCATCGGCATTTCATCAATAATCTGTACCATTTCGTCGATATCGAAGCCCTGGCGCCAGCGCGCTTTTTCTGTTCCATCTTTTCCTATTAACACAGCAGTGTGTTCGTTGTTTTTCACGCGATATTTATTCATCAGTTTGATGATCTCCTGGGAAGAAAACAGCCCGCTAGAATCAGAGAGGTCGTTCATATCCAGAATCAAAGTGTGCAGGTCTCTGTCGTCTATCTGACATTGATAAACCAATAACTGGCGCTCAAAGGAGGCAACAGCGTCGTCAAAACCTTTGGAAAAGTAGATGAGTGTGCGGTGTGGTTCAATCAGTCCATAAACCGGATAAGCAAGCGTGGCTGTGCTGCATATCAGCCCACTTACGACCATCCAGAAATAGGTTAGGTGCTTCATCATACACGCTCTTCCTGCAAGAACATGTTTATCACTACGTAAGCTTAGTTCGTCCGGATTGATCTCTCCTTCTTACTCACAAAAACTATCGAACGATGCTCCATAAAAGTGCAGTGATAAAACACTTACTAAGAAGTAACTAATATGGTGCGATGCTTGAGTACCTGTGCACCAATGTTACGCATTAACGTTTTCCTCTCTTCACCTGTAGCGTCGGACGCTCTGTGAAAACCTCCTTTTAATTCAATTGATTGCAATATATTTGCGAGGGATATCTCGTTGGTGGCAAGGCTTTTGCTCAAGGATTCCCCAGATACTCAAAAGGAGCTTTTGCAATGAAAGGGAAGAAGTTTGCATTAAATTGGGTAAGTGCTGCAGTGATTGCGGGTGCTGGCATCTCATTTCAGGTTGTCGCTGAAGAAGACACCATCAAAGTGGGTGTCTTGCACTCGCTATCTGGAACGATGGCGATCAGTGAAACGACGTTGAAAGACACCGTGTTGATGATGGTGGATGAGCAAAACAAGAAAGGCGGCTTGCTAGGCAAGAAGCTGGAAGCCGTTGTGGTTGACCCCGCCTCAAACTGGCCGCTGTTTGCAGAAAAAGCACGCGAACTGATTGAGAAAGAAGAAGTGGACGTAGTGTTCGGTTGCTGGACATCCGTTTCACGTAAATCTGTCTTACCTGTATTCGAAGAGCTTAACAGCCTGCTGTTCTATCCGGTTCAGTACGAGGGTGAAGAGTCCTCGAAAAACGTGTTCTACACTGGCGCTGCGCCTAACCAACAGGCCATTCCTGCAGTTGACTACCTGAAAAAAGATCTTGGCGTTGAGCGCTGGGTTTTGGCTGGTACTGACTATGTTTACCCACGTACGACCAACAAAATCCTCGAAGCCTATTTGATTGATAGTGGTGTCGCCAAAGAAGACATCATGATCAATTACACTCCATTTGGTCACTCTGATTGGCAGTCAATCGTTGCTGACATTAAGAAATTCGGCGCTGCCGGGAAGAAAACGGCGGTGGTTTCTACCATCAACGGTGACGCCAACGTGCCTTTCTACAAAGAGCTTGCCGCTCAAGGCGTAGAAGCGGAAGACATTCCAGTGGTTGCATTCTCGGTTGGTGAAGAAGAGTTATCTGGTATGGACACTTCTGCGCTGGTGGGTCACCTCGCAGCATGGAACTACTTCATGAGTGTTGAAACTGACACCAACGACGAGTTCGTTGAGCAGTGGCATGCCTACATCAAAGACGACAAGCGCGTGACTAACGACCCTATGGAAGCCACTTACCTTGGCTTCAACATGTGGGCGAAAGCGGTTGAGAAAGCAGGCACCACAGATTCTGAAGCTGTTCAGGAATCCATCATCGGTGTGACTGTACCCAACCTGACTGGCGGTTACGCGACCATGATGCCTAACCACCACATCACTAAACCTGTATTAATTGGTGAGATTCAGGATGACGGCCAGTTCGTGACAGTGTGGGAAACCCCAGACGTCGTTGCGGGTGATGCCTGGTCTGATTACCTCACTGGGTCAAAAGATCTGTTTGCAAGCTGGCTGAAGCCAATGTCTTGCGGCAGCTTCAATGTCACCACGGGCCAGTGCTCAGGTGTTGCTGAATAAGTTTTAACCTCATCAATCAGGGTAGGGAGTCCGAAGAGACTCCCGCTCGGAAGATTACTTCCAGTTTACCTGCCTTTGCGGTGCCGTCTCCTTGCACATATGAACCGCATTGGCAGGACTTTTCGAAGGATCGATTCATGCAACGTTTGACAGCAACAATGAATCGCCTGCTGTGGTTGTGCCGTTTACTCGTTCTGATGAGTAGCGTGCTGATAACAGCACAGGCGAATGCCGACATTTCGGAGATGTCTCAAGCCGCAAGCGCGCTTGCGGGGAAATCGTTTGATGACAAAGAAGTGGCGATTGCTTATATCGCGTCAGCAGAGTCGTCAGAACAAGCGAGTATCTCCCGCATTCAACTTCTTGAAGGCTTGCTTAACAAGCAGGTGGTTTATGATAAGAAAGCCAAATCCATTTGGTATCTTGCTGAGCCTCCATTGGCAAGAAGTAGTGAGCTGATCAATATCCTCTCTGGTGACACCGTGACGGTAGAAAAGAAACGCCAGTACCGTGCAGTGACCATCAACAACAAGATCCGCAGTCAAATAAAGACTGCTATGGCGACAGCTGAACTATCCAGCGCTGATACAGAAACCCGACAAACTGCAGCCAGGCGTATGATTGGAGAGCTTGATGCCGCCTTACTGCCAACTATCGTTTCTATACGTGATGATGAGAGTGACACTGTCACTAAAAAGTATCTATCGACGGCGATTTCTGTTTACGAAGTGGCAGAACGTAGCGAACCAAAGCAGATCAAAGAAGCTATTACTTTCCTGTCTGATGTTGGTTTGCCTGAAGCCTTTGATACGTTGCTAGCAGCAAGAACGAAAGTTCAGAGTGATGATGTTGAAACCATCGCGGCACTGGATAAAGCGATTGCTGAATATGAACAAAGTCAGCGTGTAGTAAATGCCGCCCAAACCCTGTACTTCGGCTTGAGTCTGGGTTCGGTATTGGTACTCGCGGGGATCGGCCTTACTATCACGTTTGGTGTAATGGGCGTGATTAACATGGCGCACGGTGAGTTGATCATGATCGGTGCGTATACGACCTATGTGCTGCAGCAACTTTTCCCTGCGCAAACCGGCATGGCGCTGCTGCTTTCTATTCCGTGCGCCTTTGTGGTTTCCGGTTTGGTAGGCATGGCGATTGAACGTTCGGTGATTCGACATCTTTACGGCCGACCCTTGGAAACCCTACTGGCGACCTTCGGCATCAGCCTTATTCTGCAACAAGCCGTGCGTAGCATCTTCTCGCCGCTTAACCGCTCTGTCAGTACGCCTGATTTTATGAGCGGCATGATTGAAGTCACTCCAATGTTAGAGCTGACGGCCAGCCGTATGTACATCATGGTGTTCTGCCTAATGGTCTTCTTTGCACTCCTGTTCATTTTGAAACGCACGCCACTAGGCTTGCAGGTTCGCGCCGTGTCGCAAAACCGTGCAATGGCGCGCGCGATGGGTGTGCGCTCAGAATGGGTCGACATGGCGACCTTTGGTTTGGGCTCAGGCATCGCCGGTGTAGCTGGCGTGGCGCTTTCCCAGCTCACCAACGTTGGGCCGAACATGGGTCAGGCTTACATCATTGACTCTTTCATGGTGGTGGTCTTCGGGGGTGTTGGAAACCTATGGGGAACGCTGGCTGCAGGCTTGAGTCTGGGCGTGTTCAACAAAGTCTTGGAACCTTGGGCGGGCGCTGTATTGGCGAAGATCCTCGTTCTGGTGTTCATCATCCTCTTTATTCAGAAACGTCCTAAAGGTTTGTTCCCGCAACGTGGACGCATGGCGGAGGACAACTAAATGGTTTCTAAATCTCTTTTCGACCGCTCAACGGTCATGATGATTGTGGTGCTGCTGGGCATTGGTTTTCTGGTACCTATCCTGAATCTGGTGGTACCAGCGGGCAGCATTTTTCATCTTGAAACGTATACCGTTTCTCTACTCGGCAAATATCTCTGCTTCGCCATTCTCGCGCTTTCCGTGGATTTGGTTTGGGGCTATCTCGGTATTTTGAGTCTGGGTCACGGCGCATTCTTCGCACTCGGCGGTTATGCCATGGGTATGTACCTGATGCGCCAGATTGGTGATCGCGGTGTTTACGGTAATCCAGAGCTACCGGACTTTATGGTGTTCCTTAACTGGCAGGAATTACCGTGGTTCTGGTTTGGCTTCGACCAATTCTGGTTCGCCTGTTTGATGGTGGTCGCCGTGCCGGGTTTGTTGGCCTTTGTATTCGGCTGGCTGGCATTCCGCTCCCGTGTGTCCGGCGTTTATCTATCCATCATGACGCAGGCGATGACGTTCGCTTTGATGCTGGCATTCTTCCGCAATGAAATGGGATTTGGCGGAAATAATGGCCTGACGGATTTCAAAGAAATTCTCGGCTTTAGTCTCCAGAGCGATGCCACCCGAATTGGGTTATTTACGGCGACCGTGATCGCGCTAATGCTGGCTTATTTGCTGTGCCGTGCTGTGGTTGTGAGCCGTTTAGGTGCACTGACGATCGCGGTTCGTGATGCGGAATCCCGAGCCCGCTTTGTTGGGTATCGTGTTGAGAATAGCAAGCTCTGGTTGTTTGTCTTCTCTGCCGCCATCGCTGGTGTTGCCGGTGCCCTGTATGTACCTCAGGTAGGCATTATCAACCCGGGTGAATTTGCGCCGCTGAACTCGATTGAAATTGTCGTCTGGGTGGCACTCGGTGGTCGTGCAACCCTTTACGGTGCTGTCATTGGTGCCGTTTTGGTGAACTACGCGAAAAGTTGGTTCACCGTTGAATTTCCTGAAGTGTGGCTGTTTGCGTTGGGTGCATTGTTTGTACTCGCCACCTTGTATCTGCCAAAAGGCGTAAGTGGGCTGTTTCGCAAGGAGGCAAACGCATGATGTCGAGAACCTTGGTGGTCGAAGGCATGAACCACCAAAAAGAACAACTGCCTGAGACCAATCCTACGGCGGAGCTGCTGCATGAAATCACCCGACGTGATCAGGTATTCAGCTTCCTGAAGCCTCAATACAACCCAAAAGTCGACGTGAAAAACGGCATGTTGCTGTACGTCGAGGGCGTGTCGGTATCTTTTGATGGTTTCAAAGCGATTAACGATTTGAACCTGTACATAAAAGAAGGCGAGCTTCGCTGCATTATTGGTCCAAATGGCGCGGGTAAAACCACCATGATGGACATCATCACGGGTAAGACGAGACCGGATGTGGGCGACGTCTGGCTTGGCCAGCAATTGAACCTGCTCAAGATGGATGAAGCGGAAATTGCCAATGCGGGTATTGGCCGTAAGTTCCAGAAACCGACAGTATTTGAAGCGCTAACTGTGTGGGAAAACCTCGAACTTGCGATGGCGGGGGAGAAGTCAACATGGCACCTGTTCCGCGCTGTTTTATCCGGTGAGCAGAAATGCGACATAGAAAGAGTGCTGGAGCTAATAGGCTTAGACACGCAGTCCAGAATGTTGGCGGGTAAGCTTTCCCATGGCCAAAAACAGTGGCTGGAAATCGGCATGCTGTTAATACAGAAACCTAAGCTTTTGCTGGTGGACGAACCTGTGGCGGGCATGACGCATCAGGAGATGGATCGTACCGCCGAATTGCTGCTTTCTCTGGCGGGCGAGCATTCGATCATGGTGGTTGAACACGACATGGATTTTGTGCGCAGCATTGCGTCGACAGTGACCGTGCTTCACCAAGGACATGTGCTGGCAGAAGGATCGATGAAATCGATTCAGGACGACCAGCGTGTTCGCGAAGTGTATTTGGGTCAATAGGAGAGAGCTTAATGCTGACAGTAAATGGATTAAATCAGCGTTACGGAGAGAGTCAGACACTCTGGGATCTTTCTATTGAAGCGCCAAAAGGACAATGCACCGTGGTGATGGGACGCAATGGTGTGGGGAAAACCACTTTGCTGCAAAGCATCATGGGGTTATTGAAAGTCGACAACGGGCAGATTCTGATGGAGGGTAACGATCTTGCCCCACGCCGTGCGGAAGACAGGCCAAGAGCCGGTGTAGGTTACGTGCCTCAAGGACGTCAGATTTTTCCACGATTAACCGTTGAGGAAAATCTGGAAATCGGCTTGCCCATTCGCCCTAAGAACGACAGGAAAATCCCGGATTACATCTATGAGTTGTTCCCGGTTCTGGCGGAAATGAAGCGTCGCTTTGGCGGGGATTTATCTGGTGGTCAGCAACAGCAATTGGCGATTGCCCGAGCTTTGGTGATCGATCCCAAACTGTTGCTTTTGGATGAGCCGACAGAAGGGATTCAGCCAAACATCGTCCAGGAAATTGGTGACATCATCTGCAAACTCAATCAAGAGATGGGTCTCACTGTCATTCTTGTTGAGCAGAAGCTGCCTTTCGCACGAAAAGTCGGCGACAGATTCTGTTTGCTTGATCGCGGAAGAAGCGTGGCTAGCGGAGAAATGGACGAGCTTTCAGATGATCTGATTCGACAGTATCTGACGGTGTAGGAGTGATTGCATGGCACAAACGCTCTCTGATGTTTATGAAAGCAATGTCCTGAACACACAGTCTCACGGCCGATGGGAAGCGGAGCTTCACCTGAGCTATCAACACAACGGTACCCGAACGGTATTGCGTGATTGCCTGCACCGTGGCCCTTTAGCGGTGCAGCGCGCTTTGTATCCGGAAGGCGGCGTATGCCACGGCCATTTGTTGCATCCGCCGGGTGGTGTGGTGGGTGGCGATAGCCTGAATGTGTTTGTCGACGCCAAAGACGGCGCAGAAGCATTGATTACCACTCCTGGCGCAACCCGTTTTTATCGCTCAGACGGTCGCGTTGCAACGTTAAATCAATCGCTGAAAGTGGGTCAGGACAGCCGTCTTGAGTGGCTGCCGTTGGAAAATATTGCGTTCCCGAATGCCCATCTTGTTACCCGCACTGATATTCAAATTTCCTCTGATGCGCGCTTTGCGGGCTGGGAGATTTGGACTTTGGGACAACCTGTTTCCAACCAAGCCTTTGATAAAGGTGTGATTGATGGAATAACCACGATTTCCATCGATGACAAGCTCGTTCTCTGCGAGCGCCTTCGCGTCAATCCAACCACCTTACAACACTCTGCTGCTGCGCTTCGTGGCTATCCCGTTGTCGGTTCGATGTTCGTGTATGGCGATGCAGAAGCTTTATCCGAGTTACTTAAAAGCTGGTGGGCTGAGCAGGATAAACCGAATGAGCTTGAACTCGGCATTACCTATATCGATGGCTTGCTGGCTTTGCGGGCATTGGCATCAAACACAGAAACCCTATTCCACATTCTGACGGAATGCTGGCTAAGAATTCGAAAACACTGGACTGGCACAACCCCTGATGTTCCCAGAATCTGGCGTACTTGATTTATAGCGGTATTGACCGCGAAAACTGCGAGGAGTCAACACATGGAGTTAACCCCGAGAGAAAAGGACAAGCTGCTGCTATTTACCGCTGCGTTACTTGCCGAACGACGTAAAGAGCGCGGCTTGAAGTTGAACTATCCCGAATCTGTCGCCTTGATCAGTGCCGCCATTATGGAAGGTGCGCGAGACGGTCGAACCGTGGCGGAGTTGATGGATTACGGTCGCACTATCCTGACCGTCAATGACGTGATGGAAGGGGTGCCTGAGATGATCCACGACGTGCAGGTGGAAGCGACTTTCCCTGATGGCACTAAGCTCGTCACTGTTCATGACCCGATTGTGTAGGAGGCCAGAATGAAACTAAAAACAGGTTCCTTCACGCCGGGTGAAATTCGCGCAGCAGACGGGGAAATCGAACTCAATGCAGGTCGCCAGACTGTTTCTATTGATGTAGCAAACACAGGTGACAGGCCTGTTCAGGTCGGCTCTCACTATCACTTTTTCGAAGTGAATGACGCGCTGGTTTTTGATCGCAACATGACAAAAGGATTTCGTCTCAATATTCCTTCAGGCACGGCGGTGCGTTTCGAACCCGGTCAAAGCCGCTCGGTAGAGCTAGTGGCTTACGCGGGTTCTCGCGAAGTGTATGGCTTTCAAGGGCGCTGCATGGGTCCGATAGATGGCGCTTCAAACAGCGATAAGGATGATTGAGATGAGTAAGAGAATATCCCGAAGCGCTTATGCCGAAATGTTCGGCCCAACAACTGGGGACTGTTTGCGCTTGGCGGACACCGAACTCTGGTTGGAAGTCGAAAAAGACTTCACGGTTTACGGCGACGAAGTGAAATTCGGCGGCGGTAAAACCATCCGTGACGGTATGGGTCAAAGTCAGCGCCCGAGCAGCGAAACACCGGACATGGTGATCACCAATGTTGTGGTGCTCGATTACTGGGGAATTGTAAAAGCGGATGTCGCCGTAAAAGGCGGTCGCATTGCAGGTATTGGTAAAGCCGGTAACCCGGACATTCAGGACAACGTTGATATCATCATTGGCCCGGGTTCTGAAGTGGTGGCGGGAGAAGGCCAAATCCTAACAGCGGGCGGCATCGATTCTCACATCCACTTTATCTGCCCGCAGCAAATCGATGAAGCGCTGACCTCTGGCGTCACTACCATGATTGGTGGCGGTACTGGCCCAGCGACGGGCACCAATGCGACAACTTGTACGCCGGGGCCTTGGAACATTCATCGCATGCTCGAATCGTTGGATGCGTTCCCGATGAACTTCGGTTTGCTGGGTAAAGGAAATGCGAGCTTACCGGATGCACTGGACGAGCAAGTTGCCGCAGGCGCATGTGGTTTGAAACTACACGAAGACTGGGGCTCAACACCTGCAGCGATCGATTGTTGTTTGAGCGTGGCGGAAGTGACCGATACTCAGGTTGCAATTCATACTGATACGCTCAACGAGTGTGGCTTTGTGGAATCGACGCTGAATGCCATTGGCGACCGCGTTATTCATACCTATCACACCGAGGGGGCGGGTGGTGGTCACGCACCAGACATCATCAAAGCGGCAGGACTCGCTAACGTGTTGCCGTCTTCGACTAATCCAACACGTCCTTACACGGTCAACACGGTGGATGAACACCTTGACATGTTGATGGTGTGTCACCACCTTTCACCTTCAATAGCCGAAGACATCGCGTTCGCGGAATCCCGTATTCGTCGCGAAACCATTGCGGCGGAAGACATGCTCCACGACATGGGGGCGTTTTCGATGATTTCGTCGGACTCGCAAGCGATGGGACGAGTTGGTGAAGTGATTCTTCGTACCTGGCAAACCGCGCACAAGATGAAAGTGCAGTTTGGTGCGTTGGAAGGCGACAGCAGCTATAGCGATAACGCGCGCATTAAACGCTATGTGGCGAAATACACCATCAACCCGGCAATTACTCATGGCGTCGCCCATGAAGTGGGCTCAATTGAAAAGGGCAAATTGGCGGACTTGGTACTTTGGAAGCCTGCCTTCTTTGGTGTGAAACCGTCGCTGGTGATCAAAGGTGGCTTAATTGCTACCGCGCCAATGGGCGATCCAAATGGCTCTATTCCAACGCCTCAGCCTGTGCATTACCGCCCGATGTTTGGTTCTTTTGGTGCTGGCCCAGCGCAGAGCTCGCTGTTGTTTATGTCTCAGATGTCGATTGATAACGGTGTACCGGAAATGCTGGATCTGAAGAGTGGTGCAGTGGCGGTGAAAAACTGCAGAAACATCCGCAAAAAAGACATGAAGCTTAACGATTGGCAGCCAACGATCGAAGTGGATCCTCAAACCTATGAGGTACGCGCTGATGGTCGACTACTGGTTTGTCAACCTGCTGACGTATTGCCAATGGCGCAGCGTTATTTTCTGTTCTGAGGTGAAGAATGATCGAGTTTACAGAAATCATCAAAGCATCGGATGTCAGGGAAAGTGATATCACCGAGATGGCAACAATCCACTTGGGTATCGACTCAAGAATAAAAAGCCGTATCCGCGTCACGTTGGACAACGGCAGTGAGGCTGGGCTATTTCTTCCTCGAGGGCAAACGCTTCGGGGTGGCGATGTATTGGTGTCGACCTGCGGCCACCAAGTTCGTGTTATCGCGGCAGAGGAAAAAGTATCAACCGTACACGCTGATGATGGCGTTTTATTGGCAAGACTCGCATACCACTTGGGCAACCGCCATGTGCCGCTACAAGTGGGTGATTGGTGGGTACGTTATCAGCATGACCACGTTTTAGACGAAATGGTGGGATTACTCGGAGGCCGTGTGGTGGTCGAAATGGCCCCTTTTGAGCCAGAAGCGGGCGCTTATGGCGGCCATTCATCTGGGCATCATCACCATCACTAATTTTCAATTCAGGGAGTAATAAAATGAATATCAAATCTATGGTTATCCTACCGCTTTTGACTGGTGTGTCGCCTGCGTTTGCACATGAAGGAAATATCCATCACTCAGACGTAGCCATGCACCAGTTTATTGATGGTATCGTCCATCCGTTTACTGGAATACTTCATTTGGCGCTTTGGCTTGCAGTAGGCGTTTTCATCGCGCAGTTCTCTACAAAAACAGCTAAACGAAACGCTGCCATTGCGGTGATGGTTGCCGTCTTTGGTGCGATGCTACTGCCTGTCAGCTTGGTAAATGGCGCGATGTTATCGCCACTCTTGTGGGGGGCATTGTTGGTTATATCTGGCGCAATTTGGTTGCGTAGTGAGTCTTTGAACATGGCGTCAAACATGATTGGTGCGATTGGCTTTGCACTGCTGATTTCATCGGGATTCGCCCATGGCAGTCATCTGGTTTCCACTTACTTTGCAACAGGGTTCGTTATCGGAGCTGGTGCTCTTCTGCTCATGGGGATACGAATCGGTAAGTTGATTGATGTACGTAAGCTGTCCTACGCATTAGGACTCGGAGGCCTTTTTGTCACACCATTTGTGGGCTAATCCAGATGAACACGCATTACCGTCTGTTTCAGCTTATCAGTCCTTCTTTGCCAGTTGGGGCGTTCAGTTATTCTCAGGGCTTGGAGTGGGCGATTGAGACGGGCTGGGTAAAAAATGAAATAGCATTAAAGAATTGGCTAGTGAGTTTGGCAACAGACAGTTTGCAACAACTTGAGTTGCCAGTACTTAGGCGTGTTTTCGGTGCGTTGAAAGCTGATGATATGGATTCTACTAACCATTGGTGTGATTGGCTTTATGCCAGCCGGGAAACGATGGAATTACGAAAGGAAGAGCTTCAACGCGGCCGCACCATGTTGAAACTGATGCAGCAACTTCATTTGATTCAGGGGGACGGCCCGTTGGGTCAGATTTTGGCGAAAAGTCAGGTCGCTGGCTTCGCGTATGCCGGCATGAAATGGGGCATCGAAGAAGAAGCCCTTTGCCACGGTTACGCCTGGAGCTGGCTTGAAAACTGTGTCGTTGCTGGCGTGAAAATGGTTCCTTTAGGACAAACAGCGGGGCAGCGTGTGTTGATGGAAGTGTCTTATGCATTGCAGGAAGTCGTCGAGGCGTCGCGTTTTATCGCTGACGAACAAGTCGGCTCCTTTGCACCTGCACAGGCCATTGCGTCGAGCTGCCATGAAACACAATACACGCGGCTATTCCGCTCATAAGGAGAATGAAGATGGATTACAAACAACCGCTAAGAGTCGGTGTAGGTGGCCCGGTTGGGTCAGGAAAAACAGCGCTTTTGGAAGTGTTATGTAAAGCCATGCGCGATATCTATTCGGTGGCCGTCGTCACGAATGATATTTATACCCGTGAAGATCAGCGCATTCTAACCGAGGCCGAGGCCTTGCCTGCAGAACGTATTGTTGGGGTAGAAACCGGCGGTTGTCCGCACACTGCGATTCGCGAAGATGCATCAATGAACCTTGAAGCAGTTGAGGGATTGGCAAAGCTTCACAAAGATCTGGATTTGGTGTTTATCGAAAGTGGTGGCGATAACCTAAGTGCGACGTTCAGCCCTGAACTGGCTGATTTAACGATCTACGTAATTGACGTGGCGGAAGGTGAGAAAATCCCACGTAAAGGCGGGCCGGGCATTACACGGTCTGACCTACTGGTGATCAACAAAATCGACTTGGCACCCTACGTTGGCGCGAACCTCGACGTGATGGATTCGGACACCAAAAGAATGCGCCCGGTGAAGCCTTATGTGTTTTCAAACCTTAAAGAAGGGGTGGGGCTGGCGGAGGTGATTCATTTCCTCGAAACGGAAGGAATGCTAAAAAAAGCGGGTTTAAATACCCAAACACCCTGAAGATACGAGCATTAAGAGGTCATCAATGCGTTTAATTAGAGGCAAATTTTGACGAGAAATAGTTATTGTGTTTTCTTGGTATTTAACGAAGGAGTGGGCGCATTGAGGCCCTCCCTTCGGGCGAGTTGACTGACGCCGTGTTCTTTGTTGTTCCTTTTTGATGGAGGTGACTACACCTGCAAAGGAACGCCGCGATCACAACGCCAGTCAAGCTCGCTGAATCCTGCATCTTCAGGGTGTTTGGGTATTAGCCCGCTTAGAAGCAATTGAATTACTTACCGAACCCGTAATGCCGGAAATAACAAAAACTGACCCAGCTCACCAGAAGAGTTGCTACCGTCAATTCAACCAAGCCTAAGCGTTCCAGCCAAGTCCAATGGGGGAAGTCCTTGCCCAGCCATAGAATCAATCTCTCCATAGCCACGGCACTGATGACAGAAGGAAAGGTCAGCGCAGCCAGCGTCGGCTGGAATGGTTCTTTGAGTAGATCGACATAACAGAGATAGACGAACAGAGTCATCATGATTCCCACACCAGCAAGCGCACCGGCCAGGATAGGGTCAGGTGTTGGCATGTTCACGAGATATGCCGTGAGAGCAAGGTTCACCGGCGCTGCCATAATCGCTAATACTGGGTGAGAGTTTCTCGGTAGGCTTCCCAAAAAGCAGAGCCGATAAAGCACAAATGGTAGCATGCAGAAGTAAGCGCCAATACAGATGTGAGCGAGCAGAGCAGATTCGTTATCAAAACCCAGTTTAGGGCCTGCAAGCGTACTGCTGATTAACCCAACTGGGTAGAGAAACCAACTTGGGTATATGTTGCACTTTTCGAAAGCTTTGAGCTGATGAAAAAAGAAAAAACACATCATAAAAATGTGCATACCCATCGCTGGATACCACACCACAGCTGCCACACTCACATTCACCTCTGCCAGAAAATCTGCCATGAGTAACAGCGACATGGTCATTGGCGCCATCAGACTGCCGTATAGAGGGTCACGGAGATCTTGAAAGAAACGCTTTGGCTCTAAGATGTATTTCAACCAGACAGGACCAATCAGCAAAATGCCGATAGTAGAGAGAATCGGTCTGGTCAGATGTCCGGTAATAGGATGATAGAGAGACCAAGCAACACCCAGCCCAAAAAATGCCATCGCAAGGGATGCTTGGGCTGTAGGTATAAATCGAAAAGGAGAGTGGAAAGCTGTCAATCTAACATCCATGCGCTAACTACAGAGTGGGCATTATACGCCTGCTGATTTTTGGTTGTGAGTGGGATCGTGAAATTTCTTTATTAATTTCAGATAATAGGGACAGAGAATTTCTAAAGATGTCTTTCAGGCCTTGTGTGGTGCGGCTTTAAAGCATAATTCCTGCCGTAAAATCACCCCAAAAGACTGATATTGTCGAAAGCGGAAACCTGATCACAATCACAGAATTGCAATGTAGACCGTTTCTAAAGCTTATCTATACTCAAATTGCACCCAAAAATTTAGACGAATGAGGATGAGCTTTGAGCTTTAGTTCGCTAGGCAAAAGAGCGCTGGCGACGAATTTGGGTTGCA
The DNA here is from genome assembly GCF_035758505.1 of Grimontia sp. NTOU-MAR1. Classification (NCBI taxonomy): domain Bacteria; kingdom Pseudomonadati; phylum Pseudomonadota; class Gammaproteobacteria; order Vibrionales; family Vibrionaceae; genus Grimontia; species Grimontia sp. NTOU-MAR1. The sequence continues at coordinate 1,214,249 of NZ_CP142109.1, forward strand.
TAACAATTTGGACTGTTACACCCGTGTAGAAATACACTAAACCTGAAAAAGACCTTACAAACCACAAAGCCCATGGGTTGCATATGCACGAGGCTAGGGAGCTCAACATAGTGAGCATGGTAGGGCATGAAATATCTACGACAACACCACAGTATTCGATTTTCAACCTTTAGAGTTAAGCAAAAAGCCACCGTTTAGGTGGCTTTTTTTCGTTTGGACAAAGCTTAGAAAGAGATATGTCGCCTGCCATTCGGCGCTCGCTTTTCGGTTTGCGGCTTGGATCTTTCTTTTGCTGTTTTAGCTGGTTTTGCTACGGATGCTTTACCCGTTGGCTTCTGAAGTTGTTTTGCCGAGGGCTTTTTATCCAGCTTTTGTTTTTTCGGCTTTGGCTTAGTCAGTGTTGGTGGCGTATCGCAAATTAATACGTAATACTCTTCATTGAAAGCAATCACATCACCATCATAAATTTTGCAGCGCTTACGTGTTTCTACTTCACCGTTAACAATGACATAGCCATCTGTAATGGCTATTTTTGCTTCACCACCACCGCTAACGGCATTCGCAATTTTGAGTATTTTGTACAACTCAACCGGCTGTGATGAAACTTCTACACCCAGTGCTTCTACTTCAATTTCTTCGTGCGACATGTTCGCTACTCATTTTTTTGTGATTTGTAAGGTCAACAGACCAAGAGGGAGTTTAGCGTAATATTCGATATCTGTGCACTCTGAAACGCACGAATGACGTGGCTTGGAGAGTATTGACGATATAACACGCAGGTGTACTGTTGTGGTGCAAAACTGTGTTTGGTAAAGCATGTGTGCGTTCGGAATCTCTTGAAACTTGAAACTGTATGTAATAAAAATACTTTCGTTGTGATGAGTTATGAAATTTTTCTCAATTTCCGCTGTCATATCATACAGCTTCATCCTGCATCTAAGAATAAATCATTCATTCTTAAGAATTGTGCTCCTTGAGGTAAACAAATAAGGGGAGTCAGCCAATAAATTGGCAACTGCGGACGAAGTGTATTTTAAACACTCAGGAATGTAATGCATGCTCACCTTCATTCAACAAGGTCAGCCCATTTTAACCTGAATAAAAAAAGAGGTGTTCTCTATGAGTAATAAAGCAAGACGCCTGTGGTTTTACCATCAAAGTAAAACGCAAAAGACGCGTCCATCAAAACTGCGTTAATCGCAAAGATACCAGAAACGCCATCCGGCGTTTCTGGTTCCAAAGCCATTCCAAGCTTCCCAACTTCCCATTCAAATCCTCGTTTTATTGAAAATTACACAGCAAAAGTGGGGCAACTGTCAGAAATTTCTATTTAAAATCAGTATCTCGACCCGCCGCTGGCTACACTTTAATCATGCCTATTTGTGAATAAATATAACAATCAAATCAGGACGCAACACAACTACTAATACGGATGTCGGGAGAGAGAAAATGAATGTATTGTCTTGGGATAATATCTCCAAGTTAGCAGGACAAACCGTTCAACTGATAGATGGTGCAGAAAACGAATACGATGTGTTGGTTGAAGCAGTGAATGAAGGAGAGGGAAACGGCACTACTAAAGATGACCGCCTTGTTGAACATTACACTATTGTTCTCGTTGGTCCGGAAGACGCTGAGTTTCCACAAGGTAATTACCTTATCTCCCATCACTCAATGGGACAGCAGATTCTCTATATGATGCAAGCAGGCAATAATCGCTATAGCATCACTATTAACACAGAGGCGTAAGTTCTACGCCTCTTTAGCTCACTTTCTCACCAAGCAAATTCTAACATCTCGCATTGAATTCCCGTCTTGATAGATTCGTTGCTATGATACTGCCTTTCTGTGTAGTCTCGGTCAGAGGTTGTATGCATCGCATTCTTCTCGCTTTTTTCTTTGTCATACTTGGGTTTTCTTCATCTGTCTCTGCGCGTGAAGATGTTCTGGTGTTTGCGGCATCATCGATGACAACAGCGCTAAATGAAATCGTGGAAGTGTATCAAAGAAAGACCGGGAATAAAGTAACTGTGTCTTACGCCTCTTCCTCTGCTCTGGCTCGTCAACTCGCATACGGTGCACCCGCTGACATTTACATTTCGGCCAACGAAAAGTGGATGGATTACTCGGTAGAACAGGGTGTGATAGAAGAGAATACCGTGATGCCTTGGTTGGAAAACCAACTGGTATTTGTTTCAGGGAAAGATGTTCGAACCCTGCCGGCTTTGGATGATAAAACCTTAATTGAAGTGATTGGTAAAAGTAGGCTGGCTATATCCGATCCCGGACATGTCCCTGCCGGCATTTATGCCAAAGAATCACTGGAAACGATGGGTCTGTGGGGCAGTGTAAAGAACAAATTGGCATTATCTAATAGTGTAAGAGCGACGCTGGCTCTGGTGGAGCGGGGCGAAGCTCCGCTCGGAATTGTTTATTTTTCCGATGCCAAAGCATCATCACGCGTAAAGGTGACTGCTAAGATCCCTGATAGCGCGCATTCGCCGATTGTATTTCCTAAGGCTCTAACCAAAGGAGCAAACAAAAATGCTGAACAATTTTTCCGCTTTATGGATTCAGATGTCGCAACAAAGATTGTCGCCAGCAACGGGTTTGTGGTGATGCAAATGAAAAAAGAGCAATAAAAACTGATGTTACTCACACCTGTTGAATGGGAAGCGCTGGCACTCAGCCTGAAAATATCCTTTGTGGCCGTTGCTGCAAGCTTGCCGCTTGGTGTCGCTACCGCCTGGTTACTGGCGAGAAAGGAGTTTGCCGGTAAGTCGTTGCTGGATGGATTTATCCATCTTCCTTTGGTGCTTCCTCCCGTCGTCATTGGTTACCTTTTGCTTGTGTTAATGGGACGTCGTGGTGTAGTCGGAAGTTGGCTCTATGAGACTTTTGGTGTGTCATTTTCCTTTAGTTGGAAGGGTGCGGCTTTGGCTTCTGCCGTCGTGGCGTTTCCATTGCTGGTTCGCGCGGTAAGACTTTCTATCGAACTTGTCGATCAAAAGCTCGAACAGGCGGCGCGCACATTAGGCGCTTCTCCGTGGCGTGTTTTTTTTACGATCACCTTGCCTTTAATAGCGTCAGGTATTTTGTCTGGACTTGTTTTATCCTTCGCCCGTAGTTTAGGTGAGTTTGGTGCGACGATCACTTTCGTTTCGAATATTCCGGGAGAAACTCAGACAATCCCGTTGGCAATGTTTGCCTTCCTGGAAACGCCGGGCGCTGAAGAGAGCGTGGCACGCCTATGTGCTATCTCCATTGTTATTGCTTTGCTGTCTTTATTCGCTTCTGAGTGGCTTAGCCGTAGAATGAAAAGGAAAATGGGAACGTAATGATTACACTGACGCTTAACATTGACCTTTCCCCTTTTCAGCTCAGTGTGGATGAAACCATTCCTTCGTCAGGCATTACTGCGGTTTTTGGGCGTTCTGGCGCGGGGAAAACCTCACTTATCAATGCGGTGAGTGGTTTGGTGAAGCCTGATGCAGGGAGAATTGCCTTGGGCGAAAAGGTACTGTTCGACAGTATTGAAAATATCAACCTTGCTCCTGAACATCGCCGGATTGGCTATGTTTTTCAGGAAGCGAGGCTTTTCCCACACATGTCAGTTGAAAAGAACCTTAAATACGGACAGCGCAGAGAGGATAAAGATCAGTTCGACGAAATCACTCAATTGCTTGGCATAGAACACCTTCTTGAGCGATATCCTTCTGCGCTTTCAGGCGGAGAGAAGCAGCGTGTAGCCATCGGTCGAGCCTTGCTCTCAGACCCAGAGTTGTTAATCATGGATGAGCCTACGGCTTCTCTTGATGGTCCGCGTCGGCAAGAATTGATTCAGTATTTACTCCGTCTTACCACATCTTTGAGTGTGCCAGTGCTTTATGTCAGCCACAGCTTAGATGAAATCCTACAGATCGCCGACAACATGCTGATTCTAAATGAAGGGAAGACGGTGGCGAATGGCCCACTTCATGATGTTTGGGGATCGGCACCGATGCGCCCTTGGCTGTCTGCGAAGGAGCAAAGCGCCCTGGTGACGGCAAAGTTAGTTGGTTATCACCCAATTTATGGTATGGCGCAACTGGATCTGGAGGGAGAAACTGTCTGGGTGACTAGAGTGGAGGATGTGGAAGGCTCCATGCTTCGCCTTCGTATTTTTGCCAACGATATTTCTATTGTGAAATCCCGTCCTTCCGACACTAGCATTCGAAACATTCTGCCAGCGGTTGTTGAGGAAGTTTGTCGTTCAGAACTCGGAGACAATGAACCGGATTATTGTCAGGTTGTGTTACGGGTTGGTAACCAGAGATTGCTGGCAAATATAACCCGATGGGCCATCGATGACCTTGGGCTATCGTTTGGTGATGTGGTATTCGCTCAGCTAAAGGGCGTCAGCATCACCAAGGGAGATTTAGCCCAAGAGCACAAGAATTTTTATTAATTTCTATGACGTTTCTGTCGCAAATTAAAGTAGAATCTCCGGGCGTTTGCCTAACATCGCAGTTATTCAAGGTCCGCAATATAGCGGTGCGTGACCAAAGTGATGTTCGCGCGCAACGCTTCAGGGCGGCCTCTTGCATGATGAGTCGCAAAATTCCTCTTTAGATATAGGCAATAGCATAATTTTCACGAGCAGATTAGATATTCTGGTTGAGTAGATGGCTCGTGATGAGTAGTAGGAGAGATAAATGTTTGCATGGCTAACTGGCTTGTTTAAGAAAGAAAAACTCAAGTCGACAGATTGGGTAAAGAAGCTCATGCAAGCGAATCGCTCTGGTAGCTATGGAAAATACCGCGAGTATTATGACAAGCACGTTAACCGTATTCACCAGTCGTATCACAAGGATTTTCAGCGATTCGAACGATTCGCAGTTCAGAACTATAAAAAGAATGACCAGCGTGCGTTTATCGCAATCAAGACAGCGATGTACGCGCATAAGCTGAACCAAATAAAAGTGGCTGCCTGTTTAACAGCGTCCGTGATCAATTACAACAAGACGCTTGTGGAAGGAAACAAAGTTCAAATTCACCCAAGGTTATTGCGAGCAGCAACCTCGCTTCACAAACAGATTGTCGAAGCTCACACCAGTTCAAAGAAAAAAACCGAAGAAAAAGCCTGATTATTCAGGCTTTTTTATGTCCGAAATTTGAATTTTTCGTCGTTAATTCTGACCCATAACTTTCCAAATGACTGACAACGTTGATCATATAAACTTTTGCTGTCTTGACTATGTTTAGAGTTGATAAGATTCTTCGTGAGCTTGAATGGTACTAAGTCTTTTAGAAACAAAGGTATATGATCTATATTGACGAATTTTAATATGACCGATTGTAGTAAAAATTATTAGACCTCAAATAAAAGTGATGGATATCACATTATTACTTTGCTAAGGTGCCGCCCCTCACACACAATGTGAGAGTACAATGACTTTTACTTCTCTTTTTAAAGCTGAAAAGCTGGTATCTACCCTAACCATTAGCTTTTTTTCTTTGTTCCTTTTAGCGGCTATGATCGATATGTCGCTTTTCTCCCAGACTATCAATCAGATGTTTGGATTCGCAGCAGAAGAGTTCGGCGCATTCTGGCAATGTTTAATGGTGGCAAATCTTGCATTGGCTCTTGTCATTGCTATTTCTCCTTACGGAAAACTAAAACTTGGCCATCAAAGCAAACCGGATATCAGTGCGTTTCGCTGGGTATCGATGATCATGTGTACATTGCTCGCAGGTGGAGGCGTGTTTTGGTCTGCCGCTGAACCTGTGTATCATTTCCTTTCGCCTTCTCCTTCCTATTCTGGCGTTGGACAGTACACAGAAGCTGCAGTGACCGCAGCGTTGAGTCAAAGTTTTCTCCACTGGGGGTTCTTGGCTTGGTCGGTTTTAGGCACACTGGCGACAATTGTTTTGATGTACGCGCATTACGAAAAAGGGCTCAAGCTAAGACCTCGTGCGCTACTATATCCCGTGTTTGGAGAGCGGTTTGAAAACCATTGGTTTGGCGCGGTTGTTGATGCATGTTCAATTATTGGTGTAGCAGCGGGCACGATTGGGCCAATCGGCTTTTTAGCAAGCCAGTTAGGTTTCAGTATTGAGGTTTTGTTTGGTATCGATAATACCCTTAGCTCGCAGGTACTTATCCTATTGGGAGTGGTAGCAGTTTACTCACTTTCCGCATTTACGGGAATGGACAAAGGACTTCAGTGGCTTTCGAAAATTAATGTAATTGGCGCGTTAGCATTACTTTTGCTTGTTCTGACATTGGGCCCAACTTCGTTCATCTTTGGTTCATTTGTGACTGCATTTGGTAGTTATATTGAGCATTTTTCGGCGATGAGCTTAGGCACAGAAAAAGCAGTTTGGATGACTAACTGGACTTGGTTCTTCTGGGGATGGTTTATTGGTTTTGCGCCAATGATGGCGATTTTTATTGCCAAGATATCCCGAGGTAGAAGTATTCGTGTACTAATCCTGGCCGTAGCAGTGGGGTCACCGCTCGTCACCAACTTCTGGTTCACTACACTGGGCGGTACAGGTATTTTCTTTGAGCTGACCAATCCGGGCGCAATTTCAGGCCCTATGGCTGGCGCTGGGTTACCTGGTATTTTGATTGCGACGCTTCAGCAACTACCACTACAAATTATTCTGGTGCCAGCTTTCTTGCTTCTCACCACAACATTTGTAGCAACGACAGGTGACTCCATGGCATATTCCATTGCTGTTGTGACATCAGAAGACGCTACACCTTCTAAATACCAGAGACTGTTTTGGGCAGTAATGCTGGGTTTGGTGGCGGCAGTATTACTGACTGCAGGGAACGGTGGTTTGGCAGCACTGCAGTCTTTTATCGTTGTCACTGCGGTACCTGTCTCGCTATTGATAGCAACGACGTTGATTTCAGCACCAGTAGCATTGAAAGGCATGTCTGCGGCTAAAGCGATACAGCAGAAGTGGTAGTCTGATAACTTCAACTGGCGCCATTACCACAGCGAAGCCATATGATTCAGATAATGAATATAGTTGTCTAAGTCTTCCTGAGTATCGATATCTATATTGCACTGATCAATGGCAACCACGTTCACCATGTGCTTGCCATTGTTCAATAGGTGTTTGGCACCTTCATCACCTTTCAAGGTTTTTAACTCTTCAAACATAGTTTTTGAGGCGATCGCGGGGGCACCTACGGTGTCATGATACTCGCAACAAACCGCGTCGTTGATGTGCTCTTTAAAGACTTTCCAAAGCAGTTCGATGTTATCAGTGCTGATAGCAGGCTGGTCGGCGAGCATAAACAAAATGGCGCTATAGTCACTCTCTAACTTCTCAGTCACGGAGGAAATGACGCTACCAATACCTTCTTTCCAGTTACCAATATAGAGGGTTTTGGCTGGCCAATGGTTTTCTTTACACGCGGCTTCGAGCTCTTTGTGCCAAAAGCCTGTTGCAATGAATATGTCTTGAGTGACAGTAAACGCAGCGTTGATGGGAAAGCTGATGATTGGAGAGCCGTTGATTTCGGCCAGCGCTTTGCATTCTTGAAAACGGGAAGCGCGACCTGCAGCGAGTATCACTGCGGCAAGTTTTATCATTCTTATACTATTCCACTGAAAGATTTGGCGTTTGAGTTATGAAGCGCCGCCATACATTCTGACAGAATAGAAAGTCCAATCCCTTCAGGCAATGCTGCGCCCAACTGCAACCCTGCTGGCCCTGCAAGTTTACACGGTAATTGTGATTCCTGTAACTCTGCGGTTTGCAGCACGTCTTCTTTTCTATGTGTTGGGCCCAGCAGGGCTAGATAACGTAAACGCGTATCCGTGAGCGATTTCAACACGGAGGCGTCGAGAGAAATACTGTGCGTCATCACTACGGCAGCATCGACATTCTTTTCGTTGCAGAAACACCCCAATGTCTCTATTTCCCCTCGCAGGATGTGATGCGCAGATTGAAAGTAATCGCGTCTTGCATTTGCTGGGCGGGGGTCCCAAAGCGTGACTCGCCAACCTAATTGATGAGCAAGGCAGACTATCGGCCTAGCATCAAACCCTCCACCACAAACGAGAAGGTGAATAGGTGGTTGAATGAAGGTTTTCAGCCAGCGCTGGCCACCTTCATCAAGTCGTTCGCCAATGGTGTTTTTATCAGCCTCTAGCTGGTGAATCCTCTCTGAGGGGATATAGTTCGCTTCTATTTCAGTGCCGCTCATAACAATACGCTGATAGTAGAAGCCAGATCTTCTTTGTTTCAACTGAGCATGAATAACATCGAGGCTTAAGTAGCCATTACCCGCGTGGATTGGCTGCAGCATAATATGAACGGTGCCGCCACAGCCAATACCAAGTTGGAAAGACAAATCGTCTTCATCCTGGCTGTCATAAGTCAGAGTGCAGGCTTCACCTGTCATTATCACCTTTTTTGCATGTCGCTGAATGTCTGATTCCAAACATCCTCCGCTTAGCATACCGAGTTGTTGACCCAGGCTACTAAAAAGCATCATTGCACCGGCTTTTCGGTAACAAGGTCCTTCCGTTTCATAAACAGTACCGAGTACCCACTCGGCATTGTCTCTTTCCGGAAACCACTCTTTCAGTAAATGATGTAGGTGGTTTGCCATTCCCCCTCCTTCATGACGCTGAGATTAGGAAAGTTTCATTGGTAAATTGTGTAGTCGCTGGCCTGTTGCCGCAAACACCGCATTTGCGACTGCTGGTGCGATAGGTGGCGTGCCGGGTTCGCCCACACCGGTTGGTGCTTCTGCAGATGGCACAATATGCACCTCGATTTCTGGCATCTGCATTTCTCTAAGTACCAGATAATCGTGGAAGTTTGACTGTACTGTGGCACCATCCTGCAGCGTGATTTCACTGACAAGCGCGGGTGACAGGCCAAAGCCGATACCCCCTTGCACCTGGGTTTTTATGATGTCTGGATTGATGGCAACACCGCAATCAACGGCACAAACGACCTTATCAACCGTGATCTGACCATTCTCGACAGTCACCTCGACAATCTGAGCGACAAACGTACGGAATGATTCATGAACCGCGACACCGCGCCCTTTGCCTTGTGGCAGTGGCTTACCCCAGTCTGACTTTTCAACTGCCAAATTCAGAACATCAAGATGACGAGGGTGGTTTTTCAATAGAGCGCGGCGCATCTCTACAGGATCTTTACCTGCTTTGTGCGACAGTTCATCAAAGAACGTTTCTGTCGAATACGCAGTATGGGTGTGTCCTACAGAGCGCCACCACAAAACAGGAACAGGTTGTTGAACGGTATGTAGTTCAATAGCTAGGTTGGGGATGGTATAAGGCAGAGTGGAAGCTCCTTCAACTGAAGATGAATCGATACCGTCTTTGATCATAAAGCTCTCGAATGCAGTTCCGGCAGCGATTGATTGCCCGACAATACGTTGTTCCCATGCCGAGATGTTGCCTTCATCGTCGACTGCGCCACGGATTTTGTGAATATACATGGGGCGGTAGTAACCCGCACGCATGTCATCTTCACGTGTCCAAACCAGTTTGACGGGCACACCGGGCCGCGTTTTGGCAATCATTGTCGCTTCAACAACGTAGTCTGCCTGTGGGTTAGCTCGACGTCCGAAACTACCTCCCGCAAACAAGGTGTTGATGGTTACGTTCTCTGGCTTGATACCAAGTAACGTGGCAACAGCAAACTGATCGATCGTTTGAATCTGTGCGCCGTACCAAAGCTCGGCTTTGCCATCTCCAACCAAAACCACACAGTTCATGGGTTCCATCGGTGAATGGGAAAGGTAGGGGAAATAGTAAGTGGCTTCGACAACGTTTTCGGCGCTATCGAGAACTTTACTGGCTTCACCATCGTTGCGGGCCGGAAGGCCGGGTGTTTGGGCAAGCGCTGTGTATTCAGTTTTCAGCTGTTCAGTGTTCTTTGTGAACGCAGAGCGATCCCACTCAATAGACAATTTGTCGCGTCCCGTTTTGGCGCTCCAGAAGTCTTTTGCAACAACAGCAATACCTGCCGGGATTTGGACAACATCGACAACACCGGGCGATCGTTTCGCAGCAGTGGCATCAAACGAAACGACTTTTGCACCAAATGCTGGTGGATGAGCCACTAACGCGGTCAGCATGCCCTCTAGTTGTACGTCCTGTGTGAAGGTCGCAGTGCCGTTGCTTTTGCCTGTATCTTTTCGGGCAGTTCCTGTTTTACCGATGATAGTGAATTGGTCCGGCGTTTTTAGGACCACTTGATCATCAGAAGGCACTGATTGGAGTGCTGCAAGTTCGGCCATCTCACCATAGCTGGCTGATTTTCCCGCACCAGAATGGGAGAGGGTGCTGTTGCTCGCCATGATTTCTGCAGCAGGGACTTCCCACACTTTGGCAACAGCGTTCACCAGCATTGCTTTGGCTTTTGCGCCTGCCATGCGGAGCTGCATGAAGGAGTTTGCGATAGCGGTACTGCCGCCTGTGCCTTGCACTGGGCCAAACAGAAGGTTGTTATATTCGTTGGCGTTTGCAGGAGCAGCCTCTGTGGTGACTTTACTCCAATCTGCATCGAGTTCGTCGGCAGCAATGGTTGCCAAGCCCGTAGTTACGCCTTGGCCCATGTCCAAGTGCTTAATCATGATGGTGACAGTGTCATCTGAACCGACCTGCACAAAAGCGTTGGGTTCAAAAGCCTTACCCGCTGTTTCACTGGCACCGGCAGCAACAGAAGGGAGGTGAACGCCTAAGGTTAAGCCAGCACCGGCTGTTGAAATGAGTTTGATGAAGTTACGGCGACTGGTTCCCGCCTGTTTAGTATTTTTGAGGAAAGCCTCTTCAGGCACATAACTGTTCAGAAAATCGCGCATGGTTCTATCCCTGTCTCAGTTCAGTGGCTGCTTGCTTGATGGCTTCACGAATACGGACATAGGCCGCACAGCGGCAAATGTTTCCGTTCATGGCTGCATCAATGTCTGCGTCGGTAGGGGATGGATTGCTGGCAAGTAGTGCGCTGGCAGCCATGATCTGGCCTGATTGGCAGTATCCACATTGCGGGACTTGTATCTCTTCCCATGCGGCTTGAACGGCTTTGGAAGCCTTTGACTCAATACCTTCAATGGTGGTGATTTTCTGCCCTGCAACGGCAGAGACTGGGGTGACACAAGAACGAATGGGTTGACCACCCATATGAACAGTACACGCGCCACATTGTGCGACACCGCATCCAAACTTAGTGCCTGTTAAGTTGAGGTTGTCACGAATGGCCCAGAGTAATGGGGTGTCCGCTGGTACATCGAGCTCAAGGTCCTGTCCGTTAATATTCACGGATACGCTCATAGTAGTCTCCTTTCGTACATAGAACGGCAGCGTATTTAGCCCTGACGCACATAACTGTGGTCGTTAGTCCTTATTTACTATGTATTCAATCTATGGCTAATGTTATAGAGATGTTCCAGAACTCTTGCCTAATACTCCGGAGTTTATGATGTGTATCATTCTCCGTGCGTGTTTCGTATCATAATCCTACGGCACGTAGATAATGTTCAGGGAAATGTTAACAAATGGAATTTGCCTCTTCGCTAGCCAAGCAGGTATTTGGAAAAGTGAACGGGGAGTGTATACACCCCTCTGATATTCCGGGTTTGAAGCTTTATGCCAGCATCGAGAAAGTAGATTTGATGCCGATTGTTCTTCAACCATCAATTTGCTTTGTCCTGCAAGCAGAGAAATGTGTATCGACGGGTAAGCAAGCGTTTGTCTACGGCGAAGACTCTTACTTGATCAATTCTGTTACGCGCCCGGTCGAGGCGAGTCTTTTGGGTGTAAGCAAAGAGCGTCCATATGTGGGTTTCAGCCTGGCTATTGACCAGCAAATGGTTGGCCAATTGATGATGGAAATGTCCCCCTGGCAACAAGATGCATCATCCCATCCGCAGCGCGACTTTACTCAATCGACGACAATGACCCCGGCGATTCAAAACGTTATCACTCGGTTGTTGGGTTTACTGGAAGCACCTATGGATAGAGACATACTTTCGCCTTCGATATTCAGGGAGCTTTATTACGAGGTGTTGAAAGGGCCGTGTGGTGGGTTGTTACGTAACTGCGTGACTAATCATGCGGGTGCGAACCGAATTGCTCCAGTTGTTCACTATATTGAGCAAAACTTTGAGCGAAATTTGGCGATTGAGGAGATCGCCAGCGTGGCGGGAATGAGTGCATCGACTTTGCACGAGCACTTTAAGCAGGTGACGATGGTCTCGCCGATGAATTATGTAAAATCATTAAGGTTACACAAAGCGCGCTCTTTGTTGTCTTCAGGGTATAAAGTTTCAGAAGTTTGTTATGAAGTGGGATACAGCAGTCCATCTCAGTTTAGCCGAGAGTTTAAACGCTATTTTGGTTTTACACCCAGTGAAGCGCGCTCTCTAGTCTCTATCATTGAATAAAGCGTGCTCGGTCATCAAAAATGGAAAACGGGCATCAAGCCCGCTTTGACATACCGGATGCCTCAAATTAGAAGTTGAATAACACATCAAAATAGAATTGTTCTTTATAGAGGCCATTCGCCCTGTAGGTAGCACCTATAGACAAAATATCCGTTGAATGAAATCGTCCGCCTAACTCGACTACCGAACGGGTATCATCTGAGTCAAAGGCGACTTGGCCAACTAAAAGGTTGGCTTCAATTTGCGGAAGTATCCAAGCTTTAACACCTACGTTCACGCCATAAGCAAGCTCACCCCAGTCGTGTTTTTCATCTTCAGGGAATTTCACTGAATAGACTCTCGCATCTCCGAGCACATCAACGAAACCATTAATTGGAGCATGGAAGCCTGCACCACCAGAAACGACCCAGTCGCCTTGAAACTGGCTGCTGGCGTTTACTATAAAATGTGCACCATCCATAAAAGCAAGCCTTCCTGTCCCAGCAAGGCCAGAAGGATTAGATGTAAAACCGACTTCTAAATTAGTGTAATTAAAATTGGTCGCCATTGAGGCTGTCGAAGTCAGTGCCAGTGCGGTGAGAACCGCTTTGATTACTAGCGTTTTTTTTGAATTATTCACAGCATTCCTTGCAGCAAGCGTTTTTTGCAACATAGTTCAAAGTGTATGGCTACCTGTGCGAAAACTTTAGTGACGATGCAAATAACTTTGACCGCGATTACAAAGAATTTGTCGCTAAACGATTGTGTTAGCATTTTTTTGTAATCACTATGATATCTTTACTTTTCATATCTAGACTTCACACCTTTCGGATTCATCCATGCTATCTACCTCCAAAGCCCTCATGGTACAGGGCACTGCGTCTGACGCTGGTAAAAGCGTTGTTGTTGCGGGTCTCTGCCGCGTTCTTTCGCGTCGTGGCGTGAAAGTTGCCCCCTTCAAACCACAAAATATGGCGCTCAATAGCGCAGTGACAGAAGACGGTGGAGAGATTGGTCGCGCACAAGCGTTTCAGGCATTTGCCTGTGGAATTGAGCCCACGGTTCACATGAACCCTATTTTGTTAAAGCCAAGTACGGACTGTGCGGCACAGGTTATTGTGCAAGGAAAGGCAGTCGATGCCATGAATACCATTGGCTTCCAATCTTACAAAACGTTTGCAATGACGCCTGTGTTGGAATCATTCGAAAGACTGATCTCAGAATATGACTGTGTGCTTATCGAGGGAGCGGGCAGTCCTGCTGAGGTCAACTTGCGTGAAAACGACATTGCGAATATGGGATTTGCAGAAGAGGCTGACGTTCCGGTGATTATTGTTGCCGATATAGACAGGGGAGGTGTATTCGCGCATTTGGTTGGAACTTTGGATTGTCTATCCCAATCAGAGCGGGATCGAGTAGTTGGCTTCGTCATTAACCGTTTTCGCGGGGATGTCAGCCTTCTGGAGCCTGGGCTGGATTGGCTTGAAGAAAAAACAGGGAAGCGGGTCCTCGGCGTTGTTCCATATCTTCAGGGTTTGATGCTTGATGCTGAAGATGCAATCGACACCAAACAGGAAAATATTGATCCCAGTAAAAACGTCCTGAATGTTGCTGTTCCCGTTCTGCCGCGTATTAGCAATCACACTGACTTCGATGCATTACGAGCCCATCCACAGGTTAACTTGCAATATGTTGCGCCAGGAAAACCCATTCCTCCGTGTGATTTGATTGTAGTGCCGGGCAGTAAAAGTGTAATTTCAGACCTAACCAGTCTAAGAGAGTTTGGCTGGGGCGCACAGATTCAAAAGCACCTAAGATATGGCGGAAAAGTCGTCGGTATTTGTGGGGGTTACCAGATGCTAGGTAAACACATCTATGACCCGTTAGGACTGGAAGGCAATCAACTGGATGCCGCTGGACTAGGTTATCTTGAAGCCACTACTGTGATTGAAAAAGAGAAAGTCCTGACGAAGAAGTCAGGGCAGCTTCATCTGAATGGGAAGGTGAGTGAAGTCACAGGATATGAGATTCATATGGGTGTAACCACATCAAAAGGTGTGAACCCTGTCGCCTGTGGTGAGGGTGATAATGGCCTTATCAATACGGATAACAATGTTTTTGGGACATACTGGCATGGTTTGTTCGATCATCCACAGGCGTTAGCACTCATTCTCGAATGGGCAGGACTAAATGGTGAAAAAGGTATTGATTTAATAAAAGAAAAACAACATAGCATTGATGCACTAGCGGATGCGCTGGAAGAGCATCTGGATCTTGCTCTCCTCTTTCAAAACACGGCAGAAAGTTAATTGCTAGCACTTAATTCTAAAATATTCAATCTTTAAGTGTTATAAAAATATCCATAAAAGCGTAAAAATAGGTTTGCACTCTTTTTGGAATGGCGATAAGTTAACTACAAATAATTAAGGAATACGCACTGAACCAGTGAAGGTCGGTGTGAAGAATGTAGCAAGGGTGAATGAATGAGCTTCCATCAAACAGACGATGTCCGAATTAGTAAAATAAAAGAGCTTCTACCACCGGTAGCGGTGCTGGAGAAGTTTCCTGCGACTGAAAATGCGTCTGAAACGGTGTTTAACGCTCGTCAGGCCATTCACAATATTCTGAACGATAAGGACGATCGCCTTCTCGTTATCATCGGTCCTTGTTCAATTCATGACCCAGAAGCGGCAGTTGAATACGGCAAGAAACTAAAAGTTATTCGTGACAAACTGAGTGACAAATTAGAAATCGTAATGCGCGTATACTTCGAGAAACCGCGTACAACAGTGGGTTGGAAAGGTCTGATCAATGACCCTTACCTAGACAACAGCTTTAAGCTGAATGATGGCCTGCGTATGGGACGTAAACTGCTATTGGATATCACTGATATGGGTCTGCCGACTGCGGGAGAATTCCTAGATATGATCACACCACAGTACATGGGCGATCTGATCAGCTGGGGCGCGATTGGTGCGCGTACCACTGAATCTCAGGTTCACCGTGAGCTGGCGTCAGGTCTGTCTTGCCCGGTAGGTTTCAAAAACGGCACTGATGGCAACATTAAAATCGCGACAGATGCGATTAGCTCAGCCGAGTCTCCTCACCATTTCTTGTCAGTAACAAAATACGGGCATTCCGCGATTGTCGAAACTGCAGGTAATGAAGATTGCCACATTATTTTGCGCGGTGGTAAAGAGCCAAACTATTCAGCAGAACATGTTGCTGCAATCACAGAGCAACTGGATTCCGCTAAGTTGCGTAATAAGCTAATGATCGACTTTAGCCATGCGAATAGCAGTAAGCAATACAAGCGCCAGGTAGTAGTGGGTGAAGACGTTGCAAACCAGATTGCTGGCGGCAATGATGCAATCTTCGGTGTGATGATTGAAAGCCATCTTGTAGAAGGGCGTCAGGATCTGGTTGATGGTAAGGCACCAACTTATGGCCAAAGCATCACCGATGCATGTATCGGCTGGGATGACACTGAGAAAGTGTTAAATACTCTGGCAGATGCTGTTCAAGAGCGTAGAGCTGCCAAGAAGTAAGCTTAGCTAACTCCTTCAGACTTCGTGAAACCGCCAAAGTTTTTGTGACTTTGGCGGTTTTTATTTGTCTTTTTGCCAGCATTAAACAAACGGTTTCAAAGCTTCTCTGTATCGCTAATAGCCTACTTTATGAGAATGTTTACTTTTAATTTCATAAAAAATCGCTTGCTAACTGCGTAACTGAAAAATAGGGCGGTTTGACATACATTCAGCACATAATCGCGCGATCAATCTGTAATTAAAGACCTTTCCAACAGTATTTTTCATCATCGTTATTTGCAACCAAAGAAAGCGCTTTCAAAATGAATTTATAGAGATATATATCGTATATGCTCGATTTGCTGTGTTTTAGCAGAGCTAGGTAATATCTCAACACGGATTTCACATATGGTTAACATTTTGCTATGTCACAACACGTAGAAACAACAGCAGGTGAGCTTCACGACGCAAGGGAGAGCGTTCCAGTTATACAGAAAGGGGCTTATGGCGCAGGTACGCTGACGCTTAACCTTCTTCCTGGTGCTTTGGGGGTTTTCTCCTTCTTCCTTATTACCGCTTTCGGCATGGATCCTTTCCTAGCAGGTCTGTTAGGTGGTCTTCCAAGGTTGTTCGATGCCATCACTGACCCAATCATGGGTTTTATCACTGACAACACCAAATCACGTTGGGGTAGACGACGTCCTTATATTGTCGTTGGTGCAATCTTGAGTGGCGTGTTATTTGCCATGCTTTGGCAACTCGATCCTGAAGCATCACAAGAGTACAACTTTTGGTATTTCCTTATTTTCTCTTTGATCTTCACCATTGGTAACACTATGTTTGCAACGCCGTTCGTCGGTCTGGGTTATGAAATGACCTCTGATTACAACGAGCGCACACGCCTGATGGCTTTTGCAAATACGATGGGTCAGGTAGCTTGGATGATTGTACCCTGGTTCTGGGTATTGATTGCAGACCCTGACTTATTCAGCAGCCAAGCAGAGGGTGTTCAACAATTGTCATTGTTTGTGGCAGGTGCGTGTATCACCTTGGGTATCCTTCCTGGACTGTTTTGTAAAGGCATTGATGCTTCTGACATGGGTAACCGCGCAGAGATTTCCTTTAAAACGATTTTCTCTAACCTGAAGGAAGTATTTAAAGGCATTAAGCAAGTCTTCAGGAACAAGCCTTTTGTACGCCTTTGCGGTGCGACATTCCTGGTTTTCAATGGATTCCAGCTCGTTGCATCTTTCAGCTTCTTTATCATCGTGTTCCACATGTTTGGTGGTGACTACGGTGCAACGGGTACCTGGCCTGCATGGTTCTCTACGGTTAGTGCCATTGTCACTGCGTTTGTTGTTATTCCGGTAATTACTTGGATGGCGAACAAATGGGGTAAGCGTAATGCCTTTATCATCTCTACCACGATTTCCATTGTTGGATATGGCCTGAAGTGGTGGGGCTTTGACCCAAGCAACCCTTGGATGATCTTTATGCCAATCCCATTGATGTCTTTCGGTATTGGCGGCCTGTTTACTCTGATGATGAGTATGACGGCTGACGTCTGTGACATGGATGAGTTGGATAACGGCATGCCACGTAAAGAAGGAACATTTGGTGCAATCTACTGGCTAATGGTGAAAATTGGTCAGGCGCTGGCACTTATCCTAGGGGGTTTGGTATTGAAAGTAGTTGGCTTCGACCCAGGTGCAGGTGCGCAGTCTGTTGAAACCATCACGAACCTTCGCTTAGCGGATATCATTATTCCCGCGTCTACAGCACTGCTGGCGATTCTGGTAATGTGGAAGTATGACCTAACAGAAGAAAAAGCACGGGCAATCAAGCAAAAACTGATTGAGTTGCGCGGCGAGCTTTAAGCAACAAAAACAATAGCAAAGCGAGGCTCTGACCTCGCTTTTTGGTGTTATGACACCTGGATTAAATGGCTTCGATAAAATCTGTGGTTTTCAGTCCGTTCATGTCTCTGACGATTTGTTCGAAGATTTTGCAGGAGACATCGATTAATGCATCAGGAAAATCGTAGCGTGAATCGTGCAATGGAGGATGCTCAATACCACTTCCGAGTCCGAAGAATGCTGAAGGCCAAATACGGGAATACTCAGAAAAATCTTCAGACCAACGCATCGGATTTTCAAGATCGTTGTAATCGAAGCCTAACCCCTTACAAGCTTGTTTTAATAGCATGTTGGCTTCACTGTGGTTGATAATCGCATTGAACTTGTCAAACCATTCGATATTTAGTCTTAGTCCATCTCTTTCTGCGTATCGCGTTGCCATTTCTTCAACGTCAGAGCACAGTGAATGAAAACACTTGTTGCTGTCGCTTCTCACCGTCGCCATCAAGGCAGCTTCCGCAGGTGTTGTTCCAAAGGCAGGGTGCCCCATATTGACATGAACAATGGTCGCTAAAGAAAAGCTGCTGGGCATATTTTGAGGCAATCGCTCAATATCTAGCATTAACTCTCTCAGAGCACGCGTCGGGTTCACTGCCGTTTCAGGGTAAGCGGCATGAGCGGTCTTGCCCTTTAAAGTGATAGAAACACCGGCAGACGCGCAAGCGAATGTGTTTTCACGGCAAAGAACTTGTCCAAGAGGGTGGCCTGGAACATTGTGATAGCCAAACGCATAATCGATTTTATCCATAGACCAGCTTTCGTCATCTAACATTGCCCGTGCGCCCTGGCCGTTTTCTTCCGAAGGTTGAAAAATAAGAGTGATCTTTCCTCTTTGTAGGGATGACATAGACAAACGATAGGCTAACGCCATCAAACTCGCTGAATGACCGTCGTGACCGCATGCGTGCATGATGCCCTTAGCATTCGAACAATGGGAGTGTGTGGCGACTTCATCTATGGGAAGGGCATCGGTGTCAGCGCGAAATAAAAGGTGAGGGCCCGGTATGCCGCTTTCTAGGGTTAATGCTATCCCATGACCACCAATTTTTACCTGAGGATCGTAGCCGAAGCTCCGCAGCGTATCGGCGATTAACTTTGCGGTTTTCTCTTCAAAACCAGAGAGTTCAGGCATTTTATGTAATTGGTGTCTAAACAGGATAGGGTTGAACATGATTCCCCCAAACAACCGGAAACAAGCTCCACACTCTACGCGTTGAAGCACACCATTTATGTGATCGAAGTCAGATCTATGAGGGCATGCTGATCAGAGTTGTTATTCGTTATTTTTGTGCTTTGTTGAACAAAAAAATGGCAGGTTTAACCTACCACTTTTGTTGAGACAAATTGCCGGAAAATTACTTACGAATGCCTTCCACGTGCAATTCAAGGTCAACGTAGCTTGAAGGCCCCATTACGGCGATGTCGTAGTCTTTAAGCTCTAGGCGAGTTGTGCCTTCAAAACCTGCGCGATAGCCACCCCAAGGATCATTACCTGCGCCAATGAAATTAGCTGCAATTGAAATAGGGTTGGTTTTACCATGCAGTGTCAGGTCACCATTGATGGTGATTGAGCCGTCGCCGTTGTCTTCTACTGACGTGCTCTTAAAGGTGGCAGAAGAAAACTTGGATGCATTAATAAAATCTCCACTGCGCAGGTGCTTATCACGCTCAGCATGGTTTGAATCCAGACTGGTAGTATCGATGTTTACTGCCACTGTGGAAGCTGTAACGTCTGCTGGGTCGTAGGAAAACTCACCGTCAAAGTTGTTGAAACGACCTTTGATGAAACTGTAGCCGAGATGTGGAACTTTGAAGTTAATTGACGCGTGAGCACCACTGGTGTCGATCACGTAATCATCCGCAGTAGCCATCGCCGGCAACATGGTTACCGCAGCGAATCCCAGAGCAACAAGTGTTTTTTTCATAGCGATTTGTCTCCAATCATTTTCCGTAACGTATTGTCTTTATCAATAAAGTGGTGCTTTAGTGCCGCAGCCGCATGAAGAATGGCCAAGCCAATCAATGTGAAGGCAGCGTAGTAGTGAATCGCGCCAGCAATATCTGACTGGTTAGTGAAGAGCTCTCCGAGAGCCGGGACTTCAAACCAGTTAAATACCTCTATTGCGCGACCATCAGATGTCGAGATCAGATAGCCAGACGTGAATATAACGAACAACAAAATATAGATGAGGCGGTGAGCCGAGTGCGCAGCAGTTCTTTCCAGGCGATTTCCCTCGATCTGCGGTGCGCCCTTAAAACTGCGCCACAATACTCTGAATACAGTCAATACCGCGAGAAGAATGCCGACGGATTTATGCCAGTAAGGAGCGGTTTTGTACCAACTGCTGTAGTAGGTGAGATCGACCATCCAAAGGCCTACTGCAAACAAGCCAACAACGACCAGTGCTGTCAACCAGTGGATGGCGCGTAAAACCGCATTGTATTGCGTGGGTTGTTCCATCTTCCGTTCGTGTCCAATGTAATAAGTTAATGAGAATTATAATCATCATTAAATGTAGGTGAACCGGATACAACTGAACGACTTATTCGAAAATCTTGATGGAACTCTTTAAATTAGGGCCAATTAGTCTTCTTGCTGCCAGCTCAAACTGAGTGAGACTGAGTCGGCAAAACGCAGAGCGTGAGGCTTGTCGATGGTTACATTGGCATAGGTCACCCAATGGTGAGAACGAGAGATATCCAGCACGCTGGAAACTAATTTCTCTAACAACAGAAAGCGACCATTTTCGACATGATCAATGATCGATTTGGTGATCACTTTGTAATTCAAAGCCTCTTCAACATTGTCGTTCATACACGCTTTATCGCCAGGGTAATGTATTTCAATGTTAAGCACGACATCCTGTTTCTTCTGTTGCTCTTCAGGGTTAAAACCAATGTAGGTACGCAGGCGAAGATTTGTAATTTTGATAATGGCATTTTGCATAGCACAGCCTCCGTTCTTATTTGAGTGCTCGACCGCCATCTAGATTGATGCTTTGGCCGGTCATATAATTACTGTTCATAATGAATTCTACGGCGTTGACAACTTCTTGTTCGCCGGGCGCGATAGCCATAAGTGATTTAGATAGGGCTTTCTTTTTATATGCTTCATCGTCCCCTTCATTAAACATAATCAGGGCTGGGGCGATGCTGTTAACTTTGACTCCAGGTGCGAGTTTTTTTGCGAAGGATAGGGTCATATTGTCTAACGCTGCTTTACTGGCTGAGTATGCAATATGTTTGTCGCTACCTTTACGCACGACATAGTCTGTGAAGTGGATAATGTCCGACTGGGCTGCTGAATCAGACGCCATAAATGGCGACAACGCAAGATTGAGTAAATAAGGTGCTTTAACGTGTATCTGCATCATGTCATTTAATAGCGCAGCGTAGTCATCGGTTTTGTTTTCCGCATTCCAGTCTGATGCATTATGAATCAATGCGCGAATCTCAACATTGTGCTCTGCAATATCGCGGGCAAATTGATGAATTGCAGTGTCAGAAGAGAAATCAGCCTGTATGCAGGTTACCCCGAGCTCTCTTAGTGCCGATACGCCAGGTTTTTCTGAACGATAAGACGCGATAACGCTAAAACCTTTCGAACAGAAATGGTTAGCAAGCGCTAATCCAATTCGCTGCCCTGCACCAGTGATCACAATTGTTTTATTAGTCATATATCTCTTATGAGGTTTAATGTGCGAAACCCAATACGGACACGGATCAAAAAAGATCAGAAATCGGTAATGATAATTTTAAAATCAGTAAGTTAGATTCTAGCAGAACGTCGAGTGAGGGAAGGATGCAAAAGAGCGTATTGGTGGCTGGCTCACACGGAACCATAGGTAATGCCGTTACCAAACAACTAAAAATAGCCGGGTACGAGATCCTGACAATCAGCCGCGGTCAAGGTTCCTCTCTCAATCATCTCAATATTGCCATGACTGAGCCGGAAAGTGTGGAAGTGATGGAGCAGTGGTTAGCTGAGCGAGCTGAAAATCTTGCCGGTGTGATCCATTGTGTCGGATTTCTGCATGATGAGGTTCGTGGACCAGAGAAGAATCTCAAACAACTCAGCGCTGATTGGCTCAACCTTTCAATGCGAGTCAATGTAATAAGCCACATTCATGTGGCCCAGGCATTGAATAGCATAGTTACACGGCAATCAAATCTCCGTTGGCTATCTCTGAGTGCAAAAGTCGGTAGCATTGAAGATAACGGATTAGGAGGATGGTACAGCTACCGAATGTCCAAAGCGGCGCTCAACATGTTCATTAAAAATCTTTCTATAGAATGGGGGAGGCGAGCCGCGAACTCTTCAGTGATTGCCATGCACCCAGGAACTACACCGAGTGGGTTGTCAGATCCTTTTATTCAGAACTGGCCGAAAGACAAACTTTATAGCCCCGATTTAACGGCAGAGCGAATTGTTTCCGTTTTCGAGAGTATGTCGCCGGAAGGAACGGGAAAATTGTATCATCATGATGGAAGCGTTATTCCGTGGTAGCTATTGCAGGGGATAGCGACGAACGTCGATTACCCTTTTTGACCAATAAGGATTGTCGATCCGGGAGATGGTGACACCCTTGGAGGAAGATGCATGCATAAACTCGTCCTCACCAATATAAATACCGACGTGGTACCTGCTGGCTCCTGTTTTAAAGAAAATGAGGTCTCCATGGCCGGCGGTTGCGAGAGTAATTTTGTCTCCAACCTTGATTTGTTGTCTCGTGGTTCTAGGTAGAGAGTGTTCGTAAACGGCAAGAAACGCTTGTTGGGTAAAAGCTGAACAGTCTATCCCGTGTTTCGAAGCACCACCATATCGATATGGCGTGCCTTTCCATTCGTCGAAATAGGCAAACAGTGCTTGGTATTTTGATATTCCAAATTGGGAATTGGGGAGGCCAAGTGTGCCAGGGCGATTGGTTTCATAATGCGAAGAGTAATCAGCGTCGTCGTCAGATTTCGGAGATTCACAGCCAACCAAAAGGAGGCTGGAAAACAAAACGGTAAAGAGAATCCAATTTCCCGGCATTATCGTTTCCATCGAATTGTTGGGCTGGAGTGACAAAGCGCCTCCCGCTGGAATGCACTTTAAGAAAACAACGCTTGATATCTATACCCCAGCATCTTCAGGTTGTTTGGGTATATTGAGTTTATTGACAGAGAATTTGCTACGCAATAGTGAAATATCCGTGGTGTTACAGAAATCTCAAGCCTGGAACTCTATGCAGCGGTTTGATTCCTACGCACATACCATTCTGTAATGTAATCAGCTAAGGCAAGCACTGCGGGCTCATTTGCTCCTGGCTTGATGGCTAACCCATTCGCGATGGCGGTTTCTAGAGAGTGACAGTTTATTCGCTCAAGCAAATCCATTTTGTCTGTGACTGAACACGCCGCGATAAGAGAAACTGCCATGCCAGATTCAATGGCAGCATTAAGCCCGTGGAAGTCTGCTGCAGTCAACACAACCTGATGCGAAATATTTGCCCGATTCAGTAGTTCCAATGCTAAACGACCCCAACGACAATCACTTTCTATGGCAACTGGCAGTGGCTTGTCCTTGCAGTAGCTAACATGACGTGATTTGGCCCACACAAGTCTTACTGTAGATAGCTGTGTGACAGGGTAACTCTCATCGTGAATATTAACTAAAGCCATGTCAAGTCGACCATCTTGAACCTGTTTTAAGAGACGTTGACTACTGTTGCTTTGCACCGACAGCTGAAGGTTTGGATAGCGCTCAGTAAAACCGTTCAAAACCTGGCGGAAAATAAGGTTCACGTAATCATCACAAACCCCAAATTTGACCATGCCATTCATGTCTGGGCTGTGAAAATGGGAAATTGCCTGATCATTCAAGTTGAGTATTTGTCTGGCATAGCTAACCAAGGTTAAACCATGAGAAGTTAATACGTGTCGTCTTCCTTGCTTTTGGAAGATGGCGACACCTGCCAATTCTTCCAGCTTTTTCATCTGCATACTCACTGCAGATTGTGTTCTATGGACGCTGTCTGCGGCTGCAGCGAAATTCCCGCAATCAGCTATCGCGATCAAAGTGCGGAGTTGGTCTATGTCGAAGTTTGTCATTACTTCAGCTCCTTTGAAGTATCAAGTAAAAAAGATTGGCTTTTCTTAATAATTAAATTGATTAAATATTGAACTGTCAATAGGGGGAGCAAAAACGGTACTAGGGGAGAGAAGATATGGTGGTCAAAACGAATAACAATGATTTCATAAATGAAGGCTGGAAAAGCCTAGCTAGAGCCGCATACCGAGAAGGTCTACTTGCAAAGTTAGTGCATGCAATGTGGTACTTCAACCGAAAGCACTTTTTAATTCAGGAGCTATCCAAAAACCTGGATGATGAGCGATTTTTACAAGACGTTGGACTTACTCGAGCAGAAGTAGAAAGAGAAATTCAAAAGCTACGCCGTAGTAAACCATTTTAAGAATCGAGTCCTGGGATACTTCCGCATATCCAGCCGCACGCTACTCTGGTGTTGCGGTTTTTTTATCTTTATATACACAAACGACCTGAAGATGCAGGATTTAGCGAGATTGACTGGCGTTGTGATCGTGGGGTGCCTTCTCAGGTGTAGTATATGAAGCATGATGATCATGAGCATTGTTTGATTTGCTATTGGGAGATTTTTGCTTCTAATAGCGAAGAGTCAGGAGTTGGCTATTGTTGCGGTGGTAACACGTGGCTGTGTCGGGAGTGCTATGAGAAATTCATATCACCTTACCAAAATGAGCCCCCTTGTTGAAGTAAAGGTTTTTTTGAGCAAAATTTTTATCTGCAATTTTATCACTAAAAAGTGGTGAAAATTTAAGTTCTACACTTTTGAAAAGCGCGTCAACTTATAGTCTCAGCCAGCTTAATGAGTCGAGGAAAAAGGCAAAAAAGAACAACAGAAAATAAGCCGGTCGACCCGGCTTACGTAAAAAGCAGTGGGCAAATTGACCCAAAGATAATTTAGGCGTTAAAACTTTATATTTGCCATCAACAGGACACCATTGGACTTGTAGTTATCATGCATAAAGAACCTTCGATACTCTAGCCCAAAACCGATGCTATCGAAGGCAACCAATTCTAAACCTGCGCCTATGTAACCTCCAAGGCCATCAGACGTATCAGTCGTTTTAGCACCAGTTTTTTTAACTTCAATGGACTTTTCCACTTCTGAGTATGTTGCACCACCCATGGCATATGCATTAACAAAGCTCAATAAGTAATGGTTCGCTCTCATCCCTAAGTAAGTATTAGAAAAGTCGATGGTTTCTGTTGTTTCACCCAATAATAAAGAGACCGTAGAACTGGCGATGCCAGAAGCGCCAATGTGTCCAATTTCAGCCGCAAAGTTGGGCTGAAACTGATAGGAGTAATTAAACTGTGCTGCAAAACCCACATCGCTGTCACGACCATCAAGATCAGCGCCCCCAAGCCCCAAACCAATCTGGTGTTGCTGAGCCAATGATGGAAATGATGCAAGTAAAGAAACCAGTAAAACAATAAAGTGTTTCATGATGAGTACCAAAAAAATTTAAAACAGCGTTCGTTATAGTATCGAAATTGTAACTAGTGAATTATGTATGTCCAGTAAAGAGTACAGGCATTCACATAGACTATGAGTGTGAAATCTCGCTCACATTTCCTATTGACATAGTAGGCAATAATCGATAAAGGTCCCGTGATTTTTGCCACAGAGGTCTTATCTTTCACTAACATCGAGGATGAGAAGTGCGACTGTAAGTGTTCATCAAACTAGACAGAGATGCTCAAATGAATTCGCCACCAAGCTCGCAGCGCTAACTCTATTTTCCACCTCAGTTTCTGCTGATATCTACTCACCGTTTTGCCCGTTAGGCTGTCCGGAAGTGAAGGAAGAGAATTACCTTGTTTTCACCCACATCGATGCACTTTCCAACAATCCGACGACCAAGTTCGCGGAACGGAGAGCATATGCAGTGAACTAGATTTGATGTTAGTGGAGGGACGGAGCTTTCAGACGATACGAAGATATGGGTTCGACAGACCATATTGAAGTTAGTGGCTTTGATGAAGGTGAATGAAGGCCCGAACATCAAAGAGTAAATCATGAGATAGGAAATCAAGCTTTGCAGAATCTGAACTAAGGGCCTGTCGTTGTGAAACTGCAGGCCTTTTTATTATCTCCGATTACCTTCCCGTTCCACCTCTAAAAATGGGACACTTTTTCAAAAAGGGGCATGAATTGGGGCAGTTTACGAAGGGTTTTACGGGGTTAGAAAGAGCAACACACTTATCACAACTAATTGAAATTAATGAAAAATACTTACGTGGCTAGAGTTTATGCAAAGGAACATTAATTCTGTTGTTAATACAAATGAAAAGTTACAACGCTTTAATCCGCATACAGAGTACCTAGAAAGAAATACACGAAAAGCGGCGAAATATTGTCTAGAAATCTTTTCAGCAGTGAGTTTTTATTACTACATTTACTAGTAACCCAATGGATTTGAATGATTTTTATGAATGCATTTAATGTGGTTGTTGACAAAAGCTTTACAACTGGTTCTTATTTATGTGAGTATTGTCACCATTGAGGTTGTGATGAACCCCTATGGGGAGCCAAATTGCGACGAAAAACAAATTAATGAGCGATTGAGCACTATACATTAACTCAGTTGTTCAGTTGATTTTAAACATTACTTGGTAGAATTTCTTTCATAACAATAACGTTTGCTGAAAGGCAAATCATTGGACGCAGGCAATCATAAGGAATTGGTTTGGCCGCCGACAACCTAATGATTGGTCCAAATTTGGCGTTACTGCATAGCTGGACTTTACATTCGCTTGCTGCGTGAAAAGTCAGAATAGTAACCTATACCCGGCTTCTATGGACCGGGTTTTTTATTGTCCAAGCAAAGAACAAAATAGCCTGTGTTGGCCAAAAACAACAAAGCCAGACATCAGTCTGGCTTTGTTCATTGTGTCAGAGGTTACTTGCTATTCTCTACCATTTCTTCGGTTTTTTCTGCAATCACTGCAAATTCTCTGGTCGGTTTACCAACAATCGAACGGGTAGGTTCTTTAACATCAGACAAAACAACTTCAATGGTATCGCCCAATTGGAATGCTTTAACGCCATCTACCGAGATGGTCCCAATATCGCCATTGCATTCAATACGCTTCTTGTTATCGACAATAAGCGACGCAGGGATAAACGCCATCGCCCCGTTTTCCAGTAGGCGCACACGCATGCCAGCACGGTTAATGTCAAAGATCTCTGCAGTGAAAGTTGTTTTCTCAGCGACGCTGCCTTTCAGTAGCTGAACATACAACCAGTCAGCGACATCACGCTCGGCCATACGATGGTGTCTGCGGTGTAGAGCTAACTCCTCACCGATCATTTCGTCCGGAGTTTGTGCGGCATCTTCACCACGGATTATAGCTTTGAGAAGGCGATGGTTAACCATATCGCCGTATTTACGGATTGGTGATGTCCAAGTTGCGTAAACATCGAGACCCATTGCGAAGTGTGGGGCCGGGGTATTACCAATTTCGCTGTAAGACTGATATTTACGAATACGGTTATCAAGGTAAGTGGTTTCCTGCTCGTTCAACCAACGACGTAGTGCGCTAAAACCTTCGATAGTCTCAAGTTGTTCTGCCGAAACATTGCCACCGTTATTGTTTATCAATTCAACCGCGTCAGCCATTTTCTCTGGAGAGAAGCCAGCGTGGGTGTTGAATACACCAAAACCAAAGTGTTCGCGAAGGGCGCGGCCAGCACAGATGTTTGCTGTAATCATTGCTTCTTCAACCATGCGGTTCGCGATACGGCGAGGGTCCACATGAATCGCGACAACATCGTTGTCTTTGCTTAGCTCGAAACGGTAGTCAGGACGGTCAGGGAAAGTCACTGCATTGGTTTCACGCCACGTCATACGCGCTTTGGCTAGGCTGTGCAAGGCGTTGACTTGTTCAGCAATAGTTTCAGTTGGTTGCCATTTGCTGCATGACCCAGTTTCTAACAGTTCTGATACGTTATCGTAAGCCAAACGGCCCTGAGACTTGATGGTAGCTGAGTAAAAGTGAGCATCTTCGGCAATAGAGCCATCGGCTAATATGGTAACACGACAGCAAAGTGCAGGGCGAACCTCCTCTTCACGGAGGGAGCACAGGTCGTCACTCAGTTCGCGAGGTAGCATCGGAATGTTTCGGCCTGGCAGGTAAATGGTGAAACCACGCTCACGGGCTTCTTTGTCCAGGCTTGTACCTTGAGCTACATAAGCTGTTGGGTCAGCGATGGCAATAGTCAGTTCGAATGTACCGTCTTTATTTGCTACCGTGTGCAACGCATCGTCCATATCTTCGGTGGATTCGCTGTCGATTGTGATAAACGGTAGGTGCGTCAAATCTTCACGAACCAACGACTCATCAAGCATTTGCCAGCTTGGTTGTGGCGCTGGTTCCTGATTTGGTAGGTTATGTTTCGCCAACGTTACCCACCAAGGTGCAATTTTGTCGTTTGAGTCCGTGATTTTTTCGCTGATTTCACAAAAGAAATTGTTGTCACCTTTCAAAGGGTGGTGGATAAGGTTTGCTACAACCCAGTCGCCTTCAGACAGCGCGTCGTGGCTAAGGCCTTTCTTGGTTTTAGCACGGATAGCATCTTTAAGCTGAGGGCTGTCAGGAACCACATTCAGCTTATCGCGAATCATTTTCACTCGGCCAATAAAACGATCAACCGACTGTTCAATTAGTTCGTCTGGCTCAGCCACTTCTTTTTCTTTTTCGGTACGGATAAGCGCGACGACTTTGTCACCATGCATGACTTTTTTCATGTACGCAGGTGGGATGAAGTAGCTGGTTTTACTATCAACTTCAAGGAAGCCGAAACCTTTTTCGGTTGCTTTGATAGAGCCTTCTTTCTTAGGAATGCTCTCTTTAATTTGCTGCTTTAGCTGCGCTAGTAATGGATTGTCTTGAAACATTAGCCTGGTCTCAGATTGTGAACCGCCACACTATACGGATTCACCGCCTTAAAACCAAGTCATCACATATTAAAGGTGTATTGCAGTTGAAGATACCTAGTGGCATAAACTGAGAGCTAAGTCGTCGAAATGAAACAGAAATGGCAACTTCGTTCGCAAACTTGATGTAACAAAGAAACCTAATTCGACATTAGTGACAGAATATCCGTTCGGTAAAAGGATGTTACGGTTTAGCGAATGGATAGTGCTGAAGTGCGGGTTAGTGGTATAGCCGAAGATGTGTGTAGCGCACTGGACAAATGGTGTGAAGATATATTCAGTCGATTGGTTAGTCGAAATGGAATCAGAAACATCGCACTTTTTATCTGGGTTGATGACGAACTAAGGCTTGCCGCAAGTCAGACACAGGATGTTTTTAACTTCTATCCCGTTTTCAAACCCTCTGAGGAATATAGTGGTTATTATATCGATTGGGAGGCGCTCGCCAATAAGTATCAGCACCAATTTTCTTTTATTTCTGAATTGCCCTTTAACGGAGACTGGGAGCAAGAGAACCAACTTTGGGAACATGCGGTCATTCCCTTATGTAAGAGAGAGGAGAAGTTGGGGTATTTACTAGTGGAATCAGAAACGACTTCCCGTGATCGCTCTTTGTCTCCTGAAGACTTTTCTTGGTTGCAGGCGAATACGGATGAACACCTAAAGTGTAAAGTCCTAGCGCATAGGCTGAATCAGCAGAATGTCACTAATAGAAAGAGCGAATTAGATCTCGCTCTGGATAATCATACTCTCTCTTCTCAACTCACTTACCTAAAAAACCTCCACGAGATTT
This sequence comes from Grimontia sp. NTOU-MAR1, assembly GCF_035758505.1. Classification (NCBI taxonomy): domain Bacteria; kingdom Pseudomonadati; phylum Pseudomonadota; class Gammaproteobacteria; order Vibrionales; family Vibrionaceae; genus Grimontia; species Grimontia sp. NTOU-MAR1. The sequence continues at coordinate 1,243,916 of NZ_CP142109.1, forward strand.
CACTTCGCTTTACTAAGGCAACCACCATTCACTCACTATGCCGGATTGCGGTTGAACTTGGCAGAGACAAACTCCAGGTCGACAGGATGGGAATATTCCTTTGCGATATGGAAACCCACAAGATGTGGGGGACATGGGGAACTGATCCTCAAGGTAACGTCGTCGACCGCTCAAAGTTCTGCCAGGAAATGCCAAAAACAATGTTTATGGAAGAGGCGCTCACCAAGAAGAACGAACTCATTGTAAAAGAAAATGTACCTTTATATTTCGGTAAGGAGCAGGTTGGTATCGGATGGAACATCATGATGGCGATGTGGAATGGTGACGAGTGCATTGGCTGGTTGGCGGGCGATAACCTTATCTATGGAACACCACTTGATGAGCCTAAGAAAGAAGCAATTAAACTCCTTGCTGCGTCCGTCTGCCAAAAAATAGTCAAAGTGAGGGAGTCAGAATCTTCCAGCATGCGCTTTGATGAACTGATATCTATTAACAGCAAGCGGGAATCAGAGCTGAAAACGCTCAAGCACAAACTCTTTGCGAAGAAACGTAATGAGCGCTGGATGAGCCTGTGCGATGCTGATACTGGTTTGCCAAATGAACAGGCTTTAAATATGGCATTGCCCGGCCTGTTTAAACAGGCCAGAAAAGAGAAACAGCGCGTCGCAGCAATTTCGATCGACATAGATTGTTTTGATGGGTATAGAAAATTCTATGGAAAATCGGCAGCGTCTAACTTGGTAAAAAAAGTCGCTGACGTTCTAGAAAGGCAGGCAGGGACAATGCTTCCCGGCATCCTTTGCTACCAATCATCAGGTACGTTTTCTCTTCTTCTATTACATAACGATGATTTGATGTTGCGCGAAGTGGCCGAAAATATGGTGCATTCTGTTTACCATCTCAATATTCCCAACAAGAATTCGTCAGGTTACCAGCGAGTAACATTGAGTTTGGGAATGACATTAACGTCTATTTCATTATTTACTCAGAAACTGAAAATTATGAAACGGGCAGAAAAGCTCAAGACGACGGCGGTAAAACTGGGGCAAAACCGCATATGCCTCGACTAAGAATTCTTACCATTAGGAAACTGGCTGTCTGAAATAACAGCAAATTGCTACGGAAATAAGCGTTTGCAGTCAAAAAGCCATCAGTCGTAGAAAGAATTGTGAACTTGTTCAATTTTTTCTGGCTTTTTTGGGTCTACTGGCGCAGAATGCACGCCTTATTTGTCGAGGCCCGTAGCGTTAGATACTGTTGCAGAGAGTAGGTTGTCACCGTGTTTTTGTTTGAGTGACCCTGTATCAGTGAAAAATAACAGTGCGAAACCGCTAGCAGGGGCCCCGTTACTTTCGTCTATATATTGGGATCCCAATGCAAGATACTGTTACTGAATTTCGCCAGTTAGATCTGGCTGAAAACATTCTTTCTGCTCTTGACGCAATCGGTTTTGTGGCGCCGACTCCTATCCAGGCAGCTTCGATTCCTCTTCTGCTTACCGGTGTTGATGCACTCGGTAAAGCGCAAACCGGTACTGGTAAAACAGCTGCATTTTCTCTGCCACTGTTAAACAAACTGGATCTGAAACAACACAAACCACAAGCCATCGTTATGGCACCAACACGCGAACTAGCTATACAGGTGGCAGCTGAAGTTAAGCTGTTGGGTCAAAACATCAATGGCCTGAAAGTGCTTGAAATCTACGGCGGTGCTTCAATCGTTGACCAGATGCGTGCGTTGCGTAGCGGTGCACACATTGTTGTTGGTACTCCTGGTCGTGTTAAAGACCTTATCAACCGCGAACGTCTGCAACTAGACGAAGTTCACACCTTCGTTCTGGATGAAGCTGACGAAATGCTCAAGATGGGCTTCGTTGACGACGTGACTTGGATCATGGAGCAAGCACCAGAATCAGCGCAACGCGTATTGTTCTCTGCCACCATGCCTCCAATGGTTAAAGAAATTGTTGACCGATTCCTGCGCGAACCTGCTCGTATTGACGTTGCTGGCAGCAATCGTACTGTTGAGAAAGTAGAACAGCAATTTTGGGTTGTTAAAGGTGTAGAGAAAGACGAAGCCATGTCTCGTCTTCTTGAGACTGAAGAAACTGATGCGTCTATCGTATTTGTGCGTACCCGACAGGACACTGAGCGTCTGGCTGATTGGCTGAGCGCGCGTGGCTTCAAAGCTGCTGCTCTACACGGTGATATTCCACAGTCACTTCGTGAGCGTACTGTTGACCATATCAAACGCGGTGTTATCGACATTCTGGTAGCGACTGACGTAGTTGCACGTGGTCTTGATGTGCCACGAATTACTCACGTATTTAACTACGACATTCCGTTCGATGTTGAGTCATATATCCACCGTATCGGTCGTACTGGTCGTGCTGGGCGCGCAGGTAAAGCAATCTTGCTGGTTCGCACTAACCAAATTCGCATGCTGCGCACTATCGAGCGCGTAACTTCTACTCGCATGGAAGAGGTTCAACTTCCACTGCGCGATAAAGTTGCTGAAGCACGTCTGGCTCGCCTAGCTGCGGATCTGGCAGAACAGAAAGAGTCTGAGAGCCTGGAAGCATTTGTTGGCCTGATCGAGAAACTGCAAGAGCAAATCGAGGTTGATACTGCAACCTTGGCAGCCATGCTGCTTCAGCGTCAGCAAGGCAAACGTCCACTGTTCTATAACGGCCCAGATCCAATGATTGCCGCTATGGAACGTGACAGCCGTCGCCGTGAATCACGCCGTGATGACCGCGGCCCGCGTGATCGTGGCGAGCGTCGTAGCTACAATGCTGCAGATTGGGACACTTACCAATTGCAAGTTGGCCGTGACCAAGGTGTTCAGGTTAAAGATATCGTTGGCGCAATTGCGAACGAACTAGGCCTTGAGAAGCAATTCATCGGTTCAATCAAACTGGCAACGGGTCACACCTATGTTCAGTTGCCGAAGAAAATGCCTAAAGAGATCCTGGGTCAACTGAAGCAATTGCGTATTCGCCAGAAAGCGACTGACGCTCAGTTGGTTGAAGGTCACGTAGATATGTCTCCACCGCGTCGTCGCAATGGCGGTGATCGTAACGGTGGTGAGCGCGGCCCACGTCGCTTTGATGACCGTGGCCCTCGTGGTGGCAACCGTGGTGAAGGTCGTGGTGACAAAGGTGGCCGTCGGTTCGACCGTGACCGCGGTGGTGACAAGCGTTCTTTCCGTGGTGAGCGACGTCACGCAGACGCATAATTCGCTTGTGTTGCCGAAAAATTTCTAAGCCCGCTTTAAGCGGGCTTTTTTGTATATATTTGTCTATTTGCGTGTTTGCTAAAGTAATGGACGGTGTTCTAATGATTGGGACGAAACGGTCGGCTTAGCGTTGCTATATTATTGAGGCAGCAAGCTGAAACTGGGCGTTAAGTGTATTACCGATCAATTCATAGTTGTTTGAATTAATTGGAGGTATACCTAAGCTGCCTCAAAGCGCTCCTTGAGAGATTCACCTTGGATAGAACAAGGGTTGAGGTTGTTTTCGTATATGTTGTTCCCTGTTTGAGGACTGTTTATGCTGAACATGCAGTTTGATAAGCGGGTGATAATAAACACCAGCAAAATGGACTGGCAGTCATCGTCGGTGGAGGGTGTTTTCCGCAAGCCTCTCTCGCGGGAGGAGGTAGAGCGTGGTCAAGCCACCAGTATTGTAAAGTACTCCCCAAATTCTTCCTTTTCACAACATGCGCCCCCTCTGGGCGAAGAAATTCTTGTTCTTGATGGAATGTTTTCTGATGAAACCGGTGACTATCCGGTAGGCACGTATCTCAGGAATCCCCCCAATTATTCCCATACACCATTTAGTGATATTGGTTGCTGTTTGTTGGTCAAGCTCCATCAGTTTTCAGCAAACGATCATCAAAAAGTCTGCATTAACACGCTAAACGAACAGGGGTGGATTGAAGGTCAAGGACGTTTGATGATTCGGCCGCTGCATGAATTCAATGGTGAACAGGTGGCCATGATTAAATGGCCAGCAGGGCAACACTTTTTCAACATCTCACATTTCTGTGGTGAAGAGGTTTATGTATTGGAAGGAGAATACAGGGATGAGTATGGTAAATATGGACCAGGTACCTGGATAAGAAACCCGCACATGTTTGAATATAATCCTTACGCAGAAGAAGATACGCTCCTTTGGGTGAAGGTTGGGCACCTCCCTTACCCTGGTGTGAGGTAGAAAAAGGAATGTACAGATTAATCAACCACGGGATGAGGGGTTGCATATTTTTTTATTTCTGCGTAAAAGTGAGACAGATGTAAACCCAATATATCGCTAGTATGTTGGTTGAGTACAAGGCTCGAATGTTCGAGCTTTTTCTTGAAAATGCCTCAATGGCTACAGGACATGACGAACCCGGATGTTTCAGACTCAAAGCCCTCCCCAGATGCAGTTTTTTGAACTTGCACCTGTACCCATGGTTCTACTGAATGAACTCGGAGAGATCATTCAAAGCAACCGTGAGTGCCTGCAGTTGTTTCACGGACAGCCAGATGAAACCAATATTGATGGCTATTTGACAGAGAGCGCGTGGAACGAAGCTGTTCGCTATTTTGAGGTCGTTTCTAACTCGCCACAGTACGAGCCGTTTACCAAACTCGTTCGCTTGGCACTTAGCAAAGATATCTATGTCCTGAAAGTCAATTTGGTCAATACAGTTCCAACTAATACCTTTATCGCAGTATTTACCCTCTATCAACAAGATGACGAGGTCAATGAGGCGTTACAGGAAAGACTGCCAATGGGTATGGTGCGTGTAGATACTGAAGGTCGGTTTATTAGCTTTAACCCTGCTTACCTTGACCTATTGGGCTACGAAGTCGATGACTTGCTCCAGGTAACTGAATTTGATTTAACCTACCATTCTGATGCTAATAGCGAGAGACCGTTACGTGAAAACCTTACACTAGGGTCTGGCAATCAATACCAGGTTGATAAACGTTACATTCATAAAAATGGGCATCAAATTTGGGTTCGCGCGTTTGTTTCTTCCATCGTTTGCAAGTACACCAACCAACAGCAGTATTTGGTTGCTGTGTTGGATATTCATGAAGAAAAGCAACTTCAGGAAACGATCATGACATCGGAGAGGCGTTTCCGGGCGATTGCTGAGCATGTTAGCTCAGTTGTGTGGATTTCGGCTGCAGACCCTATGCGTTTGTTTTATGTTAACAAATGCTATGACACTATTTGGGAAGAAAGGGTTGAAGCCTTATACTGCAATCCTCACGCTTTTCTAGCAAAAATTCACCCAGCCGAACGTGAAATGGCAGAAAGCACACGCTTTTCGCCATCGACTGATTCTTGGAATATCAATTACAGACTGTTGTTTGATGATGGCAGAGTGAAACATATCCGAGACAGCGGGAATTGCGTTTTTGATGGAAATGGTGAGCTTATTTATCGCGTCGGAACCCTGACTGATATTACGGCGGAAATTGATCAACGTGACACCGTGGTAGTCATGGCGAAAAAATTACGTGAACTGGTGGAGTATGACTCTCTTACTGGTATTAAATCTCGCCATGCGATCATGACTGACATTCAGGAAGCCTTCCAAGGTTATGATCGCGTTAGTGATGCTTCGGTGCTGGTTTATATCGATGCTGATGGATTCAAGAGTATCAATGATTCTTATGGCCACGATGTCGGGGACAAAGTACTGAAAGCCATTGCTGGCCACCTCACGTCAAATATCCGTGACTCGGATGTTGCAGGCCGAATAGGTGGTGATGAATTCGTTGTGCTTTTGAGGCACACGGCCAAAGCAGAGATCCCGCACATTCTTGATCGCTTGAAATGCGATATTGAGTGCGAAGGCTTACCTGAAGGTGTCAAAGTTTCCATCAGTGTTGGGGCAGTCGAGTTGTCTGAGAAAGTCATTTCAGCAGAACAATGGCTTAGCGAAGCAGACAAAACGATGTACCAGCACAAACGAGCCCGAAAGAAATCCCGTCTAAGCCGAAAGTATTAGAAAATAACGTGATGCGCTTACTTCCTTATTTTGTTGACTAAATTGGGGGGATTCTCTCAAATTCATGCTTTCTTAACTACCTAACCAACTGATCTTTTCAAGCTCAACCTGATTTTTCTCGCGGGTATAAACCAATAAACTTCAGTCTTCTCAGACTTTCTTCTGATACCTATCTACTGTTTTACAAATGAGACAAATAGGTGTAACACTTCCAAGTATTCTCTTGGTTGAATAACAGGGGGAATGGCCATGCAGAGTGTTGTTGAGGTATTTGGTACCGCGCTTGCCAGCTATTACAACGGCAATAAATCAGGGAAACTCATTGTTAGGGAAAACAATGGTACGTCTGTTATCCCTACATCCGATTTCTTCCGCCGGCCGGAAGATGTTGCTACTGACAGAATTGCACTGTCGTATTGTCGTCGTAGCGTATTGAACGTGAGCGCAGGGAGTGGTGAACACACTCTTTACCTTATTGCGAAAGGTATTAAAGTGACGTCGATTGACAGTTCACCTATCGCTTGCGCGATCATGCACCAACGTGGTGTGCCATCGGTCATTTGTGGTCATCTGTTTGATCAGCATCCAATGTTTGATCGCACCTTTACCTGGTTGGCGCTGCGCGGTGCGATTGGTCAGTTAGGTAATATCCGTAATTTTCAGCACTTTCTTAACCTGGCACACCGGAATCTTTATCCGGGGGGCCGACTGATTTTGAGCTCAGAGAACCTTCGTTATGAGGGCTATCGCACACGTCATCTGACATTTGAGTTTGATGGGAGAGTTAGCGAGGAAGTACCGTGGTTTGATATCGGTATGTCTACGCTAAGAAGAGTTGCTGACAGTAAAGATTTTAACTGTCGTATCGTTTACTGCGATGACAGCAACAAATACGTTGCTTTACTCACCAAACGGTAATTCATTGAGCTAGGTGTATAGCAGTGGGGCATTATAGCCCCATTATTTTTGAATACTTATCAACGCAATCTACAAAGTGTGCACGCTCATTGTCATCTGATATATATTTCGCTTGCTGCGCAAGAATACTTCTTTCTGCCAACGCATTCTTAACCTGCCAAACTGAATAAGCTGCCTGCTTATCAAGTTCAATTTCCTGTTTTTTATCTGGTGGCAGCAATGCAAGGTTGTGGCTCATAATAACTCTCTCTTTGTCATAATGTGCCCAGAATGAAACCCCGGACAGGGCGATAACATAACGAAGAGCATCGCTTTCGACAAGTGTTTACAGCGTACTTACGCCTTGCTGACATTGAGAAAGGGTCTCACCACTATGATTTCCTTATGGAGAGGTAGGTAGCAAGTGGGGATTTATGGAATTTACCTATCATGACAGGCAGAAGCTCTATGATGCGTGGATGTCTTACAAAGCGAAATTACGTATCACTCAGATAGAGATGGCCAAACGCCTTGGTGTCAGTCAACTAGACTTCTCAAAGACAATGCGGGGTGACGTTCCGATGGATCGAAACTTCGTCTTCCGATTCTGTAAGGAAATGGGATTGGATCCAGGGAGTTCATTGCCGAGTTTGAAAGAAAACAAAAAAATAACGAGTAATGAGCCTATTATGGTCAGAACCTCTCTGACGGTTGACGGTACAATCGCCAAGGTAGAGTATTCTGGCGATCAGGTATTTATCGAATATATTAAAGAAATCTAGAAAGCCGCCTATTTTGAAGTGACCCCGTAAAGTTGGACATTTCTGCTAAGCGGCTTTCTGGTTTACTGGTGAAGACAAGTGCTACTTGGTTACCATTTTGGAAATTTGTTGCGCTTTCTCTTCGTCAGAAAGGTTGGACGGTGGTGGAACCAATAGACCCTTCTGGCATGCTGGTCTTTGTGCTAACTCATCAACCCAGCGTTGAAGATGTTCAAGGCCAGAAATATCAACGCCGCTCCACTCGTGGATTCGAACCCAAGGCCAGGTAGAGATATCTGCAATTGTGTATTCATCACCAGCCAAATAGCGGTTGTTAGCCAATTGCCCGTTCATGACTTCGAACAGACGACGTCCCTCATTCTGGTAACGCTCGATTGCTGCTGGGATCTTCTCTGGGAAATAGCGATAGAAAACGTTAGCCTGACCCATCATTGGCCCAACGCCACCCATTTGGAACATTAGCCATTGCAGCACTTGGCTTTTCTTTTTTTGGTCGGTTGGCAGTAACTTACCCGTTTTTTCTGCGAGATAAATCAGAATTGCACCTGATTCAAACACTGCAAAATCATCGTTATCTTTGTCCACGATGGCAGGGATACGTCCGTTTGGGTTAATGGCCAAAAATTCAGGCTTTTTCTGGTCTGCCGCTATTAAATCCAGTGCGTGGTATTTGTAGGCTAGCCCCATCTCTTCAAGGGCAATTGAGATTTTGTATCCGTTAGGTGTGCCTGCGGTATATAGCTCTATCATTTACTTAATCCTATTTACTTTGGTTGTGCTTCGATGAATGCTTCTCGCTCGAGTAGCGATTTGTACCAGGCAGAAATCGCAGGTAAGGATTCATCAATGTGAATATCCATGTTTTTGATAAAGCTAACCATCACATAAGCAGTAATGTCTGCGACTGAGAAATGTTCGCCGGCTAGGTAAGGAGACGCAGAAAGTCGCTTCTCCAGCGTAGGAAGAAACTCTTTCACTCGCTCTTTGGATTCATGTCCCCAAGCTTCAACACAGCGCTCTCTATCACTGTATATGCCAGTAATGTTACGGAAAGCCTGAAATGCGGTAAACAGACCCTGGAACTCTGCTATACGGTTCCACATTTCGACCTGCCCTATTTCGATAGGTGTACTGCCGAAAAGATGGTGATCAGTAGGAAAAGCCGCATCAAGGTAACGGCAAATGGCCATTGATTCACTGATTGTGATACCGTCATCCAGTTCCAACATAGGGATCCGGCCGTTAATACTTTTCCCTTTGAAATCATCGGTTAGGTTTTGACCACCACGGATATCGACGTGAACACGGGGAATGTCGATTCTTTTTTCCGCCAAGAACAGACTGACACGTCGAGCACTGGGTGCGGCACCTAATTCATAAAGTTTCATATTCACTCCTTTGACGAAATGGGTATCCAGCTTCTGGAAGTTTAAGACAAGGGCAGCCAAACGGTGACATTAACGCCTTTGCCATCAGCACGGTTGGCGAGCGAAAGGCGACCTTGATGAAATTCTGCCACCAATCTTGCCACGTAAAGACCCAAGCCAAGGTGAGGCTTGTCTGATTTATGCTTCTCTTCCCGAACAGAGACCATTGAGCCGAGCAATTGATTTCCCATATTTTCAGGCAATTTAGGCCCAATATTAGAGACTGTGATGCGTGCCAAATTGTCATGAATTAACATGTATATCTCGATATCGGTATTTTCCTGACGAAACTCAACGGCATTCGCTACCAGTTTATCCAACAGCTGCGCTACGTATTCTGGCACACCGGACATCTGGTAATTGCTACCTTTGATATGCAATGTAAAGCCTTGTTTAGGATAGGCATATTCATAGCCCTGTACGCAGCCGGATATCACTTCATCAAGTAGGAATTCCGTGCGTTCTGCATGTTCAAAACTCTGTTCGAGACGGGTGGCCTCCGTCATGCTCGATAGAATTGTTGCCAATCGCGTGACTCCCTCCTGAGCGCGTTCTATATAGCGAGCCTGATCATCTTCTTTGGTGACGAAAGCCAGATTCTCCAGTGATGAACGGACAACTGCCACAGGTGTGCGTAATTCGTGCGACAAACTGGAAGACATTTTCTCCAAATAAGCGTTGTAGTCGGAAAGGCGAGTCACCATGGTAGACAATGTACGGGATAAATCCCCGATTTCATCTTTGCTGGTGGCGGGTTCCAGTTGATGTAGCACACGACCTTGGGAGTCAACCGCGCTTTCTGCATCATCACGAAGTTTCCTGACTCGTCGAGAGATATGCGATCCGAAAAGCAGCAATACAACGACACCTGTGCAAATGACGGCAAGCAGGACATTAAACAGTTGCTCCAGTGCTTTGTTACGTAGGGTTTTTATTCCTTTTGTGGTTTCTTCAACCACGACAGCGCCCACTACATCGGATCCGACCTTAACAGGGTAAGCAGCAGAGAGGATCGTGGTGCTTTCATCCGGTGTAAGACGCCAGTTGGCATAAGGGCGCCCTATGAGCGCTTGTTGCACTTCAACGCCCCGGAAGACAGCAGCATTGTGCATTGCGTCGATGATTTTCTCGGGCGGGCGCTCCAGCAAACGGTAATAGAAGGGATTGAGGATCTTATTTTGAATCCAACCCATGATACCCGACGGCTCTTCTTGATATTTAATCGTCGTTTCCCAAACTCCGTTTGACGATTGCAGGTCTCCCGTTTTTGCCAGTACACGCCCATGTTGATCGACAACCCAGACTCGGGAACTTCCATCGTTCATTCGCTTCAACACACGCTCAATCTCTGGAGAAGGAACCAGTAGGGTCCCCAGTGTTTCTGCATTACGAGGATTCGAAGTCGCGAGGATGGTTTCTACATCGCGGCTGTAAGGGTTAGTGACATCATAATAAGCAAAACTGAGCTTTTCACCAACAAGCCAATCCGGAATGGCAAGTTCAACCACATAGCCTTGCGCAGTTTCTTGCCACCAGCCCTGAATGGCTTCTGAGAGAAAGTTATGCTCAGTATCTTCTATCGTATTTTCAATCAGGTAGATATCTGCTTTGCCACTTTTTCTTGCAGTGATGCCGTAACGTTTCAGCTCGCCTTTAGGCGTTGTTAAAGTGACTACTAAGTGATCATTACGGTCGATTCTTGCTGTGTTTTCGCGCCGGAGTACCGGAGATTTATCGATAATATCAATCAATACGTATAAATCATCACCGTCACTGGCCATGATTAAGTCAAAGTTGAGCTCGTTTGATTGATACGGCGTTCGGCTAAAAATAACGTGGGAGTCAGCATAATTTGTTCGATGGCTTTTATAACGCTCCCAGTCCAAGATTGAGCCATCAATGTCGATGGGAGAGTCCAGTGCCATGGCATAGAGATCTTTCCCGTCTTCTAATCTTGGTTTTGTTTTTTTCTGGCGTTCAAACAGTTCAGGTTGTTGATTCAGGGCCATAGAAAAAGCTCGGGCAGAACCCATTAAGGTTTGCTCCTGACCTTGTCTAAGCACATTTTCCAACTCCCAGACATAGTTGTAGCCAATGAAGGGCAGCAAGAGTAAAAGCCCGCTCAACAGGACGATTTTTGTGCGGATGCCAGATAGCCACCGCCATACCTGTTCGGTCATAAACGTCATTTAGTGCTGTCCCAGCGATAACCCATGCCATAAACAGTGTCGATATGGTCAAACTTATCATCAAGAGCAATGAACTTCTTACGGATACGCTTGATGTGAGAAGTGATGGTGCTGTCATCCACTACAACGTGGGCTTCTTGCATCAAATCCTGACGGCTTCTTACGTGCCCCGGGCGTTTTGCGAGTGCATGAACCATCCAGAATTCGGTCACAGTCAGATCCACAGTTTGATCTTTCCATTTCACTTGCATTCGATTGAGGTCCAGCGTGAGATTGTCGCGCTCCAATAAAGATTCTGTCTGCGTAGATGCCAGGCTTAGTAATTCGCTGCGACGAAATAGCGCCGCGATACGTGCCATTAAGTGCGGAAGGCTGATGTCTTTCGTTAGATAGTCATCCGCTCCCATTCTCAGGCCGACAACCGTATCGATGTCACTGTCTCTTGCCGTAAGGAAAATGATCGGAATCGTGGCGGAGATGGCACGTAGCGATTGGCAAAGCTGAAACCCACCATCAATTTCGTCTTGAAGACCGATATCGATAATCGCCAAATCTGGCAGGCGTTGCTTGAAGCCCTCTTCAGCGTCAGGGCGGTTGGCGTAGGTAGAAACCGAATAGCCTTGTTTTCGCAATACATCTGCGTAGTTTTCGCGAATGGCGGGTTCGTCTTCAACAATAGCGATACGTTTCATTTTTACTCGGGTAATCAAACAGAAGATGATTTGACTATACCGCAAATTGCGCCTTGAAAAAGGGGATCTGACCGATTCAGGGTAAAAGCCATTTTTTTGCCATAATTGCCCCGAGCATTGCCTTTTTTGTTCCCAGTCGGTGTCATTTTGCCTTGCTTTAATGACCTCATCGAAACAACGAACGGGTTCTCCCTTCACAAACTGAAATGGATGAGGAAATAACGATGAACAAGATGAATAAAACACTGGCAGCAATCTCTCTGGTTATCCCTATGACTGTTTCTACGGCTTTTGCCGCAGACCAAACCTTGCAACCTGAGCGTGACCAAACAACAGAAATGATTGGCTTTGGTGGAGGTGCTGCACTGGGGGCTGTGATTGGTGGTCCTGTCGGCGCGGTAGCGGGTGCCATTGTGGGTGGTTTGATTGGTCAGGTAGCCAGTGTCGAAGAGCAAAATGAGCAGCAGGCGATGGTGATTGCTGATATCAACGAACAGAACGCACAACTTGAAACTTATCGCTCGCTATATGCTGAAAACGAAATCGAACTGGCAAAACTCAAAGCTGAGATGAATGAAAAAGAAATCGCATTGGAGTTAGCGATGGATATTCAGTTCCGAACCAATTCATCAGAGATAGAGCCTCATTTCCAACTACAGCTTGATGAAATCGCTGCACTGATGCGCCAACAACCGGACGTGCAATGGGATCTAGAGGGGCATGCTGATGTGCGTGGTAATGAAGAGTATAATTTGAAACTGTCACATCAGCGTGTGCAGGCAGTATACGACTACTTGGTTGAGCAAGGTGTCGATCCTTCTCAGTTGGCACAAACAGCATTTGGTAACCAATTGGCTCTTGAGAAAGAAGGCGATCGTGAAGGCTACTTCTTCGACCGCCGCGTTAGCCTGCGCGCAGTGTCTGATGCTATGCCTACAGCCAACAACCAATAAAGGGAGCTGGATATGATTATTCGTCCAGCAACATTAGAAGATGCAGAGCGCATTAATGCGCTCTGCCACACTCTGGGTTATCCATCTGATTTGGAAGACACCGAGCTACGTTTAGAAAAGATCATGAAGCAGCCGAGGGATGCGCTTTTTGTCGCAGAGTTGTGTGACATGGTGGTGGGGTATATCGCAGTACATACCGTTGATGTGGTTCACGACGACATGCCGTGGGGAAGAATTTCATCCATGGTTATTGATGAAAATTTTCGCGATATGAGTATTGGAAAGCAGTTACTCGAACATGCTGAAGCTTACCTTAAAAAACAAAATTGCCATCGTATTGAAGTGACCAGTCATATCAGTCGCGAAGAGGCGCATGGGTTTTATCTTCATTTGGGGTACCGCATTACGCCGCTTCGGTTTATCAAACTACTGGCTCAACGTGTGCTGGTGGCAGCGAGTTAAACTATTTCGCCATGGCCTGTTCATGCTTCAGCAACCAGGCCTTGGCATCTAACCCTCCGGCGTATCCTGTCAGCTTTCCATCCTTTCCAATAACCCGGTGGCAGGGAACAATAATCGCTACAGGGTTCTGGCCATTCGCTGCTCCAACTGCGCGAGAGGCCTTTGGTCTGCCAACATCAACCGCTAGTTCACCATAGCTGCGTGTTTCACCCGGTGGGATTGATTGTAGTGCCTCCCAAACCTCGCATTGGAAAGCAGTACCTAAAAGATCCAATGGCACATCAAACTTAATGACTTCACCGGCGAAATACTTATCTAACTGGGAAATGATGGATTCGAAAGGTTCGCGAGTTATGACCTCTTCGTCTGATACCGGAATATCGTATTTGTATTCGGGCAGTGAGAGGGAAGTCAGCCCTTTGTCTGAAGCTGTGAGGGTTATCGCGCCGAGTGGTGATTTGTATTCGTAACGGTACTGTTTCATGATGTGTCCTTATTCATTGCCCAAGACGGTGTTGGCTTGACTTAATGCGTTAATGTCATTGAAAGCCAGGGCGAGATAGCTTCTCCAAGGTTTTGCTGAAGTCGTCAGATCTGCGTTAAATAGGTCAAGATCTGATATATCTGGGAGACTTAATCCTCGAAGGCGAGCATAAGCGTATTGCGCCTGACTAAGATGTACTGACGGTGAAGTTTCTGGCCAGGATTCATGCTTGAATCGCTTACAAATTGCTGACCAGTGTTCTTGGAAAGACGCCTGACTTGATTCAGTGCTATCTAAAAATGAGTTGATGTGAGAGGCAGGCGAGTGAGAGGTGCTTAAGGTCTCTCCTGAATAGGCTCTTACCCCCGCTTCCTCCATATCCCAACAACCAGGGATGCGTATGCCGTTTGAGCACTCGTAAGATGAATTATTTTTCAAAGCGTCATCAATTACTTCTGGGTTGGCGTCCAAATCCAGTAAATATCGAATACGGTTTACAACCTGAAAGAGAAGCTTTGGATCTTCAGTGTCGATGACCACTAGAAAAGCATTTTTGTCTTTCTGCAGTGTGGCGGTAAAGCTGCCTTGTTGCCCTTGGTGGACAAACCTTCTGCCATAGCTAGTATCAGTGAGCCATTCCAAGCCTGAAATCATCCGAGGAGCCATAAATCGTTTAAAGGCAGCCCAGTTGTATGGTGGTCGGAAACTCATGCTCAAAGTCATCGCCTCATGACTTTTTAACTCTTTGCGACGTACCTGGGTGGGTGACAGTGACAACTGTTGTAGGAAGCAGTCGTTAAAACGCCTAACACTGTTAAATCCGGAGGCAAAAGCGATATCAGTTACTGAGAGCTGGCTTTCATGCAGAAGCTTTTTAGCAAACAGGATTTGCTGATACAGAGCATACTGTTTCGGTGAACAACCTAGCGATTCAGTAAACAGCTTTCGTAGATACCGATCACTGACACCAAGCCGCTCGGCCAATTCAGGTACGCTATGCTCATGCAGGTAGCCCTCATTAATGAAGCTTAATGCTCGCCTGAAGGTGGTTTCTTTTCCCATCCAGGCTGGTGAACCGGGAGCGCTGTCAGGGCGACAGCGAAGGCAGGGCCTAAACCCCTGAGCTGCTGCTTCAATCGCAGAGGAATAGTAACGAACGTTCTCTTCTTTTGGGGAAGGAGCAGGGCAGATAGGGCGACAGTAGATACCTGTCGACACCACGCCAATAAAGAACAAACCATCAAAGCGGGCATCGCGGGATAGTCTGGCTTGTTTGTAGGTAGTAGTGTCCGTCATATGTAGGTCTTGATGATCGTTTTAATAAACATATCATCATGAATGAAGGGCATTAGCCAGAAACGGAACTGAATAAATTGGTAGGCTTGAGCCCAAAGAAAGAAAAAGGGCTGCGAAAGCAGCCCTCGATACTCGTTAAAACTGAAGATTATTTGTTCAGGTAGGCATAAGCAGTAAGGAACGCTTGTTCCTGGAATTGCTTCAGGCCAACTTCTTTCAGTGAAACCTGAATAGGGTTGCGTTTGAGTGAAGCTTTCATTTCAGATGAGGTGAATACTTCTGCTTCAATGCCATCTAGAAGTTGCAGTGCTGCTTCCATTTTGAAGCCTACTGCGCTGCCCGCGAATTTACCTTTGGTAGGACGCTCACGGATAACAATCTTTTCAATTTTGTAGTCTTCCACCAGCTTGGAAACTTGCTTTTGGAAGTTGCGGATCTGCTCGGCACTTGCCGCGTCAGTAATCGTAAATTTTCGCGCGCGACACTCTGGCACTTCAAACAGACCTTGATTAGATTCCAGCAGGCAAATGTTTGCTTCGTTGCTTTTTAAATCGACAGCACAAATACGCATTGTTTCAGTTCCACAATTAAAAGAGCCGACAAGTATAAGAAAAACTATCGGCTAGGTCATGAAATAAAAAAGAGAAGTGGTGCGATTGGTGAAGAATAGAACGATTAACGGAATTCGGAGAAATCTGTTTTGAGCTTTGCTTCAGTCAGCCCACGTATGATTTTGAGATCAGGTCGTTTTTTTAGGTCGATGAACTCAACTTCACGAAAAGATTCAGTTTTCGCGGAATAGAACAGTTTCACCGTTGGGGTCATCAAGTCATCCGGATTTTCTTTGCATACCAATCCAACCCTACCGTTACTAAGTTCTACCACAGTTCCGATAGGATAGAAGCCAACACAGCGAATGAATTGTTTAAGAAGATCTGGGTCGAGATGGAAAGGTGTTAGACCAAGCATGATCTTGAACGCCTCTGACGCTGATAAAGCAGGCTTGTAACAACGCTCGGCAGTTAACGCATCATAAATATCGACAATACAGGACATGCGCCCAATTAGCGTAAGTTCATCTCCTTTTAGTCCATTCGGGTAACCGTTGCCGTCAATCTTTTCATGGTGCATCAAGCTGACGTCTCTACTGAGCTTGGGCAAATCTATCATGCTATCTAAAACTGGCTGCGACAATGTTTGATGCTCCTTCATATGAAGAAACTCTTCTTCGGTAAGCTTGCCCGGCTTGTTTAGCACTTCATCACGAATCAGGATCTTGCCAATGTCGTGTACAAGACCACCAATGGCGAGCTCTTCCAGCGTCTGGCGGTCAAGTTCCAGATACCGACCGAAATTCACTAGATGGAATGCCACATTCATTGAATGCTCGAGCAGGTAGGCGCTTTTTTCACGAATGCCGCTGATCCAAAGAACGGCGTCTCTCCGCTCGAAAATATTCTCTACGATATCGGAACTGACTTGCTTGACGGGTTCAATGTCGACAGGTTTATTTTCGTAGACATCGTTGAGTAGTTTGCTCAGTTGTTTCTTTGATTTGTCTACCAGTTCTTTGGCAGCTCCGAACTCGTCGCTACCTTTAATAGACGAGTGCTCACCCACTTTCGTTTCGTGATACTGAATGTCGTCATCGGAAATGACTTGGTCTGCGTCGATGTAGACGAAAAGCACGCCTTTGTATCGCAGGTTATTAATGGTTTCTTCTCGTCTGATGAAACCGGGCTTTTTCATCTTTGTGCGGGCGCATTGAGATTCAATTTGCTCGACGTACATGCCGATCTCAGCATTATCAATGGCGACTTTCTGCAGCATTGATGCTTGCTCCGTTAAAAATCATTCGGATAGGCTCTCACTTTTTAAACCACGCCATGCTGTAAAAGTAATTGGGGTTACTGCGTTGTTGATGAATATAATTATATACAAAATACAAGCTGGCACCTCTAAAATGAAACAAATTTGTCGATAAAATCTTAAAAACGCCGAATGATATTCTGTAATGGCTTTATATTTAGGGGTTTCATCTGGTATAGGTCAATGATTTATTTGGCTTTACTGTTTAGAAAGTGTTGAAGCGTATCCGTGCGATGATGTATGCCACAATCACCAATCTGATCATTCGGATATGGGGCTCATTTAAGATTGCATGTATTCTAAGATGCCAATTGCGAATTGCAACAATTGTTATGTTTCTCATTAACTCAAAGCGTTAGGTCGATCGCATTTTATATTTGCCCTATATGTTTGTACTCGTTAGAGTGCGTGTCTTCGCGTAGTAAGCTACTTGAGTTAAATCATGCAGATTCTAAAAACCAGCTACCATCCTAGTGTTCTTCCTCTCGAAGATAAGACCAGTTTCCACCGACGCGCGGCGCGCGCAATCGTTGTGAAAGAGGACAAAATCCTCCTACTGTTCACTGAGCGTTACCATGACTATTCGCTCCCTGGTGGTGGTATCGATGAGCATGAAGATAAAGTGCAGGGTTTATTGCGTGAATTGAGCGAAGAGACTGGTGCACGGAATATTCGAAACATACGCGAATTGGGCGCTTATGAAGAATACCGCCCATGGCACAAGCCAGATTTTGATGTGGTGCACATGATGTCTTATTGCTTCTGGTGCGACATCGATGAAGAACTAGGCGATGTGTCCTTAGAAGATTACGAAGTGAAAAATGGAATGCGTCCTCTTTGGGTCAACATCCATGAAGCTATTGCACACAATAAAGAGACGATTGCCAATAGCGATAAACAAGGCCTTTCTATTGAGCGTGAAACGTATCTGTTGGAGCTTATTGTCAAAGAGTTAGGCTTGTAGCATCTGATCAGAAAGGGCTGGATATCCAGCCCTTTGTTATTTCTGAAGAGTTAACTAGTAGCGATAGAAAAGCGTAAAGTTCGCATAGGCACTGTGGTTTCGCTCTGACTCTTCATATTGCTTAGAATGCGCGGTGATCGACGCCACTGCACCCCAATGTTGTGAATACCAAGTGACTCCACCGGATATACCAGCTTGTGCGTGTTCCACGTGAATATCGTCATTTTCCGGTGGTTTATCACCCTCTATAGTAATGTCATCAAATCGGTATCGTACCTCGACGGATGTAAAGAAGAACATGCCATTGTCTGAGTGGCTGAGTAGGCCAACATCGACCGCGTTACCGGGTAATACAGATGTTGAGCCGAAGGTATTCCCAAGGTCAAAACCAAAGCGATAGGTGCCGCCGACGGCGACTTCACTCTGGAAGTTACCACCCTGACCACGACCAAACGCGCTGAACTCTCCAATAGGGCTTCGTGTTATCAGTTGGTGGGCTTCAAGCCCAACTTGATAGATGAATTCATTATCTATTTGATAATTCCACCCTTTGGGATCGGGTGAACCGATGATTTCATGAACAATAGATTGCGCTTCTTCCGCATAAGAGTCAGGTCCTACTGTGCCAAGCATCAGACTTCCTTTAAGAGCGTAGAAGTCGGTTTGATGATATGCACGGCCCATCCCATAAACCAAGCCGGCATAAGAACGTTCATTGGGTTGTGGCTTAGTGAGCTCTATATCTGAAGGCGTCCACATTTGTGATCCAATTTCGAGGCCATAGCCAATCACGCTTGGGTCGGATGACCACCGGAGGAAAAGGCCGCTGGTATAATCCCTGTCAGTGCCTAATGCCCCATCATTATCGATGGAGAATGAAACCGTGGCAGCTTGACTTGTGGCGCTAAACAGGGGTAAAGCGAAAATCGCTGCGCCAATGAATCTGCGTGACAACATAATGTCCTTTGTATTATTTAATAGCGACTTGGCTCATGCTATACCATTCGACAGAGTCTTACGACGGCTAGCTATAAGGAGAGTGATTTGCTACAGATAAATGAAGTATTAGTCAGTGCTGAATGGTTAAGAGATAACCTTGACTCACCGAAACTTAAGCTGGTAGATGCCAGTTGGTTTATGCCAGGTACGGACAGAAACGCCAAATCTGAATGGTCAACGAAACGTATCCCCGGTTCAGTGTATTTCGATTTTGATGGCGAGATATATGATAAAACTTCTCCTCTCCCGCATATGCTGCCATCAGAAGCCCAATTTGAAGCCGCTGTCGCAGAGTTGGGGATCAGTAATGAAGATGACATCGTTGTTTATGATACAGCAGGTATCTTCTCATCCCCGCGAGTGTGGTGGATGTTTAAAGTCATGGGCCACCAGAATGTCGCACTGTTGGATGGTGGGATGCCGGCTTGGGAAGGTATTGGCGGCGAGTTAGATACCGATGTGCCTCAATCCCCGACCTCGACCGGCTATAAGGCAAAGCTTGATAAAGAGGGTGTCATTAACTCAAAAGACCTCTTGGCAGGTATTGAGGCGGAATCTTTGAATGTCGTTGATGTTCGACCTGCGGATCGTTTCTCTGGCTGTGTTGCTGAACCTAGACCTGGTGTGAGAAGTGGACATATGCCAACCGCAAAAAACTTACCTTTTCTTTCACTCACCGAGAATGGCAAGTTCAAGTCAAAAGAAACGCTGTCAATGCTTCTCTCGCAAGTCCTATCTAAAGATAAGCCTAATGTGTCCTCCTGCGGTTCAGGTGTGACTGCATGTACATTTGCACTGGCGGCGGAATGGGCGCTGGGTACCAAGATAGCAGTTTATGATGGCTCCTGGACCGAGTGGGGCAGTAACACTGAGCTTCCAGTGGTGAAAGACTAGCTAACCCATTGAGTAAAGCCCTTGCTAATGCGGGGGCTTTTTTATGTCTGCTGCTCAAAGAAAATTTTGGATGTTGCCAGTGTGTGAATTAAACGATGTAAAAGTCGATATGTGTTGCGTAATTTCCATGCAACAAAAATGAAAACTAAGATTGAAAGGTGGAAGGGATCAAACTTGAAATGGTATACAAGATGTAAGCAGATATTAATGGTTACAAGGTGTTAACAATATGATAAGAGTGAATTCATGTTGTTGATTAATATACACGGAGCAGCAACGTGACGAATCAAATCGCTATGACTACAAATAATGTTTTACTCCCAGAACGCATTCAGAAACTTGTACATGCCCTTTCAAATGGCGTTTACGAGAGGGAGAACACTATTCGTCTTTGTCTGCTTGCAGCACTCAGCGGTGAAAGTGTGTTTTTGTTGGGGCCTCCAGGGATCGCTAAAAGTTACATCGCAAAACGTTTGATTAAAGCGTTTGATGACAGTCGCTTTTTCGAGTATCTGATGACCCGTTTTTCCACGCCTGAAGAGGTGTTTGGCCCACTTTCTATTCAGGAACTCAAAGACAACGGTAAATATGTACGCCTAACTGATGGCTACCTGCCTACCGCAGACGTCGTGTTTCTGGATGAGATCTGGAAAGCCGGTCCTGCCATTTTAAATACCTTACTGACAGTTGTTAACGAGCGTGTTTTCCGTAACGGTTGTGAAGTACTGCCGGTTCCGATGCGCCTTCTTGTGACTGCCTCTAACGAACTGCCAGAACCAGACAGCGGTTTAGACGCGCTGTACGACCGCATGCTGGTGCGTATCTTCGTCAACCGCATTCAGGAGAAAAGCAACTTCAAGCGCTTGCTGACGGGGGAAAGCGGAGAGGCTGAGATTTCTATTGGCAGTGATATTTCTATCAAGGCACATGAATACGAACAATGGCAGCATCAGATCGACAATGTTTCATTGTCTGACGACGTGTTTGAAAAAATCTATGCGTTAAAGATGATATTGGAAAGGGAAGCGGAAGAAGGAGGGAATAACTTTCCACCAGAAGAACTCTACATATCTGACCGCCGTTGGAAAAAAGCGGTTCGTCTTCTCAAGGCAAGTGCGTTCTTCAATGGTCGAAATGATGTTAATCCTGTCGATCTCTTGCTGCTGCAGGAATGTTTATGGCACAGCCCTGAGTCACGCAATGTCGTGACTGATGTGATGCGCCGCTTTGCGCAGGAAATTTGCTTCAACCAACAAGAAGCATTAGCCATTGCCAATGAAGCGAATGAGGACAGTCGCGAGTTGGCTGAAGAAATTAAGAATGTACTCGGTCACACTGCAAATACTGAGCTTTCGATGCGCAAAGAAAAGAACCGCATCGACTTGTCAGGTGCGCGCCGTTATTCGGTCAATATGGCGAATAATTTGGTCAAGTTTGTGATGTTGGACTCCAACCCTTCTGTGTCAGAGAAAGAGAAGGGTGACAGTCGTTGGGTATATGTTGATGCCACTGAGTTTGAAAAGAAAATCAAGAACGGAGCGTGCGACGTGTACGGCTACGTCAATAAGAATCCTAATCTCTGCTTGTTGAAGTTTGACGTTGATAGTGAGCACCGGCTGGTGATCAAAGATATCGCAAACCGTCCGGTACCCGTCGCAATTGCGGGAGTTGATGACAATGATACGAATACCTTTTCTGAGTGGCAAACGCGCAATGAAGCGTCCATTGCTAAAATTGATGATGCAAAACATTTAATTCGGGTTGCCAGAACACAAATCAACGCTACACTACCGCATCACTTTGCAAATTCCGAACTATTGGAACTGCTCGCAAACAGCATTACTGATGCAGAAGAAACGTTGCAGCGTCAAACAACGAAGTTTGAAAAAGGTGCGTTCAGAACACGAATGTTAACGGAATACTTCGAGTAAGGAGGAGTTATGGTCAGTCCAGAAAGCCTCCATCTAGGTATGATGCTTGCGGAAACTGGGATGTTGGAACACGCAGTTACTGAGGTGATGGCAAAGCCGCAACTTCTGGTGATTACGGAATCCAGTCCTTCCGCAAAATCAGCAGTGCGGGCGCATATTCGTAAATGGCGCCATTCAGTGAAGCGCCGTCTCAGTACAGATTGTATTACCAACGACTTAAAACAAGAGATACAGCTATACCAAGAAGCAGTTGCTCTTCCTCAGCATGACTTTGCCAATCAGGCGAAAGTGATGTTCAGGAAACTCGAAGGAAAGTCAGCTTTCTATCTTGAAGCACGTAGAATACTAGAGAAGAACATAGCGAAAGAAACCCCAATGTTTCAGGCCTACTTTTGTAATAAGTGGTATGAGCATTTAGCGAGTGCCATTCAGCAAGCTCAGCAAAAAGAGCTTGAGGCGTACAAAGATAAATTACTCAAAGAGCTTTATCAACGCATTGAAACATACAAAACACTCGAAAACGTTCAAGAATATGGAACCATCGAAAAGGTTGGGCGCCTGTGGGATTTAGCGTCATCCAAGGTGACCCAAACGGATGTCGAGTTACTGAAACGCTTTGTGACTTTCCTGAGAGAGAACAAGGATCTTCAGGAGATTGCGGAGAAACTTGGTCGCATGGCGAATGAGGTCGATGACCCGTCACTACACCGGTCACCGGCAGAAGAGTTGAAGCTGGTTGAAGAACCTGATGACAATGTTGCTGATGACATTGTTGGTGTTCACCAAAGTGATAACCTTGAGCGCATCGTACCGAATGAAACGATTTATCTCGCTGAACCCGCGTTAGAAGTTCTTTTCTACAAACACTTTGCCGACAAACGGCTACTGACTTATCGTATGCAAGGTATGCAGCGTACATTACGAAAGGTCAAATCCTTCAAGCCTGAATGTAAGCAGGTAGAAATTGAGAAAGGGCCTTTTCTGATTTGCGTGGATGCATCAGGCTCTATGAATGGGTTTCCGGAGCAGTGTGCGAAAGCAATGGCTTACGCGTTGATGCAAATCGCGGTGAAAGAAGACCGCGATTGTTCTGTGATGATTTTCTCGACTGACCACATTACCTATGAATTGACGGGTGAGCAAGGTTTGAAAGAGGCACTGAATTTCCTGTCTTATTCATTCCACGGTGGGACAGACTTAGAGCCTGTCCTGAACCATTCGATTGATTTGATGGGAACAGACAAATACCGTAATGCGGATCTAGTGGTTATCTCTGACTTTATCGCCCCGGTTCAGCCGCAAGAAGTACAAGATAAAGTGGACGCGTTGAAACAGCAGTACAACCGCTTCCACGCCATTAATCTTTCCAAATATGGAAACCCAAAGTTGATGGAAATGTTCGATCACACTTGGGATTACCATCCATCACTGATGGGACGTTTGTTGAAACGGTTTTAACGACCTAAATCAGGACTTGATCAAAAAGCCCCGGCAAAACTGGGGCTTTTCACATTCAGTTCAAAAACGATATCAATTGGTTCGCTCTGAAAATGCGAGTTTTAAACCCAAAGCGGCAAAACTTCCTGCGAACGCTCTTTGCAATCCCACCGTTAAACGCTCGGAATTGAAGATGTAATCACGCACCAAAGCCGCGAGGGCGCCATAAATCAGAAACACTATAAATGTCATCGCCATGAAAAGACTTCCCAACACCAACATGTTGGTGGTTGGAGAGGTAACTTGGGCAGGAACGAATTGGGGTAAGAATGCCATAAAGAAAATCGTGAGTTTCGGGTTAAGCACGTTCATCAGGCAGCCTTTAATGGCTACGCCCACCATACTCATCGGTTCTTTTTCTTCGTTAAGTGAAAGGACACTGCTCGAACGCCACATGGTCCAAGCAAGGTAAAGGAGATATGCAACACCCACGTATTTGACTACCTGAAAAGCAATTGCACTGGTATGCAAAATGATGGCTAGTCCAGTAATACTGGCAAGCATAGAAGGAACAATACCCACGGTGCAGCCTAAAGATGCCCAGATGGTTGCCCTTGAGCCAAGAAACAATCCAGTAGAAACAGTATAAAGCACGCCAGTTCCGGGGATCAGCACAACGACCAGAGAGGTTATTAGAAACTCTAAACTTACCATCATTTCCTTCCTTTCTATCAAAGGTAATCAGATCCTATTTCTTGACTATGTCACCAATCGACTTGATTTACTCGTTGTAGGTTTGAAATCCTGCCCAATACTGCCGCATAAAAACAAGAGGGCAGTCGAAACTGCCCTTTAAGATTCATCTTTAGAGATGTCACTCAGCTTAGTAGTAAGCTGTCGTCAGCAAGCTCTTCACCACGGACTTTGCTGAACATTTCCAGTAACTGCGGAACACCCATGTTGGTGCGTTCTTTACCTTCGACATCCAGAACAATTTCACCTTGGTGAAGCATCACTGTGCGATCGCCACAAGCCAGTGCATCTTTCATAGAGTGAGTCACCATGAGTGCCGTCAAACCAAACTCTGTGATGACTTTCTTGGTCAGATCGATAACAAAGGCTGCCATTCTAGGGTCAAGCGCGGCTGTGTGTTCATCTAGCAACAATAGTTTACTGTCAGACAGTGTTGCCATCACCAGACTCACAGCCTGACGCTGACCACCGGAAAGCAGGCCAATGCTGTCGCCCAGACGGTCTTCCAGACCAAGTCCGAGAATGGAAATACGCTCTTTGAATATATCCCGACGTTTGCCAGACAGCGCAAGGTTCCAGCCTCGCATACTTCCTCGCTTATAGGCCAATGCGAGATTTTCCTCGATGCTCAAAGAAGCACAAGTGCCGGCTAGCGGATCCTGAAACACACGGGCGGCGAGAGCAGCACGCTGGTGGACCTGCTGTTTAGTCACATCCGTACCGTCGATAATCACGCGACCGCCAACCATGGGCGTTTCGCCAGATACCGCACCCAATAATGTAGATTTACCTGCCCCATTAGAACCGATAATTGTCAGGAACTGGTTTTCAGGGACCGTAAGCGAAACACTGCGAAGGGCGCGATTTTCTAATACGGTACCTGGGTTGAAGGTGACTTGAATGTCTTTTAGTTCGATCATTTCACCACCCCCGCTTCTTTCATTTTCTTATTTTTCTGGTACTGCTGTTTCGCTTTCGGCGCAACCAACGCCAGTGCCACCAGTACAGCGGTTACAAGGTTCAGGTCGGATGCTTCCAAACCGAACATGCCGGAACTGAGCGCAAACGCAACTGCCAAACGGTACAAAACCGAACCAAGAATAACGGCTACCACAGCCACCCAGACTTTTCTTCCTGGCAGCAAGGTCTGGCCGAGGATGACTGCCGCAAGGCCGACAACGATGGTTCCCACGCCTGAGGTAACGTCTGCGAAACTATTGGTTTGGGCAAAAAGGGCTCCTGAAAAACCAACAAAGCCATTGGATAATGCGAGGCCAAAGTAGGTGTAAAAGGCAGTGCTTGCTCCTTGTGCTTTCACCATGCGGGCGTTGACACCAGTCGCTCTCAGACCCAAACCAAAGTCACTGCTGAGTAGGCGAATAACAAACAGGGCACTGAGTACAACCAGAACGAAAACCACCAGCGGGCGGGCGTAAACAGGGTCAATGCCCATGTTTTCAAATGGAGTAAGAATGGTATCCACGCCTAATAATGCGATATTTGGGCGTCCCATGATGCGGATATTGATAGAAAATGCGGCGATCATTGTCAGAATACTAGCCAGTAGATTCAAGATCCCGCATTTCACTGTTAGAAATGCAGTAATCAAACCTGTCATGGAGCTGGCAATGATGGCGGCAAAAGTGGAAATCCAAGGATCAATACCTGAAACGATCAGAGTGGCTGCAACAGCAGCTCCCATAGGGAAGCTGCCATCAACAGTAAGATCCGGAAAGTCCAAAACCCGGAAAGTCAGATATACGCCCAGAGCGACCAGGCCATAAACCAGACCTACTTCCAGCGTGCCAAAAAAGGCAATTGAGGTCATGTACTGCTCCTGACGTTATTATTTTTCTACGGTTGTCGCACGGTCCAGCAATGCCTGAGGCACTTCCAGACCCAGTTTTTGAGCTGCTTTTAAGTTAATCGCCAAATCAGAACCTACTGCTACTTTTGCAGGTAGCGCAGATACTTCCTCGCCATTCAGCAGGGCAGCGACGTAGTCAGCCGTTTGAACACCGATTTGGTAGTAATCGAAGCCCAGTGCAGCTACAGCACCGTTAGGGATATATGAGGTTGCACCTCCGATAACAGGTTTATTCGCTTGATTAGCTGCACCTACAAGACCGTCTATCGCACTGGCAACTGTATTATCAGTGGGTGCATAGATAGCATCAGCCTGAGAAGCGACGATTTGTGCTGCGGATTGAACGTCGGCACTTTTCAGTGCAGTGCCTTCTACAACTTTCAGCCCTTGCGCTTTAGCAGCTTCGCGAAGTAGTTCAACCAGAGTGACAGCGTTGGCTTCGCCTGGGTTGTAGACGACACCGATAGATTTGATGTTTGGAAGAAGCTCTTTTGCCAGCGCGACGTGCTGTGCCACAGGAGAGAGGTCAGATAGGCCTGTCACGTTTGCATTTGGTTTTGACATGTCCTTGATGAGTTTTGCGCCAACAGGGTCAGTGACAGCAGTGAATACGACAGGAATAGACTTAGTTGCCGCAACCAGTGCTTGTGCAGAAGGAGTAGCGATACCGACCAGTACGTCTGGCTTCTCACCAACAAATTGGCGGGCAATCTGTACCGCGATGGCAGGATTACCTTGTGCAGTTTGATAAACAAATTCTAGGTTTTTGCCCTCTTCATAGCCTTTGGCTTTTAGGCCATCCAGCAGACCTTTGCGGGTTGCATCAAGTGCTGGGTGCTCAACGATCTGAGAAACAGCCACTTTTGCAGTATCAGCCATTGCTGTTAATGGGGTAGTTAAAAGTGTTGCGGCGCAGCAAGCCGACAGAAGTAGTTTGGACACGTTCATATCATTCTCCGTGATGATTGGCGACTGGGCTTTACACCCAATCTTTCCGCCAGTGTTAATCCATTGTTATATCCAAAATCTGATGCTAAATCAGGCACTAAAGTTGCAGATTAAGACGACCGTTTACATGATTGCAGAGGTCTTATTAGCATATTCCCTGTTAACCCTATAAATAAGATAACTTTTCTAGTCATGAGTAAATGTTGTTTAAAGTTTGTGCATACCAAGGTATGCACTTCATAGTCGTGATTTAAGCAGCGACAGATCTCTTAGTTAAGTTATAAAGCAGTGAATGATATGTCACAATTACTTTGCAGTGGTTGCCTATGCTTTTTGTAAGAAATTTGATCTGAGTAGATCGTCTCATGGATTTTTACATTGTAAATCGAAAGAGTAGGTACGGCAGGCTCTTAGAAAGAGCCCATAGCATTTTTCGGAATTGAAATGGCCGATCATCCTCTCATTTACCAACAGTGAAACATCGCTTTACGCGCAAAAAATCAGGTTTGTGGGTTATGCCGGAAAAGTAAACAATTTACTCTGCATTATTCTGTAACAAGATCTATCATTTGGCCGCGACAATTAGGCTCCCGACCCATGTCCACACTAAGGGTAACAATAAAACTATATATATCAGGGAGTCATGATTTAGGGGCGTTGCGTCTGTGAGTGTATAGAACGAGCATGTATCTCGGCAATGCCCCTCGCGAAATTCATTTAAATTCGCTTGGAGGCACAAGGATGAAGTGTTTAATAGCGTTTGTGTTGCTGTTTTCTTGTAACGCATTCGCCGCTGGTACAGGTAATAGTAACCCGCTAGATTTAACCCAATCAGTTGTCGGCTATATCTCTCTTATCATTTTCGCAGCAGCTTACACTCTGGTCATGCTCGAAGAACAGCTCCATTTAAGGAAGTCAAAACCAGTCCTGCTGGCGGCTGGCCTAATTTGGTTGATGCTCGGTCTTGTTTATTCAAACGCCGGTGAAATCGAAGTGGCACAAAGTGCCATAGAACATAACTTGCTCGAATATGCAGAGCTGATGCTTTTCCTGCTGGTTGCTATGACCTATATTTCTGCGATGGAAGAGCGACGCCTGTTTGATGGTCTGAAAGCTTGGATCGTCGGCAAGGGCTACGATCTCCGTCAGTTATTCTGGATTACAGGTATCCTTTCTTTCTTCATCTCCCCAATTGCTGACAACCTGACCACTGCGCTTCTAATGTGCACTGTAGTACTGAAAATTGGTGGCGATAACCCAAGATTTATCAATCTGGCTTGCATAAACATTGTTGTCGCTGCCAATGCCGGCGGTGCATTCAGCCCATTTGGTGATATCACCACACTCATGGTTTGGCAGGCAGGATTGGTTAGCTTCTCTGAATTTGGGGCGTTGTTTGTTCCCTCGGTCATCAACTATGTAGTGCCAGCGTTCATCATGTCCTTGTTTATTCCAAAAGATAAACCAGACGTGGTGAACGAGTTTGTCGAAATCAAACGCGGCGCTAAGCGTATTATTGTGCTTTTCCTTTTTACCATTTTAACGGCGGTAGGTTTCCACGGTCTCGTTCACTTCCCACCCGTGATAGGCATGATGATGGGTCTGGCTTACCTGCAATTCTTTGGTTTCTATTTGCGCAAAACATTACCGCGTTCATTGGCTAGAAAACGTGCAGTCGCACAGGCGAAGCAAGATGAAGCAGCACTGAAACGATTGGGCTCAGTCATTCCGTTCGATGTATTCCGCCGTGTTTCACATGCGGAATGGGACACCCTTCTCTTCTTCTATGGTGTTGTAATGTGTGTTGGGGGCCTCAGCTTGATTGGCTACCTCGCAACGATTTCCAACGTCATGTACCTGCAATGGGATCCTATTTGGGCCAACATCATCGTCGGGTTACTGTCCGCGCTTGTTGATAACATTCCGGTCATGTTTGCCGTGCTGACAATGCAGCCGGAAATGTCGATGGGCAATTGGCTTCTTGTCACCCTTACAGCAGGAGTAGGCGGCAGCTTATTGTCATTGGGTTCTGCTGCGGGTGTGGCGCTGATGGGTCAGGCCCGTGGAAAATATACCTTCTTTGGTCATTTGAAGTGGAGCCCAGTTATTATGTTGGGCTACGCGGCGGCAATCATGTGCCATTTGGTAATTAATGAGTCTTTATTCTAGTTATTTTCGGCATTTCACTATGAAAGCGGCCTCAAGGCCGCTTTTTTGTTGAGCTCAGCTTATGGATTAAGCAAAATAGCGGTATTGCGAATGGGTAACTTATTGGAAAAGCGATGATCTCAAAGTGGGCAGTACGTTTCTATCAAATGGCAGAGCTTGTCGGCTCTTGGAGCAAAGATCCTTCAACACAGGTTGGTGCCGTTATTACTAAAGGTAACCGTATTGTCTCTGTCGGTTTTAATGGCTATCCACATGGCATTTCAGACAGTGCGGACACGGATGATCGTGAAATGAAGCTACTAAAGACACTACACGCTGAAGAAAATGCAATTCTCTTTGCCAAACGAGACCTTGCTGACTGCGAAATCTGGGTGACGCATTTCCCATGCCCTAACTGCGCGGCAAAGATTATACAGACTGGCATTACGCAGGTTCACTGCCCAGAACAGACAGAAGATTTCCTTTCCCGCTGGGGAGAGAAAATAAAAGTTAGCGCAGATATGTTTAAACAAGCGGGTGTAGAAGTGACTTGGCTGCCGCTCGAAGCATTGAAAAATACTAACGCTAGCTAGGGTTGCGGCGATATAATCCGCGGCCAATGAAAGAAGGCAGCAAAGGGCACAACTATGGCCAAAACAGCGCATGCACTCCACATTTTGGTTAAACACCAGAATCAGGCAGAGGATATCGTTAGCCAATTGAAGAAAGGCGCAAAGTTTCAGACGCTGGCAAAGAAATACTCTACCTGCTCGTCAGGTAAGAAAGGCGGCGATTTGGGCGAATTCAAACGCGGTCAAATGGTTCCGCAGTTTGATAAAGTGTGTTTTAACGCCGAAGTGCTGACGCCCCATATCGTGAAAACCCGCTTTGGTTGGCACGTAGTAAAGGTTCTTTACAGAACATAAGGCATATACTACTTTGACAATAAAAAAAGAGGTGACAGCGTCACCTCTTTTTTTATTGTTGAGCGGCAAATCTGAAATTACTTGGTGAAGATTTCGCGGAATTCGCGCTTCATAGCTGGCTTCAGGCGTGCTTGTTTGAGTTGCTTAACCAGATCTTTCACACAGTTGTGTAGAAGTTTGTCCAACAATACCGCTTTGTATTCAGCGGTTTGCTCGTCATCCATGTCATCGAATTTCATGTCTTGGGTTTCTTGCATGAAATCCAGACCTGCGTAGCTTTGGCTCAGGCTAACCAGAGCATGAAACTGCTCGAAATTATCAAGAATGTTCTGTGCACTTGCTGGCATTGCATCCCAAGCTTCGCGTACAACACTTTCAGATGCTTCATGAATAGAAGCTAGCATGGTAAACAGTTCAGCTGGAACTTGTTCGTATTTAATCACTTGCTGCAGCTCAGCAGATAGATCTTCCAGCTTTACAGTTTCTTGCGCTTGGTTTGCTTGTTCAGACATCTTCGTACTTCCGAAATTACTTAATTTCGCGGATCGTATAATGTTGGGCAATGAAGTCAACAGTTGAAAGCGAATAGGGCATTCAACTGTTGATCATTGCATCAGAATAGGAATTTAAGCGGAGGCTGAAGTTTTCTTCGGCTTAGAAGCTACTTCGTCAGAGACACTTTTCTCTTCGTTTACGACTTTGAGTGAAGGCTCGTCTTTCAGCTTGTTTTCGCCCATCAGGCATCCGCCTTTCGCGATGGTAAGCTGCTCGCTTTGGATTTGACCTTTCATTTTACCTGAGCTCAGGATGTTCACTTCGTGGGCAATACAGGTGCCCTCAACATAGCCATTTATGGTTACATGTTCTGCACGAATGTCGCCTTTAAAATGGCCAGTAGAAGAGATAACAACGTTTCGGGCGTGAATGATGGTGCCTTCGCCTTGGCCGTCGAACTGGATGTCACCTTCCAAATCAAACTCACCAATGACCCGGCATTCTTTAGCAATAAGTGACAGACATGGGTTCGATGCTGTCTTCTTTCCGAACATACCCATTACTTTCTCCTGATACTTCAAACGGCACAAAATCTATGCCGCAAAACCACAATGCGACAGATCATATATGAAAACTGGCAAATCACGTGACAGAAAATTTTCTTCATTGAGTCAAAATCACAAGGCTAAGACGGATTTACAGTTCAGCATTCCATAAATTGAACAAAGTTCCGGCAGTTACCTCGATCATACGGCAAATAGACATATGTGCAGTTGCCGTGTTACTGGTTGATTGTTATAAACCGCAGCATAGGATTTAACTGAGGTATTCCCATGGCGATTGAACTCAACACTTTCGAAGCGCGAGTGATAGGATGTTTATTGGAAAAAGAAGTCACTACGCCGGATCTCTATCCTTTGACCCTCAACAGCCTTACGACCGCAGCAAACCAAAAAAGTAACCGTGAACCTGTTTATACGCTGAGCGAAGCGGAAGTACTCGATACTGTAGAGTCGCTAAAATCCAAACGACTAATTAGCGACCTGGAGGGTTTCGGTAGTCGAGTGACCAAGTACCAACACAGATTCTGCAACACAGAGTTTGGCTCACTGCAGTTTTCTGAGCAGGAAAAGGGCATTATTTGTGTGATGCTTCTGCGTGGCCCGCAAACACCGGGTGAGCTTCGTACCCGCACAAACCGCTTGTGTGAGTTCAGCGATATGAGCCAGGTCGAATCAGCACTCAGCGGCATGATCGAAAAGGGCTATGTAGCGCAACTTCCAAGAGAGCCTGGCAAACGAGAAAGCCGTTATGTGCACCTGTTTGGCTTGGAAGCGCCAACTGAAACTGTTGCGCCTTCATTCTCATCCAAACCGCAAGAAGGTGCTTTGGCTGACCGTGTCGAAGCTTTAGAAAGTGAGGTCGCGGAACTGAAAGCGTTGGTAAACCAACTCTTGGAAACCCAGGACTAACACGTCTTTACATTATGACTTTGACTTCCTCCAATGACGTGCCTCTTTGGCACGTCTATCTCATTCGTGCGCGCGACAACTCTTTGTATTGTGGTGTCACCACTGACGTCATACGTCGATTTGATGAGCACCAGCAAAACGGCACGAAAACTGCAAAGTATTTGAGAGGTAAACAACCTCTTACACTTGCCTGGTCGTATGAGGTGGGAACCAAACAACAGGCGATGTCGCTGGAGTGGTACATCAAGCGGCTAACAAAACGCGAAAAAGAACAACTTTGCAAAGAGCCTGGCCGTATACAGGTCTTATTGAATGACAAATTTTAGAGTGGGTATAAACATGGCACTTAAAGCAACGGTGTATAAAGCCTCAATCAATGTGGCTGACATGTCGAGAAGCGTTTATCTCGACCATTCAGTCACGCTGGCTCAGCACCCATCAGAAACTGAACAGCGTATGATGCTTCGTCTGCTTGCATGGACCATGAACGCTGATGAGCGTCTGCAATTTACAAAAGGATTGTGCGAAGAGACAGAGCCAGATCTCTGGATCAAAAACTACAGTGATGAAATTGAACTCTGGGTAGAACTTGGCCTTCCTGATGAGAAACGACTGAAGAAAGCTTGTACACAAGCAAAGGAAGTTGTGTTGTTTACCTATGACGACAACGCAGCTAGTGTTTGGAAAGATAACATGTTGAACAAGCTGTTTCCGTTCAAGAACCTGACAATAATCAACGTGATTGATGAAGTATTGGACGCTGCTGCGGCAGCAAGCAGTCGCACCATGACTATTCAGGCCACCATCGAAGATGGTCAGATTTGGTTCTCAGTAGGGGATTCAGTCATCTCGATTCAACCAGATGTCTGGAAAGCTGCAACGGCATAACCAGAATGCTTTGCAATATGCGATGGCATTGCTAATCAAGAAGCCGGGTATAAACGCCCGGTTCTTTGTTTTTTGAGTTCCTTCATCAGTTGTTCCGCGGTCATAGGCGCGTAGTAATAGTGCCCTTGAGCGAAGTTACATCCAATGTTTCTCAGTAACTCTTGCTGATCAATCGTCTCCACACCTTCCGCTACCACTTTCAATTGAAGCAAATTCGCCATGCTGACGACGGCCTGACAAATAACCAAATCATCTTTTGATTGCGGCAAATCTTTGATAAAGCCACGGTCGATTTTTACCGTATTAACCGGAAAGTGTTTCAGGTAAGCAAGCGAGGAATAGCCAGTCCCAAAGTCATCGATGGCGAGGCTGATGCCAGATGTGGTCAGTCGGTTAAGTATGTGCTGGTTACGCTCGAGGTTCTCGATGAATACTTGTTCAGTCAACTCTATTTGGACACGGGATGGTGGAATATCGTAGCGGGTAATTGAGCGGATCACATAGTCTGCCAGATAGCCGTCTTGGAACTCGTGTCCCGACACATTTATGGCGATACATTTTGGCGCGCAGCGCTCATCCAGCATATGGGAGAAGTGCTTGAGCGCAGTATCGACAACCCAGTGACCAAGGCGCTGCATTAAGCCTGTTTCTTCCGCAGTTTTGATAATGATGTCGGTGCTTATTGCCGAACCATTTTTTGCTTCCCATCTGACCAACGCTTCAACACCGACAATCTGCCTTGTGCGTAAATCTACCTGAGGTTGGAAATAGAGTTCTAGTTCGTCATTGTTGATCGCTTTTCTAATCGCTCGCTCCAATTCTTTTTTGTGATTGAGCTGATCTTGCATGGTCTGGTTGTACGCAACGACTTTACGGTTGCCGAGGGCACGGGCTTTATTTGCGGCGGTGTCAGCATGGCGAACCATATTTTCGGCACGGAGATCATCACTGTAACGATACGCAATACCGATGGCGCAACTGGTTAGTATGTCATTGTCTTCGATGTAGAACTCTTCTTCCAGACACATTCTTAATTGATTAGCCTGCATTTCCGCTTCCAACTGAGACATACCGGCGCAAGTAACCATAAATTGATCGTGGTTAGTGCGGGCAAGAATAGCATGGGGGGGTAATACAGTTTTAAAGCGTTTGGCGGCTTCAAAAACCAACTGATCAGCCACGATGTGGCCATACATATCATTTATCTCTCGCAGTTTGTCGAGAGAGAGACACATGAGCACAATGTCTTGTTCAGAACATAGTGCGCGATCAAGATACGACTGCAAAGCAAATCGGTTGGGAAGGTGGGTTTGTGGGTCATGATTCGCCGTAAATTGGAGCTGTGCTTCGACTTCACGCCTCTGAATGATTTCTTTCTTGAGTTTATGTACTGTTTTGGACTCTGCGCGGCGGCCAATGATGTTGACCTCAAGAAGATACAGCGAGATAGCAACGAGAATAGTCACGACTAATCCAGCCAGAAATATCAGCATAGGTAGGGAAAAATAAACCTGATCGGATTCAGGTCGTTGCCAGACTGTTAGTTGCCAATGCTCATTAAGCGGCGACAATTCAACCGTATTCAACATCGCGCCACTGAAATCGGGGAGCTCGCCAATAAAAGGTGAGGAGCCATCACTTAACACCAAATGTTGCTCAGGGCGAAGAAATTCCGCAGCAATAGCTTTGACCATTTGTTCAATGTTGTAACTAGCGCCCAAGTAGCCTGTAACTCGACCTTCAAACAAAACAGGGTGAAGCATCTCAATTGAGACTGTGCCATCGGACGTAATCCTAACATCTGACGTTGAGAGTTGGGAAAGCACAGGCATGTTGGTAAATCTGACGGAAGGTGCTATCTGCCAAGCACTGTCTACCGGTTTCGGAACAAAGTATGAGGGGGTGGAATAGAGGATCTTCTGATCCTTATCCTGCCAGTAGACTCCAGAGAAAAAAGGAAAAGTGCGTTCAATACCTGTTGTTGCAATTTTCCAAATGTTTTGATCAACTTGGCCTCTATTCTGAAGGTCGTTAGCTAGCCAAACCAAAAAGTAGGCTTCTTTCTGTAAGTTGACCTCAATGGCTCTTTGAACCCGGTTCACTTCTACGTTCAACATCTGGTTTTGGAGATCTATCTGCCGTGAGAGTGCACTTTTATATAGTGTGAAGGTCGAAATCAGGATAAAAACGCAAACCACCACAATGCCCAGTAGTGATAAAAATCTTGGTGCATTGGAGTCTGTGGATGTGATGTTATCAGAAAGAAGCGGTACAGAAGGCAAATTTAACCCTTATAAATGAGCCATGTATCTCTTTATAAAGTCTATGTCATATATATGAGATAGCAATGTGAAATAGTATAAAAATCCCAGAAACTCAGAACCTCTCAATGGTTTTAAGAATCTGATTCTTTAACAACTGTTCTACGTGCAATTTGCCTCGAATTGAACACATTGATGCCCTCTGAATGCGAGCATCTTCAGTTTATTTGGATATATAAGATCTCGCTTCGGCAACACGAGCTGTTTTTTTGACCTTGTGAAGGCGTCGAAGAATGGAGAAAAAACGCGGTTAAATCGAAATCGTTGGTTAAGGTGGTTAATATTGTGAGTTCAACCTTAACTATCTAAACAGCAGAATTAAACACCAAGAAACTGCTTTATTTATGATTGATATGGATAAATTAGAGGTTTCTCTAACGAAGCAGTACGTTTTGGAGATTATGCAAAGCGTGAGAATAATTTTGAATTAGTCTCGTATTTTTACAAAGTTTGCATTGATATTTATCCTATGCTTAGAAGCAATGATTTGGGATTCAACAGGAGCCGCAGTGGCTTGGCTCAGAAAACACGTTAAAGCGCTATCAATAATTTTATTTTCTGTTCTTTTTGCTTATTTTTCTCAGTTTGCTGTTTCTAACTGGCTGGTGAAGAAAAAGATAAAGGAAGATGTTTCGGTGCTATCACAGCTCTACTCAGAACTCTATCGCCAGAGTTTTGAGCAGATGCGATCACTCGAAGAAAACCTGCTCTATCAATGTGACATTGACGATGTTGAGCTGTTGAGTGAAGCGAAAGACGAAAACATGTTTATTGAATATGTGGACCTTCATCTACCAAACGGGCGCTCCTGCTCAATTTACAATAGCGATCAAGCTGGACGAGAAATGATCTCCATCTCGTCGGAGGATGAGATTATATTCGACAAAGTGTCGTTGATTTTGAGTGATAATCAGTTTGAAGAGATGCGACTTCGTAATGAACAAGGGTTGCTTCGCTTCATCTTTCAACAGCCGCGAAACTTCCTTTCTAGCTGTAACCAATGCTTATACATGGTGGTAAAGGTAAACGGCCGGGAGATATCGCTCTATCAACGCAACGACCTACCTTATCGCCAAGTTTATAGCGCTGAGCTTGATGGCGACCTCAACGTTAGTTTGTACATCAATGAAGATGGCGTCGAGTACCTAGTCGGAGATCTGGTGACCTTGTTTGCGGGGCTGGTGATTTTGTTTGGTGTGTTAATTGCTGTTGGTGTGGAGCTAAATCAGTCAGAGCGAAAGGGCCTGACCGGTTTATTGAACGAAGCGATTGAATCTAATGCGCTAAAGCCATTCTATCAACCGATAGTGATGCCTCATGACAACGGCTACAAGATAGTGGGTGCGGAAGTGCTGGTACGTTGGCGGGCAAGTGATGGTGAGTTTATACCGCCGGATACCTTTATACCGCTTGCCGAGCAGAACGGTTCGATTGACCGGATAACGGATCAATTGATTGATAATGTTTTGGCTCACTTGAACGATATCCAGGTTCCCTCGGGCTTTTTTGTGAGTGTGAATGTGTCGCCAAGCTACCTAGAGAAATTCGATACCGCTGATAATATCCTTGGGAAAATCGAAGCGGCAGGGTTGGACCCACATTTACTCTCGCTCGAAATCACTGAGCGTACAAAGTTTGGTGACTTGAACAAAGCGGCGGTTTGTATTGAAGCGCTGACAGACAAGGGTATCTCTATCAAACTCGATGACTGTGGGACAGGGTACGGCGCTTTTTCTTACCTTCATGTCTTAAACATCGACACGATTAAGATTGATCGCATGTTTGTTGACGGTATTGGTTTGGAAGATTTTAAAAACACCATTCTTGATTCAATACTCGCTTTTGCACGCGAGTCAAAGCTCCATGTGGTGGCGGAAGGGGTCGAAACCAAAGTGCAGGCGGACTATCTCATCAAGTCAGGCGTAGAGATGTTGCAAGGCTCATATTTCGGAGATCCTGTACCCTTTGATGTGTTCCGCAAGCTTGTTGACAGTGATGATCTCATTGAAACTCAAAACATGGCTCTTCAATAATCCCTCCCGATTGCGGTCTGATCGGCCGCTATTTCGTCACTCAGTTCACACAATTCCATAAGGTGTGAGCTTCATCAATAAATACTCATTGAAGTGATAGAATAATCAATGAGATCAATTTCTTATCTTTTCGTAAATCAGCAGACTAATGGCTAGACTTGAAATATTCTGATTGGAAAGACGTTCATTTTATTGACCTCAGATAGATTTGGTCTAAGCAAGAGAAACTCTTTGAGTTTTAGACACTCAAAGAGTCAAACAGGGTTTTAGGAAGTGTTTTATGTTTAAATCTTTTTTTCTGAATAGGCGCTGGTTTCATTGGTCGATACTAGGCTCAGTGCTGATCCTCAGCGTGACTTGGTACAAGGTACAACTGGATGTTAGGATTAACGAGTGGTTTGGAACCTTCTACAACCTTATTCAGGAAGCGCTCTCCGAACCCAACAGCGTGCCGTTTGAACAGTTCCAAGATTCTTGTATTGATTTTCTGTATATCGCCCTGATCTATATTGTGGTCGCTGTTTTGTTGGAGTTCTTCATTCGCCACTATGTGTTCAGATGGCGGACTGCTATGAATGATTATTACGTTTCGCACTGGGGGAAAATTCGCCATATTGAAGGGGCATCACAGCGTATTCAGGAAGATACGATGCGTTTTGCCCGAATTGTGGAGTCGTTAGGTGTGAGCTTTATGCGCTCGATAATGACACTCTTTGCCTTCCTGCCCATCCTTTGGGTACTGAGTGAAAACGTTACTGAGTTACCATGGATTGGCGAAGTGGCTCATTCCCTCGTTTACCTTGCTATTCTCTCTGCGTTGTTTGGTACCGTGCTACTGGCGGTTGTGGGCATCAAACTACCGGGGTTGGAGTTTAACAACCAGAAAGTTGAAGCTGCTTACAGAAAAGAATTGGTGTTTGGCGAAGACCATGCAGAGCGCGCAGAGCCTGAGTCGCTCAGGGAGTTGTTCTCCAACGTCAGACGCAACTATTTCAATCTCTACCGCCATTACTTGTATTTCGATATTGCGAAATGGTCATATTTACAGGGAGCAGTGATCGTACCTTACATTGCACTTGGTCCAACGATTGTTTCCGGTGCAGTTACCTTGGGTGTGCTTCAGCAAATTATCCGAGCGTTTGGCAAGGTTGAGGATTCATTCCAGTTTCTGGTGAACTCTTGGTCTACGATTGTTGAGCTGATGTCTATTTATAAGCGCTTAAAAGGTTTCGAAGAACAAATCGATTTAGCTATTGAAGCAGAGAAATCAGCGGCAACTGGTTAACTGAAGAACCGCTCCATATGCGACAGGCACCTCTCATTGCAATAGGAGAGGTGCCTTTCTATTTTTTGCTCAATTTATCAACTTGTACAGAAAATATTTTTTGTACAAGAGTGATCCTTCCCTATGCTTAAGTTGTACAAATAGTAAAACGTGTACAACTAGGAGCAACATCATGACTATCAAAATCGGCGTAAGCTCATGCGTCATTGGCGATAAAGTTCGCTTTGACAGCGGACACAAACGCAGCCACTTTGTGGCCAGCGAGCTAGAGCCTTTCGTTGACTTTGTATCCGTTTGCCCAGAAGTCGGCATAGGCCTACCCGTCCCGCGCCCAACTATCCGTTTGCTAGACCGTGGAGAGCCAATCGGTGTGCGTTTGGTGGAAACGAAAGACGCCGATGCCGACTACACAGAGAAAATGGCCAAGTTCAGCAGAGACAAAGCAGAGCACCTATCGGGTTTAGAGCTTTGTGGCTACGTCGTTTGCGCGAAGTCGCCTACGTGTGGCATGGAAAGAGTCAAGGTGTATAGGGAGAGCGGGTATGTGGCCTCAGAAAAAGTTGGAGTTGGTCTTTACACCCAGGCGCTCATGAAGCGTATGCCTTGGCTTCCAATAGAAGAGGATGGCCGCCTGAATGACCCGATACTCAAAGAGAACTTTGTTTTCCGCATTTTCGCTCTACGAGATTTCTATGATTCTGTGGCTGACGGAGTAACACGCCATGCTATCGTAGCTTTTCACTCTCGCTACAAACTGGTTTTAATGGCTCACTCGCCCTCGGATTACAAGGCGTTAGGCAAATTTGTGGCGGATATCGCCAACCACGATATTAACGAATTTTTCACCGAATACCGAACCCGATTCATGCAGGCTATTGCCAAACGTGCTACTCGTAAAAATAACACGAATGTGCTTATGCACCTCCAAGGTTACTTTAAGCGTGCGCTTGATAAGCAGCAAAAAGCGGAGCTTGCTGACTTAATACATGCTTACCGAAAGGGCACTATGCCCCTCTTGGCCCCGTTGACCCTTATCAATCATCACCTCAATCAAAACCCGGACGCTTATTTACAACAACAAAGCTACCTGCATCCTTATCCGGATAGTCTGAGATTACGATATGGACTCTAAAGAAAAAATGCTGTCCATTGGCGAAGTGTCAGAACATACGGGAGTGAACTCTGTGACTTTGCGTGCGTGGCAGCGTCGTTATGGCCTTATCACCCCGAAAAGAACACCTAAAGGCCACCGACTCTACTCGGAGCAGGATGTTAAACACATTCGGGAAATCCTTTCTTGGCTCGACAAGGGAGTTCCCGTCAGCCAAGTCAAGGAACTCTTGGGGACAAACCCTAGTCAATTTGCAAAAACTGAAAACTTGCCGGAGTTTGATACGTTAAAAGCCCTTGTGATGAGCTTAGATTTGAAAGGTTTGGAGACACGCCTCTATGAGCTGACCAAAACCTATCCCATTCACGTGCTTGAAGCGAAATTGTTTCAACCTTTAACCGATTGGTTTGACGCGCAATCCTCGGAAGCTGGAGTTCTTTTTGCGCAGATATGGCGTGCTGAACTGACTAGCGTACTGGTCCACTGTTTGCTTATGAGTAAGAAAGTGAAAGGTAAGGACCGTTGTTGGATTGTTAGTATTTCAAGGGACCAAAGTTATCACTTCTACCTGAAAGCACTTTTGCTGCAGTCGGAAGGTTACGTCGTCACAACCTTGGATGGAATAGGTTCCGGTTTGTCCATTCTATGCAGTAGCTTGGTGGAAAAAGGTGTGAAGCGTTTTGTTATTCATTCTGATCAGGCTTTCACACCAGTGATGAGACGGGAGATTGCTGAGCTTGTTGTTTTACCGTCTATTGATATAGAAATTTCAGGTGAATGTAAGAAGATTTATCCAGAACTTGCAATGGCAAGCGCAGTAGATTGCAACAAAACCCCAAGTAATGTTTAAGGGAGCGTGAAGATGAAGCTGGTTTGGTTCCGCAGAGACCTAAGGATTAAAGATAACATTGCTTTGACGGAAGCTTGCCGAAACGGTGAGCCTGTTATTGCTATCTATTTCGAAACACCGATCCAATGGCGTGCGCATCGGATGGCTCCGATTCAGGCCGATTTAATCCATCGCCGCCTCGCTGTTCTTAAGCAAGAACTAAAAGCACTAAATGTTCCTTTAATTGTGCGATCTGTTGATACGTTTAAAGATATTAACCAGTCTTTGGCGCAACTTTGCCAGCAATATCAGATTGCAGATATCTACTGCACAAAGGATTACGAGTCTGATGAAGTGGACCGCGACAATTCGATTGCAGGCATGCTCAGCTTAACAGGAACAATGCTTCACAGCTTTGACTACAAGTGTATTTTTGCTCCGGGGACAGTGACCAATGGAGCGGGTAATACGTATCGAGTTTTTACGCCATTCAAAAAAGCGTGGATAGCAAAGGCTATGCAGGCAGATTTATCACCGTTGAACGCGCCTGAACCTGTCCAAACCAATGTCATTACTTCATCGCTTCTTAGCGAAGCGTGCAGTATTTCACTGCGATATCCCCAAGTAGACTCTGTTGGTTGGCCGATTGATGACAGCGCCATCATACAGCGACTCAGAGACTTTTGCCGTTATCGTGTCGAACAGTATGAATCGACAAGGGATTTCCCCGCTATCCCTGCCACTAGTCAACTCTCGCCATATTTGGCTATTGGCGCTATTTCTCCTCGCCAGTGTTTGGCTCGTTTGCTGGTGGAAGAACCTCATTGTTTCGACAAAAGCTCCGGTGGTGCAAATGTCTGGCTGTCAGAGTTAGTGTGGCGTGAGTTCTACCAGCACATCGTTGCGGCATATGCCGATATCAGCAAAGGCAAAGCATTTCTTGAATGGACAGATTCGATCGAGTGGAGTCAAGATGAGCTATTGTTTGAGCGTTGGAAGCAAGGCCGTACGGGCTACCCAATCGTTGATGCTGCAATGCATCAGTTGAACGACACTGGGTGGATGCACAACCGCCTTCGCATGATCGTGGCAAGCTTTTTGGTGAAAGACCTACATATCGATTGGCGATGGGGTGAGCAGTATTTTATGAGTAAGCTCATCGACGGTGATTTTGCTGCTAACAACGGTGGCTGGCAGTGGTCGGCATCTGTTGGTACCGATGCCCAACCTTATTTTCGCGTGTTTAACCCAACGGCGCAAAGCAAGAAGTTTGATCCTAATGCGCGCTTTGTCCGTAGATGGTTGAAAGAACTGGAGTCAGTTCCAGACAAGTCACTTCATGAGCCACACGCTTGGGCTGAAAAAAACGGAATTGAACTCTCTTATCCAAAGCCGGTTGTTAACCACAAGGCGGCGAGGGAAAAAGCCATCCAAATGTTCGAGGTGGCAAAAAACTACCAGAGCACGCATAGGGCCGAATCATGATACATGCAGCAACGACATCCCACAGCGACGCGTTAGACCGCTTTATCACTGTCTACACTTCGCTCCGCAAGGATAACCTCAGCACACTGGAAGAGATTTACAGTGAGGATGTCGTATTTGAGGACCCTGCACATCGTATTGAAGGATATGACAACCTTTCGCGATACTTTGAAACCATGTACGCCAATGTCACCGACTGCCGCTTCGATATTCACGATCACGCTGTAAACGGAGAGGTCGCCTTTATTAGTTGGACGATGACACTCTCTCACCCAAAGCTGGAAGGTGGTGCGGAAAGGGCTGTTAACGGGTGTACACGTTTGGTGTTAAAAGAAGGTCGCGTCATTTTGCACCGCGACTACTTCGACTTGGGAGAAATGCTTTATGAAGCGTTGCCAGTCTTGGGCATAGCGGTTCGTATCATCAAGAAGAGACTTGGCCAATGAAACGTGTACTCATCACAGGGGCGACATCGGGTATTGGGTTGCAACTGGCAAAGGACTATGCCGGCGACGGTTGGGACGTGACTGCCTGTGGTCGCAATGTGATAGCGCTTCAAACTTGGGCTGAGGGTCGTGACAACGTAACAGTACTTAGTTTCGATGCGACAAATACCGAGGCGACGAAAGCAGCGTTGTCAAACGACAGCTTATCCTACGACCTGATCATCTTAAATGCAGGCACCTGTGAATACATCGACTTCGGCGTCATTGACGTATCGTTATTTAAACGCGTTTTCGACATCAACCTCTTTGGGGTCCTGAACTGTATAGAAGCGCTTCAGGCCAATTTCCAGCAGGGCAACCACCTTGCGCTAATGGGTTCTACCGCAGCTTATCTCGGCTTACCAAGAGCTGAAGCATACGGTGCGTCGAAAGCGGCTGTCTCCTACCTAGCTCGTTCGCTTTCAGTAGATTTGGAACACAAAGGCATTTCCGTGTCACTTATTTCCCCTGGGTTTGTAAAAACGCCACTCACTGACAAAAACGATTTCGTTATGCCGATGCTCGTAACGCCTGAAGAGGCGTCCGCATCAATCCGACATGGCTTGGCGAAAAAGAAAGCCGAAGTGCACTTTCCGAAGAAGTTCACTTGTTTCCTAAAGTTTTTGTCTTCACTGCCAATGGCAATTCAACTGGCGCTGGTAAGAAAAATAACAAGGAAAGCATGATGAAAATCGCAATTATCGGCTCGGGTATCTCAGGCCTCACATGTGCCCACTACTTGCACAAAGAGCACGACATCACGTTGTTTGAATTCAATGACTACGTGGGTGGTCATACCGCTACCGTTGATGTCGAAGTTGCCAGTGGGCACTATGCGATAGATACCGGATTTATCGTGTTCAATGATCGTACCTATCCGAACTTCCAACGACTAATGGCTGATATCGGGATTGGTGAGCAAGAAACTGAGATGAGCTTCAGTGTTCATAACGATGACAACGGCCTTGAATACAATGGACACAGTCTGACATCGCTGTTTGCGCAAAAGCGAAATTTGCTTAATCCAAAATTCTACAAATTTATCTCTGAAATTTTGCGATTTAATAAAGAGGCGCGAGAAGCGTACGCCGTGTCTACCCATGGTGACCCGCTCGTAGAGCAAACTTTGGGAGACTTCCTTACGCGACGCAAGTTCAGCGATTATTTCTGCCAGAATTATATTCTCCCGATGGGGGCAGCAATTTGGTCTTCAACATTGTCTGACATGCGTGCATTCCCATTGAAATTCTTCTTACGGTTTTTTGCCAATCACGGCCTGCTTGAAGTAGCTAACCGCCCCCAGTGGTATGTCGTGCCCGGCGGTTCTCGTGAGTATGTGCGAAAGATGGTGCCTCCCTTTGAAAACAGCATCCGTTTAAACGCGCGCGTCAATCGGGTTTTCCGCTACTTCGACCACGCTGTGGTGGAATCTGACAAAGGCGATGAATACTTTGATAAGGTCATATTCGCCTGTCACAGTGATCAAGCATTGGCACTCTTAGCAGACCCGTCTAAAAATGAAATCGAGGT
Organism: Grimontia sp. NTOU-MAR1; assembly: GCF_035758505.1. Taxonomy (NCBI): domain Bacteria; kingdom Pseudomonadati; phylum Pseudomonadota; class Gammaproteobacteria; order Vibrionales; family Vibrionaceae; genus Grimontia; species Grimontia sp. NTOU-MAR1. The sequence continues at coordinate 1,287,782 of NZ_CP142109.1, forward strand.
ACTAGGCGATATAAGTTATCAAGACAATGATGTTGTTCTGCATACTGATGAGACACTGCTTCCAAAGCGAAAAGCCGCGTGGGCGAGTTGGAACTACCACCTTGGTAAAAACGATGGCCTTGAATCACGCCCTGCTGCACTGACCTATAACATGAATATTCTCCAGGGCATAAAATCGCCTGAAACCTTTTGCGTCACCCTTAACCAAACCGAGAACATAGACGAGTCGAAAATTCTAAGACAGTTTGTCTACGCCCACCCTGTATTCGACCAGAAATGTATTGCCGCTCAAAATAAACGCGAACTGATATCGGGCATTAACAACACCTGGTTCTGTGGCGCTTATTGGTACAACGGTTTCCATGAAGACGGTGTCCGAAGTGCACTTGATGTGGTGGAGGGAATTAACTCTAACGTAGAACTAATGACACTTCGGACAGCGTCATGAACAGCGATTCACTGAGTGGCTTATTTGTCGGGAGTGTCCGTCATCGTCGCTTTATGCCAGTGGAACATGCGTTCTCTTACCCGATGTTTATGCCGCTCATCGATTTAGATGAAGTCGAGGAACTGGCCGAGTCGGTGAGGGGATTCACGACTAAAAAGTGGGGAATGGCTGCTTTTCACCGACCTGACTACATGGAAGGGCATGAAGATACCAAAAAATCGGTTCAGGAGAAGGTCTTTGCACTGACTGGAAAACGCTACAACGGTAAGGTGTTGGCTCTTTGCCACCTCCGTTATTTTGGCCTCTACTTCAGCCCGGTGAATTTCTATTACCTTTACGATGATAAGGGGCAGTGGGTCTATTTGCTTGCTGAGGTTAGCAACACGCCCTGGAATCAGCGACATTACTATGCAATCCCAGCGGGAAAGCACTGGGAGAACAGTAAAGCATTTCATGTCTCGCCCTTTAATCCCATAGAGCAAACGTATGTATGGAAATTACGTCCTGTCGACAAGACAGCGTTCGTACATTTGGAAACTCATCGTGAAAACAGGGAATTCGACGCAACGCTCGCGATGAAAAGGAACCCGTTTACGTCGTCTGAGCTCATCAAGCTGATTGCACGAACTCCCGTCATGACGGTGAAAGTCGTGTTTTCTATTTACTGGCAAGCGCTAAAACTCTGGATAAAAGGCGCGCCATTTTACGGTCATCCTGCGCAGGCAAAGGAGTAATTATGTATTCAAGCAATATCGAAACATCAGCCTGGCCAGCCACGAAGAAGGACACCTTCGCGAGAAGTATGTTGGTTTCCACGCTTGGCCACCTAGATGGGGCTTCACTAACCTTAGTCGATTACGATGGGCAAACAAAAAATCTGGGCGATCCCAATGCTGATCTCCATGCTGAGGTCATTGTTCGTCATCCCGGTTTCTACCGGCGCGTGCTGACAGGCGGTAGCATTGGTGCTGCAGAAGCATACATTGATGGATGGTGGGATTCGCCCGATTTGACGGCGGTGATTCGCGCAGTGTGTCGTAATCTGCCAGCGTTAGATCGCCTAGAAAACAAAGTGGGTTGGATTGTCAACATCGCCACTAGAATAGCCCACTGGAAAAACCGCAATACCAAAGAGAACTCGCGATCAAATATTTCCGCGCACTATGACCTTGGTAATGATCTCTATGAACGCTTCCTCGATCAGGAAATGCTTTATTCAAGCGGTATTTACGAAAACGACACTGATAATCTTGAACGGGCCCAGTTCATCAAAATGGATCGGTTGTGTCGCCAGCTAAAGCTGACTCCATCGGACCATCTCATAGAGATCGGCACGGGCTGGGGAGGTATGGCGATCCATGCGGCTAAGCATTATGGGTGTCGTGTAACGACGACGACAATCTCCAATGAACAGTACGAGTGGGCTAAGAGTCGAGTTGAACGAGAAGGCTTAAACGACAAGGTCACCTTATTGAAGAAAGACTACCGTGATCTTGAAGGACAATATGACAAGCTCGTCTCGATTGAAATGGTCGAAGCTGTTGGTAAGCAATTTCTGACCACATACATCCAGAAGTGTGAATCTCTCTTGAAGCCAAATGGCTTGATGGCCTTGCAGGCGATAACGATCGCCGACCAGCGATACGAGTACTACAGCAGTAACGTGGATTTCATTCAAAAACACATTTTCCCAGGTGGTTTCCTTCCTTCGGTCAGTGTCCTTCTGGACCGGTTCACTGTTAAAACTGACTTGGTTGTTCGCGACCTTAAAGACATTGGTCTTGATTACGCTAGAACGTTGGAAGATTGGCATCAACGCTTTAATGAAAACTTAAAAGAACTGGCTGAGCTGGGTTACGACGAGCGTTTCGCACGTTTGTGGCGCTACTATTTCTGTTACTGCGAAGGTGGCTTCCGCGAGCGTACCATCAGTACGGTTCAGTTAGTGCTAAGCCGCCCGGACTGGCGAGAATAAAGCCACTGTGGGTTAGGAGGAAGTATGCGAATAGTTCTGATATCTTTGACGTTCAATGCTTTCTGGTTTGCCGCGGTGTTGGGCCAGAACAGCATGCTTCCTTTTCTTGTATTAGCTCTCATCGGCGCGGTATTGCTCGATCGTGGTGTGCTTTTCGCAGTGCCACTGTTCACACTGATCGGTATAGCGGGCGATACCGTACTCATCCATCTACAAATCTTAAAATTCGAGACGTCCTTTATGCCGCTTTGGCTTGGGTTTCTCTGGGCAGGCTTTGGTACCTACATATGGCTTGTTCGAGATTGGCTAATTACAAAGCCATTTTGGCTTTTGGTGGCTACAGGCGCAGTCGGCGGCGCGGGGAGTTATCTCGGCGGAGCGCGTCTTGGAGCGGTAGAGTTCTCGATGTCGCCTACCAGCACAGCACTTGTGCTTGCTGCTGCTTGGTTTATCTATAGCACAGTGTTTCTGGTCATTTTGAAGCGTCTTTCACGGAAGGGGGAAGCATGTCTAAAACCACATCTTTCTATGACGGAAAAGCCTTTGGCGGAAAAAGAGTAGCGGGATTACTTTTAACGCTCTTTCTCGCTTTCTCATTGTCAACGACTCTCAATGCCAGTCCTAAAACACAAGCATCAACTGACGATTGGGTATGGTGGAAATCTGTTGGTTCGGCTTCTCTTTCCTGGGGCTTCTGGAAAATTTACGACAGCGAATTGCGCACCCCGAGTGGAGCGTTTGTCCCCGCCACAGGAGAGCCGCTTGCTCTGGTGATCACATACAGCCGCGATATCGACGCAGACGATTTACTTGATGCGACTGTCGAACAATGGGAACACCTTGGCTTCAGTAACCAGCAAATTAAAGGTTGGCTGCCGCAAATGCAGAATGTCTGGCCGGATGTGAAAGAAGGTGACAGGCTGATTTATGTCTTGTCAGAAGACAAAGGGCAATTTTTCTATCAGCCAAGAAATGGAAAAGCATCGGCTTCTGGAACGCTAAACACCTCGGATATTGCCAATGCTTTCTCGGCAATTTGGCTCTCGCCTGCGACGGCTTACCCATCTCTACGTCTTGCTCTCATTGGAGGAAATGCTGAGTGAAAAAACTCATCACAGTATTCGCATTGATCACCGCATTGATTGGCTGTTCTGCTTCTTTGGAAGATTACAAAGCAGCCAGCCCCAAGTTTAATCTTTTTCAGTACTTTGACGGGAAAACTCTCGCGTGGGGGATGGTACAGGATTACAAAGGAAAGCAAACCCGACGTTTTGAGGTGAGCATTATTGGTACGGTAGAAGGAGACCGGATTACCTTGGACGAAGACTTTATTTTCGATGATGGTGAAAAGCAGAAGCGCATCTGGACTATCACCCGACTCGGAGATGGCAGTTACGAGGGGACAGCGGGTGATGTTGTAGGCACTGCGAAAGGAAGTGAGTCAGGCAATGCCCTCAACTGGATTTACGATCTCAGCGTAGAAGTCGGCGACAGTACTTATGTACTGACACTTGATGACTGGCTTTACCGTCAGGATGAAAAACGCGCCTTTAACCTAACTTCGATGAAAAAATTCGGCGTGGAGGTCGGTAGGATATCGATATTCTTTGAGAAGCAAGACTAACCGGCGCCTCGTGCCATACTGACTACCCGTTGGACAATCCACCTCAGTAACAGCGGTATATCATCTTCTAAATGTTGTTCTGTGTACTCAATGATGGCTAGGGCGGCATCAGGTTTCGCGTACTTTTTTAGTGCACGCGCAATAATTTTCTTAGGGGCGATGTGGGTATCGCCTTCAGCCTTTGCCATCTCCCGAAACAGCGGCTCATACCCGTGGCTAAACAGATAATGCTCAATGTCTCTGTCAGGCAGCAGGGTAAGGCGATGTTTCTCTTTCTCTCCATCTAGTTTACTGCGAGCAGTATGTGCGTATTTCTGGCCTGCCATGTCGCCATCTGCGATGACATGCCATTCAATACCTAAAGCAATTGCGAGCTTAATAAGAGGCTTCAATCCGCTTTGTGCGAATTCGATCAGTTGTACGCCTTCCGCTGCCAGATCGTAACCCTGAATACGTGCCATCTCATTGAATAACCAGACTTCTGTTTCGCCTTCCACCAGCAGCCAACAACGTGCGAAAAGGGCACTTGGACGATGGAACCTTACATGAAACGATACTCTGCGCTCTTCGTCTTTACTTAAACTTTTTGGTGGCACTTGGTGAGATTCTGTAAGTGTTGCACCGCGCTCTAAGCGACGGATACTGGCTAGCGGTACTGCTGAGAGTAAATCCCCGCTATTGGTCGTCAGAATTTTCTGCATGGGCATAATACTGATAAGGCGCCATGCCTGATTGAGTAAGGTTGGATGTAGGCGGCTTTCCGGATCTTCGAAGATCACAATGGGTCGTGCATTGGCTTTCAGTTGCTTTGGGCCGCGGGCACGAACAAAGGTACTCAACAAGCCCATCAACAAGAGACGACTATGGTTTGACGTATTATTTGCAACCAACTCCAAGGGATGAACGTAGTTGGCGCGCATATTCAGGTGCCTGGAAGGTTCGATTTCCGCCGGAGAACGGTTGTGACTGTCAAACGCAAAATAGTGGTCGAGAAGGGTACGCATAGCTTTCAAGCCACTACGGACTTCCCCTTTGTTAACATGACCAGGCTTTTGCTGAAGTCGCTTGACTGTGTTTTCCAGCCGCTTTTCCAGACGCGTTTTGTTACCATTTAAATCCAGATCGTTGTCTCGTAGACGACGCGCATCCTGAATGCGAACGATAGGGTGTAAGAGAATAAGTTTACGCGCTAAGCTTTCACTATTTAATGTTTCAATAATGGCACCGTCTTGACCAAGAAAGTCACGCGTTACCGTGATCTTCCCATCAACGTGGAGCGCATTGATATGGAAATCTAATCGGCGCAGCCCATTGTCGTCACAGCCATTCCAAACCTCATTGAATTGGCGATAGCGCCTTGCTCTATGTTCACCAGAGAAGGACTCAATCCAACGGAAAATAATTTGGATTTGGTTGGTTTGGGCATTGCCTAATGTGTAGTCGATATGGAAATCAGAGCGAATGAATTCGTATTGTTTGCCAGAAGAAGGCAGGCAAAGGGAAAGGGCATCTAGTAGGGAACTTTTACCCCAAGCGTTTTCTCCGATGAGCACGGTGAGCTCATCAAGACTCAAAGAAAGGCGTCGAATGCCCCTGAAACCGGAAATCTCAATGCGATCTAACTTCATAACCACCTCTATTAAAGCCTAAGACAGATAACCAGCGAGCGGAGGTGTGAACATCACGGTTTTTCTGATTTGACAGATTTTTCTGTTTTCTATCAGCTGATTGTGACACATTTGCAACAATCATAATTTCTTATGCATCCCGAAACGAATACAAAACGTCTCTTATCGGGTCATATAAGTACCAAAGGTCTATAGACCCTAGGCCTGAAAAGACATCAAAATTGGCTTTGGAATAAGAACAAGGAACGAGAAAACCCATGCTATCTTTCGAAGCGCTTCAGGTATTGGATGCCATCGAGCGCAAAGGCAGCTTTGCTGCCGCTGCTGACTCACTCAACCGGGCTCCTTCATCGTTAAGCTATCAAGTTCAAAAGATCGAACAAGATTTAGACCTAGTGATTTTTGACCGCTCCGGACATAAAGCCATCTTTACAGATGCAGGTAAGTTGCTGCTTGAAAGAGGACGTATTCTGATGAACGCTGCTGACGAGCTAGTGGCGGATGCGAAATCTTTAGCTCATGGTTGGGAGTTGGACATTACGATCGCATTCGATGGCTTGTTGACCGCCCGTCATTTCTTTCCGCTGGTGGATAAACTTGGTCGCGAAGCCAGCACGCGTGTGCGTCTTCAAGAAGAGATCCTAGCTGGCGCATGGGAGTCTCTTGAGGACGATCGTACTGATATCTTGATCAGTCCCAAGCCCCCTGCTGCGCCTCCAGGCATCAAAATACAGGAAATTGGGTATTCAGATGGCTATTGGGTGGCGGCAGCCAATCACCCCATTCACCGTCACTCTAACCCCTATGATGCAGACGTGCGTCGTCTTTACCGCAGTATTTCAGTCGCGGACTCTGCGCGCAGTACCAAAACCTATACCTTTAACATTCTCGATGAGCAGCCACGTTTGACGGTTTCTTCAATGACAGAAAAATACCACGCAATCCTTGATGGTTATGGTATCGGAACCATGCCAGATTGGTGGGTGAGCAAAGACATTGAGGAAGGCCGCCTGAAGGTGATTAAAGGCAGCAAGCCTTACAAGCTCTGTTGGGTGATGGCGTGGAAGCGACTTCGAATGGGGAATGCGAAAAGCTGGATGATCCGTGAAATTCCTAGATTACTAAAAGTGATTCAGCCTATTCCTGAAGAAAAAGCAGGATAACGCTGCACATGGAGCAATCAATGATCAGACACGTACTACTGGTAAAACTCAAGCCGACTTCTAATGAAGCGGATTTTGAAGAAATTCGCGAAGAGTTTATGTCGATGATTGAACGTGTCGAAGGTGTTGTCTCTGTTGAGTGGGGTGAAAATGACAGTCCTGAAGGTAAAAACAAAGGCTACACACATGTTGTCTTTATGACCTTTGCCGATGAAGAAGGACGCCAGAACTATTTACTCCACCCGGAGCATGAGGCGTTGAAAGAAGTGTTTGTGCCGCATATTGAAGATATTATTGTGGTGGATTATACCTTACCTGTTGCTTGATTCGACGGGCATTGAACAGCAAAAAGCCGCATCATGAAGCGGCTTTTGGATCACATTTAAACACTGCGCGGTAGGTTATAGTGTCATGTCCATTTCGACAATACCGTCCTGAAGTTGTACGTCGATAGTGAAGCCGACTTTTTGTGCAAGAGCAATCATCCCTGAGTTTGAAGGCATAGTCATACCGTTAAAGCGTTTAAGGCCACTCACCCGGCCATAATTAATGATTTTTTCCATCAGAATTGCGCCAAGGCCCATGCCTTTAAGATCAGAACGAACCAAGACAGCAAACTCTGCATCTGTGTGTTCAGGGTTGGCTAGGGCTCGGACGACACCCAATATCTCGTCAGAACCGTTTTCTAATCGATGAACCGCAACAAAAGCCATCTCGCGGTCATAATCAATCTGTGTCAGGTTAGCCAAAGCTTCATGGTTTAACTCGCCGACATCAGAGAAGAAACGCTTGTAGAGGTCTTCAACCGATACATGCTCGATAAATGATTTATGGTTTGGTTCGTCTTCTGGAAGAATGGGGCGCAGCAAAATTGTTCTTCCATCCTTTAACTCTGCTCGCTCTTCCATTTCTTTCGGGTAAGGACGAATTGCCAAGCGCGTATTCGCATCTCCCTCAAATACACATAGTTTGATAGACGCATCCAGCACAGTAAAACTATCGCCTGTCACGAGCAGAGGGTGAATGTCTAACTCGGTGATTTCTGGAAAGTCTATTAAAATCTGTGACAGTGTCACAAGAAAGTGGCACAGCGCATTCACATCCAGATTATACGGGTGGCCACGTTGGCGGAGCTTTCCACTCTTAATCGCACCTATCACTAAATAACGTGCAAGCGCCATGTTGAGTGGTGGAATAGCTACAGCAGCATCGCGGTTTACATCCCATTCTGAACCACCTTCTCCCAAAAGAATGACTGGGCCGAAAACAGGGTCGTGACGTACACAAACACGAAGTTCCTGAGAACCTGCGCGGTTAGCCATACTTTGTATTTGCAGGCCTTCAATGCGGGCAGTTGGGTAAGTCATACCGACACGGTTCAACATTAACTGTGCTGCATTTGCCACTTCAGTCGCGTTGTTCAAATCGAGCATGACGCCGTTCACGTCGGACTTATGGGCGATATCAGGTGAGCGGAGTTTGACTGCTACAGGGTAGCCAACCTGTTCAGTGATCTGGGCGGCTTCAGCTGCATCTGATGCCAACCAAGTCGCCATCACATTGATACCGTACTTGGAGAGGAAAGGACGAGCCTCATGGGTGGTCAGTATGCGCAGGTTTTCTTCCAATGCTTGTTGGATCAGTGCCTTTCCGCCTTCAACATCGTAATCAATTTGGCCGATAGAGGTCGGTGTTTCCATCAGTTGCTTCTGGTTTCGTCTGTATTCGACCAAGTGCATGAACGCTGTGACTGCACTTTCTGGCGTGCGATAAGCGGGAAAACCTGCATGAGCAAAAGCCAGACGGGCGACTGTCGCATCATCGCTTTCGCCTTGCCAGTTCGTCAGGATATTAAAGCGTTTAGCGCGCTGGGAGTTCTTCAGCATATCTGCAAGCGCTTTTGCTGTTTTCAGACCGGGTGCTGTCACTGAAGGGGAGTGAAGGATCAACAAGGCATCAGCTTCATCACTCTCCAGAAGAATTTCGGTTACTTTCTTATAGCGTTCAGTGTCAGCATCACCCACGATATCAACGGGGTTTGACTGTGACCAACTGACTGGAAGTATGGCATCCAATTTTGCCTTAGTTTCTTCACTGAGGACCGCCAGTTTACCCCCCATTTCCAGTAAGGTATCAACCGCCATCACAGCTGGGCCGCCACCATTGGAAATAACCGCCAGTCTCTCACCACGAAGTGGCACTGAATGAGAGAGGGTTTCCACTGCGGCAAACAATTCATGCGTGGTACGTACACGCAGCATACCTGAACGTCGGATAGCAGCGTCATAAGCGCCATCCAACCCGATTTCACTTTCCTGTAAATGAGGGAGGATCGAAGCTCCTTCAGGCGTGCGTCCGCTTTTCAGGACGAGAACGCGGCGGTTACGTGACGCTGCTCTGGCCGCAGAAATGAAAGCACGGGCGTCTTGGATATTATCGATGTACAGCAGAATGGCGTCGGTTTTGCTTTCGCGGCTTAGGTAATCCAACAGTTCGGGAAAGTCGATGTCACTGGCCTCACCAAGAGAAATGAAGGTGGAAAAACCAATTCTGCGGTTACGTGCCCAGTCCAGAATAGTGGTACAAACCGCTGCGGACTGGGAAACAAAAGCAATGTTCCCACGGTTGGCCGGAATCGGAGAGAAAGAAGCATTCAGGTTAAGCCAAGGTAGGATTAATCCAAGGCTGTTTGGCCCTATTACTCGCATGGCATATTGGGAAGCGATGTCTCTCATTACGTCAAATTCGCTGCGGCCATCTTCTGCTTTGGTTTTTTTCATACCAGCAGCCAAAATAATTGCCACTTTGACGCCTTTTTCGCCCAGTTGACGAATCAGTTCGCTGTTGCGCGAAGCTTGTGTGCAGAGAATGGCGAGATCAGGTACAAGAGGAAGGGATTCAATGGTTGGATAAGCAAGGACTCCAGCAACCGCCTGATATTTAGGTGTGACAGGCATAACTGGGCCTCGAAAACCGCCGGACTGCAGGTTACGAATAATCACGTTACCTGCGCGTCCCTGAGTGTCAGAAGCGCCAACAACAGCAATTGATTTAGGTTTAAACAGCGTATCCAGGCTGGTCATTTCGCCCTCCGACTTGGTTATTCTCAGACAGTTTACTGTTTTTCGCATCACGATGTTTCAATCGGTTAGCATGGCTGTGATCCGCCGCTAAAAGCATCGTCAGATTGGCAGAAACTGGGAAATGATGTGTGACATGTGGCAGATACTTATCAGAGTGGGCTTGGTTTAAGTTGAATGAATGGCAGGGTGGGTACAGAATAAGGGCAGTGGCTCCTAAAAGTAGAATATTCATGAAGAAAATCCTTTCGCTCGCTTTCACACTTGCTCTTGCCGGTTGTGCTGGCGGAACCAGCACCACACAAATTCTAACCCAATCTTCTGAAGAAGAAGTGATGCCTGTGACTGAAACCATGGTGCCATCTTCAAAACCAGAGATGACAAAACCTATGCCTAAGCCAGTTTCGGTGGAGAAACCGAAAGTGCCGACACCTAAGCCGGTCATGACTGCGCAGAAGAAACCTAAGCCGACACCTAAGCCTGTTAAAAAACCATCTGCGATATCTTCATCAACTTACACCATTCAGGTCATCGCATTGAGCCACAACAAGGGCTTCAGTGAATACATGAACAGACTGCCGTCTGATAAGCCAGTTTGGTCAAATAAGAAGATGGTTGATGGTCTCCCTTGGTACACCTTGCTCTACGGTGAGTTTAAATCCAAGACTGAAGCGCAAAATGCACTCAAAGCACTGCCGAATGACATTAAACAATACGGTCCATTTATTCGTTCATTTGCTTCCATTAAGTCGTCAGCGACACCAGAAGTAAAACGCTTGAACTGAATAGACAAATCAAATGGAAAAGAGGGCTAAGGCTCTCTTTTTTCTTGCTTGTTTTTTGGAACACAGGGTCTGCGGTGGCTTATGAATCAAGTAATGACGGGTTTTTGCGCGATCACGCAAAATTTGCCAGTTATTTGCGTTTGATTGAGTGAAAGCGCCAATGTGTTTGTTTACTATACCCAAACGCCTTGAGTGAGAGCATCTTCAGGTCGTTTGGGTATAGTAGGTGCCTCACGGATTGTGCGATTAGATTTAGTTATCCCTGAGCGATTTATCAGGGCGATGTAGGAATGGTCATGAACCCAACTCAAGTATTGTTGCTGTGTGGTGGCGGTAGCGCTGAACATGAAGTATCGATGGTGTCAGCAAACTATCTGGAATCTGAATTAAAGAAACTGCCATCCGTTTCAGTTGTTCGCGTTGAAATCACAAAAAATGATGGCTGGAAGGACAGTAACGGACAAGATTGCCGTCTGAATCTGGATAAGACGCTTAAAGTCGGTGATGAAGTTATCAATATCGATTTTGCCTTGCCGTGTATTCATGGGTTTCCGGGCGAAACGGGTGACATCCAATCTTTGTTTGAGTTGGCTGGCGTTCCCTACATGGGGTGCGATTCTTCCGCCAGCAATGTTTGCTTCAACAAAATCACTTCAAAACTCTGGTTTGATGCGATTGGTATTCCGAACACTCCATACGTTTTCCTGACTGACAACGACGAAGACAGTATTAAAAAAGCGGAAGAAGCTTTTGACCGCTGGGGTGCAATTTTCGTTAAAGCAGCGTGTCAGGGGTCTTCTGTCGGTTGCTACAAAGTGTCAGATAAAAAAACCGTGCGTGAATCGGTTGAAAGTGCGTTTAGCTACTCCAACCAAGTGTTGGTTGAGAAAGCCGTTCGTCCACGCGAACTGGAAATTGCCGCTTATCATTATGATGGCCAAGTCATTGTGACGCGTCCCGGTGAGATTGCTTGTCCAGAAGACACCTTCTACACCTACGAAGAGAAATACAGCGAAGGAAGCCACAGTCAGACGACAGTAGAGCCAGAAAATCTGACGAAATATCAGGTCGAAAAAATGCGTGAGTATGCAGAGAGAGCATTTGTTCACTTGAAGCTGAAAGACTTGTCTCGTATAGACTTCTTTCTAACGCCGGAAGGTGAGGTGCTGTTGAATGAAATCAATACCTTCCCTGGTATGACGCCAATTTCAATGTTCCCGAAGCTCGTTGAGCACAATGGTCACCCATTCTCTGAGTATCTGGCGAGTTGTATCCGCTCAGGGACTAATTAGTCCTTATCCAGTTTACGTTTGAACTTATCCATTGCCTCGTCTCGAGCCTGTTTGTTTCCCACATATTGGGCTGGCATCGCGGGGCTTTTCCATCTCCCCTGTTGCTGAATCTCTTTGATCGTCAAACCTGAGTCTGACAAATCCTGACTGGCACCCACGCGCGGCGATTGGCCTGAGAAAGTCAGTGTCCCCTGAACACCTAATTCTTCTGCTGCCCGACGGAACACACGGTAAATAGACGAGTGATCCATTGGGGCATCACCAAGCTGCTGATGTTTATTAATTCTGCGCAACAGGGGACCGTCTGTTATGGCGGTCATTTCAAACCAAAGTTCGATCAAAGCCGAGGCTTCAGGGGAAAGTGCCATGGAGGTGTCCGAAATTTGGAGCGTAAAACCATATTCAGTTTTAATGATGTCTTCAAATTGAATTGCAGCCAACTCGCTGCGTTTTAACATGCATTCAAAGCAGAGCGTCCAGATGAGCAAGTCCCTGATGTCTTTGAGCCGATCACTAGTGCAGAGTTTGGAATGCAGCGATTGAAGGTGGTGGTAGTGGAATGCTGTCGCTTGATCTGCTTCATCCGCTTTCTCCTGATACAACTTATTTAGCGTGAAGCGAACCTCTCTGTGGCGGGTAGGGTCGGAGAGGCCATGGACTCGATGCATCATGGAAACTGTAATGATATAGCGCTTGATACTGGATGCTTTTCGCAATGTCGATTTGGCTTCTATAAAGCGCCGTACCGCTGTTACAGCAGCAGGGAGGGGACAAACATTCACTTCACGGCAGTATTCGACGAAAACTTGCCAGTCATTCTGGAAACTCAGCAAGGAATTTTTACTGTAAAGTCCTTGAGTGAGAACATGCCAATCCTCTAGAGAGAGAGCACCCTGTTTAAACAATAATATACTGGATTTAACAGCCTTCGGGTCAGTAATAGGTTCTATCTTTTTCATGACGTAATGCACTATAACTTATTTTTCTGTTATCTATTATTCCACCGAATCGGACAAGTTGATAGCGCCAATGATCACATAAACTCTTCATATATTGATAACTTCAAGGTCTGCCAAAGAACGCGATTTTTGCCAAATATGCGTTGAGAACCTTTTTTGACAAAAGGCTCGTTATCAAGTCTTGGTTAGCTTGTTATCACCGTTTTATCGAATCGTTTTTACGAAGATAAATGTTGGGCAGATACCACGTTAATAGTCGAATTATCCGTTCTTTTTCATTAAAATCGCCTGCGATAATAACTTTATACCCAAATCACTGTTAAGCGCCTGATCCCTGGTGGTTAAGTTAATGGGTAAGCAATCCATAGAACAGGTAGTGAATGAAAAAGCGATATTCTCATCGTGGCCATACTATTGAATGTAAGGACGATGTTTATACGTCAATTGTTGCAGGGAGAAGTGTATCCGGCACGATGCTGGGCGTAAAACAGTGTATAGATTGGTGGAGTGACACCCGTATCTTCCGTCGTCCTGCCGAATTCGAACGTCAATCCTTCCGAACCGCAAGGGGCCCTTCCTCGGAAGTTTATAAAGGCATTCAGATCATGTCTGACGACAAACAACCGGGCCTTTGGTATATCTTGGTTCGCGGGCAACTTCTTAAAGGTCCATTGCCAAAGATTAAGCAATTTATCGACCAAAATGCGCTGTCGCGCTAATTCCACCATAATCCAAAGCTTACCGTGTTCTGACTGCGCGAGTTTTGGTAGCATTGGCCCATTCAACAAACGTCAAAGAGTGAATGATGAGAGACGATAACAGCCGACTGGTGTATTCCACCGACTCCGGGCGTATCAAAGAAGAAAAGCAGGCGCCAGTCCGTGAAAAGGGTGATGGCGTTGTTCGTATTCAACGTCAAACCAAAGGTCGCAAAGGTAAAGGCGTTTGTCTGGTTACGGGGATGGATCTCGATGATGCAGCATTGAAATTAGTTGCGGCTGAGCTTAAGAAAGTCTGCGGCTGTGGAGGTTCAGTGAAAGATGGCGTGATTGAAATTCAAGGCGATAAGCGTGACCAAATTAAAGCTTACCTTGAGAAGAAAGGTCACACGGTAAAACTGGCAGGCGGTTAATCTTCCTCTTCAGAGTGATATAAAAAAGAGATGCCAACAGGCATCTCTTTTTTGTTAGACAAGTGAGGAATGTTGATTAGCCTTTGTAACGTTGGATAGCACCGCTTTCCAGACGCGCCAGGTAATCGTTCATGTCCGCTTTGATTTCTGGAACCAGGCGGTACAGACCGATGATGTTAACCAGAGCCATTGCAAAGATCATTGCATCAGAGAAGTCGATAACTGGACCCAGGTTCATCGATGCACCGATGACAACGAAACAGCAGAACATGACTTTGAAAATCATCTCAGCGCGTTTGCTCTCACCGAACAGGTAAGTCCAAGCTTTCAGGCCGTAGTAAGACCAAGAAATCATGGTTGAGAACGCGAACAGTACAACTGCCACAGCAAGGATCAGAGGGAACCAAGAGATTGACGCCTCGAAAGCTGCAGAAGTCAGTGCAACACCACTCAACTCCTGACCTTCATACAGTTGGCCAGTGATGATGATAACCAGTGCAGTCATGGTACAGATAACAACGGTATCGATGAACGGTTCCAACAGAGAGACGAAACCCTCAGACATGTGTTCTTTGGTTTTTACTGCTGAGTGAGCAATCGCCGCCGAACCAACACCTGCTTCATTCGAGAACGCGGCTCGTTTGAAGCCCTGAATCATGGCACCGATAACACCACCCGCGACACCTTCACCGGTGAATGCACCGTTGAAGATAGCGCCGAATGCTGCGCCTACTTGGTCAATGTGCATAAGGATGATAACCAGAGCAGCACCAACGTAAACAATGGCCATGAAAGGAACAACTTTTTCGGTAACTTTCGCGATTGACTTTATACCGCCGATGATAACCACACCAACGACAACAGCCATAATCAGGCCGAACAACCAGCCTTTATCCGCGAAGAAGGACATGTCGCCACCAGTAACGCCAACAACTTGTTTGAACGCCTGGTTAGCCTGGAACATGTTACCGCCACCCAAAGCACCGCCGACCGCACAAACTGAGAATAAAACGGCGAGGGTACGACCAAATGCTGGGTTACCTTTGTTAGCCAGACCTTTGCTCAGGTAGTACATTGGACCACCGGAAACAGAGCCATCTGGGTTTGTGTTGCGGTATTTAACACCGAGCGCACACTCTACAAACTTGGTAGACATACCAAGTAGACCCGCTAGGATCATCCAGAATGTTGCACCTGCACCACCGATAGAGATTGCGACAGCAACACCCGCGATGTTACCGAGGCCAACCGTACCGGATAGCGCTGTTGCGAGCGCCTGGAAGTGAGAAACCTCACCTGGCTCTTTTGGATCTGTGTAGTCACCTTTAACAAGACGGATTGCATGAGTGAATCCACGGAAGTTGATAAAGCCTAGATACAGCGTGAAGATGACAGCGGCAACAACCAGCCACATTACGATCCATGGCGCTTCAGCATCTAGAAAGGGGAGTGGAACAGAGGAGAAGATCATACCCACGAATGGGTTTACAATTGGTGCGACTATTTCATTGATTGCTTCATCGATCCCTGCCGCAGAGGCTGAGCTTGCAAACAACGAAAGTCCAGCAGTCGTCATTATACGTTTCATTACCGAGTCCTTTTCTTTTTTATATTACTTTCATACTTACCGCAACATGATGTGTTACATGTTTGTTAACAGCTGTTGCGCTGCGGATTATTTCACGTATAAACATATTTGCAATATATTTCGACCCCGTAATTTTGCATTTTTTATAACAAGATAAAGCGCTCACACTTTTCTACCAAAACCTCCCATTCATAATTTATTTCGCGAATTTACTCGGCGATAAAATAATTCGGCAATATATGTATAAATAATTGTGCATTTATAATTTTGACTTTTTTTAATTTATTCATAAGGCTGCAAGCGCTTTCTGTTGGGGCACGTGTTGCACCACTGTAAAGCAGGCCGATACAAGGTATTGTTAACAGATGAATTTAAATAACTATTTCTAACAAACCAAACAGGAGAAAATGCTTCTAATTTAAGACAATTTTAAATTAGCAAGAAAATAGCACTGGAATTAGAAAAGTATGGGGTTATAAATAAGCTAGTCATTCTTAAATATGATACGAACTTAATGTATAGCTTCTGTCTCTCCGCAGTAAACTAGATACTCTGTATTGGGCAATTTTTCGCCAACCATTCTGGTTATTAGCGAGTTAAGTCACGTTAAGAATATATACCCAACAAATTCTCTATTTTAAGCATTATTAGTCACTTCTTATTAGTAGTTTAGTAGTTCAGTCATGCAGTGGTTAACAAAGTTCTCCGCCTCACCAACGTTTATCTTTACTGCCATAGTTGCAGCAACGATAGCGTCAGATGTGGTGTTGCAAAAGCAATCAGACTCAAGCAGGGTGCTTATGACGAAGTATTTAGAAGCACTACCGTCAGTTTCTTTAGAGATGGTTAAAGCACAAAATGCACTGGAAGCATCGGGCGAAACCGTGCTGGCCCCACAACAGGTTGATATGCTTGAAGAAACGCTCGCTAAACTGCTTTCCAGCCAGTACTCTAGCTTCGAAAAACGCCGTCTCGCGATGAAAATTGAGATACTTCGTACCCACGTTGTAGACACCGATTTTGACAGAGAGTTACATCGCATCGGTGATACAAGCTGCGAGCCAAATGTTCAGTTGGCCAACCAAATAGAACAGCTGCAACCGCTTAGTGTTCGCCCTCAATACCAAGTGACGCTTTGCTACCTCAACCAGGACGGGACAACAATGATGTCCAGCGCTTCTTCTTTGGATTTCACCCACAACCAAGCGCTGGAACCTTAGCGTCTATTGCAACAACAATTCCTGCACGGGCTTACTGAATCAAGGTACTGTAGTTAGGAAGGTGCTCAACAAACCGCTGCTGCACATCCAAATATGTTTTCCTGTAGATGTCATCAATTTTATTAGCGGCCGGAAAGAGAGCCGAAAATCCAGGGTGCTTAAGGTCTATCGTCATTTCAGCCGTCCGCTGAATATGAGCGATAAAAACTCGAGGATCTTCTAAACCCACTGCAATACGCAGTGTCGTTGGCTTAATTCCTGCCTCATTGAGTGCATCTGTTGAAAGCTCTGAATGTGTTGTCATTGCAGGGCATAAAGCAACTGTGTTGGTCTGTCCAAGGCTGACCTGCATACCAATGGCAGGTTCAAGCATGTCAAAAAATTGCTTAAATGCTGATTGTTCAATGGCTTTGCGGTCGGCTTTGCCTTCCATATCGATAGTGAATAAGGAGGCTGGCAACCCCAGGCGCATTTGCGATTGCATTAACGCGTAGTTTGGGCTGTCAGGCAGAGCAGGGCATGACACATTGATATCGGGGTGAAGTGCGAATATGCGCGCTAGCGACAGGGTATTGATGGCTTTTTGCAGCACACGTAATTCGAAAGTCTTCATCCCATTGAGAACCTCAAATGCTTTATCAGCATCGAGGAACGCGCCTTTTATGTAATAAACGTTCCAGAACAGCGTGTGATTCCAGTTAACCTCACGTTCTTTGCCACTGGGTGTTTTGCATGTGACGGTGTCACCTTTTGGAATGAACATATCTTCATTCCGGCCAATGACCACACCTGCAGTTGTGCTTCCAGAGCCAGCTAATTCTTTCGTGTACGAATGAATCACGAAGTCTGGACGTTCCATCGGATCACTTCTTTTTAACACAGGGTGGAGGAAGGGAGTACCTACAGTGGTGTCCACCATAACACACCAATCACGTTCATGGGCCGCTCGGCTTATGCCAGCAACATCCAGTACGAAGCCGTGAGGGTTACAGGGGCTTTCCAGATACACATAAATCTTACGGCCAGCTTTTATTCTGTCCGCATATTTCCTCTCAGCTGCGTCCATGGCTTTAGCAAAAGTCTCGTCATCGTAGCCGTCCACCCATTCTATCGCCACGTCCAGATTAGAGGACTTGCGATACCAGTCTTGAAGGAGTTGGTAACTGCCGCCATAAATATTTCGTGAGACCAGCACGATATCTTCGCGTCCCAGCAGGTGACTCAACAAACCGTCAATTGCTGCCATCCCAGAGTTAAAGTTCCAGGCGAGATATTGGTCGGCCATGTCACCGGCTTCGATATCGACGATATGGTTCGCCAGCGCAATGGATGTTGGATTTAGCAGCCGGGAATAAATTTCATGTAATGGCTCCCTGCCATTGAATGCATCCTCCACCCATTCAGTACAGGCAAATAAATAAGTGGCAGTACGTGTGATGACTGGGGCTGCAGAAAAAATGGCCGCAACGTTATCAAAAATAGGGTAAGCACCTTTCGCCGAGAAATGCCCGTTTTTGGTTACGATGGACTTGTAGGTTGTGCGCATCGGGTTTTGTAGGTTATCGAGAATTTTCGCTAACTGGAATGATAGGAACCGCTTTGCGTTAAACCAGGCAATGCGATCATTTCTGTCTAAATCATTCAGCCCATTCAACGTAATGGCCCAAAGATCATGAGTATGATGATTCGCGGTATATAAGCTAGTTGCAAGGGAGACCAGTGCTTGCCCGAAGTCTGACTCTGTATCGATACCGAAGTGCCTTGCCTGCTCGTTGGCTAAAGATGTCGCGTCTTCCTGCTTTGTCGTATTTCGTAGAGGACTAAGTTGAGTTGCTTTATTCATCGCTAATTCCCTTAACTAAAGATTGTTTGTGTCTATAACGATCACATTAGTCAAAGCAGCGATAAGGATGATTGCGAAATACACCCTATAATTGTTAACAATTGGTAGATCCTGCCAATATTTTAGTGTTATGCGCTAGTAATGGAAGCGAGGAAAAGAAATGGAGCATAATCTTGATAGTATAGATAAGAAGATTTTGGGCGAACTCCAAAAAGAGGGGCGCTTAACCAACCAAGAGTTATCAGATAGGGTTTCTTTATCCCCATCGCCTTGTCTTCGTCGTGTCAGGGTACTCGAGCAAAAAGGGATAATTACTGGCTATCATGCTCATGTTGATCAAGACAAATGTGGGCTACCTGTTAATGTCTTTGTGTTGGTGAAGCTCGAAAAACCGACCGAAGATAATATGGTCAAATTTGAAACCTTGATCGACCAAATGGATGAGGTGTTGGAGTGTTTTCTGATGACAGGCACTCACGATTACCTTCTTCATGTTGTGAGTGAATCGCTGAAAACTTACGAGAGGTTTATTCGCAGGGAACTGACGCGTCTTCCCAACATTGCCGCAATCGAATCCAGCTTTGCTTTTGGTCAGGTCAAAAAACGTTCCCGATTACCCATTTAGCTCTTCCTTCAAATAACCCGAACCCTGCACCCTTCAGGTTGTTTGGGGAAATTGTTTTCGCGCTTCCCCTCTAAATGCTGATATGATGGATATATAAACGACAAGTGTCGCTTTACAATACGACAGATGACGCACATAATTTAACCAAAGCTAATGGAGGTTGATATGTACGCAGATCAGTTAATGTCGCTTGGCATCGTCAAAGAAGGCCAGATTATCAATCAGGATATGGAACTGGATATCATCCGCCATGGACTGAAAGTTAAACATGCGCGTAAAGTTATGAAAGAAATGGCGATGAGTAGTGGCGAGTGGGTCACTTTGATTGGTTTAAGCCCACGAAGCCTCCAGCGCAAGAGCGATTCAGACCTCCTAACACCTTCGCAATCAGAAAAGACACTGGCTATTCGTCGTGTGGTTGATCTTGCTGTTGATTACTATGGCGATCGTTCAATCGCTTTGGATTGGTTAAAAACACCACAAGTGGCTTTTGGTGGAAAGGCCGCTGTTGACTACTTGGATACCAACACGGGCATTCAATATGTCGAAAACGTACTCAACCGTCTGATGCATGGCATGACTGCCTAATGGAAGTATTTCGACTTTCAGTTAAACGGTTTGCCGATCTCAGTGGGATGGGGGGCATATTTGGATCTGGTCGTTGGCACCAAAAAGGCCAACCTGTTCTATATACTGCTGGTTCACGATCCCTGGCAGCACTGGAGCGTTTCGTTCATGAAAGTCCGGTACAAATGCCACCTTTGGTCATGATGACCATCTACATTCCAGACGATCTCCCCATTAAGCGCGTTTCTGAGCAAGAACTTCCTGAAGGCTGGGACGCTGTGCCAGACGCAGATGTATCCCGGAATTACGGTACTGTCTGGCTTCGCGAAATGACCACGCCAGTCATCCAATTACCATCTGCTATTATCGCCAGCGAATACAACTTTCTCCTTAACCCCCTCCATACTGAAAGCCGGAAAGTGAAGATCATCGATCAACGCGATTTTTACTATGACAGCCGTCTCAAGAAAATGATGCGATAGGGCATTAAAGTGGCCTAGGATAAAAGACGTTAACCACGCATAGTGCTAATTAATGCCAATAAGTCCATTGGGCCTTGAGTGGTTGGAAAAAGGCTAATCTTTTGCCTATGTGTGTGCGGTATTGTAATGCTATGAGTTCTGCCCGAGCCCCAAGCGTATAGTCCATTTTAAGGGGAGAGGTTCACTCAACGCAGACGAAATATGAATTGAAAGGAAAGGAGTATCCAATGATGAAGTACGTAGTGGCATTTTTATGTCTGGTTTCAACAGCGATATCTAATGCGGCCGAACCCATTTCCCCTTTCTCGGCATCGGAAGCCATTGATTTAACCCACCCGATGCACAATGACATGCCATTCTGGCCTGGCGGCGTACCATTTAAAAAAGAAGCACTCGTGACACACGAAAATGGCGGGTATCTGCTGCACAAATTCAGTATGGGCGAAAACACAGGTACACATGTTGATGCGCCCATTCATTTTATTAAGAACAGATCTACCATTGAAGATATCCCTCTAAGCAGCTTAATTGTTCCTGTTGTTGTCATTGATGCGAGAAAGCAGGTGATGGGTAATCCTGACTATCAATTGTCAGTGGAAGATTTGAAGCAGTGGGAATCAGAGCATGGAACCATACCTAAAAAATCACTCTTTGTAATGAACACCGGGTGGCACACCCGGTTTAACAGCCCAGAACAATACATCAATATGGACAAAAATAATGTTATGCACTTTCCAGGGTATTCCCCTGAGGCAGCAGCGATGCTAGTTGATAGGGGCGTAACAGGCATTGGAATCGATACGCTAAGTTTAGATCACGGACCTAGTCAGAGTTTCGCAACGCATATTGTGATGTTAAAAGCTGGGAAATATCAGATTGAAAACATGGCTAACCTGACGGCTCTTCCTCCCAAAGGAGCAACCGTGATCATTGGTGTTTTACCTATTCAAGGCGGCTCCCAGGCGCAGGCCAGAATTCTCGCGCTGCTGCCATAGTTATCCCTAATACATCTTCATAGGCCGGCAGCTTTAAACAAAGAAATCTCTCACTTGTGAGGGGTTTCTTTGAATTCAAACCGAGGTTTTTAGGCAGCGACACCTTAGAAAGTTGGTAGCTATCTATAAACCCAACGACGGCTAAATGCTTCCAGTGAAAAAAGCTTTTCACGATAATTCACCAAAGCTAGAAGAACTCTGTTGGAACAGAATGATCCAATATGAGCGTCTTAGAGAATTGGTAATTATCTATTTTATGGTAAATAGATAATTACGTTCAATACACTGAAATATTTAAAGAAAGTGGATAATGACAGACAAAGGAGAGTCAGATTTAGCGTAGTTACATCTATTATTTAACATAAGATAGATAATGCGCACTAATGGTTGTGATATAAATAAGATGGCTTTAGGTTTTCTGCAGCCGTTTGCGTGCGCTTTCCCGTTCCGCCTTGAGATACCAGCAAGCCGCCCTAGCTCATATTCATCATCCCTAACAAGTAAGCTACACGAATGCTGATTTACTTGTTTCGAAACTTTTATCAGCAAAATTTCAATTCGTTAGACGGAGGCGCAGAGTATTTTCACGTACAGCCGCCAACGCGGAAGATAGCGATAAAGCCCAAACATGACACCTCCCACAAATACATTGCCTTCGATACATCCAATTGCTTCAGTTCAGAGAATTACTCGTAAAGATCTGAGACTGACCAGCTTCGTCTATGAACATCTGAGCTGACTTTCGTTACTCTCGTCATGTGTTCACAGTAAACGGAAAACTGCCTTAAGGACATGTGAAATTATCAGGTTGTTTTTGCACAATGAATTCCACGAGAACACCTATCGAACTATTTCAAATTAATAAGGGATAAACCAATGAAAGCAAGCAAC
Organism: Grimontia sp. NTOU-MAR1; assembly: GCF_035758505.1. NCBI lineage: Bacteria > Pseudomonadati > Pseudomonadota > Gammaproteobacteria > Vibrionales > Vibrionaceae > Grimontia > Grimontia sp. NTOU-MAR1. Next base: position 1,310,079 of record NZ_CP142109.1, read on the forward strand.
CTTTGCATCATTACATTGGCTATGACAACGTCGTTCGGTGTGTTGGCAAAAGACGCAAACGCGCCGGTATCAGACGCTGTTATTTCTGAGCAACGTCAAGAACTGGCTGAAAACACAGAAGATGAAGGATTTGGTCCTCAATCGCCACGTGATATTGACTCTAAAGCAGGCAATAACACCACGTTGTTCAGCACTGCACCGTCTTACACAGAAATGAACCTGTGTAATATCCACTTCCACAAAAATGCCGAGCATAAAGGCGGTGAATTTACGCTTTATGCAGGAAATGGTGACGGCGAAGGCTACCAGACCGGTTATCGTTACTCTGGCAAGCTGTCAGACGCTGAACTCGCACCAGTGAAAAACAAGGTTTGCCCGAGCAAGCATGGCGACCTGAAACCGGGTGATACCATTGAAGTTCACTATGTTCATTCAACGGCGCAGGTTGAACCGGGCCCGACGCTTGGTGCGTGTTTGAGTGATGCCAACAAAAACCCGCAGCTTCGTGTAGAAACGCAGGTTTACGTGCTGGTGAACGACAAAAATGCTTACGACTTTGAAGAGCTGACAGAGCATGAAGTTCAGGATGGCGTGCATCAGGCGGTCGCAATTCCTGCTAACACGGGTAAGCCAATTCAATACATGGGTTCAACCACGGGCCCTGGCTACAACGAGAAAGGATCGCCATTCCAGGTGACTTGGAGCGTTCGTCCGAAAGTGGCGAAAGTGAATATCAAATCCGTTGGTGAATGGTGTGAAGGCAATGTCTTCGATGAAGACCACGCACATGGCGTGCGTAACCTTGTGGTGAACAAAGATCTGCTGTCTGAAATCGTGAACTAAGATTCTGACGCTGGGCGCGTAAGCAGTTATGCGCCCTATTCTCTTTTTAGTTATCACCTAGACCAGGCCGCTTGCGGCCAAAAGAAATGGCGCTGTTGCGCCATTTTTCTATTCGCAGCACACGGATTATCTGTCGTTCTCGACCAGAGTGATAATATCCCGCGCTTTGACGAAATGATCGAGTTCATGGGTTTTGATCCACCAAGTGGCGGCTTCCATGAGTAGTTCGGGGTCGTCATTCTTGTTCGCAAAGAAGGCATAGAAGGAGACATTGACGTTATCCCCTTTGGTCAGGATTTTCTTTTTGCAGACCTCGATAACTTTTTCGCGCAGTGAATCTCTCATGTTTTCCCTGAATATGGATCGCTAATAAGCGATACTGTATATAAATACAGTTTTCGATAAAAGTGGTACGTGTGAGAGTTTGAACCACCCTACACTTCTTTTGACTAAACAGAAGCGATACATTGAGTGACGGGTGGTTACGCTTCTAACAGGGAGAGAAATATGGCGGGAATCGTTGAATTAGATGCTCTTTTGTCATCGATGGAACCAGCTCTGATTGACGCGGAGTTTGTGTTTTGTACCGTATCAGGTGTGCTGTCGGATTACGTTGAGCTTGAGCCGTTGGCCACTTTCCGGGAAGCCGAAGGGTTAACCTTGCTGCTGGAGAAATCAGCGGCTGAATCTGCAAACATTGCGTTCGAAGGGGTCTATCGTCAAATTACCCTGACAGTCCATTCCAGCCTGGATGCTGTAGGTTTAACAGCTGCGGTATCAACTAAATTGGCGGAAAAAGGCATCAGCGCCAATGTACTCGCCGCCTACTATCACGATCATATCTTTGTGCAGGCGGAAAAAGCAGACTCAGCGCTGAAAGCACTGCAGGAATTTTCTACTGAACCATAATGGGCTTTCCATCTGAGAGGACCACAAAGTATTCTCCTCGCATAAACACTCCTAGCACTTTGTGGCTGCTGATGTCTTCCCACGTTACGCCATCATCAGAATGTGAAAACGCATCTATGAACGTCAGTTTCACATACTGTTCATAGGTCAACACTTCGCGCCGGACAAAGCCGCCAAATGGATAGTAAATCAAGCTACCGTCTTTCAAGTAAGCAGGGATCATCTGCCCCTTTCGGTGCTCGTCTGTGCCGCTCATCACAACGGCTTTGTAATTGTGTCGGTATCGGATTGCAGGCATAACAATAAACACTGTTTATATGTACAGTGTAATTCTACTCGGTTTATGGAGAACGGCAAGCCGCTTTAAAGGAACGACAAACGGTAAAGTGATTTTTTATATGGAATTTTAGTGAGACTAGTGAGAAAGGCGGATAGTCACCCGCCTTGATGTGAAATTTTTTATTTGTGATTCAGTAGCATGATGATGTCGTCTAGCATCTCCTTTTCTCCCTGCCCGTTCATGGGGTAATCCATGTCGACTTCCAAGTCTTTTGCGAATTTCTGGAAGTACCGAGGCACATGGGAAAGGATGTAATCTGAACATTCACTGTGTTTGTTGTGGATGAAGTTACGAATAATATGCTCGTAACTAACATCTACATCACTACCTGACACCCGCTCCAGAAAGAACTCTTTTCTGTTGTCTTCAAGAAAACGGATATATCGGTTTTCAGTAAGGTATTTGTCCAGTAGTGCTTGTCTGATACAAGCAAGCACAATACGCGATGCACGTTTAGGCTTAGTCTCGCCCGCCTCTTTGAGGGATTCAAGGATCCTCTCTTCAAGATATGGTGTGTATTTCTTCTTATTAAAGAAGCCCTCCTCTACACGGGTGAAGAACTTCTCAAACTTCTTCTTGCGAATCCAGTTCGTTAGAATCCATTTCATAGGCTTAAAAGTCTTGGGTCTATCAACGACGCTAACCTACCACTCTTCCATACATTTGGGTTAGGCCTATCCAAATTTTTTGCGCTTTAAGCGCCACTTTTTAACTATTCCGCGCGTTGAGTATAAATAACCATTCTCGAATTGATGTGATCTGAAACATAAATGCTCAATAATCACACACTTGTATATTCAATCATTTGGATATTTTTGCGATATAGGTTCAACTAACAATATTTCCTATGAGGTTTAATGGTCTGAGAAACGTACTGGATGACAGATAAAAACAAAGGTGTCGGGAGGCATCATGACGATATTTTCGCTGGGCCGGAAAGCTATCATCAATGAAAGCTCTATGGAGTATGACTGGATAAGAAGACAGGTCGAAGAAGGTTTTGAAAAAGCGGAGATCATCAACTCGATTTTGCGTTGTTATGGAGGTGATGAAGAGATTGCCGCACTTTTTTATTCTATTGCTGTTGGCGACAGTTCACCAGGCGTTTTACTTACTCATCTGAGCTTGTGTGATTGGTCCCCACTACAGGGTGAACACATGGACTCCATGGATTCTTAGATCAAACCTGATGACAAAGAGGGATGGCTTCGCCACCCTCTCTCTACTCGATCACTGCTTGAAGATATCCATAACCAGCGGTACGACTTTGTACCAAACTGCCGCACCGATACCAATCCATACCAGCAACCAAAATAGACGTGAAAGCCAAGTATTACGCGAGTGATAACGGGCTGGATCAGGCTCTCCGCATCCAGGACAAGACAGCGCACGTTTGGAAACCTGCTTTTCACAAACTGGGCAAGCAACTAATGGCATGTAGACCTCTTATTCCTTTTTGAATCTTTTTAATGATCGCCAAGCGAATGCTTTTTTGCTGGCGTTATGCACAATACCCAAATCGCTCTAATGGAGACCTTCAATACGCCCACTTCTTCGTTAAATTCCACGGAAATAGAACGACTATTCCTCGCGAAATTTGCCTCGAATTGAACGCATTGATGACCTCTGAATTCAAGCATCTTCAGGTCGTTTGGGTATATATACTATTACGAGTCGCTTTACCTAACTAGATGGATCGACAAGAAATCGCTGAAACGATCAATTTCCTGATTAAATTCATGAAAAACAGATACTTTCTTACGGAAATGGTGTGAAGGAGAAGCTGGACAGCTTCCCCTTCGGGTGGGGATTACGCTTGGTTTGGTACGATTTGAACCTCTACACGTCGGTTCTTAGCGCGGCCTGAAGAGGTATCATTAGAAGCGATGGGTTGAGTTTCACCATAGCCAGTCACATACAAACGCTTCGCGTTAATCGCAGAACGCTGCAAATACCCTTTCACACTCTCAGCACGCTTTTCAGACAAGGTCATGTTGTATGCTGCATCACCTGTGCTGTCGGTGTGTCCTTCAATGCTCAGGAAGGTTTTGTTGTATTCGTTCATCACGCGCGCAACAGCATCAAGAGATTGATAGAAACCTGGGGAGATACCGCTCTGGTTTGTGCTAAATGTAATGTTGGATGGCATAACTAGACGGATATTGTCACCTTCACGCACGACTTCGATTCCAGAACCCGCCAATTCTTCACGGAATGCGGCCTCTTGTTGATCCATATATTGCCCCACTGCAGCCCCTGCCAGTGCACCAATAGCAGCGCCTATGAAGATACGTTTGTCTTTGTGGTTACCAGTGGCTTTACCTAAAACAGCACCAGTAGCGGCACCAATAGCAGCGCCAGTTCCAGTATTCGAGGCACAGCCTCCCAACACCAGTGAAGTCGCAAGCAAAGTTACAACGGGAATTGATTTACGCATAAATTCTCTCCTTCTTGCTTCCCTCATACATTGAGGGCTTTAATCTGACGCGTTGCCTCAAAGATATGCGTATTGATAAGGCGGCCAATCTTAGTCATCTGTAAAGTCCGAATTGTCAGTGCTTTGCAAAGTAAACCCAATAATTGAACGCCGTTTTATATTTACACATGCTATGACCGCAAAGACGAAGTATCATTCCCTTTTATTTGCTGGAATTCTGATGATGAAAAAGGAAGAGTTGTTAGATGATAAGGGAAAAGTTTTTATGCATAGGTAGTTAGAGTAAATTTTTAAGGGCCATGAAAAGTTATAGTGCATTAAATAGTTAAAATTAAAGGAGCAGATCTACTCTACTCCTTAACCTGTGACCACTTAATCACCGAAATCATGCACATCTAAGTGGAAGATATCGACGGGATCAACCCAATCTACCGTTCCGCATACTGTGCAAGTACACTCAGTGTGGTCTTTATAATTACCACTGATTGGTGGCGTGGTCAGCGCGCGGATGGCTGGGTCATGGTGAGCTTGCTCACGTACTTCATGCCCAGTTTCTTTTTTACAATTAGCGCAATGCCAAGTGTGTACACTCATCGTTATCTCCTTGCCAGAAACCTTACTCCTTCGCAGTGAGTGTAATTTCATATAACTTCCAATTTAAGATGCATTATTGAGACATAGAGTAATTAGGCGGAAATAGACTTTTTCCTGAAGAATTTTTGCTAAGAATTAAGTACTCAGTTGAATTTTACATGCATGTTCATGTGTACTCTTTGACTATGTTTATGCTTTATATTCAACAATTTGATATTGAAAAGGTTGAAAAAATGTTTAGACAAGAAAACCTGTTTAAATCCCTACCAAATGCCAGAAATCATGAAGTTTTTGAAGATTTAATCAAACACCCGTTTGTCAGGATTAAGAGAATAGTGTCACGTGGCCAAACTTCGCCTGAGACCAGTTAGTACGATAAGACGAGAATGAATGGGTGGTTGTTTTACAAGAGAGTGCTGAGCTAACGTTTGAAAGCGGTAAGTCGATGTTTTTAGAGACGTGGGATCATCTCGATATTCCCGCCCATACTAAGCACAAAGTGAGCTGGACAAATTCGGATGAAGATACCGTTTGACTGGCTGTTTTTGTCCGGCTGGCCACTTAGAGTAATCAATGGAGCTTATCGGTGCAGCGGCTGACACCTTTAACCTGAGCCTGTGGGCAAGGCGCATCGCCATAGGCACAGAAAACGCAGCACATACCTTCTTGAGCTATCAAAACCTCACCACAGCTCTCGCATTCATAATGCTGTAAAGGTGTATCGATCGGCATGAGTTCTGACTTTACGTGTCCGCATTTTGGGCAGGTTATGTTTGATTTCAGCAGTACTTTCATTGGAAAAAATGCCCTTCTATTGAGGTGTACATCAGTAAGCGTGGAACACCTTGAAGACACTTGCCAGCACCAGACGCCAATTGCGTAAGATTCAACCATTAAAAGATGCAATTCCAGCTATAAATGCCTTCCTCTTTTCATTTTATGACACTTAAAACAGACAATTTGTGGATTCATGTTATTCAAATGAGGAATCGTTTTAGGTTCAAAAACTCTCTTTTTCCATCCCATAGAGTTGTCCATACTGATGCCTGTCCACACTATTGTTGAAACCGTGAAATCAGAGGTTCACATGACGTTATTTCCAAAAGATTTTCTATGGGGTGGCGCAATTGCGGCCAACCAGATTGAAGGATCTTATGCTCTCAAAGGCAAAGGCCTTTCGACGTCCGACATGCTCCCCTCTGGGATTCTAAGCCCACACCAAACCCGCCAAGAACGCACGCAGGGTATTAAAGATGTGGCCATAGATTTCTATAACAGATACCCAGAGGATATTGCCCTGTTCAATGAAATGGGCTTCAACTGCCTGCGTCTTTCCATTGCCTGGACCCGTATTTTCCCGAACGGTGATGAGGAATCACCTAACGAGGCTGGCCTCGCCTATTACGACCGTATTTTCGATGAATTGGCTACACACAATATCCAGCCTTTTGTGACGCTCTCACATTATGAAATGCCTTACGCTCTGGTAGAAAACTATGGAGGCTGGGCAGACCGACAACTGATCGGCTTCTTTGAGCGGTATGTCAGTACCGTTTTCGAACGGTATGAGGACAAAGTTAAGCTCTGGCTGACATTCAATGAAATCAATATGTCGCTGCATGCGCCTTTTACCGGCGTTGGGCTTCAGGAAGATGCCAGCGAGCAGGAGATCTATCAGGCGATTCACCATCAGCTGGTCGCCAATGCGAAAGCGGTGAAGCTCTGCCATCAGATTATTCCAGACGCTAAGATCGGTAACATGCTGCTGGGAGCGATCAACTACCCATTTACTTGCAACCCAGACGACGTCATTGCTGCCATGCATGAGAATAACAAATGGCTGTTCTTTGGTGATGTTCAGACGCGCGGAAAATACCCGGGATACATGCTTCGTTACTTTAGAGAGAATGACATTGAAATCGAAATGGCAACCGGTGATCTGGATGCAATAGCCAGTGCGTCAGTCGATTTTATCTCGTTCAGTTATTACGCCAGCGGTTGTGCGAGTGCTGATCCTAAACAAAAAGAAGTCGGCAATATCGTCGCCAGTGTGCCAAACCCTTATCTAGAGAAGAGCCAATGGGGCTGGCTCATCGACCCGAAAGGCCTACGTATTCTGCTGAATTTCCTCTATGACCGTTACCAGAAGCCTCTGTTCATCGTTGAAAATGGGCTGGGAGCAATCGACGAACTGGATGAAAAGGGTGAGATTCAAGATGACTACCGCATTGCTTACCTCAATGACCATTTAGTTCAGGCACGTGAAGCTATATTAGACGGTGTGGAGTTAATGGGATTCACAACGTGGGGACCGATTGATCTCGTCGCGAATTCCACCGCGGAAATGCGCAAACGCTATGGTTTTATTTATGTCGACCGACACGACGACTTCAGTGGCTCTCTCGAGCGAAAACGTAAGAAAAGCTTTTTCTGGTATCAAGACGTGATTAAAACCCAAGGCGCTTCGCTGACAGCGAAATAATCTGTGCAGTTCCAGACAGTAAAAAGCCCTGTGTCTACAGGGCTTTCGCTTATATTTTTTGTTATCAACCAACTTGAAGGTTGCCATAAAGGGTTTGATAAACCCCCTCTTCCTGCACCAGTTCGCTGTGGTTACCGCTTTGCGCAACCTTGCCATCTTCCAGTACATAAATCAGATCCGCTTGTTTCACTGCAGATAAGCGATGTGCCACAATCAATGTCGTTCTACCTTGCAGGAAGTTGTTCAACGCTTCATGTAATGCCGCTTCTGTTGCTGTATCCAATGCTGAGGTCGCTTCGTCCAAAATCACCAACTTAGGATTGGTCAGGATCATACGGGCAATTGCTAAGCGCTGACGCTGCCCACCAGAAAGTTTGAGACCCTGTCGACCGAGCTGGGATTCCAATCCGTTATCCAGTTTATCGACAACATCACTTAACTGAGCAATTTCCAGCGATTGCCAAAGCTGATCGTCAGAGAAGTCGGTTCGTCCCAATGTCAGGTTTTCACGCAATGTATCGTTAAAGATCATGGGCTGCTGCAACACTACGGCCGTATGCTGTCGAAGCGTCTCGTAGCCAATCTCTTCGACAGGTCTGCCATCAACCAGGATTTCACCGTCAGACTTGCGATAAAGCCCCAGCAGCAGTTGAATCAGTGTGGATTTACCGCCACCTGATGCGCCAACCAGCGCAACACGCTTGCCTTGAGGGATATTCAGTGAAAGGCCATTCAATACCGTTTTCTCACTGTCATAGCTGAAAGTCAGGTCACGACATTCCACACCAAAGGTTTCTTTGTTTTCCAGAGGATCTTTCTCTGATGCATTACGTGGCTCTTCATCCAATGCGAGTAAACCGTTTAGGCGTTTCATCGCTGCAGAAGCACTGAACCATGCATATTGAATACCCAGCAGTTCTTGAATCGGGCTGAGCATAAACCATAGGTAGCCAAATACTGCGAAGATCTGGCCAATGGTCAGGTCGCTGAACAGCACCATCAGCATCGCCGCCGCACGGAATAGCTCAAAACCGATCAGGAACATTAGGAAGGAAACACGCCCCGCCGCCTCTGACTGCCAAGCGTACTTATCAGCATCGTGGCGAATCGCTTCGGCATCTGTCTTCAGAACATCAAGGTAAGCACGTTCACGGTTAGCAGCACGAAGCTGATAGATGCCATCCAGCGTTTCTACCAGACGTTGCTGGAACCGCTCAAAAGATTGGTTTTCGGCTTTCTTCAGGTGCTTAACACGCTGACCCATTTTGCGTGAGAGGTAAATCACCAGCGGGTTAACCAGCAAAATGAACAAGCCAAGTGCCCAGTCCAACCACAGCAGGATGATTGCGGTACCAAATACCGTCAGCACGCCCACCACAAAGCGACTCAAACTGTTGCCTAGGAAAGAGTCAATGGTCTCTATATCCGTCACCAGGTGAGAACTCACCCCGCCACTACCGCGCTCTTCGTATTCTTTCATACTGATGCGGCCAAGTTTATCAAGGAGCTGCTGGCGGATATGACAAGTGATGGATTTAGATACAAGGGTAAACTGACGACTTTGCCAAATGTTAAGGGCCTGGCTGACAATCCGCATCACGATCACCAGAATCAGCACCATGACAATGTAACTTGCCGGTTGCTGCAGTGACTCAGGCAAAATCTGATTGAAGAAATTCACCCCACCGGCAGGTTTGTTTAGCAGCACCTCGTCGACCATTAACGGCATAAACAGAGGAATTGGCACACTGATGAGCGTGGCGCAAATGGCGATAAGGTTGGCGATGATAAGGCTTTTCTTGTGCTCTTTCGCCTGCTCAATCAGCCAACGTGTAGAAATGGTTTTTAGCGTACTGCTCGTCACTGTATCTCCAGAATTCTTCGTCATGTTTTTATTTTTCTAATGTTGAGTCTATACCTTAGCCGTAACCGAAAACACCCCAGAGAAATCCGGGGTGTTTATCGTCAGAGGTTAATCTGCAGTTAGAACACGTATTCGGCTTCTATACCCCAGTTACGTCCCGGCTGCGTGCGACGATCAAGTCCATCAGTGGTTGATTCCGCACCAATCAGGTCGTTGTAGTCCCAATATTTCTTATCAAAGACATTAAACAGACCTGCACGCAGCGTCAGATCAGTCACTGGGCGATAGAATGCCGTCACGTCTGTTACGGCGTAACCTGGCGCACTCACGTTTTCAGTCCCGTTTGAATTACTCCAATCAGAACCGGATTTACCCGCAACAGCTTTCACTGACAACTTACCACCGTAAGTGTTTTCAACGTCGGCATAGCCCAGCGCAAAGTATCCAGAAAGTGGAGCGACAGTATCCATCGCCTCACCGTTTTCTTTGTCTTCACCTTGGGTGTAAGCCACGCTCATGTCACTGTATAGACCTGTTGGCACACCAAACAGAACATCCAATGCAAGATGCGTTTTCAGCTCAGCACCATAGATTTCAGCTTTGCTGATGTTCTCTTTGGTCCAAAGTTCTTTACCCTGGCCGTTGTCATCTGCCAATTTGTGCGTTTCGATAAAGTTCTTATAGTCGTTGTAATAGACCGAGAACTCAATTCGACCGAAGTCCTGAGTGAAGCGCAGACCGGTTTCGTAACCAATGCTCTCTTCCGGCTTCAAGTTCGGGTTTGCCTCGAACACAGCGCCTCTGGCAGCGTCAGTTTCATAGAAGTAGTAAAGATCTTGAAGCGTCGGCGCTTTGTAACCCTGGCTGATGTTACCGTAGCTGCTCAGGCTTTCGGTCCAGTGATAAACCGCACCCAGTTTCGCCGTTAAAGCGTCACTTTTTGACTTTGGATTGTCTTCTGAAGCTTGTTTTGGCTCTGCGGTAAACTTGTCGTAACGAAGACCCGCATTCACTACCAGTCTTTCTTCTAGGAAGAAAGCTTGATCCTGTACAAAGATGCCCCATTTCACTGACTCTGCGTTTGGCACTTCTCCGGTTTTATCTACTGACGTACCCGCTTTATAGCCCTCTAGGTAATAATCGCGGTAATCGAGATCAAACTCGTTAGTGATGTAATTCACGCCATAACTGACTTCGTGGAAGCTGTTCTCCAGTTCAATGGCCTTGTCGAACTGGGCATCAAGCTGGGCGCTCTTATCTACACCGTTACGCATGCGCTGACGATAGCCATGACCAAATGACGTTGGTGGCTGTGGCGTTTCATCAAAGGTGTTGTGATTACTTTCACTTTCCAGCGCTGTCACTTGCCATTTCAGGTGGTCAAACGCGACGTTGTTCGCTTGCCATTCGTGCTCGAAGGTTAAGCGCTTGCGTTTGTCTTCATCACTGGCGCTGTTACGCGTATATACGAAGCCTGGCATGATTTCATAGCCTTCGTTAGACAGCACCAGACCATCTGCTTCTCGGTTATAAATCTCACCCGTCAAGCCAATTCGATGTGCATCATTCAACTGATAGAAAGCTTTCAGCAAAAGGTTGTCTGAGTTGATATCAAAAGGGTCAGCCTGTCCACGTTCGCGGCCTTCAATATCATCACCACTGCCGTGGGTCGCTGTTTCGTGACCATCGCGATGTGTAAAAATCAGCAAGGTTTCCAGATCGCCAGTACGGTTTGCCAAAGTCGCAGTCGCTTTGTAGCTCTCATCAGCACTGTAATAACCGCCTTTAACGCTGGCATAGGTGTCATCACCCTCAGCAACCAGAAGGTCGCCCGGGTTTTTGGTGCGGATGATCACAGCACCGGCAAGTGCATCACTGCCGTAAAGGCTGGAGGCTGGACCTTTGCTGATCTCTACACGCTGTAAGGTGTCGGTCTCAACGGTGTTGTTGTATTTGCGCATCACATCTGCGCCTGGGTTGAACGATGAAGGCTGTTCAACGCCATCCACCATGGTTTTTACGTAGTTGTCGCTCAAACCACGAATATTAAAGCCTGAGTTACCGAAACGGCCCGTACCCGGCATCGACACGCCCGGCTCATTCGCAATCGCCTGCTCGAGATCTTGAGCAAGGTTTTCCTCGATTGTGTCGCTGTTCACTACATCAACAGAAGCGGCCACATCACTGATGTTTTGCTCACTTCGGGTTGCAGAGACAACCACTTCGTCAAAGGTATAAACGTCTTGGGCTGAAGCACTGCCCGCGCAGAGAAGGCCGACCAAAATCGCCAGCTTGTTTTTCTTGATAGTCATAATTTCCACTCTTTAAAGCGCCTGAGAAATCCCAATTAGTTTTCTTCAGGCAAAAGAAACCTACTCACACTGGTTTCCGTGCGATTTTTCTAGTTATGGGAGGTGATATCAGGCCCTCAGAATAAGGGCCTGTTAAACGCGATTAAGCGTTCTCTTCTTTCATCTTCTTCACGTGACCTTCATTCAGGTGGATCACGGAAAGCATGTCTTCGCCCGACACATCAAATGCCTGACCGAAGCCTTTCACGTAACGGCCGATGACTGGATTCAAACGGTAGAGATTGAAATCGCCGAGTTGGCTGAGGTTGTCGATCATCTCGCCCAGACGATCACCCATCACTTGAATTGCTGTGGTCCAGACCTCTGAACCACGCTCAATCAGTTCTGCATTGGTGTCAAACGAAAGGCGGCGACGCGCAAAGATCGAGCGCGCCTCGCTTTCGTCTTCGATCATCATGATAGAGACGGCTTTGCAGTGCTTGAGGTTTTGACCATGGGTAGCAAGATCTGAAACCAGAATGTAGTAACCCATTTCAGAGAAAGCGAAAGGCGCATAGCTGGTATGTGGCTTACCTTCTTTGTCTACAGTGCCCAATTGAAGCGTGTTGCGAGAATCACGAAACTCCTGAATTTCTGGGCCTAGACGGTTTTGTAGACGTTCTGCTTTGTCACTCATTTTGCCAACTCCTGCTTCATGGCGTTAAACAGTTCAATTTGTTCTGGGAATAGCTGACGCTTTTTGTCACGGCCAAGGTAAATCTTAAATACACAGTGACCAGTGTTGTCGAAGAAACCAATGTAGTGGCTCTCAGTACCACGGAATGGCTTGCTGACAAATGCAATATCAGACACTAAATCCAAACGAAGATGGCCGTGTAACTGACCTTCACGTCCCATTAGGTTGTAGTAACCGTGTGCAACTTTTCCTTTCGGAAATGGCGCTTTAAATTCAAAGACAGAACCACCAGAATGTACGATGGTGGTGACCTTACCCCATACTGGCATTGCTTCCAGAATGGTCTGTGCAATTTCACCCTTCACGTGGGAAATCATACTTTCTGGGAGTGCCAGCGTAATTTCACCTTCCGTCAATTTCAGTGAGTCCACCATGTTTGATACTGGTGTGTGCTCATCCTGGGCCAGATATTCAGCCACGCGCTGTTTGGTTTCTTCCGTCACGATGATCGCTTGTTGCATCGTTTAACTACTCCTAAGCTGCGACATTTGCCGCTTTTCTTTGCACTTTCTGCGCTGTTTGATTTTGTAATACTTCAATCAGGTTTTGGGCCAGTGTGACCGCCCAGAACTGTCCGGCGAGAGTCAGCGTGAGATAACTTCTGCCATTTTCATTCTTTTCAAGATAGACCAGCCCGTTTTCCTGCCACGCTTCGAACAAGGAATACAGCGCTTCAAACGAGCCTTGCCCAGACACTGAATCCAACTTGTGTTGAGCCAGCACTCCAGCATCAAATCCACTTTTCACTTCAGCAGACACAGCTTTATTAGCAGGCGCTAGCGTCATCATAGTGACAGGGTAACGAAAATCATTGATCGCTGAGATGTTGGTATCCATATCGCGGGTTTGCATCATCTGGCAGCCATTGACATTACCACCAGCCCCGGCCCCTAAAGGCATGATCTCCGCAGTCGTTTTCGCTAACGAGTTGTAAATACTGCGTTCGCGGTTGTCCGAAGACCAATGGTTAACGCTGAGACGTTTCTGATGGTGCTTCGCCATGAAGTTCACGCCCATCTCAAACATACTGGCTTTCATTTGTGTATCTGCGGGATACGGCAATTTGCCCAGCTCAACCAACTTTGCCATTGGCAAGCCCTGCATTTCGATAAGCTGATAAAGGTCGACACCATGAGCACCGGACTCAAGATAGTCATTCAAGTCCTGCTGCCAGATATCCAGAGTTTGGTGAGGCAAACCATAAAGTAAATCCAGAACGATAGGAGCCGCGTTGTATTTGGCCAATTGCTGGATTTTATCCAACACGACTTCCCGGTCATCAAGGCGCTTCGCACTGCGACGAACCTGAGTGTTGAAGCTCTGAACGCCGAACGAGAAACGGTTAACACCCCCTTCCAGTGCAGCTTCAAATTTGTCCAATCCAAAACGGTTGATACGACCTTCGAGTGTAATTTCGCAATCCGGTGTCAGCGGAAATTGGCTACGGATATCAGAGACGATCATTCGGATTTGTTCGCCACAAAGATCGGTTGGGGTTCCTCCGCCAATGTATACCGCTTGGAACGGCGCTGACTGACTCCAGACTTGCGAGGCTTTCCATCGAATTTCTGCGCGCAGTGCTTCAACGTAGTCTTCAATCAATGACTTGCTTGATGCATATTGGAAGAAGTTGCAGTAGGTACAACGCACACGACAGAACGGAATGTGAATGTACAGACAACGTGGTGAATACGCCGATGAGGCTGGGATTGCATGTGCTTTTTCAAGCGTGGTTTGGATATCTTCAGAGTTAACAGAACGCATCATACCACCGGCATGTGCACTCTTTTTACGTTGAAAAGCAAAACGAAGTGGATCAGGGGTTCTTAGCCCGACCAGTTCCGGATTGTGAAGATCAACACTCATCTCATTTTGCAACCTTTAACATTAACAGCGTCAAACTACGAGCTGTTTCCTAGTGATTTCAATCATATTCATAATAGATAATAATGCAACTGATAATTGATATCATTAGCATTCTATGCATAATGCACCTAATCACTTATTAAAATCAGTTCTTCAGGAGTACGTGTGAACACTCGACGGTACGTAGTTTGTGGTGTCGTTTCAGTTGCACTGCATAGTTTGGCGATTTCAGCTCAACCGCCCTCGCCTCAATTCACAATTAACGAAGCCAACGCGGGCAACCGGGTGGCTATACAGCTTGTTGCGTCGACGAAACAAGTACCCAAAGAGCCACAGCCCGCTCCTGTAGAAGATCCTCCACAGCAAGAAACGACAAAGCCAGAACCTAAACCGGTTAAATCTCCTTCAGTAAAAAAGGAGCCACCAAAAAAGGCAGAAGTCCAACCTCAGAAAAAGGTGAAGCCTGAGGTCAACCCGCCAAAAGAAAACAGGAACAAACAACTTGAGAAGGTGACGAAGAAGGAACGCAAAGAAGAGAAAACCAAGCCTCTTCCGCCGAATAAACCAACAGAAAAACCTGAGGAAAAGCCAGAGGTAAAACCGGAAGAAATTGCTGAAAAGATGAGTGAGGAAAGTCAAATGACTCAGGCGAAATCATCTTCTCCCATGTTGGTAGAAAGGCCCACCTTTAAAGTCCGCCCTTCCCAACCTAAGTACCCGAGAATGGCAAAACGTAAAGGGATGGAAGGCACAGTGCTTATAGAAGTCTGGCTGGACGAAGATGGCCATCAAACCCATCGCTCCCTGCTAAAGAGTTCCGGGTTTGAATTGCTTGATGGCGCTGCAATGGATGCAGTGAAAAAGTGGCGTTTTAACGGCCACGAAGAAAATGGCGTCGCCTTGGCGCACAGAGTAAGAATTCCTGTTCGTTTTAATTTGGATTAATCATGTTCGACTTACAATTTTTCACGTCAATCCATGCTCAATTGGGCATCATGACCTGGCCTTTGACACTGCTTTCCGCACTCATGTTGATGCTCATCTTTGAGCGCATCGTTTTCGTTGTCATGAACACCAAAACCGGCAGCAAACCTTTGCAAAAAGAGATCTACTCACTTTCTCTGACCAATGACAAACAGCTAGAAACCTATGTAGAACGTCATCAGCAGGATAAAAGCACCCTATCCCAAGGGATCTGCATGCTGATCAATCATCGTCATTTCACGAAATCTTTGCGTGAAGAAGCTGTTTCTATCTGGCTGCAAAAGAAACGCCGGCAATTCACTGCAGGCCTCAAATTACTCAACATTATTGGCGTGCTGAGTCCTTTGATTGGTTTACTGGGAACCGTTGTAGGCCTGATAGAAATGTTTAAAGGACTTTCAGCCACACAAGGTGGTATTTCACCTGCAGAATTGGCCGATGGCTTGGGATTGGCGATGTCTACAACGGCTGCGGGTTTGCTGATTGCCCTACCTGCTATTGCTTCATCGCAAGTTTTTGCGCTGTGGGCAGATCGCACACTGGCAAAAATTGAATACGTGCTGAACCACTTCAACCTGCATCTCGCCGGTGTGTCATTCGATGAAAGCGCAGATTGTCCGAAGCATTGCAAACCTTGCGCTGGTTCTGGCTCAGAGTCACCGAGGGAAAGCACCGCATGATCCGCTCTCAACCAGAAAGTGAATCTACATCATTCACTCCGGATCTCACGCCGTTGCTGGACATTATTTTTATCGTGATGGTGTTTTTGCTGCTTACGGCAAACATCCAAATTAAAACCATGGATATCGCGATTCCCCAAACCAATGATTCAGAAGTCCTCGAATCTCCAAACCGTGAAGTCATCGCCATCAACGTGTTGAGCGGCGAGCCTTCATGGGCGCTTCAAGGTGAACCTCTTCACGACTGGGAAACCTTTACGGCACAGCTTCTGGAAGCTATTCAGCAAGCCCCTGATAAACCGGTGGTGATCGCTGCGGACAAACAAGCCAATGTGGAAAGCATGCTTAAAGTCCTCGCCTTCATGCAAAACAACAATATCAACGCCACCAATATTGTGATGGAAGAACAATGAAAAAGAATTTCAAACTTGGCGCTGCTGCGCTGCTTTTTACTGGCTTATTGACTTCATCGGCGTTCGCTCAGGATGCAAGAATCATCAGCGCTGGCTCAACCGTCACTGAACTCTTGTTTGCACTAGGCGCAGAAAAAGAAGTGATTGCAGTAGATTTAACCAGCCGCCATTACCTTGATGGCAGAGAGATTCCCGTACTGGGCTATCATCGCCAGTTATCAGCCGAAGGCCTACTAGCACTAAGCCCTACCCATCTCGTGGGCTCGCCAGAGATGGGGCCGGAAAGCACGTTGAAGCTATTGAAATCGGCAAATGTCGATGTTCAAAAGCTGCCAACAGGGACCTCCATTGAAGACTTTAATCAGCGCGTAGATTCAGTCGCGTCGATTACTGGCACTGAAGACAAAGGTGCTGAAATTAAAGAGGATGTTGCTGAGAAAATAGGAAAGTTGAACGCCTCAGCGCCAGAAAAACGCCCTTCAGTGATGTTCATGATGATGTCTGATGGCCGCCCATTGACCGTCGCGGGTGATGAAACCACGGTAAACACAGTGATCGAGTTGGCTGGCGGCATGAACCCTGCGGCTAAAGAAACCACCAGCTACAAGCCGCTGTCTACCGAGTCGATCGTAGAAATGCAGCCTGAATACATTCTGGTATCCGAACGCACTCTTTCGCAGGTTGGCGGTATTGAAGGTATGGTGAAACAGCAGCCTTTGTTAAGCGCAACACCCGCATTCAAAAACGACAACATAATCCCTATTTCTGGCTACGCAATTCTGGGTGGCTTTGGTTTGGCGAGCCTAGATCTCGCTACCGACCTTAACAAACGCATTGTGGCTGGTGAGTAGTACTTTTCCATGAATGATTTGCTGACTCGCCGCGTTTCAGCGCGGTGGATGATGATCGTTTCTTCGATCTTGTTGTACATCACTGTCGTGAGCTCAATTACTTTGGGGCCGATGAATATCGGCTTCTTCGACAGTTTGAAAGCACTACTTCCCGTTGAATCGGACCTTCCTGACTATGTCTCTGTGATCATTCAGGAAGTCCGCTTACCACGCACACTTCTGGCCATCGCAGTCGGTGGTATCCTTGCGATGTGCGGGACCGTCATGCAGGGGCTTTTCAGAAACCCATTGGCAGATCCAGGTATTATCGGGGTGTCTGCCGGTGCTTCACTTGGAGCAGCCATTGCGATTATTCTATTTGGTGGCGTAATAACCCATACGGCATTTCTGGTGCTGGGTACGGTACCGGTATTTGCTTTTCTGGGCGGTGCGCTAACGACCTTTGCCATCTATTACATGGGCACCAGTAGTAATGGCACTTCAGTCACCATCATGTTACTCGCAGGCGTTGCGCTTGGCGCGATTGCGGGCGCTGGGATGGGGCTTCTAAACTATTTTGCTGACGATCAGGAGCTTCGCGACCTTTCTCTTTGGACGATGGGCTCTTTAGCAGGCGCTTCATGGGATGCGATTGGGTTGGCTTTTGTTTCATTAACCGTATTGGGCTTCCTGTTCCAACGCTATGCAAAACCTCTAAATGCTTTGCTGCTGGGTGAAGCTGAAGCCCGTCATCTAGGCATCAACGTTCAATCACTCAAGCGCAATCTCATCCTTCTCACTGCTGCAGGCGTCGGCGTGACAGTTGCCCTTTCCGGCATGATTGGTTTTATTGGCCTTGTTGTTCCCCATATCGGACGCATGCTGACTGGCCCAGATCACCGTACCCTCATTCCTGTCTCAGCGATTTTAGGTGGTTTGGTACTACTGGCATCCGACATGATTGCTCGTACCATTGTTGCACCACTTGAAATCCCGGTAGGCATTATCACAGCGGCTCTAGGGGCGCCTTTCTTCCTGGCATTGCTACTTAAACAAAAAGGTCGTTTGGCATAATGGGTATTGATATTCGACATGCGTCTCTCACGCTGGGTAACAAGGTTCTACTGGATAACTTCAACACATCTTTCAAATTGGGTGAGCTAACTATTATTCTTGGACCAAACGGAACCGGCAAAAGTAGCCTGCTGAAACTGATTAGCCGCGAATGGCCATGTAATGGCGAACTTCGCTTCTATGGTAAATCCACGAAAGATTGGAAACCTGAACTCCTCGCCGCATCGATGGGGATTCTACCGCAGTCCAGTAGCCTGACATTTGCCTTCACCGCTCGGGAAGTGGTTGAACTTGGCGGGCTGGCGTTGAGTGCATCCCAAGCCGAACTGGCTGAGATCGCATCTGACAACATGGAAAAGACCGATGTACTTCATCTTGCTGACAGGCTTTACCCAAGCCTTTCCGGGGGCGAGAAGCAGCGCGTACACCTCGCTCGCGTGCTAACACAAATAGCAAAATCGCCAAGAGACACCATATTGATGCTGGATGAACCAACGAGTGCGCTGGATATTGGCCACCAACATAAGACTTTAAGCTTGGCGAAAGAGATGGCACAAGCCGGATCGACAGTGATCGCCGTGATCCATGATCTCAACCTCGCTGCACAATATGCAGACCGTATTTTAATATTAAATAAAGGGAAAATTGCGGCAGATGGCATCCCAACAGATGTGCTGACGCCTGAAATAGTCGAGGAAGTCTACGGCTGGCCCGTCTCTGTTATGCCTCATCCAACGGGTGATTATCCTGTTGTACTGGCTTGACGTTAGCAAACTCTGTAAGCGGCCCTCTGATGAGGGCTTTTTTATATCTGCTCACGTATACTAGCGCTAAACGAACACAAAACAAGGAACGACAAATGATTCGTACTGGCATCGTAGGATTTGGCTTTGCTGCCCAGACTTTCCACCTTCCTTTTCTCTCTATTCATCCGGATTTCGAGCCTGTCGCGGTTGTTTCTTCAAATCATGATTTAGTGGCAGAGAAACTCCCCTCCGCGGCGTACTACTCAAACATAGAAGAAATGCTTCGAGATGCGGAATTGGATTTGGTCATTATCACCACGCCAAATCACACGCACTTCGACCTTGCCAAACAATCGCTGGAAGCAGATTGCCACGTGTTGCTCGAAAAACCTTTCGTGGTAAACAGCGGACAAGGTTTAGAGCTGATCAAAATCGCCAATGCTCGCGGTAAAATTCTTTGTCCTTACCAGAATCGACGCTGGGATGGTGACTTCCTTACAGTAAAAGCGTTGATTGAATCTGACGAACTAGGACAAGTTCGTGTTTTCGAGTCGAACTTCGACCGTTTTCGTCCTGAGGTTCGCCAGCGCTGGCGTGAACAGGCTGGCGAAGGATCGGGCATTCTTTATGACTTGGGTTCACATCTAGTCGACCAAGCGCTTCACTTGTTCGGCTCTCCCTTAGCGGTCACCGCTCATTGCAAAGCGATGCGTCCACAATCTCAAGCTACCGACTACTTCAAGATGACGCTGCATTACGCTGACAAAGAAGTGGTGTTGAATTCCAGTCCATACCGTTCAGGCAAAGGGTCTCGCTTTGTCGTACAAGGAGACAAAGCCACTTTCTCATGCGCCGGTTTGGATATTCAGGAACAACAACTACGTGACGGCGTCACGGTGACAAATTCAGAATTTGGCCGCCAGCAACATATTGGCAAGCTCGAAATCGGTGACAACGTCACTGAAAAAGATATCGAATTGGAACATGGCTGCTACTCTGAGCTCTTTGCCAGCCTGGCATCAGCCATTTTGAATGGCACCACACCGCCAATCGACCCTTATGACGCAGTAAAAGGTATTTACACCTTAGAACTTGCTCAACACGCTTCAGAGGCAGGTAAGACTGAGCGATGGGAGTTTTAGGCTTTTACCATAGCCAAAGCGCCGAGAAGCTTCGGCGCTTTTATACTTCTCGAGAGTCGTTTTGTCTTTGTCCCTGCCCAAGAAAGCCCACTCAAATTCATAAAGTAGCACCATTCCCAAACAGTCAATTAATACGCAAAGATAACTAGTTATAGTGCGTTAGGATGGATGGATTTTTCCCGTAAAAGCAAAAAAGCCCGCATTTGCGGGCTCAATAATGATTGACCAATTTAGTGTTACATCATGCTCTTAGCAATGGCGTAAACCAGCATACCTGCAAGCAGCCAGAATACTGACAAATTAAACTTACGCAGAACCGCAAAGCCAACAATGACTGCCACGACATCAGAAACACCATGAACGGCTGACATCCAAACTGGTTGATAGAATGCTGCAACCAGAAGACCAACCACTGCCGCATTAATCAGTACTACAGAACCTGCAAACTTATGATGGTTCATTACAGCCTGCCAAACAGGAATGGCAGCAAACAATAGCAATGCCCCAGGAAGGAATATTGCAATGGTTGCTACTGCACTACCGAGGATTGGATTGATCCCTTCCATTGAAGCACCAATGTAGCTCGCAATAGTAAACATCGGCCCCGGAACTAACTGTGCTGCTGCGTAACCTTCAACCAAAGCATCGCCAGAAACCGAGTCGCCAATCAAAGGTTGCAATAGAGGAAGCACAACGTGACCACCACCAAATACAAAGCTACCTGCTTGATAGAAATGATTAAACAAGCTGATAACCGGTGCGCTACTCAGAGCAGGAAGTACTAATAGCGCAGCAAACACGCCGAAAAGAATGGCTGTTTGCTTAATACCTGTTGGCTCTTTGGCTTCAGTCGCTGCTTCTTGCTTACGAATAAACAACCAACCAAGAATTCCGGCGATAAGTATTGGCACTAGCTGAGCCACCAGGCCAGTCTGCCAAAGGATCCAAGCAGCAGAAGCTATACAAACAACAAATGTGACAGCGTCACTGATGAACTTGCGGGCCATCGTCCAGATGGCATCAGCTACAACTACGACTGCCAATAGTTTTGCAGCAGAGATAAGTAGAGCCAACGCCGAAGACTCCCCTAGGCTCGCGCTGTATATAGCCGCTGCCGTCAATAAGGCAAAAGATGGGAAGGTAAAGCCAATAAAAGCGGCCATTGCCCCAATGTAGCCCGCGCGATGGTAACCAATAAACATCCCCAACTGACTGCTTGCAGGCCCAGGTAAGAACTGACATAGGCTTAACGCCATCGAAAACTTTTCTTCTTCAATCCACTTACGTTTTTCAACAAACTCTCTTTGAAAATAGCCAATATGAGCGACAGGACCACCAAAGCTCATGCATCCCAGCACAAAGAAACGAAACAGTACTTCTAACATCCGAAAACAAACCTCCTTAATGAACCAGGCCATTGATGAGTTTCACATCAAATACCTGAATTTCTGCCGCAATTTTAAATCTCATTCCCCATCAATAGAAACAATTCTTATCAATCCTTCAAATCGATTTGATTCATTCTCTATTTAGTCATGTTCACGATCTATTCAAAGTAACGACAAAAGATCCTCTAGATCTGTAGGTTTACAACAAATGTATGTTAGTGCTTACTTACATTTATCCATATTGTTTCCACTTGAAAACAAACCATATAGGATATTGTTATAAATGGATTTATGGGGGTTTTAATCAATACTATAGCGTTTAACGCTTTTCGTAATTCCCTTTCATAAAACGATCTGGAACCTGATTTGTGCAGATTCAGAACTAGAGTGCGGATCATTGAACACAATCCTTACGCAGCTACTTCCAGCCTTTTGCTTGAATGAATTTTTGATGACAAATGCGCAGAGAAAATGTTTTTCAAGCTCCTGCTCTCTCCTCATTGAAGGAATGTTGGCAGTATCAAATTGAAATAAAGGAGTTTCACTTCTTTGTGACAACGTCACTCAGTGAATTGGGAAGAGATGTGATACGCTATCCTCCTCTCGATAACTAACGAAAATTCCATATGTTAGATAACCTTCAGCAAATGGTGGTCCTGGCGACTGTGGCGCATGAACAACACTTCACCCGCGCTGCCGAGTACCTTGGTATTTCTAAATCCCAAGTCAGTAAGCAAATTCGCTATCTGGAAGAACGATTAGGTGTTCAGCTGGTTCAACGAAATACCCGCTCTGTTGCCCTCACCGAAGCCGGCGAGCAATATGCAGCCTTCGGGCGCCAGATTGTCGAGACCATGCAAGATGCGGAAGCCATGGTTGCTGGTTTTCGAAATGAGGTTTCTGGCCGATTAAAAGTTGGTATCGCTCAGTCGTTCGGTAATGCTCAAATCACAAAATTACTCTCAGCATTTCAAACACAGTTCTCAGCGCTCGAATTAGAAATACACTTGTTCGATCACCGTCCGAACTTGGTAGAGGATGGATTTGATTGTTGGTTAGCGATTCATGAAGCACCGCCGGAAGGCATGGTTGCCAGGAAACTAGGTGATTGCCAGTTTAAGTTGGTCGCCTCACCGGCATACATTGAGTCAAACGGTTCACCCAAACACCCATCCGACCTTCGCGAGCACAATTGCATAACTTACCAAAGCGTTCAACGCACTTATGATCAATGGCCATTTCAACGAGATGGTAGCGAGCAATCAGTGACTGTCAGAGGCTCATACCGTATTAACAATGCCCCAGCAGTTTTGGAAGCGACCAAATCAGGCGTAGGCATCGCTTATATCGCTACTTATCTATTGGATAGTGAAATTGAGAATGGCGAATTGACCGTATTGATGAAGGATTGGAAGCCGACATTGAAGCTGCCCGTTTATGCCGTATACCCACGTAGAGAGTATTTAGCACCGAAGGTCAGACACTTTGTAGACTTCCTTTCGGAAAATATTCGAGTCATTTAAGCTGATAAAGAAAAAGGGGATGTGACAATGTCACATCCCCTTTTCGTTTAATAAATCAACGTCATGCATCAGCTTTTTTGTCGGTCGGCATAGCATACATTGCCTTAACGATCTGAGCAACACCCTCAGGAAGTGAAGAGAGTTTGCTGTCAAACTGCTCGCGATCATTATCAGTGATTGAGTTGTGCTCTTTGCCTGCTGCAATGTAGTTTGCCGGGAATAGATGGTAATTCTGATAAATCTGGCGATCAATTTCAGCTGCCAACTCATCCGGAGATTCGAATTCGTTACCAATCACATTTCCGAACGCAACATGAATTCTGCGTTTTTGGCCTACAATTCCCTGAACGATGCTTTCGATATCCTCGAACTCACCCTTCTCGTAACCCCCTTCTTGCTGCTTACGGTAAAGCTCATTCGCTTTTGCTGCGTCACATGGATCGTTTTCGTACGAGATGGTCACCGGAACAATACGCAGCGAAGCCACATAATCAGCAAATTCTATTTTCTGGCGACGCCCTTCCATGAAGAACATTTTCAGAATCGCGGGATCAGTTTTGTCGTTGCCGTCTTTCGCACGGCCTTCTCTCTGAGCAATCCAGATAGACTGCTTCTCATCCAAAGAGGCTTTGACGTAAGCGGATAACTGACCCAAAGCCTTCATCATTTCTCGTGGGCCTTTCGCAGAGCGCTTAACGATAAAACTCTTATTCAGTTTCATCAGTTCAGTTGCACAAGGCTTTTTCAGCAGATTATCACCAATCGCGATACGAACTGTATCAAACTCATTCGCATGCAAGCACCAGTTCACCATCGCAGGATCCATAGCAATATCACGGTGATTCGAAACAAACAGATAACTACTGTTAGGATCCAGCTTTTCCACGCCACTTGTCGTCAATCCTTCAGATGTACTTTTGATCATGGAGTCCATGTATGTTGCAACATGAAGCTGTACATCTCGAACGGTTTTAATTTTATTCCATTTTGAATGTAAGTATCGTTTCAGAATTGGCTTAAGAAACCAACCAGCTATGCCAGATAGGTTCGGAAAGCGGTACTTTAAAATGGCTGAGATGAATTCTTCATCTTCGATAAGACGATCAATTGCTCCAGGCACTTCATCGTCATTGTATGGACGAATTTCTAAGAAAGGGTCGTTAGTTTGTTGCACGTGATTCTACTTGCTCCGATAAAAACCGCGCCATTTTACGCGGATATAGGATTTCGAACATTGTTTTAATTGGCATTATAAAGAGGTTGGAGGTCTTACCTCAATTTGCTACTAATTATTGTAACAACGCGGCGTATTTTTAGGCAACAAGGCAAACTTAAAGCACCACTAGCTTGATCTCGCCCTTAAAACCAAAGAGTATGTGCGCCTCGCTATGAGAGAAGGTTAACATGAAGCAAGCCATCGAATTTTTGCACCAAAAAGCTGACTACCTGAATGTCGGCCCCCGAAAGAAGCAACCCCATTCTTCTTATATTCTGGTCCATCAAGGATTAGTTTTGATCCGCCTTGGCAAATTGGAGCTTCCCATATGTAAAGATCAGGGCTTCTGGCTTCCTTCTGGCTGTTTGAGTTCCGTGACTGTTTTACAGGGCTCGGTGGTTTCAACGTTTGATTTCTCTGTTCGTTCTTCAGTCGTGCTCCCCAATTGCGCCGGTTACGTTATGCCATCCATGCTTATCCAAGGTGCCACACAACAACTGAAGCAAACGACTCGCGAAAGTTGGGATAG
Organism: Grimontia sp. NTOU-MAR1; assembly: GCF_035758505.1. Taxonomy (NCBI): domain Bacteria; kingdom Pseudomonadati; phylum Pseudomonadota; class Gammaproteobacteria; order Vibrionales; family Vibrionaceae; genus Grimontia; species Grimontia sp. NTOU-MAR1. The sequence continues at coordinate 1,334,987 of NZ_CP142109.1, forward strand.
TCCCCATGGCCGTCTTCGGAGATGTGTAAGAGATTATCTAGCGACGGTAACACCGAACGATAAGTATGACGCAAAAACCATGCTGTTAGCTCAAGAGATAGCGAGCCTTGAAACCCCACGTAACAAGAAAAGGCAAAAAGACAACAATAATTTGGAAACAACAGGATTTTCTGAAGAGCAAATTGCCTTGCAACTCAACATCCGGGATTGTGTGAAAAAGCTGAAGTCTGGCCAGAAGTTGACCAAGATTGCACTTCAAGCATCAATGCCTGAACAAGAACTGATGCTGCTGATAGAAAGAACGGCTGGTGCTATTTAAATGGCACCTGCATTTGAAGTAAGAACTCGGTGTTGGTTTCTTCATGCCATCGCATATCAAACCGGTACCGAGCATCAGTGCTGCTGGATTCAGTAGTAAAACTAAAATTCAGGCCATGATTTAGTAACCAGTCCTCCATCCCCAATTCTGTAAAGCTCTGCTGTTGATACTCTTCCGGTTTCCAGACGCCAAATCCGTAATACGAAGCGCCAGTCTGAGCAGAAAGAAAGTGCGGAATGTCCCAGTCATGGTTCCAACTATCCCAAATTGTCGGAACCATGTGATCTTCCACCTGCCACTCAATCACCGTTCGATCCTGTGATTGAGAAAAATTAATCGCGTTGGCAACATCTACGTCACCTGCTGCACTGCTATTTTCAATAAAGGCAGCCGAAGAAAGGGACGGCATAACCAAAAAGGTCGCCGCTATGAGTCCGGGTAGTATTATATAAATCAAGATTATGTATCTTCCCTTGCTCTATCATGCACCTCCAAACTGCCATTAGCGTCGGGATTTCGCTAAAAGCTCTATCAAATAACTGCGCTGATAAAGTCGTTGTTTCTTTTAATGGCTGAAGTCTTCAGACGTCAATTTATTAGCCAAGGCTGGGGTAGTCAGGTCATCAATTGATTCCCCTGCCAGCAAACGTTCCCTGATCGTCGTACTTCTGACTGGCAGAGTCTCAGGGCATGCAAGTACGTTCCATCTTTGCAAAATCTCTGCCGACTTGTGGAACTTGGAAAAGTTTAAAAGGTTATCAGGCCCAAGTACGAAGGTGAGGTCAGAACTGGGATATTGCTTCTGAATATGATTTAGGAGTGCCCAAGTTGTCACCGACTCCTCTGCACACAAAGTCTCTTCTTCACGATAAAGCACTAAATTTTCACAACTAGATTCTTGGATAAAGTCACTGACCCACTCACAGCGCTTTGAAAAATCTGCCATCTGTTTACCCCAGGCATGGGCATAACTTGGTACCAAAAGAACCTGGTCAAAATGACTAAGGCGTTGAACGACGCTGAGGTGACCCAAACTCGGTGGGTTAAATGCGCTGCCAAAGATGGCAATATTTTGCCGTAATTCCGTTTTACTCATTTCTTCTTATATCTTTTCGCATCCATGCCCTATTGATAACCGATTCACTCAATCTCCTTCAATCTATTTGCGAAGAAAGCGGGATTGAATGAACAAGAAACCACCTAATAGACCTGTTCTTGCATCAATTTGGTGAGAAAGTAACACTACTAACGCCCTAAAAGGGTGAAATACACGCGAACAACGAATCAAGATAAGATTGATCATGATTTTGCGCGTAGGATGTTGCAGAATATAAGAAACATGTCACCAGGGTCTGTCTTGAAATGGAACAAGCTATCCGCGAAGAAATGCGAGTATTGCCAACCATCGATGCTGAATTCGAAGTTCAACGTCGTATTAAATTCATCAAAAATCGTTTGAAAGCCTCTGGCACCAAATCTCTGGTTCTTGGCATTAGTGGTGGTGTTGACTCTTCCACATGTGGTCGTCTAGCACAATTAGCGGTTGAACAACTGAATGAAGAAACAGGTTCATCTGATTATCAGTTCATTGCTGTGCGTTTACCTTACGGTGTTCAGAAGGATGAAGATGAAGCTCAATTGGCACTCAGCTTTATCCAACCAACACACTCTGTCAGCGTGAACATTAAAGATGGTGTTGATGGCTTGCATGCTTCAACACTAACCGCACTGGATGGTACAGGACTTATCCCAACAGACAATACCAGAGTCGACTTCGTTAAAGGCAATGTCAAAGCTCGCGCTCGTATGGTTGCCCAATACGAAATCGCTGGTATGGTTGGAGGCCTAGTACTAGGAACAGACCACTCTGCAGAGAACATCACTGGGTTCTATACCAAATTTGGTGATGGCGCATGTGACTTAGCACCTCTGTTTGGATTGAGCAAGCGTCAGGTGCGTCAACTCGCTGCTCATCTGGGCGCACCAGAGTTACTCGTTGTTAAAACCCCGACAGCTGACCTTGAGGAACTCTCTCCTCAGAAAGCAGACGAAGATGCACTTCAACTGACTTACGACGAGATTGATGATTTTCTGGAAGGTAAATCCGTTGAGGATCGCGTTAAAGATCGCTTGGTGTCTATTTACAATGCCACACAGCACAAGCGCCAGCCAATCCCGACTGTTTACGACGACGAATAAACTCTTTCGCCTGTTAGAACACAAAAGCGCTTTTGATGAGCGCTTTTTATTTGTCATTATTCAATATTAGTAACGGGCAATCTTATCCCCGACTTCAATCAACATATCCAATTCCCACCAGATCATTTCACATAAGCCGTATCGATAAGCCGCTTTACGAAATTCAGGATGTTCGCCCTGATACATGGCAAACTTTTCAGGGTGGAATAGCCGGCAAGCTTTAACGTTAGACAATCTATCACAGGCTTTTACAATTAAAGCCAGTCTTGCCGCTTCATCAGATTCATCAAGTTGAAGAAATCGCAGATTAAGTTGCCGTTTTTTATCGCTTCGATCTCCGGCGACAGGATCTGTTAAGTAGCTAACCGCTAGCGCAACTTTGTCACCAAAGTCATGGACTAACTCGTCAACGCTTGTCGTCGTATCTTCTAGCACATCGTGCAATTGAGCTACGATCATGGCATTGATGCCAAAAGGTTGTGCTAGCCTCTCAACATCGTCCAAATGGATGTAATAAGGAAACTCTCCATAGCGCTGCCCTTCGTGACGAGCGCGAGCGAATGTCTTTGCCAGCATTAACCGATCGTTCAACGTCGCCCCTTTACCCTATTAATTCCCTTGTTATAAACAAGGTTAAAAATCCAGTTCCTAGGATAACGTTAGGAAATAAAAAGAAAAACGGCCAAATATTGGCCGTTTTCACATTATTCATCTTTTTTGGACGCTTCGCGCTCGCGAATCTCATTGGCCACCAGCATAATGGCCTCTCCGCTACTCATGCCCTGAGCCATCAGTGCGTGAATTCGTTCCGCTGCTTCTTGTTGTTCAGCATGGCTCAGCGTTGGCATACCGTTCATTTACGACCTCGAAATCAATCTGTTTGAGAAGCCGCACATTCTACTGCCAATTGCCTTAGAAGGTAAATGCCAGTTGAACGGAACCACCGTAGCTATTGCTGTCTATCAACTGCGCCGCCAAATCAAAGTTTACAGTATTGAAAGGTGACAGACCGAGGCCCAATGTCACTGTGCCATCCAAAGTATCTTCAAGATCGTTGATGTAACCCGCTCTCATCTGAGCCCAGCCCCATGCATTAAACTCAGCCCCCAAACGTACTAACTGAGTATTGTCAACAATAGCCGGACCACCTTGAGCAGAGAAACGTTTTTGTTCATTAAGATCTACATCAATGGCTGCGACAAACAAATCGGTCACAAACGCACCACCCACTGTGTAAAGTGGCTCGATGTGATAAGTGTAAACTCTACTATGAATTCCAGACACTGGTACGGTATTGATTTCATGTGATATTAGATTCTTGGCTGCAAAACCAAGCCGGAACGGGCCCGTTTGCCATGCTGCCCCTAAATCTACATTAAAGGCACTTTCCTCTGTTCGGTTGGCATCCGAATCCCAATCGTCTCCTTCAAAATTGTCAACGTTCACTTCATAGTGGTATGTATAGTACTGTTGGGACTTAGGCGTTATACCAATAGCAATTCGTTGACCAGCTAATTCCAAATCACTAGCCAGAGCCAGCCCAACATCAACCACACCAAACGCTAATACGCGTCCTTTAGAACCTAACGTCGCAGGTACAACACCGTTGTTGATGGCATCAATATCGCTTTGCTCTATTTCTGGCATAACAATGGCTTCGGTATAGCCTTTTACAAAGAACGTGCCAGAGACAGTAGACGTAGGTATTGTAATTGCCCCACCAATACCACCGTTCAAATAAGCAAGTTTGTTTTGTACATTACTCAGTGCATTTGCAGTAGCAGTCTGATTCACCGGATCTGTTGGGTTAGCAGTGAAAGCGTCGTATATTTCGCCAAAGTCTTCCAGACTATCAACCAGTTCATCGGGATCTCGCACTTGAAGACCTACAACAGGGAAAAGCACACCAAAGGAACTGGTAGGCTTCATGGCAACAAGCGCAGGGTTATGAAAACCTGCAGAAAGATAATCTGATGCTGCTGTACCAGCCCCACCCATAGCATCAATTCGGCTATCAATACTGTAGTTTGCAGCTAACGCTGGCATAGACATCAGCGCAATGCTGAGTGCGAGTAGACTCTTTTTCATGACAAGAATTCCATCTCAAAGGTTCAAAGGCGGGAGACACGGTGAGTTATGCACTCATAATCGGCATTGTGTCTGCTTTAGTTAGACATGTTAGTAGAGGGTTCTTAGCAATATAGAGATAATTCTTTAGGTTGTGACATTAATCGCATCAATGAGTTATTCGGTTGATTTATGGTCGGGTGACTAATACTGAAATATCATTCTTGCCCTGCCTTGAGAGATAGCTCCCTCAAGTCCACATCAGGCAAATCAATGAACCTAGCAATTCGTTGGACTTCTTCGAACAGAATGGCGCCTTGCCAACGTCTTTCGATGAGCGCGACGGAAAACCAGTATTGTCCGTTAGGCACGTCAATAACCGGTAATGATGTCGGTAGGTTCTTATCTTTCTCTTCTGACCAAATAGGAGCATCTTCGCCCACATCGGTCTGATAAAGATTCATCGACAAAAATGGTCTGGGACAAGTGCTTTTCAAGTCTGTCGGTGGAGCGATTCGCCAGCTACGACTGTCTTTCCAACTGATTTTCTGAATAGGCTCAGGCTGGGAAACCAAAATCCACGAAGACCAATTTTCACCTTCGGTCGAGGTAACATCCAGCTTGTAAAGTCCGGCATGAACTGCCCCAGATAGACCTCTAATATCAAGCTTAAAGCTTTTGGCGTTATCAGGTATCAAATTGGCATTGAGTAACTTCTTCTCAGGCCACTCTGAAAAGGTGACATTTAAGACCCCGGTATCAGAAGATCCATAGATTGAGAATTGGTAATACACCCGATTTGGGGTTTGTACTGTTTCTCTACGAATCACAATCGCCTGAAGCCAACTGGGAAGTGAGAGAGTGCTTAAACTCCTGCCGCAATCTTCACTGATAGCCAAAGAGAGTAGTTCTGTGAGATGACGCTGTTCTGTATCCGTATTGTCTTGTTGCCAGGCCTCTACCATGGCTTCAAAACTTTGGGCGGTATTCCCTTCAAGTAAACGCTGGTGGGCAGATGTCAATGCATCTGACCCGCTAAACCAAGCTGCAGCAGTGCCGAAAGGAAATATCGTTGCAATAAAGAGGAATACCGTTGGTTTCATCAGTGCATTTTCATCCGGTAGCCCACACCACGAAGTGTTTCGATTTCTACTTCAGGTAACTTTTGGCGAAGCTGCAGTACGTGTGTATCAACAGTACGCGTTGTTGGGTAATGGTTGTAACCCCATACCTGATCAAGTAACTCATCACGGGTAAAAACTCGACCCGCATTCTTGGCCAAAAATGCCAGCAAGTCGAATTCTGTGCGCGTCAGAATGACTTCGCTCTCAGAGCAAATTACAGAGCGTGTAGACAGATTGATTCGCAACTTACCGACAACAATATCATCAACGGCAGAAGTTTCACCTTCTGTAACAGAGCGACGAAGATGAACACGGATACGCGCCAGCAGCTCTGCTTCTGCGAAGGGTTTAGTCATGTAGTCAGTTGCACCTGAGTCCAAACCACCCACCCGATCTCGTACCGAGACCATCGCAGTCAGCATGATAACTGGGACTTCTTTGATCTTTTTCCACGCAGGAAGCCATTCCATAGAATCGCCTTCCGGTAGCTGGCGATCGAGAACGACTAGATCAGCTTTCTCCCAAAGTGCTTCTACTTTACCTGCGCAATCAGCGTAAAGGCATTTGTATCCGTTTTGTTCCAAACTGGCGAGAAGACCATCTGCCAAGTTTGCATCATCCTCAACCAGCAACAGAGTCGTTTGTTGGGTCACAAGGTATCTCCAAAGTAAATGTGGTTGGTGGTCCAGACAAAGTCAGTCTGCCCCCCATCCTTTCTATCATTGCTTCAACAATTGTCAGTCCTAGCCCCAGGCCTTTCTCGCTGACAAAGGGTTTTCGAATCATTTTCCAATCTTTTGCGGTCAGTCTTCCCTGATCCTGTACACGAATCGATAACAGGCCGCTATTTTTTTCGGCAAACACCATAACAGGTGCTTCACCGTATTTTTTAGCATTGCTAATAAGGTTGTCGAGTGATGTCGTCAACCAATAAACGTTGACCGTAACCGGTCCATCATCTTTCACTTGCAATTCTACCTGGCGTTCATCACACAGGTAACCAAGCCAGTCTTGCAATGATGGAATGTCTTCCCTCACCAGTTGCTGCTGGTTTGATTGCAGATAATCTTTACTCGCCTCTGCAAGCTGCTTCAATCGCATAGAATCTTCACATAGTCGACGAAACTCATCATAAAGGGGCTCAGGTAAACTGTCGAATTTACGACGAAATCCTTCTACCGTCATTCCCAGACTCGCAATGGGAGTGCGAAGTTCATGAGTCAGGATCTGCAAAACCAGCATACGTTCCTGCATAAGGCGGCGTTTAACTGTCCAGCGGTTAAATACCCATCCCGCGATCCACAGTAAGTTGATAACAGCCAGCGCAATGACAAGCTGCGACCAATAGGATGGCGCAAGCTTCTGGTTCCAACAGACATTACCAATACGCGATAGACAGAAGCCATTCTCATCGATCGGTGAGGCCAGCAGGTTTTGATTTTCCAACAACGGCATCCACGAATCTGCACTGTACACCTTGTATTGACTACCCTCACGTAGCCACAAGTCTTCACCAGAAAGAATCGACTCTGCACCACCATTTAATGCATTAACGCCATTTTCTGGCATGCGCTGAAGGCGCCCGAGCAGAGTTTCCGGAGGAGAAAGTAACCTTTCTTTTATATGGAAAAAGCGCAGCAACTCATCACGGCGGTCCGGGAATTTCTCCACATATTTTGCCGCATAGCTTCCTCCGCCCGGATGGATCAGGTTTGAGCGGGAAAACCATACAGAAGGTAACTGGGTGTTGAAACACATAGCGCGTGTGAATACTAAGGGGTCTGTCACAAGCGGACTAAGCGGCCATGGCCCTTTACACTTTTCCGATGACTGATAAAGGCGTTTAAGATCTTTCAGCGGATAGTTAGAGGACTGTGGTAGAAGGCTGTCAGGCACTAACAGTGCTTTTGGATATTCGCTGTGAATAGCATTAAGGGCATAAGTAGCAATTGGTCGTTCAGCCAATAGCGACAGCCTGAACGCACTAAGCTGTTCAGGGAATGACGCATTAGCCCAGACAGGTGAGCTGAGGAGTGTAAAACAAACAATCAGAAACTTTTGCATGGCGTGAGATTACCATCAAAATATTTCACAATGTCAGTAGTTTGTAAGAGTCTAAGCAAGAAAAATCGCTATCTGCTGCTTTCACGCACAAAAAAGGCCAGCATGTTGCTGGCCTGATTCATTTGTTTCGCTGGATTAGATAGCTTTCGAGATAGCGTCCACACTCTCTTTCGCATCGCCGAACAGCATGGCTGTATTCTCTTTAAAGAATAGCGGGTTCTGTACACCAGCATAACCTGTGTTCATAGAACGTTTGAATACGATTACGTTTTTCGCATTCCACACTTCCAAAACTGGCATGCCAGCGATTGGACTGTTCGGATCTTCCATGGCAGCTGGGTTTACGGTGTCGTTTGCACCAATAACCAATACAGTGTCTGTTTCAGGGAAGTCATCGTTGATCTCGTCCATCTCCAAAACGATGTCATACGGTACTTTTGCCTCAGCAAGCAGTACATTCATGTGCCCCGGAAGGCGACCTGCAACAGGGTGAATACCAAAACGAACATCAACGCCTTTCGCACGGAGCTTTTCGGTGATCTCATGAACTGGGTACTGTGCCTGAGCAACCGCCATACCGTATCCAGGAGTGATGATCACAGAGCGAGAGTCTTTCAGCATTTCTGCTACTTCATCAGCAGACACTTCACGGTGCTCACCGTAATCAGTATCAGACGAGACTGAAACTTCCTGACCAAAACCGCCAGCGATAACACTGATAAAAGAGCGGTTCATCGCTTTACACATGATGTAGGACAGAATCGCCCCTGACGAACCTACCAATGCACCCGTTACGATCAATAGGTCGTTTGCCAGCATGAAACCAGCAGCCGCTGCGGCCCAACCAGAATATGAGTTCAGCATTGAAACGACAACTGGCATATCAGCGCCGCCGATAGAGGCCACCAGGTGGTAACCAAATGCGAATGCAATCAGTGTCATCAAAATCAGCGCAAACGTACTGCCATCAGCTTTCACGAAGTAAACCATCAGCAGCGTTGAAACAACAACAGCCGCAAGGTTCATTTTGTGTTTGTGAGGCAAATTCAGAGCGGAAGATGAAATGATACCGCGCAGCTTGCCGAATGCGACTATCGAACCTGTGAAAGTCACAGCACCGATGAACACACCCAAGAACACTTCAACCATGTGAATGACGTGTTCGGTATGAGCGAATTCACCTGAGTACGCTGGCGGTTCTAAGTAGCTGTTGTAGCCGACCAAAACCGCAGCCATACCTACAAAGCTGTGTAGTATCGCAACCAGTTCTGGCATTTCAGTCATTTCCACGCGTTTCGCGTAGTAGATACCGACGGCACCACCAATAACCATAGCGAGGATGATCCAAGTCAAACCTTCTGCATAAGGGCCAAAAATGGTGGCGATGAGTGCGATACTCATACCAGCGATACCAAAGTAGTTACCTGATTTTGCTGACGTTTGCTTTGATAAGCCAGCAAGGCTCAGGATGAAAAACAGTGCAGCAACAATATATGCCGCTTGTGCTAGTCCTGCAGACATTCTTTGCTACTCCTATTAATCTTTACGGAACATTTCAAGCATGCGCTTGGTAACCGTGAAGCCACCAAAAATATTTATGCTTGCAATGAGAACGGCAATAAAGGCGAGGAAAGAAACCACACCGTTGCCTTGACCAATTTGAAGTAGCGCACCCACAACGATGATACCTGAGATAGCATTTGTAACTGACATCAGAGGAGTGTGTAGAGCATGTGTCACGTTCCAAACCACGTAGTAACCGACAACACAAGCGAGCACAAATACAGTAAAGTGTGAAAGGAATGCTGGTGGAGCAACAGACGCTACCCAACCAAAGGCACCCAAACCTACAACCAAAGCTGCAATCTTCTTCGTTGGTGAAGTTGGCTCTTCAACTTTTGGTTCTTTCGCTGCAACAGGCTCAGCTTTTGCCTGTGGCTGCGCTGAAACTTGAATAGGTGGCGCTGGCCAGGTGATTTCGCCATCTTTGACAACAGTCACGCCACGCAGAACCACATCTTCAAAATCGATGTCGATGTTGCCGTCTTTTTCTTTACAAAGCAGCTTCATCAGGTTAACGAGGTTGGTACCGTAAAGCTGAGAAGATTGTGTTGGCAGGCGACCAACCATGTCGGTGTAACCGATAACTTTAACGCCGTTATCTGTTACAACCACTTTGTCTGCTTCTGTGTATTCGCAGTTACCGCCATTCGCGGCAGCCAAGTCAACGATCACGCTGCCCGCTTTCATCGAATCAACCATCTCTTTGGTCACCAGTTTTGGTGCTGGGCGACCAGGAATCAGTGCGGTAGTAATGATGATATCAACGTCTTTTGCTTGTTCAGCATAAAGCTCAGCGGCTTTCTTGTTGAAGTCATCAGACATTTCTTTCGCGTAGCCGTCGCCGCTGCCCGCTTGTTCCTGAAAATCTACTTGCAGGAACTCAGCGCCCATACTTTCGACCTGCTCTTTAACCTCAGGACGAACGTCAAACGCACGAACAATTGCGCCAAGGCTGCCGGCAGCACCAATTGCAGCCAAGCCCGCAACACCAGCACCAGCGACGAATACTTTGGCTGGTGGCACTTTACCGGCTGCAGTGATTTGGCCTGTGAAAAAGCGACCAAACTCGTGTGCGGCTTCAACCACTGCACGGTAACCGGCAATGTTTGCCATAGAACTCAATGCATCCAGCGCTTGTGCACGAGAAATGCGCGGCACAGAATCCATCGCCAGAACATTGATTTTTTTTGTGGTGAGATCTTGCATCAAAGCTTCATTCTGGGCAGGCCAGATAAAGCTAACAAGCGTTGCGCCTTCTTTGATAAGATCTATTTCGTCAATACCTGCCGCTTCGTCTTTATGCGGCGCATTAACTTTGAAGATTATGTCAGATTGCCAAACAGCGTCGGCATCAACAACTTTCGCTCCGGCCTGCTCGAAAGCAGCGTTATCGAAACTCGCCAGTTGCCCGGCATCCTTCTCGACAACAACTTCGAAGCCCATTTTTAATAGCTGCTCAACCGTTTTCGGTGTGGCAGCAACTCGCGTTTCATGAGCAAGTATTTCTTTTGGAACACCAATTTGCATAGTTAGTCCCTGACTATTGGCAGTGTAAGTAATTTGTTTGTAGCGAACTGAAAAAGCTTAATCAATACTTTTGTAGAAAAAATACCAAAATAATCTATTATCAAGCCCTTAACGAGCTAATTTTAATGCCTTTTGGTAATAAAATAACACCGTTTGTTTAAGACCGGAGGTCAGACCTGACTGAGCGTGATTCTACTAACTTATTGATTTAACTCTTACTAACTTCCAGTGATCTCACACATCTGTGACGTTTCGTATCCTTACGAACCGCTGTTGTACTTTGTGACCGAAATTTCAATTTTTGCTTTGATCTCGGTCAGGTCCGAAAGATACCTATGGGGTAACCATAACGTCCTGATCAATCAAAACATTCTTTCGCCCATTTGATCGATAAACAATTGAGACTTTTTAAGCATCAACTCATTAGCGCTGTCTTTTGAAGGCAGAAGATCCGAACGGATAAAACTATGGGTTTTAAGCTGTCCATCCACTTCTTTACAAATGCGCCCGTTAATTCGGAATTGTCCACCTTCTGACTTTGCTTCGGCGTAAATCAGAAAACCTTTGTATATGGTTGGCTCTGTTTCTTTAGTCGGCTTTTCTTTACTGCTGAATAACCAATCAAAAAGTCCCACGTTAAGTCACTCTCAATATTTGAACCAGTTCGATAGTTCATAGTGACGAAACGCCCAGTTTTTGTCCAGCGCATCCGAAGGGAAAATTGAGGTTTGAACGAGATAAATTCTTGGTGGGTGCGAAAAATAAAAAGCGTTGACTCTGATGCCAACGCTTTTCTTCTTTAAGTAAATCTAGATTTGCTTCTAGCGGATCAGCCCGATATCACGCTTTATGTGCTCTGGGAGTTCATTCGTCGAACGAACCGATTTATTCAGCTCACGTGTGCGGAGTACGTCCATCGCATGGGCAATCAATCCATTGAAAGAAACCGCATAGTTTTTTTGCACTTTTTCTACAGAAGCAACTGCTGGAGCGAAGTTAACTGCCTGTGTCATAACCGCCTCACTATGTGATTGTCTTTAATGAGTAAATTCTAAGCACTTGTTGGATATTAATAAAATGACTTAATTTACTATAATCAATTAGTTTTACTAATCCAAAGTGAAATCTCACTCACTAACATAAATCTTCTATTATTCTCTATTTATATGAAATAAATGAGATGAATATGAAATTAAATCCATTATTAATATTTATTTATCAAACCACTTTCAGTTTGTTAACATCTGGTTTTAACAAACGTCACCAGAGGCCACTTTGCTTGTATTTTTAAGTAAACATTCTTCTATTCTGCTTATCGCGGCCGCTTTTATAGGTTTCGCCTTCCCTAAGCTATCAACGTTAGCCCTGCCTTTTCTTCCCTACGTCCTTTTTACCTTGATGCTTTTCACGTTAATGGGAATGAATCAAAAAGCTCTCGTCAAAGCTATCTTCGACTCAGGCGCGTGGGTTTACGCTTTTGTTCATTGTGGTGTAACCACTGTGATCGTTACACTAATGGGCATTGCCTTTGACGCAAGCACTGAATTGTTGATAGCTGCCACTGCCGTATGTGCGACAGGAACACTCTTTGCCACGCCTGCCATTGTCCGCTCTGTCGGCTTTGAGCCACTAAAAGCAATGGCATTTACTATTACGAGCACGCTAATGATGCCAATAGCGCTTTATATCAATCTTGCTATTTTGAGCTCAGATGAATTTTCTCTCGATCTACAAGATTATTGTTTAAGGCTCTTTGTTTTTATTTTTGGCCCTATGGTGTTTTCTTACGCTGTGCATAAATTAGTACCTGGAGAGCGTCTAGCACGCATACATGGAAAGTTGGCGCAGTTTACTATCATATTGGTCTTTAGCTTTCCATTTGGCTTAACCGGACAATACCGTTGGCTCTGGGACAGCGATCGACCTTTCGCTATCACTATGCTTTTCATAGCGTTTGCTATTTGTATTCTATTTTTCGCTATAGGGTTAGTTTTGTATTGGCATAAGGGGCGATCTGAGGCTTATGTGGCTGCAATTACTTCAGGTAATCGGAATGTTCTGCTGACTTACTCCGTAGCCGGTGCATTTTTGGGGCCTCTATATTTGCCTTTGGTAGGTGCGCTTCAACTGCCAATATATATGCAACCAGTACTTGTGAAGTTCTTTTTAAAGAAAGACGGGAAAAGAATGGCTCAAGCGTAAGGAAAATGCTTAAACACTGGAGAGAGAAAACAATCCGAATGCCTGAATGGGCCCTGATTCAGGCAGCCTTAATTAAACATTGTTGTCCTTCTATCGCTCAAAGAGCAGCTGCCGGTACAAAGTAAACCAGCGATGCCCAAGCAGCAATCCACAAAGCAATCAGTCCAAAATCCAGCCAATCACGCTTTTCCACCATGAATCCTCTCCCATTGAAACAACTTCGTTGTCTATATATCGGTCAACAGATAAAGAAATTGAGCTTTTTCTTAGCTGTTTTAATAGACGGCAAATTTCAGCCATCTATCCGTAGGAAAGCAATTATCGGGCACAAATGGATGAGAAGTGTGAAGTCGGATAAAAATCATGTTGATAATAGTAAAATAGGCGGCATCTTTACCACCTAACTGTAGAATTTATCACAGTAGAAATTTATACCTAACCCCCCTTAAGAGCACGGTAAGTAGTATTGAAGCTCTTGTTCGGGTGCCAATAATATCTCTTTCGTCCTGGCAAACTCTATAAAGCTGTCAGCAAGGGTGACGTAAATTGAACATGGTAATTCAGTCATGTTTTTCAGTGAGTCATACCCTTCTTTACCTTGCGAGGTATAGGAAGAAGAAACCGCAGTGTAGTATTTATCAAGTTCTACGATTTGCCAGAAACCGTCGAGCGTTTGGTATTCAAGTTGGGTAATACGGCTTCCGATCGGTTTTTCACATTCATAGGTGAAGCGGAGCCCAGACGTATAAGGGAAACTTCCATCTCCCGTCCCTTCAACACTATTGTTAGTCGCATTATTGATTGCGCCTTCAAGTGCTTGCATTACTTGAAGACCCGTCGGCTTATAAAGCATCAGGTCAATGGCAAACGGCAAAAGCCTACCAGCCACTTCAGCTGCTGTCAGCTTACCTTGCTCAACGCTGACCCTAACACCGCCAGCATTGTGAATGGCAAAATCTACAACATGACCACGCTTACGGGCAGAGTACATCATTGCGTCACAGACCAAAGGTGCTATTTTACTTCCACCCTTTTCATCCGGAACACGGATATGGCGTAACCGGGCTGGCAATTTAGTGACAACGTCACTCTTTAACTTTTCGACAGCCGGGCGATACTTTTCTGCAATCACCTGCTTGATAGCTTCATCACCACGGCAGTGGATAACGTTTGGTTGTTCAAGTAAGTATGATTTCGCAGTTTGAAAGACCTCATCCGGAAGGCCTTGGTCCCAGGAAGCGTCCATCGCCAGACTACGCCCAAGCATCAGGAAGTTACCACCTGTATGGGATGTAACTCGCCCTTCTTCATCAAGTGAAACAGTCAGTTTGCCTAATGCCAAAGAGTGACACCCAGCCTGAACAACCAGCGTATCGTTGATTTGTCTTCCATATGGTCCCATATCACCGAGCCCAAGATTACTAAAGTCACCCTGTAACACATGACTATGTCCACCGACGATAACAGACAAGCCTTCCACTTCTTCTGCCATTTTCAGGTCTTGGTCATATCCCAAATGGCTGAGTAAGATGATGTGTGGAGTACCGATCTCCTCCCGGATATATTTCACCGTGTTGATGATAGTTTCTTTTGAATTCACAAACGGCGTGTCGGCGTCCGGCATTGCAATATCTGCCATTTTGTCCAATGCCACGCTGAATATGGCAACTTTCTTCTCGCCAAACGTCTTAGTCAGGACGCTGGCAATTTTCAACTTTGCGTCATAAGGAAGTAGAGGCGTTTTCCCTTTAATCGGAAATTCTTTGTTAGGCAGTTCCTTGCTGACGTCCCAGTTACCCGCCAAAAACGGAAATTCTATCTGGTCGAGGAATTTCGAGACTGCTGCATTACCGAGATCAAGCTCATGATTACCAAGCGCCATCGCATCAAGGTTCAACATGTTCAGCAAAGTGGCATTAGCCTCCCCTTTATACAGGCTGTAGTAGAGTGTGCCTTGAAAACAATCGCCTGCGTGGAGGAAGAGGAAACCATCTGTATCGTTTAGTGTTTCTTGTTTGAATGATTTAACGACAGAGGATATTCGTGCAAAGCCACCAACATTGGCATAAATGCGATCTTCCAGGCCTTTTACAGCGAGCGAAATGGGGGTCGGTTCAAAGTGAGAGTGCGTATCGTTGATGTGCGCAATGGATAGCGTGATAGGTGTGACGTTGGGCATGGTTTCCTTTATATGCGCTTTACAAAATCGGAGTGTACCAGAGTTTAATACTAGTTCACACACATCACACTTTTATTGCAAAGATTGTTAACTCAAAAGGAGCATAGTGATAACTCTGACGATACCGCCCAGTATCAAGCTAAACATTGCAATATACCACCATCTCATTTCTTCTCGTGAAAGGCTCTGCACGTGGAACAGAACAACATTTAGCTGATGCCAGTTTTCTGTTCGAGAGGCGTATTGAAAAGCGCAGCGAACAAGCGCTACAACACCTGTCACAAGCAAGACAGTTTCAACCGCATGTGCAATTACGAGTAACAAGGGGTAACTCCAATTGTTTTGTTATATAGAAATAAAACAAAAGAGTTAACGCTATTCAACATTTTGTTTACTTTGGCACGTGTAATCGTGAAGCACCATAAACTCACGTAAAAAAGGGAGCGATACGCCCCCTTCCATTCCATTGACTGACTCAATCTGTCAATACTCCATTCTGGTAGTCAGAAATGGCCTGATTAATTTCAGCCATAGAGTTCATCACAAACGGGCCATAATGAACCACTGGCTCATCAATCGGCGCACCAGACAAAATTAGCAAGCCTGTATCTTCATTTGCCTTTAACGATATTTTTTCACCACCAGACATCTGAACAAAGTGGCCTTGCTTCACCAATTCTCCTTCAATATCTACTTCCCCCTTATAAACGTAGAGGTTTGCCTGATAACTACTTGGAAGCTCAATTTCACGCGACTGCCCTGCTATTGCACGCCAGTCTGCAACAAACACCCCAACGCCGGTTTGTTGTAAAGGCCCCTCTATAGCGTCACCATTACTGATGGCTTTGCCACCAATGACACGGAGCAAATTTGCTGTATCGCCATACTCATTGATTTCTGATGACTGAAAATCATGATACTGCGCTGGGAGCATTTTTTTTGTAGCTGGCAGGTTAATCCATATTTGGAAACCATGAAGCTCGCCATCGCTCATTATTGGCATTTCACTGTGGATAACGCCTTTGCCAGCTGACATCCATTGCGCACCGCCGGTTTTGAGTTCGCCTACATTGCCCATATGGTCGCGATGTTGAAAGTGACCTTTCAGCATGTAAGTTAGGGTTTCGATTCCCCGGTGTGGGTGCGGTGGAAATCCACCAATATAGTCATCTGGGTTTTCGCTTTTCAGCTCATCGATCATTAAAAACGGGCTGAATTTAGGATCGTTGAATCCATGTGCACGACTGATTTTCACTCCGTCTCCATCTTTAGAAGCGTGAGCACGAATAACACGACCTACAGTTCGAATAGTCATAATTAACTCCTTTGTTGACATCAGTTTATGTAACGTTCTCCCGCGTTAACACCATTCAAAACCTAACGAGTTATTCAGTTTTTTCAAACAAGGGAAAGCATCATTAAATTCATATATGAATTAATGTTCTTTGCATTAACTCTAGCAATATAAGTAGTTTGCAATTATTTCAATGGGTTGTGATAAGTATGTTGCTCTTAGTAACCCCGTACAACCCTTCGTAAACTGCCCCAATTCATGCCCCTTTTAGAAAAAGTGTCCCATTTCGTGCCCCATTTTTAGAGGTGGAGCTGGAAGGTAGTCGGAGATAATAAAAAGGCCTGCAGTTTCACAACGACAGGCCCTTAGGTCAGATTCAGCAAAGCTTGATTTCCTATCCCATGAGTTACTCTTTGATGTTCGGGCCTTCATTCACCTTCAGCATAGCCACTAACTTCAATATGGTCTGTCGAACCTATATCTTCGTGTCATCTGAAAGCTCCGTCCCTTCCACTAACATCAAGTCTAGTAACGCACTCAGTTCAATGATTAATTCGTCTACATTCGCTCTGGGTAGCTCTATTTTTTTACACCAACCTTATCCCCAGCCATGACCTTCGTTCCATTTTTTGAATTTTTACGTTAACACTAGACAACGCGACAATGGCACATCAATAGCTGGTACTGCTCTTCAATTAGACTTACTCAACCTTTTAAATTATTCCCAAATAAGATAACTCACTCATTTCTATTAATAAATTTTGCATATTAACACAACTACACTTTCAATTAGTCTCGATAAAACCGGTTACACAGTGAGCGCCAAAAGCCGTGGCATAAGTCAATACCCCTTTCGTTACTCTGTGTACCTCTGGAAGTTCTCAGCAGCTGGCAGCTGGCAGCTGGCAGCTTCAGCACGCTTCTGCCCCAAAGTCAGTGTCAATGAGTCCGTGATGGTGCGGAAACAACAAAACCAATTATGTTGAAGTGCGCCGCATTCTTTAAAGGAGTGGTGTGTCTCAACTGTGAAACTTTCTTTCTGTATTTCACCAGATTTCTCTCAGTAACTGTCTGCTTTAACAATTAATCTGATTTCCACAGTGTCTCAGTCTTATTTGTGAATCAATATTCTCATCGTTGAATTCCCCTCAATCTCTTCTAGCTTATTTTTCGATACGAAATTATACGCGCACCCGATTTGTGGGTGTGCTGATGGACTTAACACGCTTCACAACCATTAGACGTAATTTATCGAGGACATAGGATGTATTTCTTCAAGAAAGCGATATGGGTGGTGCCGGTATTCTCGCTCGGACTCACCGCTTGTGGGGGGGATGACGCAAATACGACAGCCTCCGTACCGGGGGACGCGAATAGTCTCCCTTTACCGGGCGCACCGGTTTTAGCACAACCGACGGTGGGGGCGCTCACAGGTGATGCTTATCCTGTCACCTTCAGTTGGAGTAGCGCCACGAATGCGGCGGGCTATTTCCTGTGTAGAAAAGATGCATCACAAGACGATAACTGTGCAATGGTGGGCGAAACGACGGCCCTTACATCGCTGACTCTGCCTCTGAGTTTGGACACGCCGGCTGACTATTTTGTATTGGCCAAAAACAGTTCGGGCTCAACGGCGTCTACTGAGATAGCCGTATCTATTCCCAAACCAGAGATGCCGGTTTTAGCGACGCCACAGGTGGGTGCGTTCAACGATAGTTCTCGTTTTTACCCTGTCACCTTTAGCTGGGATAGCGCCGAGTATGCGACGCACTATACCTTGTGCAGAGAAGACGGATCAGAAGACGATGACTGTCAATTTCTACAACAAACCGAAGCTAACAATACCTCGCTTACTGCCAATCTAAATTTGGACGAACTGGCTAATTATTTTGTATTGGCCTCTAACGGTACAGGCAAAACAGCGTCTGGTAAGCAAGCCCTCTCTCCCGCTCCTGGTGCAACGAATTTATCGCTAGAGGTGGGTGCGCTCTCAAATGGCTATCATCCTGTCACCTTTACCTGGGATAGCGCCGAGCATGCGACGGGATATACCTTGTGCAGAAAAAATGATGCACTCGATGATGACTGTGAAAAGCTGGGCGAAACGACTGACACAACGCTTACTCTGAGTTTGGGCCCACTGAAAAATCATTTGGCTGAATTTTTTGTGCTAGCCGAAAACAGCACGGACAAAACACCGTCTGGTTACGAATCCTTAACATCATCAGACCTGACAACATTGATAACCTACATCAAGGCCTCGGATACCTCGACGAGTGACTATTTTGGCAACTCGGTATCGGTGTCAGGGGATGGCAACACCCTCGCGGTGGGGAGTATTGGAGAAGATTCCAATGCCGATCTCACTAACGCTACCGGGGAAAGTAATTCCGGCGCGGTGTATGTGTACCGCTTTGCCAGTGGCCGTTGGTCGGAGGAGGCCATCATCAAGGCCTCGAATGCCGGGGCAAATGACTATTTTGGCCACTCGGTATCTTTGTCATCGAATGGCAACACCCTCGCGGTGGGGGCTTATGCGGAAGATTCCAATGCCGATCGCTCTAGCGCTACTGGGGCTGGTGATTCCGGCGCGGTGTATGTGTACCGCTTTGCCAGTGGCCGTTGGTCGGAGGAGGCCTTCATCAAGGCCTCGAATGCCGGGGCAAGTGACCAATTTGGCTACTCGGTATCGGTGTCAGGGGATGGCAACACCCTCGCGGTGGGGGCTCGCTATGAAGATTCCAATGCCGATGGCTCTAGCGCTACCGGGGCTGATAATTCCGGCGCGGTGTATGTGTACCGCTTTGACAGTAACAATTGGTCGGAGGAGGCCTTCATCAAGGCCTCGAATGCCGGGGCAACTGACTATTTTGGCGGGGCGGTATCTTTGTCATCGAATGGCAACACCCTCGCGGTGGGGGCTTATGGGGAAGATTCCAATGCCGATGGCTCTAACGATACCGGGGCTAGTGATTCCGGCGCGGTGTATGTATACCGCTCTGACGGTAGCAATTGGTCGGAGGAGGCCTTCATCAAGGCCTCGAATACCGGGGCAAGTGACCAATTTGGCTGGGCGGTATCTTTGTCATCGAATGGCAACACCCTCGCGGTGGGGGCTTATTCGGAAGATTCCAATGCCGATGGCTCTAACGATACCGGGGAAAGTAATTCCGGCGCGGTGTATGTGTACCGCTTTGCCAGTGGCCGTTGGTCGGACGAGGCCTTCATCAAGGCCTCGAATGCCGGGGCAAGTGACCAATTTGGCACGTCGGTATCACTGTCATCGAATGGCAACACCCTCGCGGTGGGGGCTACAAAGGAAAAGTCCAATGACACCGGCATTAACGGTAACGAGACCGATAATAGTGTAAGTAGTAGAGGCGCTGCGTATGTGTACCGCTTTGACTTTAACAAATGGTCGCAGGAGGCCTACATCAAGCCCAAGTATAATACCCTTACAGGTGACAATTTATTTGGCCACTCGGTATCGGTGGCAGGGAATGGCAACACCCTCGCGGTGGGGGCTATCTATGAAGATTCCGGTGCCACTGGCATTAACGGTGACGGAAAAATTGGCGGTGGAGGTGATACCGGCGCGGTGCACATCTACTAGCCCATACCAATAGTCACAATGGACGCGCCCAAACACGGTGTTGCACCAGACCGAGAAGGTGAAATCCGTGAATCGGGCGCGTCCATATCTATCCCAATGGCTCGGTTTCTTTTTGTGGGCTCAGCCGCCAATGCGCTAAAACAACAAAGTGAGTGTGTCACTTTGCGTAAATAGCGCTAAGAATTGGTCGATGGAGAGCACAAAAGCTAAGTCGGAATTGTCCAAAAACTGTTTAGAAATGGCACTCGCGACGCTACCAACTCACGCCTCATTCAAGTACCGCAATTTGTCGTTCACCTGAATGCCCCGTTCGTTCTTACTCGCATAGCGCTGACGCGCTTTTACCGAGCGTCTCAGGTCTGCCGTTTTGATAGGGATGCGGGGGTTCTTGCGGTTGAACCTCGCTATGTTTTTCTGGGTTTCCAGCATCAAAGCGGTATCGGATTGCTGGAGTGCCAGCCAATAACTCGTCATCAAGTCCCTAAAGCGATCAACAATGGCTTAGGTACGCGGCCAATACCCGCTCGATGGGCTGATGAAGTTCGTCATCAACCACGAGCCCAACGCAGCAAACACCAATGCTCAGCTTCTAACAATGCACCAAGCGTTCCTTAAAACGGCGCTCGATGACTTCATTGAAAGCAGAATGCCAGACATCGAGTCAGCTTACGAAGACCTTTGCAAAAAGGCAGCATAGCCATGTCGGATCAAAAAGAATCTTAAGAAAAGCTCCACGCCATGTTTTCGCCTGATGACATCGAGTGGCGTATTCAACGCGCTGGATTTGCAGGCGACAAACCTTGGGTGATGGTGGTGCCTTACATCACGGCAAGGGCGGTTCAAGAAAGGTTTGATGAAGTCTTTGGTGTGTTTGGTTGGGAAGTCGAGTTCAAAGACATTGTGTCAGGCAATCAAATCACCGGGTGTGAATGCGCCATTTCTGTCTGGTTCGGTGATAAGAAAGTCACCAAGTGGGACGCCAGCGAGAACACTCACATTGAAGCGATTAAAGGTGGCCGCTCCTCTGCCATGAAGCGTTGCGCCGTCCAATGGGGTGTAGGTCGTTATCTGTATCAGATGGACACCGTATTTGCAGAATGCCGTCAGTGTATCGGCATGCGCGACAAGCATTACGGCAATGTCCATGTCGTCAAAACCAAGGGCGGTCCTGACAAATACATCGATTGGGCGTTTCCTCCCCTCCCCGCCTGGGCGCTCCCCCGAGTCGATTTCACCGAATACTTTGAGGCAGTAAAGGCGGCAGAAACCAAAGAAGCCCTCTCCACCGCACTCGGTCAGGCGATTAAAGCCATCAAATCCGCCCAAGACACCGAGACGCGGGAAACGCTTCAAGAGCTGCGCAAATTAAAGATGAAAGAGCTGGATGCCAAGAGCGACCAGTTCAAACAGCAACACCTTAGCGAGCTTGAGCAACAAGCCCAAGAATACGCTCGCATCATTCACGGCATGCCAAGCATGACCACGCTGGACAACGCCTATAAAAAGCACTGCGGCATTCTGGCAAATTCAGCGGACAAGTTGGGCGTATCACCCGCGCCCTCAATTGAGTACCTCCAGTCTGAATACACCAAAAGACGTGATGTACTGACCAGCAAAGAAGGATAGAGACCATGGAAAACTCCCTCACCTCTCTCGACCAAGTGCACCGCACCGTACCCTTTGATCTAATGAATTTCGCCAAAAACCACATGCCACCGAGAGGAATTACCGATGCGAGATGTTCAGATCTTACTCGATACCTTAACCAATCAGTGTCCCACTATTCATAAAAAACGACTTCAATCTCTGCTACTTGCGACTGAGTCAACCATTGTCTAGCCTTCTTTTTGAATAGAGCTAGCCTGAGTTAACCGATGAATGTCTAGTGGCCCTGCCACACAAGTGGCAGGCAGCGGTGAGACTGCAGTAAGAGACCCTCTATATGTGTTTGCCGTAAGCAACGACTTAATGGCGGAAATGACAAAACGAAGTAGACGACTTTGCTGTTCGAGAGCATTGGCTGCTGGCGCAGCCACAAGAATGCTATTACCTATTGACCGGAGAAGGGCTCATATGTGTTAGGCGACTTTTCGCGCTTTGATTGAATATAACAAAGGAATCTGTTGACCTTTATAAAGCATTTGGTATCCCAAGTTTGGTACTGACTCCAAACCATCAAAACAGTTATATGGGCTATATGGATGCTCAGAGAAAGACTCAATCTTTAAACCTGTGTCGATTAAGGCGTTTATAACCTCACTTATTGGATGAGACCAAGTAACCGTAGTTGATTTTGTACCATCGCAGTTTTCGGTATAAGTGCCTTCCTCTTCAACGTCAGGCCCGCTATCCGGAAAATACGAGTAGCCAGATAGCAAGTCATGAAACGTATGGAACTCAACTAGGTGAAACTCCCCGCCGAGTTTTAGTGACTTGGCAATAGTCTGTGCCCAATCAACTAAGTTGGGTAGCCAACACAACACACCGTATGAAGTAAATACGATATCGAATTGTTGCTTATTTTCATGACCAAATTGAACAACATCACTTTCAATAAAATCCGCTTTTAAATCCAAAGCCTGCTTCAGTGAATTAGCATGCTTGATTGCATTAGCAGATAAATCTACACCTGTGACCTCTGCACCTAATCGAGCCCAAGACAAGGTATCTTGACCAAAATGACACTGTAGGTGCAATAGAGACTTTCCTTGAACATTTCCTACTTGTTTTAGTTCGATTGGATTTAGCGAACATCTACCATTCTTAAATGATGCGACATCATAGAACTCCGATTCAACGTGTACCTTGGTTCTTTTATCCCATGCTTCTTTATTTATACTCAAATAATCCATTTTTTGTTCGTATATCAATTTTGTAGCCTAACGTCGTAATACCGGGCGCTTACCAAATCACCCAAGACTGCTTTAATTCTTTGTACTCACAACACTTTGAAAAGCTGCCGCATTGACAAAGCGTCCCGTTGATGGCGCTTGTTAGTTTGCGTGCCAAAGTGACACAGAGATTGCTTATTGCACACTTTAAGACCATAATGCACATGTGACATTTTGACACGGCAGGAGATAACATTATGGCTACTACTTTGCCTCGCATCACCGCTAGAGTTGATGTCGATACACAAGACTTACTTACTAAAGCTGCCGCGATCACTGGCATGTCTAGCATCAACTCGTTTGTTCTAAGCGCTGCAATCGAAAAAGCTAAACAAGTCATCGAACGTGAACAGGCTTTAAAACTGAGCCAAGCAGATGCGATGTTGCTCATGGAAGCTTTAGACCGTCCTGCAACGCAGAACTCAAAACTAAAAGCTGCTGCTGATCGATACGAGAACAAAATTCAATGATGAATACGGTACTTCTAGATAAAGCTAAACACGATAGAAACCGATTCAACTGCGGCATCGAAGCTCTCAATAATTACTTAAAAGTAATGGCGAGTCAGCAAGCAAAGAAGGACAACACCAGAACGTTTGTTTTGGAAGATGATAGCGACAACTCACATGTCATTGGTTTTTACACACTAACAATGATACCAATTGACTTAAAGGCATTGCCTGATAAGTTACAAAAAAAGCACCAATCATCCACCTCTGGTGGTCTGATTGCCCGTCTTGCTGTCGATGACCGATACAAAGGGAAAGGCTTTGGTGAGTGGCTGCTTATCGACGCACTCAGAAAGCTATTAGCCGCTAGTGATAGTGTTGCATTTCCAGTTGTTATCGTTGATGCCAAAGACGGAGCAAAACATTTCTATGAACGCTATGGTTTTCAAGCATTTCAAGACTCCGAAAACAAACTCTTCATCACCATTGCAGATGTGAGAGCAAGCTTAGGGTAGTTAACCGCTAGCCTTTAGCAAACTAACGTCAGCATAACGGGCACTTATCAAACCACCAAAAACATTTAAATTTAGTAGTTAAGAGACTTTAAAACGCTGCTGCATTGAAAAAGCGTCCCGTTCATTGCCTTGATACCGGGTCAAGCACAGCTGCTCTTCAAGGCAATACTAATATTGAACACCTTGACTAAAAAGATAAGTTGCATAAGAGTTGTGTTCTACTCGATTCCTCAGATATTTGGGATACTCCCAGAAATGCAAAGAGCACTCAGCGATTAACTCCCTATACTCTTCGTACTCACCAGTTTCTAAAACTAGTTCCTCAAATTCAGAAAGCTCACTTTGCAACAAGACACATTGTTCAATAGAAGCACCATTGTTACCCCAAAGAACACCTGATGGTATTTCATGAATCGAATAATCTAACTCTCTGGATATCGCAACTACTAATCTTTTCTTTGTAATTAAATCACTTGGATCATGTGCAATAGCTAATCTAAGAAAATAGCTTTCACTTACTCTATCACCAAGAACATTTCTGATTTTTTTTGATTTACAAATCAGTTAATTAAATCCCGCCAGCCATCTAGCACAACCTAACTCGTTTCTCCTGCAACCCTCCCAAATCACGGGGAAGATGACATCTTCAAATAACGGCATGCGCACGGGAAAATCACTATGTTGGTCAATTATTTCTTTGCATAGTTTGAAAACCCAATTTTTATAATCGTTTGGTTCAGCTTTATGCAAAAGATTAATGAAGCGTTCAAGCTCAACCGTCGAAACATGTCGAATACGGTCACTCTCTGCTCGGCAATATATGTCACATTGCATTTTCTGTTCCGTATCCAAAGCACTTACCTATAACGTTAGCATAACGGGCGTTTATTAGCCCAAACTGATTGAAACGACTAAATCATCGTTTTTAGGAAAATGCACCGCGAGTAAGCGTCTCGTTTATGCTTTAGTTATGTGAACAATTGCTTCCCAAAACAGATGGACTTTTCAATGCCTACATAGCGTCCAAAAGCTTCAATCTCATTGAAAGAGTTATGCAGATAAAATCGAACGGCTTGAGTATTAACCCTTCGAGTTGATAGCAACACCTTTGTATACCCACGATTAAAAGCTTCAAATTCTAACTGGCTGAGCAGGAAGCCGCCAGCGCCAACATATTTAGAGTACATTCGTTTGAACTCACAAGTGTTTGGCTCGTAGTACCTAAACACGCCACAAGCAACTGCGATTTTGTTTACGTAAACGACAATACATCCATCTTTGTCAGGATCAAAATCGTCTGCCGAAAATGAATTTTGGCCTGAGTCACCAGTGATATTCTGCAATTTCAAACTTAGCTCTGATACCAACCCCCTGAAATCACAGTCACTAGGAGTTAGCCACCTACTCTCAAATTTCATAGTTCACATAACGCCTGCTTAAGCGGCTGCCAATACACGACACCCAAACAGACCACCATAATTACTAAACTCAAACCGAACCAAAAATGCCACAGGTTGGCAGTCCGTCTTTAAGCACTTGTTAGTTTTATTGCCTCAACGTCGAAGTAGCTAACCCTGCACCTACAAGCATACTACCACTAAGTTTATTGAATATTCTTTGGCTTTTTTCTGACGAGATGATCCCACGAATTTTCCCACCAAAAAATGCATAGAAACCCACACTACAAAATGAAATAAGAATGAAAGTTGTAGATAAGATCAGCATTTGCGCCGCAATATCAGATGACTCTGGACTTATAAATAATGGGAAAAACGCCATAAAGAATACCAACCCTTTAGGGTTGAGGGCTGTAACCAACAACGAGTCTCGGTAAACTTTCCATGATCTTCCAACTGGTTCGATTTTTACTTCTTCGGTAGTTACTGGGCTTACCCAAGCTTTAGCACCTAAATAGATGAGGTATCCCGCCCCAAGCCATTTCATGACGTTAAAAGCAAACGAAGATGTCGCCAAAATTGCACCTACACCAAGTAGAGAGAAGGTCAATGCAATGATATCACCTGAAATAACTCCCAGAATCATTGGAAGAACAGATTTTCGACCATAGGCCATACTTTGCCCTATGACTAGAAAGACTGTTGGCCCAGGGGACAACACCAAGGCCAGTGAAGCCAATACAAAAGATACCCATACCTCGATACTCATTGTTTCCTCCTTAAAACTAACAGTGTATTCAACACCAAAATGGGGCGATTAAACACCCCATTTTGTCCATCAATAACAAGCCACTGTATCTTAAAAGTAGCTTTCCCTTTGTTTTTATAGCTTTTTCTCCCAGTGCCAAAAGTAGCCTTGTGAAAACACCCCAAAACGGCGTGCTTCGGTATTATGCGACACCTTTGATTAAACTGTTTGTATTAACAGTGAAAACTCTGCTCAGATGACAAAATCGTATCTAAGAAAACCTCAGACCCTTCCTACCCTCACCTAACAAAGCTACTTTCGACCATGGAGGTAGCTTTCCATGACGACTTGTTCCCGCTGCCAAAAAGCGCGCGCGATTTCTTACACTACCTTTGAAGCCTACTGCGAGACATGCAGCTTGGACGTTGCACTGACGCTACTTTCTGCCTACCGGCTATCTGATAAAGCTATCGCCGCGCTTGTCACCGCTGGTTGGGATATCCCTATCACAACAGTCCAACACTACACCGCTACAGACATCGCCCTTGAGCTCGGAGTGTCAGCGCAAAAAGTGGGTAAAACGGCCAACGCGCATGGCATCAAGTGCGAAAAATACGGGGAATGGCGATTAGACCAGGCTGCCAATTCTCGCAAGCAAATAGAAACCTTTCACTACAACGACCAGGGCAAAAGAACCATTGCCAAAATCATACGAGGTAACGACTGATGAAAGAGAAAACCATTTTTCAGGTAACAACGAATAAGTGGGTTAAAGAACCCCTCTTGATAGCAAAGACAGGCATGTTAACGGGAGAGATCGAGAACTACCGGAACCATGTTTGGCGTGAAGGGATTCACTATAAGCGTGTTTCTTCCCAAGGTAATCCAAACGACAGGGGTTATTTCTACAACACTGAAGAAATCGATCGATTCTTTGACAACACGAAGGCGGCATAATATACCCTATCAAACCCGTCATACGTTTGCCTGTTGGATGCTGACCGAGGATGCCAACCCGAGTTGGATTGCCACTCAAATGGGTCATAAGAACGCAAAGATGGTGCTGGAAGTCTACGGCAAGTTCATGCCCTCCGCTTCCCAAAATCAGGTTGAAAAGTTGAATAAGAAATTCAGCTCGTGCCCCACCAGTGCCCCATTTAGAGGAACTACGATGCGCTAACCCATAAATTCAACATATTAAATACTTACAGTAAATTCATATATATAAGTGAAGAAAAGCTTTGCGAAACCCGTAGCTTCTGATAATGATCTCGTTAATCGACATTCACGGATGAATTTCAATGATCGAATGGCATGTAAACGCGCTTTGGCACCACACCGATTCCTGCCGTCGATTTGGCGTTGAAATCGGGAATAGAATGACCGTATTCCGTCTGAAAGACGGTACCTTATTGGTCCATAACCCTTCAGAACTCACAGCAAATATTAGAGAGCATCTAACTAAACTGGGTACCGTTAGTTGCGTCACCACAGCAAACCAGCGCTTACACCAATCATTGTCAGACTGGTGGTTATCCTTTCCTGAAGCTTTTTTCTTTTCAGCGCCCGGACTCGCAGCTAAACGCACCGATCTTGGCTTTGATGGTGTATTGAATTCAACGACCTCCCCCCTCTGGCGCGGGCAACTTTACCAAACCGTAATACGTGGTAATGATTCGCTGGAGGAAGTTGTTTTTTGCGATCCAGTCAGCCGGACGCTGATATTAGGAGAAAGCCTTTGGCTGCTGAGTGAAGGCGCGCTCTTTAAGCAATTAGCCGGACGCTTGTTGGGATGCGGTAAGGATGCGAATGTCCCTTTGCTTTATCAACTGCAGGTCAAAGAGCTCAAATTACTCAGGCAATCGCTTCAGGAAATTCTAACCTGGCCTTTTGATCACATACTGCCAGTTCATGGTGATCCGATCCTTTTTGATGGAAAGAAAAAACTCGCCGCAGCTTATCTTTGGGCGTTCCACAGCGATAACAATTTATAGCCCTTTCAAAATGAAGCGTCATACCCAAACAATCTGAAGATGCAGGATTCAGCTAGGTTGACTGGCGTTTTGATCGCGGCGTTCCTTTGCAGGTGTAATCACCTCCATCAAAAAAGAACAACAAAGAGCACTGCGTCAATCAACTCACCCGAAGGGTGGATCTCGATACGCCCACTTCATCGTTAAATTCCGCGGAAATAGAGCAACTATTACTCGTGAAATTTGCCTCGAATTGAACGCATTGATGATCTCTGAATGCGAGCATCTTCAGATAGTTTGGGTATATAATGGCGGCACTCTAATAGTTATGGCTAGTTTTTCACGCAATGAAGCAAAACATTCTCACCTTTTTTAAAGGAATGGCGATGGGCGCGGCAGACGTCGTCCCAGGAGTATCCGGCGGCACCATCGCATTCATCACTGGAATTTATGACACGCTTCTTGAAAGCATCCGACGCATCAACCCATCTATTTTCTCACTATGGCGCAAAGACGGGTTTGCAGCAGTATGGCAACACGTCAATGGCACCTTCCTAGCATCCCTACTTACAGGTATTCTGACTGCGATTCTCACGCTAGCAAAAGCAGTCTCTTACACCTTGGAAAACCACCCTATCGTTATCTGGTCGTTTTTCTTTGGTTTAATCATCGCTTCAGCGATTCATATGATTAAGCAGGTAGAAAAATGGTCTGTGGTTGAAATCGTGCTGGCGATCGCCGGCGCAGTGTTTGCCTACGCCATTACTGTTGCCAATCCTATCAGCATGGAGTTCAACATGCTGACTGTGTTTATTGCCGGCTCAATAGCTATTTGTGCCATGATTCTTCCCGGCATTTCAGGCAGCTTTATTCTACTTCTGCTCGGCATGTATGCGCCGGTACTAGACGCAGTAAAAAGCTTGAATATACCTATTCTTGCTCTATTCGCTACGGGCTGTTTGGCGGGTATTCTGTCTTTCTCCCATATTCTCTCTTGGTTATTGAACAAATACCGTAGCTTTACCATTGCTTTCTTGACGGGCCTTTTGATTGGAGCATTAGGTAAGGTATGGCCCTGGAAAGAGGCGATCAGTTTCCGCTTGAACTCTTCGGGAGAACAAATGCCTTTGGTTGAAAAAGTCTTGTCGCCGGGCACTTTTGAAGCAGCAACAGGCCAACCTGCACTTTTGGGCACAGCAATCATTATGATGGTTGTTGGTTTTGCACTAGTGATCGGTTTGGAAAAAGTATCGGCAAAGCTGGGAGGGTAATTTCAGCAAAGATCAACAGACCCTAAACAAAGGCCTCTATAATGAGGTCTTTTGTTGTTATTCAACTTATTAACCTCGAACGATTCCTTTCATTTCAAGAGGTTTCTCACATCCTTTACACGTATGAAATGTTAACCTCCTCACTCTTTGTTTTGGTCATAGCTCTTTTATGAATGTTAGTGGTAGTGGACACCGACGTGGCGTCGAATTAATGGCTCTTGGAATTATTGTTGCTTTCGGTTATTTCTTTGCCGATCAAACTGTTTTTGATGAACCAGCAACTGTCACGCCTACGCTAGCGCCGACCTGCACCCTTAGTTCCACACCCTGCTTGTTTAACAACGCCAAAGTCTCCATGGCGTCCAACACCGCAGCGCCTCTAATTCCTACAAAAGTCAGCGTTGAGGTCACCGGCGCAACACCCAATTATTTGATGATTGAACTACAAGGTGTTGAAATGAACATGGGAACATACAAAATCAAACTCTCATCGGTAGGAGACAATTTATACCAAGGAGAGTTAATGCTGCCGATTTGCATGGAAGATGAAATGACGTGGCGAGGCGCTATCAAAAGCTCCGATGACTCTATCTCATTACCGATTGACGTAAGGATGGCTCGATGAAAATAAAAGTTCTGGTCGTTGTCGCGGCGCTATTGGCTGGTTTTGGTGCTCGATACCTCGTAGATCAAAATGATAAGCCCGCTGCCACACCATCAGAAATTGGCTTGCTTCAAAGCGGTACTGAAACGATCAATTTATTTGATAATAATGATAGTCGGATCCGCGTGGTTTACTTTGGTTACACACATTGCCCAGACGTCTGTCCTACCTCCCTCGCTATCATGTCAGCCGCACTGAAATCTCTACCGGAAGAAAATCTGGAAGACGTAAGGCCTATATTTATTACCTTGGATCCTGAGCGAGACAATGGCGAAGCCGCCCAACAGTATGCGGGATATTTCCATCCAAATATTGAAGGCGCAAGTGGCTCCAAAGAGAAGACAGATGCCTTAGCTCGAAAATATGGTGTGCTTTATCAAATTACCCAATTGGAAGACTCGGCGATGGAATATGCTGTCGACCACAGTTCTTATTTCTATTTCCTCAATCCAAATGGGGAGCTACTTGAAAAAGTACCCCACACTTTGAACCCAAACATGGTGTCAGACGCAATTCTTCGCCTCACTGCCCAAACTCAATAGAAAGTAACCAAATGCTTGGTGAAGACTGATCCCTTTCTATAAACAGGAGTTTTAAATGAACTTTCGCACCTCTTTGATTGCCGCAGCTTTCAGTGCTGTATCTTTCTCATCTTTTGCAGCAGTTGAAGTTTCAAAACCCTATGCACGCGCTACGCCACCACATGCCCCAAACAGTGCCGCCTTTATGATGCTAAAAAACAGTGGTGATGAATCAGTATCACTAGTAAAAGCAGCAACGCCAGTAGCAAAGAAAGTTGAACTTCATACGCACACGATGGATGGTGGTATGATGAAAATGCGGCAGGTGGAAAACATCGAAATTCCTGCCAACGGAATGAGCGAACTAAAACCAGGAGGCCTACACATTATGCTATTTGGTTTACAAAACCCGCTCAAAGAGGGTGAGACACTGACGTTGACCCTATCCTTTTCAGACGGCACTAAAGTCACTAAGAACATTCCCGTTAAAAAGGTCATGACAGGCTCACAAATGAAACACAAGCACTGATACGGACATTAATTTGCCAAAGTTCTAAACTATTATGCTGATGACATGCTTAGTTTTTTAAGCTGTATCAACATTGAGGCGGATTAGCCAGCGCCTAAGCTGCAGAATAGTAAAACGCAGTCTATTGTTATACTGCAGCCAGTTGTTTGTATAACAGGTAAATATAAAGCAGTAAGGCAACCCAACAAAAACGAAGAGGTTTTTACTATGAAAATTCGTCTCCTAGCAGTAGCAGCAATCGCTTCCAGTGCATTACTGGCTGGTTGTTCAAGCAATAAAGCTCTTGAACAAAGCGTCGCTGATCTGTCGTCTAAGGTAGATTCTCTGTCTAACCAAGTTTCAGCTCTACAAGGCGATGTAGCAGACGTGGCAGCGGCATCAGCGCTTGCTTATGATGAAGCGGCTCGTGCTAACGAGCGCATTGACAACATGGCGCAGTCTTACAGCAAGTAATAACTACGCTATAATATCCCCTTATAATTCTGCGGCTCCTTCGGGAGCCGCTTTGTTTTGAGCAAAAGCGTTTCCTACTTCAATCGGCACACCAGATTGAACCGCCAGAGCCGCACGGTAACGACTAAAATTCATTTGATTTGATTTCAGCCAATGTGCAATAAGCGGATCAGGCTGAGTCAACACTCGTTTTCCCACTTCGGATTCGTCAATGGACAGTGGTCGATGCACTTCAACGAATACTGAACCATCGGGTTCATAGGTGGTTTTTACTGGCTCGTTGATAATTCGAACTTTTTCGCCCAGCGCAACTTTGTCAAATAGCCAGACAATATCGTCCGGTCTCATACGAATACAACCCGCACTAACACGAAGCCCAATACCAAAGTCTTTATTAGTACCATGGATAAGATACGAGCCTGTTCCATAAGCTAATCTCAGCGCGTGTGTCCCTAATGGGTTTTCGGGGCCAGCAGGCACGACATCCGGCAATACTATGTTTCTTTCTTCCAAATACTCTTTTCGAAGACTCGCAGGCGGTGTCCAGGTTGGGTTTTCGCGTTTCTGACTAATTTTGGTTTTCATGATTGGCGTTTCACGACCGACGCTGCCGATGCCAATCGGAAAAATATGAACTTTTTGGTTTTCAGGATCAAAATAATAAAGGCGCAGTTCCGCCAGGTTGATAACAATGCCATCGTAATCAACGTCAGGAAGGATGAGTTGTTGAGGAATAGTCACGAAAGTCCCAGGTTTTGGCAGGTAAGGATCGACACCTGGGTTTGCAGACATTAGGGCTAAAAAACCCACGTTATATTGTTTTGCGATCAGTTCCAGGTGTTCACCCGGCTTAATGATATGGACAGGATTATCCCCTATCAATCGTGTTTGGGCTTCTGGCCAGACATAATCATTCGCCATCGATAACGTGGGCACAAGGCTGGCGAATAGCATTGGGATAAGTTTACGCGCGAATTTCATCTCGCTTTTTCTCTCGTATTTGGGGTTCTTACAATCTACTTAAAAGATAACATGAGATAAGACCTTTGCTCCCTGCTATGCCTTTCATTACTCCCGATTATTCGTGATTTTTTCTCATGGCCGACACATAAAGAGAAAGAGCGCTTTTCGGCGCTCTTTCTACTCAATTCATTGACTGCTCAACCAATGTTCAGAAGAACATGCGCAGCCCAAAAGAGCCTTCGAACTTGAATGCTGCATCTTCTTGCCAATACCAAGCCGTACCGGCTTCACCGTACAATTCTATATTTCCATGCCCCATTGGAACAGTAATCCCCAAACCTGCACGTGGCCCCCATTCGTGGTGCTTATCGTCAATCCACTGTGCGCCCGTATAAGCATACATTGGCGAAAACTCAGGGCGAGCTAACCAATTCCCAAGGTTCCACAAGCCATCTAAAGCTACACCGGTTTCTTCAACACCGAGAGAAATACGGAGGTTGTTCTGTTCTATGGTGACACCGGACATAGGGGTGCCAATGAATACGCCCGCAGAAAATCCTTGTGCAGACGCAGGCAATGCGGTAGCAGCAAGTGCGAACATCAAAAAAATACGTTTCATTAAAAATCTATTCTCGAAATTCAGTTTGGAAACTGGCTATTAAACAACCAACTAATTACCAACAGGTTACTTGCAATCACTCTACCCATCATCTGTTAGAACTACCATACTTTAACAACGTTTTTCATAAAAACCTAAACTCCTGAAAGAATTTTAACGTTATATAGGTCTGATAAGTCAGTGAAGTGACGTGCCTTCGCACAGTTTGATAAACGGAGTAACCTGATGCTGATCCGAGTGCCAAAGAAATCAGAAATAAAAGAAAACGAGCTCACCCCGGAAAGTGTTTACAAGTCCCGTCGTGAAATTCTGAAAAAACTCGGAGTCGTGACAGCAAGCCTCCCCTTCGCCGCCCAATCTCAGGCCAATATTTTTGGTATTTTCGGTGGTAAAGATGACAAAGCAGTTGATGGCACAACGTTTGTCAGATCGCCGCTGGTTGCAGAGAAAACACCTTATGGCAAAGGGCTCGAAACAACGCCTGAGTCAAAAGTGCTGACCTATAACAACTTCTATGAATTTGGCACAGGAAAAGGCGATCCTGTCGAAAATAGTCAGAATTTCGTGGTTAATCCATGGACACTAGTAGTCGATGGCTTAGTAAACAAACCAATGAAGCTGAGCTATGACGATCTACTCAAAAAGTTCCCTCTCGAAGACCGCTTCTATCGTATGCGCTGTGTTGAGGCCTGGTCCATGAACATTCCTTGGGTAGGTTTCTCCCTCGCTGCACTCTTGAAAGAAGCGGATCCTATGGGCAGCGCAAAATACGTGGCGTTCGAGACCCTTTACGACCCCAAACAAATGCCAGGACAACGTTCCCAGTTTGTCGGTGGTGGTATTGATTATCCCTACGTAGAAGGTTTACGTCTGGATGAGGCTATGAACCCGTTAACCTTGCTTAGCGTTGGTTTATTTGGTCAAACACTCGCCCCACAAAATGGTGCACCAGTGAGATTGGTTGTGCCTTGGAAATACGGTTTCAAAAGCATTAAGTCCGTTGTGAAAATTCACCTGTTGGAAGCGCAGCCTGCAACGACCTGGAATTTGCTGGCGCCACACGAATATGGCTTCTATGCCAATGTGAACCCGCAAGTTGACCACCCTCGCTGGAGCCAGGCTTCTGAGCGGTTTATTGGTGAAGGCTCCATTTTCAGCTCACGTCGTCAACCGACGGCAATGTTTAATGGCTATCTGGAAGAAGTGGCGCACCTTTACACGGATATGAATCTTAAGGTGAATTATTAATGCGTTTAACGCCAAACCACATCACGGTAATTAAAGTTCTGGTTCATCTTGTCAGCCTCAGCTTTGCAGCTAATTTGGTGAACTTGGTTTTGTCTGGCCGGTTTGGTGCAGATCCAGTGGATGGCATCACCCATTACACAGGTTTAGCCGCGCTGAATACTTTGGCGATTACCATGCTTATCAGCCCCATCGCTCGCTTTTCCAAGAATGGTTTGCTTGTACGTTGCCGCCGTCTGATAGGACTTTATGCATTCTTTTGGGCAACATTACATATGCTAACCTTTTTCGCACTGGATCTGACTTTTAACTTCTCTTTACTCTGGACCGAAATCCTGTCG
The DNA here is from genome assembly GCF_035758505.1 of Grimontia sp. NTOU-MAR1. Taxonomy (NCBI): domain Bacteria; kingdom Pseudomonadati; phylum Pseudomonadota; class Gammaproteobacteria; order Vibrionales; family Vibrionaceae; genus Grimontia; species Grimontia sp. NTOU-MAR1. The sequence continues at coordinate 1,369,717 of NZ_CP142109.1, forward strand.
CGCCCTTATCTGACCTTTGGCGCAATCAGTTGGTTAATCCTGTTCGCATTGACAATAACATCAACTGCAAAAATACAACGTCGTATGGGCGCGAAATGGCAGCAATTGCATAACTTAGTTTATGTGGCTCTGATCATTGCTCCAGTTCATTTCTATTGGTCATCAAAATCAGAACTTATTGAACCGTCAATTTACATACTTTTGGCGCTGACGCTGTTAGCGATTCGGTGGAAAACCCTCAAAAGAATCGTTGTGAGACCAGTATTTAAGAGGACATAGCCTCACTTTTGAACGGCCCAGCACAAATAGCGCATCCAGATATAGCAAATTTCAAATTTTTGCCATACTTTAAGAAACCATAACGCAACCCTATGTTGTCATGTTGATTTTTGGAGTAGGCGTTTTTGCTGGACGAACTCATTTCGCAGAGCCTGAGAGATTTCCAATCTGACTGTGTCAGTTTCTGCGAACATCATTATCCGACGATTCACAACCGTGGAATGAAAGAGAGCCATTTAGGCAAAGCCTTGGCGCGTCGTTTAGTACACTCTTATGACAACCTTAATATTGATGCACAATATACGCAGCTCGATGAAACTCCGACTCTTAAACACCCAGCCTTTCACATTGAAAGCCCCGACCACCAAATCTACATTGTCGCGCATCGCCTAATTAGTGCGAATATCGCCTGCCGCAAAGGTCTTGTGAAAGATACCCAATGGACGCTGGAACACTTGGATACAGAAAGCGACAAAGAAAAACGACTCATCATCGTTGCTGATCATTGGGTCGACCGCTCCAGCGCAAGTCAATCTGTGCCGAGTTGGTGGCTTGGCCATCAACCCATCCATAAAGAAGAATATGCCGCGCAGGGGATCCGGTTAGTAGACGCAGATCGCAGCCTTTCGGAAGATATTACGCAAGAATGCAGCCTAAACGACGGGAGATATCGGATATTCCATCCTCTTTTCCGTCAACGCGATGGATTGCCCCTGTTCAAGTACATGCTACTCACCGCCGCCTACACGCTGTAATCGATCCACCCCGAACGGAATCTCATGACCACAGAAGTTCACGCCAACGACGAGATGCTGCGCGACGCACCATTGTTACGTCTATTTTTACGCTACTCCTTGCCAACTATCACCGCCATGCTGGTGACCGGAATCTATGTTGCAGTTGATGGCATGTTTATCGGTCATTTTGTAGGCGAAAAGGGTTTGGCGGCAATCATGCTTGCGTACCCCATTGGCTCTGTGCTTTACGCACTCGGGAACTTGGTTGGAATGGGCGCAGCATCTCTCGTTTCTATCAACCTTGGACAAGGCAAGCCTAAACTTGCCCAACATATCGTTGGTAACACGCTGTCTTTGTCACTTATCTTCAGCGTTTTGATCTCTATTGTTGGCATTACCTATTCAGAAAATGTCATTCTGGCATTGGGTGCTGAAGGCAGAGTTGCTGACATGGCAGTCACTTATCTTCGATGGTATTTCGGAATGGGTGTGTTCGCGCTGGTTTCGATGGCGTTCTCGATTTTGTTGAGAAATGATGGCGAGCCAAACCGCGTAACCTTCATTATGATCCTGGGCGGCGTGTTGAATATCTTCCTCGATTGGGTCTTTATCGTCTTAATCCCATGGGAATTGAAAGGAGCGGCTATTGCCACCATGCTCTCGCAAGCAGTGACCGCAGTGCTTTGTTTACACCACTTTTTCAAACCAACCACCAGGCTGCATTTCACGTTAACTTCTATTGTAATCAGAGTCAAAACCGTCGTGGATATTTTCCAACTCGGCATTCCAGGATTTCTGATTTATTTATACCTCTCTGTGGTTCTCACCTTCCACAATATGGCGTTTCTTGCCTCAGGGGCCCCCATCAACGTCGCAGCCTATGCGGTTGTCAGTTACACAGAAGCATTTTTCTATTTGGCTTTTGAAGGTATCGCTCTTGGCATGCAGCCCATCACCAGTTTTAATCTGGGTGCAGGAAAGATTGAACGCGTCAAAACAAGCAGGAATATCGCTTTTAGTGCGACGATGATTGTTGCTGCCTTAGGCTTATTTATCGTTTATGGATTCCCTGAAACGATTATCTACGCTTTTGCTGGCGACAGGCCAGACTTAGCGTACGTCACAAAAGAAGGTATGCACCTCTATTTCTGGGGGTTGCCGATGGAAGGCTTGCTTCTAGTCGGCGCAATTTATTTTCAGTCTATTAACCAAGCGAACATTGCCAATTGGTTAACGGGCGGTAAACTGGTCATTATTGCTGCTATGTTGTATTCCCTAACGAAACTATTTGGCACAACAGGTACTTGGGTTTCTCTAGCTTGCACAAGCACCCTGCTCAATATCTGGATGTTTTGGAAGTTGTATCAAACAAGATTTGTTACGGTGTCATAATAAAACCAACCAAAAAGGGGCAAGGATGCTCGAAAAAGTCATTAGCATACTGTTTCCGGTGTTTGCCGTCGTCGCTGCTGGTTTTTTCGTTGGAAAAGCATTCAAGCCTGATATGCGCCACATCAACCGAATCAATATTGATTTAATGGTGCCTTGCCTCGTATTCACTACTCTTTCTGTTATGCCAATGGGCGGTCAGCAAAACTCACTCATTGTGGCGGCAGTGCTCGCTGTTCTGTTGCCCGGTGTGTTGATGTTTGGTATTGGCAAAGCGTTATCTCTGCCATTCAAAACTTGGGGCCCGCCTCAAATGTTCCGCAATAGCGGTAACTTGGCAATACCTCTCTTTGGCTATGCATTTGGTGTGAGCGCTGAAGCTCCAGCGGTCTTGCTATTCGTCGTATCAGTAATACTTCACATAACTGTGGGTATGGCTTTACTCAGCAACAGTGAATATCGTTTAAACAACGTCCTGAGAATGCCGTTGCTCTGGGCCGCCATCCTGGCTTTGATTTTCAACTTCAATGGCTGGAATGTATGGAATCCACTCAATGAAGGCATGAAGCTCGTCGGCAACGCTGCCGTCCCAGTCATGCTTATTTCACTTGGTGTACAACTCACGGCTATAAAATGGTCAGGGATTGGCGTCGGGATTCTGAGCACAGTGTTGAGCTTGATGACTGGCGCGGCCAGCTTTGCAGTGATCTACTTCTTTATCCCTCTTCCTTCGGAACACATGCGAATGATGCTTTTGTTTGCCATGCTGCCTCCAGCAGTCATGAATTTTCTGTATGCCGAACGCTTCAAAGTTGGAGCTGATGAGGTCGCGTCAATGGTACTCTTCGGAAATGGCTTTACCGTATTAACGCTACCTTTACTTCTTATCGCAGCCTTTGCATGGCTATGAAAAATTAGAAAGATGGCTTCTTCCACACAGATTTAAAGTCAAACCAGCCCACACGGTTTGAAGCTACATCTTCCAGTTCCTGTCCATCTACAACTCCCTGCCAGATATGGAAAAGTGGCACAATCTGTGAAGATTCAACCAGCAAACGTCCTACCGATTCTGCATTGAAGGTTTCGCTTTTCCGAGCGCGCCATTCATCCATTTTCTCAACCAAAACCTCAAATTCTTTCTCTGGCATTGCTGATGAAATGTGTTCAAAATTCATCAACCAAGGCAGAATTGCATCATGCTTCTTGCTGCCCAAGCTCATTCCACACAGCCAGATATCCACTTTTTTAGGATGAGTAGGCAGCATCATTTCTTCGTATGGCACAGTTTGAATCTCTAACTCCACGCCATCTTCTCCCAACATTTCTTTTAGTGCGACAGCAAGAATCGGAAAGAGTGGATTATCGGCTTGATGAACCAGCCTCAGTTTTGATTTTGAAGGGGGTAATACATCTTGTCTCGCTGTTTTGGTATGTATCCATCCAGGAATCAAACCATAGGCATTAGTCAGACGGTATTCGCCAATCCCTCTTTCAGCCAAATGAGGTAACAAGAAAAGAGAAGATACGCGCTGACTTAGGTAGTCGGCCCAACGCTTATCTTTTGCTATACCCGTTTTTCTGTTCAACAAGAGGTAGTCGCAACCTTCGTCTATTTGCAACCGTTCATTAGCTGCGCTATGGAGCGCACCTTGTCGAGAGTCCAACGCGGTAGGGTCTAATGAGGCAGTGGGCTGTAGATAACACATTGCCGCGCTATCCAACACCCATATCTCAATTTCGTCGGTTAGTGCGCGGAACCCAAAATACTGATCATGCGCCTTCAACACCAAGTGACGTCTGTTGTTTTCGACGATTCGATAAGGGCCCGTTCCTATAGGGAAGGCGTCGGCATCTTTATTTTTTGCAGCCTTGTGAGATTGAATGGACGCCATAGGAACAGCCAAGGTTTCTGCAAGCCTCACATCTGGTCGGCTCAAAAAGAAATCCACGACATTTTCTGCTGGTGCTTCTATGTGCTTAATATGCGAAAAGTAAGGGCTACCGGACATGGCATTGATTGACCAAATCACATCTTCTGCACTCAATAACGTTCCATCATGAAATTTTACTGCAGGTCGCAAATAGAATCGCCAATGGATATCCGTGATTGATTCCCAGTGATGTGCTAAGTCTGCCTCGACTTTCTCGTTAGTTTCATTAAGTCGCGTCAATCCATTAAATATTTGAGTGATTAAGTGTTGCTCAGAACGACGTAACGGTTTAGCAGGATTAAGCAGGGGAAATGCACGATAGTAAGGAAGGCGGATGATCTGCTTACCTTCCTGTGTAGAAACACCTAACTGTTCCTGAATCAGTCTTGCCAGTTTGGCAGCGTCGTTGTCCAACTCTTCAAGCGCGGCATCCAATTTGCCCTCCTGAACCCACTTTCTAACACGACGCATTTGCAGATCGGAATCACTGCGGTGAAACGTCAGGCGACTCTGCTTTCCTCGGCCAACAGCAGGTTCCCAGCTCAACCAGCCCTGCTCCGACATCTTGTTCAATACCATTCTCGCGTTTCGGCGGGTGCAGCAAAAGATGTCCGCCATCGTCTCGAGATTGGTATCAGCGTCTTTTCCGTTGAAACGGTTATAAATCATTGAAAACTGTGTTTGAAGGCGTTGTCCAGACATAAAAAGGGGAACCTAAGAGGTCAGAAGTCAGGGAATCTATTTCCTATTTTATACCTAATATTATGATTCTTCAGCAATGGTTGACTGGCTAACTTATCGACAATCGGCTTGAGTATTTCCTCATTTTGTTGGTGTACCATTGTTATTTCACTGAACGGCGCTATTATCGAAGCACGATTGAAGATTGCCTTCACGCTGCCGAGAAATTGAAGTCTCGTGTATTCTAAGCTTCGGAGTTCTCATGAACGATTCCACTGTTCTTTCCCACTTCCATAAAAAGCAGGCTTGGATGGCAAGCCATGTTGAAAGTGCGCAATTCCCAACCGCTGCAAGTAAAGAAGGTTTGCGTTTGTACAAGGTGGCAGAGTTAGTACCAGCCTCAGTAGAACAGTTTTCTAGTGGTACCGAAGAAGGCTTTACATTCTATGAAGTCGACTGTCACCCACTGATGGTACGCTACGCCAAAATACTGGCTCAAAAATGGCCAGAGTCGGAGCGCGAAACTATGATGGAATATCTTTCTCAGATTTCCCTGACAGATTTGCCAACCCCTGACGGCATGCATGTTGGGCTTTATGTGGCGATGGAGCAAGGCACACCTGTAGCGACAGGAATGCTGCTAAGCTCAGAAGAATCTGATGGGAAGATTTTCGGTATTTATGATGTGTATGGCCTGAATAAAGACGCATCAAATGCCATCAAACAGCACCTTTTATGTCTCGCAGGTGATGGAAACGTCGTGAGCGAATAGCGCAAGGTTAACAAGTACCAGAAACACAAAAGCAGAGCTCAGGCCCTGCTTTTTCTTTTTTACGCTTTAGCGCTTTTAATTTTTGTTATCGACTTTAAAAAGTAAGGTCAATCAGACGGTAACGGACCGCTTATGAACGGCAAGCACGCTCTTTTTTAACAATAAAGAATGCTGCTACGATAAATGCGACGACCAGAATAGTTTCCACGTTTCTCTCCTAAAAGGTTTTGCTTTGCGTTTCGTAGCATTCAATCACTGCCGCCACGTCTTGCTTTTGCGAATTGCTGATTTTTTGTTCGGCGCGAATTATAACCAAATCTCGTTATCAGATCTCGAAAAATGTTAACTTTTTAGTCAAAAAATTCACCCCAACAATAGAATCCGTGAATTGCCTCCACGAACTCATATTCAGAGTAGAAGCATGTCGCAAATAATTCATTGATTTCAATCATTAAAAAGAAAGCCGCCCCATGTAGGGACGGCCTTCTATTCACCATGTAAATATGAAAGTTTTATTGAATTTGAGCACCGCCTTCAGCCCATTTACCAATCAATGCCCTTTCTTCCTGCGTCATTTGAGTAAGGTTACCTAAAGGCATGATATTTGTAGTCACTGTCTGAGCCACAATACGCGAAACTTCTAACTGCATTTGTTCTGGTGTGTCCAAAATTACCCCAGCGGGTGCCGTAGCAAAAGCTGGATGCGTAGGAGATTGCGAGTGACAAACCGTACAACGCTCCAAAATAATACCTTTTACCGACACAAACATTGTCGCTCCTTCATTACTAATAGGGGCAACGGCATCGTGAGAATGTGAACTGGCCGCACTCGGTGCATTTGATTGGGGTGCAGAGACAAATGCCAGGCACACCAAGCCCAACGCCGCTGTTGGAATGGTCCAAGCATATTTCTGGCTTCCGTGACGTGTATTAAAATAGTGTCGCACGAGTACGCTGATCACTGACAAGCCCGCCAAAATCGCCCAGTTGTATTCGTTACCGTAAGTGCTGGGGAAATGATTGCTAATCATGATGAACAGCACTGGTAATGTCAGGTAGTTATTGTGACGAGAGCGCAATAAACCTTTAGCCGGAAGTTCAGGATCCGGTTCTGTTCCCTCTTCGATTGCTTTAACCAGACCACGTTGGGCAGGCATGATAATGCGGAATACATTACCTACCATGATGGTACCGATGATTGCACCGACGTGGATGTAAGCGCCACGGCCACTGAACACCAGACTCAACGCCCAGGATGCAAACACAAGAAATACGAACAGTACGATACCCAATAACATGGGTTTCTTACCAAGTGCCGAGTCACACAGAAAATCATAAACAAACCAACCCGCTATCAGTGAACCAACACCGATCGCTACCGCTGTCATTGGTTCTATACCGGAGCCAGGTTTCACAAGATAAATATCTGCATTTGAATAGAAGACAATGGTCAGCAGTGCCACACCAGTAATCCAAGTGAAGTAAGCCTCCCACTTAAACCAGTGAAGGGTTTCTGGCATTTTGGGTGGTGCAAGTTTGTATTTTTCCAGGTGATAAATTCCACCACCGTGGATTGCCCATAAATCTCCGGACAGCCCTTCTTTTGGGTTTTCCCGGTTTAAGTTGTTTTCCAACCATACGAAATAGAAAGACGCACCAATCCACGCCACCCCGGTGATCATATGTACCCAGCGTACTGCCAGATTGAGCCATTCCGTGATATACGGATCCATAACAACCTCCTGTACGGACGCCGTCGCTAAACTTGTTTACTATCAAAAAGCTTACGTCGTCCCTTCCTGTTTTTCTCAGATATTGACAGTTGCTTTAACCAAGTCGACAAATCGCTTGCGTTAAAATGACAAAGCTATAAATTAGGTGCCAATATCACATGTGTCTGTTCTGAAAAGAAAAACTCGTCACAGTTATTTCCCGCACCTTCCCTGTCAACCACTAGAAACTGGTCGTTGGGAGTCAATGCAAGAACAGGATGATGCCAAACGCCTCTATGGTAATTCACTCCTTGGCTACCTTTTGCGTAGAAAGCGCGGATCGAATCAGGATCCGGCTCATTTCCCGGTGGTGCAACCACCACCAAGTAGTTATTACCCAGCAAAGGCATAAACGCCTGAGAACCCTTTGGGTGACGTTCCAACATCTTGATATTCAGAGGATACAAAAGTGGTGTTGCCTGAAAGATATTAATAATAACGCCGCTTCCGTCATCAACTTGGGTCGTTGCCAACTTGTGATAACGGCGTGTTGAGCCATTGTTAATCATGAAGTAATCGCGGTTCTGAGCTTCAATCACATCACCAAACGGCGCGAACGCTTCTTTCGTCAGCGGTTCTGGTTTTAATATCAATTCGGTAGCGGGCACTTTTTCCATATCCTTTGTCCTTTTCTGACTACAACGAGTTATCTGTTCAGCCAGATTTTCTGCCAAATAAGCGTACGCGGCTGATACCGCCGTCAGGGAAAATATTGACCCGGACGTGGGAGATCGCACCCAGCTTTTTGACTTGGTCAGCAAACTCATGGATGTTGTGCGCTGAAAGTTTCTGGCTTGGCAGAAGCTCACGCCAGAACAGGCTTTGCGTGGCAATTTGCTCATCAGTGCCACCCTCTACAAAAGCAGCCTGAATCGAAACACTATCAGGAAAGTTCCCTTTAAAGTGGGCTGTATCTATTACGATGCGGTCAACAGATCCTGCATGGCCAAGAGACAGAATAACCCAGTCGTTACCTGGCACCCGACGTCGCGCAGTTTCCCAGCCATCGCCCATGTTCACACCACGGCCTGGCATGATCAGATTGCTCATATGGCCGAAGTGCTGGTCGTTGCATGCAAGAGCGCGTCCGCCATTCTCTACTGCTGCTAAATCGAGCTCAGATTCCGGGTTCACCCTCTCCCAGTCAATTTCCGGGTGACCATAAACACGAAGCCTTGCTACGCCGCCGTCTGGGTAGATGTGAAAGCGAACATGGGTAAAAGCTTCATCTGAATAAATATCAGCATAGTGGTGACTGTCTCCCTGAAGATTCATAGAGGGCAGTAACTCTTCCCATTGCTGACTGTCGGTTGGTTCGCCATCGGGGCAGTAGCACCCCTCCAATGACGCTGAAGGTGGATAGTTTCCAGTGAAATGAGAGGTATCTATATCGACACCAATGATCTTGCCTGGCAAGCCGAGACGAATCACACTGTAGTCATGGCCTTCTTCGCGCTTACGGCGAGATTCCCAGCCATCCATCCACTTACCATTGTCATCGTAGACGTCTTCCTTCCACTCAGCTGGTGCATCGTCGACGAGGCGTTGTTTATCTGCAAAGAAGTCATCTGTCGCGTAGATTACCTCTGTGCCTAAGCGGCTGCTGGCGAGATTGATGAACTTGACGAAATCAGGACGATTATCCATTTCCATTGCTTCCTTTATCACATATATCTGAGACACCATGTCACCTAATGGTTCAGGTGTTGGTGGATACAAAAGGTCGCGTCTTTTTCCCTTTCACTGTGGCTGGAAGCATCGAATGCGCTTCCGGCGAGCTTCAATTTGCGAGACGCTGAATTCGCCGACAAACAGAAAAATAACCATCGCTTGTCGGCGGCCAGAGAGCTACAAATCACGTAGCCTGAACAATGCGATTTTGTTTATTTCTGCAATCGCAGTGTTGAATTCAGTTTTTACATCGTTTTCTAAGCGCTTTTCGAACGCTTCAAGGATCAAGTGCCGATTCGCTCCTTTTACTGCCATGATGAACGGGAATTGGAACTTAGCTTTGTAACGATCGTTAAAATCTGTAAAGCGGGCAAATTCTTCGGACGTACATTGATCAATGCCTGCGCTGGCCTGCTCTGAGGTCGACTCTGCCGTTAGCTCGCCTGCCTGCGCCGCTCTGCCTGCTAAATCAGGGTGAGCAAGGATGACCTGCATCTTTGACGCCTCTTCCGCATTGTTGAGTATATCGGCCATGCGAGAGTGCAGAACATCCTGCTCATCAAAATCACCACCCAGTCCCGAACCATAGGCCTGCTCTGCGACCCACGCGCTGTGCTCGTATACACCGCCAAACGTTTCAACAAACTGTTGTTTGGTTTGCTCACTGGGCCGACAGGTTGAAAATCTCGCCATTACTATGCCTACTCCTTAGTCATGTTCGGATGTGGGTGATGCTTATGCCAATGCTTGGCGATATCAACACGACGGGTTATCCATACCCTGTCATGCTGCTTCACATATTCTATAAAGCGTTTCAACGCTGCTAGCCTTCCGGGCCTGCCGACCAAACGGCAATGCAAACCGATGGACAGCATTTTCGGCGCGTCCATACCTTCTTCATAGAGAACATCAAAACTGTCTTTCAGGTACTGAAAGAACTGTTCTCCCGAATTAAACCCCTGAACAGTAGAAAAACGCATGTCATTAGCATCCAATGAATAAGGGATCACTAACTGTGGTTTTCCAGGTGCCGTTCCATCTTCGTGCCAGTATGGAAGATCATCGTCATAGGCATCAGAGTCATAGAGAAAGCCGCCCTCTTCAGCTACCAATCTACGTGTATTAGGGCTGGTTCTACCGGTGTACCATCCCAATGGACGCTCACCAGTGACTTCCTTTATCGCCGCGATGGCTTTTTGCATATCTTCACGTTCATCTTCTTCACGCACATATTGATAGTCGATCCAACGATAACCGTGGCTACAGATCTCATGACCCTCTTCTGCCATAGCCTGAATCGCCTCTGGATACCTTTCCGCTGCCATGCCAACGGCAAACACAGTCAGTGGAATCTCATGTTGCCGGAACAATCTCAATGTGCGCCAAATACCTGCACGTGTACCGTACTCGTAAATCGATTCCATGCTTATGTGTCTTACACCAGCTAATGGTTGTGCCGATGGGATCTCAGATAAGAAAGCTTCTGACTCCCTGTCTCCATGCAATACACAACGCTCGCCACCCTCTTCAAAATTCAATACGAACGAAACCGCAATCCGAGCCTCTCCCGGCCATCTTGGGTGAGGAGGATGAGCACCATAACCTTTCAAATCCCTAGGATAATCACTACTCATCGCGCCATTTCCTGTTGTTAAAACCTTGTATCAAAAGTATCCCGCTCCGCCATGTTTATTTCTAAATCTCTACGGGGCATTAAAGATGTAAATGCTCCTTGATCCCGACAAGCTCTTTTTTAGTATTACATTTTGTATACAATTTACAAGGACAAGTTAACAAAATGTTGCCGCCTTCATATTTCCGAAAATTCAATCAGACTTAGATTTATAGCAAATTTCGACGCTAACCCCTTTAAGTTAAGGCTTTCTTTCTAAATTCTCACTATTGATACTTCACGTTTATCACTCTTTACAAGAATTAAGTATTGTGTACATTTTAAGTTTATAGATGTGCACACAGAATAAAATGTATCGGATTACACCTGCTAGAGAAGCTCTCATATACAGGTGAATATCCAGTAGGTACAGGCAACAACAAAGCAATAACCCATAGAGCATAAGGACAGAGGTAAATGGGAAGACTAACCACACATGTGCTCGACACTGCCAAAGGCCAACCTGGGGCAGGTATAGAAGTATTACTATATAGGATTGAGGAAAGCACCCTTCACCATGTCATTACCATGACCACCAATCATGATGGGCGAACCAATGAGCCGTTATTGGAAGGGGCAGACTTCCAGTGTGGCAAATACCAGTTGCAGTTCAATACTGCAGATTACTTTAAAAAAAGTGGGATGACGCTCAGTGACATTCCTTTCCTAGACGATGTCGTGATCCGATTTGGCATCGACGATGAAAACGCGCACTACCACGTCCCTTTATTAGTATCACCCTTCAGTTTTTCGACTTATAGAGGCAGTTAGCTAATGTAGAGCGAAAAGCAGAGTTCTAATTTCTGGGTTTCGCACCCCAGAAACAATGCGATAAGGAAAACTCGCAGTAACTCCTAGACCGACAGGAATAACACAATGGATAAGCAAAACACTGTTGAACAGCCAATAGGAAAGAGTGGCTTTCTTGAACGCTACTTTAAATTGAGCCAACACGGAACATCCGTTAAGAATGAGCTCATCGGCGGGATCACTACTTTTGCCACTATGGCTTATATCATTTTCGTGAACCCCAATATTATGTCAGCGTCCGGTATGGATCCTGGCGCACTTTTTGTTGCAACTTGTATTGGTGCAGCAATCGGCACTCTGACGATGGGCCTGTTTGCTAATTGGCCAGTCGGCCTTGCACCTGGCATGGGCCTGAATGCTTTCTTCGCCTTTACAGTGGTTGGGGAAATGGGATACAGCTGGCAGGTTGCTCTCGGTGCGGTTTTCATATCCGGCGTCATTTTTGTGGGGCTGAGTGTTTCCCGTGTTAGAGAGTGGATCATTAACAGCATACCTTCCTCATTGCGTTATGCGATGACAGCGGGTGTTGGATTGTTTCTCGGCATTATCGGCCTCAAGAGTGCGGGGATCGTCGTAGGTAGCCCCGCCACTTTGGTAACGTTGGGCGACTTTACTCAGCCCACGGCGATTCTTGCTGCGGCATGTTTCTTCATCATTTCCGTACTGGCCGTTAAACAAGTTTTTGGCGCCGTTCTCATTGGTATTTTCAGCACAACCTTGATAGGTTTAGGCCTTGGGTTGTTTGAATACGGTGGCATCTTTTCTGCGCCACCAAGCATTGCCCCCACCTTTATGGCAATGGATATTGCTGGCGCACTGAATGTAGGAATGATCAGCATTATTCTCGCCTTCCTGTTTGTGAACATGTTTGACACCGCCGGCACACTGATGGGTGTGGCTGAACGCGCAAACCTCATTAACAAAGAGACTGGAAAGATCGATGGGCTCCCAAAAGCACTCAAAGCAGACAGTATGTCGAGCGTTATCGGTGCATGTTTCGGTTGTCCACCCGTTACAAGCTACGTGGAAAGTGCCTCCGGTGTATCGGCAGGGGCAAGGACTGGTCTGTCTGCTATCGTGGTTGGTCTTCTGTTTCTAGCCGCTATTTTCCTTTCGCCACTGGCAGGAATGATCCCAGCATACGCCACAGCAGGTGCGCTTATTTACGTCGCTTTCCTGATGATGAGTAGTATTCAACACGTGAACTGGGATGATTTTACTGATTCCGTTCCAGCCGCAGTTACCGCTTTGATGATGCCGCTGACCTTCTCCATCTCAAACGGTATCGCTCTCGGCTTTATCACTTACACCGTACTCAAGGCGGGTACCGGAAAGTTCTCAGATATTTCGATTGCAATGTATGCATTGAGCATCCTCTTTGTGTTCAAACTGATCATTCTTGGATAACGAACAAAGGGGCCCAAAGAGGCCCCTAATTTTTTGTTTTTCGTTTCAAAAGGACCAATGACGTCCCAAGGGGTAATTCGATATTCACCACGAACGCTGCCGCATAAAAAAGGAACGCGGCAGCTTAAAGGAAGAAGTTATGAAACTGCTCTATGAATTAAACGATAAACCACCTGCAGGCTCCACAGTCCTGCTAGCCATACAACACATGCTTGCCTCAATCGGCGGTATTATTGCTGTACCACTCATTGTTGGCACTGCCATTGGCCTACCAACCGGTGACGTTGTCACTCTAATTAATGCAGCACTATTCATCTCCGGTGCTTTTACCATCATACAGTGTATTGGCGTGGGCCCTGTTGGTATCAGGCTGCCAGTAGTCATGGGTTCCAGCTTTGCATTTCTCGGGATAGCTATCGGCATAGGTAAGGCTGACGGTGTTTCCGGAATTATGGGCGCTGCACTGGTTGGCGCGTGCATGGTGATTGTCTCCGCCTTTTTTATGGAGCAAATCCGTAAGCTGTTTCCACCTGTTGTCAGTGGGGTTGTGGTTACACTTATCGGTTTAACCATTCTCCCCGTTGCGATGAACTGGATTGGCGATGCACCAGCAGGTAGCGAGCAATTTGCGACATTACCTAAACTATTCCTTGCTGCTATTTCGCTTCTGGTAGTCCTACTGGTTGCAACATACGCAAAAGGCTCAGTAGCAGCATCAGCGATTGTCATTGGTTTAGCCGGCGGATACTTGGTAGCACTAAGTATGGGTATGGTCGATATGAAGCAAATCAGTGAGGCGAGTTGGTTTGCCACACCGGAACCCTTTAAGTTTGGGCTAAGCTTCTCATGGCCTGCTATCGTGAGTATGTGTCTTGCCTACATTGTTGTCATTGCTGAAGCGACGGGCGATTTCTTGGCACTTGCCAGTAACTGCCATCGTACAATCTCAGGTAAAGATCTCAAACGCGGCCTTTTGGGCGATGGTATTGGCAGCGCCGTCGGTTCATTCTTTGGCGCCATGCCGTTAGCTTCATTTAGCCAGAATGTTGGCATCGTCGGCATCACGGGTGTAGCAAGCCGTTACGTAGTAGGCACCGCAGGTGCGCTATTGATTCTTGCTGGACTCTTCCCGAAATTTGGAGCGCTTGCGGTTACTGTGCCAAAACCTGTACTAGGTGGCGTCGGTTTCATCATGTTCGGGATGATTGCTTATGCAGGTATTCGTATGTTGGTGAAAGCGGCTGACACACGCCGTAATGCACTCGTAATTTGTGTTTCTCTGGCGGCAGGACTTGCTGTAACCATCAAGCCCTCCCTTTTGCAACACCTGCATCATGATATTGCTCAGCTTCTTCATTCAGGTATTACCACGGGTACGATCGTCGCAGTTGTCCTGAACTTGGTTCTTCCAAAATCGAAAGAAGATGTCCATGCTGAAAAACAGGCAGAAGAAGAAGAAATGAACAGCGATCATTCGATCCCGCTCAGTGAAGACACTGCGGAGCCTGCGATGACCAGCAATTCTTCTCAGAGTGATACGTCAACAGATCAAACCTCTAAATCGACTTAAAGTCCCTCAGCGCCAGCCCCGAGTTTTTTAAAAGCTCGGGGCTGTTTATTTTCCAGCAAAGGATGCAGACACATGGCAACAACCTGGATTAAAAATCCGCTCGCGATATGGACAGGAACCAATGATGACGCCACTGGCGGTATTGTTGTTCAAGGAAACACCATAATAGAAGTGGTCGCCAAGGGCGCTGCTCCCACACAACCTTTCGACCATACCCTGGATGCTTCAGAGCATGTCGTTTTACCGGGCTTGATTAATGCACATCACCACTTTTATCAAACACTCACCCGTGCATACCCGGATGCATTGGATAAAGAACTCTTCCATTGGCTGAAAGCGCTTTACCCTGTATGGGCAGGTCTCGATGAAGAGATGATGCAGCTCGGTACAGAACTCGCGAGCGCTGAACTGCTGCTCTCCGGCTGCACAACTGCTTCTGACCATCACTATTTGATCCCAGTTGGCTTAGAACACGCGATTGACATTCAGGTTGAAGCAACAAGAAAGCTCGGTTTACGTACTGTACTTACCCGCGGTTCGATGAGCCTTGGTGAAGATCAGGGCGGATTACCGCCAAGACATACGATTCAGTCCGAGAAAACCATCATAGATGACAGTATTCGGCTCATTCGCGAGTATCATCAACCCGAGTTTGGTGGCATGACTCAAATCGCTCTTGCTCCTTGTTCTCCGTTTTCTGTCACCACAGAGTTGATGAGAGAAACCGCCCACGTCGCCAAGCAATATAATGTGATGCTACATACCCATCTTTGCGAAACCATTGATGAAGAGAACTTCTGTCTTGAGCGTTTTGGTTATCGCCCTGTGGATTATCTCGAAGAAGTCGGTTGGCTGCATGATAGAACTTGGCTCGCGCACGGTATCCACTTCAACGACGAAGAAATTCGTAGACTTGGACAATCTGGCATTGGAATTTGTCACTGCCCAAGCTCCAATATGATGTTGGCTTCGGGTATTTGCCGTAACCTAGAGCTTGAGGAAGCCGGCGCCTCAGTGGGACTTGGAGTGGATGGCTCAGCATCCAATGATGGTTCCAATCTGGTGAATGAACTACGAATGGCTACCTACATTCAACGCCTGAGGTATGGTTCCGCCAAAGTCAGTCACTTTGATGCCTTCCGCTGGGCGACGCAGGGCTCTGCGAGAAATATCGGTCGAAAAGACATCGGTACGCTGGATAAAGGCATGTTGGCCGATATTACTATGTTCAAGCTGGATGAAATTCAGTTCTCTGGCAGCCACGATCCTCTGGCTGCGCTAGTACTTTGCGGACACTATCGTGCAGACCGCGTCATGGTTAATGGTGATTGGCGCGTAGTTGATGGCGAATTGGTCGATGTTGATAAGCAAGAGTTGATGGTAAGACACCGTGCAGCTGCAAGAAGGCTGGCGGATAAAGCTCAACAACTAAGGCGCTAAAAAGCGCCTTATTTTTTTGTCTTTGCCATGCTAATTATGAGCGCGCTTAACCGATTTCTTACCGCTCAAGCTTTGCGCGTTGATCTCTTTACCGGTGACATAGTTGAACGACGAAACCACAAGCGCGTAAACAACATCGACTTCAGTTTGAGTAGAAGGTGTGTAAATCATGACGAAACCCTCCCAACCCAAACGTTTAGATGACCAAGGATGAAAGGTTGCCCAGTTGTTTTTCACCGCTTCTTTGGCTAACTCTGGTGGTAGTGAGGCATGAAGACTGCCGTCGGGGTGTAAATGCGCGAATTCTCTGCCACCGACAATGGCCTGAGGATTCGCAAGCGGAATTCCGTCGCGAACCCAGAAGCCTTCTGCACCAGGAAGAGAAAGTATTGAGCTTTGCAAAGATACATCTGGGATCTTTGCCACCTTACTTCTGAGTTCAGCAATCAGGCTTGCATCTGTTTTTACATTCAACTGCACATGAGGAACGCTCTCCGTCGTATCTGGAATAGCCGTAGTTCTTAGAGGAAGGCTTTCAGGTGCACCAGCATTGGCTTTAAAGGCCACCGTAAATATCCATCCACAAAGCCAAAGCATACTTTTCAGTCTATCCATCTTCATATCCCTTTGTTGATCCAACTCAGCCTGTCGTACGCCAACAATGTACATCAGGATAATTACCAGTATTTTCGTGTACAAACGGACTTCATAATTCGCTCAGGAAGAACAATGATTGAATACCTCAAGCATATGGCTATCTTTGTTCGTGTTGTCGACGGTGGATCATTCCGCGCCGCCGCCAAACAGCTAAATCTTGCACCTTCAAGAGTGAGCCAAACCATTTCAGACCTTGAAGATTACCTTGGAAAGACGCTGCTCTACCGCACTACGAGAAAGCTTTCCCTCACCAATGAGGGGCGCATGTTTTACCCTAGAGTGGTAGAAATGCTCAAGCAGGCAGAATTGGGCTTAAACGAGCTCAATGCTATCTCTGTGGAACCTGTTGGAGAGTTGCGGATTTCCTTACCGGCATTTCTCGCATCATCAGATGTCTCTACCACGCTCGCTGCTTTTACACGGCAATATCCGCGCGTTTCGCTTTCCATTTCTTACACTGACGAACCCGTCAGTCTGATTGACGACGGGTATGATTTGAACGTGCGTATTGGTTGGCTGGACGACAGCTCAATGCTTTCGAGGAAATTGGGGGAATATCAGCGCGTTTTGGTTGCTGGCGCTGACTATGTGGCTTCAAACCCTTTGCCAAAACGCCCTGAGGATCTAGTTAACCTTGAGTGGATAAGCTTCAAGCACCGCAAAGACAGAATGGAGTTCATGTCTGGCGATGAATCAGTGAATGTCGTATTTACTCACTTTCAGTTACAAGTCGACACGATAGAGGCCCTCTGTCATCTCGCGCATCAAAATGCGGGCATCGCGATCTTACCTCAGCACATTGCTGAGCCAGGATTGAAATCCGGCGACTTAGTACAACTTCTTCCCGATTGGTCACTTCGCAAATTGGGGCGCTATGCGGTTTGGCCAGATAAAGCCAGAAGGGAAAACTTAACACTATTGCTGGCGAGGTTTTTGGCGGAACAGCTCGCAGATTAATGTCTATACAAATAACAAAACGCCCCTGTTTATGGGGCGTTTTATGTTTACTAAACATAGTTTCCGATGCTTAGCGGGGCAATTTCCCCAATGCTTCAGCGACCATATCGACATTGCCAATACCGCCAGATGGCAGATAGCCACTCCCAGAGAATCCTGTGAATGCAGAAGGTGCTTCACCGATAAGCTCACTCATTGTCGTACCTGGCTTCGCGGCAACAAATACATTTGGACCCGCTGTTTCTGTGAACGTCTGATCCTCAACCAAGTTACTTAGTGCTGACACTCGCCCCTTACGATCAACTTGACCACCAGTTAGCAGTAAAGCTTGCACCCCCGGGGTTACACTCAGCGGTCGCTTGAACCACTTCACCAAAAATGCTGAAGGAATAATCACTGTTTCCAGGGATGTTCACACTCAGTTGCGCCACATCGCAGGTACCAGGCGTCGTATCGACCTGTACATTCATCATGTGTTTGTTGAACTTAGCTGTCTTCATTCCCATTCTCGCCATCGCACCGTAGTAAGCGCGAGAAGAAGTTTGATAGCTAAGAGTATAAATGTTGAAGTCAGCCCCGTTGACGCCATCAAGATTGAAGGTCGTTGCAGGTAGGTTCGATGTATTGATAGGTGTCCCGAGATGAGCAACGGCGACATTTTCGTCAGTCTTTACCCGCCCCTTTGCATCAGTGACTTGTATAGCTTCACATTGCAGAGAACGAATAATCAGCATGCCCAAATTATCGGACCCATCAAACTCAAACCCCATGTCAGTTAGGCTATTTACTGAAACGTCATTTGGAATCAGTGACGATACTTCTGATTTGTCCACCACAATCCCACCGGCAATCTCTCGGCAGTTAGAGAAGTCTACATCTGAGTTACTCAGTCTTGGGCCTCTAAAGCCTCCATGGGCCCAATGCTTACTTTGAGTGGTATTTTGCTCTACAAAGACACGTTTGCTATCGCTAGACCTATCTTTTGCAACAACACTCGATGAGGTTGTAATAGCGGTTAACAGAGCCATAGCCAGTGCCAATCGATTGTATTTCATACTTACTCCTTATCCGTAGCGTCGTACTGTTTAATGGACAAAAACCAATCTACAGCACCATTATTGGCAACATAATCAGACATTAAATGAACTAATAGTTCTGAAAATTAGCACTAATCCATATCGGTATATTCGACTATGCAACCGTCTTAGGCTATGCGGGTTCGCAAACAAAAAACCCGTATTAAGCCGCGGGTTTTATAGGAGTGAATATAAGAATTACCTTGCTAGGCTGGTGAAACAACGCCCTTAAAGTGATGCAATATTCCATCTAATTCTGCAGTAAGGCTTGTATCTCTTATCACTTTGTTTTCCTGATCAAAGTTGTCATAGAAACTCGGTAAGCTAAATGTTCCGACGACATTGCCACCAAAGTGCGGAGCGCCTTCTTTAGCCAGCTTCAGTACTGTTTTCGCGCCACCAGACCCCGGGGATGTCGCGAGCAAAATAATCGACTTTCCTTGATAAACATTTCGATCGATACGACTTAGCCAATCAAACAGGTTCTTAAATGCCACCGTAAAATTGCCATTGTGCTCAGCAAATGACACTAAGATTGCGTCGGCATTTTTTATCCGATTCTGGAAAGCGTAGGCGCACCTCGGAATGCCATAATCCTCTTCCAAATCGCTATTGTAGATAGGTAAATCAAAGTCATTGATTTCTACATAGTCGACATCAGCGTTCTTGATCTTTCCCGCCGCATATTGGACGAGTTGCTTGTTAATTGATTTACGGCTGTTAGTTGCAGCAAAAGCGAGTATTTTCATCGTTTAATCTCGTTCAATAATGGTATTTGGTAAAATCGATGTTAGTCTGGTCTTAAAGCTGGCCTAACTCTCCGGCTTGATAGCGGGCAACAACCTCATCGATATCTTGTTGTGAGCTCATTGCAAACGGCCCTTGCTGGACAAAGCTCTCATTAATGGTTTCCCCAGAAAGCAGGGCAAAGTGGCTCTGCTTCTTGTTATCACCGCGGACTTTCAATACGGAAACTTCTTTAGGGACGATTGAGACAGACTCGCCTTGATATAGAACATGCCACTCATCGTCTAATTGATACTCGATGTTTCCTTCCACGGCATAAAGCCAAGCATTGAAGTCATCTGAAATCTGGTGTTCAAAAGCCGAACACTCATCAGCAAAACCATCAAGAATGGTAAACGGCCATACCGAAGATGCCTGCGTTTTCGCGCCGTTACTTTCTCCAAGTACCAGCCTAACGCGATACCCTTCTCCCACCAGCGTAGGCATGTCCTCTCGCTTCACATGAAGAGAGCTTGGCGATTCGTGTTTCAACTTTGCCGGGAGGTTAACGAAGATTTGCAAAGCATGAATTTTCGCACCAAGTCTTGGTGCTTCGTCATGAACCGCGCCACGACCAGCGTTCAGCCAATAGAGATCTCCCGCATGAATATCGAAGTCGTTGCCTAGCGAATCACGGTTGCTAAATTTGCCTTCTGTATCCTCAAAAAGAACGGAAACCGCTGAGATACCTGCGTGAGGGTGCGCGCCGAATGTCGGTACTGTCATGGTGTAATGATCAACCATGATGATTGGGTCCATCGCCCCTTCAAATTGCGTATGGCGAAAACCAATACCCGTAAATCCTTCGCCAATATTCAATGGGCTGCCAGTAACATGCTTATCCAAGACAGTACTCTGGTTTAATTGGGCTGCTGAATTCGTCATTGCTCTACTCCGTTCTATTTGTTGGCTTAAAAACAACGTAACGAGTTGGATTCCGGATAAAAACCGTTAGAATTCGAACTCTACGTTCCAAAAATAGGACGATAAAATGAAAGTCGACTTGAATGACTACTTTTACTTTGTGCATGTCGTTGAGAAAAAGGGATACACAGCCGCCGCTAAAGCATTGAATATGCCAAAGTCACGGTTGAGTCGACACGTTGTACAGCTGGAAGAACGCTTAGGTGTCAGGTTATTGCAGCGAACGTCCCGCAATGTTGCAGTGACAGAAGAGGGAAAAAGCTTCTACCATCATGCCCGAAAATTGGTAGATACCTTAGAACTTGCTGAAGCTGCCATGGATAACCGCGGTGGGAAACTTACGGGGAAAGTGGTCATTAGTTGCTCAACAGGTGTTGCTCAATTTGCCTTACTAAGCATTGTGACTGAGTTTGCCAAGCTAAACCCCAAAGTGCATATCGAACAACGTGTCACAAACGCAATGGAAGATCTTGTCGCCGAAGGCATTGATATTGCTATCCGCGGACATAGCGCAGAGCTACCTGACTCCAGTCTCATCCAACGATTTATTACTAATGTGGAATGGCAGTTCTACTGTTCGCCCCGTTACCTTGATACGCTTCAACAGTTAAACACGCCCTACGATCTTGCTGATTGTCAGTTTCTAAAAGCTGGCAGAAGCGGCTCCAAAGACGCGATTCCACTGATGAACCGAGACGGGCTCCGTACTCACCAAACATCCAATATCGCTTTGTGCTCAGAAGATATGTTCACCATTAGACAAGCTGCAATTGAAGGGTTAGGTGTGACTGCACTACCTGACTACGTATGCCGCACTGCATTACAAACGGGAGAGCTAGTTCGCGTTCTGCCCGATTGGCTTTCACAGTCGGCAAGTTTAAGTTTGTTGATGCCTTCAAGGCTGGGCGTACCGCCACATACCAAAGCGTTGGCGGAATTTATTCGAGAGAAACTGCCCTTGGTGGTTAGGGACTGTTGACCTTAGAGCAGCCATTTATACATCACGAAGCTATCGACATAGCCAATTCGCGGGTGTTTGTAGGCTTTGGGAATCGTACCGATGATATCAAAGCCGAGTTTCAGCCAGAGTTTTACTGCCACTTCGTTGCTAGAAACCACGCTGTTGAATTGCATCGCTTTGAAACCAAGCTCTACCGCAACTTGCTGCGAGTGCTCACACATCTGACGGGCAATGCCTTTGCCCCTTGCCTGATCAGAAACCATATACCCACAATTGCAAATATGACGGCTTGGCCCCATGGCATTAGGCTTGATGTAGTAAGTGCCAAGGACAACGTTATCTTCAACGAAAACAAGTGTTTTCAGTGGCACTTCGCACCAAAGCTGATAAGCCTGTTCGACAGTCATATCCGCATCAAAAGCATAGGTTTCCTCTGCCTGAATGACACTGGAGAATGTCGGCCAGAAGGATTGGAAGTCTTGAGTTGTTATTTCACGGATCATGGTTTCGGTTCAAGTCTCATTAGCTAGTGCGAAGAAATATCTAGGAAAGTAAAATTCACTTCACCTCCTACCTATTTTACGAAACTAAGCGATTGCTCAAGCGAGGAGTAGTCCAAAATACGCTGGTTATGATCGACTCTTTCTCCAACAATCACTAAATTTACTCCTGATGCCGCACAAGCTTTTACATCCCATATCGCATCGCCAAAATAGGTGATTGGCAAACCTTTAGAGGGATCAGCTTCGGCTTGCGCAATTGCCATAATTTCAATACGCGCATGATGATCATTTGAAGATGCAATGATGAGGTTGTCAGTATCAAACCCTGCAGATTGAAGCTTTAATCTCGCTGTCTCTCTCCAGCCACCAGTCGCAACCGAAACGATATAGTCATTATTTTTCAATACGTGCATAAGAAAACGCTTTGCACCTTTAACTTCCACCGCTGGGCTTTCTTTGATGGTTTGCTCGATATTGCGAATAAAAACGGGCTTTACTCTGTTTTCCAACTCTTCAAGTGAGTATTGAGGCGCTTGTCTTTCAATAAAGGTTTGAAGAATGCCTCTGTCGGTCACATGCGGGTAGGCTTCCCAATCATTCTTTATGGCAATTCCTGTGACTTCATGAACGGCATCCATAAAACATTTTTCGTCGAAATCGTAGGATTGAATCAGTGTCCCATCGATATCGAACATAATGTGTTTCATAAACTTCCTTGTGTTTATCGCTTTAAAGCTAACTCAATCCGCATGCTTTACGCCGCACCCGCTCAGCACCAAATTCACAAGAAATTCTGCCGCATCTTCGAAGTCTTGATCTTCTAATTCAAACTGACCACTGACCTGACAAATCTGCCAGTTAAAGTCTGCGTAAGTTTGGGTTGAAGACCAGAGCATAAACATCAGATGCTTGGGAGGTACAGGTTCCATCCAACCCTGCTCAATCCAGTATTCGAACTTGTTCAGAATCATTCGAGATTGATCCATCAAGGATTCTGCAATGTCACTTGGGAGGTGGGGTGCGCCAGCCATCACTTCAGCAGCAAAAGTCTTCGAAGCGGCGGCGTATTCTTTAGATATACGCAGTTTGGTACGGATATATTGGGTAAGCGCATCTCGCGGGTCGTTGAGCTGCTCGATAGGGTAAGACGCCTCGAGCAATGGCTGGGTGACACTTTCCAGCACTGCACGATAAAGATTGTCTTTGGTATTGAAATAGTAATAGAGGTTGGGCTTGGGAATTTCGGCGCGTTGGGCAATTTCGGCGGTCGTCGTTGCGGCATAGCCTTTTTCTGCGAACAGTTGGCTGGCGACTTCGATGATCTTTTCCTGATTTTTCGTCCTGATGCGTGACATTGACCGTCCGTGGATTCATTAAAGCGTGTATCACAACTTTAATGAATCCTAGACAATTCATCCAGCGAATCACTCTGGTAATATCAAAATTGCCCTGAAGTCATTCACATTAGTACGTGTGGGCCCGGTAAAAATCAGCCCGCTTACCGCTTCGTAGAAGCCATAACTGTCATTATTGGCCAGATAACGGGCGGATGAGATTCCTTTCTTGGCAGCAGCACTATAAAACTCTGGCTTCAACTCTGCCCCAGCGTTGTCTTCCACACCATCGATGCCATCAGTATCGCCAGCTAGCGCATAAATCCTGCTTCGCACATCAGGTTCTTTTTCAAGCGCCTGATAGAGTGATAACAGAAACTCGCAATTGCGCCCTCCTCGCCCATTACCTTTCACTGTTACGGTCGTTTCACCGCCGGAAAGGATGACACAAGGAGCAGGGAAAGGTTGATCATGTTTTGCTGTGCTGATTGCCATAGCTGCGTGTACCAAAGCGACATCCCTTGATTCTCCCTCCAGCGCATCCCCCAAAATGTAAGCAGGAATCCCGAGCGATTCCGATATAGTCTGTGCAGCAACCAAAGACTCGAAAGGCGTTGAAATAATCTCAAAGCGGCTTTTTGATAACCTTTCATCACCGGCTTTTGGGGTTTCTGACGCTTCGCTCTCTAGCCAAGTGATGACGTCGCCACTGACTGGAATATCATATTTATTCAATACCTTAATAGCATCAAAACGGGTCGTTGGGTCTGCCACTGTCGGACCTGATGCGATCACATCCGATGCATCACCCGGTACATCCGATATCGCGAGCGTAAGTATGCTTGCTGGGTAAGCAGCTTGTGCCAACTTCCCTCCTTTCACTGCGGAAAGGTGCTTTCTTACACAGTTTATTTCATTAATGGCGGCTCCCGATTTCAAGAGGGCTTTGTTGATATCCTGTTTCTCGGAAAAGTTGATGCCAGGTGCAGGTAAGCTTAATAAGGCTGAACCTCCGCCAGATAGCAAACAAATCACCGTATCATTTTCATCAAGGTTCGTGACCAAATTCAGGATGAGCCTTGCAACTTTCTCGCCTTCACCATCAGGAACCGGGTGCGAAGCTTCCATGACTTCGATGTGCTTACAAGGTGCGCCATGCAAATAACGTGTCACAACAATGCCACTTATCGGCCCATCCCATTCATCCTCCAACGCTTTAGCCATTGATGCTGCGGCTTTACCTGCGCCAATTACGACTAAATTCCCCGTGCGATCTGCGGGTAGATACTTTTCAATATTTCCATAAGGAAGGGCAGCGTCGACCGCAGCGTCGAACAATTTCCGGAGAAATATCGGGGGCGATACCCCGCCAACAGCTGCCTTGTCTGATTCAGAATGTTTTCTTTGGGTTTCTTCGCCTTCCTTGAACAATTCCTGCTGTTCCATTGCTTATCTCCATAGAAAAAAAAGCCCGTCGTGAAAGAAGCGGGCAAAATACTAAGGACCTGTAAAACGTAAACTCAAGTTGGAGGTACTCCAAGCAGCGAAAAGCTGGACACTTCAAACTGCTTGGTATGGTGCACGGCGTTATTCGCCGCGGATGTTGTGGTTAGAAAGCGATTCAATGGCTTTAATAAGCGCAGAGTGATCCCAATCTTCCCCACCTTGCTCTGCACATAAGCTAAATAGCTCTTGTGCGGATTTTGTATTCGGCAGTGAAACGCCAAGCGTTTCAGCTCCTGTCAATGCTAAGTTCAAATCTTTCTGATGTAGGCGGATTCTAAAACCAGGGTCAAAGGTTCCTTTCACCATACGCTCACCATGAACTTCCAGCACTTTTGAATTAGCAAAGCCACCCATTAGCGCGTTACGGATCCTTACTGGGTCTGCGCCTGCTTTAGAAGCAAACACAAGTGCTTCAGAAACGGCTTCAATATTGAGGGCGACAATGATTTGGTTTGCCACCTTACAAACCTGTCCTGCACCGTTATCACCCACTAGGTTGATGTTCTGCCCCATAGCGCCAAACAAAGGCAGCACTTTTTCAAATATGGCTTCATCTCCACCCACCATAATGGTTAAGGTTGCGTTGATGGCACCAACTTCTCCTCCAGAAACGGGCGCATCCAGATACTCTGCTCCACTCTCTTTGACCCGGGCAGCAAAGCTTTGAGTTTCAATGGGGGAAATAGAACTCATATCGATGACGGTCTTTGTGGTATCCAGCACTGGCTCTATACCATCTTCACCAAAGAGTACATCTTCGACATCTGGCGTGTTTGGTACCATAACGATAATAAAATCCGCGTCCTTAACTGCTTCACGATTTGAAGGAAACGTTTTTGCACCACCGTCGACTAAAGAAGCAGGTGCCGTCGAACGGCTTTCTGACAAGTTGAGTTGATAACCGGCTTTTTGCAGGTTTTCTGCCATTGGCTTACCCATGATACCGGTGCCGATAAATGCGATAGTTGTCATTCCATTACTCCTCATTTTGTCCGTATGTCTGAAGCCATTTCATGCCTTCTTCGGTGGTGGTAGCAGGTTTATATTCACACCCAACCCATCCCTCATAGCCGATAGAATCTAGGTGACTGAACAAGAAGTGGTAGTTCAACTCTCCTGTACCAGGCTCGTGACGTCCGGGATTATCTGCAAGCTGAACATGCCCAATACGGCCTAACTTTGAACTCAAGGTAGGTGCGATATCTCCTTCCATGATTTGCATGTGGTAGATGTCATACTGCAGTGAAAGATTGTCACTTCCGACCGCATCGCAAATCCGGATCGCCTGTTTGGTATTGGTGAGCGCAAAGCCGGGTATATCCCTCGTATTGATTGCTTCCACAACCAGCCGGATGCCTGCCTTTTCCAACTGAGCATTCGCAAATCTCAGGTTTTCGATCAGAGCCTGTTCAGCTTGCTCCTGACTAACCCCCGAAGGAACAATCCCAGCGAGACAGTTCACTTGCTCACAGTCCAATACATTGGCGTATTCAATCGCGAGTGCAACGCCTGCCCGGAACTCATCGACACGTGCCGGGTCAGCAGCAATCCCGCGGTCTCCCGCGTCCCAATCCCCTGCTGGTAGGTTAAATAACACTTGCTTGAGATGGTTGCGATCCAATTCAGCCTTCAGCTCATTGGCATCAAATGCGTATGGGAATAGGTACTCCACTCCCCTAAAACCGAAGTTTGCCGCAGCATTGAAGCGCTCGATGAAAGGCAGTTCCGTAAATAACATTGATAAATTGGCAGCTAACTTTGGCATTTCAATTTCCTTATTCCATAAGAACCGAGAAGTTATTGGCGATCCGCAGCCAATGCAGTGGGCGCATCAGCAATAGAGTCCGCCAGAGATTCAAATTCATTCACCGAGTCAATCTCTACACCCATGGAGATATTGGTGACTTTCTCCAGAATGATTTCTACAACAACCGGCACACGATGCTTCGCCATCAAGGCCTTTGCTTCTTCAAACGCTGACGCAATTTGCTCTGGGTCAGTGACACGTAATGCCTTACAACCCAACCCTTCCACCACAGTCACATGATCGACACCATAATCGGCAAGTTCAGGTGCATTCTGGTTTTCAAAAGCCAGCTGCACGCAGTAGTCGATATCGAACTGGCGTTGTGCCTGACGGATAAGCCCCAAATAAGAGTTGTTCACCAGCACATGGATGTAAGGGAGGTTGAATTGGGCACCAACGGCGAGCTCTTCAATCATGAACTGAAAGTCGTAATCTCCGGAAATAGCGACGATTTGGCGCTCAGGATCCGCAGCGCGAACACCTAACGCAGCCGGCACTGTCCAGCCTAAAGGTCCAGCTTGACCGCAATTAATCCAGTGGCGCGGTTTATACACGTGTAGGAATTGCGCAGCAGCAATTTGAGACAAACCAATGGTACTGACGTAACAGGTTTCACGGTCAAACGCGCGGTTCATCTCTTCATAGACACGCATCGGTTTGACTGGCTGTTCGGTATAGTGCGTTTTGCGCAGCATGGTAGCTTTACGCTGCTGACAATCACCAACCCATGAAGAGTGATCGTTCAATTTGCCCTTTACCTTCCATTCTTTTGCTACTTCGACCAGCACAGTAAGTGCTTGGTAAGCGTCAGATACAATCCCCAAGTCAGGGCAGAAAATGCGACCAATTTGTGTGGGCTCAATATCGATATGAACAAACTTACGACCTTGGGTATACACATCTACAGAGCCCGTGTGACGGTTGGCCCAACGGTTACCGATACCTAACACCACGTCGGACTCAAGCAGTGATGCGTTGCCATAACGGTGAGAGGTTTGAAGGCCAACCATGCCAGCCATCAGCTCATGATCATCAGCAATAGTGCCCCAGCCCATCAAAGTTGGAATAACTGGAATACCAACAATCTCAGCAAACTCTTGCAAGAGCTCAGAAGCATTCGCATTGATCACGCCCCCACCTGAAACAATCAGTGGACGTTCAGCGGCGTTCAGCATAGCCAACGCTTTCTCCGCTTGATGGCGTGAAATGGAAGGTTTGTATGGCTCAAGAGGCTCATAACTGTCGATATCAAATTCGATCTCTGCCAGTTGAACATCCAAAGGGAGGTCGATGAGCACAGGTCCTGGGCGACCTGAACGCATCACTTGGAAAGCGTGTTGGATAGCTCGCGGAACCTGAGCTGGCTCAAGAACGGTTGAGCACCATTTGGTGACAGGACGAGCAATAGATTCTATATCGACCGCCTGGAAGTCTTCTTTGTGAAGTCTTGCGCGTGGTGCTTGTCCCGTAATGCAAAGAATGGGGATCGAATCAGCCTGCGCCGAATAGAGACCGGTAATCATATCCGTCCCTGCTGGGCCCGAAGTACCAATACAAACACCAATGTTCCCGGGATTTGCTCGGGTGTAACCCTCGGCCATGTGAGATGCACCTTCAACATGGCGAGCGAGTATGTGGTCGATACCTCCCGCTTTCTTCAGCGCTGAGTAAAAAGGATTGATTGCCGCGCCCGGTACACCAAACGCTTTAACCACACCTTCCTTTTTCAGCACTGCAATAGCTGCATCAATCGCTCTCATCCTTCCCATACAAAACCCCTTTTTGTATACAATTTGATTATTAATTGTATTCTTAGATCGATTAATTATTAATCGCAAGGACTTTTTAACAGTTATTAAACATTTTTTAAGATTGAATAGGAAATGAGATCAGTACACATGGCACTTATAAAAGAGGTCAGACAAGACTCTGACATTGATGAAATTTGGCTTTGAACTATTCACATTGCATTAACATTGTGCTTTTATTGTTCTCCATCAAAACAATTATAAACATACTATATAGCTTTTCATTGTATACATTTACTTAAAGGACCTTGCCTATGTATGAATTAGAAAATCCGTCAAAAAACCCCTCCTGCCCTGCTAGTGTTCAGGTAACCGGCCCTTTGTTTAACGAAGATGCCAAAAGCATACTCAACAACGATGCGCTCGCATTTCTGTCATCACTTTGCAACCGCTTTAGTGGTCAGTTGAATTCATTGCTGGCTGAACGTAAACGAAAACAAGAAACCTTCGATACCGGTGTGCTTCCAGATTTTCGTACTGACACAGCAAGCATTCGAGATGACCGTCAATGGAAAGTCGCAGATATCCCCGAGGTATTGCTCGACAGACGTGTTGAGATCACTGGTCCCATTGACCGCAAAATGGTGATCAACGCACTTAATTCCGGTGCAAATGTTTTTATGTGCTGCTTTGAAGATGCCACCTCACCAACTTGGGAAAACATGGTGAATGGCCAGATCAACATGCGCGATGCGAATACAGGTACGATGACTTATGTCGACCCGAAAACGGGTAAGTACTATCAATTGTCATCAACACCCGCCACGTTGATCCATCGACCACGTGGCTTACACCTGCAAGAGTCCCACATCTTATTTGAAGGCAAACCCATGCCTGCAAGCTTGATGGATTTCGGTTTGTACTTTTTCCATAACTACCAATCCCGCAACGCACGCGGACAAGGTGTTTATTTCTACCTGCCAAAACTCGAATCAATGGAAGAGGCTGCATGGTGGGAGTCAGTCTTTGATTTCACGGAAGAGTACTTTTCTGTCGAAACAGGTACTATCCGTGCGACAGTGCTGATTGAAACCCTTCCAGCCGTATTCCAAATGGAAGAAATCCTCCATGCGATGCGCAAGCACATTGTGGGTATGAACTGCGGGCGTTGGGACTATATTTTCAGCTACATCAAAACACTCAAGAATCATACTGACCGCATCCTGCCTGATCGTCATGCCATTGGTATGGATCAACCCTTCTTAGAGGCATATAGCAAACGTCTCATCCAAACCTGTCACCGCCGTGGAGCACTGGCAATTGGTGGCATGTCGGCCTTTATTCCAGCTAAAGATCCCGACGAGATGGCGCGAGTCACTCAGAAAGTGATTGAAGACAAACGCCGTGAAGCTACTAATGGCCATGATGGCACCTGGGTCGCGCACCCGCATTTGGTTTCTCTCGCACGACAGATATTTGATGAATACCTCAATGGTGAGATCAACCAACGGCATTTCATCCCTGATGGAAGCTTTAACAGTGAAATCCTCCTCCGACCCAGCCACGGACCAAAAGATGAGCCTGGTGTGAGAAAGAACATCCGAATCGCCGTGCTTTATATGGAAGCATGGTTACGTGGTGTTGGGTGCGTGCCTATTTACGGTTTGATGGAAGACGCCGCTACAGCAGAAATTTCCCGCGCCAACATTTGGCAATGGTTGAAACACCAAGTTTCTCTCGATGATGGCCGCCCATTCACTACCGAGTTGTTTAGGGATTGGCTCGATCAGGAAGCGAAGAACATGAAAGCGTCAGCAGGCAATGACGAATGCAGGAAATTTGATGAAGCATCAGAGCTATTTTTCACGCTCTCGACCGATGCTCACTTTGCCGATTTTCTCACCATTCCTTGCTACGCAAAACTCGAATAACGAGCATTGGCGGCTGCTTTAAGCCGCCCCAAAAAATCTAGGAGACTTTCAATGGAAAATCTGACGATGATAAAAGCACTGGAAATCACCACCAAGGTGTTCCATGCGGCGCAAGAAAGAAAAACCCAACCGCTAACGGTAGCCATTTTGGATAGAGGTGGTGCACTCATTTCGCTACAGAGGCAAGATGGCTCCAGCATGATGCGGCCGGAAATCGCGATTGCAAAAGCGTGGGGAGCACTCGCTCTGGGCTGCTCTTCCAGAAAAATTGCGGATGATGCCCAGAACCGCCCGTGTTTTATCTCGTCAGTATCCACACTCGCACAGGGAAACCTCGTTCCTGTTCCTGGTGGTGTACTTATTCGTGATGCTGAATCAGAATTACTAGGCGCTGTCGGTGTTTCCGGCGATATTTCTGATACTGATGAAGCGGTAGCAATTGCCGGTATTGTCGCATCCAGTTTAAAAACTGATGCCACTCTGGCAGGCTAGTACAAATCCAAACGGCCAGAAGACTCTGGCCGATTGCTCTATCTTCATGATTCTCTCCCTTGGAACAAAGCCCGCCCCGCAAACCGATAACAACATAGATACAATTACTCCAGCAATGTTGTACAATCAGTTTAGCTATTCTTATACAAAGCAAGACGCATAACCTTTACGTTCTCTTTTAGAACGTTATTTTGCAGCGGGCTCGCTAGAGACGGCGAGTCGGGAAAGGAACAACTGTATGACAGGGCTTCTCAAAGCAACTAATAAGAAAACCAAACCTACAAACTCTAAATTAACCCAGGATGACATCGTATACGGTCATATTTTTGATGCCATTCTGGAACAGCGCCTACCACCAGGTACAAAGCTCAGTGAAGAAGCATTGGGCGAAATTTTTGGCGTTAGCCGTACTATCATCCGACGCGCATTACTCCGACTATCAGTAGAGCAAGTCGTTAGTACGCGTCCTAACCGTGGCTCCATCGTTGCGTCACCAACAGTTGACGAAGCGAGGCAAATTCTAAAAGCGCGTGAGGTAATGGAACTCGCGATCGTAGAATTGGCCGCTCAAAACGCGACCCCAGAACAAATCGCCAAGTGTCGTGCCATGGTGGCAGAGGAAAATGAAGCGATTGCGAAACATGATACTGGACGCAGCATACGTCTTTCGGGCGAATTCCACATTGAGCTGGCAGCGATGGCAAACAACCTGCCATTAATGAGCTTCCAGCGCAGCTTGGTTTCTCAATGTTCTCTGATCATTGCTCTTTATGAGTCATCCAAGAAAACACACTGCTCTTGCGATGAACACACCCAGTTACTTGATGTGATTGAAGCAGGAGATAAGCAAGCTGCTATTGCCTTAATGAAGACTCACCTCGATCACATCAATTCCAAACTGAATCTTCACGATGATTCTGGCAGTCAAGATCTCCACGCTGTGTTTTCCAACGTGCTGAAGAAGAAAGCCTGATTTCCAACGATCTGTTTATTAAGCGGCCTGAATGTCCGAACATTCAGGCCGCTTTTTTATCTGTAATTCACCAACCTGTTTATCAAAATAGAGAAATCGTAACGATCAATCTCACAGATTGTATACAATAATTGCTTACAAACTCTTCTCATTTTACTGAAAAATCACTACTAAACCCTGTTTTTATTGAATATTTATTTGTTAAAGCAACGACAATGAGTTGTTAATAGAAAGTTGACCAATCGGTCAGGAATGACTAGGTTGTAATTAATGGATACGAAAACGTCATGGAGGTCGTGTGATCCGTTTTCTTTTAAATCAGACTTTGCAGGAAGAGAATGATGTTTCTCCAAACCTGACAGTGTTGAACTACCTGCGCGAG
Organism: Grimontia sp. NTOU-MAR1; assembly: GCF_035758505.1. Lineage (NCBI taxonomy): Bacteria > Pseudomonadati > Pseudomonadota > Gammaproteobacteria > Vibrionales > Vibrionaceae > Grimontia > Grimontia sp. NTOU-MAR1. The sequence continues at coordinate 1,401,885 of NZ_CP142109.1, forward strand.
CATGTGCGTAAGACTGGTACCAAGGAAGGATGTGGTTCAGGTGATTGTGGAGCCTGTACTGTCGTCTTGGGTGAAGTGGTTGATGGCAAGCTGGAATACCGAAGCGTGAACTCTTGTTTGACCTTTGTTTCCGCACTGCACGGCAAGCAACTCATCACAGTAGAAGACTTACGCACAAAAGACTCGCTACACCCCGTACAACAGGCCATGGTTGATTTTCACGGTAGCCAATGTGGCTACTGTACACCGGGCTTTATCATGTCGATGTTCGCGCTCACTAAAAACCAACCCAATGCGGACAAAGAAGATACTTATGAAGCATTGGCTGGCAACCTTTGTCGCTGCACCGGTTATCGACCCATTGTAGAAGCTGCACTGTCGCTGAGTCGGGAAATACCGATTCGCGACCAGTTTGCAGAGTACGAGCGTGAAACGATTGAAAAGTTGAATGCGATTGGGAAACCCGAACTGGAATATCACGCAGACGGCAAAACAGCATTCACACCGACTAACAGCGATGAACTCGCAAAAACGCTGATGGCACACCCCACCGCTAAGCTGCTTGCAGGTGGTACTGACCTTGCACTGGAAGTGACTCAGTTTCACCGCGATATCGACAAACTGATTTATCTTGGCCGCGTCGACGATATCAAAACCGTTAACGAGACCGACTCCCACATCGAAATCGGTGCCAATGTGCCTTTCACTGATGTATATCGAGCATTAGAACCACACTACCCAGACTTCGGCGCGCTGTTACAACGCTTTGCGTCCTTACAGATTCGTAACCAAGGCACGATCGGTGGCAATATCGCCAACGCTTCCCCCATTGGTGACGGACCTCCTCTGCTGATCGCCTTGGGCTCAACCGTTATTCTTCGCCGCGGTGAAACGGCGCGTGAAATATTGCTCGAAGAGTTCTTCAAAGATTACAAAGTGACAGCATTGCAGCCTTCTGAATTTGTACAAACGATTCGTGTGCCAAAACCACAGCCTAATCAGGCATTCAAAGCATACAAAATCTCGAAGCGTTTTGATGATGATATTTCGGCTGTTTGTGGTGCCTTCAAACTGACTTTAGAAGGTGACACTGTCACTGACGCTTGTGTCGCTTTCGGTGGCATGGCTGCCATTCCAGCACGCGCCACACATTGTGAACAGGAACTTGTTGGTAATCCGCTGAGTGCGGCCACTATTCAAGCCGCAATGTCGGCGTTGGAAAATGACTTCTCGCCAATATCCGACTTCAGAGCGACAAAGGAATATCGCGCTGAAACTGCAGCGAACCTGCTTTACCGTCTGTTCACAGAACTCAGCTATACGGCTGATGGAAAGAAAATTGAAACGAGGGTGATTCATTATGTCTCGTAAAACGGCCCCAGCCATGACCATGGAAGAAATGACCGCACAAGCGAAAGCTGGATTAGCAACTGGCGTCGGCAAATCGGTAAAACATGAAAGTGCTGAAAAGCAGGTATCAGGCGAAGCGCTCTACATTGACGATCGCGGCGAATTCCCTAATCAGCTTCATGTATACGCGCTGATGAGCCCACATGCTCACGCGAACATTACCAAGCTTGATATCTCACCTTGCTATAAGGTACCTGGCGTTCGTACTGTGATCACTGCAGAAGATGTGCCGGGTGAACTCGACATTGGCCCTATCCTTCCCGGCGATCCTATGCTCGCTGACGGCAAGGTTGTTTACGTCGGTCAGCCTGTGATTGCTGTTGCCGCTGACAGTCTCGACAATGCTAGAAAGGGTGCAGAAGCCGCCATCGTTGAATACGAATTGTTGCCTGCCGCTCTTGATGTGGAAGAAGCCTTGGCGCAGGAGTTGTTTGTTACCGATAGTCATACCCAAAAACGTGGAGATTCAGTATCAGCCATTGCTAATGCAGAACACGTGCTGGAAGGCTCAATCCATGTCGGCGGTCAGGAGCATTTCTATCTCGAAACCCAGGTTTCAAGTGTTGTCCCCACTGAAGATGGTGGCGTGATTGTTTACTGCTCCACCCAAAACCCGACAGAAGTGCAAAAACTGGTTGCGTCCGTGTTGGGTGTTTCTATGCACAAGGTATTGATCGATATGCGCCGTATGGGGGGTGGCTTTGGTGGTAAAGAAACACAAGCCGCTGCACCAGCCTGTATCGCAGCCGTAATTGCAAACCAAACAGGTCAACCGGTGAAGTTCCGTTTACCGCGCCGTGAAGACATGATGATGACAGGTAAACGTCACCCCTTCTTTAATCAATACAAAGTGGGCTTTGACGACAATGGCGTGATTCAAGGAATTGAAATCGTGGTATCGGGTAATGCTGGCCACTCACCGGACCTGTCTCGGTCAATTGTGGACCGCGCCATGTTCCACTCTGATAACGCATATTACCTTGGCAATGCTACGGTAACCGGGCATTGTGTGAAAACAAATATGGCGTCGAATACAGCGTACCGTGGGTTTGGTGGCCCGCAGGGTATGATGACTATCGAACATGTGATGGACACCATTGCCTGTCACCTCAAGAAAGATCCTCTCGAGGTACGTAAAGCGAATTACTACGCGGGAGAAGGTCGCGACGAAACGCACTACTACCAGAAGGTCGAAGACAATTTCATTCACGAAATGACCGCCGATTTGGAAATGTCGTGCGAGTATGAAAAGCGCCGAAAAGCCATTACGGAATTTAACGCCAACAGCCCTATTCTGAAAAAAGGCATTTCTATCACACCTGTGAAATTCGGTATCTCTTTTACCGCCACATTCCTTAATCAAGCCGGCGCGTTAGTCACGGTTTATACCGATGGCAGCATCTCGCTGAACCATGGTGGCACCGAAATGGGTCAGGGCTTGAACACCAAGGTCGCGCAGATCGTTGCAGAAACCTTCAGTGTGGATGTCGGTACGATTCAAGTGACCGCAACCAACACAGAAAAAGTACCGAACACATCGCCGACTGCAGCATCATCCGGTACTGACCTGAATGGTAAAGCCGCGCAAAATGCCGCACTCACCATCAAAGAGCGAATGATAGACTTTGCATCCTCGCACTTTGATGTTTCTCCGGAAGAAGTGGCATTCAGTAATGGCATTGTGTCAATTGGAGACAAGCAAACCATGACGTTTGCTGACTTCACCGAACTGTGTTGGTTTAACCAAATTTCGTTGGCGGCATCTGGCTTCTATCGCACACCGAAGATCTTCTACGATCACGAAAAAGGACGCGGTCGCCCTTTCTATTACTTCGCTTACGGCGTCTCGTGTTCAGAAGTGATCGTCGATACCCTCACAGGCGAATACAGAGTGCTGCGCACCGACATCCTTCATGATGTAGGCGCATCGCTTAACCCTGCGATTGATATTGGTCAGGTCGAAGGTGGCTTTATTCAAGGAATGGGCTGGCTGACCACCGAAGAGCTGGTTTGGAATGACAAAGGCCAGTTGATGACCTCAGGCCCTGCCAGTTACAAGATCCCCGCTGTCGCTGATACACCGGAAATATTCAACACCCGCTTGGTAGAAAACCGCGCCAACCCAGAAGACACCGTCTTCCATTCTAAAGCGGTCGGCGAACCGCCGTTTATGTTAGCCATTTCGGTGTGGAGCGCTATTCGTGATGCAATCGTGAGTGTGGCTGATGAAAGCGAAATCCCTCACTTGCCAGCACCAGCAACACCTGAGCAGGTATACAACACCATCAAACAAGCGCGAAAAGGCAAATCGCCTGTGTCATTCACGCTGTAAACGCCGGGAAATGGAGGTCAGTGATGTTTAAAGACAATTGGATCCAGGCGCTGGCAGAGTTTGAAGCCAAAGGCACGCCCTGTGTGATGGTCACGGTACTCGAAGACAAAGGCTCGGTACCCCGCGGGGCAGGCACAAAAATGCTGGTGACTGAGAATGAAGTTATCGCCACTATCGGTGGTGGTCACCTTGAACATGTCGCGATGAAAGCCGCGCAAGAGATGCTTGCTCAAGGCGAAAGTGACATGAAAGTCGAGTGCTTCAATCTTGGCGCTCGCCTCGGCCAGTGTTGTGGAGGCATGGTCACACTTAGCTTTGAACCTATTGGACAACAACGCCATATGCTGGCGCTATTTGGCGCGGGACATGTCGCCAAAGCCATGGTCCATATTCTGGCTACTTTGCCATTCAAAGTGATTTGGATTGATGAGCGTGAAGATCAATTTCCTGGTGTCATTCCTGACAACGTGGAAATGCGCTTAACGGACGATCCTGTTGGCGAAGTGTCCACGCTCCCGACTAACAGTATGTATCTGGTACTCACTCATAATCATCAGCTGGATTTCGATCTTTCGCGCGCCATTTTGAAACGTGGAGACGCTAAGTACTTTGGCCTGATTGGTTCCCTATCAAAACGCAAACGCTTCGACTATCGCTTAAAAGAACGTGGCTTCGATGATGCAACCATCAATACCATGATTTGCCCGATCGGCATCGACGCGGTGAAAGGAAAACACCCGGCGGAGATCGCCGTATCTGTAACAGGTGAGCTTATCGCTTGCTATCAGGGTGAACAGATTGCCAATAAGCGCGAGTCCTCTACCCATTCAGCATCACAAAAACAGGCTGAGAAACTCTCTATTCTTAAACGAGAGCCTGAAGATAACGATAATAAAAATAACGAGAAAATAAGGGCATAAAGGAATGACAGACCCAAAAGCTCATCCGGCAAAAGCCTTTCGCGCTGCCATATTACATAGCCTTGCCAACCCAACGGACGTGGGCTTGGAAGACTCTTATCAGTATTTTGATGATGGCGTTCTGCTGGTTGCCGATGGTCACGTAGTGAAAGTCGGTCACGCTGACGATATCCTTCCTTCGCTCGACCCCAGCATCGAAGTGGTCGTACTCGAGAACAAACTGATCACACCGGGTTTTATTGATACCCATATCCACTACCCTCAAACCGGGATGATCGCCGCTTATGGTGAACAACTTCTAGACTGGCTGAATAACTATACCTTCCCAGAAGAAAAACGCTTTGCTGATGTGAATTACGCTCGAGAAGTTGCCGTACAGTTTCTTGATGAGCTCGCACGAAATGGCACGACAACGGCGTTAGTTTTCGGCACGGTCCATAAAGAATCCGTCGATGTCTTTTTTCAGGAGTCGGAGAAGCGAAACCTTCGGATGATTGCCGGTAAGGTACTGATGGACAGAAATGCACCTGAAGATCTGACCGACACCCCCGAGTCTGGCTATGAAGACAGCAAAGCGCTGATCGAGAAATGGCACAATAAGGGGCGTTTGCATTACGCCGTGACACCACGATTCGCGCCCACCAGCACATCTGAACAACTACGTTTAGCAGGCAAACTGCTTGAAGAGTATCCCGATGTTTATATGCACACTCACCTCTCTGAAAACCAGAAAGAAATTGAGTGGGTGCAGGAGCTTTTCCCGGAAAGTAAAAACTACCTGGATGTCTACGACCAACACGGATTGCTTTCCAGCCGCTCGGTTTTTGCCCATGGTATTCACTTGTGTGATGGCGAGTGTAAGAGGCTCTCAGAAAGCGATTCGGCGATAGCCTTTTGCCCTACCTCGAATCTGTTTTTAGGCTCCGGCTTGTTCCCGCTTTCCGAAATGGAAGCCAAAGGAATTAAAGTAGGAATGGGAACAGATGTCGGCGCTGGCACCAGCTTTTCACTACTTCAAACCATGAGCGAAGCTTATAAAGTCATGCAGCTCCAAGGTAAAAGGCTACACCCTTTGAAATCGCTGTATCAGGCCACATTAGGTGGTGCAAAAGCGCTCTCTTTGGATCATCTGATTGGTAATTTCGAATCAGGAAAAGAAGCTGATTTTGTTGTACTGGATTTGCATGCGACCCAGTTAATGAAGTTCAGGATGGAGCACGCCCAGTCATTGGAAGACAAACTCTTTGTGCTAATGACCTTGGGTGATGACAGAACTGTATGTGACACCTATTCCTATGGCCAATCTGTTTACAACCGTTGAACAAACAATCTGATAATAAAAGGCCTCTGTCAGCAGCGCTCTGCCAGCATGCAACAAGAGGCCTTCTTTCTCTTCACCATCTACTTCATCTTGAACACAGAGCAGCACGAAGGGCCATTGGATGGTCATTGTTCATTTGTAGTAAATCCCAGAGATTGCCATACAAATCTTCAAACACAGCGACCGTGCCGTAATCTACCTCTTTCGGTTCACGGACGAACTTGATTCCCAGCGCCACCATTCGATGATAATCACGCCAAAAATCATCAGTATTCAAAAACAGGAATACCCTGCCACCAGCTTGGTTGCCGATGAAATTGCGTTGTTCAGGTTTCGACGCCTTTGCCAACAACAAGGTCACGCCATTTGAACCTGGTGGGGACACTACAACCCAACGTTTATCCTGCTCTGGCTGATAAGTATCTTCAATCAATTCAAACTTCAGCTTGTTCACGTAGAAATCAATCGCTTCGTCATAGTCTTTCACGACCAAGGCAATGTGGATAATGGATTGCTTCATACTTCCTCGTTCCTTCTAGAGGATACTTCTCCAAAACACTATTAGAGCACGCCTTGAAAAATACTTTCCTCAATTAGTCCAAATAAAACCTCCCAAAGAAGGATTTATCGAAACAAAGGGCTTAACTAGTATCAAATTCACCGCTCATAAAAACGTAAATTCAAAGGGTTAAGGATGAATGCAATGAAGATTGTTTTACCTCTAGTACTTACACTTTCAACAGTTCTGTCATTTCACGCAGCAGCAAAAGGCAATCTCTCCCAACGTGCAACAGATTTACCTGAGTTGGTGCTCGGAACTGATGATGCAGGCTTCGCCATTTCCCAAAAGGAGTTCCAAATGGAGACAGGCAAAGCCTATGCGCTGACGATATCCAGTACTGGCTCAAAAGAATGTGCGTTCGAGGCACATAGCTTCTTTGATAATGTTTGGATGCGGAAGGTAGAAGCTGGCGGTATCGAGATCAAAGCGAATGGATTCTATGAGATCGAATTTGAAGATGAAGGCGAAGTGGAGCTTTTCTTTGTCCCGATCAAGCCGGGCAAATACGCCTTTGAATGTGCTGGATTTGCCAGTAAAGGCATGGCGGGAACATTTATCGTTGAGTAGCTTTCGATAATACTACATAAAAAGCACTTGGTGATCGGCCCACCAAGTGCTTTTTTTATTCCGACTAGCTCATTTATTGAGCAATAGAACTTTAACTCAATGTTAAAACTCAGATCTCATTTAAACAGGGTTAAGATAACTAATTAGTACATCTTTAAGGTGAAGTATTCATGTAGTTGTCTATACAATCTTAAACAACGTGACAGTTGGCAAGGTGTTGTCGCTGGTTCGCAAACGATTGCCCAACACAGCCACATCCTGCCTTGTTAACGGGATGTATCTATCTATTTTCCCACCTGAACACTCACCACCTCATCTATCAGCAAAAGGCAATATATACCCATATGTTTTACATGTGATTGCATCTTGAGAATTAAAAACACCGTTCATATAATGCCGCCGAATTGATTGTCCGGACGATGATTCGCAAAACAAATGCATTGGGCTTGGATGCTCTATAAGGATTAACAAAGCGCCTTACTGGGATGTTTTGGTGTTTTAGTATATTTGGGATTAAAAAGATGCGAGCAGGAAGTATCAGCCTTGCACTGGCTTTGGGGTTAGTCGTTACAGGTTGTGGCGAGGACAAGTCAAATTCAGGTAACACAGCAACAACAGTGAATATCTATCAGTCCATAGATAATTGTGAATTCACATCAGCACAGGACGTGAATAACTGTCCTTTAAACAAAGGGGTTTACGTTCTTAACTTTGACCCTTCCAATATTTCTGCTTCAGAACATCAAGCCGTTGTAACACGGGTCACCAATATGATGACTTGGGCAAGCCGTGATGTTCAAAATGCTTTTAACGCCAAAACACTGGTATTGGGCGTCATTCCCTCTCAGAACGATGTTGATCCCTCATCACCAACACCAGCAGGAGAGTTTGTTGTTAACCTCGCCTTGAACGGTAAAAGTGTGGTCAATGGCGTTGAGTTACTGTTCACCCAAGATGGCGGTATCAACGAGACGAACGGCCCAACGACTTACCAGAAAATGATGCAGCTTTTTGATTACTACATTGACGATCAAACGCTCGCAGGTGATGAGCTGGATACGGCCTATGTCGCCTTCAATATCGCTATCCCTTTTGTTGCGGCGCAGGCAAATGCTCAATCTGTAGTGCTGCCGCATATCTCATCTTATGACTATTGTCCTTACTCCAATGGTCAAATCCCATCATGTACCAATGACCCTGACCAAATTCACGAAGCTGCTGGAGTCGACATGAACCCTGGCGCAGTAGCCGGCACGGTCTACGAGTATATGGTTGAAGGTTCAAAAACTTCACCGCTTGGAGAGCTTGAAATTAATGACGGCAGCAAGTTCATCAATAAGGGAATTGTTGGCACTGATGATCCAACGCTGTTGCCGCATGAAGTTCTTAGAAGCTGGGAAAACCCCGCTTTCATTCCAATGGTTGAATACCTGAACAAACACTTCTTTGTGAATCGTTAAAAGAGTTCACGCTGGATTTGGCACCCATTTTTACTGGGCGGTATTGGTTCGCCCTTATTTTGCAAGTAGGGAAATAACATGAAAAAACTCGTATGCGCTATCGCACTATCAGTCGCTCTGACTGGCTGTTCCACGCCTTTTGATGAAAGCGCAAAGTTCAATGCATTCAATGCTCAAACCAATGTCACCACAATGGACAGCGTTGTTTCTTATCATGGTGAACCTGATGAGATCATTGAAGCTACTGATACCACTGTTTACGTTTATGAGTACCGCGAAACCGTCGATATTATTCCGTATTTCATGTCTACCATGGCCTTCCGATCGCGCGCTTTCACCTTCGATAACGAGACTAAAACACTGTTGAAAGTCACTGACTAAAACGAAAAAGCATCCGCTGAGTCACTCAAGCGGATGCTTTCAAATACTTTACCTATTTACGCGTTAGCTTTCGAAGCTAGCCATTGCTCTAGGTTATCTGCCCCGCCGATGTATTTTCCGTCCATCCAGATTTGAGGAACGGTAACCGGCGTTTTCTCACCAATGATGGCTTTTACCTCCGGGATCATGCGATATAAAGCGGCGCTTTCAACCACCACATCGTGGTAGTTATATTCAATCCCGGCTTCCGCCAACATTTCTTTGGCTTTCACGCAATACGGACACGTTGCTTTGCCATAAACAATGTTGCCTTGCAGGGTGTCACGCTTCGTCCACTCCTTGATAACAGATTGAACAAGTACGCCCCGATTAAGCGCTTCACCCTGGCTCACAACCTTACCTTCTACCATCAGGATTGGCGCATGCCATGCCCCCACTTTCAGTGGTTCCCACCAATGCGAAAGCCAATCTTTCACTTCCAGTTCGATAGGTACATCACTGAGCTCTTTTTCAAAGGTATCTTTCAGGATGTCTTTAGTCAGCGTGCATTCCCCGCATGGGATTTTCACACTGAAAGGTCCCCAACTGCCACCCCAGCGATATAGCGTTACTTTGATTGGCTTGGCCACTACGTCTTACTCCTTTAATATGGCTGATTTAGATGCTCTCAATAGGCTCACCAATGAGCTTTGTTATAGAAATCTCTCTTCGAGCGTGGAATCTGTGTTAAATAAAACAAATCATGGTTATATAGACCCTAGGAAACCCATTTTCATTACATAGATTTGTGAGGCTTGATGAGCTGGCAGCCAATATTCCTGTGCTTACCAGTGCGACGAGGGTTTCTATCGAACAAGAAATGATGATAACCGTGTCACCGTTTACGCAGACGTTGGTATGGAAATAGAGCCCTATGCCTTGTAAAATTTGCCTCGAATTGAACGCATTGATGACATCTGAATGCGAGCATCTTCAGGTCGTTTGGGTATATATCTCAATCAAGGTGACAGATTGGCAACGTCCACCCTATTCGGACAACACTGCTTTGATAATCCCGGTATAAAAGGATTTTGGTTTAACCATACTTTTTGACTGCCTGATTTTCCTAACAGTTTGGATTTGCCGGCTATGTTTTAAGGCTCAGAGACACAGGAGACGTAGTTATGAACACCAGGATGTGTCGAGTTTGCAGTATTATCATATAGCAACACTCTCATGAAACCGTGACTGAACACAGTCCCAGCCCAATAGTAGTGTGCCGTTGGCCAACCGTATCTAGCATACATTCCCTGTGTGTGAATGTTCTCATAGGCATACAACGCTTGGAGCTCAGATAATGTCGCTCTCCGCCAATCTGACTGTCCGGCAAAGTTTTCCGAATTAAGTTTGGTACACCACCGATCATACTGGCTATCAACACCCGCGGGGTCATTTGGCGGAAGTGTGACCCCATTCCCCCACTGAGTAAACAGAGCAAAACTCACACCACTTGGACCTCGTGAGCCATTCTCAGTATAGGTAGCCGCATAGGTATCACCCATGTTCGTGCTCGTTGAATCGATGGTGTAACCCAAATGCCCAATAACAGCCATTGAAGGCGTACTCGTAAACCATTTAGTTTTTAAATCATTTGAATCAATAATTTCCCTAACTTTAAGGCAGACCGCATCTAAGTTGCTATTACTAGTATCATTAATCCCACCCCCCGGACTTGTGCCCAATGGTTGACCACTAACATGTCCACATACACCAAAAGCAGGAAACGGTATATTTACGATAACACTAACAGAATTACTTGATATTCCGCTCTCAGAGGCAGATATTGAGGCTGTTCCAGCCCCTATGCTGGTTAAATAACCAGAAGAGTCAACTGTGGCAACCGCTGTGTCAGATGAAAACCATGTGACACTGGAACTCGTATCCGAGGTTGTCGCGTCGCTATATGAACCCAACGCATTTAGTTGCATTGAATCACCAACGTCTAAGGTCACAGTGGCAGGCGAGATCTGGATCGATGTTAACAACGCAACAGTGATGGTAAACCTCGACTTATTACTTTGCATACCGTCTAAGGTTGCATGAATTTCGGCCTGCCCTAAGTCAATGCCTGAAACCATCCCAGATTGGCTAACTGTTACTATGAGATCATCGGAGCTTTGCCAACTGACTTTATCTGTTATGTCTTCCGTTGTCAGATCGCTGTATCGGGCGGTGGCCTTTATTTGATGTTCCAGACCTTTCGCTAACCCAAAGCTTGTCGGATTCAGTTGTATCTCAGTGAGAGACACTTCATCAGTATCTTCTTTACCTTCGAGCACGACACCTAGAAAGCACCCAGACAAACTCAAGGAATAACAAACATATACCAATGTTTTGTAAAACATACGTTCGCTCCTTGTGTACACCCTTCAAAGAACATTTTTACATTTTCACTTACTATCATTTATTACTTAACGACCAATTCTTTTATAAATATAAGTGCATATCATGAGTTTTGATCGTTTACCTTGCTGATAGATCCCTCAAGCCCGTCGATTAGTACTGATAAATGTGTTTAATATGTATTCTGATATAGGTCAGTAACAAAAAAGGCCGATAATATATCGACCTTTTTCAGTATTTCGTTGGAAAGTTATGGACTACACCACACACTCTTTTGCCGCTTTAGCTTTTTCAACACCTTTCTCAATCAGTGATTGTGTGTCTTCGTTGCCAATAGCTGACATAAATTTGTTCAGCAGCTTCTCTGCCGTACTTTCTGAAGTTGCATTAACCAAACACGCATAAGATCTCGCTACTTTTTCCTGAACGTCCGCAACAACCTCTGCATTGGACAAATCAGCAGTAAGCGCCTCTTGCATCGAGTCAGTAAACTCTTTCATATACGCCGTCGCATCTTCCAGCGAATCTAAATTCAATTCGCTCAAACCCACGGAGTCCATATTATCTTTAATGCTATCTACCGCACTGTTTGCAACTTCTTGCGCTTTATCAATCACCTCATTGGCCTCTTCACAGCCTACCAGCGCGAAAACAATAGCCGCTGAAACAATCGTCTTTTTCATCATAATCCGCCTACGTTGGGATAGTTTGCATACGTTCAATAGTCACGCCATCTTAATGCAAGTCGTTTCACAATATAAGGCGAATTTAGTAACCGAAACCTAGAAATTGTTTCGCTGTTTTTGTCACGGGTAAATCTTGGATTTACGACTAGTTAAATCTGTTATCAAGTATTAGCGAACAAGATTTCCGCCCCAATTCCCAGTCAAGATTGTCAGTAAACACAACGGCGTCACCCTGTCACAAACAAAGACTTAATTCGTTCCAAATGAGAAAGTCAACCGCAATGACATTAACTTATCTTATTGTATTTAATAATTAAATTATTTCATTTACCTTTTTCTCAATTATTGTAAACATAAAATAAATATTTTTGTAAACAATATAATTAATTATTGTTAACAATTTGGTGAATAATGAAAATCAGACTTATCAACCCAAACACATCTGAGTCCATGACTATGAAAATGGGGAGCGCCGCGAGCAGTATTGCTTCAAACAGCACCCAAATTGTTGCCGTAACCCCAAAAGATGGCCCCGAATCAATTGAATCCCATTTTGACGAGGCGGTCAGCGTTTTCGGTGTGTTGGATGAAGTCAGGAAAGGAGAGCTAGAGCAAACGGATGCCTACATTGTCGCTTGCTTTGGCGATCCAGGTCTTTATGCCGCAAGAGAGACAACAAGGGCACCTGTTATCGGTATTGCAGAAGCGTCGTTTCACCTGGCAACAATGATCAGTTCACGCTTCTCTGTGGTCACCACATTGGCAAGGACAAAAATCATTGCTGAGCATCTGCTAAATAACTACGGATTCTCAGAGCACTGCAGACGTGTTCGTGCAGCAGACATACCCGTCTTAGACCTTGAAAAAGAGGATGGAGGTCGCACTCTCGACATCATCATTTCTGAATGCTTGCGCGCAAAAAAGGAAGACGAGATAGGTGCCATCGTTCTTGGTTGCGGAGGTATGGCAGACCTGACTCCAATTATCAGTAGAGAAGTTGGTATCCCAGTGATAGAGGGCGTAACCGCCGCTGTGAAATTAGCGGAAAGTTTAATTTCTCTCAATTTGACCACCAGCAAATACGGTGACTGGGCGTTCCCCCCGCAAAAGACGCTCAAAGGCAGCGTACACAGCCTATCTATCACAGATTCATATCAACGGCTTAATCGTCGATATATTTCCTCATGAAGTGTTAACCTTTTTAAATAAGGAGAAGTAAATGCACAGCTCAGATATCAAGGAAGGCGGAGCAAATTCTGCGGCAACAAAAGCCGTAGGAGAAGAATCATTAGCCCCACAAGACACGAGAATAATGGGTCGTCTCTCATACTTTCTCGCTTGGTTTGGTGGGTGCGTGTCTATCGGCACATTTGCTATGGGTTCTAGTATCGTTGGTACGCTCAACCTATTGCAGACCTCACTGGCAATAGGCATCGGGTGCTTTGTTATTGGTATAGCTCTCGCTATCAATGGGGAAGCTGGCTACAAATACGGCATACCCTTTATGGTGCAGGCAAGGTCCGCTTTTGGGTTTACAGGAACTCGTTTACCCGGCGTCGTAAGAGCAGTTCCTGCCATTGTATGGTATGGCTTTCAATCTTGGGTTGGCGCGGGTGCACTGAACGCTGTGTCAGCAACGCTCTTTGGTTACGACAACATGGTGATGTACTTTGTACTCTTCCAGTTCCTCCAGATTGGCCTGTCAATATTCGGTTTCCAAGGCATCAAATGGCTCGAAAACATTGGTAGCGGGTTTATCCTAATCTCGCTCGTCTATATGTTCTTTAGTGTGATCAACAAATACGGGGATGAAATCACGACGAACCTCGTCAACATTGAAGGCACTTGGGGCGTTGAGTTCTGGAGCGCGACCATGCTGTTTCTCGGCATATACAGCACAATGATGTTAAACGTCAGTGACTATTCCCGTGAACTTGAAAAAGGGACAGGCAAAGGGCTTCTCACGACAATCTATGCGATGTCCATTCTACCCTGCACTTTGTTTATGGGGCTGATAGGTTTAATGGTCTCAGGCGCAACCGGTGTCTCTGATCCTATCATGGTATTTTCAAGTGCGGTCGACAACAAACCTCTTTTAATTATCACTCTACTGTTCATCGCCTTTGCTCAAGTCACCACCAATGTCCTCAATAATGTTGTCCCACCGACGTACATCTTGATGGATATGTTTAAGATGAAGTTTAAAACAGCGACCATCGTTGTTGGACTCGCTGCATTTGCAACTTTTCCTTGGGAACTTATCAAAGAGGAATCAGCAGCAGGACTTCAACTGTTTGTTCAGACGTATTCTGCATTCCTCGGGCCGATTTTCGCTGTACTTGCTGTCGACTATTACATTCTGCGTAATCGCACTTTGAATATTGAGTTGCTCTATGATGAGCATGGGCCCTATGCCGGCATAAACTGGGCAGCAGTGATCGCTTCAGGTATCGGAGTTATTTTTGCGTTAATGTTCTCATCAGTATCTTGGTATGCGAGTTTGATTCCTGCGGGGCTCTCATACTATTTACTGATGACTCAGTGGGATGCTTGTAAGCGGTTCAGGGAATAATTTGAGTTTCTTGATGGGGATGACAATTGTCAGGTGAAGCAATTGTCCCCTGTCCTGTTGGTCTTTGGGGGTTGCTAGCCCCCCTTTTTACGACCTATAGAAAAACATCTCGTAACCCAGCGCTGCCATCATCCTCATCCGTCAACTTCAACTGGGATTCAATCGCTAACAAATGTATTTCCATTAACTCAGCAGCCTTTTCACCATCGCCTTCACTTAAAGCAGCAATCAACTCATCGTGATCACACTGCAACCCTAATGAGCTCGGTAAAGTTTGTTTTTTATAAAGCGAGATAATAAGAGACGTTCTAAAAATGACTTCGCGGAGTAATTCTGTTAGAACACTTTTTTCGGAAAGCTCACCGAGCAACAAATGAAACTCACCTGATAGTCGAATACTTAACGCTTCTTCGCCCGCTTTTTCTGCCTGATGCTCCTTATCAACATGGTTTTCGAGTATGGCTTTCTTTTCTTTGTTGAAAGACTTCGCCAGCTCCAAAACGATGTTCTTTTCAATCAATCTGCGCGCTTCGAAGACTTCCTTCGCCTCTCGGATATCTGGCTTGGCAACAAAAGCACCACTGTTAGGCACAATATTCACCAGTTTTTTAATCGCCAACCGCTGTAAAACAGTTCGAACGGTTCCTCGGCTTGCATCGAACACTTCGCACATTTCTTCTTCCTTGAGGCGAACCCCAGGTGCAAGCTTACGCTCGAAAATGGCCAACAAAACTTTATCGTATATGGCTTCAGCAGGATTGCGTTTTTGTTGATTTGGTTTTTGATTTTGCATCTGTACAAAGTTACTCGGGTACTAATCATTTAGTCCATAAATAATAATCGGTTAATACTGCCTAGTGTGTAACATCGTTGGACAAGTAAACAATTTTTTATCCCAAACCGACGAATTCCTTAAGCTCGCCAAAACACTCACTACTTATAGGCGTTACCTAATCAGATTAGTCAACGAAGTCTAAACACTGCAATTTGGACTTACCTTGATAAAGAAGTCGGATGAAATACATTTCCAACTCATTGTCCATGTCCAATCCCAGTGAATAGTCTCCTTCCACCAGCTCTTCGACGGCCGATTGCCAGAAGCCCAGAACATCAATGTTTTCTTTCATAATTCGAATTTGCCAGTCACCGAATCGCTGATCTAACGCTGCAGCCAACGCTTTTTTGCCTACCCCTTTGCCTTTGAATTTACGCAAGACAAAAAACTGATCGATATCCCACACAGCAATGTTTGGTGGGTAGCGTCGAACCAGCACAAAACCCGCTAACTCTCCGTCAGAGAATATGAAATAGGGATGATGGTCATCACGAAGCCAATACGGATTAAGCGTTTCGGATTTGAAGGCGTATTTACCGTCACTATCAAGGCTTAGCCCTAAAGGTTGCGAAAACTCATAGACATAGTAAGAAAACAGATTCTCCAGAACATGCCGCTCTCTGATATCAATAGGCTTAAGCGAAACTATCATTCGCATTCCACCCAATAGCGAGCAATTGGCCAGTTGTTCACTTTCCCAACAATTGTATTCTCATACTTGCCACCATTGGTTTGAATGACTTTTTGAGACGCCAGATTATCTTCATCAGCCGTAATCAAGACTTTGGGTATGCCGAGTGATTTTGCCCTTGGCAAGGCAAGCTTTAACATGGTGGTACCATGCCCCTTCCGGCGATGTGACGGCGTGATATCATAGCCAATGTAGCCACATTCCAACGCAAGGAAATCATTGTCTATGTGGTGTCGAACGCGGATAGCACCAAGGATATTTTGCTCTCTATCCATTAGCCAAAAATGGCTACAAGGAACATAACCATCCTGGAGGTTGAGACCCTCGGATTCATCAAGCAGCCTCTGAACATAGCGCTTGAATTGCGTTTTACCTTCCTGGTAATACGCCGAATTCTCCACGTCATTGTTGGCGAAATCGTCGTAAAACGTATTAAACGCTTTTTCAAACTCAAGCGCGGGTACCACTAGTTCCATGTATCTCTCATCTGTTTGTTGTTAGTCCAGCAACCATGCCATTGCTTCATCATATTCTGTGAAAGTTTTCACTTCTCCACTGATAAACCAGTTTCCTACTTTTGCAGCGCACTCTTGCCCTTCATGCGTGCCATAAAGTGCGACTTTGGCAAAGTTCGAACCATGGCGAAGCCCAAGCTTAAAGTCGTCCCATGCTGCGCGAAGTTCCCAACCTTTAAATTCTGTCGCATCAAAGAAAACATTCACCGTCGGGTGTTCAACTTGCTCTAGGGCTGCATTCAGCATCGGCACCAATTGCTGATAATCCCCATGCGTCAATTTCCCCATCGCTTTGATGGAGAGATACACATCGCTTTCGACCCTTTCCAGGCCGATTGAAATTCCATGCTGGCTCATCATTTCATCTCCAGTTCACTTTGAGTGAAACCAGTATAGTGATGAATTTTCAGGCACCTCTTTCTAAAAAAGTCAGGATTATGCGGTTTGTTAACGCGAGTCCAAAATCAATGCTTATCAATTCATCAAAGGACGTCTTACAGAATGACATATTGCCGATAAGAATACGGAGGTTTTACTGACTATTCAGGTTATTGCAGGAGATGTTGCTCACACCTCAGCTCTCACCGATTAAATTGTGGGCAAATGCTGAGATGGATTTTGTTATGGAAGATGTCAGACTGTCATTCAAGCCAAGGCGCGGGCTTGTCTTTATCAAATTCAAACGCCTGTATCGCCACTTCTTGAGCGCTGACTTCCAGTACTCCTTGTTGAACCAAAACGTCAATGGCTGCAAGAATAATGTTGTAGCGATCAACTTCGAAAAATGCGCGCAGATTTTTGCGTTGATCACTTCGGCCAAAACCATCAGTCCCCAGTGCCACACAATGTTGAGGGAGATACTGAATCACCATCTGAGGAACTGCACGAACATAGTCAGTTGCAAAGATTGTGGGTTGTTCTGTACCCAGCATCTTTTGTAGGTGAGATTTTTCTTGAGGCGAACTCGGGTTCCTTCTTCTGTTTCTCTCTATGGATTCCGCCTCTCTTGCCAGTTCAGAAAAGCTCGTGGCGCTATACACAGCAACCTTAATACCAAACTCCTCCTTCAAAAACTCGGAAGCATAAATCACTTCCATCATGATGGTTCCTGCGCCAACAAGATTAATCACCGCATCAATTTCAGAATAGGTTTCGAGTCGATGAAGACCTTTGATGATGTCAGTTTGATACTCCGTTTGTGAGGAAGGATGAGGATAGTTTTCGTTCATCAAGGTGATGTAATAGAACTCGTCGTGCTGTTGCTCCATCATTCGCTTGGCACCATGATCAATAATCACCGCCAGTTCATATGCAAATGCCGGGTCAAAACTTTTGCAGTTAGGAATGGTGGAGGCTATCAGTTGGCTGGACCCATCCTGATGCTGCAACCCCTCTCCTGATAGGGTCGTCCGCCCTGACGTTGCACCAAATAAGAAACCTCTGGCGCGCTGGTCGGCAGCAGCCCAAATCAAATCACCCACACGCTGAAAGCCAAACATTGAGTAATAGATATAGATCGGCAACATCGGCAAACCGTGAATCGAATATGACGTAGCGACGGCTGCCCAGGAAGAGATCGCACCTGCTTCTGTTATCCCCTCTTCAAGTAATTGACCACTTTTCGATTCGTTGTAGTAAAGCATAGAGCCAGCATCTTCAGGCTCGTACTGTTGGCCATCAGGAGAATAAATCCCGATTTGCCGAAACAAACCATTCATGCCAAAAGTTCTCGCCTCATCCGCGACAATAGGAACAACACGGGGCCCGAATTCCGGCGCTTTCAACAATCCACTCATCATGCGGACGGCTGCCATTGTCGTCGACATCTCTTTGCCGTCAGCTTCCATAGCAAAATTGGCATAGCTGGTTATATCAGGAACAGAGACTAAGGTTTTCTGCGGCGCAGTTCTGACACGCTTTGGCATATAGCCACCCAGCGCTCTCCGTCGTGCATGCAGATATTGGATTTCTTCACTGTCAGAAGCTGGGGTGAAGATATTCAGGGACTCAATATCCTGATCAGATATGGGCAGCTTAAAACGTTCACGGAACTGAAATAGCCCTTCGAGGTCGAGTGACTTAGCTTGGTGCGCTATCATCCTTGACTCCCCAGCGCTTCCCATACCAAATCCTTTTTTGGTTTTAGCAAGAATTACCGTGGGTTGGCCTTTGTGTTTTCTGGCTGCATGAAAAGCCGCGTATAGCTTTCTGAAATCATGCCCTCCTCGCTTGAGATTATTGATTTCAGCATCTGACCAATGCGCGACTAACGCTGCACTCCGCGGATCGGTGTTGAAGAAGCTTTCTCGGTTGTAGTCTCCGTCTTTTGCGCCAAGATTTTGGTACTCACCATCCGTTGTGTTAGCGAAGCGTTGAAGCAAAATGTTTTCTTTGTCCCGAGCAAAGATATCATCCCATTCCGATCCCCAAAGCACCTTAATAACATTCCAGCCAGCACCGATAAACAGAGACTCTAACTCTTGAATAACTTGCCCATTCCCCCTTACCGGCCCATCAAGCCGCTGCAAATTACAGTTAACGATAAAGGTCAAATTATCCAACCCTTCTCGCGCTGCTAATGTAAGTCCCGCTATGGATTCAGGTTCATCCATTTCACCATCACCGAAGACTCCCCATACATGTCGATCTTCTGTACTCAACAGGCTTCTTGCTTGCGCATAGTGCATATAGCGCGCTTGATAAACCGCATTAAGTGGGCCAATTCCCATCGAGCCAGTTGGAAATTGCCAGAAGTCTGGCATCAGCCACGGGTGCGGATAAGAACTGAGGCCACCACCAGCGACTTCCTGACGATATTTACTCAACTGCGCTTTGGTTAACCTACCTTCTAGATAGGCACGGGCATAAATTCCGGGTGCGGAATGAGGCTGGTAGTAAACGAGATCGCCTCCAAAATCATCAGTACGTGAGCGAAAGAAATGATTAAATCCCAGTTCAAAAATCTCTGCGGCCGAAGCATAACTTGCTATATGCCCGCCCAACCCGCCATAGGCTTCATTCGCTTTAGCAACCATCGCCAGAGCATTCCAGCGCATGATTGCAGTGAGGCGGTTTTCAATCTCTAAGTCACCGGGATACACGCCTTGTCGCTCGACAGGTATGGTATTTCGATAGGCGGAGAACGGTTTTTCGTTCGCTCCCATCCCTTCCATTCTTGCTTGCTCTTCGAGCTTCTTGATAAGAAACGAGGCTCGCTCATTCCCTTGTGATGATTGAACGCTTAGCAATGAATCGATCCACTCCTGTGTTTCGATAGGATCGGCATCAGTTAAACCTTGCGTTTGATTTCCTTGCATACAATTCATCCTTCAAAGAAAACGAGAAGCAACCGCTTTGCCCTCTATCTGAAAATCGTAACAACAAGAATTTGAAATGTGCTTTCTAATTGAAGGTCTATATTTCAATCAACACTAATTTTTAGCGATGTTGATGAATTTATAATTCATTGATAGAGAGTTTTATGAAAGATATTTCCAGCGACATGCTCGATCGCATTGACTTAAAAATCCTGCGAATGCTGCAAGAGAACGGACGCTTTACTAACGCTGAAATCGCCCAACAGGTCAATGTTAGCGCTGCCACCTGCCATCGCCGCACGCAGCGACTGTTTGATGAAGGCTATATCAAAGATGTCAGAGCGATGGTGGACCCAAAACGTTTGGGCTTTGGAACATTGGTGATTGTTGGGATAGTACTGGACCGCTCTACGCCAGAGGCTATTGCTGAATTTGAACATGCAGTGGAAGGCATCGAAGCGATATTAGACTGCGACTTGGTTGCTGGTGATTTCGATTATTTGCTAAGGATCCGCGTGAAGGATATGCAAGACTATCACCATCTACTTGCCAAGAATCTCATTGCACTACCTGGCGTCAGGCAGGCAAGAACTTTCTTCGTTGTGAGGGAAGTTAAAACCAATGCGAGGTTAAAAATATAGGTTAAAAACAGTCGGGATGCAGGCAACCCGACTGCTTGAGCCTTGGGTTATTTCGTCGCGGTTTTGCTGATTGCACCAAGTACTTTAGACACTTTCTCCAGTACCTTTTCACAACCTTCCATGTTATGACGCTCTTTCAGATACATTGGGTCGTTGTAGGTTAGCCAAACATTGTTTTCCGCGTCTTGGCTAATCAGCATTTTTTGTGGCAAGTCGATCGCCACGCTTTGTGCACATTGCATCAGAGGCGTACCAACCTTTGGATTACCAAAGATGATCACTTCTGTAGGACGTAGTTCCAAACCCACTTTCTCGGCGTTAGCAGCATGATTAATGCGTGCAAACTGGGTGAGTCCTTTTTCCTTCAAAAACCCTTCAATATTATCCGCCGTTTGAGCAACAGAATGAGCACTTTGTATTTTGATCAATCCGTTATCAGCGTGCACTGAAAATGCCACCATCATTGAAGCCACCGCAGCCACTACGTATCTTTTCATTGTCGTTTTCCTTTCTCTGTTTCTGTTCTAAGTTTTCCGTTCGTACACAGATATGAAAACTCGCTTAAAAATTACAATCGGCTTTCTGTTTTGTAGGCCCTGCCACAAATAAAAAAACTCAACGAGGTCTCCCCCGTTGAGCGCGTATCAATCGTATCGCTAATAACCAGTGGCAGTGGTCAACGACACATTGGTAAATACCCAAACATCCTGAAGGTGCTTGAGTATGATAATTCTGCTAACTACTTAATCGCGTCTTTACTTCACCAAGGTGCCAAAACTGTTTGCTTGTACGTTCAGCGTTGTTCCATCACTGAATCGTACGGTCTTGGCTACATCATCATAGTTGTAGACAAGATATGTCATTGTATTACCGTTCTTAAAGGCAACAGCCGCTGGGTAATCTGCTGTCAATTCGCCCGTTCCGGTTTCAAGTTGTCCCAACGCCTGCCAGTTGTATATCCAATGGTAGGTATGGGCTTTTGACTCCCCCTCTTCCGGAATGTAGTTGGAGCCTACGGTTTCATAATCTGCGATAGACGCATCAGCATCTGTCATCGCCCAAAGGTTCCACCAGATATCTCGCCAGTGGCCATCCAGCAAACCAGAAGGTTTACGGTTTGAAGATTCTGTCAAACCCAGCTCGACATAATCTTTCATGTAGTCAGCATGTAAACCAACATGGAATACCAATGGGTTCAGCGGTAATCCCTGAATTCCAAGAATGTGCGCAAAGGCAGGGCTGAACCAGGTCGAGAATGAAGCGCCCTGTCCCCAGATTATCGACGTTGTGATCTGGTTATAGTTATCTGGGAAATTGTCATAGCTGTCGCCCAGATCTGGGTAAGACGGTGAGGCATTTCGGTAACCATCAAGGTTGTTCCAATATTCCCAATACGTCGCAGCAGAGGAAGCGTGTAGATAGATACCTTTGTCTACCAACTCTTGGTCACCTTTAATTAACCCATAAAGGATGATGGCACCGTAAGAGTTTGCCGCTTCAGACGTTGATTCGTTGTTGTTACCCAACGCAAAGTTCGCGTGGCCGGACGCCCAGGAGAAACCATTGGCCGGATCGAAATTACGCAAGTATGGGAACATGTCATCACCTTTGCTCGCTGCGTAATCGCGGATCAGCAAATCAACCATTGGCCCATACTGATCTTCACCACACCATGATTTATCTGTGCGACAAACTTCTGCAGCAGCACGGACAAAGTAGCCATAGTGGAAGTGGTGGTCATTGAGTTGTTGGTGTGCGCCAAACGATTCTTCAACACCTAATAAGGTCGTCCATAACTCGTCATAAACAAAGTACTTAACGGTATCGAGATCTCCAGAAGTATCAGCGGTAAACCAATCTTCCAGCTCACGCTTCAACCAAGCGGTTAAGGTGTTGGCTTCTGATGTCATACCGATATCACGCGCAATAGCGATAATTTCGGCAGCTTTACCATAGCTCTTACCCGACCAGTAAGTGTCTGTGTAAGGGTTCCAGGAATGCTCTCCACCGTTCATGTACTCGGTAACAAGAGTACGTAAAGTGTTCAGACCGAGGTCTGCAACATTCGGTAGGAATGGCAAAACCCCCACAAATGGCAGTGTGTAACTGAAGCCGTTAGTTTGAGCGAACTTGGTGATGCCGCGAGTACTGCGCACGCTGTATTGTGTCGGCATTACATTGCTGTTTTTCCAATGTAGAGGCTGCATACCAGCAAGTGTTTCGATTGGATTACCACTTGCGTCAAGATATACATGTGACACCGTCACTTCATTATTTGCATGGTTAACCGAATAAGCTATCTCGACATCACGAACAACCTGGCGGGCAAGACTTTCGAAATAAGATGACTCAGCACTGCTTGGTGTGCCAGCTGATGGCAACAAAGCTACTGTCATTTCTTTTGCTGAGTTACTGACCGTAATGAGATTGCCTGAGACGTTACTGAAAGTGGTATTACCCTCACCAACAATTAGGAAGCTGTTTCTGTTGCCTGCAATATCCGTCCATACACCCAAAGATTGGCTGTTTTGATAGAAAGTGCCTTTCTGGCCTCCATCAGAGCTGTTCGTTTTGATCTGGAAATCACCGTCGTAAGACTTGAAATAGACATAAGGTGAACCATGTACAAAAGTGGCTTCCATCACCGGTGTTGCACCTGACCACCATTCAACCGTCATTGCACCATCGCTATGGTCTTTCAGGTAGCCTTCCATATTGGAATGCTTACTGTTTGCAACCGCAATGCCATCAAATACTTCGTTGAATGGATCCGGCACCACATACTGGAACAAGTTACCCTGCCCTTGCAGTGCATTAGGAATACCCATGATCCTTGCGCCACGTTCTGAAATGCGGGCGGTCACTGGATCAGGCGTAATATAGCCAGCATCGTTCGGGTCACCGATCGTCATTTCACCGTAGAAAGAGACAGATCCCCACCATTTGTGCGTGGCAATCGGTTGGTCTTCCAGTTCAGGAACGATTTGCGGATAAAGCTGCTTTGGCGTGCCTATGTTGTCACACGAAGGTACACCCGGCTCAACAACACCAGCATTCGAAACCCAAAAACCATGGTCTACCGTACAACCATAACCTTCAGGGTTGAATGTGTTTGCCACGTTACCCGCGCCATATTGCGTCACGAAAGCATCTGACGGCAGGTTTTCCAGATAGATGTCTGTGATTTCAACAGTACCATCACCCGCGAACATCAAACCAATCCAAGTCAGGTCGTTAAACCCAGGGAATGGCACTTCCATTTCATACCAGTCGTTACCCAAAGCAACAGCAGTGCCAAGCGAGTAAACCACTTTTGATTCTGAGCTGTTTACACCTTGGATAGACACTTCAACTTGTGTTGCGAAGTCTGATTTGTATTTGAAACGAAGAAGATCAAACCCTGTCGTATCAATAGCGTTTGCAGACTCATTACCCCACGCAGCAACTGCAAATGGAGCTCCCCAACTGCTACCACTTGTTACCTGAATACTTTGAGCAAATTGGCTACCGGTTGGATTCCATACTGCTGTAGAGCCTGAGTTCCAGGCATCACCCTGATGTTCAAATTCGAAAGAAGAAGCAAATGATGAATGGTACACATAGGCGATTTCATTGGAACTCGGTGGTTCTACTGGAGGCTCTACCGGCGGCGGTTCCACTTCTTTAGCAGAAAGCGCGACAGTTACTGACTGTTCAGTCGTCGAGAGATAGGTGATCTGCTGTTTAGATTCATATTCTGTATGAGATACCGAGATCTGATGTGCACCATAAGCCAGACTAAATACAGCTTCACCTGCAGTGTCGGTCTGAAGTGTTGTTCCATCGATTTCAATGGTGGCAACGCTTAGCGTTTCGTTTGTGTCTGCATTGACAACTTTTACGGTCAATTCGCTAGTGTTATTTGTCTCTCCGTTCTCACCTTCTCCGGAGCCACCATCAGTGCCGCCAGAATCTGTACCGCTGCCTTCGCCCGAACCTTCTTCGGAACCAACACCGCTGTCGCCTGAACCACCTTGCTCTCCGGAACCGCCATCAGTATCGCCAGAATCTGTACCGCTGCCTTCGCCAGAACCTTCTTCGGAACCAGCACCACTGCCGCCTGAACCACCTTGCTCTCCGGAGCCACCATCAGTGCCGCCAGAATCTGTACCGCTGCCTTCGCCCGAGCCTTCTTCGGAACCCGCGCCAGTATCGCCTGATCCACCTTGCTCTTCTGAACCGCCATCAGTGCCTGAATCACCGCCGCTATTTTCTCCGCCCTCTGTCACGGTCTGGGTTGATGCCATGCTGACATCGAGAGTTTGAGCAACACTGCCTAAAGTCGTTGTGATCTTGGATGTTTCATAACTATCTTTTTCAACAGTTACGTCGTAGGTGCCGCTGCTCAAAGAGAGTTCAGCAACGCCAGAAGTATTCGTTCGGGCAATCTTGTTATCAACAGTCACCGTGGCGTCACTTAGCGGCGCACGGTCGTTGTCTGTCACTTTGACAGTGAGTGTAAAAAGCTGAGTATCGGAGCCAGAATCACTGTCTCCTCCACCTCCGCCACCACAAGCAGAAAGAACAAGGGTCGCTAACGTTAAAAACAGCAAACGGCAATACTTCTTCAAACCTAAACTCCTTATGGTGTGCACTATAACGACAAAGAAAGCGCTTTCTTTTGGTGCAGTATAAGGATCTACATTTTCTTAACAATCGGGGGTTACCTTTGAATCAAACGATCGTTCGATTTGTCTCATTACCAGAACAGATCCGATGAGTTTTGAAAGAAAAACATCATAAAAAAAGCCGCAAACAGCGGCTTTATCATTGCTTTACACAGGGCTATCGATGACTTTCAAGAAACGTGCTCAGTGCATCGGTAACAAAATCTGCCTGTTCAAGGTTACTAATATGACCCGCATTTGGAATCACAATATACTGACTGCCATCAATCGCATCATGCATCAGCATGGATTCAAGCGGTGGACGAGGTTTGTCTTCCGCGCCAGCCATAATTAACGTGGGTAGCGTCAGCTTCTCTGCATCGTCAAAGGTGTCGCGGCGATCAAAAACCATGCGACCTACCCTGACAACATTTTTTGCTTCTTCACCTTTCAGATTCGCCAGCTTTTCTCTGAATGCAGAAACCAGTTCCGGGTTGTCCGTTTCAGCGTTATTAGCGAAGAATAAAGGTGTGATTGCATCAATCATTGGTGGCGGAATGAAGCCCATCTGCTCGATAGTGTCGAACATGCCAAAGTATTTCGCTTTCGCGACTTCAGGCTCAAAGCCAATGAAAGTGTCCATCAATACCAAGGCATTCACACGTGTTGGTGCTTTTAACGCTAGCTCTGCACCCCACATTCCCCCAACTGATAGACCAACCAACGCAAACTTGTCGATATCAAGTTGATCCATCAATGTCAAAATGTCATCAGCATAGTGAATCAGCGAAGTGGTACTTTCCGGCGCTGCATCCGACTGACCATGAGCCCAAAGATCAGGAACAATACAGCGATAATTTTGGCTTAACGCATCAATCTGTGGGCGCCACATTTCGCTGTCCCACAAATAACTGTGGCCAAACAGTACAACTGGACCTTCACCAACATCCAAGTACGACATATTTTTGCCGTTTATCTGAATCGAATTCATTTAATTTCCCTGTGTTTATACTGTTACTTAACTATCCAAACATCCCGTTAAAACAGAATCCATGACATCTGGATATACGAAATTTAATAGACCGAGAATATAGAAAAAAAGCGCCAATGAAAGGCGCTTTTTTGAAGCAGAATCTGATTATTCTTCCGCAGGCTTTTTCTTCTTAACAGCAAACACTTGTTCACCAACAGCCACACCTTGGTAGAAACTCTTGTTACGCTTCTTAGGTGCTGTTGCTTTCTTCTCTGAAGGCTTGCCAGTTTTCTTCTTGTGCTGTGGCTTCTTACTAAAGGTTTTCTTTTTCTTCGGAGCCAGACCTTTAAACTTGCCTTCGAGGCCTTCGAAAGTCACGAAGCTCATGCGCTTATCAAGGAAACCTTCAATGCTCTTGAAGCTGTTCCAGTCTTTAGGGCCTACAAAAGAAATCGCAATGCCTTTGTTACCTGCTCGACCGGTACGCCCGATACGGTGAACATATTCTTCAGCATGTTTTGGCATATCGAAGTTCACGACGTGAGATACGTTTGAGATATCCAGACCACGTGAGGCGACATCTGTCGTTACCATCACTTTGTGAAGACCACGCTCAAACTCATTCATGATGCGGTTACGTGCGCTTTGGCTCAGATCACCGCTCAGGGCAACGGCTTTAATGCCACGGTCAACGAACACTTTAGCCAAACGATCTGTATCCGCGCGAGTCGCGGTGAAGATCATCATCTGCTGATATTGCTCCTCTTCCATGACTCGGTCGAGCAGAGCTTGCTTGTGGTCGAGGTGATCACAAAGGAAAAGACGTTGTTCGATGTCTTTATGCTCTTCATTCACAAAACCAATAGAAACGCGCTTTGGTTCTTTCAGCATGTCTGCTGCAATCTCGTTAACTTGCTGGTGATCCAGAGTTGCAGAGAACATTAGCGTTTGACGGCGGCGATGGTTGGCAGCGTTATTGATCGCTTCCAGTTGCGGAGCAAAACCCAAGTCCAACATGCGATCTGCTTCATCCAAGATGAGCAGTTCCAAACCTTCCAACGTCAGATGACGATGCTCGAGATGGTCCGCAAGGCGACCCGGAGTGGCAACGATAAATGCCGGGTCTTTGCGGAACTCTTTCGCTTGGTCGTTAAAGTTTTCGCCGCCAAGAATCAACATACCTTTGTATTGGGTGCCTGCCAGCAGTTTACGCAGTTCACCATAAACCTGTTTTGCCAGTTCACGAGTTGGCGCAAGTACCACGACACGTGGACCTGAACGGCTAAATGCTTTACCACGCATTACGCGCTGCAATGCAGGCAGAAGGAAAGCCAGGGTTTTACCTGATCCCGTTTTAGACGACGCCAGCAGATCTTTGCCTGCACAAACGACAGGAATGGCAGAAGCCTGCACATCAGTCGGGGTGCTGAAACCCCAAAGTTCCACCGTTTTTAGAAGGCGTTTGTCTAAACCCAGATCTTCAAATTGCAAGGTAATACTCCAGAATTATCATCTATACAGAGAGTTACTGAGCCCGTTTGGCTTTCCAACTCCAACAAAATTGGCGCGGATTCTACCATACTTCTGTAAATTGCCGCAGTTTTTATTGTGTTGGATCACATTTCTACACCCACTAATTAATCAATCTTCGGCCATGAACGGTATTGCAGTTAGCGTAGTCCACTGCACTTCAATGGAATTTGTCTATGAGCCAACCCAAACAACTCTTTGCCTGGAAACGATTCACTCTGGAAAAGAGCGAGCATACCCTTCCAAACGGCCTTGTTACCGACCACATCACCCTTGAGCATCCGGGTGCTGTGCTCATTCTTCCTATCGCAAATGATGGGAGATTAGTGATGATTCGCCAATACCGCCCTTCTATTCGAAGATGGATCTATGAATTTCCGGCTGGAACTCTCGAATCTGAGGAATCACCCAATGTTTGCGCAAAGCGTGAATTAGCAGAAGAAGCCCAATTACGGGCCGATGAATGGCACGCCATTGGTGAGTCTCTTCCCGCACCAGGCTTTTGCAATGAAACCCAATATCTGTTTGTTGCTAAACAGCTATCTCCCTGTGCGGCAGAGATGGATGACGATGAAGTGATTGAAGTGGTGCATTTTACCGTCGATGAAGTCAAACGACTGATTGCAGAAAATGAAATTCAGGACAGCAAAACTATTGTCGCGTTTTGTCGGGCGCAATTACTCGGGCTGATCACATAGAGCGCTCATTAACAGTGGCTTAACATTGACATCCGACCAGTTGAAAATTAGGGTGATTGCATCTTTCCTCTTCAAGGATGAAGCATGAAACAGTCTCTCGCCCACGCCAACCGCATGCTTAAGCTGTTCGGCTTCTTCAAAGTTCCTCTGATTTGGTACTGCCGCCCCAAGATCTTGGTGTTGAACGAAGAACAAGTTCAAATCCGTATTCCGCTCAAGCGCAAAACCAAGAATCATCTCAACAGCATGTATTTTGGCACGCTAGCAGTTGGCGCTGACGTTGCCGGTGGTTTTATGGCGATGAGCAAGGCCGAGTCCCGTGGGAAGAAAATATCGTTGGCATTCAAAGCAGTGAACGGCGAATTCCTGAAGCGCCCCGAAGCGGACGTTATTTTTACCTGCAACGACGGTCAGTTAATCGACGAAATGCTGGACCACACCATGCAAACCGGCGAGCGCGTTAACCAGCCTGTTCGCATCACCGCAACATGCCCGTCTTTGCACGGTCATGAACCCATGGCAGTGTTTGATCTAACCCTTTCGGTAAAAGCAGTAGGATGATCGATTAAGCATCCATTTGCACAAAAGGACGTTCTGTCTATCTTCCATCACAATTCTTTTACGTTTCCTAAGGGAAGATTTCCCTTTTTCTCTTTTTACTCGTTAGACTTAAGCGGTGTTAGTAGATATCGGAAGATGCGTTTTGAATAAAAAGCTAGTCCACTTTTTTCAGCTCGATACAGCGCCCGGTATCATCCTGATTGCCTCAGCATTTTTGGCATTGATCATTGCAAATTCTCCTCTGGCACCTTTTTATCTCGCCTTTCTCGATACCCCAATACATTTTAAAGTTGGCTCTTTAGATATAGAGAAGAACGTCCTCCTGTGGATTAACGATGGGTTGATGGCCATTTTTTTTCTTCTAATAGGGCTGGAGGTGAAGCGCGAATTGATTCAAGGCGCGCTGAGAACACGCTCACGAGCAATGTTTCCCGTTGTCGCGGCCATTGGCGGCATGGTGATACCCATCTTGTTTTTTGCTGTTTTTAACTATAACGATCCGCAAGCGATGCAAGGATGGGCAATTCCAGCTGCGACTGACATAGCCTTCACTCTCGGAGTGTTGGCATTATTCGGTAAGCAATCGCCTGTCAGCTTAAAGGTATTTCTGCTGGCACTGGCGGTTATTGATGACCTAGGGGCGGTTATCATTATCGCCCTTTTCTTTAGCAGTGATTTGTCTGTCATTGCATTGTCAATTGCAGTGCTTGCCAGTGCGACACTTTTTTATATGAACGCGAAAGGTGTCGCCCGTTTAACCGGATATTTGCTGGTTGGAGCAGTATTATGGGTGGCGGTATTAAAATCCGGCGTGCATGCAACGGTTGCAGGTGTCATCCTAGGCTTTGCTATTCCACTTCGCATTAAGCATCATCGTATCCGTAGCCCGCTCCGCTATCTCGAGAACGGCATCCACCCCTGGAGTAGTTACTTGATATTACCCGCCTTTGCTTTTGCTAACTCTGGTGTGCCACTAGATAATTTCAGTATTACTCTTTTGCTGGAACCATTGCCTCTTGGCATTACCCTTGGCTTACTATTTGGCAAGCCCATCGGTATATCACTGGCCTGCTACATATCAATTAAAATGGGGATTGCAAGTTTACCTAAGGGACTGCATTTTGCTCATATCATGGCAGCGTCGATTCTTTGTGGCATAGGCTTTACGATGTCGATATTCATCACGACATTGGCTTTCCCGGGTACAGACAATCACGCGTTGGTCGATTTGTCGCGTATTGCCATTTTCATCGGCTCATTCCTCGCTTCGGTGATCGGTTATCTAGCCTTGAAGCAAACTTTCGAACGCATTCCCCGCCATACGGCTGACGTTGAATAAACCACCAACCATCTATTTCTAATATAATCAAACTCTTAAAGCCTGCTAAAAGATCTTTTAGTAGGCTTTTTATTTGTTTTGCAATCATCAACCTCGAGTAGTCAAAGCTTAAAATTCTGCAACCCAGAATATTGTATTTCGTCATTGAAACATATTAGGTATTGACTTTCCCAGAGGCCGCTCTGGATATGGATTTGAGAAGGAAGTCTACCGACTTATCAACTGTTTTTGTGGATAAAATTTTCGTTATCCACAAGCAAAATTTATCTTTAACTTATTGTTTTTATAGAAAATCAATAACAACAAGTGTCATTAATAAAATTAAGCATTTTTTTTGAGTGTGATTCCTACCACTTTTTTCAAATGAAAAACAACTACGTTATGCAGGCATTTTTCCGGTAAAAATCAGGACTACGCAGAATGATATTTTATCTTGCAGAAGATCTTGTTTGGCAGGCTATATTCGTCTTTATCCAACTCTGACAGAATACCAACTGTCATCACATCTTGTCCTCCCACAATCGGAATCTCGACAACCTCACTGCAACAAGGGATACAAGTCGCTTCAATAGCACTGGGAGAATCTCGGACACTATCATCTCCGCCTATGGCAACGGTCATCGGTTTTATCAAGGAGGATTCAGGTATGTATTGCGGTGATTACCCAGTTGATTTTTTTTCGGTGAACTACCACACCCCTTACTCTACAGAGCTACATCTTCTTGCCCTTCATAAAGATTACCACTACCAAGGTATTGGCCTGCTCCTATTTCAAAAGATTTAAAAAGAGTTGCCAGCAAAGTTCGTGAAGGTGTTGTAAGTTAAAACATTAGGCGTTTCTGCTAATGATCCGAAATATGAAACAACAAGGTACTTTGCACTGCTTTGGGCTTCTACGCGTTTGAAGAAGTCGAAGATTTTTGGGGGAGAAAAAACACCTTGCCTTTTCATGGTTAAAGCGCTCTGGGTCATTCCTTTCATCAACTGTTAAAAGGCGCTGTATTCCCAGCGCCTTAATGATTGATTGCAAAACTATACGGTTGGAGCAGATGCACGCCATGCTTGGTTTTGACTATCAGCAATCGAACGGAAAAGTTCACGCAGCTCTTTTAATAGACCTTCTTGGAAGCCAATGTATTCGTCGGCTCTTTGTTTGTCTGCTTGAGCACGAGTTGCCAATACTTCATCCTCTTTGCTTCGAGCTTGAGCTTTCGTTTGCTCTACGCTTGACGCTGAGTTCCCCATTTGACCAATAGCTTGAAGTACAGCATTTCTTGCTTGATTAGACCCAGTCATCTTTTCAAACTTACGTCCAGTACTTGTTAAGGAGCTCGACGTATCAGCGATATTTTCTTTAGCGGCTGCATACGCTATTCTCACTTGCTTCCGTTGCTTCGCTGACATATTTCCGTTAGCCATTAGCTCTTCAGCTTGATCAAAGCCTGCTTTTTGGATCTTCAAAACCTTATTATGCGCAACCTCAGAACTAAGCTCTCTGCCTGTTCTAAAAGAACCAATCGCGCCAATAATTGCCGTTGCTCCCGCAAGAACACCTGATACAACAGCCATCGCGATCATCGCCTTGGCTGCACTATTTAACTCTTCCGCTTGGCTCTTGATACTCGCTACATTTGCCTCAACCGCAATTTCACGCTGCTGTACTTGCTGGTCACGAGTTAACTTGGATACTTCGTACAACAAGGCGATAAGAGACAGTGACTGAGAAATAGCCTCTGATGAGGACTTAGCCACATCTTTACCTTTCAATGCGTTTTCTGTTATTTGCATTAACAGATTTGTTGTAGAGGCCAACCCATCCAGCAATTTTGCTACCGCGCTGAATTGGTCTCCAATAGCAGGTGCTTTCGGACCATCTAATTGGTAGTGCTTCGTACTCGTTAGTGCACTCTCATTATGACCGCGGATTGCAGCAGCTTCGATTTTGGTCTCAGAGGTTTTCTCTGCATGGCTGGTTTGGTCAAGTTCACCCAATCCATTAAGAGTTGCATGTCCAGTATTGCCAATGTTTTCTAACATAATTATTCCTTAAACCGTTGCAGGGCGGTTCGTCAGCGTTTGCATTGTTTCGCCTTTAGCCTGAATCATTTGCATGATGACATTCATTAGCTCTTGGAAACCTTCCATCAACTTGGAAATTTCTTGCTTCAGTTTGTCGATCACGGCTTGGCTAAGCATCATCTTCGCTCTTAAATCCGTAATATCCGCTTGGATCTCGGTCGAATGCGCGTTGTTTGCGGTATGAACGCTATCTGTGGCCCCTTTACCTGCGTTAACAGTGATATCGACGGTCTCAGCACCATAACGGATCGCCTTTGCAGTCGTTGTTGTTGCTTTCGACCCCCAATCAGCAAATTTCGTGATATTAGCCGCTGTTTTTGTCGCGATATCAGTCACTTTCTGCGCAATTTGGCTTGTACTCTTAGCAGCCAACTTTGCAACACCCGCTGCGGCAGAACCACCAAATGTCACAACAGCACCAATGACGGCAGTCGCGATCTCTAACGCCATCAATACCGTATTGAGTGCATCAACGTTAACTCCAGCCTCTTTCATCGCATCCTGAACAGCAGGCTCTTGCAAAGTCATATTGATTGCGCCCATCACGCCGCCCGCGATCATCAATGCGCCAGCTACCGCACCAATCCCCGTCGCCACCATGATGGAGCCAACAACAATGGAAGCAACAGCGCTAACCCAACCGAAAATCTTAGAAGCTAAGCCCGACTTTTGTGCTTCTTTCGCCGCTGCTTCAGATTCTTTGATCTTCTCTTGGTTTTCTGCCATCTCAAGTTCATGTTTTGCTTTCGCTACTTTGACTTCCTGCATTTTAAGCTTGTTTTGAGCGCTATGGAGTTTGTCTGCGATAGCAGCCAGCTCAATCTCAAAATCGTCCACTGAGCCTGCGATTATTCTCACAGCTAGTGAACCAGTGCTGTCGGCAACAGCATGTAAGCCACCAGCAATCGAGTCTATAACTTTTTGTAGCTGTGCAATGGCCTTCAGAGTAAGGTCGTTCACCTTATCGCTGACGGCGGCATTCGGTGCATCAAGCAGAACTTTTACCTTACCTGTGTTCAATGCTTCAGCACCCCTGCCTGTTACGTTTTCTGAGGTTACAGACGAAGATGCATTAGCAGCTGCCTTAGTAACCTTGTCTAACATAGTTCGGTCAGAATCGGGCGTGTATACCTCACTCTGAATGCGGTCAAGTGCAACAGAACTCATACTCTAGTTACTCCTTTTTATTTCTCACCGCTTCTAACATGATGCCTGCTCGTTGATGCAAATCTGCATACTCGGGTTTTCCAACAGACATCTCCCTCGCGCTGTAAAACCCACTCTCAGCCTCTGTCAGTTGCTCAAGCTTGAGATGACATTCTGCAGAGTGATAAGGCGGGCGTGGATCATTAACGTCCACAAGCGCAGCGTAACTGTAAGCATCAATAGCCTGCAGGTACTCACCCATTTCCTGACGAGCCGCACCTAAACCAATAAAAAATCGCGCTTGATAATGATCAAGCATACTAAGCAGCTGAAATACCTTAGCGGCTTGTTCTACCTTGCCTGACTGGAAAAAGTTGTAACCAACCGCGTAAATGTGCTCGATGGTATCTGCTGATACATCATGCAGCATTTTGAGCGTCCCCCCTTCTTCCAAAAATGAAAGGAGTTCCTCTGCCTGCATTTGAGATGGGTCGGCTGGCGCATTTTGTTTAGTCATGGTTATTTATCCTTAGAGGGCTCGTAGGATTTCTTGTAAAATACTGTGGTACTTCTGCACAAACTTGTTCATCGCCTCAACGGTTACATTGTATTGAGAGCTCATATCGCTGAGCTCGGTCGTTTTGAGCTGAACTGTATCGTTTTTGACCTTGGACTGGTCGCTCACTGAAGTAGAGAAGCTGGCCAATTGATCGCCTTCAAAACTATCGGCCGATACTGATATGCCTTGTTTTGTCAGGAAGTCTTTGTGGTTTTCGAACTTATTGCTTGTTATATATGCATACTCAGGTGATGCTTTAAAAGATGCTTCGCTATCGTAGCCAAAGTCACTCGCCTGAAACCCCGTATTTCCAGGTTCATATTTTTCTTTTACACTTTGTTTTGAGTGTATCTTCGACTGTATGGCACCGAAAATTCTTAACTCCATCGTCAAGTTTTCCAGATCACCTTTCAGAATATTACGCTTTTCAAGACGGTCGACGCGACGCTCGTTTAGAGCAAACAAGACGCGTTCATCAAAGCGGTCACCGATACTAGATTCAATCACGGACAGTAGGTTAATAGCGGTCAATGCGTGCTCAGCATTCACTTCTTTACTGCTCACTTCCTCTGGTGTGATTTTCCCCAAACGATCATTGAGTTTTTCTAGGTTCTCCATCATTTTTTGATGACGTGCAATGAAATCCGTCCCGATGTCTTGTCCAGCGACTATTTTGTCGAAAAGGAGTCGGATATCTTGTGCAGTGTTTTGTTTAATCCGCTCAAGTTGCTCCGGTGTGGTTTGAGTTACCTGAACATCAAGCAAGCCGCTATAGAACGCATCAATCTGAGTGTTGATAAGCGCAATGGCTATATTGGAGAACAAGCTCGATAAGGTGATCGCAGCAGGATCTGACGTTATTCTCGCGATCTCGGCATCAAGGATGGTTTGCAGTTGGGCAACACCACCCGCACCGTAGGCATTTTCAAATTGTCCTTTTACTTGTGTCGCTAAGCTATTTAGCGTATCGGTAAGTTCCTGCTTAGACATGCCTGGCATCCAAATAATCTTGTTCGCCAAGGCCTGTGCATCATCGGTACTGATGGTGATCCCAATGCTAGTGAAAGAGGCAACAAGTTGAGCGGTAACAGCAGCTCTAAAGCTTTCTTCTGTTAAGAAGTAGTCTGAATTCTTAATCTCATTAAGGTTGACCGAACCAAGATTACCAAAGGCATTTCGCAAGAACGGAATAGCACTCTCGCGAACCTCACTGGCACTCATCTGCACTGCCAGTGCATTTACAAACGCGCTGATCTCTGCCGTTGCTGCTTTAAGGGCGCTGGTATCTAAAGCTTCAATTTTCAGCGCTTGGTTACTCTGGCTCCCTAAGCGGAAATCAGCGACAAAATCGGTCGGAAGCGAACTGTCGACCTTGTCTTTTAGCTGTGTGCTAAACCAAGATTGGAATTGATGTGCGAGCGTAGCACTAACGCCCATCTCCACATCTTTAGGCGCAATTTGACCATTCAACGCTTGGCGTTGCAGTGACCGCATCCAATGCGCAGTGCTCTCAGCGGCAGAAGTCCCTGTAAAGGCTTCTTGCTTTTTTAACAAGGTGTGTAATGAATCTACATAAAGATCCAAGCTTTCTTGTTCCGTACGCCCAACCACGACAGGTAATTGGCGAATCAGCGACTCTATTTGATTCGCGTCGATATTGGCATCGCTTAGAATGGGAGAAAGGGTCTTAACAAAACTCTGTTGGAATGCGATCTGAGAATCACGATTGGCTGTTGTATTGAGAACTCCGGTGATGGAGTTCATGATTGTCATATCCGTCATGTGAAAACCTTTAGATCACCATGCCACGCATCATTGTCGGCCGCTTGCGCCTAGTGCCTTTGCTGCTCGTGGCTTGTGGTTGTTGTTGTCTGCGGCGTTGTACTTCTTCAAGCAGCTCATGTTCTGCTTGTTTCATCAATTGAGGCGAAGCATTTAACCCATCGAGCAGAATATTGCCTGCTACTGGACCGACGCCTAATCCTTCGAGTAGTTCATTGAATACATCAGTCCTGTCTTCTGCATTGCGAATAGCAAGTTCCGAATTTTCAATGGTTTCAGTAAAGGGTTGCTTCATCTTGGCTCCTATCTTAAAGCGAAGCATTTCTGGGATGCTGTCAGTAACAGTCGAGAGTTTTTACTTTTTTCTCTTTTTTAACGGGCGGTAATCACTAAGGCATAAGAAGTACCAATCATCTTGTTCATCATGGCTCGCGCCGCAGGCTCGTAAATAGAATTGTGCTAACCGCTGGTTGCTCATGTTGCTGCCTCGCAATACGTCAACGTTGCCACGAATAGCCCAGTCGAGCGGGTACAAACAGATAGCATGTTCTGCAAGCGTAAACAGTGCGGAGAAAGGGTTACTCAGACCTCGGTTTGGACTGATTCTTCGAAGCAGTACGATGATGATTTCGCCCTCTTCGACACGGAAGACAAGCTCCATACCATCACATTCATAAAGATGGCCAAGTAAGATGGTACTTTTCTGCCAGAAGTAGGGCTTCACTTGGATACCTGACGCCTCTAGAGACTGGGTGAGAAGGCATTCCATCACATACCTACCCTACCAAGCGGTTGAATATTGATTTGTTGCGTTAACTCTTGGAATGACAACACTGGCAGTTCGTAGTATTCAGATTCAATCAGTTTGCGTACGTAACGGCGCACGTCCATCGACACCACCAACACTGGTTTATTTGGCATGCGGCTCAAATCACCAATGGTTTGCTTAACGTCGCTCACAAATTGCTGAGTCACAGAAGGGTCAAGCGCCAAGTAACTGCCCGCTGAAGTCTGACGAATGCCGTTACGGATCGTATCTTCCAAACTCTGATCCAACAGATAGGCTGGCAGCATGTTTTGACCGCTGGCGTACTTGTAACAGATATAGCGCTTCAAGCTTGAACGGATGTATTCCGTTAGCTGTACCACATCTTTCTCTTTCTGGCCCCACTCAACCATGGCTTCTAAGATCACGCGTAAATTGCGAATAGAAATATCTTCAGAAACCAAACGCTGTAGGATTTCCGTCATCTTTTGCAAAGGCACAATACGCTGCGCTTCTTTTACCAGTTCGGAATAGCTGCCTTCCATTTGCTCAAGCAGGTAGCGGGTCTCTTGAATACCAATAAAGTCTTGTGCGTACTCTTTCAGAACATGAGACAAGTGATAAGTCAGAATGCGATCGGGGGTCAGAAAGCCCACATGACTGTTTTGCAGCTTTTCGTAATGACTTTGATCGACCCAAATACTCGCAATGCCTGGCAGAAAGTCGTCATCTTTTTCGTAAGGTACGCCCAGTAAATCGATCTGTTCGTTACCTTCTGTCACCAGCAGTTTTTCGCTTTCAATTCGCCCGCGAGCAACCGGCACTTCTTGCAATTGAATCAAGTACTCGCCGTTACTCATTCCTTCGTTGAAGCGTAAGTGAATACCGGGAAACGGTACACCAAGATCGAGGTAAAGCGCGCGTCTGACGCGTGCAAGCTCATCGTTCAAAGCCACGGCTTCTAAACTCTCTTGTAAGCGAGAATCTAAGTCGATGAGCAGTGGTACTGTCATCGCAAACTCTTCTTGTTCGCCCAGCTTGCCTTTGCTGTTGCGAGATGTCGTCGGTTTATTAGACTTAGCGGCTGGCGAACCAGCACCTTGGGCAACGAAGCTAGGCAAATCAGAACTGTCGGATTCGCTTTGTTTTTTCTGTTGGTAGAACAAGAAGAAGCCACCACCGCCAACAACGGCCGCAAGAATCAGGAAGGTAACCTTCGGGAAGCCCGGGATAAGAGCAAACAAGATAAGCAGAACGCCACCAACCAACAAAGCTCTTGGCTGTGCGGTTACCTGACCACCAATATCTGAACCTAAGTCAGAAGAATCCTCGTTTGAAACACGGGTAACGATGATACCGGCCGTGATAGCGATAAACAGAGCAGGGATCTGCGAAACCAGACCATCACCGACGGTCAGGATTGCGAACAGCTCAAGTGCCTCAGAGGCAGACATACCCTTTTGAGTCACCCCGATGGTGACACCACCTAGAATGTTCACAACGATGATAATCAGGCCTGCGATTGAGTCGCCTTTCACGAACTTCATCGCACCATCCATCGAGCCATACATTTGGCTTTCTTTTTCGATCAATGAACGGCGGTGACGCGCCTCATGAACATCAATAACCCCAGCACGCATATCACCATCGATACTCATCTGCTTACCCGGCATCGCATCAAGGGAGAATCGAGCGCTGACTTCCGCGACCCTTTCGGAACCTTTGGTGATCACCATAAATTGAACAATGGTGATGATCAGGAAAACAACAATGCCCACTACCAGGTTACCGCCGACCACGAAGTTACCAAAGGTGTATACGATCTGACCTGCATCGCCTTGCAGCAGGATAAGTCGCGTTGTCGTAATAGAAAGCGATAAGCGAAACAACGTAGTGATCAAAAGCACGGCCGGAAATGCAGAGAATTCCAGAGGTGTGGTGATGTAGATAGCCAGCATCAATAAGACGACCGCGATACTCATGTTGGTACCGATCAGGACATCCACGAGTGCCGTAGGTAGGGGCAAGATCATCATAAAGACGATAGCCAATAGCATCACGGCAAGCATGATGTCTTTACGCTGCCCGACTTTATTTAGAGTATCGATCAACTTTTTCATTTTATTCAGAATTTAGAGATTGTAGATAACGTCGATGTGCGCGGCGGGCGCCTTCAACATCCTGTTGTTTCCAACGCGCTTGGCTTAGGCAAAACCACAAACCCGCTTTATTTGAATGTTCGGTTTCCAACAAGCTTTCACACAGCTCGATTGAACGTATGTATCGACCTGAATTCAGGCATGCCACTGCTAAGGTTTGGCGAGCTTCTTGATGCTGAGGTTCGATTTCCAGCAGTGCATCAAGCAAGGTAATCGCTTGTTCAGGCTTCTGATATTGAACTTGGAGTGCGGCGTGGATAAGCAACAGCTCTACGTCTTTCTTATGCAACATGGGGATTAAACCTGAATCAATAGGTTCAACGCCATGGTGAGATAACGTTGGTCCAATTGCGTACTTTGCAGTGTTTCCAACGCCTGAGTGAGCGCATGAGAACCATTTTTCTGCGCCAATTCCTGAAGTCGCTGCTGAGTAGTATCAAACTGTTGACGGTATTTGTCTGGGCGAAGTAGCTCCGAATGCGTCAACTTTGGCTTGGCCAGTGACATCAAGTACTGCTCAGAGGGGCGAAGCTCGTACAGTTTTTCTAGGTGAGCCGCAATGGCTTGACCATCAGGCAACAGCTGAAAACGCTGTGGGAAGTCGTTTTCAACTTGCTCAAGCGAAACGTGAGTAAAGCCTTCAATACCAACGTTTAACGTACTAATGCGACTCATGAACCCGCCACATCTTTATGTAAACGAACCAGTAGAGCGAACGCTTGCTCAATGGTTGGCAAGGTCACTTCATCCCCTTCGATTTGCGCAGAGAAGACCAGTGTCAGCTCATCCAGCAATCCGGTCTTAATGATGAATGGCCAACCTTGGCCTGCATGGCAAAAACTTAACGCCTTTTTAATCGGCTCGTTCGACTGGTGCCAAGGCAGCGGTTTCGCCAGCATGAGAAACAGACAGTCCTGGTGCTTCTCGATATGCAGAGTGCCGCTTTGTTCGAAGCTCAGTTGAACACGTCCTGCTGACGAGAAGTCGACCGCTTCAAGCCCCATTCCTCGGCAAAAATCATCCACTGACGCATCAACCCAATTCATCGTCCCACATTTCCTCTTCTTCAAAATCAATCGCTTCATCAAGCGCTTTTTGCACAGCTTGTATTAGGTTTTGTCGCTGTTCTTCGTCGTTAAATACAACAATTGGAATATGGCGAACCAGTTTGTGCAGTTCCCTAAAAAAGCTGATTTTTCGCTCAGTGGACGCCAACTCCATAGTATTCGCTAGGTTCCATATCTCGGCACTTCCCACCCAGCGCTGTTCAACCAAAGCAATGATGTCCGACATCAAATCAGCAACTTGATAAGCCATAGTTTGCCTGCTGAAGTTTGAACATCTGGTAGAGGTTGCTAACTTGGTCTTGAAGCGTATTCAACGTCTTAAGTTTTTGCATATCGGACATCAGAAGCTGAAGCTTAACGGAGTCAATATTGCTACCTTGAACGCTCAAATCTGCGCTCATGCCCTGCAACATAAAATCGACCGCCGTGGAGACCTCTTTTGCACCAAAACGCTCAACCACATCCTTGTATGCTGCTCCTAAACCTTGGTAGCTGTGGACCGTATCTCGATAGAAACCACGCAATTGGTGCAAGCTGCTAAAGTCTTGCTCTTGGCTGTATTCATCCGCAAAGCTTGAAACACGAATCTCAGTATCAATCTGAGCCCAAGAGTCCGGATTCTGCTCAAAGATCAGAATGGCCTGGTCTATAAGCGCCAATAGGTTCTTACTTTCTGGATTGGCACCGAGGAACTTTTTCACTGCTTGTAACGCGAGGTACTGATGACTCTTCTCCTCAGAGAATCCGTTGAGATACGCCTGTAGCTGAGTAATCGTTGATAAGTTGCCGTTTGCCATTTTGGTAGCAAGGTCTTTGATCTTTTGGTTCTTCTCAAGATCAGGCACTTTTCTTAGGTAATCAGAAACCAGCTCATGCGCTTCATTCACGCGAATGCCGCCATCTTTCACTTTGCGTTTTGTAAGATCTTTTTCTGCTTTTTCTGAACCTAACGCCGTCAGCTCTTCCATCGCATCAAACAGTGACTGAGTTGCATTGTGTACGCGGACACTTTCACCTCGATAATGACCATTCAATGAGGCTTCCGTGCGTGAAGACTCAAGATTACTTCGAATTGGCGCGTCAAATTTGTTGCCCGTTAAAATTTGGCCATTGACAGTGCTCATTGATTTGCACTCCTTTCGTACGATGTGGGCGAATTATAGGAATTGCATTTTTAATCGGCTGTCAAAATCAGACGTGTTTTTTTAGGACGTTTTAAGTTTTCTAAAAACTCCCGACCAATAGTCACTATAAACACGGCGCCATCCTCTCTACTCTCCCAGCATCAGTTATTGCGCATGTTTTATTAAATTGAACGACTTCTCATACATCACCGAAGCTCAACAGTCAGCAATCAAGCAAACGCGTTTGATCCAAATCCGCGGTCGCGTGACGCAGGTTACTGGCACCATCATCAAAGCAGTCGTGCCCGGCGTTCGTGTCGGAGAGCTTTGTGAGCTACGTAATCCCGATCAAACCTTGTCGCTGCTTGCAGAAGTGGTCGGTTTTCAACAACACCATGCGTTACTTACCCCGCTTGGCAACATGTTTGGTATTTCCTCCAATACCGAGGTAAGCCCGCTTGGAAAAATGCACGAAGTCGGCGTTGGCGATCACCTGTTAGGGAAAATTCTCGATGGCCTGGGCCGCCCATTTGATGGTTCTCAAAGCTCCGAACCGAGCGCTTGGTATCCGGTTTATCGCGATGCGCCACCACCAATGCAGAGAAAGCTGATTGAAAAGCCGATTTCTATGGGCGTGCGTTCAATCGACGGGTTGCTGACCTGCGGTGAAGGACAAAGGATGGGTATTTTTGCTGCAGCTGGCGGAGGTAAAAGTACCCTGCTCGCCAAGCTTATTCGCTCTGCCGATGTCGATGTAACCGTGCTTGCCCTCATCGGTGAAAGGGGCCGTGAAGTAAGAGAATTTATCGAGCACGATCTTGGCGAGGAAGGCATGGCAAGGTCAGTACTTGTTGTCGCAACCTCAGACCGACCCGCAATGGAACGTGCCAAAGCGGCGTCCGTCGCGACCTCCATCGCAGAGTACTTCCGCGACCAAGGTAAGCGTGTCCTGCTGCTGATGGATTCGGTGACACGTTTTGCCCGAGCTCAGCGTGAAATCGGCTTGGCAGCTGGCGAGCCACCAACACGACGAGGCTATCCGCCTTCTGTTTTTGCCGCACTACCAAAACTGATGGAACGTGCAGGTCAATCAGACAAAGGCTCCATCACCGCGCTGTATACCGTGCTTGTGGAAGGTGACGATATGACTGAGCCAGTCGCCGATGAGACGCGTTCCATACTCGATGGCCACATCATTCTTTCTCGCAAACTGGCGGCGATGAACCACTATCCAGCCATTGATGTGCTTCGCTCAGCCAGCCGTGTGATGAACCAAATCGTTGATAAAACTCATCAAGCGTCCGCGGCTCACATGCGTGAAATGCTGGCCAAATATGAAGAAGTCGAGCTGCTGATCAAAATTGGTGAATACCAACAAGGCGCCGACAGTCGCGCGGATATGGCCATCGCACAGGGAGATGATATCCAAGCGTTCTTGCGCCAAGGCACGCACGAGCCAAGTGAACTCGAAGAGACCGTCACGCAGCTGCGTGGGCTTGCAGGCTTATGATCGAGCAATTGCTAGAGATAAAAAGAATTCGTGCCGACCGTGCCGATCGCGCGGTTCAGCAACAAGAATATCGAGTTAACAATGCACGCGCCTCACTCCGAAAGGCGGAACAGTCTGTCGTTGATTATCGTCAATGGCGCGAAGAGGAAGAAGAGCGGCGCTTTGCAAAAGCCAAACAGAAAACCGTCGTTCTAAAAGAACTTGAAATATTACGGCAAGAAATAGCGCTGTTAAGGGAAAGAGAAGCCGATTTAAAACAACGAGCCGCAGAAGAAAAAAAAGCATTGGAACAAGAGAACCAGCGACTCAAGGAAAGAAAGCAAGAAGCTCTGGCCGCCCATAAAACCAAAGAAAAATTCATTCAATTAAACGAACAGGAAGTCGCTGAGCAAGCACGCCAAGTGCAGTATCAAGAAGAGCTCGAACAAGAAGAGTTCCGCAACGTTGTTGTTTCATAGAAGGTAAAGATGCGAGTCAAAAACGATCATCCAAACACAACTGAACGTCCGCAACAGGTTCAACAGAAGCCTGTCAACCAAGTCTCAGAAGACCTTGACTCTCGCTTTAATAATGCGCTTAAAC
This sequence comes from Grimontia sp. NTOU-MAR1, assembly GCF_035758505.1. Lineage (NCBI taxonomy): Bacteria > Pseudomonadati > Pseudomonadota > Gammaproteobacteria > Vibrionales > Vibrionaceae > Grimontia > Grimontia sp. NTOU-MAR1. The sequence continues at coordinate 1,444,998 of NZ_CP142109.1, forward strand.
CAAAGCAAGCAGAAAGCGAACACGAGTCAGAAACGCTTATTGCCAGTTTACCTCACGTTTTGAAGGATCAGGTATTACCTATTCAGCGTCAGCAGACCAAGCCATCAACCGTGCAGAGTTTGCTGCAAGGCCAACTGCATAAGTTAGATGCAGCAGCTCATAAACTCGACCCCGCGGCAAAAGACGCTTCGGCTATTGTGAACTCGAAAGTTGTCGACTCGAAAACCACATTGTCCGCTCTTGAAAAGAAGGTTAAGCCTGCGGAACACATCGAACTGCGTCATCCAAGTTCAGAGTCGGACGCTAGGCTTCACCCGACGGCTAACCTAAGCCAATCGATAGCGCAAGGCGACATCATCTTGAAAAACGTAGAGTCACACGCGCCCCAGAACAGAGCTCAAGACGTAAACGAATTGATTAATAAGTTAGTCGAGAAGATCTACGTGTCTCTTCCTTCAGCAAACGAGAAAGAAGTTCGCCTGCTTCTGAATGAAGGCCAATTAAAAGGGGGCGAGATCTCTATCAAGCAGGACAGTTCTGGCTACAGCGTGCTGATTAAGCAAGAGCACGCTCTTTCGCTGATCAACCAAACTGCTAAACAGGAGCTGACCGAGCGTCTGCAACGTTTAGGCATCGACCAACCGATTCGAATCGCTGTCAGCGAACAGATGAACCAACAACAAGACCAACAACGCTCGCGACAACAACGCAACATTTACGATGAATGGAAGCCTGAGGACGAATGAAGATATTAGATTTCCCAAAGGTCGAGCCTTCAAGCATCGCGCTGAGCAATCAACTGTGTGCAAAACAGTGTCACTTTCAAGATAGCCAAAGCAATAGCTTATCGATCACGCTTGGCCAAAAGCCGGAATTTTCTGGCTATCGTTTAGCGCTACTCATTGGTGGGCAAACCATTCAAATTGATTTCAGTGGCGCGCAATTACAGCAATGGTTGCACGGTATTCTTGACTCGACGGCATTTGAGTCACTGCCAAACTCTTTGCAATTGGCGTTACTCAGTAGCCAAATTGAGCCCTACACCGACATGATTAAGCGATTATTTGGACAACTTCCGGTATTGAGCAAGCTGCAAGTTCATGATCAGCCTATATCAGAAGAAAACGTGTTGATGCTCACCATCAATCGCGATGATGTCTCTCTTAGCCTGTGGGTCCATGAAGGTCGAGATGTGCTGATTGACACTCTGCCACAAGCGCCCTCTTACCTGAGCCAAAACATCGCACTGCCTTTCTGGTTGAGCTTTGGCAAAACACGTTTGGCGCTCAGTCAATTTGAGCAACTGGAACTGGGCGATGTGGTGTTTTTCGATGATTGCTACATCGCGCAACACCAAGTGCTGCTTCAGGTCTCCAATCACAACCTTTGGCGATGCCAACTCGACAATACGACACTCCATATCCAAGAAAAAGAAACCAATATGAACGATATCAACAGCTCTGAAGCACTGACCGACCACCAGCAATTGCCAATTGAACTGACTTTCGATGTTGGTCAGCAAACCATTACTTTAGAACAGCTTAACGCGCTGCAACCGGGTTTTACCTTTGAGCTTAACCAGCCAATTTCTAACCCAGTCACCATGCGAGCAAACGGCAAAATCATTGGTGAATGCGAACTAGTGAACATTAATGAACGCTTGGGTGTCCGCGTTCTCGAACTGTTTGGCGGCAGTCAGGAGCCAGCATGATCCAGTTACCTGATGAACTGAACCTCATTGTTACACTTGCCCTTCTTGCTTTGATTCCTTTCATTGCAATGATGGCGACCTCCTTCGTTAAACTGGCCGTGGTTTTCTCTCTGCTAAGAAACGCATTAGGTGTACAACAGATTCCACCCAATATGGCCTTGTACGGATTGGCGATCATTCTGTCGATCTTCATCATGGCACCGGTGGGATTTGAAACCTATGACTACGTTACCCAGCACGAAATCTCACTTGAAGATTCAGAGAGCATCGAAGGTTTAATCGAGAGTGGATTGCAACCGTACCGTGAGTTTTTAAAAAAGCACATCCGTGAAACTGAATCGGTCTTTTTTACCGATGCAGCGAGAACCTTGTGGCCACAAAAGTACGTCGACCGTTTAGAGTCAGACAGCTTATTGTTGTTGCTCCCCGCCTTTACCGTGAGTGAGCTAACTCGAGCGTTTGAGATTGGCTTCTTACTATATCTGCCTTTCATCGCTATCGATCTGATCGTATCAAACATCTTGCTGGCAATGGGCATGATGATGGTCTCACCAATGACCATCTCACTGCCATTCAAGCTGCTACTCTTTGTTTTACTGGACGGTTGGACCAAGCTGACTCACGGCTTAGTGCTCAGTTACGGATAATCAGGTGAGAAGCATGAATCCGGCTGAAATCATCCACTTTACCACTCAGGCTCTAACACTTGTTCTGTTCTTGTCGCTGCCGCCGATTTTGGTTGCGGCACTTGTCGGTACCTTGGTCTCTCTCGTCCAAGCGCTAACACAAGTACAAGAACAGACGTTAGGCTTTGTCGTCAAACTGATCGCCGTCATCATTACCCTCTTTGTTACCACGCAATGGCTGGGTGCCGAGCTACATTCCTTTGCCACGTTGACCTTGGATAAAATCCCGCAAATACGATGAGTTACGATGATTTGCACCAAGCCCTGTTCCTATACAGCTTGACGCTCCCCAGGTTAATGGCTTGCTTTATATTTTTGCCGATCTTAAACAAGCAAATACTGGGTGGCACCTTGGTGAGAAATGGTGTTTTGTGCTCGCTTGCGCTGTTTATCTTCCCAATGATCAACCAACAAGACCTGCCCGCAGACACGGATGGGATTTGGTTGATGGTCATCCTAGGCAAAGAGGTGTTATTGGGTATGCTGATTGGCTTTGTTGCGGCAATCCCTTTTTGGGCTATTGAGGCAACAGGCTTTCTGGTGGATAACCAACGTGGCGCTGCGATGGCAAGTATGTTCAACCCCACTCTCGGCTCTCAATCAACGCCAACGGCTGTGCTATTGACTCAAACCCTAATCACCTTGTTCTTCTCTGGCGGTGGCTTTATCGCCTTTATTTATGCGCTGTATAACAGCTATTCGTCGTGGCCTGTTATCAGATTTTCCCCAACCGTCACTGAGGAATGGGTACACTTTTTCTACGCGCAGTTCGAGCAACTTATGTGGCTTGGCGTTTTGATGTCCGCGCCTTTGGTTTTAGCCATGTTCCTTGCCGAGTTTGGACTCGCGCTGGTTAGCAGATTCGCCCCACAACTGAACGTTTTCTCTTTAGCCATGCCGATCAAAAGTGCCATTGCTAGCGTGCTATTGATTGTTTATGTGGCATTGATGATGAATCACTTTCAAGCCCTTTTCTCTGAAATCGTGCTGTTCAAAAAACAGCTCAATACCATTTGGTAATAACAGACAGGAAGAGCAATGAGCGGAGAAAAAACCGAACTCCCCACCCCGAAGAAACTTCGGGATGCCCGGCAAAAAGGGCAAGTCGCCAAAAGTCAGGAAATCGTCTCATCGGCGTTAATCCTAGCCTTGATTGCCGTCTTGTTTGCTTTTGCTGACTACTATATGTCGCACATCTCCGCCCTTCTTTTACTGCCGAGTGAGTTGGCTTATCAGGGGTTTCAGGATGCGTTGATTGACGTTGCTATCGCCATCGCCAAAGAAATGGTTTACCTACTGGCACCGATTCTCGTCGTAGCAGCCTTAATTGCCATCATGTCGAACATGGGGCAATTCGGCTTGCTGTTTAGTGGTGAATCCGTCAAACCAGATATCAAAAAGATCAACCCTGTCGAAGGGGCGAAAAGAATTTTCTCGCTAAAGAGCATCATTGAGTTTATTAAATCGATTCTTAAAGTTTCGCTCCTTTCCTGCATTATTTGGGTCACGCTGCGAGGTAACTTAAACACACTACTGCAAATCCCAACGTGTGGATTAGAGTGTGTGCCGACCATCACCGGCGTATTGGTTAAACAACTCATGATGATCTCTTCCGTTGGATTTATTGTGATTGCAGCCGCCGACTACGCATACCAAAAGTTCGACCACACCAAGCAACTGAAAATGACTAAAGACGAAGTCAAACGCGAATATAAAGAGATGGAAGGCAGCCCTGAAATCAAGAGTAAACGTCGTCAGTTGCACCAAGAGCTACAAGCTTCGAACCAAAGAGATAACGTTAAACGTTCGAATGTTTTAGTCACGAACCCAACCCACATCGCGATTGGTTTGTACTATAAAAAGGGCGAAACGCCGCTGCCTGTGATTACCTTTAAAGAAACCGATGCGATGGCAAAACGTATGATCGCGATAGCCCATGAAGAAGGCATTCCTGTGATGCAAAAGGTACCGCTCGCACGTGCCCTTTTTGCCGATGGTCAGCTAAACCAATACATACCTGGCGATCTTATTGAAGCCACTGCCGAGATCCTGCGTTGGGTTGCTTCTCTTGAGCAGTCTGAGGAATCGCAAGTATAACGCTCTCCTAATCATGGCAGATAATGCGGTTCAATATTAGGTCATGGCCTCGTTCAGTAAATTTATTGCGAGAGAGAATCTTATCGCTCACATTGATTCGTTCGATAAACGATTTCTAGATGCCAGCTAGAGAGAATCAACCGCGGTTATTCTGGCGAATTCGCGTGACCGTTTTTAGTAGCAAGACGCCTTATTCAAGATATACCCTCACACAAACTTGGTGAGTTGCTTCGCAATCGAAATATTGAAAACGACGGCATATCCCACCGTGCGTTAGCTGATGCATAGGTAACGACAAAGTTGTGGGTGCTAATGGTAGAAGATCTTGAGCAATACGGTATTACCACGCCAAGTCCTTAATTTATGAAGGAAATTATTATCACAGCAAAAGGAAAAGTGGCTCAGTTGCTTGCTAGCAATTGCGCTTAAACCACAAGCAGGTAACGCACAATAATACGGTCGTCACCTGCTCGTGTAATTTCGGTCAAAGTGTTTATACAGCAATCATATTAGGCGGCATGCCTGATGGCTGAGTGTTTTCTGGATTTGGTTCCACATCAGAAATTGCAGCCTTTTTTTCGATCATGTCCTGAATAAAGTGTTCAGTCCACGATTCTAACGCAGCTACGTTAAGCATCGAAATCGGCTGTTGAGACCATAAAACTGCTCGATTTTCTCTATGCGACACGATATGAGCAGGCCAGTATTCCCCATACATATTGTTCTTTGCTAGTTGTTCCGATACTGAGCTTATCTCACCAAGATCTGCATACAGTATTATCAACTCTTCATTCTGATGCGTGAACTGGATTTGATATTCTTGGTCGATCAGTAGGCTATAAATATCATCTTGAGCGAATGAACTCTCGATACCATTTTTTTCAAATAACTGTGTCACAAGATAATCGAATGTGGTTATCATTAGTGGCTAAACCCCTAGTTAACGATATTGAATATCCCCAAATGAAAGAATCCTAATAAATTACTTTTGATTAACATAACGTGAAGTTATCCTTTCCCAATCTACTGGCTTTTCAGCGATCAGCCATTCAGCTTTCTCGTTAATAGATGAAACGGATGCCGCTTGTGTTGGGTCTTTTAATGCTGTCTTCCCATCATCAACCCTTTTTTTCTGATACCAAGAGATAAATTCACTACTCTTTCTTATAAGGGTATTTATTTCTTTATTAATTTCCTTCCGATCCTCTGGTTTAAATTGATCCATTATTTTGATATCTAATTTTGTTTTAGATTCTGACTTGGGTAGGTACTTAGATATTTCAGGTAGCACTGTGCGGAATTCAAATAATATCGCCATGTCCTTTTCGCTTCCCGTTGTCGCGTTATTAATGGTCTTTTTTGACACTCCACCACCAGTTTGGAAATACGCGGCTACATTCTTAGCAAGGCTCTCTGAATAAGTTGAAGATGCCTTCAAATGGGACGCAAGCTTTTGTTTGACATATCTAGAGTCGCTGCTGTTCTCCAAAATCGTCAACATTTGGAAGGGCTTGGTTCTAGGCAAAATTCCCCATGAATTTTTAACTTCAGGGTCTGTTAACCCTTCTCTAACTGTTGTTCTAATTCCTTCACTCGCTGGGTCCCATTCATTAATGTGAAGACCATATTTTTGCGCTAAATCAGCGGTCTTTGTATAAATTGATGCTAGATAAGCAAATACATTCTGGGCTGTCCTTGCATCATGTAATTCTACACCTTCAGCTTTAGCTGTCTCTAAAAATGCTTCTCTTAATCCCGGCTGATACCAGGAAGCAGCCTCTAGAAGCTTTAATTCATCTGACGAACCTGTCCCAAAGTCTTTAGCTCTCACCGCTATAGTTGCCTGTTGTCCACTCTGCGTGATACCTATCGTCTGGACCGCGGAATCTTTCGTCGCGCCGTTACCACTAGCAATCAGATGGTTAGGGTTCGCGATAGCTAAAGTAAAACGATTATTTTCACTTGTTATATTTTTCAGTGGGGCATGATTATTTGATGAGTTAATATGAGCTGTGAATACGTCAGCCAACCAAAGTATCGCCTCATTACGGCTACTGATCGCCTCTTGATCTCGAATTTCACTGGGGTAGGTAATCAGCTCAAGCGTATATGTGTTGAATTTATCAATACCTATGATGTCTTTTACTTCCTTTGGATTTTCATATTTTCCTTGTTTCATGTCTTTCGTTAACATGAATAGGGGTTTTTTATTTGAATCATGGACATAGCCAAACTCAGGTGATGCTGATTCAGGTAAAGTGACTACCAGTCCTGTTAACTCATTCTCTATACCAATAGACGCAGTTTCGAAGTGCTTTTCAAATGGTGGCACAACGGCCGCCTTTTGTAGAATACGTGAATTGATCGGTGCTGCGGCTGTTGTAGTACCGCCACTAAGCGGCTGCTGTATTGAATTACGGATGGCATCTGACGTTATTTGCGGACTCGCACTTAAACCACCTAGTCGGCTTTGATTTTGTGGTTGGCTGGCTGGCGTAGAATTGATCGGTTGGCTATTTGGATTTACATTATTAACATTTGGCATAATTATCTACTTTTTATTGGTTTCTCTAGATATATTAAGACTAATCAAGTGAACAGAGGTCGTATGTCGGACGTGGTCGTTTTTTTATAAACTTTTTTGCCAAAAGACATTGAGGTCTCTATTCACCACGGACTCATCCGGCAATGCAAAATTGAGTACGACAGTGGCGTTATCTGCGTCTAACGAGAACGACGCAACGCCGATGAATTAAGAGGCCAGTAGTTAGGAAGGCAATATCCCTCCCTTAGGCTGCTTGGTTGGTGACAAAGGGAACATGACCACCATACGGTTTTCATAATTGAAAATAGTGGTGTAATGCATACCGTCTTCGCCAACCAAGTTACATTGACCATTCAAAAGCTGCCATTGCCCGTCAGATAACCAGTTATTTATGATTTCTTCTTTATTCATTGTGACGAGCCCCTTTCGTATTGAGTAATCAAAACAATAAGCATAGGGGCATTCGCCATATATCACTTTTGGTCAGAAGTTTTTAGGGCACCTTTTATCGGCTAGCGCTCACGGCTTTCAGTTGCATGCTAGTGAGAGGAAATTAATGCTGAATCTAGAAATAGCCAGCCACTGAAAATAAAAAAGCCCAGCATGGCTGGACTTTCGGAGAGCAAAAATAAACGCGTTAAGGCTGTATCTGCTGGCGTTCGCTCAATTGCTTGGTGATAGCTTGCTTGAGCGCCTGTAACTGCCCGTCGATACTCGCATCAATAATACCGACCTCCGTCTCCAGTATGCAGCCGCCGTTTTTGAGTCTCGCATCGGCAATGACATCAACGTAACCCACTTCAGGGAAATCACTGAGTATGAAGGAAACTTTCTCCCGCACTTCAGTAACCTGCTCTGGGTGTACATGCAGAATCACTTGCTTCTGATTACTGACAAGTTGAAGCGCCTCTCTCACCACACTTGCGGTGGTATCTACATCATCAAAGCTGTTGATGATCTTTCTGACGGCATCGAGCACAACACCTGTCATTTTCTGCTCGACCTGTAAATAGTACTCGTTGCATCGAGCAAGTGTTGCCAGCATGGTTTCGGCGTTCTCGATCTTCGCTTGATCGATGCCGTCCTGATAACCTCGCTGCCTCTCTAGCTCATAGGCTTCGTCCGCTTTCGCAATGATGCTTTCTGCTTTTGAGTGCGCCGCCTCAACCAAATGCTGCGAATCTAAGTAACTTACATAATCTTTTGCTTTGAGCACTTTTAAGCCCGGCGCCAATTGCAAGTTATCAGTTTTTATTTCAACAAATGAAACCATTGAGGAATTACCTGCTTTGCGATTTTCTTGATAAGTCGATATGCAAGATCGCGATGCGCGTCATCCAACCAATCTGCACTATGATCCGTCAGCGTGAGTTGACGATCGACCTTGAACTGCCATCGTTGAACTAGCTCTGAAGGTGACTTCGCCAGTAAGAACGCGACCCATAAATAGCCCAGCTCTCGGGCTGCCTTTTCAAAGCTTTTTTCATCGAGGCTGGTTGGCAGTGGCTTTTGCCAACCTCTGGGCCAGTTGGAGATCATCATCGGTCCTTGTTGGATTAAAAAGCGCGTTTCATCCACCCCAAAGACCTGATTAAGACACTGTTTAGGTTGCTTTAGCACCACTTGGCGCATCGCTTGGCAATGCATGATTCCGCCAATCATCAAGAGCAGTCGGTTGGTTACCTCTACAGGCAGTAAAACCAGACTGTTGTATGAATGGTTAAAGGCATGATCCGCAATTGGTGACAACGCCCAGTCTTCAATACACCACTGATTGATGGCCGCCTGCTCTCTCCAGCCTTGGAGTTTTAACAACCAAGGCTGTTTTTCCGTTACCCAACTTTCGTCAATATAACTGCAAGGGCAATAATTAAACTGATGCTGAATTTGGGAAACCGGTGTTTCGGAATTAACCACGTTTCACGTTCCTGCGGCACCAAGCAAACGTTGCTGCATTAGAGCCAATGATCAGCAGTACCAAGAAAACGAGGATAGCAATCAAATGGCCTGCAGTGTCTTTGGTCACTTGAATCGAAAGAATGCTTTCGAATTGATTGCCTTGAGACGTCACGCGAACTTCCGAAGATGGCACCATCACTACGCTAATACGATCGTAGTTCAGCCCTTCGATGCTGTTGTTTACTAACAGCTTGATTTGAGGGACATAAGAATCCAACGCGATATCCGCTGCGTGTTTGATAAACACAGATGCCGATGCCGGCGTCGGACGCTCACCAGGACGAAGATTTTGGTCTTCGAGTACCACGTGAACACGAGCGACCAACACACCATCAATTTGTGACAGTGTGGACGACAACTCTTGCGATTTCGCGTAAATAAGTCTCGCTCGCTCGGCAAGCGGAGACGAAATCAGATCGTCTTTCGGGAAGACTTCTTTTAGTGTCGAGAACTGCTCTCTTGGGTAACCTTTGCGCTTAAGCGCATCAACCGCAAACGCAATTTGTGCGTTATCCACCATCAACTTGACAGTGTTGTCTTTATCCGGTTCTTTGGTAGCAGCGACACCTTCAGAGAGTAAGATCGACAGCATTTCGTTGCCTTCTTTCTGGCTCACACCTGTGTAAAGTTCGGTCTGACAACCCACCAAAAATAGAACCAGTAACATGCTTACGGCACGTATTGCTTTTATTGTGACTACTGCTTTTGTCATGGCTATTGTGCTTTCAATAGTGTTTCTACGTTTTGCGTCGTTTTGCCTACCGTCTTGGCGATCAACTCTTCTTGAAAGGTAATTCGAGTCAATGCCCATTGCATTTGCAAAAGCTGGGTAGGATCGTCACCGACCATTTTCATGCTGTCGGTTAAACTGCTTTTTGCGTTATCGATGGTATTTTTCAGTTCGCTAATGTTTTCTAACAAACCTCCCTCTAAACCATTGTTTCCTTCCGGAGCCAACATCGCTTGCTCGAAACGTTCGCTAAGCCCACCCTGAGCTTGGGCATCTTGCACTTGCTCGAGGCTCGTATGCATGACTTCGGTGTACTGAGTATTGATCATATGCGTTCCTATGAGAGGTCGAGTTTATGACTGGAAGTCAATATGTTCTTAACCATTGCGTTCTTTTGTATGACAAAGCTCAACTCTTCTCGAACCATGTCTAACAATGGTTCTTGATCAGGGATGTCTTTCAACTCAGCCCAGCTGTGCCAAAGTGCCTGTTCCTTTTGTGCTCCAAGTGAGTAATCCTCCGCGAGCATCACTTTGAGTTCCTGACGGTCTTTAGGCGGCTCAGCAATTAAACGCCCTGAAAAGGTGGTTAATAACTCTTGCTCTAACAATACCAACAATGTGGGTGACCCTTTATCAGTTCCCTTAACACTTTTTTCTTGGTTGAAGGCATACCACAGTGCTTCTTTTTGCTTGATAGGAGAGGTGAATGCTCCGTCAAGTGAGCGGCTAAGGGCTGTTGAGCTGAAGTTTCCGGAACTCTTGAGCGCTTCATACCACTCTTTAATTACCGTCACTTTAGCCTCTGATTGAGAGACGATATCAGTGCTTTTTTGTACTGGCGATGTGCTCTTGTCTGATGCACTTTCAAGCATCAAACGGCTCATCTTGTTTGCCTCATGCGATTCAGCTCTGGGTGGCTGTGAAACCTGACCAAGGGGGTAATTGATGACGTTGTTTTCAACCTTCATTAAAGGTTCCTGATATCCTTAGAGAAACTCATTGCAAAGGCTTGATTTTCTGCACTACCTTTTGAAGCTACCTCCAGCCAAGATTCAGCGCGGCTAGTTAGCCCAGCTTTACCTGCCGCTAACGCCGCTAAACTAACTAAATCAGGGTAATCAGTACATAGCGGCTCAAGTAAGCGATGAGCATCCTCATAGCGGCCCCGATTCATCAAACTCATAGAGCGAATCATTGCCACAACTTCTTTGGTATCCTCTTGGGATTCGATGCAAGACGCAATGATCTCAGCTTCTTCATGGCGATGCATACCCGTTGCCATTAGGGCCGTTTCGGCCAACAGCAAACGCATGTCTTTTTCCATAACTTACACCTTCTGCAGAATCGACTGCATCACGTCTTTAATTGCACGAGTTGTAGTTGCGTTGATATTGAACACCACAGACCACTTGTTGATAGAGTGCTGCAGATCAGCAAGTTTTGAAGGGTCATCGGCGTTTTCTTCGAGGTTTTTTATTGCTTGATTTACCTCTTCGTTCGCTTTTTTTGCCTGAGCCTCTAGTTTTGCTTTAACATCATCAAGGTAAACACTGTTACTCGCATCGTAAAATGACATAAATTTCGCCTGTTTCGTTTATTACTTTAAACCGCTTGGATCACATTTAAGGCCGCTTGATATGCCTCATGCTGTTTGAGTAGCACGTGGTACTGTTGGGGAGAACAGCCATGATCGAGCTTGCGCTTTACTGCGGATTGCGCTTGCTCGAACTTGAGGAGGATTGCCTCTTTCTGTTCATGACCTGATTCGCTTTGTAGTCGTTGTTCAAGATTTGTCATTGGTATTTCCACCTTCATACTCTAGGTTGATCGTAATCACTCGTCCGCCTTTCACGAGCTCTATCCCTTCTGGGGTTACGCTAGAGATACGGTAGCCTTGAGGGGTACGAGCCCCAACCATGTAGCGAATATTATCCGTAAGGATCACATAAGGGACTTGGCCGAAGTTCACGCTGCGAAACGGAAAATCGATGTTGGTTCCCTTGCTTACTTTAGGGATGGACTTCAAAACCAAATAAGGTTTCTCACCATACTGCTCACGGAAATCCCTTGTAACGCCATAGAAGCGAGTAGTCTCAATATCGTCCAACTCACCGCGTACTTCGATACGATCGCCACTTGTCACCAGCTGAACTTTCTTGAATAACTCAGCTTTTTCAAGCAAGGCTTTGAGCGTATCCATATAGGCTCCCGCTCTTTGCAGTTCAACCTTCCAAGCGACCAGTCCCGGGACATCCCGTTCTAATATCTGCTCAACTTGGCTCCAACGGCTCGCATCATCGATGTACCCCGTTAAGAGCAGCGTTCCGGTCTCTTCACCATTCTCAACTTTGACTTGGTGATAGCCGAGGTTACGCAAGATAAAGCTCACACCGCGACGAATCTCTTCCATGGTTCGCAGGTCACTTTTGTAGTTGACCCCTAGCGCATCTATTCTTCCCAGCAGTTGCAGTTTTGCGGTTCTGTCTTCGACATAGCCTTCTAGTGCTGCTTGTCTTGCCGTGGCATTCCATTCAACCCTCACATCATCGAGTTTCAGCTCGCTCAGAATATTGCGCACCAAAACGATAGGCTCCGCTTCCGTGATGGCATCGCTCTCGCTGGCTTGGGTTTGGCTATACCAAACACCGGCAAAGATTACGCTTGGGATCAGGCTGCACATCAAGCCGGTCAAGACCGTTCTCTTCCAACCTGATGAAGGTTTATGGCTGACCGCTGCCGCTTGTTTATCTGAGGCCTCCGTCGCGATATCGATGACCAAGTCGTCTTCAAGGTGCCCTACCGCAAACGTTAAGCGGCCAACCGAAACCAAGGCGTTTCGCGGTAATTCCAACCCACTGGCGTCAACCGTAACGCTCTCGTTATTGATCGAGACCTCTTCACAATCACGTAGTAATGCGGTTTCGCCATCACATACCAATACAAGGTGGCTCGCCTTGATGTCCGAATCGGTCAACACAAGATCGGCGGTAAAATCATCGCTCCCCAACACCAATGAATCATTGGGTAAGGTCACCTCTACTCCGGCATGAACACCAGAGAGAATACGAATTTTCCATTGCTGCATTGAGGTTATTGCTCCTCTAATGGTCGAACGCAATGATTCTCTGAGCCATCACACTCTTTGATTTGCAATCGCCATCCTTTTTGCCCTGAAGGCAGCTCGCATTTCGATAAAAGCGAAGACTTCCCCTGTGACAATAGGTCTTGCTGGTGACGTTCCGCTTGTATTTGAGATGTACAGCTGTAGAGCGCAAGTACAGATTTCAGAACTGCACTGTTGTTTGAAATATTGTTCAAGGTGCCGAGCTTCGACCGTAAGTCATATTCGTTACCGATAAGCACGTTGTCGCCAATTCCATCGACAACAATTCTCGGCTCAATGATGAACATACGCACCGTTCTTCTTGTGGTATCGGTCGTACTTCTAAACAAGGCACCAAGGTATGGGATGTCCCCTAACAACGGCACTTTACGCAGTTGATGACTGATCTCATCACGGTATACGCCCCCGATGAGTAGGCTCTGCCCTTGCTTCACGGTCGCCAACGTGCTGATCTCTGTTTTGCGGATAGATGGAACATCATCAACACCGCCATCTGTAATTTGCGCACCATCTTCAAGATGCAAACTCAGGTTGATTTCAGGCCTTTCAACAAATCGGTCTCCGACGATGCGTGGGACGATTCGAAGTAAGGTGCCGTAGGTCACTTCTTCAAGCGCTGCTGTTTCCCTACCGATCAACTTAACGTAGAACGTGCTGCTGTTGTTTAGGACCGCCTCAACGTTTTCTTGAGTTAGCAAAGTCGGTCGAGACACGACTTGAGCGCTACCTTGAGATTCCAACAAACGAATTTGAGCCAACAAATAGTTTAAGTTGGTCGCATCAAGCAGTGAGTTAAAGGTCTGCCCGCTACCTAGCGTCACATCACCGCTACCAACGTCACCCGTGGTTTTGATGTCTAAAATACTGTTGTTACCGACCTCAATACCCGCTCGCCAATCCACACCCAGTTGGCTCAAATCGTTCGCGCTGATATCGACAATCGAGAGTGCTACTTCGATTCGTGACTGTGGCTGATCCAACTGAGCGACTAACTTGCGGTACAAAGGTAGGCGTGCTTGCGTATCACGCACTATGATGGCATTTAACCCAGGCTCTGCCTCTACCGACGCTCCGCCGTGCACAGAAACATTCTTCGTCGCGGTTGCGGCTGTATTAATGTCCGTCTCTCCACTCTCTTTGGTTGCTTTGATCTGAGTTTGAACACCCGACAATACTCGGCTCAATACCGATGCAATGCCTGGCACAGTCACCACTTGATCGCGATAAGTGATTTCTCTGTCCGTCGCCGAGGCATATTTCAAAGGAATAATTTCAACAAAAAGCTCATCAGTGGAGTTAGACTTTTGAACCAATCTGCTTTCCAGCGCTTCGGCAGTTTGCACAACCAGATCAACGTATCTAGGCGGACCCGCTAAGTAAACCAGCCCTTTGTTGTCTGCTGCACGCCAACCGTATCGAGAGTCCCAAATACCTGTCGATATCAGAGTACTGCGCAGTTCACGGGCGGTCAGAAGTTCAAGCTGTAGCAATCGTGATCGGGTTTCCGTCGCTTTGTAAACATGCAACACCGCGCCATCGAAATACCACATCAGGTTGTAGACCTGCGCTAAGTAATCAAGAAACTCGGCTGGGTCTTCTGGCGTAAACCGACCACTGACTCGATCATTGATCTTGTCACTGACCGACACCGAAACGCGATAGTTAGCGCCAAAGTTATTCAATAGATCTTTTAAAGAATCGTTGTCCGCATAGTAACGAAACGGTTGATCAGGCCAATTCAACTCTGATGCGTATAAGGGCAATACCGCCAATAAACTCAAAGCACATACAACAGACCAAAAAAGTCGGCGTAGTTGTTTTTTCAATACCACAAGCATTATGGAATCCAAATACTGTGGTTGACGGTATGATTAACGCGTTGATGCTCTAGCACACCACTAAACTTCTCCACCGAATTTACATGCTGGGAGAGTTGGGCGCACAATGCTTCTGTGGTTGCGCTTTCCATGTTCATCTTTCCTTGCACAATCAACTGCTCGTTATCATTCACCGTCAGTATGCTGCTCGTGTCGCGCACTGTCTTCAAAGAGAGCTGCATACAATGCTTGAGTGCCTGCTCTTTTTGGTAATCGAGGTACTGTTCAAACTGAAATGGGAGCACGGTTTCCCACAAGACCCATGATGAATGCTGCCGAATATTAAGCAGCATCTGGTCGACTTCGATATCATAAGAACCATTATTTGAGGCAATAAAATCCCCAACCCCAAGCGTTGCCGCGAGGGACTTCATCACTTGATCTAACATATTTAGCTCTATTTAAATCTGACTGAGATGATTACAAGCTTGACCGCACTGGTTACTCTGAATATCAAAATAGTAGTGATCCACATTGCTAACGGTTTGCATGTCTTGAAACCACTGCCAAATCTTCGCAACCGCATTTAAGTCGCTGTAAACATGGTCACAAGCGTCCCATACGTCGTTGAGCTCAGGCGCTTGTGCTCGAGCTTCGCCACACCAGACTTTCCATTCAGAGATAAACGTATCTGATGTTTCACCGTAGTGAGATAGACCTTTTAGCTTATCAAGCATTGGCTTCCACTCTTCCACCATCATTCGGTGGGATTCAACCGCCTGATTTTGTTGTTCATTGAGAACATCAAGCTGCTCATACAGTTCACTCTGCTGGCTGTGAATCAGTGCCAACTGCTGCTCTGCGAAAATCGCACTGTGCTCTTCTGTCGACAGTCTCAACCAGTAGTCTTTTTGAATACTCAGCTGATTGATCAACTGCTCAAGCTTGATGTTGTCATGCAGCACCGTCTGATCTGTCTTTCGGTTCACCCATTCATTTAGGGTGAAATACATCGAAAGGATCAGCGTTTTAGGGAACGCCAAATTGAAGCGAAACCCTAATCGGCTGTTAATGTAATCCAACCTTTGCTCAAAAGACCTCAACATATGATTGTCACTCAGTTGCCCACCCACCTCGAGAAAGAGGCGCATAGCAAATCGGTCTAAAGAGGTGCCGAAACTTTGATAGGTTTTCACCACTTGGCTTCCACATAAGCAATCAACGACATTGCGGTCAAGCAAACGTTGCAGCAAAGACAATTGTTCTGAATTCAGAACGTCTTCACTAAGAAGTTGTCGGTGATTGACATTAACAATATCGGGCACTTGCGATGATTGTGTTAAACCTTCGTATCTTGCGCCTCTCTGCAATACAGTGACCTTCCTTTGCGTCACAATGTTGTTAGGAAAAAGCGAACGGCGTCGCCAATGCAGCTTTTTCATTGGTGTTGTTCTCCGCATCTACTTCGAACAATCCAGAAGGAAGTAGAGGTAATAGTTTTGTTCGTTGTTACGCTGAGCATAATAGAGTTTACGCCAGTTGATGCCTTTCAAAATTAGTCAGAAAATTTTAGTCGTCAGACATTTCACTTAGCAATTGCGACTTGTTCATCCCCAGAACGTACACGACTTGGTGTCGTTCCAAAACGGCGTCGGTAGCTTTGCGTAAAGTAAGATTGGCTAGAAAAGCCCGCTTCCATTGCGACGTCGACAATGCTCATTTTGCTGGTAAGCAATAATTTATGGGCATGCAGTAAACGGCGCTCACTGATCCACGCTCTAGGAGAGACGCCATAGTGCTCATTGAAGAGCTCTTTAAACGTCGTCAGGCTCGCACCAAACTCTTGAGCATAGTCCGTAAGCTTCCACTCTTTCAGGTAATGAAGCTCCATAAAGCGACGCAGTCGGTCTGAGGTTTTGTTGGTTAGCTGTGATAATAACGCATACAGGTTCTCACCTTGCTCACCGTGGAGCAATAAGATGAGCATTTCCTCGTATTTTAAGCGCATGATAGTGTCAGGATAAGACTGCTCTTCTAACGTCTTCATCCCTGATAAGGTCTGCTCTATCAACAAATTGAAAGTAAACGGGAACAATCCAGACTGAACGTTCTCAACTTTTGGTAGCCGCATCAGTAAATCACTGTGCTTTTGCAAAAATTGACTGACAAGTTCATTGTCGAATTCGATGACTGACGCCGTATATTGACCATCTACTGGCGTGTATCCTAGTAAGTAATCCCCTTGAGAGAGATACACCCCACAACCAGCGACGACATCTAACGTGCAATCCCCCGTCTGAACTCGCAATTGTCCATTGTGAACAACAACAATGTGAGACTGGCGAGAATGAAAAACTTCATCGTATTTTTCATAGTAACAAGTACTATGGATTTTTCGCGATAGCACGACCACACTCCCGAATAAATTATCAATAGCGCAAAAACTACCGGTGGTAGTAAAGAAATAGTCTTGAAAAATGTCTCGATAAATTAATAATATTTTACTTGATTTCAACTTATAACTAGTGATAATCAAATAACCAAAGCTATTATTATATAGGAACAAATGAAAGCACTAACGCTTAAGCCTACTCTCACTTTTATTGACATTTCCATAAAAAATGGAGGTTTATTTTAAACCATTCTATCTAGACGACTTTATTGAAATACGGATATAAACATAAAAATTGCAGTGATTGCAACTAACATTAATATAGATAAGCACTGAATCGATGACTTAAACCATTTAATAACTAGGGTTTAATTACTGGGTTGTTTTCATCATTTAACTTAAATTTTATTAAAAAAGAAAAAATGAAAACGATTACTTTTCTAGTTATTACCGTTAGTTTCTAGCTTTAAGTCCTTATGTACTCTGCCTTGCGTAAAAATATAACTTTCTTCTTTGCAGGCTCTGACTTCCCCTTGAGAACGTAACACCGCGCGAATCTTCATTTCACCCTTACCTGCTTGTATCGGCGCAATAACAAAAGAGTATTGCACAGGCAGCTGGACCCCTTGATATGTCTGCTTTGCCACAGTAATACACCGCTCTCCGGTTACTTGACACACATCAATATCAACCAATGTACTCACGGGCGCAATGTAATCATCGAAAGCCACCCACCCATACAGCAAAGATTGGGAGGAACTCGCAAACCCGCCATCTAAGGTGTTGGTGTGAGTGCAAGCACTCAAAAGAAATATACTTAGTAATAAAACCGACGTATTAGGCTTCACTTTATGCTCTATCTGGTTTTCTTTTTATTGAAAAAAATTATTCTCAATTCTTCTACAAAAATACATATAAGATCAACACATATTTTATACACTTCTTAAAGAATAAATCATCAAATCTCAAAAGTAAGAATTACATTACAATAACTTCCCCCCTCTCAATGTAAAGTCTGACATTGGCACCAAGTATACAACTGGTCATTATATATACAGTCATTATATGAGTTGGTTATAAGAAACGTAGCTAATATCTTTAATTCACTGCTATAGAAAACGGTAATATAAAAAAAACCAACCAATTTTGATAAACATCAGAATAAACTTACCATAACTTCATCCTTATAGTTCTAAAAAGGATGACTTCTATGTCTGCGCGCCAAATCGTAGATGAGGTTTTGCTTAAATTTTCTCATCAAATAGGGTTACCTAATTTACAGTTGATTGAAGACGAATTGGGCTTAGCTTTTGATGACAACTTAAGAGTGCATGTGATTTTTCACCCAACGGCGGGGATGCTTCAACTAGAAGCTGAGATCGTCGATCTACAGATTGTAGACTCTGACCTTTACCGCTCTTTTACCGCATTCAACTACCATTGGTCTGAGCATCAACTGTTTTTTAGCTTAGATAACCACAGGCACAAACTTTGTTTAAATAGACTGCTTCACGCAGAGTCACTCGACTACCAACTGTTTGAAGAAGCACTGGCTGAGCTGCTCACACAGAGCGAATCTTGGGAAGACTTATTGTCCGCTCACATCGACATAGAAACTTTGCCATCTCAACTTCAGTACTCGGATTTAAGGGTTTAGGTAATCTATGTCCAATGGCAATGGTATCCAACCAACACAAAAGCACTTATCTATCGATTGGATCGAGAGCAATAACCAGACTGAGTCTGTAAAGAAGGGGAACTTTCTAGGCAGAAGGGTGGTGCAGATAAATCCAAACGAACGAGAGCAAAGCCGCACTAACTCAAAACTGGAGCTAGGCGAGACGCTTTCTATTCTAGCCAATACTGAGCTCGCCAACTCGATTTTGAGATTTGAAAAAGACGCTAATACTACACAAAGCCTGTTGAATAGAAAGGTTCAAGTGATCGCGACCAGTAGACCAATGAGCCAAACCTCTTTCGTAAAATAGCCCTCACACCACAGGGCTATATTTTCTCTCCCTGCACACCTCACCATATCTCTTTAAACTTCCGAATTTCACACTATTCTTAGGCTGTTATGGTCACGCTGCCTATTCATAATCCCGAAATGACTGATCGGAATGCTCCGAAATAGGTATCAGGTATAGGGGGTCTTCACTACAACATGCAAGGTAAAGGGATAGCAACGCCACTGATATTGTTTAACTCATGGCCGCACTCCATGGTTTGCGTCGCTCAAAAAATCACCGGTAGCATTAATGACAAGACCAGCTCGTCATGCATTTGGGGAATTTACCCAAACAACCTAAAGATGCTTGTATTCAGGGGCCTTACTGCCTTCAATTTGAGGCGAGGAATAGTCGTTCTATTTCCGTGGGATTTAACGAAGAAGTCTGCGCATTGAGATGGCTAAAAGCAGTTAAGAATCCTGTGTGATGAACCCTCAACTGCCTGATCATCAATTAAGTCGTTATTAAGTCCCTGTCAGACTCTCAACTTCGCGTTTTATCTCCGCTGTTTTAACGTTAAGTTGGTCGTATTTTTCCTTGATGATATCGAACCCCTCCCCGTTATCTTTTTCGATAGAGAGGCACAAATCCGCCAGATCTTTTGCGCCAATCATGTAAGCAGCCCCTTTCATTCTATGTGCAATTTTTCTAACTCCAGAAAGATCCGAAGACGTCACTGCATTCTGTAACGCCTCCATATCTGCCTGTTGGGTAGAGAGATACTTAGTAAGAATGTGAAGCAGTATCTCTTCACTGTCTCCTACTTGGTCTTTGAGTTGGTCCAAATCAAATGTGGAGCAGTCTTCCAAACCAATCACTGATGAATTTGAGGGTTCTCTCTGTGCTTTTGTTAATGGCTTAGTAACGTCGTTGTTAGGCTCCCAACCTTTTGCGCTCGATATTGCTTTATCTCCTGATAAATAAAGCATCATCAAGTTAACCAATGCTTCTTTAGTGAAGGGCTTTGCCAAATGGGCATTCATTCCTGCGTCAAGACAACGCTCTGCGTCACCGGAAAGTGCGTTAGCTGTGACAGCGATAATTGGAACATTCCTATCGAAATCTCGGATATGACGGGTGGCTTCAAAGCCATCCATTTCAGGCATTTGGCAGTCCATCAAAATGAGATCGAATGGATCAGCTCGGTGTTTTTCCAATGCTTCAAGACCATTGTCGGCCAAGGTTGACTGACATCCTAGACTGTTCAACACCAATACCATCAGGTCTTGGTTTACTAGGTGATCTTCCGCTATCAGTACATTTAGCCCATCGAAACGTACCCCATCTAATTCGACTTCAGTCACTTCGACATCAACGGGCGAATCCTCAGACAACGCGTGTATCAGAGCGTCTGGATTAATCGGATTAACTAAACACGGCATGCCAAATTCATCAACCACACCACTGTGGCTAATTAATATGGAATGGCCAGCATGATGAATCACCGAACGCATCTCACTGATCATATTGTCGTCAATAAACAAAAGTGTCGATTCAGATATCACTCCGCTTGAGGCTTCGTCTCCCGCCCACTGCTCAACCTCGATACCCACATTAGAAAGATAAGCTTTCAAGACCGAGTAAAGTTGACCATCCTTAGTAACGACCATCGCTGACATTTTTTCTATCTCTGGCTTCAATGTCAGCTTCGCCAGTAAGGGATCTGTTTTTCCCTCTACCATTATTAGAGGCACATCAACGGTAAACGTCGTGCCTACCTCTTCTTTACTCACAACCTTAATCGTGCCGCCCATTAGCTCAGCCAATTTGCGGCAAACAGGCAGCCCAAGCCCTGTTCCTTGATAAGAACGGGAGTAGGAATTATCAACTTGGGTGAAGTTTTCAAATATCGTTTGAAGCTTTTCCTCTGGGATACCTATACCAGAGTCTTTCACTTCAAGTCTGACATGCTCTCGTCCGTTGACATTAACCAAACTCAGCTGAACCATCACCGCACCATGTTTGGTGAACTTCAGTGCATTCCCAACTAAATTCAGGATAATTTGTGTATAGCGCACTGGATCCAGCATTAACCAATGTGGCAGTTCTGGTTCAATCAAACAGTGCAGTCGAAGGCTCTTCTCTACCGCTTTTGCGTGAAAAACCACCAGCGAATCATGGACCAAATCAGGCAGTTCACATTCCTGTTCTAATAAACGCATTTTGCCTGCTTCAATTTTGGTCAAATCGAGAACGTCATTAATGATATTGAGCAGGGCATTAGATGAATGAACCAATGTATCGACAAAGTAGGTTTGTTGTTGGCTGAGGTCAGTTTCTTTCAGCAGGGTAGACATCCCAACAATCCCATTCATCGGCGTGCGAATCTCGTGACTCATCATAGCGAGGAAGTTAGTTTTCGCCTCATTGGCCCGTTCTGCGTCTTCTTTCGCTCGGACCATTTCTTCTGAAATGAGATCATTAAGCTTTTTCTGGCGAACGAAGTTGACCATAGCACTCAAACTCGACAGTACAGGCTCAAGCCAAGACACCAAATCTTCGTCGTAGTTGGTCGATTCATCAAACAGGCACACCACCCCCACCAACTGGTTTGATAGGAAAAGGGGCATGCTAAGCGAGTTAATGATGAGCTTGCCGTTATTTGCTGACAGCCCTGCAAGTTGCAGGCTTCTGTCACCCTTTTGGGTATCAATCACTCTCATGACCACATTGCGGACAAAATCTTCTGACACATAGCCATTGGCAATCAAACGTGTTTGGGCGAGAACCCGGTAATTGTTTTGCGCTTCATAATCGAGCTCTACTATGATCCCGTGATTACTTTCTCCAATCTTCAGAAGGATTTTCAGCACTTCACGGAAGCTATTATGAAAATCATCACTTATCAAGAACTTATCTTGTAACGTCTTAACCGCGGAGAACAGTTCTGCACCTTTAGACACTTTGATTTTGTCTAGATGCTGTTCGGTAATATCGCGGATAATCGCAACCTGGAGTGGTTTCTCGTTAACCTCAATCTTGTTAGAGCGTACCTGAACAATCTGTCTATCGTTACTTCGTATCAACTCATAATTCAGACTTTTGGTATTGAAGCCGTATAGTGCTTGAGAAAAATAAGCACGGGAATCAGGTACTACCTTGGCAATGATTCTTGAAAGCGTGACTTTTTCCAACGGTACATCGTCAAGCTCAAACATCCGTCTCGCCGCTTCATTCAATGTCGAAATTTCGTGGTCTTCACCGAGCACCAGAAGACCGTCTTTGTAGCTGTGAATGATGGTATTGAGATAGTTCTTACTGGATTCTATCTCTTTAATAGCCCGAGCATATTTCCAGATCAAAAACATGATCATCAAGTCGAGCAAAAAAACCTGCGCGATACCAGAGACAATCTCTGACGTCAGCGTGCTTTCAATCGGCCTTGGATCTTCATAGATGATGAGATCACCAACTTTGGTTTCTTCGTCTAGCTCATCATAAATCAAAGGAATGCTACGAAGACGAAACTCATTGTTGAATTCTCCGCTTTTGGGCCTGGTAATATGACGGAAGTTGTCATCTTTAGAAATGACTTCAATTCGATAAACAAAGCGGGAAAGCGACT
Source organism: Grimontia sp. NTOU-MAR1 (assembly GCF_035758505.1). Classification (NCBI taxonomy): domain Bacteria; kingdom Pseudomonadati; phylum Pseudomonadota; class Gammaproteobacteria; order Vibrionales; family Vibrionaceae; genus Grimontia; species Grimontia sp. NTOU-MAR1. Next base: position 1,467,635 of record NZ_CP142109.1, read on the forward strand.
CACTCTCCAAATCCTTGGTCACCGAATCAAAATCGTAGTTCCACATCTGGGCGGGAAGCCGGTAAGACAGACGCGCAATGATAGATTGAAGTTCAAAATCCATTTCGCCATATAGACGATCGTGTGTTTTGTAGTAGTTAAACACGCCAAACACACTGAGGATCAGTGTGCCGCTGACAACCAGAATTACTGCAAGTTTCGTCCGCATCATCAGCATAGCGTCATACCTGCATGCTGGAAGTTATGTCCGCGGTACTACTGCGAGCCTGTTCGTATTCTTTCAACACCGCTTTATCATTAAGCTTTAGCTGATTACACCAATGTACCAAGCCATTCCAGTTTGCGTGTTCAATATCATGGCATAGTGACAGAAACTGTCCGTAAACCCCTTCTTTAGAAATTAAAGCACGCTTAACGTCACTGGAAAGATCGAGTTCACCCACAATGTCTTCCATTGGCTTGCTCAACATGACGTCCAGCATGGAGAATGCACCGACAATAAAGGCTTCATCTTTATCAAAGTCGCGGATGGAAGTATCCAGCATCGATAAAAATGTCGCGCGAGTTAATGAAGCACTTTGCAATTGGTGGGCATGTTGGTGATTAAGGTTGGTCATTATCAGCAATGACACCAGACGACGCAGCGCCTGCACGCCAAGATAAACCACTGCCTGACGGGGATTCGAAATTTTGTTAGTTTTAGTCTTTGCCAGTATGTTTGCACTGGCAACCACTTTGTAGAGCAAAGATACATCTTTGGAGATGATTTTGGTCAGTGTGTCGATATCGTCCGGATTACGGTTGATGATGATGCACACATCCAGTAAGGACATGACCGAAGGTGCAATATCTTCGGAACGCTTAATCTGTGGTTTTTCGAAGAAATAGCCTTGAAACAGGGCAAAGCCACAGTTTTGAGCAGCAGCCAATTCATCCTGCTTTTCTACTTTTCTTGCAAGAAACACTTGTTGGGAGTATTGAGAAACCACATCTTCCCACTCTGAAGGCTTTGAACGTTCCATACTAATACTGAAAATATCCACTAGCTCAAGATGATTTCGCCATTCATTGGCCATGGCTTTTCCATCCATCAGGACGCGGTAACCTTCTGTGCGATAAGTGCGCAACTTACTCACAATCTCCTGGGTTGGCAGACATTCGTCGGTGACAGCAATGATCAGATGTTGAGGTGGCATTGAAAGCGGAATTTCGTCCATTAAGGACGACTCGCCAAAACTGACGATGTACCGAGTGTTATCGGGTTTACCACCACACGCGAGGAAGTTGGCACTAAGAATTCGTGACGTAGCGGTATCTTCATCAATTGATGGGAACTTGTTCTCCAAGCCTTCGCGAAACAGCAGCTCGCTTCCCCAATGTTGGAGGTCATTATCGAAAATCGGCTGACAAGAGAAAAATACTTCGGCCACGCGGGGTCAATCCTACAATTAAGAATCCTCTTTAAAAATTAGACCAAAAACCGCATTTTTCCTTCTTTTTCCGCTAAATAAGTCACACACCGAGGAGACTGGGATGTTGATAGACGGATGAAAAAAAGGAAGCCTTTCAGCTTCCTTTTACTGGTTACACCGCTTCTTCCTCCAAGCGGTAGGGAATTCGTATGGGTTTATCACTTGAACCGCCAACAAACACCGCGCTTATCTTGTCGTTTACTGACTCGACACTTGCCCATAGTAAGGAGCGCTTGTTCAACACCTCACCCTGTTCAAACAGGTAACGGTATTTTCCCCCCTGGTAAATGTGAAGATAGGAGGCTAAAGCACCAGCGGCACTGCCTGTCGCTGATTCCTCATCAATACCTAATGCCGGAGCAAAGTTTCTGCATCGAGCAGATATGTCTGATTCTGTCGGCGTCAGGGCAAACGCATGAATCGCGCCAGTACTGGTTTTGCGGTTAAACGCTGAAATCGCTTTCTGATCAGGTTTGATAGTGAGCAGTTTTGCCTCATCATCGACAGGAACGATAATATCCCACAACCCAGTAGAAACCGCCTTAATTGGCATTCCCGTCGCGAGTATGTCTTCTGCCGAAAGGCCGAGTAGCGGCGCAATATCTTCCTCGCTGAAGGTTTCACCAAACTCGGGCAAGACCTGCTCCATATTGATTCGGCCATCTTCTGCTACTGTTACACCAAGCACCCCAGCACCGGTTTCCTGTTTGTACTCGCCTGCTTCAATTTTTCCTGTTTTAAAAAGCGTTGAGAAAGTGCCTACGGTTGCGTGACCACAGAAATCAACCTCTTCGGCAGGCGTAAAGAAGCGAACACGGTAGTCCGCCTTTTTTGAAGGAGAAAGAAATGCGGTTTCAGAGTAACCAAGCTCAGCGGCGATGGATTGCATCTGTGCGACGGTCAGCCCGTCACCGTTTATCACAACCCCAGCAGGGTTGCCGCCTTGGTTGTCTGCCACAAAAGCGTTTGTTACATAGACTTCAAGAATATCTGACATAGTTACACTTCCTTAATTCTTATTATTGTCAGTTGGCTTTCCATCGAAAGATGTCGAGTCAAATCAGCCTGAACACGCCAAAATGTTCAGCACCTACCCTCTATCCCACTCTTTCTGTTGAAGAAGTTAATGCGAAAGGGAATCAATTTACTTGGGTATCTTTGTTACAGTGTTACAAAATGCTGTAAAACACAAGAAATTGATTAATATTAAGGGAAGCAACAATAGGCGCGCTGCGGCCTTGATAGCTTCCTCACTTTTTCATTAAAATACGATTAAACGCAATTTGGGTGGTAACAAGATGATCGACTTAGAAAACCTGATGAAAGATGCGCCAGAAAGCGAACCTGATATTCCATTGCCTTCGATGGAAGAGCAAAAGCGAATCGTTGCTGAACTAAAAGCGCTGGAAGAAAAAGGCGAACTGACGCCAGAGATTTTGGAAAAGTACTTTGGCGCTAAAAAAGCCCAATAATTTCCTTCAGGTCAGAATGTCTCAGCAAGAACACTTAGAACGCGCCTTGTTAGGCGCGTTTTTTCGTGGCTAATCAGCGTTAATCGGCCTTAAGATACTTTCAAAAAAGGCTGCATCATCAAACAGTACTGAAGCCATCTCTGACAAGGTTTTGTTATCAATTCTCTCTATCACCTGCTCCGGGAAAATCAACCCTTCCAGGTCATAACCCCACAAGTCATAGCGGGCGATACTCCCCACCAGAAACTGAGGGTCTGTCTGGGATTCATACCAATCTTTAATCAGTTGGCGAGCCGCATTGTTACGCTCTGTTTTCGTCACTGGCTTGGTCAACGCTTTCCTGATTTCCGGCCATAGTGACTCAAGTTCTTTCTCCTTATCCGGAGAAACCAGCGCTGTCATCGTGGTGGTAACAACTGCCTCTCCATCCCATGTCCAAGAAGAGAAAAACGGGTCATAAGACAGCGAATACTCTTCCCTCACAATTTGGTTATAGCGTGTCTGCAATACGCGGTTGAGCAAATCTTCTGCAAATACCGAATCCACTGTGCGAGGCGTTGAACTACGAATGAAGACCTGCTCTACGTAAGTCCGGTCTTCAGGAGATAGATGTTTAACTACCCTTCCACCTTTCTGGTTGTAGATCAGTGATTTCACTTCCGTTCTCTCTCGGGTCGTTTTCAGGTTACCCAAAAGCGCTGTCACTACGCCCTGAACAGCCAATAATGGTTCATCTGAAACAACGTAAACACTGAAATACCCCATATCACCAAACAGCTTGTTAAAAAGCGATGTCACGTCTTCAAATGTAACCGACTCATAGTCTTCAATCGTCAGCGGTGATTCGTAGGAAGGTGAAGGGTAAATCAAATTAAGTGAAGCACGGTCGAAGACTTCATAAGGGGATGTCTGGGCAATATTTATTCGCTCAATCAGCCGCACCTTTTCCCGCTCAAATGCCCCTTCACTTGGCGTGGTGTTTTCAACGAGATAGCGCAACGCGTTAAGACCATCCAACAAGTATTCTGTCGGAACATACATTGAAACACTATGGCGGTTTCCGTACACCTGAGGTTCAATATTCACTCCCAGCGATTCTAAATAGTGGGAATAATCGTTTGATGACACCTCACCCACTGATCCATTGCGATAAGTTTCGAACAGCAGATCTAGCGCAGCTCTTTCCTTGGTAGACATGGCTGCCACACCACCTTTAGCCTGGAGTACGACCTGCGTTTCGTAGTAGCTATCGTCCATTTTGTAATAGAGTGCTGGCATGCCATTCGGTAATTTCCAGCGAAAGATGTTCTCAGCCATTTCAATCGCATCTTCCGTCACAGTCACAAACGGCTCAGGCTGTGGAATTTGTACTTCCGCATACGAAACCTTCACTATTTCGCCTTGATTTACAACAGTATTCATATAGCTATCACGCTGTTTTTCAGCATTGGCGATAGACTCCCCCTTGCCGTATACGATTGTCAGAGACTGGTTGGAAGGTTTGAGGAGGCGAGTCAGTTCGCGGTTAAGATCGTCTAGTTCGATATCCTCAAGGAATTTGTTGAAGTTATCGTTTTGTTCTGAACGACTCTGTGGCAAACGGTTGTAGTAGAAATCGTTATATACGTTCTCAGCGACTTCTATCGGAAGTTGGTCTTCGTGAAAGAAATTTCTGGATTCATATTGCTCTACAAGAGACAGAAACTCATCTAAGGTCACTCCGTGATCACGAAGTGATGCGATGTTGCGGGCAACTGAATCCAGCACATAGGGGCGATCGATATCGTTGAACTCAACGCTCAGTTCATACACCTTCCACCCAGGCATAAAGCCGAAGTTGAAATACAGGCCGTTGTGGGAAAGGTTTTCCCTTTCAAACTGTTCCTCCAAGCGAAGTTGAACAGCGTCAAGAACCATCCACCGCAACCAAAGATCCCTCTGCTCAGCCAGTGTATGTGGGTATTTGTCCTCACCATCTTTGAAGCTGACCACCAAGGCGGGTGATTCACCTTGGGAAGCGTATAGCGTTAGTGGGTATTGTGTATCTCTATCCACGGGAAGAATACTGTAAGGCTCTGGCAATGTGCTTTCTGTACCAAGTGAAGAAAATTCCTCTTCAATTTCTACCTTCACATTTTCAACATCAAACCCACCAATCACCACTAACTGAATACGATTTGCCTGATACCACTTGTCATAAAATGCTCTCAGGCTTTCCGCTGTCACTCGATTAAGTGTCGATTCGGTACCTATCGGATCCCTGTCGATATATGAGCTGTCATCAATCAGATCATCATAGAGTTTTAATGGCCATGGAGTATCTTCGCGATTATCGCGTCGCCACTCCGCAAATATTACCCCAACTTCACCTGCCACTTCGTTACGGTCAAGCGTCATGCCATCCGAAATATCACGAAACCAGTCCAATGCGTCAGGTAGACGTTTGTGATCTGGCAATGAGAGTTGGTATACAGTTCGCCCATACTCGGTCACTGCGTTAATATCAGGGCCAAACTCCACACCCACCTGTGCAAACTCTTCAAACACTGAGTTGTTGGGATAACGTCTGGTGCCATTGAATGCCATATGCTCGATAAAATGCGCATAGCCGCGCTCATTATCTTCCTCATCTAAACTCCCCACATTCACTATCAGGCGAAGTTCAATCTGTTCCCCCTCGATCGGATAGAGGTGGTAACGCATACCATTGGGAAGGGTTGCAGATACCCAGTTTGGATCGGGCGTCAGAGTTGGCGATTTAGGAAATGAAGCACAGCCGGAAATCAGTAAGACAAACAGAGCGACTGCGTAACGAACGAGCATAGGTGCACCAGACAAAGTGATTAAAAATGAAAGCGATGCTTTCAATCAAGCACAATATAGGTGTATCAGTAAAGGCAAGTATCCTGAAACCCTCTGACGATTCTCAGTTTCAATCATTTAGTAGCAAGTTCACTGGGACGCACAGGTATCAATAATAAAAAGCCGCTGTCTGGGCAGCGGCTTTGTTTCTGATTATGAAGACAAATCAAAACGATCAAGATTCATTACTTTTGACCAAGCTGCAACAAAATCACTGACGAATTTCTTCTCTGCATCTTGCGTGGCATAAACTTCTGACAGAGCACGGAGTTGAGAATTAGAACCAAACACCAAGTCTACGCGGGTCCCAGTCCATCTAAGCACACCCGATTGGCGGTCTCGGCCTTCAAATACATCATCACCGTTCAGCGGTTTCCATTCCACACTCATATCAAGCAGGTTTTTGAAGAAATCATTGCTCAGTGCTTCAGGGCGTTCAGTGAATACACCGTGGCAATCTCCACCTGCATTGGTATTCATCACACGAAGGCCCCCTACCATTACTGTCATTTCCGGCGCTGTCAGCGTCAGTAACTGCGCGCGATCAACCAACAACTCTTCTGCAGAAACCGCATATTTGGTTTTCTGGAAGTTGCGGAAACCATCCGCCTGCGGTTCGAGCACGGCGAATGATTCTAGACCCGTTTGCGCTTGGGATGCATCGGTGCGGCCAGCGGTGAATGGCACAGATACAGTATGGCCTGCATTCTGCGCAGCTTTTTCAACACCCACACTACCCGCCAGCACAATCAAATCTGCCAACGATACTCGTTTGCTGCTTGTCTGAGCGCTGTTGAAATCAAGCTGAATACCCTCCAGTTTTGCAATCACGTTTGTAAGTTTCTGAGGTTGGTTAACCTGCCAATCTTTCTGCGGTGCCAGAGCAACTCGGGCACCATTTGCACCGCCGCGTTTATCTGAGCCACGGAAGGTCGACGCCGAAGCCCATGCCGTTGTGACCAGATCAGACACTGAAATCCCTAATTCGCCGATTTTGCCTTTCAGTTACGCGACATCGGCGTCATCGATCAGATCGTAATCACGTGAAGGAACAGGGTCTTGCCAAATCAGCTCTTCTACTGGTACTTCTGAGCCAAGATAACGGGCTCGTGGCCCCAAATCACGGTGAGTGAGTTTGAACCATGCCCGGGCAAAAGCATCTACAAACGCTTCCGGATTATTCATAAACCGGCGCGAAATTACTTCATAGGCCGGGTCAAAACGCAGCGAAAGATCAGTCGTCAGCATAGTAGGTAGACGTTTTACGCCATGATCAAACGGGTCAGGAATCACACCATCCGCGTCTTTGGCAATCCATTGATACGCACCTGCTGGACTTTTCTCCAGCTCCCATTCAAAGCCGAACAGGTTCTCGAAGAAATAATTACTCCATTGGGTTGGCGTTTGTGTCCAGGTTACCTCCAAGCCACTTGTGATAGCGTCTCCAGCCTTACCTGAACCGTAGCTGCTAATCCAGCCAAAACCCTGTGCCTCAAGCGGTACCATTTCCGGATCTGCCCCCACCGGCGCAACATCACCTGCACCGTGGGTTTTACCAGACGTATGACCACCAGCTATCAGTGCGACTGTTTCTTCATCGTCCATTGCCATCCGAGCAAATGTTTCACGGATATCTTGGGCTTCAGCAAGAGGATCTGGGTTGCCATTAGGACCTTCTGGGTTGAAGTAAATCAAACCCATTTGTACGGCAGCCAGCGGCATTGTGAAAAGGGCATGGGCTTGTGTTAGACATGATTGCTCTCCGTTTGCTGTTCCATGTACTTAGTAGTTTTAGGTATAAGAGTAATTTAATACGGAAACCAATAAGTTGTCTTCGCACCAGCGACACATAAAATCCATCTCACCTCGAAAGGTTTACTCATCCCCCCTTTTCAATACGTTACACAACTCACAACATCTTGTTTTCGAAACGCTCAATCAAAATAGTAAGAATTTGATCAAAAAAGACCTCATTTTATGAGGCCTTAAACTTAAGATTCATTATTTTACTTACAAGGGCTATTTAAGTTCCCAAGGACCCCAAGTAGATCCTGGTACATCACCTTTCGTCCACCACTTCGCTTTATAGGTGTTACCCTCATAGATAGCAATATCGCCGCCATTGTAGACTTTGTCTGCACTCCAATCTTTCGCTGAACCATCATCAAACGCTTCCCATACTGCCGACGTTCCCGGCTCCTCGCCTTTGGTCCACCATTTAGCAGTATATTCAACGCCGTTGTGAGTCACTTTGTCGCCAGTGTTATAGACCTTGTTTCGATCCCAGTTGCTGTCTACTGGCGTATTACCTTCAACGTTCACAACGACAGTTGCTTCAACAGTTTCTGCACCATCAGTCACAGTGACAACGACGTCAACCACGCTGTTTTCTGTTGAGTCTACTGTCGCCACAGATACTGTTGCGCTGTTACCTGTTTGAACCAGCTCTCCCGAAGACGCAGTAAACGTTAGAGAATCACCTTCGGCATCAGTTGCTGAAAGGTCAATCACCGCGATTTCGCCTGCTTTTACAGAAACAGATGCTGGTGCAGTCAGTACTGGTGCAGTGTTAACCACATCACCTGAACCTTTGACGTTCACCGTCACTGAACCGCTGTCAGATTTACGGCCATCAGACACAACCACTGTCACGGTGTCAGTCAGATCAACACTAGTGTTTGGAGCCTTGTAGGTGACAGTCGCGGTGCCATCGCCGTTGTCCATGACATCCGCGCCATGAACAGTGAACGACAGCGCATCACCGTCTGCGTCAGTCGCTGACACGGTAAAGCTAATCACCGCTCCACTATCGGCGTTTTGAGCACCCGGCAAAGCCAGCACCGGCGCTTCGTTTGGAATCACGTTCTCACTGAACACTTGGTCAATCTGCTCTGCTAACGGCGAACGAAGATTGGTGCATTGCTTCAGCTTGGTGCCGTAATTCACGAAAGTGCCCTCACACTGAATGTCACCATGAACCTGCCAGACAATGATCCCGCCTAATTCGTTGTTGACGATGTACTCCGCTTTCTTACGAATTGAATCAGGATCGTCATAGCTCAAGAAATATTTGCCTTTCACTGCATACGGCACTTCCGCGTTTGCATCCCACTTGTGTGCCCAGCCTGATTGCTTGGTCAGGTAGTTGTAGTTTGGTTGGCCTTCAAACGCTTTCCAGTTGGTCAGGTCTACTGCCGAAACACTAGGACCATCGACAGAGAAGTTCACGTTACGCTTGTCAGTCGGGGCACCAAGGTAAGCTTCCGCTTCTGTTGTTTGAACACCCCGTCCGTAAAAAGCAGCACCGAAGTTGATTTGTTTTGGATTAATACCCTTAACATTCACCATCCAGTTTTTCAGGGTATCCAGGTTTAACCCTTCAAACTCTTCTTCTGGATATGGGTAAAGTGGTGAGTTATGGCCAGCCACATTAGACCAACCACCGTTCAGGTCGTAAGTCATCATATTGAAGTAGTCCATTGAACGTTGCAGACGCGCCCAATCATAACCTTCAAGAGCTGCTGGTACTGCTTTGAATGCTGCTGTTAGAAGACGGTCAGGGCCAATACGCTCACGGATATCATCCATCAGTTGTTCGAAGTTTGCGTAATCTGCATCCGTACCTGTGAAATTCATACCACCTGAACCTGGGTACTCCCAGTCGATGTCAATACCATGGAAACCAAGCGCAACCAGTTTATCGATGTCTTGCAGGAAGCGTTCTTTCTTAACAGGGTCGGCAGCCATTTCTGGGAAGTGCTTGGACATACTCCAACCGCCGATAGACGCCATCACCTGTACACCTTTTTCGTTCGCCAGATCGATCAAACCCGGCGCGCCACCCGCTTTCTTGAGGGGAATTGGCATCTGGCCAGTGATACCGGTTGGCGCATGTTTCCAGCCACGTCCATCTTTCACAAATCCCTGAGCCTGAACTTTTGCCAGCGCTTCTGCTTGCCAAGGTTCAGTTCCTGGATATTCATGGATGTACTCCAGCTCACCCCACAGAATGTGAAAGTCCCAGCTTGAGTAGACATCAGGATGAAGCAGTGGGCCTGGCTCTTGAACAGCACCTGGCTGGTAAATGCTCTTATTGCGAAGGTCGCCACTGTGTAAAGAGCCATCTTTCGCTACGCCAAAAAAAGAAAAGTTGAGGATGTTGTAGATATCCATATCTACGTTCAGATGTGTAGCCTCACCTTTTACGCTAAAACCCGCATCAGACCCCTTCCATGCTTCCCACTGGGTCAGGTAACCGATAACCGCTTTATCGTGCGATGGTGCTGCGGTTGCAGTCGCGGTAACGCCAAGCGCTACGGCCACACAGGCAGCAATCGCTGTGAACTTAAGTCCCTTATTCATATTATTTTTCTCCACGTCATGGATATTGGTGTTTTCCTTAAGGAATACTCTTTCACCACTTAATTTATGACGCGAATAAAAATCACAAAGTTTGGTATCGTGCTTCGGAATGAAATTGATTAATTACATTTTTTGCCAAAAACTTTTGCAGCAATGCTGTATCAGACACAGAATTTGAGCAGTCATATCCCTCACGGAAACTAGAATGACATTTCTTTAAAATTCAATAAGTTTGAACAAGGGTCACAGATCAGAACTGTGACCAAATCAAGTCCGGAATAAAAAAATCTCCGCCAGTGCAAAACGTAGCGGAGACAAGCAACAAGGAGAATGCGCTAATTAAATCATCTCCTTTCGGAGATAGTGAGTGTAAACCGTGCTGTGAAGCACAAATCCTATATAGCAAACGCCGTACCAATTATGAAATCACAGAAAAACCAGAGAAAATAATTCTTTTCAATTAGTTAAGATAATAGAATTGACTGTATCTGGGGCAATCGTTGCACCAAAGCAATGCATTACAACTCAATGCACCTTCAGATGTATTCCAATTCTTTACTGAGTTCTGGATAATGACATTTAACTAATGAACCAACTAAGAGAGTTACAATGGATTTTGCTTTACCCCTCGTCATCCTCGTGATGGTTGTTTTCATCATCCTTATCCGTCAAAAATCAAAAAAAGCAGCTGAAGAAAATAAGAAAATCGGCGCGGAGTTTCTGGCTAAAAACGCCAAGGAGGAAGGTGTGATCACAACTGATTCCGGATTACAGTATCTTGTTCTGGAAGAAGGTGAAGGTGATAAACAACCTACTGCTACTTCTCGCGTGAAAGTGCATTACCACGGTACCTTACTTGATGGTTCAGTGTTTGACAGCTCAGTGCAACGTGGTGAGCCGATTGAGTTTGGTTTAAATCAAGTTATTAAAGGCTGGACAGAAGGCGTTCAATTGATGAAGAAAGGTGGAAAAACACGCTTTTTCATTCCATCTGAACTAGCTTACGGCAATATGTCGGCAGGCGCGATCAAGCCGGGCTCAGCCCTGATATTTGAAGTGGAACTTCTCGACTTTAATTGATCAATATTCCAGATAGCAAAAGGCCGCTATCGCGGCCTTCTTTTTATCACTCTGCTGATTCTAACGTTTCAAGCGCAGTCTCTTTCATTTGCTGTTTAGACCAAGCTACCGCATCTTCAAGCGCAAGTGGATGGGAGAAGTAAAAACCCTGACAGGTATCGATGCCACAACTTTCTACGAAGGTCTTTTCCGTATCGGTTTCTATTCCTTCTGCAACCAATGCACAACCTGTCACTTCACTGATTTTGGCTAACAGTTGATAGAGGTTCTGTCCCCTTTCCTCTTTAACATTAAGCAACAACGAACGGTCGAGTTTCACCTTGTCGAAATTGTATTTCAGCAAGTGTGGGAACGACGCATACCCAGAGCCGAAGTCATCAATGGCCACTTTCACACCAAGACGTTGTAGAGCATTAATGTTGCGGCTGATCTGTTCATGATCTTCCAAAAGTGCCTCTTCGGTAATTTCAATTTCTAACGAGGTCGGCGGGATTTTGTAGTAATGTAGCCTTTCCGCGATATTGTCGACAACGTCTCTGTCTGAAATGGTTTCTGCGGAAATGTTCACACCGACTTTACAACCCGCAAGCACTGGAAACGCCTTCATATCAGCCAACACCAGGTCTATAACCATCTCATCAAGCTGTTTAATCGCGCCTAATATCTGGAAATCACTAATGAACGAAGGTGGCATCAAATTTCCGTATTCGTCCCGGTATCGAACCAAAGACTCGAACGCAAGAAACGTGCTGTCCTTAACGTTCACCTGAGGCTGATAGAACATCACAAACTCTCCGCGGTTCATCATTTTGCTGATGCGCTGGCTGACTTCGTGCTTGCTGATGTAGCTTCCCATCGACTGATTCACATCTCCCAAAAATGACTTCAGGGTGCTGCGTTCAATTTCCATCTTACGAAGAATACCTTTGCTATCTGAGGAACTTTTACCCGCGTAGCTCAGATAAAAAGGACGATAAATGAGAACACCCAAGGCGATCACTGCGATCTGTAACACCGAACCTGCTAAGCTGTTTTGGGTCGCTAAATAGCCGCTCAGGAAGGGAGGTGTCATCCAGTCCACAATCGTGCTGACTGGGTTAACCAGTCCTAATGCCATCACGCTATAAACCAAGACAAAGCTCACCATTGGTACCAGAACAAAAGGCAATATAAGTGTCGGGTTAAATATGATAGGTAAACCAAACAACAACAGCTCGTTAATGTTGAACATCACCAAGGGTAACGCTGAGAGCGCCAGTGCGATGTGCCTTTTCTCTCTGGAAAAAGGAGGATGCACAGAAGCAGGCTTAGCGAATTGCCTGAACCGCCGATGGCAAGGAATGCATCATAAAAACCTTGGCTAAGAATGTTCAGCGGCTCTTCACCAAACTGCCATGCCGTAATGTTTTGTTGGGTATCTTCGAACAACTGCTGCTTAACACGAAATAGAAAATTGTGGCCATTTATACCAACCGCTCCCAAAAGCCCGAGCACAAACTGATACACAATACCACCCGCAAACGTTAACGGATCCAAGCTCAGGTGGTCTTTAAACACTGCCGAGCTTTCCATAACACTTCCGGTTAGGCGGGTAAATAAGATGGTCAACAACAGAAAGCCAAAGAAATGAGCAGCTTGCTTATACAATGCACTAACGAAGTCTAACCTTGATGGGTCTAACGGATACAGCCGCGCAGAAACACAACAAATCGCTGCAACTATTGCTGTTAGTAACGCTGCCAAAGGATTGTTAGGCAAGCCGTTACTCGCCACCAAACCGTTAGATAACGAAACAGCGATAAACATCACCAAGGAATAAGGTACGACAACCATTGGGTTGACGTTGTGCTTTGTTGACAAATAATAAGTTGTAATAATGCATAGTGCTGTTGGATAAATACCAATTAGAAGATTTGAGAAATAGAAGAACTTTTGCGCAGTATCTGGTAATGCCGCAAGGTTTAAAAAGTGGCCAACAAAAATCGAAATCGCATTACAAATGGTTAAAGGTAGTAAAAGCAGAAAGACGATCGAGATGTCACGGACATAGGTGTCGTAGTAAGGCCTCAAAGAAGGCAGTTTCCACATGTTAATGAGTTTGTTCTCGGTGCAGGGCCAAAAAAGATGCGGGATTATATATGTGAGATTAGATGCTCTCAATTAAAAACAGATGGAATTCACATGCTAACTTGATGAAAAAAATCATTTATTGTTAATAAAATAATTCATTCATAACAACCAAGAAATAATGACAGAAAAATCACCTATATATACCCAAACGACCTAAAGCTGCCCTCCCTTCGAGCGAGTTGACTGACGCCGTTATCACGACGCCAGTCAAACTAGCAGAAACCGGTATCTTCAGGTTGTTTGGGTGTATACATACCTGCCATTTTTCCACACAAGAGTGGTTAATTTATTTACTCAAATAAGTTAAAATCTTTTGCTTGTTTTGAGAAATATATTGAATATCTTTTTCATAGGCTAAGTGATGCCCATCGTCTAAGTTTTTCTGAAAAGCCTCATTCCCTTTATCAGCTTCACTTTTCATAAAAGAAACCAAAGCCTCTAACCTATCAATCATGACATCAGGCAACACGCATAATGCGTCTTTTGTTACACCATAAGCTTCACAGAAGATTCCCGCACGGTCTATCTGCTCATTCAAAGAACCCAATTTATCAAAAGCATGAGTTTTGAAAGGTGCCCAACAATAAAGCGCATACGCCAAATCCCAAGTCCTCGGTGCTGGATGAGCAGTATCAAAATCGATGATGCCCACCGCTTCCTCTCCATTGAGAACTAGGTTATATGGCGCGAAATCACCGTGGCAAATAACTTCTGTGGGTACCCTTACCGGAAGTATCCAATTTTCATTCCCACCTAAACCGTCGACAAACGAAACAGAGACATCGTGCATTTGTCTCAACAGCCTCGCTGCACTGATTAAAGCCCGCTTCGATGCGATATGGCCTTGAAGCGGATAGTTATAAACCCGCCCTTCCAAAAAACTGAGCCTTTCATGTTCTGAGTCTATTGCAATCGGCTTTGGGCAGTGATGGAAGCCTTGTTGATGTAGGTGATTCAATAAGCGGTGAAGTAATGGAGTGGTTTCGTTTGCGGGGCGTATAACGTGATTGTTAGCCCGATAAACACCAGCTCGACCGCCGGGAAGTTTTTCCATATTAGGCTCCATGTTTGGCGATCAAGGTATATCAGAGGGTAAGCGTGGGTATAAACAGAACAACAAAGCCAACCACGATGGAACGCGTCATCACCAGATAAAATTAAACAAAAAAACAAAGGCATAAATTTGAGGTGATTAGCAATTCAGCATTGGCTTTCGCTCCATAGGCTTTGGAAAAAGATGAGGGCTCAATACTACCGCATTAGACTCGCTATATCTTTGAACCGTATCGAGTTCGATAAAAATTTAACCTCGTTAATATCAACTAGCCGCGAAGATCAGAACTTTCCACGGCTACGTATCAACAACGAGAAATCGAGATTTTTAGCCGCGTTCAGGCGTAATTTCTGTTAAAAGCCCGAACTATTGAGCAATTTATTATTGACTGTTTTTTAAACAGTGGTGTAAGTGTAAGTAATGAGATGCAAATAACTTGCACCATACCAAACAGACTGAAGACGCAGGTCTCCGAGAGTTTGCATAAGAATAGCAATACAAAAAGGTACAAAAGTAGCCGTGCGCCCGCACAGCAAAAATGAAAACGGGTAGCACAAAGCTGAGAGGCAAAACAGTTTTCTGGCCTGAGCGACAAGTCGCCCCAACAAGGCCCAACGTGATAACTGGCGATGACTCTGAATGTCAACGTTCGTCCTGCAGGGGCGGTACCAAAAGGAGCATGGGGCATGAGTGACGTTGTGCTTAATTTTACGCTTGATGAGTTCAGCGCCCGGCTGGCAAAAGTTCGTGCGGCCATGGAAAACCATGAATTGGACTTGCTTATCATTCACGACCCTTCGAACATGGCTTGGCTAACTGGTTACGATGGCTGGTCTTTCTACGTCCCTCAATGCGTGGTCATCGGTCATACTGGCGATCCGCTTTGGTTTGGTAGAAACCAGGATGCTAACGGTGCTCGCCGCACTGTTTACATGAGTCACCAAAATGTTGTTGGCTACCCTGATGACTATGTGATGAATCCTCCCCTTCATCCCATGGAATATCTTGCCAATTCGGTGCTGTATGAAAAGCTCTGGGATAGAGGACGTATTGGTGTTGAAAAAGATAATTACTACTTCAGTGCCACTGCGTATGAATCTTTGCAAGAAAATCTCCCCAATGCCTCCTTTGCTGATGCAACTGGCTTGGTCAATTGGTGTCGTGCGGAAAAATCTAAGCAAGAGCTTTACTACATGCGAGCTGCAGCAAGGATCGTCGAAAACATGCACCGCGTCGCTTACGAACTTATCGAGCCCGGATTGCCAAAACATATTCTCGTCGCTGAAATCAACAAGCATGCCGTAATGGGACATGACGGGCACTTTGGCGATTATTCTGCGATTGTCCCGCTGTTGCCTTCTGGTGTAGACGCGTCAGCACCACATTTGACGTGGGATGACAGACCTTTCAGAACCGGTGAAGGCACTTTTATCGAAATGGCAGGGGTTCACCGCAGATACCACTGCCCGCTTTCCCGCACTATCTATCTCGGTGAGCCAGAAGACCATTTCAAACGCGCCAATGATGCGCTCAATGAAGGCTTAGAGGCAGGTATGGCAGTTGCAAGACCCGGTAATACCTGCGGAGACGTCGCAGCGGCACTAAACGCCACGATGGAGAAATACGGCTTTGATCGCGGAGGATCTCGTTGTGGTTATCCGATCGGACTCAGTTACCCGCCAGATTGGGGGGAGAGAACCATGAGCCTCCGCCCAACGGACAGTACTGTATTGAAAGAGGGCATGACGTTTCACTTTATGCCTGGATTGTGGATGGATGACTGGGGAATGGAGACCACTGAAAGCATCGTGATCACAAAGTGCGGAGCTGAGACACTCTGTGAGTTCCCTCGCCAGCTATTTGTTAAACATTGAATGAAAAACGGATTCTTTTGTCATGTCTAAACTACCGCCAAGTTCTGTATCTCCCACTGTTGATTTCGATGCAGATGGCGTTCAACATGGTTTTTTGAAACTCCCCTACTCGCATAATAAATCCGCTTGGGGCGCTATCATGACGCCTATCACCGTCGTTAAAAACGGCGATGGACAAACGGCACTGCTGACGGGCGGAAACCATGGCGACGAGTACGAAGGTATCACCTCACTGCTCAAACTCAGCAATAAACTGAAGCCAAACCAGATCCGGGGACGGGTCATCATTATTCCGATGATGAATATTCCTGCGGTGCAAGCATCATCTAGGGTTTCCCCCATAGATAACGGCAATATGAACCGTGCCTTTCCTGGTCACCCTTATGGCAGTATAACTGAACGCATGGCTGACTATTTCACCCGCCACCTTATCCCCATGTGCAATACAGCGTTGGATATCCATTCAGGAGGAAAGACGCTGGACATCATCCCTTTTGCAGCCGTTCACCACCTTAGAAATAAAGCACAGGAGTTTCGATGCTCTGAGGGCGCACGCTTGTTTGGTGCACCCTATACTTTTTACATGGAAGAGTTGGATGCCACAAAGCTATTTGACACAGCTGTAGAATCACAGGGAAAGGTTTTCGTGACCACGGAGCTTCGTGGTGGTGGTACAACAACACCAGAGACCATTGCAATCGCTGACCGCGGCATTCATAACTTTCTGGTTTACAGCGGCATCCTCCAAAAAAATTATATCGACCCACCTGACGAACCAGTCGCTCTAGAGATTCCTGACAAAGACGCCTATCTGCAAAGCGAACACAATGGCATTCTTGAAATGTGCGTAAACCTTGGGAGTCAGATAAAAGATGGGGATCTGATAGCACGTATCTATTCCACAGAGCGAACTGGACAAGCACCCGCCTATTATTGTGCTACCACAGATGGCATCTTAGCAGCCAGAAGACACGCTTCGAACATCGGTATTGGCGATACTTTTGCGGTTATTGCCAAGCCCATCGAATAAATCTCGCTTCTACCTCTGTCTATATGCCACGCTTATAGCGTGGTTTTCTTTATTTTTCGGGGAGTAATAAATGAAGCTAGATCGATACGACATAAAGATTCTGCAAATATTATCCAGAGAAGGAAGAATCACCAAATCCAACCTGGCGGATTCCATTAACTTGTCGGTCAGTCCTTGCTGGGAACGCGTAAAGCGCCTTGAAGAAGCAGGTATCATCGAAGGCTATGGTGCAAGAATCAATGCTGACATCTTTGCCAAGAGGACCGCAGTGTTGGTAGAAATTACCCTTGGCAAGCATAACGCAAGGAGTTTTCAGCGTTTCGAACAAACCATGCAGGATTGCCCCGAAGTGGCAGACTGTTTCGCCACAGGTGGCGGCGTTGATTACATCATCCGTGTTATGGCAATGGACATCGACCAGTATCAACGCCTGATTGATAGTTGGCTGATGTCAGATCTAGGCATAGAACGCTACTACACCTACATCGTTACCAAAACCATCAAACAAACACCGCAATCACTCGACATCGATGAAAACCTTGCCGAATAGCAGCAAACATATTCCCGACTTTTCAAACAAATAAATCCGTAACAGAAAAAATACTAAGTTTTCGGCTGAAAATCCAAAAAATCGCCAACCATAGCCCCCTCATACAGAAAACCCATTTCCAGATGCTGGCTTAGAGTTTTACTGAGAACATCATTTAGTCTTGGGAGGTCAACGTATGGCCGCGTTAAATTTACCCCATGATGGGAAAGCCACAGATGCGGTGCTCACTCATCTCCGTGATGCCCGACTGTTCCGTCAACTCGCATACATCAACGGTAAGTGGATTGCAGGTAACAAAGATATCGCGGTAACCAATCCAGCAGATGACGACGTGATTGGTTACGTCACAGCGCTTCGTAAGTCGCAGATAGAAAGTGCCATCAATACCGCAGACAAAGCGTTCAAGAAATGGCGCGCACTGTCCGCAGAAGAGCGCGCCACCAAACTGATGGCGTGGCACGACTTGTTGCTCGATAACCGTGAAGATCTCGCTCATCTAATGGTACTGGAGCAAGGGAAAACCCTAGATGAAGCCCGTGGAGAAATTGACTACGGCGCCTCCTTTGTGAGTTGGTTTGCTGAAGAAGCCAAACGGTCATATGGCGAAACCATGCCAAGCCATATTCCAAACGCGCAGTTAGCTACACTGCGAGAGCCTATTGGTGTCGCAGCTCTTATCACACCATGGAATTTCCCCAACGCGATGATCACGCGAAAGGCCGCTGCGGCACTCGCGATTGGCTGTACCGTTGTGGTGAAACCCGCAAACGAAACCCCTT
This sequence comes from Grimontia sp. NTOU-MAR1, assembly GCF_035758505.1. NCBI lineage: Bacteria > Pseudomonadati > Pseudomonadota > Gammaproteobacteria > Vibrionales > Vibrionaceae > Grimontia > Grimontia sp. NTOU-MAR1. Next base: position 1,486,300 of record NZ_CP142109.1, read on the forward strand.
TCTCTGCCCTCGCTTTGGCTGAATTAGCCGAGCGCGCAGGTATTCCAGCCGGCGTCTTCAATATTGTCACTGGTGATGCCCCAATGATCTCCGAAGTGCTGTGCGCCTCAGAGAAGGTCAAAGCACTCTCTTTTACCGGCTCAACAAGGGTCGGGAAACTACTGCTTCAGCAAAGCGCAAACACTGTGAAAAAGTGTTCAATGGAATTGGGCGGTAATGCCCCCTTCATTGTGCTGCCGGATATGGACATCAAACAGGCGGCTAAAGCAGCTATTGACGCCAAATTTCAAACCTCTGGGCAGGATTGCCTCGCGGCTAATCGCATTTATATACCTCACCAACGTTACGATGCTTTTATTGATGCCTTCGCTACCGAGATGCAAAAGTTGCGAGTGGGTAACGGCATGCAGAAGACCACGGATATTGGTCCTCTCATCAATGCTCAAGCAGCTGAGAAGGCGCAAACACTGGTAGATGACGCATTGAAGAAAGGTGCGACCTTGATCGCTACCAGTCACAAGAAAGTGCCAGGCGCGAATTTTTTTAATCCAGTACTGCTCACCAACGTCACACCAGATATGGCGGTATTCCGCGAAGAAAACTTCTGCCCGGTGGCTGGCGTGCTGGCCTATGACGATTTGGACGCCTTAATTGAGTCTGCCAACGACACGGAATACGGCTTGGCAGCTTATATCTACGGTCATGATATTCGCGATATCTGGAAGCTGATGCGAGGCCTTGAATTCGGCATGGTCAGCGTGAATAGCGTCAAGATGACGGGACACCCTATTCCCTTCGGTGGCATAAAGCAATCCGGCCTTGGACGCGAAGGCAGCCGTCATGGCTTCGATGAATACAGCGAAATTAAATATTACTGTCTGGGCGGCCTCGATACTGCCAGCGGATGCTAGGGTCTGTTGACCCCAAGAGGAACTTAAACATGAACAATATTGATACCAAAGCGCTGCTTGAGATAGACCGTCAGAACGTCTTCCATGCTTCAACACACCTCAAACAATATGCTCACGGCGAAATGGCTGGCCGCATTATCACCAATGCGAAAGGCATTCGTATTCAGGACTCTGAAGGCGTTGAGTTAATTGATGGTTTTGCTGGCCTATATTGCGTCAACATTGGGTATGGACGTGAAGAAATGGCTGAAGCGATTTATGAGCAGGCCAAAAAGCTCGCCTACTACCACACCTATGTCGGTCACACGAATGAAGCTCTTATTACGCTCTCAGAACGTATTTTAAAAATGGCCGGCCAGAGCATGAGCAAAGTGTATTATGGCATGTCTGGTAGCGATGCGAATGAAACTCAGCTCAAACTGGTTTGGTACTACAACAACACACGTGGGTTGCCAGAGAAGAAGAAAGTCATCTCCCGTGACCGTGGTTACCATGGTTCAAGTATCGCATCAGGCTCGTTGACTGGACTTCCTGTGTTCCATGCACATTTTGATCTACCGCTCGAGCGCATCAAACACACCCTCGCACCCTATTACTACCGCCGTGAAGACGGTGGTATGACAGAACGAGAATTCTCGAAGCATTGCGCTGACGAGCTTGAAAGGATGATCCTCAGTGAAGGCCCAGACACAGTGGCTGCCATGATTGGAGAACCTGTGTTGGGAACGGGCGGCATTGTTCCACCACCAGAGGGATACTGGCAGGAAATCCGCAAAGTGCTGGATAAATATGACATCCTGCTGATTTCAGATGAGGTGGTGTGTGGTTTTGGTCGTCTCGGTGCAGATTTCGGTTCGATCATGTATGAAATGAAGCCAGATTTAATCACCGTCGCCAAAGGCCTGACATCCGCCTATCAACCACTTTCTGGAGTCATGGTTGGTGAACGTGTTTGGAAAGTGCTTGAAGACGGTACAGACCAATGGGGCGCGATTGGTCATGGCTATACCTATTCGGGCCATCCACTCGGTGCAGCATCAGCACTTTGCAACCTCGATATTATCGAGCGCGAGAACCTGACCACCAACGCAAGGGATACGGGTGCTTACTTCCAACAGCAAATGCAGGCGACGTTTGCCAATCATCCTTTAGTGGGTGAAAGCCGTGGCATTGGTTTGCTGCATGCTCTTGAATTTTCGAGCAACAAATACAAGCGTGAGCACTTTGATCCTAACCTCAAAGTAGGGCCACAAATCGCCGCAGCCTGTCTTGAGCAAGGGCTTATTGCGAGGGCAATGCCACATGGCGATATTCTGGGATTTGCGCCACCTTTGGTAGTTAATCGTGGAGACGTCGATGAAATCGTCAGCCGCGCCAAGAAAGCCGTTGATAAAGTCACCGATAGCTTGGTGAACAGTGGCAAATGGAAAGCTGCATAACCACAGATAACTTATACAAGAGACAAAAATAATAGTAGAAAGCCGCCATGCTTGGCGGCTTTCTGTAAACTGCATCACGTCTAGTAAAAGCTGATTGGTAGATAAAAATCTAGTTCGAACCGTTCGTCTTCATTGAGAAAATGATTCTTGTGATAGTGCACGTACGCGGGCGTTGAATTCAGTTTGAAGCCAGAAGCAGGAAGCCACTGCTCCAACACCTTACTAATTTGTGGCAGTAATTCGCCATAAACACCTTTCAGTCGGAATACCGCGTGTAATCCGCCCGGAATCACCAACTGGTTGACTACCGCCCGTACTTTTATGGGCTTATCAATGGCAATGCAGGCCACATAGCGACATTTATCCAACTCAACCCATGCTGGGTTTGAGTGATGCAAGCCAAACTGAATAGTGTCATCTCGTCCTTCTTCGTTCGCCCAAGCTTTAATCACCCGCCAAGCGTTCTTGATAGAGCGGTTATAACCAACATGACGAACATATGCTGCGAAACGCTCTGGCACTTCTACGATTTTGGGTTCCGGTAGTTGTCGGGTTGAGACTCTGTGATAACCCGCCGCCACTTCTGGGTCACGTAAGTAAGGCTTTTCGTCACCTTCCAGCTCATGCCTTCGCCACTCCCCCGGTGCGACATGAAACGTGGCTTTGAACGCACGACTGAAGGAAGACACCGAGTTAAAGCCACATTTATTGGCAATCTCAAGCACAGATGATCCTGCGTCAAACATCAGCTGGTTTGCAGCGTATTCCATACGTGTACGTCGAATGTACTGATGAATCGATTCGCCCACCACGCTTTTGAAGATGCGGTGAAAATGTTGCTCTGAATACGCGGCCACATCAGCAAGTTCTCTTGCGGGTAAATCACGGCTGATATCTTTGTGGATGTAATAGAGCACATCATTGATGCGCGAAATATGCTGTTGGCTCATTATTGGAAATAGCATAAATAGACATGTTTAAGAGCATAAATGGACATACTAAAACAATCAACGAGGAGTAAGATGATTGGTATCCCCATTGTCGGCGGAATGAATAATAAAAACTCAATCAGGTGCAAACATGGAAATCGCTAAGTCTCTTCAACAGACCCCATCGTCATACATTCGTGAAATTCTTGCTGCTGCGTCAGATAAGAATGTTATTTCACTGGCAGGTGGCCTGCCTGATGAAAAGACCTTTCCCATCGATCTGATGAAGCCGACTCTGGAAAATCTTTCTGATATGCCGGAAGTCTTTCAGTATGGTGCTACAGCGGGTTACCCCCCACTACTAAATTTTCTGACTGATTACTTCCAATTGCCTGATACACATATTGCTATGGCTTGCACGGGTTCTCAGCAGGGGTTAGACCTGATTGCCCGCGCTTACGTTAACCCTGGCGATAAAGTAGTGATGGAAGCACCTAGCTATCTGGGTGCAATGCAGGTATTCGGTCTGGTGCAGGCAGATATCGTCACTGTTCCACAAACCGAGTATGGCCCTGACATCGAAGCGCTGCGCACCGTGTTTTATGAGCAATCTCCAAAAATGTTCTATGCAGTACCAGACTTCCACAACCCAACCGGTGTTTGTTGGTCATTAGAAACCCGCAAACAAGTGGCGGCGCTTTGCGAGCAATACAATGTTGCACTGATTGAAGACGCCCCTTACCGTGAATTGCGTTTTTCAGGCAAGCCGATTCCACTGGTTTCTGACTTTTGTCCACAGCACTCTATCGTGCTCCGTTCCTTCTCTAAAATTGCATCACCAGGATTGCGCGTGGGGATAGTGAGCGGCAAACGCAGCTACCTGGAACCGCTTATCAAAATCAAACAAGGCGCAGATCTTCACTCCAGTGTGCCAATGCAGGCATTGCTATTGGGTCTTCTCAAACACGACAACTTTGACTATCACATTGATACTATTCGAGCTCTTTACAAATCGCGTTACGAAACCCTGTATTCAGAGTTGCAAGATAGACTGCCGGAGGGTTGTGATATTAAGCCCGTCGATGGTGGCATGTTTGTTTGGGTCACTCTACCAAACTGCGACACCTTCAAATTGGCGAAAGAGTTACTGAAAGATGGCGTTGCTGTGGTGCCAAGCCCTGTTTTCTATCCACAACCCGAGACAGCAAAAGCGGCGCTCCGTCTGAACTTCACTAACGCAACACCATCAGAATTGGCTGAAGCGGTAAGTCGATTAGCGAACGGGCTAGCCAAAGCAATTTGATCCTAGCAATGTAGCCGACACAGAGAAAAAGCCTGAACCCTTTTGGATTCAGGCTTTTTAAGCCAAAAAACGTACATTTGATTGCACTACTTCTTCTTTTTCACTTTTCCCTGAACCGCTTTGAAGCGCGGATTGGATTTGCAAATCACATAGAGACGTCCACGACGTTTCACCACCTGACAATCTTTGCTTCGGTTCTTTGCACTTTTCAGTGAACTCAATACTTGCATCGTTTACTTCCCTGCCTTCAGGTTTTTGCCACCAAAGCGTTGATTGAATCGCGCCACGCGACCATCTTGCTTCGCCATTTTTTGTTTACCGGTATAGAAAGGATGCGAATGCGATGAAACATCCAGCGTCACATAGGGATAGGTTTTGCCATCCAACTCCACCGTACGTTTGGTTTGTACTGTCGAACCGACAAGAATGTATTCGTTTGCGCCTGTGTCGTGGAACGCCACAGTCCTGTATTCAGGATGGATACCTGGTTTCATGATAATGCCCTCCAACTCATGATTGCTACGTTATAACATAACATTTAAATTCATTGAGTCAAATACTAATCATTATCATTTGCATAAGGAGTGGTACGAATGTTTTCAGAGAGGTACGTGAAATCGAGGATACAAAAAAGGCCACGGTGAGTAACCGCGACCTTTTAAAATACCTCTGAAGATAGCCGAATTACGGCGTTTCAGACGCTTCTAGTTCGTTGCTTACTTCGATCTCAACGGCGTCTGAATCAGCCATCGTTTCCTCGATATCAGCGGCATTTTCACAGGCGTAGGCATTACCAAACATGGTTACTGAAGAGGAGAAACCAAATGGCTGATACAAGTACAAGACGTTCGCACCTTTGTCTGCCGCTTGAATACGCATTTGGTTTAAGGTTCCCCAAACCATGTCTTTGTCAGCATGCAGCCAATAGTCGTAAAAATGGCCTTCAGAGCCGATCACTGTGCCTTTGTGTTCACATCCCTGAATGGCATTTACATCGTCCCAGATGACTTTCACTTGTTCAGATTGTTGCGTTGGAAACGTTACACAACCTGAAAGCAGTGTCGCTGACGCCAGCGCCACACTCAGCATTACCTTTTTCATTCACAATGAGTCTCTCAAAGTTCAAGGGCGCGGAGTGTATCTCCCAGCGAGCCAAAAGCAAACAAAAAAAGCAGGCTTTACGGCCTGCTTTTCTAGCTAGCTATTGTTAGTCAGATACAAACGCCAGCTTCCATGGGATGAAATGTCTTTTGCGCCTTCAATAGCAGATGCCTGACAGATAAACCCAGTCACCCAGGTACCATCATCTAACTCAACTTTGCCCAACCCCAACGGGCTTGGAATGCCTGCGAGAAAATCACCCACGCGGGATGTCGGCACTTCCCAAAGCTCCATTTCAATGCTCACGCCAGCGTCGTTCACGCGAACCATGCCAGGGCGTTTTGGGCCTTCGCCTGCCAGCGCATAGAAACGGTAACTTGGTGCACTGCGGCGTTTATCGATAAAGCTAGCGTGACGATCCTTGAGTTGATGGTTCAGCGGCAAACCTTCCATGTGAGCGCCACAAACGGCAATGACCATGGTTTCATCAATCGACTCACCCACCGAAACGGCTTTGTTGGCGGCATAAGCTTTAGCTAGGTCAAGCAGCTTGGATTCACTGCCTTGGTCAGAAAACAGCGTAATGCCAAATGGCATCTGCTCCGTTTCGTCATCCGCCGGAATCGCAATCGCAGCATAATCCAGAAGGTTCATGAAGTTGGTGTAATAACCAAAGTCCGTATTTTTCTGGATGGGGTCATCAAGCATTTCTTCGATGGTGTAAATCGTCCCAGACGTCGGAACGATGACTGCATCAACGATTTTCAGCTTGGCATCACAGCGCTTTTTCAGCGTTTTCAATTGATACTGAGCATTGAACGCATCCACCGCCGAAAACTTGGCAGCGCTGCCAAGGATCGCCTGAATCGTCGGTTCACATTGCGTTTCATGCTCATCGAAAAAGCCTTCTATGGCGGCATAACGCTCTGCTACCCAAGGCCCCTGATAAAGCAAGGTCGCAGCATCCAGGAAATCCTGAATGTCCATCTCCACCAGCTCAGCACCATTTGTCGCTAACTTCTCTTTACTCATCTCAAACCGACGCTGGAAGTCCGCATTACCAAAGAACTCCAGGTTCTCTGTCTTAGGTACACCAATCCTGACGGCATCAGAAAGATAAACGATGTCAGCATCAGACTCAGAAAAGTCACGGGCGTAAGCGTCACCCGCATCATACTGCCCAGCGATAGGCAGCAGGTATTCAATGTCTTCAACGCTGTGCGCAAACAATGTCACGCAATCAAGCGTTTTACATGCTGGAACCACACCACGGCAGCTGATCCGTCCAATACTCGCTTTCATGCCTATCAAACGGTTAAAAGCAGCAGGTATCCGGCCTGAACCTGCAGTGTCCGTGCCCAAAGAAAACATGACCTGACCAAGAGCAACAGAAACTGCGCTGCCGGAGCTTGAACCACCAGAAACGTATGCTGGGTCAATGCTGTTCTTACAGGCACCGAATGGGCTGCGTGTGCCGTTTAACCCTGTCGCGAACTGGTCGAGGTTGGTTTTACCCAATGGCACCGCGCCCGCCTCGATTAAGGCCTGCACCACAAACGCGGATTGACCCGGTGTGTAGGCAAATTCTTTGCAAGCTGCTGTCGTTTGTAATCCCGCCAGATCGATGTTGTCTTTAATGGCAAATGGCACACCATAAAGCGGCTTATTTTCCGGCTTGTGGTTTCTCAACGCTTTGAGGTAGCCATCCAATTGCGCTTCGCTGATCAGGCTTATCCAGCAGTTATGCTGATCGTTTTGCGCTTTTTTCCACTGGGAATAGAGATAATCTGCCGGCGTGATGTCACCTGACTGATAAGCCGCCAACAGTTGTTGAATTGACGTAAATTCCATTTAGATTTGCTCCATGATTAACAGTGTTTGTCCGGCGCGAATTTGCTCCCCTTCGCTTCTAGACATTCGAACCACGCGCCCTGATTGTGACGCTGTCACTTCTATTTCCATTTTCATTGATTCAACGATAAGCAGTGGCTGCCCCACTTCGATGGTATCGCCGGGTTTAGCCAGCAGTTGCCACACATTACCTGCCAACTGAGCGGTCACTGGAAACTGGCCGGTTTCGAGCACTTCGAGGCTTGTCTCTGCGTTGTCCACGACTTCGGCAACAAAGTTCGCCTGTCCCGTCTCTTCCCAACGCTGACGCTCTGCGTCAAACGCAGCTTGCTGTTGAGTTTTAAACGCGCTAATAGACTCACTTTCTTTCGCCAGCATGGCCTCGTATTCAGCGAGACCGAAACGGGTTTCTTCAATGCGAACATCAAACTTGCCACGTGGAAAATCACGGCGAATTTGAGTGAGCTCTTCAGGCGAGACAGGATAGAAGCGAATCTGGTCGAAAAAGCGTAATAGCCAAGGCTGAGTAAATGCCTCGGTCTGGTTGTATCGGTTCCACATCTGGAGTGTGCGCCCCATTAACTGGTAACCGCCCGGCCCTTCCATGCCATATACACACATGTAAGCACCACCGATACCCACCGCATTTTCAGGCGTCCAGGTACGCGCTGGGTTATATTTCGTTGTCACCAGTCGGTGGCGAGGGTCCATCGGTGTCGCGACAGGTGCGCCAAGATAAACATCACCCAAGCCCATCACCAGATAACTCGCATCAAACACGATATCCTGCACCGATTCTCTGCTTTCCAGTCCGTTGATACGACGGATGAACTCAATATTGTCCGGGCTCCATGGCGCGTCTTGACGCACCACTTCATTGTACTTTTTCATTGCTAACTGGATGGAAGGGTCATCCCAGGAAAGCGGCAAGTGAACGACCCGGGAGGGTACTTCCAATGTGCTGATGTCGCCGAGGGTCGCCTCTGCTTTTTCGAGCAGAGAGAGTATTGCTTCACTGCTGATTTGCAGATTATCGAAGTGCACCTGAAGCGAGCGAATACCAGGGGTCAGTTCTTTAATGGCGGGAATCGCCATTTTTTCCAGCGCCAGCATCAACGCATGTACACGAAAGCGGAGTTTCACGTCGAGCATTTGTGGGCCATATTCCACCAGCAGAAAATCTTCTCCACTTGGGCGATACACTACCTGTTCGCCATATTTTTCCGCTGGGATTTCCTTCAATACCGGAGAAATTCGGGTTGAAGCACTTGGCAATGCCAACTCCTTCGAAGACAACATGCCAATCGCCGCTAACTGATGACGCTCCGCACGCTCGGCATGCTCCAAAGACACCGCCTGAAAACGGATTTTGTCTCCCGCCTTCAATTGTCCAAGCTTCCAAAGGTCGGCTTTTATCACTGTGGCAGGACAAACAAAGCCGCCCAGACTTGGGCCATCTGGCCCGAGAATCACAGGCATATCACCGGTAAAATCCACTGTGCCGACGGCGTAAGCATTGTCGTGAATGTTAGAAGGATGGAGCCCGGCTTCACCACCGTCTGGTCTCGCCCACTCGGGTTTTGGCCCAATTAAACGCACACCCGTGCGGCTTGAGTTGAAGTGAACTTCCCATTCGGCATCAAAAAACGATTGGATATCGTCATTAGTAAAGAAATCCGGCGCACCGTGCGGGCCATAAATAACACGCAGCGTATGCGTCATGGAAAGGTCCGGAGCTGGCAATGCTTCGCCAACGCGTTTTTTATCCAATTGAGTGCTATTGAGGTGCAGTACATCTCCTGCCATCAATGCACGGCCGGCATGTCCGCCAAATTTGCCCAAAGTAAATGTCGAGCGGCTGCCAAGGTATTCAGGGCAATCAAATCCACCTTTGATTGATAGATACGCCCTCGCCCCTTTGTTTTGGACCGTGCCAAGCGCGACGGTATCGCCTTTCGATATTGCCAGTACGGTAAACATCGGCGCTTCAACGCCATTAATCGTGACGGACAATTCAGCACCCGTCACCACCAGTTGGGTGTCAGCGTTGAACTTGAGGGTGGGTCCGTTAGCAATGACCTCCAAACCTGAAGCGGTTTCATCGTTGCCCAATAACTGGTTACCTAAACGGAAACTCAGGTTATCCATGGGGCCAGACGGCGGGATACCAACATGCCAATAGCCACTGCGACCGGGGTAATCCTGAATGGTGGTTTGGGTACCGCTGTTTAAAACATCGATAGAATGAGGCTGATAATCAAATGACGCCAGACTCGATGTCAGCACTTCTCCCTGCTTCACCCGAGGCATGCGGGAAAGTTGTGCAAGGTAATCAAGGTTGGTTTCTATGCCATAGAGAGCAGTTTTTTCCAGCAAGCTGGCGATCCTATCCAGTGCTTGTTCTCTTGACGGTTCATGCACCATGACTTTGGCAATCATCGGGTCGAAAAATGGGCTGACTTCCACGCCCGCTTCCACCCAAGTATCAATGCGTATCGTGCCCCCATTCTCGTCCTGACTCACCGCATTGCCCTGAACACCTTCTGGGAAATCTAACTGAGTGATTAAGCCGGTTGATGGCAGAAACTGTTTGTTTGGATCTTCGGCATAAAGACGGAATTGAATAGCATGTCCTGCTGGTTTGACGTCCAGAGCCTCTTGCCAATGATCAGCGTGTTCACCACAGCCGATTTCTACCATAAGACGAACAATGTCCACGCCAAAGATCAGCTCAGTCACACCATGCTCAACCTGAAGTCGCGTATTAACCTCCAGGAAGTAAAACTGTTGGGTAGATTGGTCGAGGATAAATTCAACCGTACCCGCATTTCGGTAGTTCACCGACGCGGCAAGACGAATAGCTGTTTGTTGTAACTCTTGGCGGGTCTCTTCATTCAGATTGGGAGCCGGCGTCTCTTCCATCACTTTCTGGTTACGACGCTGTGCAGAACAATCCCGCTCTCCCAACGCAATCACGTTACCTTCACCGTCACCAATCACCTGAACTTCAATGTGGCGGGCTGAGGTAATGAACTTCTCCATGAATAAACCGCTATGGCTGAAGTTGGCTTCACCCAGACGTTTTACTGCCTCAAAGGCATCCTGAAGCTGTTCGGTATTTTCACAAAGGCGCATGCCGATACCACCGCCACCAGCGGTGCTTTTGAGCATGACCGGATAACCCATTTTTTCTGCCTTGCTAAGCGCTTCTTCCACGCTTTCGAGCAACCCCGTACCCGGCAACAAAGGGACATTGGCTTTCTCTGCCAGTTCACGGGCAGTGTGTTTCAAACCAAAAAGATTGATTTGCTCGCTGGTTGGGCCAAGAAAGGCGATATTTTCACGTTCACAGGCCGCCACAAATTCTGGATTTTCACTTAAAAAGCCATAGCCGGGATGAATCGCTTCGGCACCCGTTTGTTTGGCGATGGTAAGAATTTTGTCGATATCGAGATAGGTCTCAGCGGCACTGCCCTCGCCTAAGCTGTGGGCCTCTGAAGCGTTAAGAGTATGCAGGCTGCCTGCATCGTCTTCGTGGTAAACAGCCACACTTGCGATGCCCATGGCATCAAGCGTTCGAATTATTCTGCAAGCGATGGCGCCACGATTGGCGATAAGAATTTTTTTGAACATAGCGTTGTCTTCATCTATCCGGGTCGTCCCGGACAAAGACCTGAGGTGCATTTCCTGCGTGAAGGGTCGTCCCTTACCTCTCCTTGGTAACCTTGTTGTCGCACGTATTACTTAGTACTCAGCGTTAAGCTGCATCCCACACTGCCACTTCAATCGGCGTTGGGTTATAGGCATTACAAGGGTTGTTGAGCTGTGGACAGTTAGAAATCAGCACGATCACGTCCATTTTGGCTTCCAGCTCCACATATTTACCCGGCGCGCTGATGCCATCCGCGAAGGTCAGTCCGCCTTCCGCTGTCACTGGCACATTCATAAAGAAGTTCACGTTGTGGCTGATATCTCTTTTGGTCAGGCCATACTCTGGGTTTTCTGTGACTGCCAGCAACCAGGAGTCACGACAAGCGTGCATGCAGCGCTTTTCATGCGCATAACGCACAGTGTTGCTCTCGGTTGAACAAGCGCCGCCCAAGGTGTCGTGGCGACCACAAGTATCCGCGACAATTTCCAGCATCGGGTTGTTCAGATTTGATAACAACGTTGAGCCTGCTGTCAGGTAGGCATTGCCTTGCTCGCGAAGTGTATCCATCGCCGAATAACGTTCTTCGGTGTTGTTAGCGTTATAAAACAAGGTGTCCGCGGCCTGATTACCTTCAAGATCGGTAATGCGCATGCGCTCTCCCTGCTTCATGACTTTGAAGTAGTAATCTCCAGCATCCACAACCTCTTTCAATTTGGCTTCCTGGGTGCAAAGTTGGCTTTCAACAATCATGACTGGCTCCTTATCCCATCAGTTGCGGTTGATATTGGCGGGTGTTGACGAATCCACGGCGGTTTTCATCGCAGTGATTCAAACAAGCATCATCTTCTGTGAGGGGTTCAGCGCGCACCATTTCGACGTCAACACCCGTTCTCGGATAAGTAGAAGAGGGATTCATCGGATGTGGGCAGGTGCTCAGCAGAACAACCGTGTCCATTTCAAAACGAAGCTCAATCACATCACCTGCACCGGTGTTTTCGCTATCAAATGCCAGCACACCGTCATCAGTCGTGGAGACTTTGCTGAAGAGATTCATCGGTGCGGCGACATCACGTAATCCCAATCCAAACTTCGCCATTTCCACCAACATGGCATCGTGACCGTTTTGCATCCAAAGGTTACGGTGATGCTGATAATCGCGCGCGCCCCATTTTGTGGTGACGTGTTGGCTGTTGCTGAGGCCGCCAATGCTATCGATCCATCCTGTGTCATCACGGACAATGGAGCAGAAAATACGCCCCATGTCGGAATACACGCAGTTGCCTGCGGTGAGCTTAAACGTGTGCTGGCATTTCAGCGTGTCCGGCAGGTTGATGCGCTCTGACGTATTACGCGGGTTGTACATCAACAAACTTAGGTTTGCGCCGCTGTCTTTCGCGGTAAACCGTAAGCTGTAACCAGCAGGTACTTCCAGCGAGCCATGCTGCCCGCCTTGGTAACTGTGCTTAAACAAGCTATTCAGTGTCATTGCTATCTCCTTTGCTGTCGAAGCTGGTTTCCGGTGGCTTATGCCACTTCCTTTTGTTCTTTCGCCTGTATTGAAGCGATGATCTCTTCCTGACCTAAGTCATTCAGCGGAATATCAAACGTCACCTGCGACCCATAACGGTCTGGTTCTTGTGGGTCGAATCTTGGCTTATCGAACACCCAAAGACGCGAACCCAGTTTGAAGCCTTCATGAAGGTCGTGGGTGATCATAAAGATGGTCAGGTTTTGCTCCTGCCAAATATCGTTGATCAGCACATGCATATCTTTCCGAATACCCGGATCCAGTGCCCCGAAAGGTTCGTCTAACAGCAGGATGCGTGGCTTTTTCATCAACGCTTGAGCAATCGCTAAACGCTGTTGCATCCCGCCTGACATTTCAGCGGGATACTTGTTGGCAGCGTGTGTGAGACCCAACCTTTCCAGCTGTGCCATGGCGCGGTCTTTCAGCTCGCCCTTGCTGCTCCCCCACACTTTTCCGAGTACTTTCGACATTTCGAATTCGTCAGCCACCATGACGTTTTGCAAAGCCGTCATATGTGGAAACACTGAGTATTTCTGGAACACGATGCCGCGTTCAGGGCCAGGTTCCGAGCTCAAAGGCTTTCCATCCAAAAGCAGCTCACCGCGTGAAGGTGCCTGAGTGCCGAGCAACATGTTCAGAAAGGTGGATTTACCACAACCCGAAGTACCAAGGATGCTGATGAAATCCCCCTGCATCACTTTCAGGTTCAGACGTTCCAGCACCACATGGTCGCCATATTCTTTCCAGACATTTTTGGCTTCGATAATGGGTGTATTTGAGTTGTCCATAATCATTTCCCTCCCTGAGTCGCGTGGAACCACGGGTAGCATTTAGCGGAGAGTTTTTGCAGCAGCCAATCCATCAGGAAGGCAAGAATGGTGATCCAGACGACGTAAGGCAGAATCACATCCATCGCCAGATAGCGGCGGATGAGGAAGATGCGATAGCCAAGACCTTCAGTGGAGGCAATCGCCTCTGCGGCAATAAGGAATAGCCACGCACTGCCAAGCGTCAACCGCACTGCTTCGATAAGGCGAGGCATTACCTGAGGTAACACCACCCGAACCAGCAAGGTCCATGAATTCGCCCCCAGTGTTTGCGCCTTGATGATTTGTTCGCTCGGAAGGCTTTCTGTTCGAAGCTGCAAATCGCGGATCATCATTGGAGTAATACCAATGACAATCAGCACCACTTTAGAAAGCTCGCCTAAACCAAGCGCAATAAACAAAATCGGAAGGATCGCCATCGGAGGGATCAGAGACATTGCTCTGACCATCGGAGACAGTGGCGCCCGTACATAGGGGATCATGCCGTTCGCCACACCCACCACCAGCGCCAACAGCGCACTGATACCCACACCGAGGCATAGACGTTCCAAGCTCGCCCAGGTGTCGACCCATAGGAGAAACTCTCCGGTTCGACGGCTGGGTTCAAACGCCATACGCTCAATACCATCGGCAATGCTGGCAAATGACGGGAGCAGTTTATCGTTAGGGTTTTCTGCTAAGCGGGCATCTGATGCCACCAAATAGGCGGCGATCAGAAGCACAAACGGCAGGCAAGCTAGAACCGAGCGACCAAATGGCGACGGCTTTAGGTTAATAATTCGCGTCATAAGCCCGCCTTACAGCTCGCCTTTCGCTGCCATATCCATAAAGGTTGGATTGAATCGAAGCAGAACATTGCTGCTGTCGCCGAACACACCCGCAGGGGTTTCAATACCGATAAAGCCCGCATCAGGCGCGCCTTCACCCAGTAAACCATGCTTAAATGAGAACTCAGCCACTTTACCCATGGTGTCTTTCAATGTTTCAGACTCAGTGAAGGTCACTGCATCTGCTGGTTGGTAGAACATTTTGGTTGAATCCAACTGAGCTTTGTAACCAGCCAAATCAGTACCAGAAGATGCCGCCATAAACTCCAGCGCTTTGGTGCCGACTTCGTCGTCCATCTGCATCTGGCTCATGATTTCATACCAAGCACCCGTCAGGGCTTTACCCAGTTCTGGGTTCTGCGCCAGGGTGTCGCTGTTTACCACCAGAAGGTCGATGATTTCACCGGGGATTTGAGAAGAGTCGAATACTTTTGATGCGTTTGGCATAGATACAATCTCTGCCAGCAGCGGGTTCCACGTGGTTACGGAGGTCACGTCTTTTGTGGCAAACGCCGACACCAAGTCCGCATCAGCGGTGTTTACCACAGTCACGTCGCGCTCAGACATGCCGACACTTTCAAGCGCTCGCGCCAGCAAGTAATGCGAGACACTCAGTTCAACCAGGTTGACGCGTTGGCCTTTGATATCGGCCAGCTCAGCGGTATCTTTCAGCACGATGCCGTCGTTACCGTTTGAGAAGTCACCGACGATAAGTGCCGTTGAATCAACGCCGCTCGCGGCAGGAATGGTCAGTGCATCCATGTTGGTCATCACTGTCGCATCAAATGCACCCGCGGTGTATTGGTTGATCGACTCGATGTAGTCATTGACCTGAACAACTTCGATTTCTATACCGTACTTGTCAGCCCATTTCTTGATAATGCCTTCACTGTTACCGTAATCCCACGGCACCCAACCAACGTAGATTGACCAAGCCAAACGAAATGTTGGCTTATCTTCAGCGAGCGCTGGGCCTGAGATCAGAGTGAGACATAATGTGGCGGCAAGCGCCAGACGAGTGGAAATTTTGCGAAGAACGGAAGAATATAACTTCATAACTACCTCTACCTTGAGTTTTCACGAACCGACGGCACCAAAGAGATATCAAACGAATCTCCCGGGCTTTTATCCCTCCGTGTGACCTCTTAGTCAGCTTCGCGCTGATTTAGGTGAGGTTGACAACTCTCGGACCAGGCATGCTTTTCCTTGTCAGCATCGGAACCCTAGTTGTCTATTTTCAAATTGTCAGAACGCTTTCGAACGATACATCTTTGGTGCGTTACTGATAATATTGCAAGCAATGTGCTTGCCAATTTCTTATATTGCTGTATTTATTGAAAATTACTTGCAGTTTCGATTTTTTCCCAAAAGAAACGAACAGATTGGGTGCACAATTGCACTGTTTTGATCCAAGTTAGCCCTTAGGAAATAGCAGACATAAGCAAACCACATTTAAATGAATTCGGATGAAAGCTCACGGAAGGTAAAAAATTTGAAGTTGTGGGATGCCGATAAAAAAATGTTTCCCTGTCCAACCAACGGAGGATCGATAGGACAGAGAAACGAACAACGACAGCAAGGAGTAAACGTAACGTCTGCAGTCATTCTGCATACGCACGCCATTCTCTTAACAGCAATCACCTTGCCAGTTTTTTATTTGATTGTTTTAAATGAATTTATTTAGTTAAAAGCAATTAAATGCTGATCGGATTGTTCACCATCAGTGCAGAAGATGCACCGACTTTGCACTTTGATTTCAGAGGGGTTTTCGCTGTTTCATCGTATCATTTCACGCGCATAATGCAGTGTTCTACATCACCGACCGTAACACTGATAGATTGAGATAACTTGAGGTATTCCAGTTCTTCGAGAGCATCATCGGGGTAGCCTTGGTCAACCATCCAATCCATAGGTTCACGGAAAGAGTCTTCAGAGACGATTACAGAATCATTCAGCAGTTGATTCTCTCGAATACTCACAATCCAAACCCGTCCACGATACTCAGAAAAATCATTAAGCGATTTCGCAAGGGAGTCGTTCACTTTACCCCAGAATGTACCCATCGTAATTGCTTGCCCTTCGAGTAAATCTTTGAAGATTCGTATGTTTCATACGCGGAAACTAAAGAATATACCGTACGGAATTGGATTCAAACGCTCTTTCTCTCGGTGTGGGACATGGCACATAGTTAGGGGCGTTTTGCGAGGTTTATCGCCATTTTGAAGTAAGGAATGTCGCCTTTGTAAAAACGTTCACCTTCCGGTTTCATACCAAATTTCCTGTATATCCCCATGGCGGCTTCACGTGCATCACACCAGAAGATTGATACATCTCGTGCCTTCATTTCTTTGAACGCCGCCTTCAGTACCGTAGAACCGACACCTTGGCCTTGAGTCGCTGGTAATGCAGCAAATTTTCGCAAGCGCACCACATCACTGTCGAAGAACAACGACGCTACACAAACCAACTCCTCATTGACGTAAGCGCCCAGATGAAGCGCTTCATCGTCCCCTTCCGCTTTACAAAACTCAGGGGGGTTATTTGGCCACAACACTTTATGGCGAATGTCGATTGTTTCCTGCCAGCTGATGTGTCTAATTTCCATTTCGGTTTTCCAAATCAAGACACCTGGCAACACCTTACCATGAAAAGCAGATCTTGTGAGTGGAGAGCTACTGTCCTATCTGGTCACCAACCGGCGCAGCATTATTCTGTTGACTACCCAATCCGATATTGACTGCATCATGGCCACCAAATGACTGGAAGGCTCGCAAACCAAACATCGGCATGATGGCGTAGATATGGTCGAAGATGTCTGCCTGCACGCCTTCATAGAAGACCCAGTCCGTGTTGTTCACAAAGGCATAAACCTGAAGCGGCAAACCTTCCGCGGTGGGTTCCAATTGGCGCACCATACACGTCATGTAATTGTGAATATCCTTGTGTGCGCGAAGGTAAACGGCAAGATACGCGCGAAATACCCCAACATTAGTCATTTGGCGTAGATTCGCCACGTGGTGAACATCTTCGAAACTCTCATTGAACTCTTTAATTTCTCGCGCTTTCTCGAACAGAAATTCCCGCAGGATCCGGATTTCCTTCAGTGAGTCAATTTCTTCTTCCGTCAGGAAACGAATCGACGTCAGATCGATATGTACAGAACGTTTAATACGGCGGCCACCCGAATCGGACATCCCCTGCCAGTTGATAAATGCGCTCTGTACTAGCGCGTAGGCTGGAAGCATGCTTATGGTATTATCGAAATTACGTACTTTCACCGTTGTCAGAGAGATCTCCTCGACTGTCCCACTCGCACCGTATTCCTCCATCTGAATCCAATCGTTTAGACTTACCATTCGGTTGGCGGAAAGCTGAATACCAGCGACAAATCCCAGAATGGTGTCTTTAAAAACCAACATAACCAAACCTGTCGCGACGCCCAGTCCGCTCAGGAAGATGATTGGCGATTCGTTCGCAAGAATGGAAATACAAATCACAATACCGACGAAGAAGGTAAACAACTTAATAAGCTGAACAAAGCTTTTGATAGGCATTCGACGGCTGATGCCCTTGAAATAGGCAATGTCATGAAGCGCGTCCAAAAGCGCAAACATCATCCAAATAAACATTACGATAACAGCAATGCCAAGGCAGCGATCTGACATCGTCGCGAGCAGAGGGTGATGCGTCAATATGGGAGGAACCAACACATCCAGAATCATTACCGGCACAAGAGCAGCCAGCTTTTCTAACACTTCGTGTTTGGTCATGCTGTTCGCCCAGGATTGCTTGTTTTTACTGATCGCAAGGTTAACGTAGCGAACAATAATCCGATGGACGATCAGGTAGCTGATGGCTGAAATGCCGATTGCAGCCATGATAAAGACCAGAGTGGGTTCTGCACCATAAGGGTCACTGTCGAGCCCAATCTGAGATAATTTCTCTGAAACGTATTTACGAACACCATGATCTAACATTTGCCGGATTCCCTCTACTGACATGATTGAGCGTATCAGTCAGGTTTCCGATCCGGTGAGGCAGTTTTGATACAGGGGTCAGTAAAGTCCGCAGTCCTTTAAAGGCACTTCCAAGGCATTGCTTTCACCTTTGGCTGGTGCTCCCACCATTTCGTCATACGCGCTTTCGTGACGGAGAACCATTTCCTTCGCTTTTAGGTTTTTACAGCACTTTTGAATTTCAATCAGCGAATGGGTTCGAAGGAAGTTACCGTCGTCATAACACACAAAGTGCTCTTCCTCATCAATGATGACAGAGGCTTGGTATAAACACAGATCCAGAGAATGGATAATCAACTTATCGATAACAAAGTATTTTTCGAGTTTGGTGAGTGGTGTTTTCATGGCGGCCTCCTGTAATCAACAACAAGGTTACGAGGGACTTTGTTTTATGGTTCAAAAAAAACGGCGACCTCTTGAGATCACCGTTTTCTGGATGTTTTTGAGCTTACTGGCTATATGTACTCGTCGATTCCTGGTGAATCCCGCCGATCAGCGCTCACACGGCGATCATACCCTTGGTAGTTGCCACGTTTTTTGCGTCGATCTCTACGATCACGTCTATCCATGACATAGACGCCATTTACCAATTTTGTGTCCGCCACAATGGTTCTGTTTTCTATGCCTTGATGTGGCTGCATTTTCATAATTGGAAATTCTACTGTAGTTACTCCGCAAGAGAGAAATACCCCTCATAACGCTTCTTTTATAAAGAGACCGGTGAAAATTCAACCTCCCTTCGGTCAGAGTATTTATCAGTCTCACCAAAGCATCGATTTCTCATATTTTAAACAAAAGAGTATTGAGTGTTGTGTCGATAAATCAAGCAAAGCGACTGATCAAATAACGCTTTGTCCGAATGCACTGAGCACCAAAGAAACTGCACGCTCGGCAGAGATATTGCCTTTATCTAGGAAGGGGTTGAGCTCAACCAAATCCATCGAAGTCATCAGCTTGGTCTCTGCGCATTTTTCCAATAGTAAATGTGCCTCTCTGTACGTCACACCGCCCGGAACTAAGGTGCCTGAACCCGGCATCACTTCGGGGTCGCAACCATCTACATCGAAGCTGACATGAAAGCCAACCGTCCCTTTAGTCACGATTTCTATAACTTCGTCGGCGACACGGCTCATGCCTATCTCATCGATATCGCGCATGCTATAGACTTTGACCCCAGACTGTCGAATCAACTCGCGTTCTTTTTCATCAATATCCCTAACGCCCACCAGCGCAACGTTTTCGGGTTTGATTTTTGGATTATCACTTAGGATATTGGTGAAATCTTTATCACCGTAACCCATCAAGTGTGAGAGCGGCATGCCATGAATGTTACCTGATGGAGATATACCTGGAATGTTCATATCAGCATGAGCATCAAACCATACTAGCCCCAGTTCTTGATTCTGCTGTTGGTAGTAATCAGCAATACCCGATATCGATCCAATCGCCAAAGAGTGATCTCCCCCAACAACCATTGGAATGTTGCCATTGCTGAGCGCATCTCGCGTGACCAAAGCCAAATCACGACACACTTGCAGGATTTCGCTCCGAAATCGCATGTTTTCTTGCATTTGAGAAGGTCTCGATTCCTTGGATGGAACCGCGACATCCACCTCTTCCGAGATGCTGTAACCTAACTTTTTTAGTTTCTCACCTAAGCCAGCAATACGCACAGCAGAAACACCGCCATCCGTTCCCCTGCGTGAGGCCCCCAAATCTACTGGGACGCCGATGATTTGAATTGATGTAGATTGTCCATTTTCTTTCATAAGGGAGACCCTCGAAACGATCGTATTGGAATGAGGAGTATTAATTCACTCCTTCGAAGAATATTGATTGCCAGTGTGAAAGGGCTGCGTTCTTTAACAGTTACCATCGGCCCGTAACATTTATTTAACATGACAGTATTTTGAGTATAAGTAGGAGGCAGGAAAGAAAGCGAAGAAGAGATCACTGCTAGCAATAGTGATACGCTGTTCTCGCTAGAGACACACGCTGTACTATGTTGAACTTTCAACAGTTTTGGTTATTTAGTTGCGAAAGTTTACGGCGAAAAGAAAAATGGCCAGTATTAATCAGCTTGATGCCTCGCGTTTTTCGCTTCATCTTCTCGCTGCTGAATCACTGATTTCAGGAAGCTTGCTTTTCATAAAAGATGGCAATACTACGACCTTCACATTTATCGTTATAACGCGCATGCCACTGCTTTCCGTAGGTACCTTTACGAAGCAAACGATTGAAGCACATGACAGCCAGCAGTGCCCGGTAACCTTTTCTGTTTTATTCGCCAGAAATGCAGCCTTAAAAATAAAATTTCTCACCTATAGAGGCCAACAATTTCATCTCACCAGTTTCATGATGAGGCAAGGAACGGTGTTGACCAGGTTCAATACCGTGGAAAGCAGACTTCATAATCTGCAAAATATCGCCGTGGGCGACGAGAAGAATCACCTTGTTCTCATATTGGGTTTCGAGATCTGTTATTAAGCTTACTGAACGTTCGCGCACGCTCATGGTGCTCTCAACACCATTGACGCTCTGGTGAGAATCCTGAAAATCTTTCTCCCATACATTTTCATAGGCTGAAGACGAGCGTCCCTCCCACTCACCAAAAAATCGCTCGCGAAGTCGAGTGTCTTCGATCGGGGCCGGAAGTGAAAGAACACTCGCCACAATACCTGCCGTTTCTTTCGTACGTTTAAAGTCTGAACAAAAAATCACATCTATCGGCTTGCCATCGTATCCTATTGCAGATTCCTTCGCCTGAGTTTGCCCAAGCGGTGACAACCCGTAATTCAGGCAACCAATCTCAGGGTCACTGACCACGATATCAGCGACGTTTGCTTCACTTTGCCCATGGCGCATAATGAGGTAAGTATTCTTGAAAACGGTCATTCTTCCTTCCTTAGTGAAAACTCAAGCAACCTTACGTTGGAGATTCATTGTTATTAAAGTTTGGCTCCGCTCTTTTTGGCGATTCCGTTTGGGTATTTTTAAGTCGGCTGGTTCTTAACTCGCCCGCTTGATCCAAGATAGGGTATGCAATCGACGTAAAGTGAGAGTTGATACGGATTAAATCTCTCAATAAATCCAAATATAAAGAGCTGCCAGCAATAACGGTAATCGTTTGATCACGGAGTCCTTTTTGATGAGCCAGTATTGCTTCGCGCTCAATGTTTTTTACTACGCTCTTCTGTTCAATTAACGCACGCGCATTGTTCACATCACCGGTGAGTAGCACGCTGAAAGCGAGTTCCATATTACGGTAAATACAGGTCTTGAGTTCATCAATCGCTTTACGCTCATAATCAGGCAAGAGAATATTTTGTTGGATAATTTTATTGATGACTTCTGTCATGCTGTATTCGAGAATGTCGCCTGCATGCTCCAGATTGGTCGTATAAGACGAAATGCGATAGCAACGGCGGCGATACTTCTTGGGGATGTCCTGACGACTGAGCTCCGTTAAATAGAGATTTATCTTCTCGTAGTACTCATCGACCAAATCATCCGAACGCTTAATATGCTGTAACTGTGCAGAGTTACGAGTGTTCAACGCCTCAAACGCACCATCAAGCATGCCTCTCAGCAAATCCCCCATTCTCAGCACCTCACGCACAGTATTCGACAATGCCACTGAAGGTGTATGAAATGCTTTTCTATCCAGATAACGGGGTTTGTTGTCTGCCTTATCCAAGGTATTCGCTGGTACCCATTTTTCGAGTAAACGTGCACAAGGCGTCACCAAGGGCAAAAATGTCATCGTCAACAATATGTTGAAAAAAAGGTGGAAGTTAACAAGTAGTGCTGCGGGCTCATCAGACGCAAACAACGCTGTTGAATTCAGTACATCCAGCAGAGGCAGAGTAATCACTACACCGACGGCACGGAAGCCCAAATTCCCCAGCGGCACCCTTCGAATTTCTGGTGTTGCGTTAACCGTATTCATCACCGCTGGTAGGGCTGCGCCTAAGTTTGCCCCTAAAATCAGCGCCATTCCCCCTTGCAGCGTAATCACACCAGAACCAGCCATTGCCACAATGAGCAAAACGGTTGCAAGACTCGAATGCACCAGAAACGCAATACACATACCGACGATGACAGCCAGCATAGGCTCATCGCTGAGCGCTCCCATCAAGGATTGAATTGCCACAGAATCGCGCATAGGAACTGACGTAGAAACGATGATTTTCAACGCTAGCAACATAATGCCAAGGCCAATCATGATTCGGCCAATATGCTTGATTTTATCCTTCTTCCCTGAAGACATGACTATAAAACCAACAAATAACAGCACAGGGGCGAGCCAACTTAAATCGAATGTCAGGAGTTTAGCCACTAGAGTGGTACCAACATCCGCACCAAGTAAAATCGCTAAACCACTTGCTGTTGCCAGCCCCTGGCTACCCAATGAACTGGCCAATAGCGCCGTGGCAGTGCTGCTTTGTAGCAGGCATGTCACTCCAAGGCCGACACCAAAGCCGCGCCAACGGTTAAACGTCGACCGTCCTAAACTACGGCGGATCCGTCCACCGAAGGTTTTCAATACATACTCTTTGACCAGCGCAAGACCAAACAGCAGCAGTGCCACGCCTCCCAACAAATTAATTAATACAGATGTTCCTGTCATTCTTATATCACCTAGCGCACGACGCGCGTGTTTTCACTTCTCGCTTTCACCTCTATACCCATACATCTTGAGCATTCGCTTATTTATAAGGTAATCAATATTGCGCTTTTGATCAACAAATGAACATTTATATGTTCGTACGCTCATTTTATGTTGGCAATTTGTTAAATTTGATCTTAGATTGAAATGAAAGTGGAGATGTGAGCAGTTATGACGGTAGCAACCAAACTCAAATCGAAAACAGAGATTCGACGCGAAAAGATCATCGAACTGACACAAGCGCGCGGCAATGTATCTGTCGAATTACTCACGGAAATGTTGGGTGTGTCATCACAGACCGTGCGTCGGGATCTCAATCAATTGTGTAGTGAAAATCTGCTTCGCCGTCGTCACGGGGGTGTGGAGTGTTTCGAACAGCAGTTGAATGCGCCCTATGACCTTCGCGCCGCAACAAATCCAACTGAGAAACGCGCTATTGCTAAAGCAGTGGCTGATGTCATTCCTGATGGCGCGACGGTGTTTATTTCTATTGGTTCAACACCAGCCATTGTGGCCGAAGCACTGACTGCAAAATCTGGCTTAACGGTGATGACCAATAATCTCAATGCCGCCATGGTGCTGAGTAATGAGCCAAGTAACCGCATCATCATTCCCGGTGGAGAGGTACGCATGCCAGACAGGGACGTACTTGGCGAAGGCGTGCTTGAGTTTTTTAACAGTTATCGCGCTGAGTACGGCATTTTTGGCGTAGCCGGCGTTTCAGAAGACGGAGGCATGTTGGATTTTCATGCCTCCGAAGTGAGGGTTCGCGAAGCCATTCGCACCCATTGCAAAACGTCCATTTTAGTCATGGACAGTACTAAGTTGACGCGAACAGCCCCTGCCATTGGCGGGAGTATTTTCGACGTAGATTTGATCATCATGGACCAACATCCCGGCGATGACTTTTCAGCGCTGAGTGACCGTGTCGGAGACCGTTTGAAGTTAGTGGGAGGCGACGCTTCATGAACACAGAACCCTTTGTTTCGTTCGATAACATCGCAAAAAGATGGAACGGACAACTTGGTGTTGAAAACATTTCCATCGATATCCCAGAAGGCGCATTTGTTGCCCTTCTGGGTCCCTCTGGTTGCGGCAAATCTACCACGTTGCGATTACTGGCTGGCTTAGAGATCCCTGATGAAGGGGCTATTCGCATTGAAGGCACCGACGTGACTGAAATGGCACCTTCAGCAAGAAATCTTTCCATGGTATTCCAGTCTTATGCACTCTTCCCACACTTATCTGTGGCAGAGAACGTCATGTTCGGAATGAAAGTGCGCAAAGTCCCCAAAGATGAGCGTTTGAAAAAGCTTGAGAATGCACTGCGTATTACCGGACTTCTTGGTTATGAAGAACGCAAACCCGGGGAGCTTTCTGGTGGGCAGCGCCAACGTGTGGCGCTCGCTCGCGCGATTGTTGCTGGGCAACCGCTTTGCCTGATGGATGAACCGCTCTCCAACCTGGATGCCAAGCTACGCCATTCAGTTCGAAAAGATATCAAAAAGCTCCAGAAAGATTTAGGAATGACCGTGGTATACGTCACCCACGACCAAACGGAAGCCATGAGTATGGCTGATCTGATCATTCTGATGAAAGACGGTCACATCATGCAGACAGGCACGCCACAGGAGCTCTACAACGTCCCCCAAAATACCTTTGCCGCTGAATTTATCGGTGCCCCACCAATGGCATTGATTGATGGCGACGTTATTCCTGGCACTGAGCACGCACACAAAGTGGGTCTTCGCACTGAAGATGTGGAGTTGGTAGAGGCAGGCCAAGGTCGAATCAATTGCACCGTTTCTGAAAGCGAATACCTGGGTGATGAAACCCATGTGCTGCTTGATCACCCCAAAGCCAAAGGCTTAGTGGTCAAACTTCATGGCTACTCGTCATTGGAAGAAGGAAGCACCGTAGACATAACCTTTGAGGACAGTGCTCTGCACTTCTTTGACGGTGATGGAAAAAGAATAAATTAACAAGGAGTGGAACGGCTTTGCTCGACACTAAACAGAAAGCTGATTCCGAAATTTAATACGTAACCAATGGTGAAACTATGAAGTTCTCAAAAATAATGAGTTGTGCCTTTGCCGGTGCGTTTACACTCGCGTCGCAATCCGCAATAGCAGCGACAGAACTGAACATGTACTACCCCATCGCTGTAGGTGGCGCACTAACAAAAGTGGTCGACGGAATTGTTGATGACTTTGAAGCGCAAAACCCAGATATCAAGGTTAACGCTATCTACTCTGGTAACTACGATGACACCCGTGTTCGCGCTTTATCTGCACTAAACTCTGGCGAGCCTGCACAGTTGGCCGTTATGTTTTCTATCGACGTGTACGACTTAATTGAGCAAGATTTGATCTCACCGTTTGATGACCTGATGCAAGGTGACGCCGACAAAGCTTGGTTGGCAGATTTCTACCCTGCATTGATGGAAAACGGCCAGGCGGAAGGCAAAACCTGGGGTATACCATTCCAGCGCTCGACCATTGTTGCTTATTACAACAAAGATATGTTCCGTGCCGCGGGTCTTGACCCTGAAAAGCCGCCGACAACCTGGGATGAGTTGGTCGAGGTGAGCAAAAAACTCACTAACGACGACACCTACGGCATCATGATCCCGTCCACTGGCTACCCATATTGGATGTTCCAGGCATTGGCGATTCAGAATGGCAAAAAGCTGATGTCTGATGATGGCCTCACCACCTACTTCGATGATCCAGCTGTGATTGACACACTGAAATTCTGGAAGTCTCTTTCTCAGGAGCATGGTGTGATGCCAACAGGCACTGTCGAATGGGGCACACTTCGCCAAGCTTTCCTTGAGGGCAATACCGCAATGATGTGGCATTCAACCGGTAACCTGACGGCAGTCAAAAAGGCCGCGAAGTTCGACTTTGGTGTCGCCATGCTGCCAGGCAATGTCCGTTTAGGCTCACCAACCGGTGGCGGCAACTTCTACATCTTTAAAGACACTTCTGACGAAGAAAAAGCCGCAGCCATGAAGCTCATCAAGTTCATGACTTCACCAGAGCAAGCCGCGAGGTGGTCAATCGCGACCGGTTACATGGGTGTGTCGAAAGGCGCATACGACACCGAAGCGCTCCAAGAATACACGTCATCGTTCCCACCAGCGTTGGTTGCACGCAACCAGCTTGAACATGCGGTTGCTGAGTTCTCCACTTACGAAACCGCGCGTGTCCGCGAAGGTTTGAATAACGCGATTCAATTTGCCCTGACCGACCAGAAAACGCCGGAAGCTGCGCTTGAAGAAGCTCAGAAATCCGCGAAACGGCTCCTGCGCGATTATCAATAAGCACGTCTCCCCCACCTGACTCAGGTGGGGGACTCTCTGGAAGTTGAGCAGTACTATGAATCATTACGCTGAAATGGAGCGCCGCAGACAGCACATGTATGGCTGGCTTCTGCTGACTCCCGCTGCCATTTTACTGACGCTTTTCGCGTTCTACCCTTCGGTAGCTACCCTGTGGGAAAGTCTATTTTCCAAAGGAACGCGTCGTCGCCCTTCAGAATTTACCGGGCTGGAAAACTACTCGGATCTGTTTAACGATCCGACCTTTTGGATCGTCGTCGAAAACAACCTTTTCTATGCCGCGATTACCATTCCGGCGTCGATCGCTATCGCACTCATTATGGCGCTTTGGGCTAACTCAAAAATATCGGCCAAGGGCTTTGTCCGCACCGCGTATTTCACCCCAACCGTACTGCCCATGATTGCCGCTGCGAACCTTTGGCTGTTCTTCTACACGCCAGATTTGGGCGTACTTGACCAAATCGGCGCGCTGTTTGGCTTTGAATCAGTCAACTGGCTGGGTAGACCTGAAACCGCGCTTTGGGCGGTGATTATTGTCACCATCTGGAAAGAAGCGGGATTCTTCATGATTTTCTATCTCGCTGCTTTGCAGACCATTCCTGCAGACTACAAAGAAGCCGCAGATATTGAAGGCACCAGTCGCTGGACTTACACACGCCGCATTGTGTTGCCACTACTGATGCCCACCACCCTGTTTATTGTGGTCAACGCCATGATTAACTCGGTGAAGTTGATTGACCACCTGTTCATTCTGACCAAAGGTGGGCCGTCCGACGCGTCAAAGCTGATCCTCTACTACATCTGGGAAATGGCGTTTGCCTTCTTCGATGCGCCACATGCTGCTGCCATGACTGTGCTGGTGCTGATAGTACTTGGGATTGCAGCGGCGATTCAGTTCACTTATCTGGATAAAAGGACGCACTATCAATGAAATTTATCGAAAAGTATCTCGATACCTTTGGTGCGCTCCTACTGGCCGTCATTTGGATATCGCCTCTAGTGTTTGCCTTTTGGGCTGCATTTCACACCACATCAGATGCAGTGAATTTCAACCTGCTCTCGGGTTGGACACTCGATAACTTCCGCGTCGCATGGGAAGGTGCGCCTTGGATTCAGTACTTCATCAATACGTTTTGTCTGGTGACCGTGGTTTTGATTGGGCAATTCATCATTACCACGCTGGCGGGCTTTGCGTTTGCACAGGTGTCATTTCCGGGTAAAGACTTCGTCTTCATTCTGGTCTTGCTGCAACTGTTCATTCTTCCAGAAGTGCTGATCGTCGAAAACTACGCAGTCACGTCCAAGCTGGGCCTGTTCGACACTATCTTGGGTGTGGGTATGCCATACATGGCCAGTGCATTCGGCATTTTCCTGATGCGCCAGTCCTTTAAATCGGTGCCTTATGAGTTACATGAAGCAGCCAGCGTCGAAGGGTGTTCGCTGTTTGGCATTTTGATGAAAGTCTATGTGCCCCTCGCAAAGCCGACTTATCTCGCGTATGCACTGGTTTCTGTCTCGACCCACTGGAACAACTTCCTGTGGCCCTTGATTGTGACTAACTCTGACGATACCCGACCACTCACCGTGGGTTTGTCGATATTCGGAGCGCCGGAAAACGGCGTAGATATTTCCGTGATTTCTGCTGCGACAATGATGTCGGTTGCACCACTACTGATCGCGTTCTTGATATTCCAGCGTCAGTTCGTGCAAGCGTTCTTGCGTGCAGGTATCAAGTGAGGAGGGCGCTATGACACGAATCATACAGCTGACAGACACGCACGTTGTCTGTCCTCCCAACAAGGTTTCCGGCGTGCTCGACACGCTGACCTTGTTTGAAGAGGCCATCACTAAGATTGAGCAGGACATAGAGAAGCTTGGACATGTCGATGCCATCATCGTGACTGGCGATATCACTGACCACGGCGACGTCGAGAGCTACGAAGCCTTCAAGTCTGTAATAAGGCGTTTGGGTATTCCCTATTTCGTGATACCCGGCAATCATGATCTTCGCTCTTCTATGCATCACTGCTTTGAGAATCTGACACCAGCGACCAGTGAAGAAATCAACTGGGTGAAACATTTCCCAGACCTCGACATCATCGGTCTGGATACCGTAATTCCAGGTCAAGGCGGTGGTCGTTTATCTCCCACTGCTTTGGCTTTTCTGGAACATGCATTGACGCGTCACCCAGATAAACCCGCCCTAATCGCCATGCATCATCCTCCTTTTGCATCCGGTATTCAGTTTATGGATGCCATTGGCCTAGAAGGCGCAGATGAAATGGCAGAGATTCTGGAGAAATCACCCCGTGAAGTGCGGATTATCTGCGGCCATCTTCATAACAGCATTGTTAGCACAATAGGTGGAGCCACGGTCTTGTCCTCCCCCGCAACAGCGAGTTCCTTTTTGACGGATCATCGAAGT
This sequence comes from Grimontia sp. NTOU-MAR1, assembly GCF_035758505.1. Classification (NCBI taxonomy): domain Bacteria; kingdom Pseudomonadati; phylum Pseudomonadota; class Gammaproteobacteria; order Vibrionales; family Vibrionaceae; genus Grimontia; species Grimontia sp. NTOU-MAR1. Next base: position 1,515,121 of record NZ_CP142109.1, read on the forward strand.
GATGCGCCTGTAGGTTTTACACAAGATCCCGGCGGCTATATGTTGCATGAGTGGAATAAGGGGTTCCGAAGCACCTACCTTACACTGGCTTCTTCGGGCCAACTTTATCCTTTTTGAACCACTCTCCTACAAAGCCCTCAACTCTCACGCTAAAGCGATGACAAATCAGTTTTAGCGTGCTATCCCCTTGATAGAACTTATACCAATCGTAGTAAATATCTGCTCATCCTAGCTTGTTAAAATGCTCAATAACTGCGTTGAAAAATTTGATTGTAGAATAACTACTTATCGAAATTTCCCGCCTTGTTCTCGAGCATTTTTCCTGCGCTATTTCTGATCAGCTACCTACTGTGATTGGTTTTACATTCAGGTATGAGGATTTTCAATGTCACCCAAACCGCTGCTTTTTATTGTTGAAGATGACACCAAGCTTCGACAGCTTCTGGCTTCCTACTTCCGTGAGCAGGATTTTGACGTAAGGGAGTTTGATCACGGTGAAAGTGCCATTGGTGCAATCCTTTCTGAACAACCCAGCATCGTTATGCTAGACCTGATGCTGCCGGATATCGATGGCCTGACAATTTGCCGACAGATTCGCCCACAATTCTCCGGTAAGGTGTTAATGCTCACGGCAAGTGATGACGATTTCGACCATGTCGCCGCCCTAGAAATTGGGGCTGATGACTTTGTCACCAAACCGATTAAACCCCGCGTACTGCTCGCTAGATTGCGTGCGTTACTGCGCAGGGAGGGTTCAAGTAGTGAAATGCCAGAAACGTCAAAGCCTAAATCCGTCAGCGTATTAACGTTTGGGAATTTGTCACTCAACAAGGCAAGAAAATGGTGTGAATGGTCTGGTGAGCACATTGCTCTATCAGACAGTGAGTTCGACCTCTTATGGCTGCTCGCCGCTTCTGCAGACGAAGTTTTGTCGAGAGAAACACTGACACTCGCTGTTCGTGGCATTGAATATGATGGACTGGATCGTACTGTCGATAACAAGGTCGTCAGTCTTCGAAAAAAACTGGGAGATAACCCCTCATCACCCCATCGGATACTGACAGTGAGAGGGAAAGGCTATCTCTTTGTACCGGACGCATGGAAGGAATAACAAGACCAGGTTAACTATGTGGCGTATCTATATCGAATCCTTTATCGGACTGTTTGTTCTTTTTATTGTCAGCCTTTTCGCGTTTGACTTGTTCGTCTATCAGCTGAATACAGATTACGACTATGTCCTTGAGGACATGCAAGCAGCAGCAGTACAAGATTTAATGGCGAATTTGTCAGAGCATCAAGATGATGAAGCGCTCAGGCAATTGGTTGCTGACTACGCGCAATCCACGGCGAACAATCTAAACCTCGTGCCAATGAATGATGCCCCCGAAGAAGTAAAACGATACTTTTCAGGAAGCGATATCCCGCATTCCTATTCCTTTCACGATGAAGACCGGGGACTTTGGCTAACACTGCCGGATTCAACGAACTACTACCATTTTGAGCCAAATACTAATGACGTAGTCAGACAGAATATCGAGTTCAGCGACTCCCTCTTCTTTGTGTTTATCTTGGGTGGTTTCCTTGTTTATTCAACTTGGCTCATTTGGTTTCTCAGCCGCAGAGTTAGGGTGTTACAAAGTGTAACGGCCGACTTTGCTAAGGGGAATTTAAACGCCCGAGCACCAACAAATAGTGGGAGTAAAGTCGGAAAGCTAAACGATAGCTTTAACGAAATGGCTGACAAGATTTCGCTATTGATAACCAGTAACCGCTCATTGACACAAGCCGTTGCTCATGACCTCCGCACGCCCATTTTCCGGATTCAATGGCAGGCAGAACTCATCAAGGAGGAAGCTCAGTCAGAGGAGTTGCGAAAAAAAGTCACCAGCATTATAGAAGACACAGAAGAGATGGAGCAGTTGGTCGATGAGTTGCTCTACTTTGCCAAAATTGGTCGCCAGGATAGATCACTGACGAAAGAAGCCTTCCTTGCCTTGTCCTTTATCCAGCATTTGGTTGAGCGACTACCCAACCGTGAAAATCGTGAAATAGAATTGGTTATCGAGCCTGATATCTCACTTCTGGCTGATAAACCCTTGTTGAAACGCGCTATAGAAAACATTTTAACGAATGCAGTGCGGTATGCGGAATCAACCGTCAAAGTCATTTGCCAACAAAACGGAAGATCATCCCAGATCATTGTTGAAGACGATGGCCCCGGGATCCCTGACGAGTATCGCGAATCCGTTTTTGAGCCGTTTTTCAGTGTCGACCCTTCCCGGAACAAAGCCAATATGGGTCATGGACTGGGTCTTGCCATTGTTAAACTTATTGTTGAAAAACACGACGGGCATGCCGTGTTCGAAGAAAGCGCAAAAGGAGGAGCCAAACTCATTGTGACCATTCCAAACCAAAGACCCTGACAATCGCTGACAAACCCATGACAAATTGATTCTATTGTCAGTTAGCCGAGTTTTGTACGGTGTTCATTAAGCGCACAAACAAGGACAGAATCATGAATAAATCTGCATTACTCTTTTCCATTCTCGCCGCTGCACCTGCGGTACAGGCAGCGAATCAAACTTATATTCTTAACGGTAACATCTACAGCAAGCAAAGCAGTTGGATAGCTGAAGCAGGCGTAGCTGCCACCAGCGACCTCTACAAAGAGCAAGATCACTCAGTTGTTCCACTCCTTAACTTTGGCTACCACGGCGAAGACTTCAACATCGACTTCAGTGGTGCAAACTACCGCTTTTATGGAACCGACGGTGATCTGGTCAATCTAGGTGTTCATCTCACCAGCGCGGGGATCGGTTACGATGACGATACCTCGGACTTCCTGAAAGGTATGGATGACAGGGACGTCAGTGTTGACCTCGGATTAAATGCTGATTTCCAAGTTGGTACCGGCGTGATTTCTACCTACTTCCAGCATGATATATCTGGCGCTTACAAAGGCTATCTGGCGGGTGTGAGGTACTTCGACATCTTTTCCATTGGCGATGCGGATTTGGTTTCCTTCGCAGGGGTGATGTTCCAGAGTAAAGACTTTGTGGACTACTACTTTGGCGTGCAGCCAAAAGAAGCACGCGCCAACCGACCTGAGTACACGGGCAGCAGTTCAGTCGCTTATGAAGTAGGTTATAAGCTGATTTATCCTATAAGCGAGAACTGGAACCTGACCCAATCCACTCAATACACAGAATTAGGCAGTGAAGTTGCTGACTCCCCTATCGTTGACAGCAAACACCAATGGCTGGTTGGTGCGACAGTCGCCTATCACTTCTGATCAAAAAAGTCTGACGACATCACATCGTCAGGCTTTTCTTCATTGTTTAGTTTAAGGTTAGGTTCTAAACCGAAGCACCATCAAACACATCAAATGGCAACTTGGTTGTATCGATACCATCAAGGCAGCCGAGATTAACCCGGTAGTGTCCTGGTTTCCTAAGAGTTTGGTGGAAAGGATAAATCCCACAACGGTTACAGAAGTGATGTTTCGCCGTACCACTACCAAACGAATAAGTCGCCAGCACACCTTCTGCTGCTGTGATACTTATGGCTTCCGGTGGCACGGTAAACGCGCTCATCAATGCCCCTTTCTTCTGGCAGATTGAACAATTACAGCGTAACCCTGATTTAATTTCATGCTCTTCGAATTCAAACGTCACTGACCCACAGTGACAACTTCCTGTGTATTTCATGCCTTTCTCCCAGCTGTACTTATGATTGTTTTTGATCTTTATCAGACTAACACGCCCTCCTGATTATTTTTCAATCAAGGATTGTTAAGTCATCTGACAACTGGACGAACCAAAATGCTATGCTGGATAGGAAATCTTTAAGGAGATAAAAATGAACAGAAGAGTTGTCATTAACGGCAAAGAAATCTCCAATCCGGTTGCCATCTTGGCGCTTCAAGCTGGCGCATTGATCGTTGCTGCATTGGTCATCGCTTTTATTTTCTTTGTGATTCTTCCATTAGTCGGCCTGTTTATCGGCTCAATTTTTATTGCCGTGATTACCTTCTTGGTGGTCATTGCTGTCGCAGTGATAATCGGGATCTTCAGCAGCGTGATATCTGCTTATCTTTCCGATCTCTTTGGTGGTAATAAGCGGTAAATTCATTTCTCCTTTTTTATCGGGCGCACAGTCATCTATTGCTTACTCGGTTGAGACTCCATGTCACAAGTAACCTAATAAGTGCAGCCGATAAACCAGCATAGATAGGCCTGCTGTGCTGGCCTATCTATCGAAGCGAACATCTATACCCAAGTATCTTCAGGTTGTTTGGGTATACGATCACTTCCCGTCAAAAGAAGCGTTACTCCGTGGTGCTTTTTATTAATCACTTGAAATATAGAGATACCGATTATCAAAGGGAAATATATATTACTTCAATCTCAAGATATGTTATTATCATCAGCATAATTACAGATACAATCATCACTGGTGCGGCATTAATATATTTTTACACTACAATAATGTTTATTAACTAATTTAATTTTTCATACATTCAAGCTCTCAGTTTTTATTCAAAAATGTTCCAGCGAAAAAATAGTTTGCGATACATACCTATATTCCTTTTCCAAGGCCAACTTAGGAAAGGAATTAATAATGAAAAAATTGATAACGCTTATTCTTGCCTCTGGTGTCGCAATGCCAGCATTTGCCGACCATAATGTTATCGACGGTATGGACTTTGGTCCCCTAGCCTCTCTTGTCGGTACTTGGAAAAGTGTTGAAACAGGAGTTGTTGATGTTGCTCCCGCTCAGGAAGGTGCTGAACAAGGTAAAGGCGCACCTGCTGTCACCCCATTCTACGAAACCATCACTTTTGAAGTAGCTGCTGATGCAGTTAACGCGAGCGATCAAAGTCTCGTTGCTCTTTACTATAAGCAGGAAGTTTTCCGTAAATCAGATGGCTCTAAGTTCCACGACCAGCGTGGATACTTTATTTACGATCAGGAAAACCAAATCGTTCATAACTCGTTCTGTGTTCCGCGTACAACTTGTGTAAATGCAGAAGGTGTAGCGGGTAAAATAATGACATTGAAAGCATCAGCACGCGGTATTGCTGAATCAAGTTACATGACAGAAAATTCAACCACGACTGGTTTTACCATGACCATAAATATCAAAGACGACAAGTTGATATATTCTCAAAATACCGCTCTGAATATTTATGGTAGTGATTTCTCGCATACTGATAGCAGCACATTATATAAAACAGCTGAATAAATAATAAAGCCAGCACTAATGTGCTGGCTTTTGCATTTGGCGGGTTTGATTCATGGTTCTCGAACCTGCCGTTCCATAGGTGTTGATATCGTATCGATTGGGTGAATAACCGCGTTGCTTACGGTACTGGGTATCTAAGCTTCTTAGGTTGATACCGTAAGATTGGTTGATTCGTTCCACGACCTCATTGATCTGAGACTGCGGTGCATTCTGGGATCTGAGGAAATAATAAAGGTTGATGGCTCGTTGCTCATCCATAACTCACCTCCTCTTTCAGTGATGAGGTAAGTATAGATTTGAAGTTGAGCTTTGATAATCCACTAAATTAGGAACAGATTATTTCCCAGGTGTAATAATCAATCCTTAAACTGCAACTCCTTCATTTCCATGACAGCTTTCACATCAGCACAGTACTCAGCGGTAGGGCGAATCAGTAATCTAACCAAACCTATCGGCTCACCCGTTTCTAGACAGTAGCCATAGGTACTCAATCGAATCCGCTCGAGCGAGAGTTGAATTTTCGGCAGCAGCTTCTGTTCTCTTTCCACGATTCGAAGCGCCAAAGCCGATTGCTCTTCTGACGTCGCTCGATCACTGGGGTCGCTGAAATCCATAGGGCTCACCATTTGTTCTGTCGCCCCTTCAATGCGCGCCCGTGTCGCTTCATGTAGATTGATCAATCTTTGTTTAAAGAAAGCTAACTGATCGTCGTCCATATACTTCGATTCCGGTTGTTTCAGAATCTCTTCTTCCGTGAGTATCTTTGTTTTTGTATTCATAGCGTTTTATCCCCCTGTTCAAGAAGTCCTCAACCAAACAGTTATTACCCTGTTGCTTCCCAATATCTTGTCACGGTGTCCTAGTTGAACTCTGCGCAATAAACACTAACTTCTGGTGGAGACGTCCAAATGGCTCTCAAGGATAACTTTCTAACCCCTAGGAACTTTAGATTCTTGCTCTGGCAGATTCTCGCTCGCTTTTTGGCTGTCACGCGGCTCATTTTTTAATAAAGCAAAGGTCAATGCGATCATGCCTATCGCCAGTGCGTTGATGGAAAAACCGACCCTATAAGCCACTGGGGTGTCGATCACACCATCCCATATGGAAACGTAAATCGAAATGCCTGTTTTAAAGTAGAAGTCTGGGTAGTTAGGGAGAAGTGTCACAGACTGCATCAAATAGAAGAAGATGAGCATCCATTTACCGAGTTTATTGTTCAGTAAAACAAAAAGGCAGGTAACGTAACCAAAGAGCAGGTAGGCAAGGTAGTCGGCTCTATAAGCGAAATACTCGTCGTAGATGGCATATTCATTGAATGACGCCATCAGGAGCAATATCAGGGTGATCGCGATAAGGAGTATCTTTGATTTGTTCATAGTAGGTACTGCATTAACGAACAACTCATCCGATATTATCACCGCCGATCCTGTCCTCCCCTGCTCAATAATGGGAAAGCCGATAATGGCGGCTTATATGTCGTTTAATGCAGGCGTCGAGTCGCGCACCACTAACTCTACGCCAATGAGCACCTTATGATTGCTTTGAAACCCTTCTCCGTCTGACTCCAGACTGATTCCTAAAAGGCGACATGCCTCATGCGCCAACGATTCGGCACTCACCCTTACTGTTGTTAACGAAGGAGCAAGCAAGCGACTGTCATCCAAATCATCAAAACCCACCACCGCAATGTCTTGACCAGGCCGCAGGTTTCTCTCGCGAAGCGCCCCATAGACGCCATAAGCGACCACATCGGTGAAACACACCATCGCAGTGATTGAGTCGTCTTTATCGAGTAACTCGTGGGTGAATTCCTTGCCTCCCAGACGCTTGGTAGATCCTGGCAAAATGTCACCGTCTTTGATGGCGACGTTTTCTTCTGCCATGGCATCGATAAACCCTTGTCGGCGTTCTTGGTAGTCAGAGATGTTTTCAACACCGCCCACAAATGCGATGCGTCTGTGGCCCAAAGCAAGAAGGTGTTTTGTCGCCATGTAGCAGCCCTGCCTGTTATCAGGCATGACAGAGGGTGCGCCTCCCCCGTCGATTTGCCGCATCATGGTGACGATCGCACTGCCATTCGACGCAAGTGATTGCATCCATTCCGCAGAGGTGTCAGGAGCCGGAACAATCAAATAGCCACAGACATTGTATTCTTTTAGCGAGGCGACGATAGATTGCTGACGCGATAAGCTTTCATTGATGTTCACTATGATGGGTGTCAGACCTAACTCATCAAGACGTGTCTCTAGCGCAATGATCACTTGGGCCAAATAAGGGTTGGCTAGGTCATTGGCAATAATGGCGACCAGTGTGGACGTTTTACTCCTTAAACCCGCAGCTTCTCGGTTATAAACGTAACCAATCTCATCCATTGCCTCTCTAACACGAGCGCGGGTTGCCTCAGCCACGCCTTTCGCATTTCGAATGACCAGTGACACTGCTGATTTAGAGACGCCTGCCCGCTTTGCAACATCGATCACTGTCGGCTTTTTGTTTCTTGCATTCTCTTTTTTAACCAACACTTTCTCCTGACAGGTATACCCAAACAACCCGAAGATGCTTGTATTGAGAGGTCATATCTATTTGATGACATTAAGGATATCTGAAAGATGGATAGTTGCAGACTCTCAATTTCAATACTCTCTCTTCACTTAAATATACACAAACAACTGGAACGTTCCAGTTGTTTGTGTATATTAATAATAAATCGCTCAATAAATGTTCAACAAAAGATGACGCACTGACATTCCGATCAACACTGTCCTCGGTTGATGCCGAAGAAAGGACGCGATGCCAAATGAAGGAGAGCAACTATGGCTTTATCCAAAGAAAACTTGCCACATCAAATCAAAAATTTAAAAGCAACGCTTCGCCAACAAATCCCTGATTACAAGGAGAGGTTCAAAGATATTCAGGAAGCAGTGCGTGAAGATGTTAAGCGCATCAAGTCACTAGAAACGACCAGTAGTGCCGTCCCAGTTTATGCATTTTCTCAAGTTCAGGCGCAGGGCCAATTTAACATCCAGCAGCGCAATGCTATTCATCAGGCGGGCTGCTGTATCATTCGAAACACGCTGCCTACTGAAGAAGTTCAGAAAAAGAATGACGAACTGTCGGACTACATTGTTGGGAACGGTTATTACGAGCAAACCACGGATGTTGAAGACAATTATTTCAGTCAGCTGAAATCTGACAAACCGCAAATCTTCGGTATCTATTGGTCAAAGCCTCAGATCTGGGCGCGACAACATCCGAATATGGCTGCTATTCGACAATACCTTAATGCCCTTTGGGTGTGGCAGGAGAACGGTGAAACCTACTTTGACCCCACAAAAGACGTCACATATGCAGACCGCGTTCGCCGCCGTGAACCGGGCGATACCACGCTGGGTCTATCTCCGCATGTGGATGCAGGGTCCGTTGAACGTTGGCTCGACCCAAGTTACCGAAAGGTATTTGAAAAAATATTTGGCGGAGACTGGCGTTCACATAATGCCTTTCATGGTGCACACCGCATCAACGTAGAGGAGTTTCCTTCTCCCGCGGTTTGTAGTGTTTTTCGATCTTTCCAAGGGTGGCTGGCACTGACGTCGCAAGGCCAAGGCGATGGCACCTTAAAAGTCGTGCCTTCCATACTCACTATGCCTTACATCCTGCTGAGAGCGCTTCAAGATGATGTGCCCGAAGATAGCTTATGTGGTGCAGAACCATGTCGGGCACTCACCGTTTCAGAGCAATGGCATAGCGATCTGTTAGAGGGCTTAGTGTCAATTCCAAAAGTGAATCCTGGTGACACGGTATGGTGGCATCCGGACACTATTCATGCGGTCGAAGATCAGCACACAGGCGACGGTTATAGCAACGTTCTTTTCATTGGTGCCGCGCCTTCATGTCAGAAGAACATCGACTACTCACTAAAACAAAAGTCCGCTTTCCTGAAGGGAGAAAGCAGCCCTGACTTCGCCGCTGAAAACTATGAAGTGAATTACCAGGACCGGGCCGTTGAGAGTGACCTCTCTGCGCTGGGTAGACAACAAATGGGCTTTGACGTCTAACACCACGCTGTTTAGCGCCTAAACAATGACTTAATACAAAATGGAAGACCTACAAAAGGGAGGAACACATCAATGATCAGACATATCTTGCTTATCAAATTTATAGAGAGTGCCACCGAAGACCAAATCAACCATGTAAAAGCACTATTTCTGGATATCCCCAATAAAATCGACGGTGTCGTTGCCGTTGAATGGGGAGAGAACGATAGTGATGAGAACCTTAACAAAGGGTGTACCCATGCGGTACTGATGACGTTTGCAAACCAAGCGGGCAGAGAGCAGTACTTGCCCCACCCGGACCACGAAAAACTCAAAGATGATTTCGTGCCACTCATTGAGGACATCACTGTCTTTGATTACAGCCTGTAATTGTCGGTGTCAGGAACACAATTCTAGATAAAGGAGCATAGAGATGAATGTGTGCTTTCAAGGCGTCAATCAACGGGTTTTCGGAACCTACCCTCTCAATGGAGATACACTCACAAAGGCGGTTAATTATGCATTTGAGGCAGGTTACCGCGCGTTCGATACGGCACAAATGTATGGCAATGAGGCAAGCTTAGGCGAAGCATTGTCTCAATTGCCTATAGAGAGGGAAGCGTTGTGTATCACTACAAAAGTGCATCCTGACAATTTCAATGATCGCCACTTCATATTGTCGGTGAAGGACAGTCTCAAGGCACTGAAATTGGCGTATGTTGATGTTCTCATGTTGCACTGGCCACCTGCAGATGGCGACGTTGGCGCATCACTGTGGATGCTGCAACAAGCGCATAGATTGGGGTTAACGAAACATATTGCGGTGTCTAATTACAACGCTCGCATGATGAGAGAAGTGCGAAAGACCATTGAAACGCCCATCGTGACCAATCAAGTCGAGTTCCATCCTCTATTGAACCAAGAACAGCTGCTACTGACGGCCACTGAGACCTCGATTCCCCTTTCTTCCTATTGCTCAGTCGCGAGGGGGGAGATTTTTAAACATCCCCTCTTTGCGGATATCGCACAATGCTACCAAAAGACCAGCGCACAAATCGCATTGCGCTGGGCGCTTCAAAAAGGGGTAGCGATTACCACCATGTCTACAAAACAGGAAAACATTCGCGCTAACTTCGATGTTATGGACTTCACCTTATCAAGCATTGAAATGGCGAAAATTGATGCATTAACCGATACCAATATGCGCATAGTGACGAAAGAGCTCTCGCCCTGGGCTCCCGATTGGCAAGAGACTTAACGGCTCGCGCGATAAAGCCAGTTCCTCTGAACTGGCTTTGACGATCACCGGGCGATTCTAACCTTGGTTAAACAGGTTAACGCTATCTGTTATGCGAAGGCTTTTTGAATGTTTAGCATCTCGATACCACGTACTTGCATAGAGTCGACTGCTAGTGCATGGGCGATAGGGTCAATGGTGCAACAGCACTCTTCAATGACTTTCGGGTTGTATTTTTCCGCCGCTGGAGAGAGCGCTGTATGGTTGACACAATTGTGGGTCATCATGCCTGTAATCAGGATCTCTTCCACGCCCATCGATTGTAACAGGTCTTCAAGATTGGTGTTCTCAAAGCAATCTGCATGTCGCTTGGTGACGACTGGAGCGTCAGGGGCTGCCGCCATCACATCCTTATGGATTTTGACGCCTTCTGAGCCTTCATAAAAAAACAGTCCCTCACCCAGCTCCGGTGAAACCAAATGTTGAATGTGGATGATCGGAATGTTCTTGTCTTTCGCCCTAGCCATAGCTTCTAACGTTTTCTGTGTGGTCTCTTTAGGCTGGTAAAGCGGATATTTGCCATCCTCGAAATAATCATTTTGGATGTCGATAACAATCAAGGCTTGCTTAGTCATTTTGATTTCCTCAGTTCTCTCGTTGGGATGTGTAAATTATGTGCATGTTGAGTTCCTATAACGAGAGTCTAAAATGACACTTTAAAAGGCATTTGCGACAACACCTATCCAATGAAAAACATTAAAATTGCCATTGTTAATTACCCAACAGCCAGTCAAACCGCAGTACATGGCTTAGTTGAAGCCATGACAATCGCTAATACGCTTTGTGAGCAGCTAAACGCTTCGGTCAGGTTTGATGCGAGCATCAATGCGTTGGAACATCTTGATACGCAACAGAGTGTAAGGGTCGTGGTGTTACCTCCTTGCATCAACGATGACTTTTACATGCAGGAAAACCCGCTCTTATATCAATATCTTTCGAGCATGCAGCAACAAGGAGCTCTACTTGCTTCCGCTTGTGCTGGCGCGTTTATTCTAGCGAAGGGAGGATTTCTGGATAACAAGTTCTGCACCACACACTGGCGATTAGCCGATTCGTTTCGTTCTGCTTTCCCTGAACTGAAACTCAACGAGAATGCGATCATCGTGAATGAAGGCGATGTGATTACTGCCGGTGGTCTGATGGCATGGCTTGATCTACTTTTTGAAATTGTCTCGCTGTACTCTTCACCAACCATTGCTCAGCAGTTGTCGAAAGAAATGGTGGTTGATAACGGATTTCGCGAACAGCGCTTCTACCGCCAATTTGTCCCAAAGCGGGACCATGGTGATGAACTTGTTCTAAAAGCACAGGACTATTTGGATGCGAATTACGCTGAGCCCATTTCGGTAAAAGTCATCGCAGAGTATTTTTTCGTGAGTCAGCGAACGCTTCAGAGGCGCTTTTTGGCCGCTGTAGGACATACCATCATCCAATACTTACAGAAATTACGCCTTCACCATGCCTGCCAATTGATTGAGCTAACGGGGAAAGGAGTTACGGAGATTTCTTATGAAGTGGGATATCAAGATATCAGTGCTTTTCGGAAGGTGTTCTTGCGTGAATTTGGCCTGACACCGACCGAGTTTAGAAAACGTTTTAGTACTAACAGAGTCGCTGCAGAAAATGAGTCCGCATTCTAATTCTGTTGTCCGTTGGCTTCACTCTCTGTTGGCAAAACGCGAAGTACCGATTCACCAAGGTGAGAGACGAAGCCAAGCGTAAGGATGTTTTCAGCAATGGAGAATCTTCAGCCACGCCTGTTAAGCCAATGCCGATTCGGAGACTCTTGCCAGACAATATTCCGAGATCGCTAAGTCTAATTTGGCGACACCGGTTAAATCGCAGATTGTCAGTCCCTTTACCGCACCACGGCCAACCTTTTCCAGTGAGATAGGCTTGATGACCTCATCTATCTCCTGTTCTGATATGCCTTTTAGCTCACCCAAAGTCAAAGACTGACTGATGTCATCGCATATCCAACGATCACTTTCCAACACTAAGGCCTCTTCAAGTTCTCGTTTTTCCTTACTGTCAGACCCCATGGCGATAATCAGTCGATCGCGCTGTTTACCTTCCCCGAGAACAACCTTTCTGTGGAGGACCGGCGTGCGACTGGTCGTTGCAGTGATCACCAAATCTGCTTCTGCTAATGCTGCGCTTTCATCGCCGTAACACTGGATGTCTATGTGGTGAGTTTCGTTTGCCCAGTCAGCAAAACCTTTGAGACCTGCTGCACTTCTGCCAAAACATCGAATTTCACTCGGGCGTCTCACCAGTAGCAAGGCAGAAAGCTGCATTCTCGCCTGCCTTCCAGTACCCACAATCACTGCGACATCGATGTTTTCCGGTGCCAGTAGATCAACGGCATACCCGCCCGCAGCCGCAGTGCGAATTTGAGTAAGATACCCATTATCAGCAAGCACAGCATGTAACTGGCCTGACTTCGAATGATATAGCGCATTCATGCCATGAGTTTGGGAGACACCGCCTCCGTCTAGCCGATAATTTCCTGCCATTTTGACAACGAAATAGGTTTGATCCGCCGAGTAAAACGATTTTACACATAGCAGCCCATTTAATGGCTCCAGCATCATCTGTTGGACCCGAGGCTGACAGGAAAAACTGGCCTCCCCCGACTGAAAAGCCGCCCCCATTTCATAGACGACTGCGCTCGTCAGAACAACGGCATCACGGATTTCTTGTTCATTCAATACAACCATATTTCTGTCGCCTTCAGAGGTTCACGGAAAAATCGCGGTTTCGGCCACTCACAGCGCAGATGACACTTTTGCCTTCTAGCCTTTGATCATCAACCAAGGCCGCAGCAAGTGTGATCGCGCCACAAGGCTCGGTAGCAAGCCCCAGATAAGATTGGAGTATTTTCATTGAGGTGAGCACCTCTTCGTCGGACACGGCTACAAATCGGCTCACACTGCCCTTAACAATCGGCCATGTCAGCTCACCAGGCATTGGGTGTGGCGGCAAAATAGCATCACATATTGAAGGGCGCTGCTGTGCCGCATGTGTCCGCTCCCCATTGAGCATGGAGTTGTACCAGGGTCGCGAAACCTCAGACTCAACGCCAACAATTTCACACTGCGGAAATGACTTGGAGATGGCAATCGAAACACCCGCAATGTAGCCGCCGCCAGAAGCGGGAACGTAACAATAGTCCGGAGAGATTTGATGAAGGAGGCAATAGTCGACCATCTCAAGCCCGCTTGTCCCCTGACCGGCAATGACCTCTGGGTGGTCATAAGGCCGAATCAGCGTCATTCCGTACTCTTTCTGATACTTCTCAGCCAAAGCCTCTCTGGTTTCATTTTCCGGGTCAAACAGCACAACGTCGGCACCCAGCAAGCGTGTGTTTTCAATTTTTATCGCGTTAGCTGTCTTCGGCATAATGACCACACTTTTCACCCCAAATAGCTGTCCCGCATAAGCCACAGCCTGCGCGTGATTACCTGTTGAGAACGCAACCACACCAGCTTTTTTCTGCTCGTTGGTCAAACAGCAAACCGCATTGATCGCGCCGCGCAGTTTAAAGGCGCCTGTCGGACACAAACTGTCCGCCTTAATCAAAGCCTTTCCTTTGAGTTGTTTGTCGAGCAAAGGCGAAGACAGCATGGGTGTTGCGCCCATATAAGGTGCGATGTTTCGTTTCGCATCCATCAACATCTGGTGATTCACTTTCCGTCTCCTTGTTTGTACCGGCGCTAAATCCGCACCTTTGGATTATTTGGGTATATTCCGCATCATTCTCGATGCGCTTTCCAATCGTCCTTACCCTTGAAAGTCTAGAGACCAAAAGCACGAAAACAATCAGGGTTTCTTGCACAAACACTTTAGAAAAACTTAAATGTGAGGACGAAATGAAACAAAACCTAATGTAAGGACACTGCCGATAACGATGCCTAGCTTTCCATCAATGAACGCACTGCGCGTATTCGCAGCAGTAGGGAAATACCAAAGTATTCAGCAGGCGGCTAAAACACTTCACATCAGCGAGTCCGCGGTTAGCCAGCAAATAAAAAACCTTGAAGAAAGGTTACAGGTGCAACTGATCGAGCGGGTTGGCAGAACCATCAAACTTACCGAAAAGGGAGCGCTGTTCTACCCTTTCATTGACAACGGAATGGTCTGTTTTACCGAAGGGCTCGACGCGCTTGAAACCTTAAACCGTGAAAAGCTGGTGACCATTTCAGTGATTCCTTCAATGGCAAAGTGGTTGATCCACAGGCTTCCAGATTTCAAGAAATTTCACCCTGAGATACGGGTTAGAGTTCACTCAAGCAACATTCCCACGAATGAAACCAACACCGAGGTGGATCTCTCTTTGAGATTTGGCCTTGGCAATTACCCTGGAATGACAACAACGCCAATTCTTCATGACAAAATTGTCATTGTAGTTGCACCTTCATTGTTAGCAGAAGGTGAAGGGATAAATCTCTCAGAGTATGCGCTCTCGCTGCCCTGGTTAGGCTATCATGCCAAGGATATTGAAGATGTTAACCAGGCGATCCAGCGATTTACCGATGATAAAACCCAGAATATTAGTAAGTTGGCATCAAAAATAGATGTTCATGACGCTATCTTTGTACTGGAGGCGGCGATTTCGGGTCAAGGTGTTGCGGTAACTAAACATACCTTGGCTCTGCCTTATCTCACCTCATCCAAGCTGCATTGCTTGTTTGAAATGCCGACTTTTACTGCGTTTCGTTACTTCATTGTACACCCCAAAAAGCGCCCGCTGTCTGTAGAGGCTGAAACCTTTCAAAACTGGTTAATGACCGCGCTTCCAGAAGATTTTCCAGAGTTGGTCCTAAGGTCTGTTGACCTTTGATGATGATTTTTGCAGCAGTTTCTGGGGACTTTATACAAGGCAGAGGCTTCGATGTTTAGCTGACATACATGAGAAGCCGATAACGAAGGAGAAAGTCCCCCCACAAACGCTGCCCGATATAATTAAACAATTGGCCTAAAGACCTAACTCGACTCGTTCAACGAAAACCATTGCTCCAAGGATTCAGCCGTGGTCTTGATGGCTTCGTTTTTGCTGTCTGATTTTCGGCTGATGATGTACCAGGTTAACGGGAGGCCTTGTTTGGTAACTGGTACCGCTGCTACCAGCGCTTGTTTTATCGAACGCTTCAGCGCCCAGCGGGAAAGAATGCTCACGCCTAAATCGACAGCAATCATTTCTACGATCGCATCAGTCATCTCCACTACTTGCATGTGTGGAATACGAATACCGGATGGGCGGATAAAGCGCTCGTATTCAAAGCCAGGAAGCGCATCCAGACTGTAGGTGAGATAATCCACATCCATCAGATCCTGCGCTTCTATCCAAGGTTTGGAAGTCAGACGGTGACCAGGATGTGTCACCAGCACCAGTTCATCTTCCATCAGGGGTTTGCAATTCAAAGCGGGGTTCTCTGAGCGCGCCGGAGAAATGATGATGTCAGTTTTCCCAGTTATCAGGGTGGCTTCGGCATCTCGTGTTGCTGCCGCTACAAAATCGATTTGCAGCTTTTCCCTGCTGAATGCGAGCGATTTTAGAAACCCCGGCACCCAGTGGTACGCAGAGTATTCTGCAATCCCAATCCGCACTAAATGACTGGCATCAGCCGCGGTACGTTCAAATTCGTCTTCTGCCCTAGATAACTCTGGCAAAATCGAGGCGGCGGTTTGGATCAGCACTTGCCCGGCGGGTGTCGGCTTG
Organism: Grimontia sp. NTOU-MAR1; assembly: GCF_035758505.1. Classification (NCBI taxonomy): domain Bacteria; kingdom Pseudomonadati; phylum Pseudomonadota; class Gammaproteobacteria; order Vibrionales; family Vibrionaceae; genus Grimontia; species Grimontia sp. NTOU-MAR1. Next base: position 1,531,418 of record NZ_CP142109.1, read on the forward strand.
AGTTTTCGTCCGTCCCGCTCAAAAATCGCGCTGCCTAATCGACGCTCGGCTTCTGCAAGCCGATGACTCATGGCGGGTTGTGTTACGCCGAGAACGTCAGCCGCCGCGCCTAAGCCGCCGTACTTTCCAATCGCATCAAGCAACTGCCAGTGACGGATCTCCAGCCTCATACATGTATCCTTTTTATGTATTGATAGATTTATTCATTAATAATTCTACATCATAACGACTAGTATTCTCCCGTGGTTGTTTAAAAGCGCAGTTCTTTGAAAGAAGGAGGAAGACATATCATGGGTATTTGGATGGTACTGGCAGCCGCTTTCGGATTCAGCTCTAATCCATTGCTGGCGCAGTTGTTATTGAGTCAAGGTTTCTCAGCGGATTCTATTACTCTGTACCGCTTTACTATCCCAATGCTGCTCATGTTGCTTTTAATGAAAAAACGCCCTGTGTTGGATGGTGAATTTCTGCGCTTTACCGCCGTAGGTGGGCTTTCGGCTATCGGCATGCTGGCTTTTATAACTAGCCTGACCAAGCTAGAACCCAACACGGTAATTTTGACCTATTACGGCTACCCCATGTTCGCGATTTTGCTGGGATGGCTTTGCTTCCATAAAACCATGAGCCGCAACCGGATGATCGCGGCGATGCTGATCGCTATCGCCGTCGGTATTATGCAAGATTCTCAGGGCTTCAACGCTTCCTGGTTAGACTTTCTGGTTTGCCTTGCAGCACCGGCGGCGTTTGCTGTGGTGATCAATATGTTTTCTCTGCCAGAGAAAAACCACGATGCTGCCACCCGAATGTTTGCGGCTTTGTTGGGGAATGTCGTCGTTCTCGTCCCAATCACGCTCTTCAGTCAGCAGGTGTTTTCGTTGCCCTCCACGCTTGAACAGCTTGGACTGGTGTTTGCACTCGGTGTACTTTCAGCTGCCCTGCCCCAGTATTTGTTTTCACGCGGTGCTCAATTAGCGGATATGGAGAAAACCACCATGGTCAGCAGCTGTGAAGTGGTGTTTGCGTTAGGGTTAGCGTGGTTCTTTCTGGGTGATGCGTTGAGCATGAATGACATAATGGCGGCTATGCTGATTTTGCTCGCTGGATTGATTCGCTACGAGGGAATGCCAACGCCAAGGGATGACGGCAAGGATATGGATGAAAGTGAAAATGAAGATGGCACTGCGTTTATCCAGCCTCGCATAGAAAAGCGATCTATATGATTTTTTTACGCCGGAGTTCCCTCCCCCTTTTAGATAAAAAAATACCGCTCACTGGGAGCGGTATTGTCTGTTGTCATTCTAAATCACTGTGGTTATTAAGCGATGTCGAAACGGTCTGCGTTCATCACTTTGGTCCATACAGCAACGAAGTCCTTCACGAATTTCTCTTTGCTGTCGTCCTGCGCGTAGATTTCTGCATATGCACGCAAGATAGAGTTTGAACCGAACACAAGGTCAACAGGGCTCGCGGTGTATTTCACTTCACCGCTCTTACGTGAAACGATGTCGTAAGAGTTACGGCCCGTTGGTTTCCACGCATAGTTCATGTCGGTCAGTGTCACGAAGAAATCGTTGCTCAGGGTGCCAACGCGATCCGTGAATACGCCATGTACAGAGTCACCGTAGTTGGTACCCAGAACACGCATACCACCCAGCAGCACTGTCATCTCTGGTGCGGTGAGGCCCAGCAGTTGAGCGCGATCCAGCAGCATTTCTTCTGGTGCAACCGCATAGTGCTGTTTCTGCCAGTTACGGAAGCCATCTGCCAGTGGCTCCAGTACAGCAAATGAATCAACATCAGTTTGCTCTTCTGTTGCATCACCACGGCCAACTGCGAATGGTACTTCCAGCTCAAAGCCTGCGGCTTTTGCTGCCTGTTCAATACCCAGGTTACCGGCTAGAACAATCACATCAGCGACGCTGATACCGAACTCGTTCGCAATTGGCTCAAGCACAGACAGTACTTTCGCCAGACGCTCAGGTTCGTTGCCCTGCCAGTCTTTCTGAGGCGCAAGGCGGATACGTGCACCGTTTGCACCACCACGGTTGTCAGAACCACGGAAAGTACGCGCACTATCCCATGCTGTAGAAACCATTTCGCTGATAGACAGGCCGCTTTCTGCGATTTTCGCTTTCACAGCAGCAACGTCGTAATCCGCTTTGCCTGCTGGGATTGGGTCTTGCCAAATCAGGTCTTCTGCCGGTACTTCTGGACCTACATAGCGAGATTTAGGGCCCAAATCGCGGTGCGTCAGTTTGAACCAAGCACGTGCGAATACGTCTGAGAAATACGCAGGATCTTTGTAGAACTTCACTGAAATCTCGCGGTAATCCGGGTCGACTTTCAGTGCCATATCCGCATCTGTCATAATTGGGTTGTGACGAATGCTTGGGTCTTCCACGTCGGCTGGCTTGTTTTCTTCTTTGATGTCGACAGGCTCCCACTGCCATGCACCCGCTGGGCTCTTGGTCAGTTCCCAATCGTGGTTTAGCAGCATGTCGAAGAAGCCGTTATCCCACTGAGTTGGGTTAGTGGTCCAAGCGCCTTCAATACCACTGGTCACGGTATCGCGACCCACGCTACGGGTGGTGTGATTCTGCCAGCCGAAACCTTGCTCGTGAATGTCTGCGCCTTCTGGTGCTGGGCCCAGGTTTGCTGCGTCGCCGTTACCGTGCGCTTTACCCACAGTATGACCACCTGCAGTCAGTGCAACAGTTTCTTCATCGTTCATGCCCATACGAGCAAACGTGACACGCATGTCCTGCGCAGTTTTCAGTGGGTCTGGGTTGCCGTCTACACCCTCTGGGTTGACGTAGATCAGGCCCATCATCACTGCTGCCAGTAGGTTTTCCAGAGCGCGTTCGCCTTCTGCTGCGTAGCGACCGTTTTCACCACCACTTGGTGCCAGCCACTCTTGCTCTGAGCCCCAGTAGGTGTCTTTTTCTGGATGCCAGATATCTTCACGGCCAAACGCGAAACCGAAGGTTTTCAGACCCATGGATTCATACGCCATGTTACCTGCCAGAATTATCAGGTCGGCCCAGCTGATTTTGTTGCCGTATTTTTGTTTGATTGGCCACAGCAAGCGACGGGCCTTATCAAGATTGGCGTTGTCTGGCCATGAGTTCAGTGGCGCAAAACGCATATTGCCGGTACCTGCACCACCACGGCCGTCGCCGATGCGGTAAGAACCCGCTGAGTGCCATGCCATACGGATCATCAAACCGCCGTAGTGACCCCAGTCTGCTGGCCACCATTCCTGGCTGTCTGTCATCAACGCTTTGAGGTCATTTTTCAGCGCTTCAACGTCGAGGGATTTGAGTGCTTCGCGGTAATCGAAGTCTTCACCGAGAGGGTTAGATTTGTTGTCGTGTTGATGGAGGATGTCCAAGTTCAGCGCCTTTGGCCACCAAGCAACGTTCGAATTGCCCGCGTTTGTCATTGCGCCATGTACGACTGGGCACTTGCCCGATGCATTGTTTTTATTATCCATAATCAAGCCTATTGTTTTTAATCCAAGCGAACGAAAGGTTTTTTGTGCAGCCTATCTCTGCAAAGGCGCATAAAATACTGCTTCGCTGATAATGAGAACAATTGCTTTTATCTATATCTGCAATAAGCTTGATCTATGTTAATTTTTGCTGCCTTTTCTTGAAATGAGAGTTGAGAATGGGACCCAAAAGGGCGCTATCCGGCGCCCAACAAATTGTTAAGTAGAAACTTTCCGTTAAGGCTCTTTAACCGCCAATACGAACCCTAACCCATAATAAGCGTCTTGCGTTCCTTCGTCTGACAGTGCTTTTAAAGACAACAACATTCTTGAACCGTCTCCAGAGACATATCCATCAAGCTCAAGCGAGAAACTTCCGTCATTTTGCTCGATCGATACAACACTATTAGCCGTTACATCCACTGAAACTTGTACTGACTCGGTCTCTTCATTGACAGGCCTTACTTGTTCCAAGGTGCTGTTTCTTAACATACCCAGAGTTTTTCCCGCTAACGTCCCTTCATTACCTGAACTACCGATAGTCAGTGTCCCCGGATTTGCAAACGTGAGAACTTCTGTTCCGCCACCACTCCCAAATCCTATCTCCAGCGGATAAAGCTTATAAGTCGCGCCAGCTATCGAAGGCGGTGTATCACCAAGGCTCAGCCCTAATGCCATCAACTGTACATACTCAACAATTTGTCCTTGATTTTCATTTTGCTCGACGGTGGCGAACGTCAACAAGTCACCTGACGCAGACGAAAATCCGACCAAGGTGTTTCCGTCAGAGGTGAGGTTTAAATCTCCAGTTTCTCCCACATTGTAGGTACCAGAGAAATTGCCAATCGTTGGAGAGTCATTAAACGTGACTGACATTGGCGTGCTCTTCATTTCAGAGCTGAAAGCCGAACTTGCAACAGTGTCGAAGTTGCCTGCACCATCAAACCCAAGAACTCTTGATTCAGTAATGACTTCGGTTGTTGAAGTGGTTGAATCCAAAAGAAGTTCTAAGCCAACAATACCCACATTCCCATCAAGTATGTCGTTTGTCATGTTGGTACCGGACTTCACCATCAGGTCAAAAGCCATGCTCGGCTCGTCGCCAACTTTTTGATTTGGATCCACAGCGTCAAATTTGCCATCATTATTGGTATCGACGGTGAGAAAGCGAAGCGTCACTTCTTGATTGATCCCCAACTTCACATCATCACTGCCACCAGGCTCCAACACAAACGTAGCAGGCAGCGTTCGAAACCCAAACACTGGTCCATCTCCCTGATCGTAGCCAAAGTGTTCATCGAAACCGAGCCTTTCAATCAGTGTACCGTCGGCGGTAACATTGACATCTAATACTTCAGGGGTTTCCGGATTATTCGACGTTTCGGTTTCGGTAAATAACGATGAAACAATACCTTGCCCACTATTGTATTGACTAATAAGTCCGAAATTATCTTCAAATGCTTCGACAGTGATCGAAAGGGAGTCAGCGTCGGGTGATGCTATCGAAAGATGGCCGATTTCCATGGACGTTGAAAATGTGCCGCCTGTGCCATCATCAGTATCATGTAAGGACACATCAAAAATACTGTATCGCCATGAACCATCGAAAAGTGAGGCATCTCCTGGCGCCTTCGCCAACACCGAAATTTCTTGATCGATTCTAAATCCCGCCACTTCATCAAGCGCAGCCAATGTTTCCGCTAAATTGTCACCTGCTGTGAGATCTAATTCATCTATGACGCCACGCAATGAAACCACCTGATTCTCAGCAAGGTCCGAAATGACTAAATCAGAATCGACCAAATTTTGAAAAATATAATGACTGATAGGATTAATATCGACTTTCTGCTCAATGGCGATTGCATTCATCTCTACTTGTTGACCGCGCACACGAACCACCAAGTTACCCGCCAAACTGACACCCGAAGGTAAACTAAGGTCATACCTTCCGGTTCGGGATATTTGTGCTGTGGTGATCACCTCCCCAATCTGATTACCATCATCATCGACCCGGATAAGCTCAACTTCCCCGTTGTTTACAGGCACCAGTCCCACAACTGCTGCATAAGCCGGAGGGAAAACAACATCAAACAAAGTGGGTTTGCGAAAATTTACCAGGTTATTGCTAGGGGCGGAAACCAAACCTGATAGCGACGTTGAAGTTGAGGAAGGTGGGGCAGAGGACGAGGAATTGTTATCTGAACACGCTACCAGTCCGAGAAAAAGTAACGGCACAAACAGGTGCCGACAATATCGTGAAAAATAGACTTTACTACTTGTCATGGAACATCCTTATACGTCATTTTACGGTTTGTGCCCGGCTATATACAACGTAACTTCTGAAGGTTTTTTCCTTTAGAAGGGATATGCCAAGGCAGATAAAAAGTGACTTTAGGGAATGCAATAGAGCAAGGCCTCACCCATTTGGGTGATTTTTAGAAAGGCGTAAGGAAAGACTCGCTAAGTTCTCAAAAAGGAGAAAGATAGATAACTCCACAGGTTACATCTGGCTATATATAGCCAAACGATATTTATCCTTATACCCAAAAATCCGAAGTTGCAGGATTCAGGTTGTTTGGGTATAAAGTAAAAAACGAACATTTATATTTATAGAATACTCGAAGGAATGAGAGTTTGAAGAAAAACAATCAGATAGAGGAAGTGGATGATAGTTTTTTTCTTCAGGAGAAGGAACACATTCCATATCTACACAATGAAACATATGAGCAACGATTAAAAAAAGCCGAAAACCTGAATAGATGTAAGTTCCGTGACGCATCAGAATTTAAGAGTAAAAGATGGGGTGAACCTATTCCTCGAATAGCCAAATACCGCGATAACTGGGCCTTCAATAACTGTAAATCTGATGGTAAAATTGCATTAATGAAGTCTTCATCCTTTAGGCTTTTCGTCATTCTCTTCTTTTTTTATTATTTATTTGCAATTCTTGCCCCTTTAATTATCTTTGAATATTATCAATATGCACTAATTTCGCTTGCTTTAGCTACGGCTTTAAGTATTTATATCTACGTTTATAGGAAACAATTCCGTTATTTCCAATTTGACAGACACTTAGGACTTGCACTCACGCCTCGTGGCTTTTTTAGGCGCCCATTTTATATACCCCCAGAAGATCTGGACTTATATACTCGTTCTGGACATGCTGGTGGTCGTGGTGGTGGGAATATAGATGTGTATAAAATTCGGTGTCGTAAGATACCAAAACGCCTTTATTTATTTACACCTGGATTTTATATCGACATCATATACCTTGAATCTAGAAGTTATAGTAATATTTGGGCAACAATATTAGATTTCATGAATACTGATAAGCCTTTAGACTGGGGAACATTATACGAAATCAATATATCAGATTATTATAAGAAAAATGAGAACGTGCTAGGCACTGGCCCGTTTCCTGAGGAGCTAAAGCAGTACTTTGACCCTGTAAAGAAAAAACTAAACACACATGAGATTTGGTAAATATAGAGAGCCATAAATTCTATACCTGGCTCTCTGGATTAGTGTGCCACTCTCTAACTTTCTCTGCCTATTTTGACGTTAGGCTGAAAGTTCCTTTCGCACAATTTCAGTTCCCGCACTCAGCGCGAAGAGCTTGGCCGTCGCCACTTCGCGGGAAAGCGGTGCCATACCACAGTTGGTGCATGGGTAGAGTTTGTCGGCATCAACATATTTCAGCGCTTCGCGCAGCGTGTCGGCCACCTCTTCCGGTGTTTCGATGGTATTTGTCGCCACATCAATGGCACCTACCATGACTTTTTTACCGCGGATAAGCGATAACAGCTCGATTGGCACGCGGGAGTTATGACATTCCAGCGAGATAATATCGATGTTGGATTGCTGCAGCTTTGGAAAGACTTCTTCGTACTGTCGCCACTCTGAACCCAGCGTCTTTTTCCAGTCGGTGTTGGCTTTAATGCCGTAGCCATAACAGATGTGAACAGCGGTTTCACATTTCAGCCCTTCGATGGCGCGTTCCAGCGTGGCAATGCCCCACTCGTTCACTTCATCAAAGAAGACATTAAATGCAGGCTCATCGAATTGGATGATATCCACGCCGGCGGCTTCCAACTCTTTCGCTTCCTGGTTCAGGATTTTCGCAAATTCCCACGCGAGCTTTTCGCGATCTTGGTAGTAGCCATCGTAAAGGGTATCGATCATGGTCATAGGACCGGGTAGCGCCCATTTGATTGGCCTGTCGGTTTGCTTACGCAGGAACTTGGCGTCTTCTACAAACACAGACTTTGGACGGGAAACAGGTCCAACCACAGAAGGTACACTCGCTTCATAGCGGTTTCGTATTGTCACGGTTTCGCGCTTTTCAAAATCAACGCCATTTAAATGTTCAATAAATGTCGTGACGAAATGCTGTCGTGTTTGTTCGCCATCGCTGACAATATCTACGCCTGCGACTTGTTGTTCCTGCAATGCCACACGAAGCGCGTCTTGTTTGCCATCAATTAATGCATCACCTTCTAATTTCCATGGTGACCATAATTTTTCTGGTTCTGCCAACCACGAAGGTTTCGGTAAGCTTCCTGCTGTTGAAGTCGGTAATAGTGTTTTCATAATAAATACTGTCTTTTCTCTTTATTCGTTATTGTTTGATCGTAATTAGGCGTAATTCGCAGACCATTGCTCCAGAACATTTTGGTAAGGCTTGATGAAGTTTTCTTCTGCAAACTTACCTTGTTCAATCGCTAATCGGCTGCGCTCTTCACGGTCATATACAATTTGCGTTAAAGAGTGGTCAGCATTTTTCAAGTTTGGCTGATAACGTTTTCCGGCCACTGCATTGGCATTGTAAATTTCAGGGCGATAGATTTTCTGAAATGTTTCCATGGTGCTAATTGTGCTGATTAACTCAAGGTTGGTGTAATCATTCAGCAAATCGCCAAAGAAATAGAAAGCTAAAGGTGCAACGCTGTTTGGCGGCATAAAGTAGCGAACCTGAAGGCCCATTTTCTTGAAGTATTGCTCAGTAAGTGAAGACTCATTTGGCTGATACTCGACACCCAACACCGGATGTTGGTTTTCTGTCTGACTGTAGACTTTGTTGTCTGACACGCTCAAACAGATCACTGGTGGCTTCTTGAAGTTTTGCTTGTAAGCCTCTGAGTTCACAAAGTGCTTGAACAACTTGCCATGTAGCTCACCAAAGTTATCTGGAATGCTGAATTTAGGCTGGTCCTTATTGTGATCAAGCAGTAGGACACTGAAATCATAATCACGCACGTAAGATGAGAAGTTGTTACCCACAATACCCTCAATGCGCTCATTGGTCTGGCGGTCAAGAATGTTGGTTTTCAGAATCTCAATCGACGGGAATGCCTCACCACTGCCTTCGATATCCATATCAACAGAAATAATTTCTAATTCCAGAGAATAACGATCGCCTTTTGGGTTATCCCAATTTGCGAGAGAGTTAAAGCTGTTATCAATCATTCTCAGCGCGTTACGCAAATTACTCTGACGGCTATCACCCCGCGCCAAATTGGCGAAGTTAGTGGTAATCCGGGTATTGTCTTTTGGCTGATAGTTTTCATCAAAACTAATACTGTTAATCGCGAACGTAAAATTCTTATTCATGGTGAGCGGGTTCCTGATCTAAATCTGACTTAATTCCTTAGTCTTCCCGGGTTTAATTTTCTATAGTTTTGCCCGTTCAGTCGTACTCGCTGCTTTGCAGCGATACTTGCATAATTAAATTTATACGTGCCTCGCCGATTGAATGAAAACTCTTTTCCTTCACCTTCATCATGAGAAATCTTCATGATCTATTTTTATTTGTTCGTGTAGGATTTCAGCCTCTTGAAAATAAGCAGAGATAAAATGGATGAGTGAATTGCTTTTATTGTTTATATATTGTGCGCTGCTCGGAAGTGGCGTAGGTTTTCTAGCGGGATTGCTGGGTATTGGTGGCGGATTGGTCATTGTGCCAATTCTCAGCGTGATTTTGCTTCACTTTGATGTATTGCCCGCAAAGCAGGTCGTCGTTGCGGCCATCGCGACTTCATTAGCCTCGATACTCTTTACTTCTACTTCTTCGGCTATCGCTCATCATAAAAACGGTAATGTTCCTTGGGATTTGGCCCCTTGGATCATGACTGGCGTGGCGCTTGGCGCACTTATCAGCGGTTTTCTCGCCGCTTTGTTACCTGAGCAAATCGTTCGCATGGTGTTTGCGGTGAGTGTGGCGCTCATTGCATTGAAGATGATTTTCAGCGGCAAGAGCGATGATGAAGCCGAGCGTAAACTGCCAAACAAAGGCCTACTGACTTTCTTCACCACGATTGTCGGTGGCCTATCTGCCATGATTGGTATCGGCGGCGGTGCCCTGCTGGTGCCTATGTTGAGCTTCTTTTCTATCGATATGAAGAAAGCGATTGGTTGTGCATCAGCCTGTGGCATCGTTATCGCTTTGTTTGGATCGGTAGGTTACATCACATCTGGTAGCGCCCATTTTGCATTGAGCGATGGATTCGCTGGATTTGTGTACTTACCTGCGTTGCTGGGTATCGTCTGTACGTCTTGGTTCACTGCTCCATTAGGCGCGAAAGCGACCCAAACCTTGCCTGTTGCCACGATCAAGAAAGTCTTCGCGCTGCTTTTGCTGGCGATGGCGGCAAACATGGCTTTACGTTAAGCGCAATAATTTAGGGGGAAGGATCGTCGGTATCTTCCCCTTTTTCTCTCTTCTCCCTTCACCTTACCTGAGCTTCTTTTCTCACCCTCCCTTTTTTGTTGAAATTGAGTCTCATTTACATTAAATTGTATTTCTAATAATTGAATCAATAAATTACCTTTTTAATGGTTCTGTACATCTCTTGTAATTGTTATATTATAACAATTCATCTTAACATAATTCGACATAGTGCTTTCTTTTCAAAGTGTTACAAGGAATCAATTTTGGGTGTTTTTGCTACTTATCCTGACGCTTGGACTGAACTCGGTTTCTGTGATTCATGCGTTGGAACACCATGAAGACGTTCACGAAGGACAACAATGCACGATCTATGATTCGATTCATCACGCTGTTTTGCACGCTGACACGAACGTTTTGATTTTGCCGGAACCTCAACCGGTTAGGTCATTCGAAAATAAAACCACTTTGCGAACTGCAAATGTTCACCCGAGAACCCGCTCTCCACCGGCGTCCTAACGCACTCTCCTTTTAATACATCTAATACATCACTCAATTTTTTATGACGTTAAGGAATACGTTAGGGACTGTTATGACTGAAATTTCGTACGCCAATGTGGCAAAGAAGAAGAAAATGGTTCGACTGGGCGTGCTCGCCGCAGTTGTTATTGCGGGTGCTGCGTTCTGGTTTTCAGGGCAAAAAACAACGGAACTGACACAAGATAAATCCAACACCTTATCTATCAGTGGTCCTTGGGAGATAACCAGCTTGGACCCTTCTAAACAAGGCTACATTCTCACCCGTATGCAGGTAATTGAAACACTATTAAACGTCGACCAAAACGGTAACATCACGCCGGGATTAGCTTCAGAATGGGCAGTTAGCGACAACGGCTTGGATTGGACGCTCACCATTAAAGATGGCGTGACATTTCATGATGGTACGCCAATGGATATCAAGGCTGTGGTAAACAGCTTAAACCAATCTTTGGCTAAGCACGGTACGCTGGGCAAAGCCTCTATCAAAAGCATCGACGCGCAGGGTAACAATCAGGTTGTGTTCCACTTGAATGAACCTTATGTCGCCTTTCCTGCATTGCTGACCAACTATTCAACAGCCATCGTGGCGCCCGCTTCTTTCAAGGAAGATGGTCAGGTTGAAACCCTGTATGGTACAGGCCCTTATGAAATGGCTAACTTCCAACCACCGCACAAGCTATTGGTGAAGAAGTTTGATGGTTACTGGGGCGATAATGCCAACATCCCCTTTGCTTCTTATCTGACAGGTCACCGTGCGGAAAGCCGGATCCTGCAAGCGAAATCCGGTGAAGCAGACATTGTTTTCACACTCGACCCATCTATGCTCCCGCAACTTGATGGCGCGGATCAGGTTAACGTTCATAGTAACCTCATCCCTCGAACGCTGTTTGTGAAGCTCAACAATGGGCATCCATTCTTGAAAGAAACCGAAGCACGTAAAGCACTTAGTATGGCGATTGACCGCAGTGGCATTGCAAAGAACGTACTTTATGCAGAAGGTTCTGAAACCGCGCAACTGCTTCCTAGCTCGATGTCCAAGTGGTATCTCGATGGTGTCACCAATCAAGAATATGACTTGAGCGAAGCAAAAGCGTTACTTGCAGGTCTTGGTTGGGAGTTAAACGAAGCCGGCGTGCTGGAGCGCGATGGCAAACCTTTCAGACTGACACTGATCACTTATGCGGACCGTCCTGAGCTTGCTACCGTCGCCACTGCCATTCAGGCGCAATGGGCTGAGCTTGGTGTGGATTTAAAAGTAGATATTACCAACTCAAGTATGATCCCTGCCGGTCATACGGATGGCTCATTGGAAGTGGCGTTGATTGCACGTAACTTTGGTTTTATCGCAGATCCTCTGCCTATCATCAGCACCGATTTTTCTAATGGTGGCGGTGATTGGGGCACCATGAACTGGCAAAACGCCGACGTTGACGACGCGATTGCGGAGCTGGTGCAAACGCAGGATGCAGAAAAAAGCCTGATGCTCAGTCAGAAAGTCGCGAAGGCCATTCATGATGATTACCCTGTGCTGCCGATTGCGAGCTATAGCCAACACACCTCGGTCAACAGTCGCGTAGCCAACTTCAGTTTCGACCCGTTCGAACGAGACTACTTCATCAATCAAATGGACATTAAGTGATCATGATTTCGCTGATTAAAAAGCGGCTGGTCCAGCTTGTTCTTGTGGCGTGGGGGGTTGGCACCCTCACGTTCATTATGATGAGGAGCCTGCCGGGTGACATGGCGTATCGCATTGCCGCCAGTCGTTATGGTCAGGATAACGTGGACTCCAACGCGGCAGAGTTAGTACGCAGTGAACTCAACCTAGACCAAAGCTGGTTTAGCAGTTACGTCACTTGGCTGACTGACTTGCTCCAATTCAATCTTGGGAACTCTCTGGTGAGTGGTTTACCTGTGAGCGGCGAAGTCGCGCACCAATTGGGGCATTCGTTGCTGCTGGCATTGGCAGGCATCTCCCTGTCTGTGCTGATTGCCATTCCCCTGGGTATCTGGTCTGCCAAAAAAGGGGGAGCCGTCAATACCACGCTTGTCTGGCTTTCGACCTTCACCAAAGCGTTGCCTGTTTTTGTGTTGGGTTTGGTGCTGATTTTGGTCTTCGCCATGAACTTCACGGTTCTTCCAGTCGCCGGTTTTGGGACCTGGCAGCATTTAGTCTTGCCTGCCCTCACGCTCGCTATCAGCTTGGCCGCGGTATCTAACCGTGTCGTGCATGTCAGCGCACTCAAGGTGTTTCGTTCTTCCCTCTATCAATTTTCACGCATTAAAGGTTTAACCGAATCGCAGACGTTTTTGCGCCATGGCGTTCGCAATATGGCGGTGCCAGTAGTGGCGTTTATCGGCATTCAGTTAGTCGCTGTAATTGAAGGGATAGTGATGATTGAATCGCTATTCTCTTGGCCGGGCGTCGGGCACGGTTTGGCACACGCTATCTTTGCCCGCGATATTCCTGTGATTCAGGGCTGTGCACTCACCATGGGAGTTTTGTTTGTGGTGTTGAATGGCCTGATTGATATCGCCTGCTATTTGATTGATCCAAGGGGGCGACAAGAACAATGATTAAAACATTATCTGTCAGCCAAAAAGCAGGTATTTCGATCTTGCTGTTCCTGTTCGGCTTTTCGCTGTTGACCGAGTTACTCTCACCCTATTCGATTGACCAGCAGAATCTCTCAGCAATCTTGATGACACCCAGCAGTGAGCATTGGCTTGGCACTGACCATTTTGGCCGCGACATGGCGACTCGATTAGCCAGCGCGATTGGTTTGTCTTTCTCGCTGAGCGTGTTGTGTGTCATCACCGCTTCCGTGCTGGGCGTCAGTCTTGGCGTGCTTTCCGCCTGGGCTGGCGGCAAAGTGGAGCAAGTATTGGATATCATCGTCAATACGCTGTTGGCTTTGCCGGGATTGGTTCTGGTATTGCTGCTGGCTGCTATCGCTCCGGGCTCGTTCGTGATGCTGTACCTCGCTATCTCGCTGGTTCAGTGGGTTGAGTATTACCGAGTCACCCGCGCCATTACCCGCGCACAAGTGGGTAGCCCTGAAAGACAACTTTCCTCCATGATGGGGTTTGGGAAGTGGTATCAGTTTAAACGCCATATCCTGCCAGCCATTCTTCCTTCAGTAATGACCATGGCAGCATTTGGAGGCGCTAACGCGGTTCTCATGATGGCATCGCTCGGCTTCGTTGCTGTCGGTATTCAACCGCCCCTTGCTGAACTTGGCTTAATGAGCGTCGAGCTATTCCCTTATTCCGTCAATTCCCCTTGGGCACTTGCGCAGCCATTGGTTGCCGTTGCACTGCTGGTTTTGGGTTTTCATCTACTTACGGGAGCAGGTCGTGAAACCGCTGATTCAACTGAATGATCTTTCAATAACGGTTGGAGATAACCTATTGATCCAACCCGTTTCGTTAACCTTGTATAAGGACAGGCCGTTAACGATTCTCGGTGAAACAGGTTCAGGAAAAAGTCTGTTAGCACAGGCCATTATTGGAACTTTACCCGAGACACTCTCTCAGCACGGCGACGTGGAAATTCTGGATCAACAGCTTGAAGGAGATGCGCTGAAAGCACTGTGGGGAAAGGAAATCATTATGCTGCCACAAGAGCCTTGGCGGTCACTGGACCCGCTCATGCGCGGCTATCAACAGGTTTCAGAAGTGTATGAATGTGTGCACGGTAATAGTCCTGAAGCCGCTTTCAACATGGCTATTGAAGATCTCGATGCAGTCGGATTGAAAGAAAGTGCGATGAAGAGGCCGGGCGAACTTTCAGGCGGTATGGCTCAGCGTTTAGCCGTTGTCGCTGCGAAAGCTGGCGGCGCTAAACTCATTCTGGCTGATGAGCCCACCAAAGGTCTCGATGCCAGCCGTCGTGACGATATCACTCGCTTGCTTAGAGAAAGTGCTCAAGGTGGAGGTCTGCTGACCATTACCCATGATATTGAAGTTGCCCGCCAGTTACAGGGAGACATCATGGTGATGAGAAGCGGTGAGCTACTGGAAAAAGGCACGGCCTCTCAGGTACTTGAGAACCCTCAGCATGAGTACACCAAAGCACTGATAGCCGCTGACCCGTTACATTGGGATAAACATACCGATGCAAATCCTTTCACTGATCCTGTGATTAGCGCTGAATCGCTATCAATTGGGCGGGGTGGCAAAGCACTGGCGGACGATTTGTCTTTCACACTCCATGCTGGAGAAGTGATGGGGGTTGTAGGCGACAGTGGGTGCGGCAAAAGCACCTTGGGCGATACCTTACTGGGTTTGCTGCCTGCCGTGAAAGGCTCTATCTCCAAACGGACGCCAAACACGGCACCTTATCAGTGGCAAAAATTGTTTCAGGACCCGCCCTCTGCGGTCACTTCGAGCGTCACCTTAGGTACTTTACTCGAAGATTTGGTTTCGCTGCACAATCTCGATCGCACCAAAATCCCGCCGTTAATGGATAAGCTAAACCTCGCACCGGAACTGCTCGAAAGGAACAGTCTTTCAGTTTCTGGCGGCGAGTTGCAGCGTTTTTCCATCATGCGCGCGTTGTTGCTTGAGCCTGTGTTTTTGTTTGCTGACGAACCGACATCGCGACTCGACCCTATCACCGCTATGGAGGTCACTGATGTGCTGATCACTTTGGCAAAGGAACAAGGGTGTGCGCTTTTGCTTGTGAGTCATGACAAACACCTTGTCGAAAAGCGCTGTGATTCGGTGATTAAAATGAGCTAGTCACTCAAACCTCCGACTCTTTCAACCAAACGGGGCGTGGCTTAATCGCCCCGTTTCTTTTCTCTACAATTGAATAGGTATCCACTGCCTTTGTGCGCTGTAAGTTCCAATCCTCTGATTTAATTCATGAAAAATCCTCGATTCATCCACAATTGAGACCCGCTTCGAATAGACATCTTTGCACCCAATGTTAAATTCATTGACTGATTCTCTATGAAGTCAGGGAGACTTCAGCAACTCGCTTTTAGCCGTTGGATAACATCGAACTCTCCCACTCTTCCCAAATGACATGTGGTTTACTGATGAAAAAACTCTTTGCTGCTTTACTCCTTTTTAGCTGCCATTCCTTTGCTGAAAACTATTTCTATGCAGGCACCAATCTCTCTGTTTACGACGATACAGAGCTGCAATACAAGGATCTTAAGGTGGATGAAAACAACGCATTCGGCCTGAGCGGTTTTTTAGGATACGGTTTGGAAATTTCAACGGGCATGGAACTTGGACTGGAGGTGGAATACCAACACTTCGGTAAAGCGGAATTTGCCAAGGATGTCTCTATGGACGGTGAAGCCTATTACTTCAACCTGAGACCTAAGTGGGTGGAAGAAGGCAATATGCTCTACAGTGCACTTATCCTTGGTGTCGGCGGCATCAAAGCCCAAACAGATATCTACGGGGTTTCCCGCTCACAAACTGAGTTAGCGTATCAGGCTGGTTTTGAGTTAGGTTACATGTTTGATGATCTGGACGTTGGTATCGGCTACCGATATCAAACCGGCGATTTCAACGATGTTGACCTATCTATTCAGGGTGTATTGCTCACCGCACGCTATAACTTCTGAATGGCATTGTGTTGCAGCCAGATCCAGTTATCTTTGACTGGATCTGGTTTGTTTGCAATATCCACAACACAATATCAAGTCTAACGGGCTTTTTCGTAGGCTTGGGGTTGCCATACTACCCGTATTATCTGTGTATTGGCGGTTGATAATTCAAAGACGCATCATTTCTCATAAAGATATTGCTCGCCACTACACTCCCGATACAGACAAAAGCCAGTGCAGACATAGTGACTGCATCCGGTACTTCGCTGAAGATGGGGACCGCCAGTAAAGTAGCTATCACTGGTGTCGCACTTCCAAATGCCGCGCTTCGCTCTGCGCCAAGATGTTTCACTGCGTAGAGATAGGTACACGATGACACTATCCCCGCCCCGACGCCTTGTAATAAAGTATGGCTGAACACCTCCTGCCACGGCCAACTTGATAGAGGTGTTTGATGGAGCGCACTCGGCAACCAGCCAATACTGACGGCCACAAACAAAACCAAGCAAGACATGATGGCTAACACGCCAGAACACGCGAGTGCATTCAGGTTAGCTACGCGGGCACTGATGGTGAAGATTGCCCACATAAAACTGCCCAAAAGAAAGAGAGTGTGCCCTTTGGACTGTGCCCAATCATAAGCTCCCTCGGAATTGCTGATATTACTTACGAGAAACAGAGCCGTGCCTATCGCTATTGCGGCAAGTCCAAGTTTGCGGTGTGAGCTTAGTGGTTGCTGGTAAAAGAGCACAGCAATAGCGGTGACAAACAAAGGCAAAGTCCCTGGCACCAACGCACTTCCGTGGGAGACGGGAACATATTGCATCGCGTTACTTGCCACCAGGAGATACGGTAGCCCGCTGCCGACAAACATACCTAGCATATATTTGGCCGGAATAACTGCAATTTGCTCTCGTGCCTGATAGACAAAAGGAGTCAGTAACAGTGCAGGAATAAGGAAGCGCATGAGTGCCAGATCAGCAGGCAGAAAATCTGAATTCGCGCCACCTTTCAGCGAGAGGAAAAAACCTGCCCAAACCAATAGCGTTGCCATCATCGCTAAATAGCCCGTTGTTTTGTTTGTCTTTCTTTCCTTGGTTCTCGAAGACATCGTCGTCCATATACCTTGAGTGAGCGGTTAGCGCTATTATCTTGCACAGTAGTTAGTGTTAGTTGGCAATCTTTTACCTATTTCGCACATACTTTGATGGTTTCCGCTAATATTTTAATAATATTTAAATAATTAAAGCGTGCACATAATGGATCGTATTGATAAACAGCTTCTGGAGCTGATGCAAAAAGACGCAAGGCTCACTACCGCAGAGCTCGCCGAATTGGTTGGCCTTTCCCCTTCACCATGCGCTAGGCGTATCAAAAGGCTAGAGAAAGAAAAAATAGTCGCGGGATACCATGCATCGTTGACGCGGGATAAAGTCGGCATTGCGATGACAATGTTTGTTGAAGTAAGTCTGAACAACCATCAGGTCACGTCGGTCGATGATTTTGAACACGCGATTGGTGATATGCAGGAAGTAGTCACCTGCCATGTGGTGTCTGGCGCTTATGATTACCTACTGGAAGTGGTGGCCAAAGATCTGAGCGGCTACGAGCAATTCACCAGAAAATTACAATGCCTCCAAAACGTGAAAGACATCCATACTCAGTTAGCGATTCGTAAAGTTAAAGATCGTGGAGTACTCCCTGTTTATGTATAGTACTCTCCGTTTTAGTGCAGATTAACCTAGTTCTCTCGTAACAGGTTTAGAAAACGTAAGTTCAAACGTATACCCAAACGACCTGAAGATGCAGCATTCAGGTCGTTTGGGTATAACTGTCAGTTTGAATAAAAAAGGAAAATTATTCCTCTTCATTTAACAAAAACAAAACTTATAAATCTGATATTCCTTCCATAACTCAAAAAATAAAATCCCTAAATCCTCTTCAATATAAAACATCATGAATATATGATCAACTTGTTCGATAAAGTAACCCAATCAAATAATAATTAAATTAAATATATAATTTTCGATAGTCTCAAAGATAAAAAATATCTGCAAATATTACATCAACCCTAAAAAATTATTGATTTACTTCACACTAGAAAATATTGAGTAATTATGATTTTCATAATATTTACAAATAGTTAATATGATTTTTTCTTTGAAGAGTTTTTTGTTGGAAATTCGACTTGCCGTGATGACCTCCACTTCTTACCTTTTATAAGCAACGCAGAAAAAACCACCCAAGCCATAAATGAGGAAATCATGAAATACAAAAAAAGCACACTATTATCGTTAGTAATTTCAGCAAGTTTAACTCTACCTATCGGGTTCACTTATGCATCATCAATAAATAGTGATAGTGAAACAATAAGAAATGCCATTGAAACTCTCCAAAATAGCGAGTCAAATTCCACACTAAAATTATTCGAAAATTACCAAACAACTTTTCGTTTTGATAAAATAGATATTCCTAATTATCACAATGCCATCGCAGTATATCAAAACGGCCAGGTAACAGTTGATAAACACAAAATAAAAGCACCTAATACTCTGCAATCCGTGCTTATTCACGAACAGATCCATGCAAGGCATCCGGAGCTTACTGAATATCAGGTCGACGAATTTGCCGCCCTTTATGCTCAACAAGCCGGTATCAATTACGTCCCTCAAAATTCATTTGATCCCATCCCCTATGATGATATACGACCCAGCATCCCGAATATTTTCAAGAATAACCTTGTCGGTGGCTTGTGCCGCTCCGGTCTTGGGGGAGCCCTGACTGCTGTTGGCGCTTTTGGCGCGGTAGGTCTCGCGCACGATATCTACAACGAATACGTCGGTGGCACCGCCATTAGTCAAGAAGTCTTCAATGCTGCTGCCGGGCTTGCCGTGCCCTTCTCTTGGGCGTTGTTTGATTACGTTCTCGGGCGTGCTCAATGGGTACATGGTTTCCCCGGTAGCCATGCCTCAGACGGCCAACGTATCAACGATGCGCTCCGCAGTATCCCACGAGTCGGGAACGTCATCGCCAATACGCTTAACTTAGGCGCATTTTCTGAACGTACACTTCGCGAAGAATTGGGCTTGATGATGTTTATCGGCTCAATCGGCACTAATGCGATCATCCAGAGAGTCGCAGACCAACAAAATCATACTGCTGCCGCCTGGCCTCTCAAAATTGTTGATACTGCAATATGGGGAAGTATGAACGGTATGATTGGGGAGTTTGTCCGTTACAAAAACGGGGGAACGTACAATGCACTCACGTCGCAGTACCCTGAAGGGTTGATTCCTTATCTCGGTGCCCAGAAATGGTCGCTGCTGACATCATCCATTAACTGTGGTCTCGCAGCGTTTGCAGGGAATCAGGCTTGGGGTAAAGCATGGGTGCCAGTAGATAAAAACTCTACCATGTCTGAGTACGCGAGCAGCGCCTATGGAGCAGCTGCAGCTTACATGGGCACATGGATTGCAGTCGATGGCGTATTTAAGTCGATGCAGTATGCTATCAGTGCCGGTGTACCTGGATTCAGGGATGTGGTCTGGGCGAACTTTGTCCAACAGGGTATCAGCTTGATCAATCTGGCGTACGCAGTCGAATATCACCCCGATACCCTGCCCGCTGAAACCGATTATGGTGAAATACCAGAAGTGACTATCCACATGCGGAAAAAGCGTTCAACAGGTGGTTCAATTGACCCGCGCATCGCCCGTATGAGAAAAATCTTCCATGAACTGAATATCTCACGATCTGAGGCTATTGCTGCCTGGGAAAGGGCAACAGCGAGCCCGCTCGATTTGAATAACTGGCAAAAAGTTCAGGTAACTCGTCTTGAACAGGATCTGGCCTTGGAAAATAGCCCACAAACCACTAATGCAAGCGGCATATCGACGCTTACATTAGCACAACTGAAAGAAAAGCAGCTTTCCCATCTGGCAAAAGAAGCCAAGACAGTAACCAAAGTGACAACCCAAAACTATGCAGACTGGCGCGCATGGTGGAATGCCAGCGCGTGGGAAAGGCCAGCATTCTGTCTAAAAGATGGGGTGCTAGAATACGGTCAGTGGCTATCAAATGGTGGCAATATCACTGAGCAAAACTGTGGTATTAACAGCTATGGTGACGGAGCAAACGGCGCGCTCAGGTTTAATGATGGCTCCATGGCGATAGGTATTAACGGTAGAACCATTAAGTCCGGTGAGGCTTGGACGGTAGGCTCAAATGGTGGCTCCGACTGGAGTGGCTACTATGGTTACGCCTTCTTTGATTCACAAGGTCGCCCAACTGCCATGGCAATTACCAGTAAAAACTGGGCCCGTCATGGTGCCGGCTTCAGCTTCCTCTATAAAAATGGTAGCTGGGAATACTGGAAAACCGACGGTTGGATTTCTGAATTTCCAAACGGTAACTCTCTCGATCTGAATGCACCAAGGTTTTCCATTCCTGCACAATAACTCCCCGTTACTAGCCTGTGAAAACAGTTATCTTACTGAGGCGGAGAACGAAATATTCAAACCCTGTTCATCACGAGCAGGGTTAGTTGTGAACAAAGCATTAGCGATTCTTAAAGTCAAAGATCGAAGGGCGCTGACCACTTATACCCATATTTTCTTTACCAAATTCCACCAGCGCAAGTAACGCTTCATAGGCATAGCCATTTCCCCAATAAGGTACGCCAATCCAGTACCCTAAAACACCTACACCTTCTTCAATGCTGGGAAAACTCACGGTACCAATAAGCCGTTGATCGCTTTTCAATGTAAACGCATAAACCGCCCCTTTGCCTGATTCCCATTGGACTTGATGAGTGGCTATCCAAGTCTTTGCCATGTTTAGTTCGTAAGGATAGGGGATATTGGAGGTCATATCTGCAATACGTTTTCGCCCGCTAATTGAGCAACGATTTCGCTATCTTTCTCTATGAACGGACGAAGGATCAGGCGTTCAGTATCAATGTTAGGTTGACTCTTCAATTTGGACCTACTTCTTAACTCACTTATTTCTATATGATTATTTAATGCCACATAGAAAATGTATACCCAACTGGATAGATATCATTATTTGTTGACCATTCGTACCTCCCATTATTGTAGAGGCGACCGTGCGGTTCGCATTTACTGCCTTTTGCGGGCCGCACGATAAAATTGAAAACGAGGATACACATGATCAGCAAAGTAAAACAAGAAGTTGAACAAGCGAATCAAGAGTACGTAGCGGATTTTGGGGTAAAGGGACAATTGCAAATCCCACCAAGCCGCAAGTTTGCCGTTCTTACCTGCATGGACGCACGCCTTGACCCCGCTAAATTTGCGGGGCTATCTGAAGGCGATGCACATGTTATTCGTAACGCTGGAGGAAGGGCCAGTGACGACGCCATTCGTTCGTTAGCTCTATCCCACAAACTACTTGGAACTAACGAGTGGTTTGTCGTTCATCACACTGATTGCGGCATGCAGAAATTTGATCAGAAAACCATGGGTGATTTGCTTGAAAAGAGCCTAAATACCGCCGTACACAATGGTGCAGAATGGGTCAACACAACCGAAGAAGGCGGTTCAGTTGAAGGGCACTTTGTGAATTGGTTGACGTTTAGTGATCTGGAAGCCAGTGTTGTTGAAGACGTAAAACGAATTAAATCCAGCCCTTTGGTGTCAAAAGATATTCCCGTTTATGGTTATGTCTTTGATTGCGAAACAGGAAGGTTGATAGAAGTCGAAGAGGCGACCAAAGCCGGCACAACAATTTAAGAGAATTGGACCAGAGGTGGTGGTCTCTATGTGATGCTATTGGAAATCAATCATTGAACGCCAGCACCTCATCTCCTAACCAGCGATGCAGCATTTGACCAAACTCAACTGACACGTCGACGTCAGGGAATTGCTGCTGTAGATGTGCGCCAAGATCGTTGAGATTAACGCCTTTCTGAATCATATAAATGGCGGCGGATTCCATTGGGGAAATACTTCGGAAATGGGGGGAGTGCCCTTTTCGCCAAACCAGCACATCAACGACTTGAGGTAATGGCGCAACAGTTGGCGGTGTTTCTTCTTTGTCGATGGCATGCCATATATCGATGGTATTACAGGTATGCGTGGTTAAGGTCAGGGTCGGCACAGCCAACAGTTGGATGTTTTCCGGATCCGTGGTTGCCTTTACCTGAAGTGTTTCCATTGTCAGTACTTCACTGTCTTCACCGTCAAACGCTCTTCTTAGCGTCCAATCCAATTCTGCCAACTCTGCGACTTCAAGATCATCGGGAAGCTGCTTTGCAATAAACCCGGCAAACAAGTGTCCGTAATAGCCTATGTTGTTGCATATCGACGGATGGTTTTGCACGTAATCCGCAGCCAATTGGTTAAACCAATCATCCCCCAGGTAAACTGCAGTATGCTCGAAGTTATCGCGTAAGATATCGATAAGTCGGATACGGTATGCGTTGTAGTAAATCGCCAGACGATCTTTTGATGGTAGACCGCCTTTACTTTCCTTTACCCAGTCAGCGCCATTACAGTCTTGGCCGAGTACGATACTTTCAAAGCTGCTCTGAAGGGCTTGAAGGCTCATACAGAGTCCTCCGTATTCACCACATCTCCTGCGATTTTACGTGCTGCATCTAGCTCATCCAGTAGTTCAGCTAAAGGCGGCACATTGTCGTCGCGCTCTATCATGGTTGGCACGTTGCCGTAGCGGATTAACGCATATTCATACAAGTCCCATACACCCGCGCAAACGGGGTGATCGTGGGTGTCAATGAGGTGGTCACCATTGTTTTGGTGTCCGGCAAGATGAAACTGGCAAATGTGTTCTTTCGGCACGCTATCAATAAACTCAAATGCTGAAAATCCGTGGTTGAAAGCACTCACATAGATGTTGTTGATATCCAGCAAAAGCTGGCTGCCTGTTGCGTTGCAAATCTCTGTCAGAAATTCCCACTCGGTCATTTCCGAATCTTTAAACTCGACATAGCTTGAAACGTTTTCCACCACCAATGGACGCTTCAAAACATCCTGTGCGTGATGAATATTTCTCACTACCACGTCCAACGCTTCCTGCGTAAACGGCAAGGGCATTAAATCGTGAAGTTTGCGTCCGTGGACACCGCCCCAACAGAGATGATCAGAAACCCACTTGGGTTCAATACGCTGTTCAAGCGCTTTAAGACGTTTGAGGTAGTCTTCATCCAGACCATTAACCGAACCAATGGACATGGAAACACCATGCATTGTCATTGGATAATCAGCCCTAATGCGGTCGAGTATGGCCAATGGCTTGCCACCATTGACCATAAAGTTGTCGGAAATGACTTCCAGCCAATCGACAGGTTGTCGTGCATTCAGAAAATCGTTGTAATGCTGAGTGCGTAAACCCAGTCCAAAGCTCGAAGTCATTTCATTCACTCCAGGCAATCAATTAGAGATCAGAGATCACACCGCCTTGATCAAGGCATTCTTTTGCTTTCATCGCTTTAAAGCCATGGCCACCACATGCGTTTTGACCTTTGCACTGGTGCTCAGCAGTTTTACAGTCTGACTGGCCTTTACAAGAGTGAATGCCGTAGCAGTGAACTTTATCCCCGGCACCAATTGCTGCACCCGAGCTACCAGCTGGTGATTCTGCCGCAAACGCACTCGCGCTCATTGCTACTGCCAGTGCTACTGATGCAAAAGTGGCGCTCTTTTCAATCTTATTCATTGTCTGTACTCCAATGTTTTTAAAATTGGCAGCTTTCCAAACCTATTCCTTCAATGAGTGAAAATTTAGATCAAACCGTATGGGAAAAGTGTTTGCTACCGTTGAATAGGGCAAGTGCCCAGTCCATTCAGTAGACCCAACTAATAATTCTCTTCTTTCAATATTTTTTAAATCTTCTGAAGATTAACTTTCATTTCGTCATATTTACATACGCTTAAAGCAATAAAAAACCGCTTCCAAGCATGTATGCAATAGAAGCGGTTTAGCAATGACGATGGCGGCTATGTTTTCTCAGTTACCTGCCTTCCGCCGATTTCAGAAGTACGTTGATAATAATACTACTGCTTGGAGACGTCCTCATTCAAAACCACAGGATCAACCGCCCTGACTTCCTTGTTTAAACTTTGACGAGTAAAGATAGATCGTCTGAATCTTTGCTGCTTGGCAGGGATGGGAAGATCGTGATACGAAAGAATAGAAATTGCCATTGACTCACCCAACCTTCTCAGAGAATCTTCAGTGACATAGTTTGGAGCAAAGCCCGATTTATCGTAGGTGGTTTCAAATGTCACCGCCATGACATCACTCCCATAGTTTGTCCACCACCAAGATTCAGGATAGTTGCGACTTGCAAAGCTGCTACCACCCTCTTCAGGCGTTGGCTCAATCAAATCCTCTCCGAATGATGCTTTTACTCCGTCAATAAAACGAACTGTTTTATTCCAAAGCTCTGCTTCTTCTTTGCTATAGCCCAACGACTCTGGACCAAAATGCGGGTAAAAGAATGGGCGTGTATCGGGATCAGATTGTGAAGAGTGAAGGTTCAGTGCCATGGTAAACTTGCCATCTTGCTCGGCTAACCTCAGCATTGCTTCGTTGAGTAACCGATTCTCAATAGGTGCATCCTCGTTGAGGAGCATCGGATTATTCTCATCTCTTTGCCACATCACCTCTAGGTTGACCGAACTACCATTCAAACGATAATGCCCCAAATCAACGCCGTCTGGGTTATGGACAGGGACGATATGAAAAATCAGGTTATCCAAAGCTTCCTGCGAATATTCATCGGAACGTGCAAGAAAGTTCATTAAACCCTCTACCAGTAAAGACCCACCGACTTCCGCTGAGTGTGTTCGCGCATGAATCCAGACCCTTTTTTTATCTTTTGCGTCAACATATGGGTTAGTAATAGTGACTAAGTCGATGGGTTTACCCAAAATTGGTGAATGACCGAGTGTTTCTTTTGTCACATACTCCTCGGGCAACTTGGTGATGAAGTCTTCATAAAATGCGTCAAATTGACCAGAGCTGTATGGGTAAAAGCGCGAGAGTAAAACATTATTACTATCAAATTGTTTGTCGATTTCAATTGTTCTTGTAACCTCTCCTTCTACTTCATCCGTTACCACCGTAATCTCACTCGCGTCAAAACGATGCCATTTCTCTCCATCATACGAATACAATGGTGTGTAGTCGTACTCCCACCCTCTTTTATCGCTCGTGTATTTATCGTTCACGCTAAATGTAAATGGCGTATCCGTAAATACTCCGGACAATTCCAAATACCACCAGTTTCTCCATTTAGGGATGGCATTCAGCCAATCTTCAGGGCCGTCATTTCGCAAAGTAATTGCCGCTGATTGGGTTCCTGTAATTTGAGCATCATTTCGACCCGCATTCCCTGAAGGAAAATTCTCTGCAATTAAGGGATAAGGATAATCCTGAGGTTTAACTTGATCGGCAGTGTAACCATGCAGCCACCACGGGAAAAATTGTGCCCACCAAGGCAAATGATTTATCCAGGGTGAGAACAGTATCAGCCAATTGGGAATAGCACTCGTGCCTGCACCGCCCAGTATCAAGCCTTCTGGTGTGTATGCGCTAACAGTGAGGAATTTTTTTCCGTAGCGTGTAGAGTCCAGTTTTAGCTGTTCAATAAATGTCTCGTCACTGACTTTAATGTTATAGACAGGCTCACCACCAAAACTCCAAAAGTGGCGTTTTTTGAAAGCCTTAAATCGGAAATTGCTAAGCTCCTCAAGGGTGATATCTCTCCCTATGTAACACCTCGTCTCACCATTAAAAAAATACGGTACCGTCTCTTCTAAATTAACGGTAAAGTTCACCCTCCACGCATTGTGGGCAAAGTCGGAAGTAATGGTGCGACAGTCATGTTCATTCGCAAAAGTCTGAGCAGAGCATGCAGCAGTCGCGACGAGAAACAAAGACTTCACTTTGGATTTTAATAAGCCATTTAACATAGAATTCGCTCCTTGTTACGAAATCTCGCATGTATAAAATAGTTAACATTCTACGCTCGTAGCTTTGACACAACAGCTCAACGTTATGACTGTCAAACCCGCTAAGCACAACTCGTAGTTTTTCTTTTTTATCATATTGTTAAATGTAAACCAGAATAGAATTCCTTTACTGTTAATGAGAAGAAAGTGTCTTGTTTTCCTTACGACACAAAACATGTAAAGGTTGGAAAATTGGGAAAATCCTTAATGGAGGAGATTTTTAAGTTGACCAAGCAGTCTCAACCCAGTGCTCTCAACTTGCTTTGAACACTCTGCGAACACCATCGTGATACTGACTGCAGCTATCGCTGTTTTCTTGAGTATTGTGGTCGTCCTTGTTTGCATCAATTAAGGCAACAATGACGTAGGGTCTGTTGACCTTTCTAACGAGTACCGCTTATTGGAAGGTGCTTTAAAACTTCAGTTCTTACTTTCCTCGCTTAAGGATTCTCCAAGGGACTTAAGCCAGCTTTTTACCTCAGTCGCTTCATGACTTAACGGCTTACTACTATCGTGCAACAACCCATAGTAAGAACCGTCTTTCGCAAAACCCATTGGGCTAACCAAACGATGTTTTTTCAATTCATTGAGCGCCAATACCTTTGGACATAGCGCCACGCCGAGTCCATTGACTGCCGATTCCACCAATTCGCACCAGTCCGGACCACGGAACAGGGTTCGACATTGCAGGTAAAAGCGTCGCCTCGCCCTCAAGCCTATTGGCATCTATCCGATGCGCCCATCAACTATCACAAAACAGAGTTACACTGAACCAACCGGAGGGGAGCCATCATGAGCTTTGATTTTATCTTAGTACTACCCTTTTGTAGGAGAAATAGAAGGACACCCAAGTATCCTGATCGGCAGTGTCGATAGCATTTCCCGGCATGCAGAAGAGGTTTCAGCTATAGATGAGGTA
Organism: Grimontia sp. NTOU-MAR1; assembly: GCF_035758505.1. NCBI lineage: Bacteria > Pseudomonadati > Pseudomonadota > Gammaproteobacteria > Vibrionales > Vibrionaceae > Grimontia > Grimontia sp. NTOU-MAR1. The sequence continues at coordinate 1,558,593 of NZ_CP142109.1, forward strand.
GACGGATTAGATTTGCTCGCATACCGTTTTTCGGGAGATGAACCCGAGTTGATGCGCAGAGTATGTGAAGCATCATCAATGCCGGTCATCATGGCAGGGAGTATTGATAACCAAGAATGTATTGAGGTGGTATACCAATCAGGTGCCTCAGGATTCACAGTGGGGACGGCGGCCTTTGCTGGTGCATTTCCATCCGAAAAACCAGGATTGCAGGGTCAGGTTAGCGCCATCTCAAAGACATGTCTGGCAGTTCAGCAATCTCCTAGACCGACTGGATAGCGACAGTGGGAAATTCATTGATACTAACAAGCCTGCTCGCTGCAGGCTTATAAGCTTTATTATCTGGTTTAGGTCTTAAACTGCATTGTGAGCTTAGACAGCTCACTCGACTGACTGCTTAGCTGACCACTGACATGACTGGTTGTATTGATGGCAGCAGTCAATGACTGGCTTCCGCGCTTCAACTCTCTTCTTCGCTCTGTCAGTTGCTCTATCTCGCGGTGCTGGGAAGTCAGCGCCACGCCAGCTTCTGCACTGAGTTGTTCCAAACCTTCAAACGTGCGATGTATTTCACTGAGATATTGTTGAAGCTGCACACTCGCCTGCTGGTTGTTTTCACTCGCCACCTTCGTCTCACCCAATAATGAGCTTGCAGCTTCAACCTGCGAAATCAAATCGTTAATCCAGTTTCGAATGTCTCCCGTCGATTCAGACGTTCGTTTCGACAAACTACGAACCTCGTCTGCGACAACAGCAAACCCTCTGCCCTGCTCACCAGCGCGTGCAGCTTCAATAGCCGCATTGAGCGCCAACAGATTGGTTTGCTCGGCAATGGCCTCAATCACATCAGTCACCCCAGAGATTTTTTCACTGGTGGCCCTTAGTGTTTCCATCGTGATTGCCACTTTGCCGACAGAATCGACACTGTAAGCAATTGACCTCTCTGTCGCGGTCATTTGCGCCTGAAGATCGCCATTGTCTTTGGCCATTTTGCCGATACATTCACGCGTGTTGTTAACTGCCGACACAATGTCTGAGGTCGCTGTTTCCATCACAGTCAAAGACTGAGCCACTTCATTGATTTGCGACTGAGTATCTTTGTTAATATCCGACACCCTGTGGCTCTGGCCGTCGAGCGTACCGGATTGCTCATCCAACTCCCCGGTTCTGGTGTTGATGTGCGTGACGAAGTGATTGAACTTCTCCAGCAAATTGTTAGAGGCGCGGACAATCGCAGAGACTTCGTCTTTGTAATGGTCTTCAAGACGCACGGTAAGGTCAGATTCCGTATCAATATTGGTAAGCGCTGTCGATATCTTGTTCATACGGTCGATGACGGTTTGGTGCAGCCAAAGCATCAGGATCACGGCGACAATCGTCGCTATGCCGATTGCTGCCACGATAAACATCGACTGTTGCTTTAAAAAGGCAATCAAACCGCCAGCAGAGAAATTCGCATATTCGCGCCGCTCTGCCAGCTTTTCACTGATCGCCACTAACATTGGGTCTACCGCCGGATACAAATCAAAGTCGACCACTCTCCCTGCGTCGTAGAAGCTTTTATCTTTAATAGCGCGGGACAACTTAGTGACATAAGCATCAACTTTATCTTTGTTTTCCGCGTTGGCATGAACCCATTCACTGAGGGAAGGATACTGATAAAGCTGCTCCCAGCTCGCTTGGTAATTTGCCTGAAAGTTCTCAAATTGCGGTGTAATTTCACCCCAGAACAGGAGCTGAGCTTTCATTTTTTGAGAGAGAGTTGAGAGGTCTCGATGATCTCTTTCCAACGCTAAGAGCGCCCATACTTCAGGCAACTGTTCATTCACGTATTCTGAATACGCCTCAGTTGATCGGGATGAAATCCACAGCGCTAAACTGCCAAGCCCTATCGTTGACGCGAGAAAAAGTGTGAATGCGACCAGCAAACGCTGACGTACGCTCATAGTATTTCCTTATACCTACCTACTGCTTTTGCTGGTAAGCCTAGTAACGCTATGTTTCACATTGGTTACAAATTTATCACTAGAGTCGATAGCAGAGTGATATGCGACTTTGATCACATTCGAAAAACCACATATGGTCAGTAAAACAATAAGTAAAAAAATCGCCCAAGGCGCTCTTCATTTACCACAGGCTTGGGTTGTTCAATGCAGATACACAGCCTGATTCTCCAGAAATGGCTTCTAATGTTTCGCCATTTAGCGATTGTCCCAACCAACCTTCCGGGAAACTCAATGGCAAAGGCGCTTTGATGATGTCTTCGCTGATCTGCGCAAAACCTACTCTGCTGTAGAAGTTAGGGTCGCCATAGGTCACGGCGATATCGACGCCTTGGGATTTCAGAATATCCAGAGCATGGTTAATCAGCCCTTGGCCAATACCTTTGCCCTGCACTTCTGTGCTCACCGCCATTGGTGAAAGCAGCTTGGCTGTTTTATCGCCTTCCAAAGTGAGCGTGGAGAACATCACGCCACCAACAATTTTTTCTTCGTCTTTGGTAATGAATACCTGTAAGTCTTGCTCAGGCGTCGTTTCCATCATCGCGCGGGCAAATACGCCAAGCACTTTGCCTACTTCTTCACCTTCAGAGTTGGCAAATGTCTTTTGAAAATATTTCGATAATCGCTTCCACGTCGTTTTTTTGGTAAGTGGTGTAATTCATGTTTAATCCTGCTTAGCGGCCTTTCTTCTTCAGTACAAAGACCTGATAACTAAATTCGTTCAAGCATTCGTTGTAGATATTCAGTTCAGCCTGAATATCTTTCAGTGCCGCTGAGTCTTGCATTTCTGGTTTTAAAGCGTTCACACGTGCTTCTAATGGCTTGAAGTAATTCTCCCAAGCCTCCGGAGCGAGAGTAAAACTCTCCATGACGTCATATCCTGCAGATTTCGCCTGTTCTTCACGTCGGGAAATCGAGCCAATGTCTGGGTATCCCTGTGACCAGAAGGCCTTGGCTTCTTCACTTGGTGTCTCTGTCAGCCAGACCAAATCGCTTAACACCAAAACTCCGTCATGCTTGAGCACTTTACGCCACTGTTTGAGCGCATTTTCTACCCCCATAATGTAGGCAGAGCCTTCTGCCCAAATCAGGTCAAAACTTTCTGGTTCAAAAGGCAATTCCGTCATGCTCGCATTCACTGTTGTAATACGATCTGAAAAACCTAGCTCTGCTGCACGTTCATTCAAGCGGTTGAGCGCAGAGGGCTCATTGTCCAGCGCTGTAATTACTGCGTCGGTATGTTTTGCCAACACAGTCGTCGCAATGCCTTTGCCACAACCAATTTCGAGCAGTGTCTTTGGCGAAGACTTCACACTGCTGAGCGCACGAAGTGTTTCTTCTTCCGAACCTGGCCCCCAGCGGTCCATTGTTTCGAAAACACGCATAAAGTCGGCCATGTAGCGGTCATGTTCATTCATGTCTTTTGATAACCATTTCAAGTGCAGCGCCTCTTTTTTGCTGAAGCCCTGCTTTATTAACCATTCCAGATGCGCATCAGGCGCTACTTTGTCGACAGACTCATGCCAGGCTTTTAAGTCCCCTTCACCCAGCAGCGCCGCTAACAATTGTCGCGATTGCTGTTTGTGCGCAATCTCTTCATCCAACCGTTTCAGGCGACTCTGTAGAAGCTCACGGTCGACTTTGGCATTCAGGCAAGCTTTGCATTCTTTTAGGGTTAAACCTCCAGCCTGAAGCTTTTGAATCAAGCGAACGCGTTGAACATCTTTGTCGCTGTATACGCGATAGCTGTTTTCCAAACGTTTACCCTGAATCAGTCCCTGCTTTTCGTAATAAAGCAGCGCCGTGCGGGAAAGCCCTACAAAATCTGCAAGCTCGGAAATGCGGTACATATCTGGCTCCTGTGCCTATCAAGAGCGTCACCTTAAACTATAAAGCTATAGACAGGTCAATAAGAATTATGCAGAAATAGAAAACGCCGACACCAAATGCCGGCGTTTGATCGATAAAGTGAGGTTTAACGGTTTATCAGATCTTGTGCCAATGCCAGTGTTGATTCTGAAACGTCTGGCGTTTCCAAAATCTTACGGGCAACTGATTTGTTTAATTCTGTTGGCTGGGCATTGTTAGCTAGAAAGGCGAACAGTAAATCGCGAGTGGGAGTCAGAATATCTGGCGAACCAATCCTGTTTCGTAACTGCGCCTGATAGGTCTCTGAAAGCTTCAAATTCTGAGTATTAGTTTCAATACCTTCGGCAATGGCCTTCACCACACTAGGGTGGCTGTCATTTAACATTTGATTAAGTAGCCTTGATTGCATCTCTGGGTTCCGGCTTAGCATTTTCGCTGCCACTTGCCTCTCATCAGCATACTCGCTGTCCAGATAAGGCAATACTCGGTTATCGAGCTCGGCATTGCCCAGATTCGCGATGGCAACAAGTTCACTGTAACCCGCCTCACTCGACGAAAGCTTGTTCGCAAGGAATCCAGTGACCTCATTGGTCATACGTGGATTTTGCTTACCCAAAATGCCGATATTCAGCATCGCTGTCTTTGCTAAGAGGCTGTTGGAATGAGTGAGCATATCCTGAAGGGTACTGAGCGCAACCTGACTGTTCACCTCACCCATTTTGGAAATAGACATAATTGCCCGAAGACGATCTGTTTCCCCCAAGGAGTCGTCTTCAATAATGGAAGACAGCAAGTATTCGCCTTCTTGTTCACCGGAACGTTCAAGCGCAAATATCAGGCTCGAACGCATACTGTCGGTGATATCGTCAGACGTAAGAAGGTCACGAACAAAACCCCAGCCTTGGCTAACCAGATAAACTCCGAGAACCTGAGCTGTATCTAGCGTTGGATTGGCATCAAACGACACAAGCGTTTCCATAAAGTTTTCATCAGCCACTTCCAGTTCTGGCGCAGTGTCCATAAGTGCAACTTTGTACTGACTGTTTGTTCCAGCGCCATAGTTTGCCAAGGTGAACAAGCTGCCTTTAGGCGTAATGGGTTTGATGATAATTTGCTGATCCAATTGCATTTCGGAACCATCCATGACGATGGTTTTTCGGGTACTGAGTGTTAGCCGTTCAGGAAAGAAAAATCGATCGGTCTTCAGTTGCCATAAGTCACTGTCTTCTAGCGTTTCATAACTGGCTGAGCTGCCAATTTCAGCCGTTTTCTGTCGGCTGACTGCATTACCTTGAATCTCGTAGAGGTAAGTGTGGGTACCGTCCGGTAACTGCAGACTCTGAATGCCTTCGTAGTAAGAAAACTGCTGCAATAATACCGTCATCAAATTTAGCGGATGCATAGGCTCCAACCCCAGCATCGACACATCACTGAAAGCGCCCTCATGATACTTGAAAGTGAAGCCAAGGTACGGCGGAATTTGGGTATTCGGATCCTCTGATTCAAACGTCACATCAAATACAACGCCTCTCCTTGGGGCGCCACGCTCGATATCCAGCTGAAAACTCAAAGCATTGGTAAAATCAGCTAATACCGTTTGCGACGTTGAAAGCTTTGAATTCACTATTGCTTTATATGCCCTGATAGACGGTATTTCTTCTCCACCTTGTGGGATGTAATCAGCTTCGCTATCGTTTGGCGTCATATTTCTAGTAAGAGGTATGACAGTGTCACTTTTAGTGCTATTAGAAAATGTAATATTGTTTGACTGCACTTCAGGCTCGCTATCAAACCATACGAAAGATGCTGCCACCGCTGAGCACGCAATTAGAGAAATAAGAATAATATTTCTGTTCATGACTTATCCATAGTAGAAATAGGAGGCACTAATGCGCCCCCATAAGTATTATTTTATTAAAAGATCATGAATATTATTAGTTAGAAGTAAGCCGTTTTTTCATAAATCGTATGTTCAAGTTCATAAACCGGCGACCAGCTAATTAAGTCAGTTTGTGCGTAAAATATTCGTGCAAAGCTAAGTAACTTAACATCGCAGTACAAACCAATTTTACCATTTCCACCTTTTGCGCTTGCATCCCATTTCAGCTTGGTATAGTACTGGTATTCTTTTACTTGATTACACTCACAGCCTGGCTTATAGGCTATACCTGCCTCAGCGTAAGCTTTCGTACCCGCATTAATTAAAGTCAGCGAGCCATTCACACCTTTTTCAACAGTTTTCAATAAGAGGTTTAAACTGACATAGCCTTTTGCTGTTGCATCTCCAGAAATAAAGGGACGTACGCTAGCATAAATAAAGTCAGGACGACGCTGACCGTTAATTTCGATGGTTTTGTTTGGTCTATCAAAACCACCGACTTCTAGGCCTGCAGCGAAATCTGCACCCACCCTCAGTGCTGCCCCAACTTTAACGCCCAAGCGGAAGACACCAGCCGGGTCGATGGGTATCTCAGGGATAGGCACTTCTGCCTCAGCGACTGTGTGGCTGATAGTACGGTTGATATCGGCACGCAATAGCGCATCACATGTTGGGCTGAGCGATAGTGGAACATCACTGCCCACACTAAGTGAAAGGTGTAAACCGCGTACGCAATTCAGGTTTTCAGGATTAAAGTTTAAATCAACGCCACCAAGTACAGAACCCAACGTCGTGTTGTGTGGGCCTACAGTCACTTTGAATTCATTGTCGGTGTTACCAATCACTTTCCCACCTGTGAACTCCACGTAACCAAAACCCTTACGCGTTTCGACGAAGTTTTTCACCACGTTATGTGTGTTCGCACGATGTGATTTGTTAAGTACCTGCCCCGCGTAGAGGCCAACTGCCTGAGTTTGAAAAGATGAAACCGAGAGTACCGCTACGCAGAGCAGCCCCCCTATTTTCCTAATTTCCATCATAGTTTCCTAATATTATTGAGATCTAATTTAAATTTCGCCCAAAAAATTCAAAGGCAAAAAAAATGTAAACCACAGAAACAAAAAAAGTGAAGAAAGAAGATAGTTTGAGAATTAATTGGTGATTTTGTATTAGTAATAAGTTAAAGGTATGGCTTTGGCATTACTTTAAGGAAGACATTATTTAGGGAATGTTAACTTTACAACATATCTTCTTTTTAACACTAAAAATAAAAAGAAGTTTAATGCTTGTATTAAAAAATAAAAATAAAAAAGGACAGATAATATCTAGCCCTTTTAATTTCAATATTGTTAAGCCGCTTCAGAAAAATGCTTACCCAATAACGCATGATAAAAGTCATTGTCAGATAAGGCACCAATAACCTTATTATTTTCCGTTAATATCAACGGTAGCCCTGTCTGATAACGAATTTCGAGTGCATTGCGCATTGAAATTTCTGCATCCGCCATCACAATAACATCTCTAGGGAGAGAACAGGCTTCTGTTATGCCATCCCATGTGAGAATCGGTATTGTTGTTTCACCCCGATAGGCTGCTATCAAAGTATTCTGGCTGTCAAACAGTAGCCTACTTTGCTCCATCTCGTTGAGCATGACCATGTTATCTCGTCGCCCGAGATCACCAATGGCTGTCATTAAGGAACGACCACGAAGCACATTTAATGGATTGGTGTGAGCTACAAAGTCCTCGACATACTGGGTCTCTGGACGAAGTACAATGTCTTCCGGTTTGCCGTGCTGGATGATTTTCCCCGACTCCATGATAGCAATGTTGTTGCCAATCTTTAGGGCTTCATCCAAATCATGGCTGACAAACAGAATGGTTTTGTTGAGTTTACGCTGAAGCTCCAACAACTCGTCCTGGAGTTGGTTTCGGATCAAGGGATCGAGTGCTGAGAATGGTTCATCCATTAGCAGGATGTCGCTATCCATACAGAATGCACGCGCTAAGCCAACCCGTTGCTGCATACCGCCAGAAAGCTCGTGCGGTAGTTTGTTATGCCACTCACTCAAGCCAACCATTTCCAGTTTCTCCATCGCGCGTTTACGACGCTCGGCCTTACCCATACCCTGCAATTCCAGCCCAAAGGCAACGTTGTCAACCACAGGGAGCCAGGGCATCAATGCAAACTTCTGGAACACCATGGACACACGGTGGGAACGTAGGTCGCGAAGCTTGTTAGCATCGATACCATTAAGCTCTACCATCTCTTCGCCATCGCACACTTTCAGCGAGCCACGGGTCACTGGGTTTAAACCGTTCACTGCACGCAACAAGCTTGACTTACCCGAGCCAGAAAGCCCCATCAATACGCAGATTTCACCCTGTTCTACTGAAATGGTGGCATTACTGACGCCAACTACATTGCCAGTTTCTTCCTGAATCTCCTGACGGGATTTCCCTTCATCCAGCATGGCAATGCTGCGCTCAAGACCGTGACCGAAAATCACATCGAGGTTTTCAATCGATACTGCTTTCATGATTAACCCTCTTTTCCTTGGGAAGCCGGCGCTTTACAGAGACGGTCGAGAATAATAGCGACCAATACAATCGCGAGTCCTGCCTCAAAGCCTTGTGAAATGTTTACTGTATTCAATGCTCTAATGACTGGCTTACCTAAGCCGTCTGCGCCTACCAGCGCCGCAATGACCACCATTGAAAGTGACAGCATGATGCATTGGGTAATGCCGGCCATGATATTTGGCATGGCAGCTGGCAGCTCTACTTTGAACAACAACTTACTTGGCGTAGCGCCAAACGCTTTACCCGCTTCAATCAGCTCTTCCGGCACACTCCGGATACCGAGATAAGTCAGGCGGATAGGGGCTGCAATCGCAAAAATAATGGTGGATATCAGACCAGGCACGACACCCAGCCCAAACAGCACCAATGTAGGGATCAGGTAAACGAACGTCGGTATGGTCTGCATCAGATCCAGAATTGGACGCATAAAAGTATACAGCCAAGGTCGATGTGCAGCGAGAATACCGAGTGGTACACCAAGTAAAACCGATAACATCGTAGCAGTAAGTACCAGCACGAAGGTTTCAATCATCTCCGTCCAGTAGCCTAAATTTAAAATCAGCAGAAGCGCTGCTACAACAAAAATCACTAGCGAAACACGTCGATGCAGCAGCCAAGCGATACCTGCGGTTAGAGCAATCGGTACATATGGCGGGAACCACTGCATCACATCGACGAGGGACAGAATCAGCCATTCAAGCGAGATAGAAAGCGCGTCAAAAAAGCCCGCTGCATTGTAAGTCAACCAATCAACAACGTTTTCCATGTAGCTGCCAAGAGGAATTTTATTATCTGTAATCCAGTTCATTTGTGCTCCAAAATCCATGTTGGTGTGCTGGGCTGAGAAATAGCCCAGCACCTGCTTTCGCGGTTACTGCTTTCGAAATGCAGTTGGGTTTACTGGATATTGAGGTGAGCCTTCACCGCAGGCAGTGCATCTTTGCCATCTTGCGTTTTCACGCCGTCCAACCACGCAGTAAGCACTTCCGGGTTACCTTGCAGCCACTCTTTCGCAGCCACTTCCGGCTTCTCACCATCATTCAGAATGCCATTCATGATTTCGTTTTCCATTGGCAAAGTGAATTTCAGATTGGTCAGCAGTTTGCCCACATTCGGACACTCTGTGGTGTAATTTTTACGTACGTTTGTGTAAACATTCGCGCCGCCATAGTTGGGGCCGAAGTAGTCGTCACCACCGTCCAGATACTCCAGCTCGAAATTGCTGTTCATTGGATGCGGTGCCCAACCCAGGAATACAATCCATTGGTCGCGGCGCACAGCACGTTTAACCTGAGAGAGCATGCCCGCTTCACTTGATTCAACCAGTTCGAATTCTTTCAGACCGAACGCATTAGCATCAATCATGTCCTGAATAAGACGGTTGCCGTCGTTACCTGGCTCGATACCGTAAATACGGCCTTTGAGGTTGTCTTCATACTTTGCGATATCTGCAAAGTTTTTCACGCCACCTTCAAATGCATATTTTGGTACCGCCAAAGTGTATTTTGCGCCTTCCAGATTCATTCCAATGGTTTCTACGGTGCCCGCTTCACGGTATTTCGCGATGTCGCCTTCCATGGTTGGCATCCAGTTACCGAGGAATACGTCAATATCGCCATTTGCCAGCGAGGTATAGGTAACAGGTACAGACAGCAACTGGATGTCGGTGTTGTATCCCATACCTTGCAGTACAAGCGTGGTAGCAGCCGTGGTGGCGGTGATGTCCGTCCAGCCCACATCAGAGAAGCGAACTGTTTCACACTGGTTTGCCATTACTGGCATGGCAGTAAGGCCTGCCGCCAGTGTGATGCTCAAACCTGCCAGTCGCTTGGTCTGTTTATTTTCCATGGTTACTTCCTCTTCCTTTCTTTTTGGCTAAGGGCGCAACGACTTGCTGCGCCCTTCCGTTTTTTTACTTGGGTGGTGCTTGATAATGCTTTTATCCTGATGTCTCTTAAGGATTCATAGCTTCGGGTTCAGGCGCTGCTGAGTTTCCCAGTTCGGGTCGACCCACACGGATACTTCCGTGGGAGCTTCCATCGCCTTACCCAGAATCATGTCAGCAGCACGTTCAGCAACCATGATGGTTGGGCCATTCAGGTTACCGTTAGGAATCGTCGGAAATACTGACGAATCCACCACGCGAAGATTGGCAATACCGCGAACACGGAGTTGATTGTCTAGCACTGCCATCTCGTCGCTGTCTGCGCCCATTTTGCAGGTGCAGGATGGGTGATAAGCGCTTTCCACATTTGCCTTCACCCATGCATCGATTTCTTCGTCGGATTCAACCTTCACACCCGGCTGGATTTCCCCATCACGGTACGGAGACATCGCTTCCTGTGCGAGAATTTCACGCGTCAGACGAATGCAGTCGCGCCAGTCCTGTTTGTCCTGCTCAGTGCTGATGTAGTTAAAGATGATTTCCGGTTTGTCATTGGTGTCGGCACTTTTAATGTGCACATGACCACGGCTTTCCGGTTTGTTTGGTCCAACATGAACCTGGAATCCATGCCCTTCCACCGCAGACTTTCCGTCATAACGGATTGCTGCTGGCAAGAAGTGATATTGAATGTTTGGCCATTTAATGCCCGCACGGCTTCGGATAAATGCACAGGATTCAAAGTGATTGGTCGCTCCGAGACCGTCTTTGAACAAAATCCAGCGTGTACCGATCAGACCTTTACTAATAAGACCCAGCTTGCCATTCAGGGTGATTGGCTGTTTACAGAAATACTGGAAATAGACTTCCAAATGATCCTGAAGGTTTTCACCTACACCTGGCAGGTCATGCTTTACTTCCACGCCTGCATTTTCCAGCACAGATCTGGGGCCTACACCCGACACTTGAAGCAATTGTGGAGAACCCACCGAGCCCGCAGCACTGATCACTTCTTTGCGTGCTTTCATCTCGAACGACTGCTCGCCTTTTCCATAGGCAATACCGGTCGCGGCATTGTTTTCAATCAGGATTTGTTTAACCGTCACACCTTTAATCAGTGTCAGGTTGTCACGCTTTAACGCGCGGCGAAGATAGGCATTTGAAGTAGAGGCACGCACACCACCATCGACGGTCATGTGCATGGGTCCAAAGCCTTCCTGCTGATAACCGTTGTAATCTTCTGTGACTGGATAACCAGCCTGCTCACCCGCATCAATAAACGCGCGATACAGCGGGTTAAGCGCCATATCGTTACCGTTGCAGGTGCCAACAGGGCCGTTACCGCCACGATATTCATCTTCGCCACCAACCCAGGTTTCAGCGCGTTTGAAGTAAGGCAGACAGTTTTGGTAGTTCCAGCCTGCCGCGCCGTTGGCTTCCCATTCATCGTAATCACAAGCGTGGCCTCGAACGTAAACCATGCCATTGATCGATGAACTTCCACCTAAAACCTTGCCGCGGGGACAATGCAGTTTCCTGCCATCCAGTCCTTCTTCCACTTCCGTTTCAAACTGCCATGCGTACTTTTCAGTGTTCATTGGATACGACAGTGCGGTCGGCATCTGAATGAAAATGCTTCTATCAGTACCACCTGCTTCAAGGATCAGCACCTGATGTTCACCTGACGCACTCAGGCGATCTGCCAGTACACAACCCGCCGACCCAGCACCAACGATGATGTAATCAAATTCTTTGTTAGACATTCCAGCCCCGATCTCTTATGCGTAAGGACTGTCTACATCGCCCAATTCGACGTAAACACTCTTGGTTTGTGTGTAGCTGCTTAGGGTCTGGATGCCATTCTCACGACCAATCCCGGATTGCTTATAACCGCCGACAGGCATTTCCGCAGGGGATGCTCCCCAGTTGTTTATCCAACAAATGCCCGCCTGAAGCTTGGCAATCACGCGGTGGGCGCGGGAGAAGTTGGTCGTAAACACGCCTGCTGCAAGGCCATAATAGGTGTCATTGGCACGGGAGATCACTTCCTGCTCATCGCTAAATCTCAGCACTGACATAACAGGACCGAAGATTTCATTTTGAACATGTGGCATGTCATCCGCGCAGTTCGCAAACACGGTAGGTGCAACGAAGTTTCCTTTTGCCAATTCACCTTCCGCCACTTGGTAACCGCCGCATAACAGCGTCGCACCACTTGCCTTTCCTTTCTCGATAAAGCCGAGCACTTTAGAAAGATGATCTTTGGAGATCAGGGCGCCAATTTGGGTTTCTGGGTCGTTAGGGTCGCCCACCACCAGTTGTTCCGTACGAGCTTTGAGTTTCTCAAGGAAAGTGTCATAGATATCGTCATGTACAAAAACGCGCGTGCCATGCGTACACACCTCACCTTGGGTGTAGAAATTCGCAATCATCGCGCCAGATACTGCGTTATCAATATCAGCATCTTCGAAAACGATCAGTGGCGACTTACCACCCAATTCCATCGTGACAGGCTTAAGCGTACCAGCCGCATCCGCCATGACTGTTTTACCTGTGCCACACTCGCCAGTGAAAGACACTTTGACGATGTTGTCGTGGCGCGACAACATCTGACCTACACGGTAGTCACCTTGAACAACGTTAAATACGCCGTCCGGCATGCCCGCTTCGGTAAAAATTTCTGCCAGTTTTAATGCAGTTAACGGTGTTTCTTCTGACGGCTTAAACACCATGGCATTGCCTGCGGCAAGTGCAGGGCCAGCTTTCCACATCGCAATTTGAATTGGGTAGTTCCAGGCACCGATGCCTGCACAAACACCCAGAGGTTCTTTGCGCGTATAGAAGAACTGGTTTTCGCTCAAGCTTTGCTGCTCGCCCTGAATTGCTACAGCAAGACCCGCGTAGTATTCGATGACATCCGCGCCAGTGACTACATCCACATACTGGGCTTCTTGCATTGGCTTACCCGTATCCAGCACTTCCAGCGCTGCCAGTTCGTCATTGCGCTCACGTAGAATCGCTACGGCTTTGTTCAGAATGCTGCGACGCTCTGCTGCACTCATTGATGACCAAACCTTGAAGCCTTCCCAAGCAGAGGTGACTGCAATGTCGACATCCGTCTGACTGGCCTGTTGAACCTCAGCCAGTGTCTCGCCAGTCGCTGGGTTAGATGTGGTAAAGGTTTCTCCGGAAGTCGCATTAACATACTTTCCGTGAATATATAACTGCTTAATATCCATTACTTTTTGCCTTTTGATATGGATTCAAATGCTTTCAGCTGAAGCTTGAGATAATCTTCGACTGTCGCCATTGCCGCGTGCGGATCAATGCCCTCTGGTGCAAGTGCACCACGAAGCCAAATCCCGTCTATCAATGCTGCAATACCTTGGGCAACAAAGTCTGCACGTTCTGTCGGCATCAACTTTTTTAACTCAATGCGAAGGTGGGATAGCAGGCGTTTTTCATTGACGCGCTGTAACCTGAAAAGCGCAGGCTGGTGCATAGCATGAGACCAAAACGCCAGCCAGGTTTTGGTGACTTTGCTGTTGACCTGATTCGGATCGAAGTTTCCTTCAACAATCGCCAGAATCCGGCCATATGCATCGTCTGGGGAGGTAATGTTCAAACGGATTTGGACGCCATTGGACAGCTCACGAAGTACTGAGCGCATGGTCTCTTCCAGAAGACCATCTTTCCCGCCAAAGTAGTGATTGATAATGCCTGCTGATACACCGGCTTTGCGACTGATCAGCGAAACACTTGCTCCTGCCAGACCCACTTCATCAATGACTGCCATCGTTGCAGCAATAAGCTGCGGGCGGCGAATCGCTGGCATTCCTACTTTTGGCATTCATTCCTCCGTGCGTACTCAAACCAATCAACATACCGATTAAAATGTAGCGGAAATGTTTCTTGATTGAACGTTCAATTAAAAATAGAGTCACAAATAAGACATTAGTTGTCAAAGAGATATTTAATATGTAAACCTGGAAAATAGTTATCCGATAAATTTTACATTCTAAGAATCAGAGAGTTAGGGAGAGTGATAGGCAAAGAACCGAAACGTCTGACTGGTCAATATTTAGCACACTAAACGTTTAATACAGTCAGCAGCCCGACAAGCAATCTCACAATGAGAGCACCGCGCCATGAGAAGTTAGTTAGCTCTGAGAGATCGATGGGTGATGCCGCCAACTGATGGAAGCGAAAAACAAGAGATTAATTACTTGGGTACAAATTTTGAAAATGTGTTTAAAAAAGGGGCTTGAGCCCCTTTTAGATTTACGCCAGAAGCACTGGGTTTATGTTTAGTTTCCCCAGAATGTGTCTTCTGAAGCCTGATCTGCTGAGTAAAGCCAAGCTTCAACAATCTTTCCATCCTCGATAGTCAGCATATCGACACCGACCATACGCATTGATTGGTCTCCACGAGCTGCAGAAAACTCGACGATCACAGCGACATTGTTTTTATTGCCACCAACAACGTTAAAGGTTTCAATTTTAAAAGAGCCTTGTGACACTTCCATCATGCCACCAATCATGCCAAAAACTGCTTGAGCACCTTCGTGCTTTCCTGAAAAGCGATTGTTGCCTGGTTGGTACCAAACCACATTTGGTGCTACCAGCGCACCCAGTGTTTCCAGATCGCCCGTTTGTACTGCCTGAAAATAAGTTTTGGCCACTTCCATATTCTTACTTACATTACCTACGCTCATTTCGATGTCCTCTTTGATTTTAAACTCGCGACTTGCGCGCCATTTGTTTACGTAAAAATCTTATGAGGTAAATCCAGGTCAAAAAACCGTATAAACTAAACACACTGTTTACTATTTGGATTCAATGTGAACCTTACGCATTTAGAAACTTTTAAAACCGTGGCGGAGTTGAGCAGCTTTTCAAAAGCAGCGGATGTTCTGGGAGTATCGAAGGGACTGGTCTCTCGGCACATTCGTGCATTAGAGAGTGAACTGGCATGTAGACTGTTCTTCAGGACGACTCGTTCAGTGGTACTGACAGAACCAGGAAAGGAACTCTTTGGCGCCGCGCAACAAATCGACGCGATCTCGCATAAAGCGGCACAAAGCATCAACATGCTGACTCAAGATGGTTATGGCTATATCCGGTTTACTGCACCAGATGCGTTAGGCCCAATTATTGCCGAAACAGCACTTCCCGCATTTTCCAAAGGGAACCCCAACATACACATAGAACTGGATTTCACTACCGACATCAAAGATGTTGAATTTGGAGAATCGGACGTGGCGCTAAGATCTCAAAAAGCCCTCCCTGACAACTTGGTCGCGAGAGATATCGGCGCTTTGAAAGACATACTGGTTTGCTCACCGTCACTATTTGAGAAGCATGAAATTCGCTCTTCGAGTGACCTACTGACAGCGCCTTGCCTCAAAAGCTCGTTTGATACTTCCTGGAATAATTGGACCTTACACTCAGGTGATGGACAAAGCATCCAACTTACCGCCAAGGGGCAATATTCCAGCTCGAGCTATGAAGGGCTCATAGCGCTAGCGGCGGGCGGATTAGGGGTCGCCTGTATTCCTCTTGCCTTGGTTGAAAAAAACCTCTCGGATGGCAGCCTAATACGCGTTTTACCGGATTGGTTTGCGAGTCAGCACCAATTGCATCTTGTCTATACCCATCAGCGTTTCTATCCCAAAAAGCTCAGGGAGTTTATTGATGCTGTAGTAGCGTGGAGAAACGCCAACAGTATCTGGTTCATTACATAATCACGACTGTATCATTTCCGAAGAATAACCCTCTTCCTTCCTGCTCTATGCTGAAACGAGTTGAACAAAGGAAGCAAGCGATGGCCGAGCTAACAGAAGGAGGGCGGGCAAGTGCAGCAGCACGTAACCCCCAATCAGGAGTGATGCGTCGATTTCTCGCCAGCCATCAAAGCTCGCTTCCTATTCTTTTCCTTGCTGTATTTGTCGGCTTGTTGGCTGGCCTTTTGTGTACATTCTTCGACATCGCCATTGAGTGGGTCATCGCGCAGCGTAATGAATGGTCAAAAGCCCATGGCGAAATGTCGCTAATCACCATAGTGACAGTTGTGCTCAGTAGTGCCTTGCTCTCAGCGTGCGGCTTCTTTTTGGTAAAGAAAGTCGCTCCGGAAGCAGCTGGTTCTGGGATCCCTGAAATAGAGGGCGCACTTGATGGACTTCGTCCTGTTCGTTGGTGGCGGGTGATTCCAGTGAAGTTCTTTGGTGGTATTGGGGCAATCGGAGCAGGACTGGTTCTGGGGCGTGAAGGACCTTCGGTACAAATGGGCTCCAGTGTCGGCAGAATGATCACTGATATATTTCGGCTGAATGATGATGAAAGTCGCCACACCTTAGTGGCTTCAGGGGCTGCCGCGGGTTTAGCCGCAGCCTTTAACGCACCACTCGCGGGAATTATGTTTGTCGTCGAAGAGATGCGCCCTCAGTTCCGCTACAACCTGATTTCGATTAAGTCCGTCATGATTGCCGCGATTGTCGCGACCATTACCTACCGATATTTTCAGGGTCAGGGTGCAATGATCCCCTTACCAGCACATACTGATGTGCCATTAGAAGCCCTAGGGCTTTTCTTGATTCTGGGGCTCATGTTTGGCGGTTTTGGCGTGCTGTTCAACCGAATGGTGGTTTGGAGTATGGACAGTTTCGAGCGCCTGCACCGAGATGAGACGAAGCGGTTTATCGGCATTGGCGGAGCGCTCGGCGCCATATTTGGTGTGATGATCATTTTTCTGCCTCGATTAACTGGCGCAGGTGAAAGCCTGATCACAGATGCCGTTGGCGGGTCGTTTACGCTTTCTATGCTTTTAATACTATTCATGGCCCGAACAGTCACCACCCTCGCGTGTTTTTGTTCCGGCGCACCCGGCGGTATTTTTGCCCCCATGCTTGCGCTGGGAACGCTGTTCGGTACATGTTTTGGCGCCGTATGTATGTTGGTGTTTCCCGATTTCGACATCACTATCGGGATGTTTGCTGTTGCAGGAATGGGCGCACTGTTTGCCGCTACCGTTCGCGCGCCCATCACCGGAATACTTTTAGTGATCGAGCTCACCCATAATTATGAGCTTATCCTCCCTCTTTTGATTACGTCTCTCGGTGCAACCATGACGGCGCAAGCCATGGGAGGAAAACCGCTCTACAGTCAGCTATTACAACGTACCCTGAGTAAGCAAAAAGCAGCTGAATGCGCTGAAACTGAAAATACCTCGACATAAAAAAACCGCTTCGAAGAGCGGTTTTTTAGGGGGGAAACAGCCAATTTTACGCCGTCTTGACTTGGCGGTCGCTGTAAGGGCTTTTTAGGTCAGTCAGGACTTTTGCACCATACATGCCACGGTAGAACACCCAAAGGTAAGTCACACCTGCAGTCAACATTCCAATGCCGAATGGGATCAGCAGAAGGTTCATCATCGCCAGCGGTAACGCAATCCAAAAGGTTCGAATAATCCAACGGAAGTGATCGACATACATGTCTTCACCAGCATCAATCGCCTCTTTTCGTTTAAAGTAAGCAAAAACGGCACCTGCAATGCTGAAAATACCAAATGTCAGCAAGCCACTGAGCAGCAGCATGTAAGCAATCATGGCTGAAGATTTAAACTTTGAAGGCTTTGTATCTGTTGTCATTATATTTGTACTTATTTTTACGTGAGCGTGAAAAAAACGCATGTTAATTCATTGAAATGACCCAAATCAACACATTAATAAACATTCAAACAAACCCCGTTACAAACACAGAAACCACCCATAAATCATGCAAATATGACCAAGCCAATCCCATTCATAGTGCAAATGTTATTTTCTATTCATTTTGCGATATAAAGCGGTCTTTTAAGCACTTGGCTTGTTCCGGTAACGCTTCTGAATAATCAAGGCCATATAGCCCACCACCAACAAATTCATTACCAGTGCTAAATATGCCAAGGTCTTCCCAGTGGTAAACACCTCGTAAACTTCGAAAGGTAAATAAATCGCACCACTGGCGAGGGCAAACCACTCTGTCCAACCAAAAGCCCGCCACAATCCATAGGCTTCGATAAAGCGCACAATGGCATAAAGTAACGTCCCTAACGCAAATATGGTCAGATTCCTGTCATCAACGCTAGTCAGCGCTTTGTGAATCACACTTGGGATTTCCCCTGCGGGATTGAGCCGCAAGTGGCGCAGCATCTGTTCGCATAACGCTTGAATTTCCATACCTCCCAGTTCATGCAGTGCAAGACCGACAATCAATGCCAATAAGCCTTTACCTGCTTCCAACATGGCAATAGCTCGCAAACCTTTGGGTTGGTGACTTTGTATCGTTTGATGGTTCACATTCCGGCACTCTCAACAACAGCTTATTAAGCGTGGGCAGAATGACGATGAGACAGAGTCACAGGCACAAGAAAAAGGGCTCTTAAAGAGCCCTTTGGGAGAAGAATGTCGGTTAAATCGAATAAATGAAGTAAAGCTGCGCTTTCATTCGGATGATGATGCCGCGAATCACATCCAGGAAGCTCATAAACCCGATAGGTTTTTCCCCAGAGACCCAAGCCAAACCTACTGCGCCAACAGGAACATCATAGCCTTCCGGCTCTTCCAGTTTCAGCCTGACAAAGTGATGTTTGTTGGCAAGGTTTGAGCCCGTTGTCATGCGTACATTGTCGTCAGTGGCAATCAGGCGAGCCTGAGATTCACCCGTCGCTTCTACAATACCTTCCACTTCGGCTTTGAAGATCTTACCGGGATAAACCGGGCTCGCGAATTCAGCATACTGCCCTACTTTCACATTACGGATAGCCTGATGATTCACTCGCATCAGCACATATTTTTCGTCTGTGTACATATGAATGCGAGGGACCATGCCTACATACTGACCTTCACGCATTATGTAGTTAGTCACATAACCATCTGCCGGCGCGCGTACTCGGGTTTGTTCAAGGTTCCATTCGGCCTGCGCAGTATTCTCTTTTGCACTTTCCAGCTCAGCTTCTTTAGTCGCAACTGCCAGCACTGACTTCTCTTTCATCAAACGTGCTTGTTCAACCCCGATCTCCGCCTTTTGTATTTGCTT
This sequence comes from Grimontia sp. NTOU-MAR1, assembly GCF_035758505.1. Taxonomy (NCBI): domain Bacteria; kingdom Pseudomonadati; phylum Pseudomonadota; class Gammaproteobacteria; order Vibrionales; family Vibrionaceae; genus Grimontia; species Grimontia sp. NTOU-MAR1. The sequence continues at coordinate 1,577,884 of NZ_CP142109.1, forward strand.
TTCGAGCGTCGCGATTTGCGCTTCAGCAAGTTGGACTTTATTGCGTTGCTCATCCATCACAGATTCCGTCACAGTATTAGGCGCACGCTTGTTTTGAGTGATGTAACGGTTTAGTTGGCTCGCCTTCCATTTAGCATCTTCTTTTGCTGCTGCCATCTGGCTTTCAAGCACATTGAGATCAGCTTTCGTTGCTTCATATTGCTGTTCATTCAAAGAGACATCCTGGATCGCCACTTCGAGTACCACGTTTGCGGCATGCTCGGCAACAGCAGCACGATTAAGAGCGATTTCGTAAGGTTCAGCATCAAGCGTGTAAACAAGCTGACCCTCTTCAACGCGCTGGTTCGGGCTCACATAAATTTGATCGACATTGCCGCGAATTTGATTTGAACCAGGACGTAATTGAATATGCGGAGACTGCACCACTGAACCACCCGTTAAATCCATCGGCGTAAAGTTCAACAAGCCAATCCAAACGAAAATCAGCCAAGAACCACCACCGATATACGCAAATGCCTTGCTATAAACATTCCACGGCATGCCAACCAAACGAAGTAGGTAGATAAAGAGGGCCCATACGGCTAAACCTTCAAGCATGATTTTCCTCCTTTTCGCTAACTGTCTTTGTGGTGATTTCGGTTTCATTGATTGGCGCACTCGGCTCACGCCAGATGTCCCGAATCTTTCTCAGTGCTTTCTCTCCATCCACAAAGGCGAGAATGACGGCAACTACCCACACCCAATGCCAGAGAAAACCAATCCATGTCAGTGCAGATATCAGTCCCATTTGATGATGCTGCTTTTTTCGGGCCTTGCTTAAAGGCAATTCATGAACTTTCCAAAAACCAAAAGCGATTGCGCCAACCGACCCTAAAAGTACAACTAGCGCGACCACATGAAGGACAGTATCCGTGGTGGTATCTACAAAAGGTGTTGCCAACAGGCTCATTCAAATACTCCGACATTCATTCAATGCGTGAATGCTCACACAGGAAGATTAGCGGCACCTTGATATGGATTGATTACGTTAATTTTCCGTATATATTGAGACCTTCTATCCACAATAAAGTGATATACATGTTCGACATCTCATTTATCCGTATCGCCTATATCCGCCCTCTGATCAGTGGAGCATGTTCGAAATATCACTTAACACCTGAACAACTGGGTATTCCAACCTCTTTGTATAGCGATGAAATGGCACTCGTCCCCCATGCGGCAGTGAATGCTTGGCTGAAGGAAATCGCTGACCTTTCTGGAAATCCCTCATACCCGCTCGAGATTACCGACTCTCTGACGATTTCTTCGATTGATTTGAAAGCAAACTGGTTTATGTCTGCACCGGATTTGGCCGTGACATTCAGGCGCATTAACTATGGTTTAAGCTGCTTCCACTCAGGCGCTCACTACGTGGGAAGGCAATCAGGAAAGTTGTTGAAGTGGTGTTATGACAACGACTACTCAGGAACGGCGGCAGGTATCGACTCACTGCGCGTCGCCATTATGATGACTTCCGTACTTCGACATTTTACCCATGAAGGATTTGCTCCGCTGGCCGTCAGGCTCAAAGGGGCGGATATCGATATCAACGCCGCAAGCGAATGGTTTGGATGTGAAGTGAAGACAGGTTGTGCCATGACGGAAGTCTGGTTCGATAACAAATTGCTACTTTTGGAACATGCCGTGCCGCGCGACCATAACAAAGCAACACTGATTTCTTTGTTTGATTTGGATGAACTGGTCAATATGCCGCAACGCGATGACCCCACCAAAGCGCTGTATGAAGTCGTGAACTTCACCCGTCATTACGGCATGCCCTCTTTGGAAACGGTCGCATCAACACTGGGTCTGTCCACGCAGCAATTGCAGCGGCGATTACATCGATTGGGTTTCAGTTTCTCGTCCATGCGGGGTTATGTGCTGAATAACATTGCGGCGAGGTACATGTTAAAGGGCTATGCCCCGGATGAGGTTGCCCGTCTACTTGGGTACAGCAACCCACAAAGCTTCACCAAAGCCTTCCAACGCGTCCGTGGGTGTACGCCGAAAGAGTACATGCGACGCATGGAACACTGATCGCGCAAACAATAAGCACGCAGCCGATCTTCCCTTCCCTTTTCGATTGAAAACACAGTAATATTTGTTTGCTCATTTTGAGCATTATTCTCAGGGCGGGGCGAAATTCCCCACCGGCGGTATGTCAGCACGCAAATCATTGTAAGACTGGCGAGCCCGCGAGCGCCCAAGCGCATGCTTGGGGTCAGCAGACTTGGTGAAACGCCAAGGCCGACGGTCATAGTCCGGATGAAAGAGGATGATAAAAATGCACCGATTCACGGCGGCGTTCGCTTCGCCGAAGATCGGTGGATTGCGTATAGCTGCATTCGCAGTTTGCGCTCATCCATACCCAAACAAGCTGAATCCTGCATCTTCAGGTCGTTTGGGTATACGCCCTGATTCTGGTATTTAAACTTAGGAGTTACCATGAATCAGACTCACACATCTCTACTTTCTGGCACCCCATTTGAGCGCGTTGAAGCGGCGCTTGAAGCACTGCGTTTGGGTAAAGGCGTTTTGCTTCTCGACGACGAAGATCGCGAGAATGAAGGTGACATTATTTATTCTGTAGACCACCTAACCACTCAGCAAATGGCACTGATGATCCGCGAATGCTCCGGCATTGTTTGCCTGTGCCTACCGGAAGAACAAGCCGACAAGCTAGAACTTCAGCCAATGGTAGCCAATAACAACAGCGCCAACCAGACGGCTTTTACCGTTTCCATTGAAGCGAAAGTGGGCGTCACAACCGGCGTTTCTGCTGCTGACCGCGTCACTACTATCAAGACCGCCTCGAACCCAGATGCGAAACCTTCTGATCTGGCACGTCCCGGCCACGTATTCCCGCTTCGCGCCCATAAAGGTGGTGTTCTTGTCCGTCGTGGTCACACTGAAGGCACTATCGATTTAATGCAAATGGCCGGCCTTTCGACTGCCGGTGTTTTGTGTGAGGTGCAGAATGAAGATGGCTCCATGGCAAAAGCGCCAGAGATCGTCGAGTTCGGCAAGAAGCACGATATGCCAGTGCTGACCATTGAAGACATGGTGCAATACCGCCTGATGTGGGCGGAAAAGATCGCTTAATCTTTAGAACGACATGTAATTTTGAGGTCGCTCACACCTTTAGGTTGATGAGCGATCTTTATTTTGTAAAAGAATAATTCCTCTCACTCTGCAAGCTATTAACAAGTTGTTAATCACGCCCCTTCTTTCGGAAAGTAAAATTCATCAAAAATATTATCCAGCCACAATTACATTCACACAGCGAATCACATCGAGCTTTTTTATCTTCAGAATTCAATACCCGAATTGATATGAATTGAATTCAAAATGAGAATTTCCAACCATAACCTTGTGAACTGGAAGTTTATTTTATGAAAAAACACTTTGAGCTCATCGACAAGCCGACGTTTTTCGGTGCGTTGGGGCTGCTTTTTTCGGTCATCGTTCCTCTGCTGGTTTGGCCCGACCAAGGCGCAGAATGGATTGCGATTGCAAAAACCTTTATGACAGACAAGCTGGGCTTTATGTACCTGGCGCTGGGTATCGCTGCCTTCTTTTTTATGGCTTACATCGTTTTCAGTGATATCGGACAAATCAAACTTGGTGACGCTGACGAGAAACCAGAGTTTGCGACCGGCTCTTGGGCTGCGATGCTTTTCTGTGGCGGTATCGGTGCCAGTATCCTTTACTGGGGTACTATCGAGTGGGCTTACTACTATCAAAACCCTCCTTTCCAACTGCAGGCTGGCAGTGAAGAAGCCGTTCGTTGGGCAGCGACCTACGGTATTTTCCACTGGGGTCCAATTGCGTGGTCTATTTATCTGATCCCAGCTATTCCAATTGCTTATTTCTTCTACGTCCGTAAGCAGCCTGTACTGAAGGTGTCTGCTGCGCTTATGCCTGTCATTGGTGAAGCGCGCAGCCACGGTAAGCTGGGCAAATTCATCGATGTATTATTCATCTTTGGTCTTTTAGGTGGTGCCGCAACCACATTAGGTCTCGCAGCACCATTGATCAACGAAGGTATCAGCTACCTGTTTGGTATTCCATCTACGACAGTCACCCAAATCGGTGTCTTGTTGCTGTGTACGGCTTTGTTTGCCTACTCGTCTTACAAAGGTATGGATGAGGGTATCAAGGTTCTGAGTAACATTAACTTTTGGGGTGCACTTGGTCTGTTGGCATTCGTCCTGTTTGCTGGCCCAACGCTGTTTATGCTGGAAACTGGTCTGGATTCCATCGGTCGTATGCTGTCGAACTTCTTTGTCATGGCGACCTGGGCTGAACCTTTCGGCGGTTACGGTACATTTGAAGACACCCACTTCCCGCAGGATTGGACCATCTTCTACTGGGCATGGTGGCTGGTATTCGCGCCGAGTATGGGTCTGTTTGTGGCCCGTATATCGCGTGGCCGTACTATCAAACAAATGGTATCGGGCTCCATCTTCTTCGGCTCTCTGGGCTGTGCGCTGTACTTCATGATCCTGGGTAACTTTGGTCTGTCGCTACAACTGTCAGGTCAGTTGGATGTTGTTTCAATCCTTAACGACAAAGGCGCAACGACTGCCATTTTCGCCATCCTTGAGCAATTACCGATGAGCACCGTGGTTATCGCCGTGTTCACGATTCTGTGTATCATTTTCACCGCGACCACGTTCGATTCTATCTCGTTTATTCTGGCTTCTGTGGTACAGAACAATGTGACCGAAGACCCACTGCGCTGGAACCGTCTGTTCTGGGCATTCACCCTGTCTGTGATGCCTTCCATCCTGATGTTTATGGGTGGCCTGGCAACGCTGCAAACTGCGGCAATTGTGGGTGGTCTTCCGTTGTTGGTTATCGCTGTGATGTTGATGATTTCAGGTGTTAAAGCCGCTACTCTCGACTTGGCACACCAAGAAGGCTATGAAGACCCAACCATCAATATCGAAGAGTTCCCGGAAGTTGATCCTTGGTCTCGTGAAGGTATGGCAATGGCGAAGTTTGAACGTTTGAAAGACGAAGCGATTGAAGCTGCTAACGAAGAGCGTGAGAAACTGGATGCTATCTGGGATCTGAAGAAACATATCCGCGCCGAAGCACTGTCACGTGGTGAAACTGGTATGGAACTGGGTGATGCGCCACAGGAACAATTGGATCAAATCCAACGCCTAACAGATGAGGCTATGGCTGCGAAAGAGCACAAACTTCAGGCATCAGAAGCCGCTCAACAAGCTCGCATTGAATTCAATGAACTGATGCGTGAGAAGAAACGCTTAGAACAAGAAGCTGAAGAGCAGATGGCGTAAACCTCCATAGCAATTCATCAAAGGGGCACCATCTGGTGCCCCTTTTTATACCCAAACGACCTGAAGATGCTCGCATTCAGAGGTCATCAATGCGTTCAATTCGAGGCAAATTTCGAGAGTAATAGTCGTTCTATTTCCGGTGGAATTTAACGAAGAAGTGGGCGCATTGAGGGCCTCCCTTCGGGCGAGTTGAATCATGCTTCTTCAGGTTGTTTGGGTATATATAGCCGATTCGAATCGCTAAGATTGAGGTGTGGTGATGGAGGCTTCATTTACGCTAACTGTAGCATTAGACTTTTTTTTCGCATCTGGCTCATAGACACGGAACTTATTTTTTCCCGTTTTCTTCGCCACATAAAGCGCTTCATCCGCGTAACGAATAAGGGAGTCACGGTTGTCACAATGATCTGGATAGAACGCATATCCAATTGATAGCCCAACCTGAATCTCGATGCCGTCAGCAAATATAGGCTGGCCAACAGATTCAATCAGCCTCTCTGCAATATCAGGTAAATACTCCCGGCTTTCTGGTCCGCTATAGACAATGGCAAACTCATCACCACCCAGTCTAGCAACCGTGTCCTGATCCCTGCACTGCATCAATAGTCTATCAGCCACAATCTTGAGGCATTCGTCACCTACAGGGTGGCCATACTCATCGTTAACGGGTTTGAAGTCATCTAAATCAAGAATGGCAAGCGCGACATGACCGTTTTCTGCCTCAGCAAGCTCTAATGCTATTTTTAAATCATCATTGAAACGAATGCGGTTAGCCAACTTAGTCAGGGGGTCGCTCAGCGCCAATTTGGTGATCTTCTTTTCCGCACTACGACGCAGCCTAATTTCCCGCTTGAGCCTCATATTCCATTGATAAAACAAACTTACCGTAAACATGGCACACACTAAAATGGCCGACACGACGGACCAAAACAGCCCCCACTCAAAACCTGTCTCGTACTTCACCGGGAACCAGCGCTCGAAAATTTCTTTTCGATCCAAGGGAGTGATTTCGTTGATTGAATAATCTAACAACTCCACTAATTCCGGAAGATCTCGATTAACAAGCATAGAAAGCTTGGCGTTTGAAGGCAAAACACCACCTATTTTCACATTGGTGATGTTGTGTTCTTGAATAATGTATACCAACGACCCAAGCACGCTGACAAAACCATAAACTTCCTTAACCTCAACTTTTTTTATTCCTTCTTCGGTTGAGTTAAACACCTGAAAATCTAAATGTGGATAGAGCTTTGGTAAAACTTCAGCTGCTGGAGAGTCCCGCAGTACACCAATAGTCTCCTGAGCGAGATTATTAAGATCGTCGACGAAAGGCGTGTCGGTGTGAGTAGCTAGGGATCGGTGGGAAGTGAAGTACGGTATGGTAAACAGAAAGTCCTGACGTTTTTCTTCTGTGGCGACTTCAGCGACAACAATGTCACAATTCCCGGCTTTTACCGCTTCCAGGCTTTGTTGATAAGTTTCGGTAGGATGAAGATGGAAAGTAACGCCTAGTTTGTTGCTGATAAGAGCAGCATAATCAGCCAACACGCCAACATATTCACCATCCTGATTGATATATTCGAAAGGTAACCAATTAGGTTCTACACACATTGACACCCCTTTGAGGGCATCGAGCTGGATCTTTTGTCGTTCTGATAGTGGCTTGGCACAAACAGATTCAGAAAATGCTAACAAGCAAGCAAAAACAATGAAGAAGTGATTATAATATTTTGATATTTTTATAAAATATGGTGAAAGATTGGCCATGGCTTTCCCCCAAAAACGCGATTTCCGCGAAACTCCCAGTCTATAATGCCATGTTGCGGCTTTGATTATCGCATCATAAATAAGACAAAAGTTGCATTAATAGAATTATCATAAGTAATGAAATTCCCTTCAAACCATCACACTGAAAATTAAACATTAATGCAGTGAATATGACCAAATAAAAAATAAATTATGACTTTTACGTCTGCCTTAATTTATATATTCATTGTCAAATTATGTAGATACACATTTAAAGCTCCCCCAATTAAAAATGACTTTCAATCACTTAAAAAACATTTGGCAATCGAAAACACTTTTATTACCTATCAGAGTTTTTGTCTTCGTTTATCCCCAAACAAACTCAAGATGCCGGATTCAGCGAGATTGAGCGGCGTTGTGAGCGCGGCGTCAGTCAACTCACCCGAAGGGAGGGGCCCCTTTGAAAACACTGGCATCGACGGATAACTCAGCACTGGCTTTTTTAGAGTATAAGCTCTAACATATTCACAACTTCCTCATGCGGAAACCATTATGCTTGCCAGAAACTCCTTCTTTGTCCGTTTAATCATTGCATTCGCGCTTTTGCCCGGTATTGCCAACGCAGACCCCATGAGCTTTCAGCAGGCGTGGCAATCCGTGCTAACCCGCAATGATTCAATCGCCGCAGAACGAGCTAACGTTCAGCGCGCCGAGCACATGCGAAACGCAGCTTCGGCACACCATCTTCCTTCGATTTCACTCAGCGGTAATTACACACGTCTGGATCAGGATGTGGAACTCAAACCGTCCCAGTTGGCTCACCATATGAATGGTGGTGATGCATTGGGTCAATTGGCTGCTTCCGTTCCTCAGTTAGGTGCACTGATGGGGAACCTCGATAACTTGTTGACCACCACGCTAGCCGACCGCGACATCTATACGAGTTCTATACGCGCTATCTGGCCGATTTTTACGGGTGGTCGTATTTTGGCAGCTCAAGATATTGCTAACGCTCAGCGAGACGAAGCCAGTTACCTGATGCAAATGGCTCAACAGGCAAAATTCGAAGACCTCTCGAAAGTGTACTTTGCAACCGTGCTTGCTGAGCAGGTATTGCACACCAGAATTGACGTTGAGCAAGGACTGGCAACGCATCTCGACCATGCGAAAAAGCTGGAGGAACAAGGCCAAATAGCCCGCGTTGAACGTTTACAGGCTGAGGTTTCTTACGACAAAGCCAAGACAGAACGCCGCAAAGCCGAACGAGATCTGGAAATCACACAGGCTGCGCTGCAAACACTGGTAAAAAGCAATTCGCCCGTGACACCTTCAAGCGCTCTTTTCACCCAAGAAAATGTGCCGGCAATGGCACCGTTTATGCGCAAAACGCTGGCTGACTATCCTGGCCTGAAAGTGCTGGATGCCAAGCGCCACCAGGCTGATGGTTTGATCAATCTAGAGAGAGGCAAGTTCTATCCGCAGGTTTACCTTTATGGCAACTACAACCTGTATGAAGGCGATTCACTAACGGCAGAGCTAGCGCCGGACTGGGCCGTTGGCGTGGGCGTGAGTATTCCGCTTATCGACAATGGAGGCCGTTCAGATAAGGTAAAAGCCGCCCACAGTAAAGCACTTCAGGTTCAGCACCTTCGTGCTCAGGCTGAACAGGATCTTTCGCTTTTAATAGAGAAAACCTGGCGTGAAGCAGGGCAAGCACTGGAAGAATATCAAGGCCTTGATTCAAGTATTGCCCTCGCAAGGGAAAACCTTCGCTTACGAGAAAAAGCATTCGCACAAGGACTCTCCACATCACTTGATGTCGTGGATGCTGAACTTTATCTCGCCAGCATCAAAACCCAACAGCTTGCGGCGTCTTATCAATATGTACTGTCACTTTCTCGCCTACTCGCTGTCAGCGGTGAAATGAACCGTTTCCCAGATTTTCAGGCGGCAGCTATCCATTTAACCAAACCAACACAGGGATAATTCACAATGAGCAAATTGAAATCTATCACACTGGCTTTACCTGCTGCTGCCGTTTTTGGTTGGATTGGATATAGCTTCTATCAGGCTTACCAGCCCGTTCCAGAACGATTTCAAGGTCAGATTGAAGCTCAGCAATACAGTATTTCCTCAAAAGTCGCGGGCCGAATTGACGATGTGTTAGTGCGTAAAGGTGAAACAGTGAATAAAGGCGACTTGATTTTCACTCTCTATAGCCCAGAGTTAGACGCGAAACTGGAGCAGGCAAAAGCGGGACAGGAAGCGGCAGACGCTATGGCTGAGCAAGCTGAAAGTGGCGCGCGTGAGCAGGAAATCAGCGCAGCACGTGACCAATGGCAAAAAGCTCGGGCAGCCGCCCAATTAGCTGACAAAACATTCAAACGTGTAGACACGCTTTATAAGGAAGGCGTGGCAGCCGAGCAAAAACGTGATGAAGCGTACACCCAATGGCAGGCGGCAAAGTACACTGAAAACGCTGCACTTCAAATGTATGAACTGGCTAAAGCCGGCGCGCGTTCAGAGACCAAACGCGCCGCGCAGGAGAAAGTCCGTATGGCCGCCGGTGCAGTGGCAGAAGTGGAAGCTTACGCCAAGGACACCAAAATCCGCAGTTGGTATCAGGGCGAGGTCAGCCAAATACTGCTTCATCCTGGCGAGCTAGCCCCACAAGGCTTCCCTGTTGTCACTGTCATCGACATGAAAGATGCCTGGGCAGTCTTCAATATTCGCGAAGACAAACTTCGTCTGTTTGCCAAAGGCACTCAATTTGAGGCGAACATTCCTTCTCTGGGAGCGCAAGCTTACGAGTTCGAAGTGACCCACGTTGCGCCATTGGGTGATTTCGCCACTTGGCGTGCCACTAATAGTCAGAATGGCTATGATATGCGCACCTTTGAGGTGGAAGCCCGCCCCCTGAAGTCAATTGAAGGTTTGCGTGCAGGCATGAGCATTCTGGTTTCAGAACAATCTCAGGGTTAATCGCGATGGATAAACCTTCGTTAGTTCCGCTTCTTTTTGAAGAATGGCGACTGACTCTGTCAGACAAATGGTTAACCGCCCTCCTTAGCTGGTTACCCATCACGCTGTTTCTATTGGTGTGGGCGATATTCTCTTCTGGCACAGGACGGGATCTAGCAATTGGCGTTGTCGATCTTGACCATAGCTCGACATCGCGAAGCCTCACCCGTTTCTATGACGCGAGTCCAACTCTGGAAACTCGAAATTTCAGCACCGTTCGAGAGGCGTCTGCATCAATGAACAGTGCACAAACTTTCGCTACCGTCATCATTCCCTCTGATTTTGAAAAAGCGACCCTGCGCGGTGAAAGCCCAGATGTCACGGTCTTCTACAACAGCCAGTATATTCTCATTGGCAAACTGGTGAGTGCGGCGATTACCCAAAGTCATAGCACCTTTGCGGCCATGGCCGAAATCAAAGGGAAAATGCTGCATGGCACAACGGTTTCCACACAAGCAGCAGGACAGTCTGTGCCTGTCCGTTTTCAGTTAGTGCCGTTGTTTAATAACGGCACTAACTACGCGCAGTTTCTGGTCTCGGCGATTATTCCCGCACTTTGGCAAATCGTGATTGTAGCTAGCGGCATGCTTTCAATGGCACTGACCGACAAACGCATTGGGCTGGATCATTTCTTCAAGCAAGATTTGTTATCAGCGCTAATTGCCAAAGTAGTAGGGTTGCTTATTCCACTTTGGCTGATGGGAGTTGTCTTCGCCACCGCCATGCACTTTGGGTTGGGCTGGCCGATGAACGGAAGCTGGACGTTACTTTTCGCATCACAAGGCTTGATGGTGTCAGCAGGTCTCGCGGTAGGTTCTTTGCTGTATTTAGGAACACGCGATGCTATCCGCGCCATGAGTCTGGTAGCCGGATTTACTGCGCCAGCATTTGCCTTTATGGGGGTGAGTTTCCCAGCCAGTGACATGCCGTTTCTGGCTCAGTGTTGGCGCGCAATGTTACCAGTTAGTCATTACATCACGGTGCAAATTGGCCAGTTCAACTATGGCGCGACACTGATACAAATGCAGCCCATGCTTCTCGCTTTAGCGGCTTTCAGCCTGATTTGGCTACTTGTCGCCGCTAAACTCAAACGACTCTGCCGGTCAGCGACGCTAATTCAGGAGGCTGGCATATGACTTGGACTGCGTTATTTAAGCAAGAACTGAAAGCACTGTTTACCAATCCGGCAGTGGTTTTCACCGTGTTTGGTGGCATCATTATCTATTCGCTGCTTTACCCATTACCGTATGAAAACCAACTCCCACGCGAACTTCGTGTTGCGGTTGTCGATCACGATAACAGTCAGGAGAGCCGCGCATTTGTCAGGATGCTTGATGCTACTCCGCAACTTTCAGTTGCCATGCGGTTAGGCAAAGAGCAAGAGGCCAGCCAGCAAATCGCAGGCGGAAACATTGAAGGCGTAGTGGTGGTTCCACAGCACTTCTACCGCGACCTATTGATGGGCAAAAGCCCAGTGATTTCAGTAGGAGGAGACGCTTCATTTTTCCTGACCTACGGCACCATCGCAGAAGGCGTCGTTAATGCGGGCAACACACTTGGCTCGTCAGTAAAAACGATCCGCGCCATGATGCAATATACGCCAATGGAACCAGCCACCAAGCAGGTTACTCCGTTTTCACTGAATGTCGTGCCAGTTTATAACCCGACGACTGGCTACGGGAATTATGTCGTTCCCGGCGTGTTTATCCTGATCTTGCAGCAAACTTTGCTGATCGCTTCCGGCATGCTGGCCAGCGTAAACCCAAATAGCGGGGGGAGAAATCTGATAGCGCGCGCCTGCATTCTTGCAGCGATTTACAGTGTAATGGCAATGTACTATCTGGGCGCTAGCCTAGAGATTAACGGGGTTAATCGTTTGGCAGAGCCGGTAATTCTCATCATCATTATGATGCCTTTTTTGCTGGCGACGATTGGCTTAGGCACGGTGATTGGGAAATGTTTTTCAAGGCCGGAAATCATTACCTTAACGGTGTTGTTAAGTTCGATGCCTCTGCTGTTTACATCGGGATTTGTCTGGCCAAGCAGTGAGCTGCCAGTGTGGTTAAATGCTTTGGCGCAATTTGCACCTTCCACACCCGCCATTCAGGCGACTATTCAGCTGAATCAAATGGGCGCGACGATTCAAAGCCAGCTGGGCCACCTTTACCAACTATGGCTACTAACCGCAATTTTTGGTGCTATCGCCATCTTGGCAAACCCCAGGAGTGCGACAAACTCAGTCCAATAAAAAAGAACCCCGCTAAAAGCGGGGTTCTTTTTTAAATAGTGCTTAGGGACTTAAATTAACGACTCAATGGCTTTCACAACCGCGTCCACTTTAGCGCCATTCGCAGCTTCAGAATGCGGATCAGCAAAACGGTGTGAATCATTGTCGTAATACTTGCCGGAAGCCTCAGCGAATTCGTTACTCAGCGAAGCTCGGGCGAGAATATCAGCACCGATACCCATATCACCACCTGCCACACCAAAACCTTGTGTTACCATTTTACTGCCTAGCATTGAACCTGGGTTAACAGCCACCAGCATCGGACCATCAGTACCCAAATCACTCGCCACTTTTTTCGTCCACATGATGATAGCCAGCTTACTTTGTGCATAGGCCGAAAATTCATCAGCGACTTTTACCTGCCCCTCAACGCGGCTATGTTGACGGGTGCTTGTGCGGCAGAAGACAGGTTAAAACACGTCCTTCTCCACCAAGCAACGACAGCAAGCGCTTAGTCAGCAGGTAAGGCGCAACTGTGTTTACAACAAACCGCACGTCAAAGCCATCCGCCGTGATCGGCGAGGAAGTACGAAAGATACCAGCGTTGTTAATAAGCACATCCAGCGATGCATGGTTTGCGGCCACTTCATCTGCAAACTTTTCTACATCCTTCAGGTTCGACAAATCTGACAGATAGGTTTCCACATTACCGACAGCTGCAACACCCTGCACCTGAACTTTCGCATTTTCCAGCTTGGCGACGCTACGCCCATGCAACAGGATACTGTGGCCTTGAGATGCTAGTAGTTTAGCGGTCTCCAGCCCAATACCGTCTGTAGCGCCAGTGATAAAATTGTTTTGGTCATTGTCATCAGCTTACTCTTTTCTTTCCTCTTTGGATTTCATGTCAATGAAATCTGCTTCAAGGCCCTCTTATATTTTTGATACCGTGACACGTCTATTTTATTGCAGCTGTCGTTTCACGGACCACGAGCTTCGCTTCTAGCTCAAGCATGTCGCTCACTGACTCCCCTGCTAGTTTCGCCAGCAAATAGTCGGCGGCTTTTTCCCCCATTTCCCGCGAAGGGACTTGCATGGTCGTCAAAGCGGGCTGGATATGAGAAGCCATGGCGACATCATCAAAGCCAACGATAGAAACATCTTCTGGAACCCGAAGGCCAAGAGATTGCGCTTCAAGCAGTGCCCCCATAGCGATAATGTCATTACCACAAACAATCGCAGTAGGTCTTGGCGTCAGCTCCATCAGTTTTCTCAGCGCCTGACGGCTTTCCGCCAAATCGTAACGACATTCAATGATTCTGTCTTGAGCCAACGTAATCCCCGATTTTCTCAAGGTTTCGACGCACCCTGCAATACGGTCTTTAGTCCTGTCATTCAGTCTTGTAATACCAGGAATCGCAGCAAAGTCCGTATGTCCTAAATCAATCAGAAATTGAGTCGCCCTGGCAGAGGCACGGAAATTATCAAAGCCTATACAAGGATGAGGTAATTCAGGTTTGAAAGACCATGTGTAAAGGTAGGGTAGCTGCTTCTTATGAAGGATATCGAACAATTGTGGCTTGTGCTCAGCACCCACCAACATGATTCCCTCTACGCCTCGAGAGACTAACCGTTCCGCCTGCGCCAACTCTTCATCTGTCGAGTAGTCAGAGCTTGCGATGAACAGCGTATAACCCTTTTCCTGCAACCTTCTTTGAAACGCCTGAATACCCTCTGCGAAGATGGCATTGTCCAGAGTCGGCACAACCACACCTATAGTGCGGGACCTTTGGGAGGCCAACGCTTGGGCTGCTCCATGGGGAATATAACCGAGAGATTCAATCGCTGAACGGATTAAGGCTCCCCGCTTTTCACTTACGGAAGTTGGGTTTGCCAAATAACGTGAAACAGTAGCCGTCGACACGCCTGCAGCTATCGCCACATCTTCCGCTGTCGGGGCATCTGATGGTCTTTTTTGTAAGCGCTTACGCGCTGGCTGAGTCTCTTTTGTCATAGGAAGTTATATCGTTGACTCACTTTTGGGATTCATAAACCGTAACTTACCTAATTATAGCGTTACACAAAAATTATACCGCCAAAAACTTGACAGTCATTCAAACTCTCTTCTATCTTCTTAATGTAAGCGCTTACATTTAACAATCGGTTTACATACTGAGTGAGTGCTATAACTACAAATGGCGACTGCAAGCCAACACGACTGATAACTGAGAGGTAATGAAATATGAGGTTAAGGAAACGCTACTTACTACCCGCTGTGCTTTTCTCACTCTATTTCCTCAATGTGATTGCCACCAAATTTCAGATCGCTTCTGGGTCCACATCCATAGTTCGCGTTGGTGATGTCGGGGAGTTCCTTTTACTTCTCCTTGCTTCACTGACTTTCGTCGTCGCAATGCTGTCAGCGGAAAAGGAAGCTGATAAACATTCGGCAGAATTACGATAAAAAGCAGAAAGGAAGTAGATATATGTCTGTTCACCATAAGGATGACTCCCCACAAAGTGCAGAGCGTCGCCGTTTCCTGGAAATTGCAAAAAAAGCAGGGTTTACGGCAGCTGTCGTCGCAGGTGCCTCGGGGGCCTTGTTGACCTCAACCACCGCACACGCAGCGGCTAATGAAGAAAAAGAACGACAGAAGCGAGCTAAGTACACCATGACGATTGCTACGGCATACATCATTGGTGCATCCCGTAGCTACCCTATCATGCAGCTGGATTTCAAAGAAAACATCCAGAACATGACCAACGGTGAAGTTTACGTAAAACTGGCGCCGGGCGGTCAACTGGGTGCGGGTGGCGCGTTAGCGCAAAAAGTACAAGCAGGTACCATTCAGGCCGCGCAACACTCTCTCTCCAACTTTGCGCCATTTGCACCTGCTGTTGACCTCATCAACATCCCTTACTGGTGTGGTGAAAACCAAAAGTTCATCAACCTGGTAACGTCTGACGCATGGAAGAAGGAAATCCACCCGAAAGTAGAAGCGAAAGGATTCAAACCGCTTTGGTACGTGGTTATCGACCCACGCGTAGTTGCGCTTCGCAACGGCCTTGAAGGTCCGATCAAAACGCCAGATCAGATGGAAGGCATCAAATTCCGTGTACCGGGTTCGAAAATCCTTCAGCAGTTCTACCGTCTGCTTGGCGCAAACCCAACGCCAGTTGCCTGGGGTGAAACACCTTCTGCAATCAAACAAGGCGTTGCTGATGCGCTTGACCCTTCGGTAGAAGCGCTGAATGTCTTCGGCTTCAAAGACGTGCTTTCTTGGGTCACTTTCAACCGCTCAGTGCCAGATTCGCAAGTTTTCTCTTGTAACCTGGAATGGTTTAACAACCTACCTGGCCACATTCAGGAGGGCATTGAGTTTGCGAGTGAAGTGACTTCACTGCAGAACCTGGCAAAAGTCCCTGCTGCTCGCGCTTACGCCATGGCGGAACTGAGTCAGGCGGGTGTTCAGTTCTACGCGCCAAACAAAGACGAAATGGCACAATGGGCAGCCAAAGCCGGACATCAACTGCCAGCATGGGATGCATTCAAAACCGAGCTGGCTGGTTCCAAAGCCACGTTCGACAAACTGCTTGCAGCAGCGAACGAAAACAAAGGTCCATTCGTTCACGACGTTTAACAGCTGAGTAAATCGCCATTTGGGTGGACGTTTCTCCTAGCGCACCCAAATGGCTCCCACTCTATCTGAAACGGATGTTGGACGGTCACAATGAATTTCTTAAAACAAATCGACGAAAATGGTGAGCGCTGGTTGCTGTTGTTCTTCTACACCACCATCGTCATTACCATCGCCATGGAAGTACTGAGACGCTTTGTCTTCAGCTATTCCTCCATTTGGGGCGAAGAGGTTGCAAGGTATGCCTTTATTTATCTGGCGTGGGTCGGTGCATCCGCAGCCGTAAAAGAGCGCGCGCACATACGCATTGATGTCATGCTGCATTACCTGCCAAACCGAGGCAAGGCAGCTATCTATCTACTTGGGGATGTCGCCACACTGGTGGTCGCATTATTCGCGCTCTATTGGTCAATCCACCCTATTGAAATATCGCTGAAATTCGGGTCTGTGACCCATGGTTTGGGGATTAGTCAGGCTTGGTTTCTTGCCGCTGTCCCACTGGGATTCTCCATGATGATATTCCGACTTATGCAGTCAATGCGCCGGGATATCCGTAGCCTCACACAGAATACCCCTGTGTTTGAAGGCAACAAGCTGTTTGATTAGGAGGTCTCATGCTGAATTATTACTCGCAACAGGTCTCTGTCGATCTTGGCTGGGAATTCTATGGCCCCGTTATTGGCATGCTGGTACTTATCGCATTCGCGGTGCCGGTTTGGGTGTCATTGGGCTTGGGCTCAATTGCTCTCTTGTTTATCACCGAAGTACTACCTCTGTCCTTGTTTGGTGAATCTCTGTTCGACGGTATTGATGCTTTCGCGCTGATTGCCGTCCCACTTTTTATCCTGACAGGTGATGTTCTGGTGAGAACCGGTCTTTCGAACAAACTGCTTGATGTGGCGGAAGCCAGTGTCGGCGGCGCGAAAGCGGGTTTTGGTAGTGCAACCGTTTTAGGGTGTGGCTTCTTCGCCTGTATCTCTGGCTCTGACGCAGCAGGTGCAGCAGCAGTAGGCCGAATGACGATTGACCGTCTGGTGGCGCAGGGTTATCCAAAGCCTTACGCCTGTGCACTGGTCGCCGCGGGTGCTTGTACCGGGATCCTGATCCCGCCATCAATTGCCTACATCATTATTGGTCTTGTGCTGGGTATTTCTGCATCAACGCTGTTCCTGGCAGCGGCAGTACCGGGTGTCATGGTCATGATGGCTATCATGCTGACCAACGTCGTCATGAACCGTATCTATGGTTATGAAAACGCGGGACAAGGCTTCTCGATCAAGCGCTGGTTTTCAGTAGTGGTTGATGCACGTTATGCCCTGTTGGTACCTGTCATCATTCTTGGTGGTATTTACTCAGGTGTGTTTACTCCGACAGAAGCGGCCGCGGTGGCTGTGGTTATCACCATCATTATCGGCCTTTTCCAGGGCACACTGAAAATCAGCGATTTCCCGAAAATGCTTGAAAGCTCTGCCAAAGTAAACGGCGTCATTCTGCCCATTATTGCGCTGAGCCTGCCACTGGCGCAGACACTGGCCGCGCTGGATGTACCACAGGCATTCGTGGAAACCATGACATCGTTTACCGATAGTCGCACGGCACTGATTCTGATCATGATTGGTATTTTGATCATCTCAGGCTGTTTTATGGAAACCACGCCAAACATTCTGATTTTGTCGCCAATCCTGCTGCCACTGGCACGCGAGATCGGCATGGAAGATGTGCAGTTCTGCATCATGATGGTTACCGCTCTGGGTGTCGGCTTCATCACACCGCCACTTGGGCTGAACCTTTTTGTTGTATCCGGATTAACGGGGACCTCGGTTCTGAAGATTGCCGCGCGATCGGGGCCCTACGTCATATCCATGTTAACGGTGGTATTGCTCCTGGCATTTATCCCCGAATTATCGCTCTGGGCTTTGGATTAACTACACACATTTAGCTTCTCTTTGGCTTGTCGCCGACAAGCCAGACAGGGAAGTTGCGCCCAAAATTTAACGAGGAAATTATCGACATGGCTGTTAAATATCTGAAAAAAGCAGAAAAAACTGCTGCAACAGGTGAAGACGATGTTCGCGCAATCGTGGCGGACATGCTCAAGGATATCGAGCAGGGCGGAGAAGAAACCTGCATCGCTTACACGCAAAAATTTGACAACTGGCATGGCGACATTGTTGTCTCTCAGGAAGACATCGACGCGGCAGCAGCGAAAGTGCCAGAGCAACTGAAAAAGGATATTCAGTTTGCTTATGAACGCGTTCGCGACTTTGCCCAAGCACAGTTAGATAGCCTAAGCGAATTTGAAACCGAACTGTCCCCAGGTTTGTTCGCTGGTCAGCGCTTGATCCCTATGCAAGCCGCAGGCTGTTATGTGCCGGGTGGCCGTTACTCTCATATCGCATCAGCGATTATGTCTGTAACCACCGCAAAAGTAGCCGGTGTGGATCATGTAATCGCGTGTTCGCCTCCAGGCCGTGAAGGTGGCATCCACCCTGCCATTCTTTACACATTGAGCCTGTGTGGTGCTGACACCATCCTGAACTTGGGTGGCGTACAAGGCATCGCTGCGATGGCATTTGGTCAATTCACTGGCCACCCAGCCGACATTCTTGTTGGCCCGGGTAACCAATTCGTTGCTGAAGCCAAACGCCAGCTTTATGGCCGTGTGGGTATCGACATGTTCGCAGGCCCATCAGAGGTGATGGTGATAGCGGATGCAAACGCGGACCCAGAACTCGTCGCGGTCGATTTGGTCGGTCAGGCAGAACACGGTCCTAATAGCCCAGCTTGGCTGCTGACGGATTCAGAGGACTTGGCTGAGAAAGTCATAAAACGCCTGCCAGAGTTAATTGCTGAATTGCCAGAGCTCAATAGCCAATCGGCAGAAGCCGCATGGCGTGATTACGGCGAAGTGATTCTTGTCGATACCAAGGAAGAAGCCGTAAAAGTCAGTGACGAATACGCTTCTGAACACTTGGAGGTGCACGCTGAAGATCTGGATTGGTGGCTGCAAAACCTGCGCAACTACGGCTCTCTCTTCCTTGGCGAAGAGACCAATGTGGCGTTTGGCGATAAAACCTCTGGGCCAAACCACATCCTGCCCACCAAAGGCGCTGCAAAGTATACCGGCGGTCTCAGTGCCGGCAAGTTCATCAAGGTTGTGACCTATCAGCGCTCCACCAAAGAAGCGAGCAAAGATGTGGCACAGGTGACTGCGCGTATTTCGCGCCTTGAAGGCATGGAAGCACACGCGAAAACGGGCGATGCACGCCTCGCGAAATACTTCCCGGATGAGCAGTTCAACCTGCAGCCAGAGTAAGTAAAACGAAGGGGGACTGAGATGACGGGCAGCATGATAAATCAACTATTCAATCTTGAAGGTCAAGTCGCATTAGTGACAGGAGCGGGTTCCGGTATCGGACAACGCATGGCTTATGCCCTCGCCAAAGCGGGCGCAAAAGTGGTGCTCTCCGGACGCCATGCAGAAACGCTGGCACAAACGGCGGTCGCCATTGCCAGTGAAGGCCGAGACGCCGCCATCGAAACCGTTGACCTTAACAAGCGCGAAACGCTGCCCCGATTCATTGAAAAGGTGTCATCACACTTTGGCTCGCCAGACATTCTGGTGAATGCGGCTGGCGTCAACCTTCGCCAACCTGCCGATGACATCACGCTGGAAAGTTGGGACATGACATTGAACCTCAACCTGTCTGTTCCCTTCTTTCTCGCCAAAGCCTGCTTGTCGGGTATGCGGGAAAAAGGCCGCGGAAAAATCATCAATATCGGTTCGCTACAAAGCTATCGCGCCTTTACCAATTCGATTCCCTACGGCGCATCAAAAGGCGGCGTCGCGCAACTGACAAGAGCAATGGCTGAAGCCTGGTCAAAAGAGGGCATTACCACCAACGCCATTGCTCCCGGATTCTTCCAAACACCGCTGACCGAGAGAGTGTTTAGTGACGACTCCCTCTCCAAGCACCACGCATCAATGACAGCGATAGGACGAAATGGAGAGCTGAGCGACTTCGACGGACTGACGGTATTTTTAGCCTCCAGAGCCTCCGATTACATCTCAGGCCAGATGATTTCTCTCGATGGCGGCTATACCGCGAAATAGGCAAGCATTAAGGATTAATTGAAATGGATATGAAAGCCCTGGTTTACACAGGTCCAAATCAAATGACCTACCGCAACGAGGAAGTACCAACACCACGGGAAGACGAAGTGTTGGTCGAAATCCGGGCAGTTGGGATTTGCGGTTCTGACTTGCACGCTTACCTCGGTCACGACGAACGCCGCCCAGCCCCATTAATTCTCGGACACGAGGGGGCGGGTATCGTCCACGGTGGTGAATGGGACCAAAAAGCCGTGGTGATCAATCCACTGGTCAGTTGTGGTAAATGCGATTACTGCCTGACTGGCCATACGAATCAATGCCAAGCGCGAGAGATCATTTCCATGCCGCCTCGTGAAGGCGCATTTGCCGAATTTATTGCGATTCCCAAACGCAACTTAGTGCCGGTACCGGAGGGTATGTCACTCAGCACAGCATCACTGGCTGAGCCGATTGCAACAGGCTGGCACGCCGTCACCAAAGGCGCAGAGCTCAGCAAGCGTCCTTTGGTGGAAAACAAAGCATTGGTTTATGGCGGCGGTGCAGTGGGTCTGGCAGCCGCGCTTTCTCTTGCTGCACAAGGCTGCAAACAAATCTATCTGGCAGAAACCAATGCCCTACGCCGTGAAACCGTGGAAAAGGCCAACGTCGCCACTGTTTTCGATCCACTGACCGATCAGATGATCGGCGAGAACACCATGGATCTCGTCGTGGATTGCGTGGGCAACAAACACACACGAATGGGCGGATCAGCGGCGGTTAAACCCGGTGGCGTGATCATTCATGTGGGACTGCAAGACAGCTTCGAAGGGTTGGATATCCGTAAGTTCACCCTTCAGGAAGTGACCTTCGCAGGCAGTTACACCTACACCATGCAGGACTTCAAAGCCACGCTAGAAGCTATGCACAATGGTGCGCTTGGTGCACTGGACTGGATTCAGGAGCGCCCGCTTAGTGATGGAGCGAACGCTTTTGACGATTTACTTAACGGACGTATCGCCGCTGCCAAAGTGGTGCTGCTCCCCGAAGGGTAAACAAACACCGAGGTAAGGTTGGTGAATCAGATTGCCCAAGCTGTATGCCAGCCACGCCAAGGATATATGGAAGTAAGTTTTAAACCTTGATTCAAAAGGAGATGAAAATGCAAGCACCGGACTTTCTCGTCCATGACTCGTCTGACACTGTCGGCGTGATTGTGGTCGAGGGCCTCGAAGCAGGCCAAACGCTAACCGGATGGGTGATGGACACAGATGCCACCATCGAAGTACTCGCGCTGGACGCAATCCCTCTCGGCCACAAAGTGGCGCTGAGCGACATTAAAGACGGCGACACCATTCTTAAGTATGACAACGATATCGGTAAAGCTGTCGCAAACATCGCGAAAGGCGGTCACGTACACGTACACAATGTGAAAACCAAGAGGTGGTAACCATGAGCAAATACACATTTATGGGCTACCGCCGCGAAAATGGCCGTGTCGGTGTGCGCAATCACGTCATTATTCTGCCATTGGATGATCTGTCTAACGCAGCATGTGAAGCTGTTGCTAACAACATCAAAGGTACACTTGCGTTGCCACACCCGTATGGCCGCCTGCAGTTTGGTGAAGATTTGGAACTGCACTTCCGTACCCTGATTGGCACAGGTTGTAACCCTAACGTGGCTGCGGTTGTGGTTATCGGTATCGAGCCGGGCTGGACCAGCCGTGTGGTTGAAGGCATTAAAGCTTCTGGTAAGCCTGTTCAAGGCTTCGCGATTGAGCAAAACGGTGACATCAACACAATTGCTGCCGCATCCCGCGTAGCGAAAGAATACGTTCATTACGCGAGCGAACTGACCCGCGAAGAGTGCGACGTGAGCGAGCTGTGGGTTTCAATGAAGTGTGGTGAGTCTGACACCACATCTGGTCTGGCAGCGAACCCAACCGTGGGTAACCTGTGTGACAAGTTCTCAGCGGAAGGCGCAACGTTGTGTTTCGGTGAAACATCGGAGCTGACCGGTGCAGAGCAAATCTGTAAGACCCGTGCAGTGAGCCCGGAAGTTGGCCAGAAGTTCCTGGACACCTGGCAGGCATACATGGACGAAGTTATCGAACCACACAAAACGTCTGACCTGTCTGACAGCCAGCCAACCAAAGGCAACATCGAAGGCGGCCTGACCACCATCGAAGAGAAAGCGTTTGGTAACTACCAGAAGATCGGTAAAACCACTCAGTTCGTTGATGTTCTGACGCCCGCAGAGCGCCCAGAAGCAGGCCCAGGTCTGTACTTCATGGACACCTCTTCTGCAGCGGCAGAGTGTGTGACGCTGCAGGCAGCTGCAGGCTTCGCGGTTCACCTGTTCCCAACAGGGCAAGGCAACGTCATTGGTAACCCAATAGTACCTGTTATCAAAATCACTGCGAACCCACGTACCGTGCGTACCATGGGTGAGCACATCGACGTAGACGTTTCCGGTATTCTGCGCCGTGAGCTGAATCTCGACACAGCGGGTGATGCGCTGATCGACATGACGCTACGCACCGCAAACGGCCGTGCAACCGCAGCAGAAGCGCTGGGTCACCGCGAGTTCGTTCTGACCAAACTGTATCGAAGCGCATAAGCATTTCGCTTATTCGGCGCGGCAATCATTTGATACAGCAAGACCGACGCTGGGGAAACCCAGCGTCTCTTTCCTTACCAATCGCAGGAGCCAGTTATGCCTGTGTTTATCGACCCTTCGGAAGCTAAATCTCTGACCGCACAAGCGCTGGAAAACGCTGGCGTTACATCGGCCAATGCTAAATCTGTCGCCAACGCCCTTATTCAAGCGGAAATTGATGGTCAATCAGGTCACGGACTCGCCCGTCTTGCGGCCTACATTGAGCAAGTCAAATGCGGAAAGGTGATGGGTGATGCGACCCCCAAGGTGGATACCCCGAAACCCGCGGTTTGTCATATCAATGCAGAACTCGGCTTTGCCTTTCCTGCTATGGACAAGCTTGTATCCCTGCTTCCAGCCATGGCAAAAGCACAAGGTATTGCGTTAGCCACGGTAAACCGTTCCCACCATTTTGGACAGGCCGGATTCCACGCAGAACGTATAGCCAAGCAAGGTTGTATTGCCTTGGTGTTTTCAAACAGCCCGAGCGCTATTGCGCCTTGGGGTGGAAAAAAAGCCCTCTTTGGCACTAACCCTATCGCATTTGCCTGCCCACGTGACGGCGCACCGCCGCTGGTCATCGACATGAGCTTGAGCAAAGTGGCCCGCGGCAAGGTATTGGTCGCCAGAAAGAACGACGAAACCATTCCTGAAGGCTGGGCGATCGATGCCAATGGTGAGCCAACCACAGACCCTGATGCAGCAGTGAAAGGTTCGATGCTCCCTATCGGCGATGCCAAAGGGGCTGCGCTCGCGCTCATGGTCGAAATTCTCTCAGCAAGTCTAACCAATGCCCTTTATGGCTTTGAAGCGTCAAATTTCTTCGATACTGAGGGTGAGCCACCCGCTATCGGACATTCTGTCATCGCCATCGATACGACTGTTTCTGGAACACAATTTGCTGAACGCCTTGAGTTACTCCTCAACACCATGTGTGAGCAGGAGAGCGTTCGCTTACCCGGACAGCGTCGAATTGTCCGCCGTGAACGCGTACTCAAGGAAGGCTTACACCTCACCGATGCCACCATGAAAGAACTACGGGAATTAGCTCAACTATCAAATAATCAATAACATGGAAGTTATTCATGCAATCACAATTAAAACAACGTCTCCCTAATTGGCAATCACTGAGCCAAAGTGCCCGTACCCTTGCGCCTGGTCTTTTACTTTCCGTCACCGTCGCTGCTGCAGCCACCTTTCTCGCTGCACATTATGGTGCACCGCAAATGCTCTTTGCCCTCTTGCTGGGCATCGCGTTTCACTTTCTCGCTGATGATTCCAAGTGTCAGGCAGGCGTAGAGTTTGCCGCCAAAAAGGTACTCCGATTTGGCGTGGCTTTACTTGGTCTTCGCATTACGGTGGAAGAAATGACTTCTCTCGGCTGGGAAGTGTTGGTCTGGGTAGCGCTTGGTATTGCGCTCACTATTTCTATCGGCATGTTGGTGGCGAAAATTCTCGGCCGCCGTATTCAGTTCGGTGTGTTGACGGGCGGCTCCGTCGCTATTTGTGGTGCATCTGCTGCGCTGGCTATTTCGGCCGTTCTACCTAAACACCCTTTCAGTGAACGTAACACGCTGTTTACGGTAATCGCTGTCACCGCATTCAGCACCATTGCCATGGTCATCTACCCCATCTTCGTTAACCTTTTAGGCTTTGATGACCGACTGGCTGGCATTTTCATCGGCGGTACCATTCACGACGTCGCGCAGGTTGTTGGTGCAGGCTATTCTATTTCCCCACAAGCCGGTGAGTTCGCTACCATCACCAAACTGCTGCGCGTGGCTTTGCTGGTTCCCGTGATTCTGGTGATTTCCCTATATTTCCGCAGCCATCCTGACAAAGACAGCGAGAAAGCAGATATCCCACTGCTTCCGTTTTTCGTTATCGGCTTCTGTATTTGTGTTGCGATAAACAGCGCCCATATTCTGCCTGTTGGCGTCACCAATACCCTGTCAGGACTCTCATCCTGGTGTCTGGTTTCGGCGGTGGCTGCCTTGGGGATTAAAACCTCTGTGAAGAAGCTTTTCACCATCGGCTATGAGCCCATTCTGATGGTGGTGATTGAAACAGTCGCGATTGCTGCTTGGGTATTAGTTGGGATTTATTGGTTTGGCTAGACGTATGATTCACCTCTCTTGAGGTAGATAACGATTTATTTTGAGGATACAGCCTTGAGACCAGTTTGTTTTGTTGCAGGGATAGGTTTGTGGGGATTTTATTCAAGGTAGAAGCATCGATGTGTAGCTAGAGCATAAATAAGAAGACGATAACTTAGCAGAAATCCCCCATAAAAGCTCAGGGATTCGGCTTTACCTTATGCTGGGTTGGTCAACCGCGACTGGATTTCCTGCATTAAACCTTCAGGATTTCTGTACGCATAATAGTTCACCACGATACGTTTCTCGCGAGTAGAAATGACAATAGAAAAGTCATTCGATTTTGAGCTTGTCACCTCACTCCAAAGAATTCGGTTCTTGCCCTTCTCTACGTACTCATCAGTAATACGGGTATTTTTCGAATCAAACACCCAGAATAAAGACACAAATATGCCCACGAACGCCAGAAAACCGTAAAGGATATTCATCAGCATACCATGCTGTTCCCCCCCCTCCCAGAACCAGCTGTAAGTTCAAAACACCAAAGGTCATCCCTAACATCAAGATAACGAAAGCAAGTGGTTTATTTAGAATCGCGCTGTTTTCGGTTGAGTTCGGCACTGGTTACTCTCTGGTGATAGGTCATTGGGTAAAGAGATTTTGTTCAAAATCATATTCGTTAACAAAACCAATCGCCAACAATGTTTTTACACTATCCTCACATTTAATCCTAAACTCTCAAATATAAGAATTGATAACTCATTCCGATAGGGGTTGAATTGTGCTTAAGGTCTGGATGCGTAAGTTCGAGGATTTTGCGTTAGTTAAAAAGATGACTGTCATTCTCTGCGTTGTAGGTTTGGTGCCATGTTTCCTTACTGCATTTATAGGTCTTTACAGCTCGTCGACATCGATTGAACAACAAAAAAGTGAATCTCTCCAAGCGATAGCCGAACTGAAAGCACATTCATTAGAAAAGTACTTTGAACGTTGCAAGACCATCTTATCCAGCATCGCCAAAAACCCTCTCACCATAGACGCCATTCCCAACTTGATGGGTTCATTCAAAGCATACCCTGAAGAAGAAATCTCACAGAAAACACAAGATTTATCGGTTTTTTACGAGGACATCTTTGCTCGACGATATCAAAGTCAAACTGAGCAAGAGCTGGACACAAGCATACTGATGGACGGAATAAGTGCAAAAGCCATTGCATTGCAACATGCCTACTTAGTGAAAAACAGCTATCCGCTGGGACAAAAAGATAACCTTAGACAAGCAGGTAAAACGCCCTACGATATCGCTCATAAAGAAATACACACGACATATCGCCAGTACCTTATCGATTTTGGCTATTACGACATTTTCATTGTCGACCTCTCCACCGCAAACGTCGTTTATTCAGTATTTAAAGAGATAGATTATGCCACTAACCTAGAAACCGGCCCTCACGCTGACTCAGGCCTAGGCGTTATTTTTAAAGATCTTAAAAAGAGCTTGATGAAAGGCGAAGCTGTAGACACGATTCTCCACGACTACAAACAATATCTCCCTTCATACCAAGCCCCAGCTGCCTTCACTGCAACACCCATCTATGTTAATGGCATTCCAAAAGCCGTTTTGATCATCCAAATCCCACTAGACCAAATCACCGCCGTAATGAGTATGGAATATGGTCTTGGAGAAACTGGGGAATCTTACATTGTTGGTTCAGACAAGAAGCTTCGCTCAGACACTTTCTGGAGCGAGGAGATGACTGTTGAAAACTCGTTCAGAAATAACAAAACCATAGAAGGGGAAGCCGTCAGTGTTGCGCTGAATAGCGAGATTGCCTATTCACCCAGCGCTATCCACAACGAAAACTACCGGGGCGAAGAGGTTTTTACTGTTTTCAGAAAGGTCAACATCGATAAGGGGACTGACTGGATTATCATTGTTGAGCAAGAAGTGGGGGAAGCATTACTGGCAATTACCTATCTACAAATTATTTATTTTATCGTTGCCTTGGGCTTGGTTGTGGTCGTTTGGCTCACTGCAAAGCAGTTTGGGCAACGCATCGCGAGACCGATTCAGGAACTGTCCACATTCATCTTAGATTTACGTAACAGGTGGAGTTTTTCTGACAGGGCGAATGTACACAGCAAAGATGAAACGGGGCAGGCAGCAGAAGCACTCAACACCATGCTCGCATCACTCAACGATGCCGTTGGAGAAATATCGACGACCATGGAAGGCCTTTCTCGCGGAGACTTCTCTCAACGCGTAGGGCTAGAGATGTCGGGCGACCTGCAAAAGTTAAAATCAAGTATCAACGAGTTTGCCAACGAAATTGAAACAACAGTCAATGACATTGGCGACGTAATGACAAGAATCGAACAGGGTGATTTCAGTGCACAAGTCACCAGCCATGCCCAAGGACAATTAGAAATATTAAAACAAAAAGTGAATAGCTCTGCCCGCAGTAATGCAGCCTTCATCAAAGACGCGAAACATGTTATGTCTTCTCTTGAGGCCGGGGATTACAACAATCGTATTACCGCCTATGCTGCTGGCGATTTAGCGTCTCTTAAAGAATCAATGAACCAGTCTATTGATAATACAGAGCGTGTGATAGCCAATATATGTGACGTCATGGAAGCCCTCAGTCATGGCCAGTTTGGTCGGACTGCCTCCGTCGATGCTAAAGGCAAGTTGAATGACATGAAAATGGCCGTTAATAAGGCTTCTACCTCTATCAATTCTGTTATCACTAATATTGTTACCGTCATGGGAGAAGTTTCAGATGGTGATTTCTCTGCACGTTGCCAAACAGAAGATGTTTCTGGTGATTTGCTCAAACTCGCCAACGCGGTGAATCAGTCAGCCAACAACATAGATGAAACACTGGCACATACTCAGGAAGTATTAGAAAAACTCTCTCAAGGAGATCTGACTGATCATTTTGCCCATGAAGTTGATGGTGACTACCAGAAGTTAAAATCTGGTATCAACGAAACAATTACAAGCCTCGCAGATATGGTCAAAGAGATCCAAAGCTCTGCCACAACCGTGACCAATACATCTGAAGAAACCAATTCAGAAGTATCGGACCTCAACAATCAGCTCAACGCTCAGGTGAAAGGCTTAAAAGATGTCACCCTGCGTATGGCTGCAATGCGGAGCAATATTGAGGAAACGCTCGACCACGCTAACGTTTCTGTCACCGTCTCACAAACTGCTCTCAAGCATGCACATGAAAGTGAAGCCTTGGTGAAAGAAGTAGAAAAAGCCATGAAATCAATTACAGAATCAAGCCATAAGATGCAACTCATCATTGAGACGATAGAAGGTATCGCGTTCCAAACGAACCTTCTAGCACTCAACGCCAGTGTCGAAGCAGCTCGGGCTGGCGAGCAAGGACGTGGATTTTCAGTGGTTGCCGGTGAGGTTCGCAACCTCGCACAGCGCTCCGCCGATGCAGCAAAGGAGATTTTTACGCTCATTAAAGAATCAGAAGACCGCATTGGGCTCGGGGCAGAAAAAGTGAACCTCTCAGCTGACTTGTTGAAGAAAATCACTCAGTCTAACAGCGAAGTATGTGCGAATTTTGATCGTGTCAATCTTTCCATTAAGGCACAGTTCGATCGAGTCAACGAGGCATCAGATGACGTGACTGATGTCGGTGATAACATTCAACAATGCGCACGAATTTTAAATCGTATCAACAGCAACATTGATGGTGTCAGCGAGCAGGCTGAAAGCCTCAACCGTATGATTGGCAGGTTTAATTACTAAGTCTCGACATCGATCATTTATGAGTCAAAAGTCACCTGTTACCCTAGGTCTTTACGGAATGAAAAGACGACGGAAGTAACGGATGACTGCTCCAACCGAATTGGCGATTGGGATTGATTTAGGCACCACCAACAGCGCCATCGCCGTCTGGCGAAATGGAAGCGCTGAGCTCATTCCCAATGCTCTAGGCCAATACCTCACTCCTTCGGTCGTTAGCATCGATGACAGTGGGCAAGTGTTGGTTGGTGAAGCGGCCTATTCTCGTTTGGTGACCAGGCCACAGGAAACCGCAGCGGCGTTTAAACGCTATCTCGGTTCTGATAAACAATATCAACTCGGTAAACAACGTTATACCCCCACTGAACTCTGTGCGCTCATCCTGCGTTCACTTAAAGCGGATGCGGAAGCGTTTCTCGGTCATGCCATCAGCGAAGTCGTTATCTCTGTCCCCGCTTACTTTAGTGACCAGCAGCGTAAGCAAGTTCACCTTGCCGCGGAGCTCGCTGACCTGATTGCAGTTCGCCTGATTAACGAACCGACAGCTGCCTGTCTAGCATACAGCCTTCATGAATCACACGAGCGCCGGTTTCTGGTGTTTGACCTTGGCGGCGGTACCTTTGATGTCACCGTAGTAGAACACGCTGATGGGTTTGTTGATGTTCGCGCCTCCGCGGGTGATAACCGTCTTGGCGGTGAAGACTTCACCCGCAAACTTGCAGACTATGTCGTCGATAAAGTCAAAACGGATGATAGCGAGCTTACTTTAAACGATATGGCAAAGATCATCAGCGCTTGTGAAAATGCCAAGAAAATCGGCGAAGGTGACTTTGTCATCCATCTACCGGAACCTTTTGCCAGGTCTTTAGCGCTGACGCCATTCATGCTTGATGAAATCTGGAAGGAGACCATGCTGCGACTCTCCCAGCCGCTTCGTCAGGCACTGAGTGACGCACGCATTACACCGGAAGATATCGATGAACTGATCTTCGTTGGCGGCGCAACGAGACTGCGCCATGTGCAGCAGCTCGCCACCCGTTTGATTGGACGGTTTGGTAAGATTTCTATCGACCCGGATTTAGTTGTCGCGATGGGTGCTGCGACTCAGGCGGCCTGCCGTTTGCGTGATGAAGCCGTAGAAGAAATCGTACTCACCGATGTGTCCCCTTTCAGTCTGGGCATTGCTTCAAACCGCAATGGTCAGGTAGACGTATTCAGCCCTATCATCGAGCGCAATACCGTTATCCCCACGTCCCGTGTTGAACGTTACTACACCACCACAGACAAGCAAACAGTCGTAAGAATTGCGGTTTATCAAGGCGAACGATACTGGGTGCGCGAGAATATTTTCATCAACGAGTTTGAAGTGACCGTGCCAGAAAACAAAGCTGGTGAAGAGGCCATTGATGTGCGCTTCAGCTATGACATTAACGGCTTGCTGGAAGTTGATGTGACAGTACTTTCGACGCAGAAAACCACCCAAAAAGTCATCGATCGCACACCAGTAGGCATGAGTGAAGACGACAAAGTTGCCAGCCGGGAGCGGTTGGCAATGCTGAAAGTACACCCTCGCGACAAACTGCCTAATATTGCTATGTCAGAGAAACTAAACCGCCTCTACGAAGAAAAGCTCGCTGAGGAACGACAGTTAGTGGAAGAGTTGATTGCCGCCTTCACACACGCGTTGGACAGTCAGGATGAACGTGTGATTCGTGAAGCCAGAGAGTCGGTTGATAAACAGTTGAAGGTTCTGGGTTTTAGTTAGAAATATGTTCTGCTGATTTTAGTGCTTTAGTTTTAAAAACTTAGTGAGTCAGCGTAACGAAGCTAGAACTGCTTCAGAAAACTTGTCCCATCCAGGAGCAGAGAAAGCAATTGGGCGAACACCTTTCACAATATTCATAGCGTCAGTTTCATCTAGCTCTTTGGCTTTCATCAAATAGGCGGCCAAAGCTAATCCCGTGCGATCTTTCCCCGAGCGACAATGAATAACAACTGTTCCGTTTGTTTTGTTGTCTTCAACAAAACGGACAATTCTGGGTAGCGCATCAATGCAAATTTGTAAGTCGCCTTCTTGTGGAGGCGCATTATCAGAAAGCGGAATATGTTGGTATGCAATACCAAACTCGACGAGCCTAGACTCATGCACCATCTCACCATTGTTCACAGATAGAACCGCCACAACACCAGATTTTTTGAGTAAATCGAGGTCCCACATGACTTTGTCCGGGCCGCATCGGCCAGCAACAAACTTATCGACGAAAAAAAGCTGGTTCATAGCTAAGTTGACCGCCTATTCGAACAAACTCTGAGAGAGCAACCTTATCTGCTTCAAGTTGTACGGGAGCATCATTTAATGGATACCATTCAACAGTCTCCGCTTCTTGATTTCGTAACTGTCCTGCCCATTCAGTGACGACATAGTAATGAATCAGCTGAAGCTCTGCTGCTGTGGGATGATACAGCGAGCAAAGGTAAAAGTGATGTTTGGGCGAAATGCAGAGCTCTTCAGTCAACTCCCGGGTTAGTGTCGCAAGCTGAGTTTCCCCACTCTCCATATGGCCTCCAGGTATGGTGATCACCCCCGGGTCTGTTTCTTTGTCTCGTGAACGCGTTTCCAATAATGCGTAACCACGCTTAACCAATAAGAAAGAAACACACTCTTGATGCTCCATTGATCTAATCCCTAAACCCTAACACCTTTCTCATATTAATCTCCCTTCTCGCCACCACTTTTCTGTCCCAACCTCCGCGGGAATATAGATCGTTGAGTCCATTAGCCGTCAGGTAGTGAGTGATAACATTGATGAAAGCCAGGAAGACTGAACGGAATATCATCGCAGCCAGCAGGGTAAAAATGCTGTAAAAAAGGTATTTCTTTCGGTTGCCCTTGGTGATGATGGGGCGTGAAACCTGCCAAGCAAGAAGACTGTGGGTGATAAAAAGAAAGATAGTCATAACACCTAACGTTTCCTCGGAGACTTCCAAACCCCTCATCACAGTCATTGGAAAAACAAACACCCAAGCAGCGAAGAAAGCAAAAGAAAGGAACTTGAGTTTGGTTTTGCTGTAGGTTGCTGCCTTTTCTCCTTTCTCTGAGATGTCTTTCTCCAGCTTCTGGCGATACATTCCGTCAAGATACTCGACGGCCACGTCCGTGGTGTCCTGTTGAAGTTCGGTTTGTTTTTGGCGCCTGTCTGCCAAGACTTTGAGCGAAGCCATGTTATATCCATCCCCTTCCAAGCCCAAATGAAGTTGGGTAAGAAGAATGCACATGGGATAGTGAAAGTCTTTCGCCTCATCTTCCGGTGAATGCTCTTCAAACTCTTCCGGTGGTGCAAACCATTCTCGGTTGTTGGTAATCATGGCGTGAAGGAACTCTGGCTTCACATAGTGATAGGTTTCTTTTACCAGCCCTTTTTCTTCTTTTAAGCGCATCAGTGATTGCTGTTGCCAGTCCACAACCAAATGGAACTGAGGGTTTGAATCCACATTCGCCGCCACTAAATTCCAGAAAACGACCGCCTCATCAAAATGTTCTTTTTCTAGCAGACGGGAAAGTGCCATAGTGGCGCAAAAATCCCGCGCTTTGGCCTTTTCCATCAGTACTTCTGGCTTTGCTTTTTCAACCAGAAGCGATACCTGCCTGTCGACTACAAGCCGATAAATAAACTGGTCAGGGTATTTCGAAAATGACTCAACACTTTCTGGCAAGTACTCATCTGGCCTAGCTGCAAACGGTAAGATCAGGGAAATCGGCCCTTCTTGCTGAGCCTCCGGTAATGTTGGCAGAGCATCAACAATTGACTGCTTTGGCAAACCTCCTGTGCCGAGGTGTGAAACAAAGAATAACATCCAATCAAATACACTTTCGAAAGGGCTGTTCTGCCAGACACTGCTCAATGCATAACTTGGGTTAGCGCTTCGATAGAAGCAAAGAGAGTCTATGTAAAACGGATAAATGGAACCCTCTCGGATTTCATCAACCACCAGCACTTCAGCTTGTTCCAACTGTCGATACCAGCTGTCTGGCAACAGTGGATGACGGCGAACACATTCAAGCCAATCTTCTTTTGAAAGTGAGCTCAGTTCTTCCATCGTCAACGCTTCCTGAGAAAAGAAAGCGTCGGTTTCGTAGTGGGCGAGTTTTTGTTGAAGTGTTTCTGAGCCACCTTGTTTTTGCATCTCTTCCTGCAAGCATTTCAACACCAAGGTCATCGCGACGCGTTCGCTTTGCGTTTCGGCCAAGCTGAGGGTTTCGATAAGCTCTTGCCTCAATGAGGACATCCAAGCCCAACTGCCAGAATGTGCAGCCCAAATCGCTTTCACAATCAGCGCTGTTCGTCCTTCTGCACCGACAAAATCCAGACGATGGCTTATTGCGCCATTGTTATGACTAACTAATTGACCGTATAGCCAGTTGAACATCAGCTCTTCAGAACTACTTTCCGGCGCTGGGAAGAGTTGACGCTCATTTCGCCAATAGACAGGCGGCAGCGGATTCCACCGTTGGCGCAGACAAGCGAGGCTCATCGCCAACAGCTTGTCATGTTTCAATGCTGCGGAATATTGCAGTTCCGCAGCTTCTGCGCATGCATCAAGAGAGAGTAACTTCTCAGTGACCGAATCTATCGCTTTTTCGTTACCAGTGAGGTTGGCGGTTCCAGCCACAGTTTCCCACTGAGCAACCGTTAAGTTTTCAGCGGGCAGTTGAATAAGTTCAGTCACCAAAGCATCTGAAACTACTGAGGATTTAATTTTTAGCGCCACCAGCGATTTAAGTACACTGATTTTCACATTGAGAAGATCAGGTAGTACAAAGGTCAGTGATTGCTGGAGATGGTACTCCAGAGCATCTAATTGCCCTCGGGCCAGCGCGATGTGAAGAGGACGCAGGAAGCTAAGAATAGCGCGTTGCTCCGGCGCGCTAAACTCAACTAATTCATCTAAGCTGATTGAGAGCGGTAGCTCGCGCCATTCATCCAGAAATTCACCCAGTTCAACCTGTTGTTGCTCCCCGTTGAGTAACAAATTCCAGCTTAATCCATCCCAAAGCACATCAATGATGGAAGGTGGGAGCCACCGGTTTGCCAGCACCACAGTGATCGCGTCGTCGGAAATTTTTTGCTGCTCATCGATTTGGAGCATCTGGCTGGTTTCTGTCCAGGCTTTCCAGTTCGCCAGAACCATGCGCTTTGTAGGGTCCTGAAGCAATTGGTTAAACGCTTCAGTGTGCGGATGTACCTCAGCAGGCTCTTTGGCTTCGGCAGTTTGTACCTGTTCCTGTTGCGCACTTTCTTCAGCGCCGTTTTTAAGCCATTGAAGAATATTCTCATAGGCTTCACGAACCAGCTTGAATCCCTCCGGATCCTCTTCTGGATGGTGTTGGCGAAGTTTAACGCGATAGGCTTTTTTGATGATTGACTCGTCAGCGGTCTGCTCAAGGTTCAGCACTTCCCACATATTCATGCGTTTGCCTCCCCCTCTTCATCGCTCAAAATAGCTCTCAGCGATTCTGGTTGACGAATGTTAGGCAGTTCCACGTTCCAATCCAGCGCTGGGATAGGGCAGTCTGTGTCTTCTTCTAAACATTGATAGAAGCTACTGAACCCAACATAGAAACCGTTGTTGAGTAGGTAACTTATATTGTCACTGTCTTCGTCCTGGTCGTTCATATACTCCCAGTAATTACGACCAAAAATGAAACTCTGGGTATATTGCTCCCAACTGGAGAAGTGCGCTTGAATTTGTCGGCTGAAGTAATTGAGCAAGAAAGCAAATTCTTCCTGCGTGACTTTGCCAGCACAGAAGCCCGCACGTGTCAGAAAAGAACCCCTGCAAAAATCCCAGCCTTTGAATCCCGCCACACCAACGTGACGATATGCCGCATCCAGATAACTCATCTCAGCCTTTGCCACAGGATTTTGCACACGATCGATTCGTTGCTGCCACTCATTAGCGCTCATGCAGGCACGGCGCCCAAATTCACCCGCCCAGACATCACCATGCACCTCGGCCATTGCCAAGCGGTGTATCATTTCATGCCATTCGCGGCGGGTATCAATTCCCCACCAGTCGATAAAATTCTTACCCCACTCTACTGGGTCATCCAGGTCACGTTTTAATGTAGGCAAATCGTAGTCATAATCGCCACGGTTATAACTTATTTGTGGCGAGGTTATCGCCAACCACCATTGGCAATGTGGGAGGGAGGGGTCAAAGTTATTGGAAGTATGCGCCGTCATCCTGAACCTGCTTTTCTGAATCGCTTCATGCAATTAGAACAATATTTCATCAGATTAGGATGACGGTTTGAGGTGCCAAAGTGTAGAGAGGTTGATCAGGTTATTAGACTTTAAACCGCTTTAATCATCTAAATCCTGCTGGTGTCTCACCAAAGTCCCGCTTTCTTAATCTCGTTATAAGCAGACATCACTTCATCCGGGATCGACTGCTCAATCTGGTAGCCTTGTGCTGGATAATCTTTAATTCGTTCGAAGTCACTTACCGTCGCTTCAACAACATGATCAAACGTCAGATCAATATTGGGATATTCCAAAAACGGGATAGGAGGGGAAGTGCAAACAACACTTTGAACTTCATCTGGCCACTGCTTTAGGAACGTTGCGTAAGCTCTCCGTTCCATAAAAGGTTTCTGCACGAGAATAAAACGATGAAACCTCAGCCCTTTCTGTTCTAGAAGGGAGTGTGACAGTGTCACGTTCTCACCCATATTGGTGGCTTCTTTCTCCAGAAGTATTGCCCTGTGAGGAACCCCTTCATCGAGCAGAATTTCAGCGAACGTCTCCGCTTCCGATTTCTCGAAAACTTCTTCAGTGAACCTGCCTTTTCCGCCAGAGACCAATACATAAGGCGCCAAACCTCGGCGGTAAAGTTCAGCTGCATATTCAGCGACTCGTATATCGTTGCTGCACAATACAAACAGGCAGTCTGCGGGCATAACTTCATGCCCCATAAGGTGGAAATTCCAGATGGTTTCAATATGTTTATAAAGGCGTGCAGGCATGTTTAGTATTCCCGATTGGTTTTGTATAGTTACCAATACTCCTAACGCCTTTTCATTTCAAAGCAATGACACGCATTTTCTGAAATTCAGTAGAAGTTGATTAGTTAGCCACCACTTTTGCAGGCTCAAACTCGGCTTCCCATGCAAACGGAGCAAACAGTTCAGGCAAATCAATACTCACACCTAAGCGCGCTGCAAGCAGGTACAAACCACCAATTTTCCGGTGAAGGAAAAGTGCATCTACAGGTGGTGTGTGCCAATACCCTTGCTCGGTGCTAAGTACCATGCCGGCATCATGAATGCGCTTAGCAAGATCGCTGCGACCGAAATCATAGGGCCCGTTATGGCGCAGAGGCTCACAGGCCGTCATCACCAGATTCACCACTGCGCCTTTTTGTTCAGGGAAGATATGTTCGCTGAAAAAGCCGATTTGGGACATGGCGTTCGCCACCCCTTCCCTGTCGTTGTGCATCGCTGACGTCAGCAACTTCTGGTAGCCTTGGCTTATCGTGTCTGAATACAAACGGGTTGCGCCAAAATCCAACAATACAATTTTTCCGGTTTCTCGCTGATACAGATAATTGGCAAAGTTGGGATCTGTCTGAACACGTTGGAAGTCGAATACTTCGCGGAACAACAAGGTAAACAGATTGGAAACCAGCTCGGTTTTCTGCGCATCAGGCAAGTCACCGAGATTTTCAATCTGTTCGCCCTGCTCATAGCTCATGGTCAAGATCGACGACGTGGTCAGCGCATTATTGATTGAAGGCACGACGAATCGATTATCACCTTTCAACAGCTCACCAAACACCTTGGCATGTTCTGCTTCCAGTTGATAATCCGCTTCGGCATAAAGTTGTTTTTTGGCTTCTTCAAGCAGGCTTTTGTAATCGACTTCTTTAGGCACTAGCCCTGTCAGGCGAAGCAGTGTGACGACATTGTCGACATCGCTGCTGATGCTTTTCTTCACACCAGGGTACTGCACCTTCACCGCCCGCTCCGAACCATCGTCGTCATAAGCGAAGTGCACCTGACCAATTGACGCTGCGGCGATAGGCTTAAATTTGAAGGAAAGGAAATGTTTCTGCCAGTCACTGCCCCATTCACTGGCTAGGACTTCAGCAAGTTGCTTGGCGGGCATTGGCGCGGCGTCAGAGCGCAGTCGGGCGAGGATATCTGTGAGTTCTTTGGGTAGGGCATCACCAGTATCCATACTCAATAGTTGACCAACTTTCATTGCCGCTCCCCGAAGCTGGGCAAGTTGGTCGGTAATATTGGAAATGTTCTTAGGGGTCAGCAACAGGTCCTTTGCTTTGGGGCGCTTGCCTGCAATCAATTGCTTGGCACCTTCTGCCGCCATATTGGTCGCTACTTTGGTGACCACAGAGCCAAACATACCGACTCTGCTCACTCGATTGCTAGGCACCTTTTTACCGTCGTCGTACTCAGCCACGATGTGTGTCCTTTTTGTTGTTTTCCCTAAAACCAGTACGAACCGAACAGAGAATCGTTCACCGAGCATATACCTAGGTACAAAAAAACCGCGCTCGTGGGCGCGGTTTTTCGGGGAAGCGAGGGCTTATACCTTCTTCACGAACTCAGACTTCAGCTTCATTGCGCCGATGCCATCGATTTTACAATCGATATCGTGGTCGCTGTCAACCAGACGGATGTTTTTCACTTTGGTACCCACTTTAACAACCAGTGACGATCCTTTCACTTTCAGGTCTTTGATCACAGTCACCGTGTCGCCGTCCTGAAGAACATTGCCGTTAGAGTCTTTAATTACCTTCGTCTCTTCTGTATCAGCAGATGCATCATGAGACCACTCGTGACCACACTCAGGGCATACATACAGAGTGCCGTCTTCATAGGTGTATTCAGAGTTACATTGCGGGCAATTTGGTAAAGACATTGATTGATCACCTCAGTAAAGATGGAGAATACCAGCTGGACTAAATCGTCAGTCCGATTGGTACAAAGAGGCGCTAGTCTAAACGAAACCCACAGCTTCGCATACAGCGAAACGTGATAAGTACACACTTTTTCTAGGCTTAAGATTCTTTAGCACACGACCTAAAACAGCCAGACACAAATCGAGCCATATTAACGCCCACATCTTCGTAACCGACCAAACAACTCTCTTACATTTAAATGCACTGGATCACATTTCTGGAAAATGTTAATTCGTCACAATAAATTCATTACAACTATGAATTTACAATCGTTAGGGCTGCAGCCCTTTGTCTGCCTAGCCAGACAGCACACTCTGCTTTTCTGCTAACATAAATGCAATATATTGAGTATTTTTATCATCAATAAAATATGAAATCAGTTGCTAATATGAATCTGTAACAAAGCCCTTCATTTTAATTAGTTAGGTCTTAGGGAGATAAACATGAACGCGCTGTCCATCCGGCAACGTTTATCGTTGATCATTGTGATTGCTCTGCTGTCTTTGGTTTCAGTCACTACTATCTCGTTAATTTTTAAACGAGACAACATGCTCGAGGAAAGGAAAAACCAGATTCAGGTGCTGGTTGAAACCGCAGAGAGTCTGGTCACCCGTCTCTACCAACAATCCCAAGCCGGGGATATTTCGGTTCAGGAAGCCCAGAAGCGTGCCATTACTGCTTTGGATGCAATGCGATACGGCACCAATGGTTACTTCATGATTTACGACATGAACGCCACTATGGTGCACCACCCTATTACCAGTAGTCTGATTGGTAAAGATCTCGCCAGCCTACAGGACGTGAACGGCGTTTACATTATTTTGGAACAAGTGAATAAGGCGAAAAGCGGCGGTGGTTTCGTCACTTATCACTGGAAAAAAACGGGGGCTGATGAGACCCCATATCCAAAAATTGCCTACTCCCTGCCTTTCCAACCCTGGGGTTGGGTGTTAAACACAGGACTTTACGTCGATGATGTCGAGGCCGTTTTCTATCAGGATGTACGTAAGATGCTGCTGATAGTCGCTGCTGTATCGCTTGTCCTATTAGCGATTTCCTACACGATAGCCAGAAGCATCACCACACCTTTAAGTAAGTTAAAGAGTCTACTTCAAACTGCAGAGCAAAATCTGGACTTGACCGTCCGCTCACGCTTGAAAGGGAAAAACGAAATCACAGACCTTGGTCGTGCGTTCAATAGCCTGATGAGTGCTTTTGAAGAAACTCTGACAGGAATAGCGCAAGGCGCAACGCAACTAAATAGCGAAGTGTCCAAGTTGGAAAAC
The DNA here is from genome assembly GCF_035758505.1 of Grimontia sp. NTOU-MAR1. NCBI lineage: Bacteria > Pseudomonadati > Pseudomonadota > Gammaproteobacteria > Vibrionales > Vibrionaceae > Grimontia > Grimontia sp. NTOU-MAR1. The sequence goes on from NZ_CP142109.1 coordinate 1,616,751, forward strand.
CTCTCCAATCACATCGTTGGTGCCTCCACCCAACAGTCTGAAGATACCGGAAGTATTGCGGCTTTGGTGGAAGAGTTTGCGGCCAGCATTAATACCATTTCCCATGATGCTGACAAGATGAAGTCGCTATCTAATGAAAATGGTGCGCAAGCGCAGCAAGGTGCGAATACCATGCAGTTAACCATCAGCAACATGGACCAGATGTCTGAGAAGTCGCAGCGTTCAAGTTCTGCCGTCGCTGAGCTCGACCAACACTCGAAAGAAATTGAAGGCATAATCAGCGTGATTAACGATGTTGCAGAACAAACAAACCTACTTGCCTTGAATGCGGCGATTGAAGCAGCGCGCGCTGGTGATCAAGGGCGAGGCTTTGCCGTTGTGGCTGACGAAGTGCGTAACCTCGCAGTTCGCACTTCCGACTCCACCAAGCAAATTGCTTCCACAATTCAGGAACTTCGCACCGGAATTGAAGCGACTGTCAACCATATCGAGGACAGCGTATCCGTGGTAAGTGACAATATGTCTCAGACACACAGTGCCGAGCAATCTGTCCGTGAAATGCATCAGAAATCGATGGACCTTATCAACATCATTGAAGAAGTGTCACGTTCACTGCACGAACAGACTATCGCCAATCAAGAACTCGCTCGCCGTATTCAGGGTATTGCCGATATGGCAGCTAATAATCACGAATCTGCTGAAAATGTTCAGGGCTCAGCACGACAAGTTAATAATCTAGTCGGAAAATTCAGAAGCTCAGTTGGAAGATTTAAAGTGTCTAACGCTCTTTAAATTGTCCCTTCGCCACCCACTTCCCCCTGCTCGCCCACTGCCGGGTAAGAGAACGAATAAAGCTCCTTTTTGGGGTTTTATTCGTTTTACGTCAGTGTTGTCTGCTGAAAAATAATCTCTTCGTCTCTAAAAATGCACATAAACACCATGATGACACGCGATAAGATAAGGCATATCTATTCACCCAATCCAATATAACCAAGCAATGCTTTGGTTTTATTGGGCACCATTTTTCAGGAGTTTATGCAGTGCTCAACATGCAAAGAATGTCGCAGTTCCAGATATTCGCAATGAGCTTTCGTGAAGCAGTATTGGCACTTTTACCCTATATGTTTCTTCGTTCTCTCTGGATTGTTTTCTATATATTCAACCAACAGGTTGGTATATTGGACATGGAAACCGCGGACACTCTGTCTAGAATGTTCGACTTAAGTTTCCCGCCACTCCTAGCAATGTCTTTGGCCTCACACCTAGCACTTGGTTTTTCTTATGAGCGGGTCCACGCGACTATTCTGACCGTGCTCCTTTTCTTCAAATTTTCAGGCTTTGTTCGACTTGGCGAACAGGGATTAGAACTCAGTGATAAATTTGTTTTGCCACAGGCTATCGCTATACCGATATTTGTCTGCTTTATGTATATCCTACTCAACAAATATCTAAGAATCACCGTCGATCCGAAGGGCGTTTTAAACCGATCGCTGACACGTAATGTCGATGCGACACTGCCTTACATCATCATCTATATCGTCGCGGTACTCTTGGTTCCAAAACTGCACCTGATCACTTTTTCTCCATTTGTGGAGTGGGTTGCCAGCCTTCCGATGCAGTTACAGGCTTTCTCATACACCTTGTTTATCCATCTTTTTTGGATTACGGGAATTCATGGTGCGGCCGCTTTTTACACCTTTTTCGATACACAGTTCGTCTCAGATATTTATGTTTCTAACATCCCATTTACCAACTTTTTCGACCTTTTCGTTGTTTATGGTGGTTCTGGTAGTACTTGGTCTCTCATATTTGCGTTACTGTTATTTTCAAAAAATTCACACGGAAGAGCTGTCGCAAAGATTTCCATTCCATTTGCGGTGATGAACATTAATGAAATCCTGCTTTTTGGCTTACCTGTAATATATAATCCGGCGCTCGCTATTCCATTCGTGATCGTTCCGCTACTGAACCATATATTAGGTTTTGCTTTTCTTTCTTTAATACCGGTAGAGATTATAAACGAGCCAATTTCGTGGGTAACACCGATACTGATGAACTCCTGGCTTATTACGGGAGGAGATGTCATTGCGTTATTTTTGCAAATTGCCCTTATCTCTCTCGGAGTCGCCATCTATCGCCCCTTTATTAGGTATTTTGAAGATAGGAGTAATGAGGGAATGAGAGATACACTAATGCGTAAATTACGCCTAAATTCCAATGTACTCTCATCATCTGACGTGTTGCTTAATGAAGCCCAACTAAAATTTGATAAAAAGCTCGATAAAGTTAATACGCACATGAAACGGCTGATTGAGGGTGAATTGGTTTTGTTCTATCAACCGCAATACAACCTAAAAACAGGTCAATTAATAGGTATGGAAGCCTTGCTTCGGCTGAAAACGGGTGACCATTTTTTCGGACCATCATTTTTGAACGACTTTAATGATGCTGGATTAAGCCTACCCATAGACCGCTGGGTGCTGGATCAACTCAGTTTCGACTTAAAAGACTGGAAGGAACGAGGGATATTAACGCATAAGGTCAGTATGAATATAACAGTGGATGCGCTTTTGGACAGTGACTACATCACATTATTCATTACACATTTAAAAGGTTTACCTGTCGTAGTTGAAGTCACTGAGTCCAGCTACATAAAGAACCAAAGAGAAGCACAAAAGGCAATAAACAGACTAAGAAAAGAAGGTTTCAGTGTGGCCATCGACGATTTTGGTTCTGGCTACTCTAGCCTCTCAATGCTGGCTAGCCTCAGTGCCGATTTCGTGAAATTGGATCGGCAGTTTCTGGAAAACACTTCCAGCGAATCTGGGCAAGTACTTTACCGACACATCAGCCAGGCACTGGAGGAGATGCACTACACTGTAATTGCAGAGGGTGTCGAGAATGACACGGAGATTTCATTGGTCTTGGCGTGCAATATCGACATTGCCCAAGGATATTTCTATCACAAGGCACTGAGTAAGTCAGATATTGAAAAGCTCTTTTAGTTTCGACCCTAGGGGCTGTTTACCTTTGGTGGTGATTTTTGCAGCAGTTTGTGGAGATTTTATGCAAGGCAGAGGCTTCGATATGTAGCTGGCCTACATGAGAAGCTGATAACGCAGCAGAAATTCCCCACAAACGCTGCCCGAAGGGTTCGACTGCGCGTCCCGTACTCTAAGCGTTTTATGCTTTGTTGAGGTGTATTTGCTTAGAATAACTAGGCGGCACACACCTCGCCGCGCATAAAACGCTTAGGGCTAGAACGAAATTTAACCAGCAAAGGTCAACAGCCCCTAGTGCATTGACTATGAAATGAGGGATTCCCGCAAGCAGATAACATAATGGGGGGAATTCCCCACCCCGGCCGACCAAGACGCAGAATTTCCGCTGTAAGACGTTGTTAAGCTTTTTATACCAAACAACACAAGGATGCACTTCAATGCCGCTTATCTCAGGAAATCTTAGTCATTTTGCTAACCCAAAATCTGACCCTTCAACTTGTTACTCCGACCGGCAAAAAGAAGTTCTGAGTGTTAGCGCTGCACAAAGTGCCATCTCCGACATTACCAAGTGGCCCGAATATGAAGCAACACCACTTCTGAGTCTTTTTGATTTAGCCCGTGCCAGTAATCTAGGTAAAATCTGGTACAAAGACGAATCAAAACGGTTTGCGCTGAAAAGTTTCAAAGCACTCGGGGGCGCATTCGCCGTTGCCCGCCAACTTCAGGCCATTATTTCTCAGCGACATGGTCAAACGCCAACCATCTCCGAGTTACTTTCCGGCGAGTGGAAATCACAAGCCAATGAAATCGTGGTGACCTGTGCCACTGATGGTAACCACGGCCGCTCTGTCGCATGGGGTGCTCAGATGTTCGGCTGCGGCTGCGTGATTTATATTCACCGTGATGTGTCTGAAGGACGCAGGCAAGCTATGGAATCATTCGGGGCTGACGTCGTAAGAATCACCGGAAATTACGACGACTCCATTAAAATTGCAGACGCTGAAGCAAAAAAGTATGGCCGTGTCATTGTTTCCGATACCTCATATGAAGGCTACATGGAAATCCCCAAAGATGTGGCCCTTGGCTACACCGTTATGTTGTCAGAGATCGTCTCTCAGATGGAAGGTGAAATACCTACCCATGTTTTTGTTCAAGGAGGTGTCGGGGGCTTGGCTTCTGCAGTATGTGGTTACTTCTGGGACCTTTGGGGACATAAAAGACCAAGATTCATCATCGTAGAACCTGAGCAAGCAAACTGTCTTCAACTCAGTGCAAAAGCCGGACAGCCCGTTGTGGTTGAGGGAGAACTGGAAACACTGATGGCTGGCTTAGCATGTGGTGAAGTGTCAGAACTCGCCTGGAGGATTCTCAGCAATGGTGCCGATGATTTTATGACACTGTCAGAGGACGCTATCCCAGCCACAATGAAAATGCTGGCCAAAGGTTTTGAAGGAGATCCAGCCATTGAAGCCGGTGAGTCCGCTGTTCCCGGTCTGGCTGCCGCGATTATCGCGCGATCTCTTCCCTTCTTCTCGGAGGCTCTTTCCCTTGACGAGAACAGTCGTGTGTTGGTTTTTGGCACGGAAGGTGCGACTGACCCAGAGCTGTATAAACAACTTGTCGGCTAACGTTTCGTTACCACATTGAGGGCAGCACAGATGATTGACTGCCCTCCTTTTTCCAAAGCAGTGTCCCTTCTTACGACTCGTCAATAGGAACGGTCAGCCCTGTTTTTACCCTGTCCATCACTACATTGGTATGGAAGCTTTTGATGTTCACATTGTCGAAAAAGGCCTCTCGTGTGAAGACGTCGTACTCCTCCATATCAGCCGCGGTCACAATCAAAATAAAATCCGAGCTGCCAGTCACGTAATAGCACTGCTGTACTGACTTGTTAGCCTTCATTTCCTTCTTGAAGTTATGCATCAGATCCACCCTTTCTCTTTCAAGAGTGACTTGCACAACAAACGTCATCGCTTTCCCTATGGCTTTAGGATCAATAACAGATACATCAGCTTTGATGATTTTCTGTTCCCGTAACTTTTTTAATCTTCTCTGAACCGCCGCAGGAGACAGACCCACCATGTCGGCAATTTGATCAGATGTCGCCCGATTGGAGTCCTGCATAATATTGAGAATTTTCCGGTCAAAACTGTCGATAGAAAACGTTGATGAGCGTCCCATGCTCTTTTACTCCCTGTCTATGTTGATTTCACTCGCTATCAAGAAAAGCTAGCAACCCGAAGCCTGATTATCCGCTTTGAAGGCGCATTTTCCTCATTAACTTAAATCTCACTATAGACCACAAAAATTGCGGATTTCCCTCGTTAAAAGCTTCGTTATTTTGGTTTTTCTTCAATGTCGTCGCGAGAAGATGGTGTTGTTAACGAAATGTCATCAATACAAATGAGGTAGTAATGAAAGCCGTAGCCCTCTCGCCACAATACAGTTTGAGCCATCTGGCACCCGGTGGGCGTGTTGGGGTTATCGCACTGGCGACGGATTTCAATATTGAGTACGAGCTTGCGAAACTTCTTCCTGAAGATATTCGTGCTTTTACCAGTCGGGTAAAAAACATCAATCCACTGACTATTGAAAACCTAAAAACCATGGCGCCGGATATTACGCGTGCTGCGGATTGTATTCTGCCAGGCACAGATCTCGATGTGATTATCTATGCATGCACCTCAGGCACGATTGCCATTGGCGATCATCAGATTAGAGAATTAATCCATTTAGCGCGCCCCGATGCCTTGGTGACAAATCCTGTCAGTGCATCTCTGGCTGCCTTCAATAGTTTGGGCGCTAAAAATATCTCTATCCTGACACCCTACACAGAGGCGGTGAACAGGGAACTGGCTTCATTTTTTGAAACCCAAGGCTTGGAGGTTATTAACATTGCCGGCTTTGACTTTGAGGACGATACCGCAATGACGTTTATCTCTCCTGAAGATATAGCTCAAGCCGCCATAACGATTTGTGACCCGGAGGCCGATGCGCTGTTTATATCTTGTACGGCACTGCGCGCCGCTGAGGTAGTATCGCGTATTGAAGCAGTCATCGAAAAGCCTGTGGTCACCAGCAACCTTGCCCTAGTTTGGCATACGATGACGCTTTTGAATGACAAAACGCCAATAAATGGATATGGCGTGCTTCTGGAAACGCCATACTCAATAAGCGATTCAAATTAGCGCCATCTGGGATCTAACACGGCGCCAATCACAAGAGACAGTCAAAAAGAGACATTCAACCCAGAGCTAAGGAGAGCTTCAAAACTATGTCCAACCTGCCCCAACAACTGATCAGCGATATGGTTGCATGGCGACACCACCTACACCGATTTCCTGAGTGTGGTTTCGACGTCAATCTTACTGCTGATTTCATCGCGGATAAGCTAAAGAGCTTTGGCATTGAGGTGGTCCGTAACATCGGACAAACTGGCTTGGTTGGCATACTCCGAAATGGCACCAGCGATGCCAGCATCGGCTTACGTGCAGACATGGACGCTTTGTTCATTCATGAGCAAAACGAGTTTGATCATGCCTCTCAGCACGAGGGACAAATGCATGCCTGTGGGCATGACGGTCACTCGGCGATGTTGCTTGGCGCGGCGAGTTATCTGGCAGCCAATCCAGACTTTGATGGCACGGTGTATTTCATTTTTCAGCCAGACGAAGAGCATGGATGTGGCGCTCAGGCGATGATTGATGACGGGTTGTTTGAACGCTTTGCCATTGACGAAGTTTATGGCATTCACAATTTTCCCGGCTTGGCAGAAGGTGAACTCATGGTTAGGCCAGGTTCACTCATGGCCAGCGAAAGCGGATTCGAAATCAACATCGAAGGCGTTGGTGGTCATGCTGCCCTTCCTCATCAAGGTGTTGATCCGCTTGTCACCGGTGCGCAAGTCATTCTTGCGTTACAAACTATCGTATCCCGCAACCTCAGCGCCATCAGTGAAACGGCTGTGATTTCAGCAACAGAATTTATTACTGATGGCACCATTAATGTGATCCCCGGAAAGGTCACTATCAAAGGCGATTGTCGCTGTTTCACAGAGAAAACGCTGGAACACATCGAGCAGCGAATGAAACAAATCGTTGCCGGCATTTGTGAAGCAGCAGGCGCAAACCATACCTTTCAATTCACCAATACCTTTTATCCTACCGTCAATTCACCACAGCAAACGGCCTATGCGGTGGAGGCAGCGGAAAAAGTGCTTGGCAAAGGCAAGGTCAATGCGAGTTGCGAGCCACTGACAATCTCAGAAGATTTCTCCAGCATGCTGAGAGTCAAACCCGGTTGCTACGTGCTGTTGGGAAATGGCACAGAATCGGTAGGAGGCTGCGCCCTCCACAACCCTAAGTACGACTTCAATGACAGCATCCTGCCTTTGGGTGCCCGTTATTGGATCCAACTGGTCAAAGACCGACTTGGTAGGCCCAATGGCTGACCTCTCATAAGCGACTCCCGCTCTTCATAGGGCACAGATCCAAAAGCACAAAAGCCGCAAGTGGAATCGCCATCTTGCGAGGGACAGTGCTGTCTGAATTTCGACATACGAGGAATGTAAGGATGAAGCAATTTGGCATTATGTTATTGAGTCTTGGCATGATTTTCAGTGCTCAGGCAGAAACGTGGAAGTTTGCGTCTGAAGAGGACAAAACCGACGTGCAAGACATCTACGCGCAAAAGTTCGCGGAGGTGATCAAGAAAGAGTCTGACGGAGACATACGCGTCCGTATTTACTATTACGGTCAACTCGGCACTGAGAATGACATCGTTGAGCTGGCAGCCAAGGGGACCATTCAGTTCGTGTCTGTGGGTTCGGGGCACCTTGGTTCCTATGTCCCAGAAGTTCAAGCAGTCAGCCTTCCCTACGTATTAGGTACGGATGAGGCGGTGACCCATAAAGTACTGACAGGAAGCCCGACCATTTATGAAAACCTCGCCGCTAAGTTTGAGAACGTCAACCTGAAGCTGCTTTCAATGATGTCTGAAGGTGAAATGGTTTGGGGTGCTAACAAAGCCATTCGCACTCCGGAAGATTTTGCCGATCAAAAGATCCGTACCTTCACTTCAACCATCCCGGTTGAAACCTACAAGACATTTGGGGCAACACCAACCCCATTGTCTTGGGGCGAAGTCTATGGTTCTCTTCAACTGAAAACCATAGATGGCATGGTCAACCCTATCTACTTCATCTATAACGCAAAATGGCATGAAGTACAGGATTACCTAATGTTTCCGGGACAACAGCCTTACGTCAGCACGGTTTCCACCAACAGCAAATGGTTCAGTGAACTCGCACCAGAAAAACAAGCCATGGTGAGAAAAGCGATCAAAGAGGCCGACAAAGCCGCTTATGACTATCAGCTGCGAATCAACCAAGAGAACCTCGACAAAATTATGGCCGAACGTCCGAATATGCAGGTCGTGATGCTCAATGAGGAAGAGCGCGAGAGATTTAAGCAGCTGAGCAAAAACTTGCATGAAACTTACTTCGACGTTGTCGCAAATGCCTATCCCGCCGAAGAACAAGCTGCGGCTAAGAAAGAGGCGAAAGCCATTCTCGAAAGTCTGATTCAGGAAGTCAAAGTCGCGGCTTCACAACAGTAATCGGTTGCCTTCAGGGAGCACTGTGATGCGCTCTTTGAAGGCACATTTGCCTTTCTCTGAGGCAAGCAGACAAGATGTGGGACGTTTTATGAAACATCTGCTGAAGAAAATCAGTGCGTTTACTGAGCAGTTGGAGCGGGTTCTAATTATCAGCGGCATCATTGCCATGATGGTAAATTCCACCGCCAACGCTATTGGACGGTACGCGTTTAATAAAAGTATTTTCTTTTCCGAAGAGCTTAATCAATTCCTGATTGTCGGCGTGACATTCATCGGCTTTGCCTATGCTGTTCGGAAAGGACGTAACATCAGAATGACCGCGCTTTATGACGCGCTTGGCTACAAAGCCAGAAAGGTTCTAACGACTATCATCGCTCTTTTTACTGCCCTTCTGCTGTTCTACCTCGCGTACCTGTCTGTGTTTTATGTTGCTGAACTTAAGAGCATTAACAGGCTCAGCCCTGCGCTGCAATTTCCGGTGTATTACATCTACGTCATTATTCCGATTGGATTCGCGATGGCCGGTCTTCAGTACGCCATGAGTTTTGCCATGAACCTCCTTCACCCGGAAATCTACGTTTCTTTGGATGTCACTGAGGAAGAAGAAAAAGACAGTATGGGAGCACTCTAATGAATGACATCATCCAATTCTTATCTGACATCGTCGCGGGTGAACTCGATATTTATGTCATCACATTCACGCTTGTTTCCGTGATGATTGTGCTGCTTTTCCTAAGCTTCCCGATGGTTGTGCCACTGGCAATCGGCGCCTTAATTGGCCTGCTTCACTTTTCGCTCGTCGATCCTGAAGTGCTGATCCAGCAGATGGTGACAGGGATTTCCCCCAACGCACTTATCGCCGTGCCTATGTTCATCTTCGCTGCAGATATTATGACCCGCGGCCACACTGCCAATAATCTGCTCGGTCTGATTCAGGCTTTTGTAGGCCACTTAAAAGGCGGCTTGCCGATTACCACCTGCATCAGTTGTACATTATTTGGTTCTGTCTCTGGCTCTACACAGGCGACCGTGGTATCCGTGGGACAAATCATGCGGCCTAAATTGCTGCAGGCTGGCTATAAAGACAGCTTTGTAATGGCTCTTATCATCAACGCCAGCGACATTGCTTTTCTGATCCCGCCCAGTATCGGTTTGATTCTGTATGGCACGCTTGCCAATGCCAGTGTCGGAGAACTCTTCATAGCGGGCATTGGGCCTGGAATTGTGCTCACTATCTTCTTTGCTACTTACAGCTACGTTTATAGCCGCAAACATGCAGACAGCATTAGTTTGGTTGAAGAAACCAACCGCGAAGAAAAGATGGAAGCCATTAGAAAATCGATTCTTCCTTTAGGCTTCCCTGCACTGATCATTGGCGGAATCTATTCAGGTATTGTCACACCAACAGAAGCGGCATCCTTCGCCGTGCTCTACGCTATTGTCGTTGAGTGTGTGTTTTATCGAATTTTAGGTACCAAGGATGTACTTGATGCTGCATTAAGCACGGGCCTCATTACCGCGGTCGTATTTGTTTTGGTTGGGGTTGGACAGGCTTTTTCCTGGTACATCTCGTTCGAACAAATTCCTCAGGACTTGCTGGCTCCGTTAGATCTCAGCAGCGCTTCTCATGAATACATTCTGTTTGTTATCGCACTGGCTTTTTTCGTCGGCTGTATGTTTGTCGACTCTCTGGTGGTATTGCTGATCCTGACACCTATATTTGCGCCCATTGTTGATGCCGCGGGGCTGGACCCCGTCCACGTAGGTGTGCTTATCACCCTGCAAATGGCGATTGGCTCTGCGACGCCTCCTTTCGGTTGCGACATCTTCACCGCCATCGCGATTTTTCAGCGGCCGTATCTTGAGGTTATTCGCGGCACTTTGCCCTTCTTCCTCATTTTGTTGGTGATGTCAGCATTGCTTATTTTCCTGCCGGATATTGCACTTTTGCCGAGAGACATACTATTCAGTAAATAACATTTTCTAATCAAGGAGAACAAAGGAATGCCCTTATTGCCACTGAATCCACCAGCCAGAGGCTTTGCTCAAAGTGAATTTGAATTGCGCACTTACGAGTTACAAAAACAGATGCGGGGAAAACAGCTTGATGCCGTTTTCTTCACAACTGAGGCTGAGTTTCGCTATTTCAGTGGCTTCAAATCGCAGTTCTGGGAAAGCCCAACCCGACCTTGGTTTCTGGTTGTTCCTGCCGAAGGAAAACCCATTGCGGTCGTCCCTGAAATTGGCGTCTCCGGTTTTGAACTCACCTGGATAACAGATGTGCGCAGCTGGCCTTCGCCCAGACCTGAGGACGATGGCATCAGTCTATTAGCAACAACGCTTCATGAAGTCAGTACACGGTTTCGCCGCATTGGCGCCATGCTGGGTCCGGAAACCCATTTACGTATGCCAGCGAACAACTTTGCCTCGCTACAGAATTTGCTGTTACACCATTCATGGGAAGATGTCTCTGACATTATCCAGATCATAAGAAGCGTCAAATCCAAAGCAGAGATAGAAAAGATCCGGTTTTCCTGCAACATCGCTGCTGAAGCCTTTGACTACCTGCGACAACATTTATCAGTGGGCATTACTGAAAGACAAGCTTGCAAAGCCATGCATTTGGAAATGCTCAGACTTGGGGCGGATTCGTGCCCTTATCTCATATCAGGCTCTGGCCCCGCCGGTTACGACAGTATCATCATGGGTCCTACCGATCGGGTACTTACCGAAGGTGATGTGCTCATTATCGACACGGGCGCCAACTTTGACGGCTACTTCTGCGATTTTGACCGAAACTACGCGTTTGATCGCGCAACAAAAGAAACGGTAGACGCCTATGATGCCGTTTATGCAGCCACAGAGGCTGGGCTCGCCGCTGCCCAACCCGGCCGAACAACGGGTGAGGTGTGGCAATCCATGTGGTCAGTACTAGAAAAAGCGGGCGCACTTGGCAACGATGTTGGGAGAATGGGCCACGGTCTTGGCATGCAACTGACAGAGTGGCCCTCTTTTATTCCTAAAGGGGATGTGGTGCTAAAGCCCGGTATGGTGCTTACCTTGGAACCAGGAATGGCATTTGCCCCCAACCGCATGATCGTGCACGAAGACAATATCGTTATCACGGAAAATGGGTGTGAGCTTTTACACACGCGAACCTGGGACAAACTGCCTATTATTGGTTAGTACTGATTCTGTTTCCACATAAGTACTTCACATCCGCTAAGGCAAGCATAGGTAGATCTTCGTCAGTATCCCCATAAGCATAGACTTGGGAATATGCGTTAAGATCTACCGTTTTCTGCACTGCAGCAGCTTTGTTTTCGCAACTACAATCACCATTCAGATATCGCCCTGTGAACCGCCCATTTTTTACTGACATAGTGCTGCAAAGCAGCTTCATATCATGGCGTTTGCAGAGATGACGGAGGTAGATATTCAGCGTGGCAGAGACAAGATACACGTCGTCACCGTTTGCCTTGTGCTTAGCGAGCATTTCCATCGCATCTGGCCTTAATTCGGTTGGTAGATACTCAGCAGCAAATCGTTTAGCAATCACATCTACGTCTTCTTCACAGCGATACCAAAACGCAATGCACGCAAGTACAGGGCGTGTTTTTCTGGCAGGAAGCAGACCGAGCTTGTAAAGCAAGATAACCGGCCAAACCAACGCAAAGCCAATCGCTAACCGTGGCTTTGAAGTTGCGTAAAATAAGAATGCTGTAGAGGTATCTTCCTTGGTGAGGGTGCCATAGAAATCAAATAGCGCTAAATTCATCGGTTAAAATGGCAAACCAATCAGCTTTACCTCGCCGGACGGCCACGTGTTATTGAGTGCCTTCGCCATGGTTTTTCCAGCCAATACCCACCCATTATCCGGGTGATGTACAAGCACATTTGTTGTGGTTTGATAGCCACTGGAACTATAAATCTCCGCCTCCCCGAACAACAACGCAAAATCATCCTCTGCGGCTAATCTGTGCTGGTGCACCTCTTTTAGTAACTGCTTTACCAGCCCTTGACCACGAAACGCTTCGTTGACACAAACTTCAGCGATACCTGCAATGGAGTGCTCAATTCCATCAATAGAAACCTGTTTTTCGTGAACGGCAATATGTGCAGCGAGTTCATCGCCTTCCCAAGCCATATATCGGTGCTGGGGCATCTCTTTATAGTAACGCTGACGGGCAAAATGTTCAGAATCCTGATTGTTTAAGAAGCTAGCGCTAAGGAGTAATCTGAGTTTTTGGTCGATGATGTCGGTGACTTCAGAGTCAGGTAAATATTGGATTTGCATTTCTTGGCCTCAAAGGGAAAACAAACGATGCTTTAAAACGAACAGATTATACGCCACGTGTACCTCGAAGATACAGAAGCGGCTCTTATCAAATTGATTTAGAGGGTGAATAGAGGGTTCGTGATGATGTCCGCTCTGCTGACACATCCAAATGCGTTAACAAATAAGGTAATTGATAAAAAGGGCTTTTGAGGTAATTGAAAGAAACCAACGCCTAATTATTAGGCGTTGGCCGTTTTTCGACGAGTTAAGATGCTTTATCTAGCTTCTTATCTTCTACCCAACAACCTTCAAACTTACGGCGATGCAAATGACACGGTAATCCTTCGTTTGGCTGTGTCCAAGGGGACTCTTCCAAGGCCTGTTTCATATCGTTGTAACCACACTCACGGCGCAAACGGATTGAACGGCGTGAAAATTCAGCATCGCTCAATGGAATATGTCCCTCTAGTGGGTCAAACGTGATATGCACAATGTCGATTTTCTTACCGGCTTTCAGTGTTGTTACATCTGGTACTTGAGCACTACCGACCAGTCCTGGTGTAGTTTTCAACACATGGTCGAGATTACGTTTTGCGATAAGTGCTTCCAAATGTTCACTGGTGCGGCTGGCATATTGGATTTCTTTCTCACGCCAAAGTACTTCGCTCATGGTTTTAGGAAGTTCGCCATTGGCATTCCAGAGGTCGACCATAAAGATCAACAGCTCTTCATCGCCCGCTAAATCAAGAATACCATTGACCGGCGTATTAGAAACTACGCCTCCATCCCAGAAGTACTCCTCACCGATTTGGGTTGCGGGAAAACCTGGCGGAAGTGAGCCACTTGCCACAGCATGTGCTGGGACAATCTCGTCAGTTTTACTGTCGAAAAAAACCAGTTCGCCATCAGTCACACGGGTGGCACCTACTGTTAGACGGGTTTTGTTTTGATTGATGAGGTCGAAATCAGCCAATTCCGCCAAGGTGGTAAAAAGTGGAGAGGTGTCATAGAAGCTGGTTGCAGCCTCGCCTGGAGGCGCCAGCCAAGGATTGATTGGGCGCGGCGTAAAGAAATCCGGCTGTCCAAACATCAGCGCTGAGGAGGCACTCATGGTATTAAAAGCCATCGCCAAAGAACTCGGGATGTGAGCGTCAGTATCCGGGCGAGAAATTCGCTCCCAGAAGGTTTCCAGTTTGCCTAATCGGTCTTCTGGTTTATTCCCTGCCAGAACCGCTGAGTTTAACGCACCAATGGAGATGCCAGCAAACCAGTCTGGTTCAAATCCCGCTTCCTTCATCGCTTGGTAGGCACCAATGTGGTATGCCCCTAACGCGCCGCCACCCTGTAGTACCAGACAAACCTTAGGTTTTTTGTTGCGTCTATTTGTCACCATTTTCCTGTCTCCATGTTATTTAACTGGAGTCTTTATAGACCAATAAATTAGGCATTAAGGTTAACTTTTTTGTTCAAATTGGGACAAGATCGAAGTCATCACAGTTTGAGGTGTTCACTTTCATGCCTTTCAGTGAATTGTTCGCTGATGCAGAAAATAGACAAAGAATTTTGCTGATGCTGCTAATTTATAGGAATATTGAACGATCACTTAATTTGTGTTTGATATATAAAACACCCATCAACACCAAAGAGGCTGATATGGAAGACGTATTTGCAAGAAAAGATGACTCTCTGTATTCCAATCCTTATTCGTTTCTTCGCCTTCCCATGGTTAAAGACCCAAGAGACACAGCAGCTGATGTAGTAATTCTAGGTATGCCTTATGACATGGCGACAACTGGACGTTCAGGGGCACGTCTGGGACCGGATGCAGTAAGACGTGCTTCGGTTAATCTCGCATGGGAGGGATTTCGTTACCCTTGGCCTTTTGATTTACGGGAACGCTGTAATATCGTCGATACGGGTGATTTAGTGTTTACATGTGGGGATAGTGAAGATTTCCTTACTACCGCCACAAAAGCAGCCAGTGAAATTCTAGAAGCAGGTAAAGCGTTACTGACTTTAGGCGGTGACCATTTCGTTACGCTGCCGCTGCTTCGTGCACACCATGCCAAACACGGCGAAATGGCACTTATTCACTTTGACGCCCATACCGACACCTATAGCCAAGGTAGCCAGTACGACCACGGCACCATGTTTTATCACGCGCCCAAAGAAGGTTTGATAGACCCTAAAGTGTCTGTTCAGATTGGTATTCGTACAGATTACGACAGGGACCATCATGCGTTTAACGTGATTTGCGCGGAGGCGGCCAATGACATGACGCCGGATGAAATCGCCAATCATGTCAAAGCCTTGGTAGGTGCGAAACCAGCCTACATCACCTTTGATATAGACTGCCTGGATCCAGCTTATGCGCCAGGAACCGGTACACCTGTGATTGGAGGAATCACATCAGACAAAGCACTGAGGATTTTACGCGGATTACGGGGGATCAATCTAGTGGGGATGGACGTAGTTGAAGTCAGTCCGCCATTTGATAACAGTGAAATTACTGCGCTCGCTGGCGCAACAATTGCTACAGAACTTCTGCACCTTTGGGCGGCAAAATAGTTTAATAGTTTCGCGTTACGCCGCAAATTAATCTCGCATTGGATTTGCTAGGGGCTGTTGACCTTTGGTGATGATTTTTGCCGCAGTTTGTGGAGATTTTATGCAAGGCAGAGGCGTCGATGTGTAGCTAGCCTACATGAGAAGCCGATAACGCAGCAGAAATTCCCCACAAACGCTGCCCGAAGGGTTCTGCTCTAAGCGTTTTATGCTTTGTTGAGGTGTATTTGCTTAGAATGCTAGGCGGCACACACCTCGCCGCGCCCAAAACGCTTATAGCGAGAACAAAATTTAACCACCAAAGATCAACAGCCCCTAGTCAGCCAGTATTTCGTTTTTGGCTGACAACCTTTTCAATCGGATGCGCTTCAATGAAGTGCTCAACATCATGCCGATACGATTTGTAGAACAGATTCGGCGCATGACCGCATCCCAAATAATAATTCACAGCCATTTCAGGCTGGGTCTCCCGCATTCTTTTAATAATATCTTTGGTAAGAACATCTGAGTGCAAACCGTGCATCAACATTAAGGGAAGATCTAAGTTACCGAAGTGGCACCAAAGATCCATTGGAGGTGAGTTTTGGTCGTATTGAGCGAGAATTTCAGGATCATAGTGCGTGGTGTAATCACCGTTTTCCAACCTGCGAACAGAAGCAGAGATGATCGTATGCCATTGCTCACAAGTATGTGGACCGAATGGCTGATATAAAGTCTGGAGGTACTGGTTGATTTCGTTATAGCGGCGGAATGCAATGGGCTTCTGCACGTAATTAACAATCCTTTCCAACGCATCTTTGGGCACCTCAGGGCCAATATCGTTCATCACCAGCGTTGAAATACGGTGGTTATATTCCGGATTGGAGGCAATCAACATACCAATCAGTCCGCCCATACTGGTGCCAACCCAATGCACTTTATCACAGCAGTAAAAGTCCATGAGCTTAACCGTAATATCGATGTAATTAGCGTAACTGTATTCGTTTTTTGGATCATCAGCCCATTGGGAAAGGCCACGACCCAAAGTGTCCGGTGCTAGTACCCGATAGCCTCTTCTTGCTAACTCATCACCCAGCTCGACAAAATCAATGCTGTTCCGCGCCAGACCATGCCAACAAATCACTGTTTCCCCACCTTCAGGGTTCCATGCTCGGACGTGAATTTCCCGTCCGTTAATGATTGGATATTGGTGCAGCATTTCAGACATGGTTTGATTTCTCCCTACGCGATCCCCGGATGTCCGCACAATACACCAACATTTTTGGCTTTTGTCTGATAAGGGGGCAACACTAATTATTTGACTGATTTCACATTTCCTCAACTATTGAGTAAAAAAAAGTCTGTTTCCCTTTCATGTAGATCCGATACCATCACAACTACTACTTTCCAGTTATTGTGATACTCAATGAAAAAAGTGTTGGTCAGCGCTTGCCTAATGGGGCAGAAAGTTCGCTATGACGGCAACGCCCTTACCCAAGAATCTGAACTATTTCAACGTTTAGTGGAGTTAGCAGATATAGTGACGCTCTGCCCTGAAGTCGCAGGAGGACTGCCCACACCACGCCCACCGGCAGAAATTGATGTCGCGGACGGTGGGGCGGTGATCGCAGGGAAAGGAAAAGTCATTTCCGTACAGCAAATAGATGTGACTGGGCATTTCGTTTCAGGTGCTCAAAAAACACTCGAACTATGCAAACAGCATAACATCAAAATCGCTATTCTTACTGAATCTAGCCCTTCTTGTGGAAGCACTCTTATCTATAATGGCCAATTTGCTGGCACCAAGGTCTCTGGTCATGGCGTGACCACTGCACTCCTCCGACAACACGGTATCACCGTGTTCAGTCAGTTTAACGTCGAAGGCGCGCTGGCTGCACTAAAATTATGAAAACGCTTTTAGTGAAATTAGTAACTCAACATTGAGTACTTTGGTATTAAAAGTGTTAATCAGTGAACATTTGTGAATAATGCGAACGCTTTTCATTTGGCAAGGCTCCGTATTTCGTGGCAAAACTAACGCTATTTGAAAAAAAGCTGCGTTAAATGAATAAGGTTGCAAACATGGCTATCGGTAAGTAGTTGTGTGTAAAACCATCCATAAGGATTATCTAAAGGAAGCACTTTCATATCAAAGGGATAAAATCGCCCTAGATATATCGGCGTTACAGTATCAGGTAAGTTAAGGAAGATCTCGTTGATTACCATAAAAGAAGTGGCAGAACTGGCAAGAGTTTCCCAGTCAACTGTGTCTAGAGCGTTGAATGGCCACAAGTCGGTAAAGGAAAAAAACCGTGTGAAGGTATTTGATGCCATCGAAAAGCTCGGATACCAACCAAACGCGTTCGCTCAAGCATTGGCATCGAATAAATCGCACAGCATTGGCATGTTGGTGGGAACGTTTGATGGTCCCTACTTCGGTCCTTTGATGCACCATGTTGAAAAGGTAGTTCGTCAAAAAAACTACCACCTCATCATTACTAGTGGTCATGAAAACTACGATGAAGAGCAGGAATCTATTCGCTTTCTCAATGCGAAAAAGATTGATGGCCTGGTACTCACTTCAGACATGATGAGTGACGCTGACATTTTGCAAATTGTTGAAAAGACACCCGCTACCATGCTGATGAACCGATACATTCCGGAAATTTCGGATCAATGTATTTGCATGGATAACGAATGGGGTGGCTACATAGCGACTGAGCATTTGATACAAAACGGGCACCGCCGCATTGGTTGCGTCACTGGTCAACTCAGCAAAATCGACAGCCGGGAACGTCTTCAGGGTTATCGCAATGCACTGGAAAAATATGGTATCGAATACGATCAGAACTTAGTCGTTGAAGGTCGTTTCGATCACGATGGCAATGATAAAGCCGTGCGTCGTTTGATGGATCGCGACAGCGGCATCACTGGTATATTCTGCCTCAATGACAGCATCGCTCTCGCAGCCTATGGCGTTTGTCATGACCGAGGCATGAAAGTCGGCGAAGACATTTCAATTGTTGGATTTGATAATCACACCTACAGTCAGTACATGACACCAAGTCTCACAACCATTCACTTTCCTCTCGAAGATATGGCTTGCGAAGCAGCGCGCGGTGTACTCAATATGTTGGAAGGCAAGCCATTAGCCAACATTAACACCCGCTTGTTCCCGACGCTAATGGAACGCGGTTCGGTGAGAACCTTGGAAACTGCACCTATCACGCCAGCTTAATCACGAACCCACTCCATAAAAAACAGCCGCAAACGCGGCTGTTTTCGTTTTTGGTACTCTCTGTTAGCCAGCTTGGTTCAAAACACTACGCGGAACATCTACTGCGATTTGCGCGATCTCACCTGTGCGGCTGAATAGCTTCTTACACAGCGACTCCGGCAGTTGATTGCCTTCGATGGAAACCACATCACCAGAAATCAAAGAGACAACAATCGTGGTTGAGCCACTTTCTGCCAAACGGTAAAGAAACGGCACCTGACAGTAAGTGAACGCCATTTCACCTGCATTGAGCGCAATGCTGACTTCATCGCCTTGCAGGTCAACATATAGGAAATGTGCCTCTTTTGATGAGAATTCACGTTCGAACAGCAGCGAAAGTGTAATCGTAATCGTACCGCCTTCCACCAGAAGGCCCAACTCACCAAAGCGCGTGATAATTTCCTCTTTCACTTGCCCTGTCATACCTGGCTGTTGCGCACCAGCATGTTTTGGCGTATGCGAGTATGGGTCAACAGGGAACGCACCATATTCGGTTGGTGTCTTGTTAAAGCCAATACCTTCACGCACACGATAGTAGTAGTCCGCCAGTTTACGGGTTTCCGCGCTGTGTGGATTTTCTTTCCTACTTGCGAAGTACACTTCCTGCACTGCCAAGAGCAGTTTAGAGACCATGTGCCAATAGATACAGCCCAAACCCTCGTAACCAAACATGGTACCAGAACGGCCAGTGAATTCTCTGTGGTTAAACACTGACTCATAAAGTGCAAGCACATTTTCGTACTGCTCGTCCGACATTTGTGGGTAATCCGCTCGTACTGCATCCAGTACTGATTTTAACGCACCTGAGTTTTCGAGTTTCGCATTAAAGTGGAACACACCATCAAGGTCTACATACACCACGCGTTTATCACCACGCTTACTCATGTCACGTAACAAATCGTTGTTACGCAATGCTTCTGCTTCAATGCAGTTACGGCGGCTAAAGCCAGCAAGCTCGCGATCCGGGTACAACATGAACGATTTTTGGTCTTCACGGTACATTTCGCTGTTGAACAGATTATCCAGCAATGACACTGCCTGGGAACTGCTCAATGCCCCTGAGCTCAATGCTGCGACTTGGCCTTCCAGCATTGGGTACAGTGGCATAGAATCCAGTGATTCACTGTTGTACTGAACCACGTTATAAGCATTAAACAGACCGTCTTCCCGAAGGTTACGCTGAGTACTGCTGTCTAGCAAAGCAAGGCTGGTGCTCAGCAGAGATTCGATATCGTGCTTGTCGACCAGCGTTTTACCACTGAAACCATGCTGTTGGTAAACCTGATGACGGTAGCGGCTCGCCGCATCCACTAGCTCAGTCAACAACTTGTGCTTGGTCTGGCGGGTAACGGTTTTCTTCTTCACATCACGCAGCGTTTTATTCAGGATTTCGCTGGTTTCTTTCAGCCAAGTCGCGACTTCATTAGAAATACGCACTTTCTCTGGAGATTGTACAAACAGGGTTTGTATGAATTCCACATAACGACGCATGTAGTACAGCGTCACCATTGAAAGACCGTTACCTACAATCGCGTTATTGGCATCATTCCACTCAGGACGCTGTGTGTTTAGCCAAATACCACCATCGACAACCCAGTTACCCAGCTTCGACAAAAGAGGCACCAGCAGCTTCTCAGAGAGGTTGACCAGATACACTTCTTTGTCCACGTCCAGTAGAAGTCGGCCGTCACTACCAATCACCTCATTGAGCTTTTCCGTGCGCTCCTGAAGCTCAGTGTCAAACGTCACTGTGTCCTTCGGGTTCGAGAACAATGTGCGTGTGTCTCCGATACGGTATGGCACATTTGCAAAGCTATAGATTTCACGAGACAAATTCGCGGTTAGCTGCGCAGGTTCAAAGCGCTCAGACCACTCCAGGAACTTGAGCAGATAGATGATCTGGTGGTCACCCCAATAGCCAATGTTGCTCCATGGGTCTTCCGGCTCCAGTACTTCCCAGTCGATGCCGTCTTTGGTGATACGGTAAGGGTTGTAACCGTCGATGGTTGAAGCATTGACAAACTTGGCAATGAAAGAGCGCAGGTATCCGGGGTAGCTCAGAGCCAGTGCTTCCCAGTTCTGGAAGATGTCGCGCCAGTTACCCTGATACGCGAGCAGTGGGTTACCTTCCTTGTCTTTGACTTTGATGTCGTAGTGGTTCCAAGGACGGCTTGGGTCACCGTGACGACGACCAAAGGTCAGTGGGAGATATTCGTAACAAAGACGCAGCAATTGAATATCGTCAGCTTGTTCAGCGCGCTTTACCAGTTCTTCATGGGTAAACGTTGCTGGCAACTCTTCATAAAATGCTTGGTTGCGCAGTACAACTTTCTTGTTGGCGTTTTCTGCTGTTTGCTGCACATCATCTTTGCGCAGAATATAACCTTGTTCGAATACGCCACCACGCATGCTGTTAAATAGCACGTTCGCGTAATGGTGGTTACTGGTCGCCTCTTCTTCAGAGAACTGCCATCCATCGACCGCTGAAACAAGAGAAACCAGCTCTTTGTGGTTTTTCACACAATCTTGCTCCACTTTTTCTCGGAGTGACTGTGGGTCTTTTTGCTTGTTACGCAAAGCAACGACACCGGCATGATCTTTTTCAATGTCGATAACAAACAACCAATCGTTACTCTCACTCGCTGCCAGTTCAATCATTTTGTGAATGAAGTATGCACCACGAACACCGCGTGTCAGGGTTTCACTTTCAATGATATCGCCGCGACGGAAAGCTGGTATTTGCTGGCTGCTAAGCAGGACTTCGACGTCATCGCTATCAATACAGAAAACAGTATTTGCAGTCAGTGCTTCTGCGGGGTCAGCACGGTCGCTAAGCTTCGCATACATAGTGTAAAGCGCCAGCGTGGTATCTTGAACGCGCTCATTCCATTTATAGGCATCTACCAGTGCACTGCTCTTTTGCAGCGCAACCATTGGTGCACCATTTGGCAGGATGTTCTGCACACCGTCCAGAATTTCAATCTTGCGCGAGGTGCCAGAGAAGTCGCTCAACTCTGCACGGCGGACAAAACCGTAAGTGTTGCCGCTCTGCCAGCTATATTTGAACGTCAAGCGCAGTGTCGGGTTAATTTCCTCAAACACTACTTTGTCACCCGTTATATTTTTGTAAAGATTACGGATAACACGATACTTACCATTGTGCTGAGGGTTAAACGGTTCCCACGTCACAATATCACCTATTTCATCTTCAAGACGGATGAAGGTTTTAGGGCCAGTGTTTTCAGCATTCTCATGGATCATATCCACTGAGCGATACGGAAACAGGGCATTTTCAGGATTGCCACGGCCTGCTGACAAACATCCGGTAGACGACGCAAACAGCCAGTGATCATTGGCAGACACCACACTCATAAAGAAGGGTGGCATTTGATCGACATTTTCAATGCGATAAAAGCGTTCGCCATTTGAATCAACGAATTGCCCCTTCACAGGGTTGCTTGCCAGTTTAAAACAATGTTCCATATTTCTTGGTTCCCAAAAAGAAAGCGCTTTCTTTTTAACTTAAAATTTTCCCGGTGGATTTTTCAACCATCACCGGGAGGTCGATAAAAGGTTACGCTTCGATAGGGCCTTATGGCCTTAGAGGTGGTGACACCTCGCGTAATGCCCTGGTTTGACTTCCGTCGCCTCAGGCATGGATTGTATGCACGCTTCCGTCGCAATTGGGCAACGGGAAGCGAACGGACATCCGACACTACTGGGTTTCCACAGCGGTATCTCGCCCTTTTTAACCGATAGATCGCGGCGGCCTGCACGTCCCACTTCCGGCACAGCTGACAACAGCAATTTCGAGTAAGGGTGTTGAGGTGTTTGCGTCACACTGTCGCTCTCACCCCACTCCACCATATGACCGACATACATGACGGCCGTTTTTTCTGCAAAATATCGCGCGGTGGCAATATCATGCGTTATGTACATAAAGGCGATCCCATGTATGTCTTTGAGATCGGCCATCAAATTCAAAATGCCAAGACGCACCGAAACGTCCAGCATAGAAATGGGTTCGTCAGCCAGGATGACTTCCGGGTCGACGGCTATCGCTCTCGCAATCGCCACACGTTGTCGCTGTCCGCCGCTGAGTTCATGTGGAAATTTTTGCGCCGTCTCCACAACTGGAGACAATCCCACCAACTCAAGCAACTCGTAAACTTTTTCCGTTACATTTTGTTTGCTTGCCCGCTTGTGAATAAGCAGAGGACGGGCAATGTGGTGGTGAATACTATGAACAGGATTCAGTGAGCCAAACGGGTCCTGAAATATCATCTGAACCTGGCGGGCATATTCCAGTTCACCATTCTCAGACACATAGTCCGCCAGTGACTTTCCTTTAAAGGTAATCGAGCCAGCCGAGTGTTCATAGATTCGGGTCAAGATCCGTGCTCCGGTACTTTTCCCCGAGCCAGACTCTCCCACAATCGCTAACGCTTCGCCTTTCTTCAGTTCAAAGGAAACGTCGTTTACCGCTCGCATCAAATTGGATTTGGAATGCCCGATGCGAAAATCCATCACCAGGTTTTTAATTTCAAGAAGGGTCTCTTTGCTTTCCATTCTAAGCTCCTTCTCTAAACCAGATGACACGCGACCTGATGCTCAGGTGAAATGACTTTTAATGTCGGGTCTTGCTCTGAGCAAGGCGAAAAGCACTTACTGCAACGTTCCTGAAAATTACAGCCCTGCGGAAGCTTTAACAGATTCACAGGGTTGCCAGGAATGCCGTAAAGGCGTTCTTTCGGACCATGGATCGTCGGGAAAGACGAAATCAGGCCCTGCGTGTAAGGATGTTGAGGTGCACCAAACACGGTTTGAGCATCACCTATTTCAATCATATTGCCCGCATACATCACGCCAATGCGATCAGCAATTTCGCCCATCAAACTCAAATCATGACTGATGAACAAAATCGAAAACCCAAACTTGGATTTCAAATCATATAGCTCATTCAAAATCTCGCGCTCGACAACCACATCCAGTGCCGTCGTCGGTTCGTCCATAATGATAAGCTTTGGTTCTAACGCCAGTGCTACTGCAATCACCACACGCTGTCGCATACCACCACTCAACTGGTGTGGAAATGCGGCTAAACGATCTCGGTGAATCCCTACAACTTGCAGCAGCTCTGCCGCTTTTTCTGTCGCCTGTTTCAACGACACCTTTTTGTGCGCCAAAATCACATCTGTTAACTGCTCACCAATGGTGATGACAGGGTTGAGTGAATTCATTGCACTCTGGAAAACAACGGATACTTCGTTCCAGCGAAACGCCCGGAGCTGCTTATCATTCATCTTCAACACGTCTTCGCCTTTGTAGAGGATTTCACCCTCTGAAATCAGCGCAGGCGCTTTGTGAAGACGTGAAATCGCGAACGCTAGTGTGCTCTTCCCGCAGCCAGATTCGCCAGCAATACCCAGCGTTTCACCTGCGGCAATACTGACGCTGACATTGTTTACTGCTCGTGCCACGCCATTAGGCGAAACATAATCCACACAGAGGTTGTTAATTTCGAGCAAGTTTGCCATTACAACCCCCTTCTCTTATCTGCCGCTTTTTTCAGTTTGCGCCAGAGCTTCATATGTGGACCGGTTTTGAGTTTCGGGTTACTGACCTGATCAATCGACATATTAATCAGCGCCAGTGCGCCACCGGTGATAGCCAGTGCCATCGCGGGAACCATCATTTCCCACCAAGCGCCCGTGTAGAGTGCCGACGACGTTTGAGCCCAATAGAGCATGGAGCCCCAACTCACTTCCGTCGCGTCACCCAAGCCTAAAAAACCCAACCCTGCTTCGGAGCCCATAGCGTAAATGACGGCACCCAAGAACCCGCCGAACACAATGGAAACAAGGTTGGGTAAAATCTCGACCAAAATGATACGCAGTTTTGATTCACCCATGACTTCTGCGGCCAGAATGAATTCTTTGTTGCGAATTGCCATGGTCTGCGCGCGGATTACACGAGCTCCCCATGGCCAGGAGGTCACCCCAAGTAAAATCGTTATCACCAATGAGCCCACTTGCCCCAAGAATGCCGCGAGCACAATAAGCAAGGGCAATTGCGGGAATACTAGAAACACATTGGTTAAAAAGTTCAGTCTTTCATCTATCTTGCCGCCGAAGTAACCGGAAGACACACCCACGGCTACTGCAATTCCCATCGCAATGAGCCCGGCAAACAGCGAAACGGACAATGTTTTACGCGCACCATATAGCACTTGGCTATATACATCGCGACCGCTGCGCGTTGTCCCCATCAAGTGCTTCTCACTTGGCGGTTGGTGCGGACGTGCAACCCGTTTTTCTGCCGAGTAAGGCGCCAATACATTGGCAAATATTGCACCAACCAACACCATAGCCAGCAGCAAAGTGCCAAGAATGGCTGGTGGATTGCCATAAAAAAACTCATAGGCAGAGCGGAAAAAGCGTTTTACGGCACCGCGCTTTGGTGCGCCATTAAGAGAGTTGTTCTGGCCTGATTCCATTGTCTTGTCCATCTCTGCCCCCTAATTCGCTATCCGTGGGTCTAGCCACACGTACAAAAGATCAGCGATAAAGTTCGCAGTCAGAACAGCGGTCACCAGAATCAGTAAAATAGCCTGAATCAAAGGATAGTCCCGCGCCACAATACCCTTCAGCAGGATGTTGCCGAGCCCCTGATAGTTAAACACCACTTCCGTCATGATTGAGCCAGCAAACGAAAAGCCGATTGCCATCGCGACGGCTGTCGCCACAGGCAAGATGGCATTACGACCCGCATATCGATACATCACTCGGGTGCTGCTTAAACCCTTGGCTTCAGCCATGGTGACGTAGTCTTCGCCCAAGACATTAATCATGGCATTGCGCATGTTAAACACCCATGCAGCAATACCCACCACAACCATCGAACCCACCGGCAAAATCGCATGCTTTAACACACTGCTAATAAACTCCAACGTAAAAGCCGGATCCAACGACGGATTGTAGGTGTAAGCAATCGGCAGCATGTCCCACTTAATACCAAACAGGTAAAACAAAAATAGGGCCGTGACCACATAAGGGAAGTTGCTGATAAACGCCAATACCGGCGGCACGACCTGCCCTACAAACCCTGTGCGGCGGTAAGAGGCATAAGTGCCAATCGATACCCCGATGATCAGTGCCACAATCAGAGAACCAAGCGCGAGGAACAAAGTCCAAGGCAGTGCATTACCAACGACTTCCGACACACTGATGGGAAACATCAATACTGACGGTCCCAAATCCAGCGTGAACACACTTTTGATGTACGCCAGATACTGTTCAAAGACATTGCCATCAAGGAAGCCGTACATTTCACGCACCGCATCCATTTGTGCAGGATCCATTTTTCCCTGCGCTGCTGCAAACAGCGCCTCAACCGGGTCGCCAGGCATCAAGCGCGGCAACATGAAGTTGAATGTAATCGCGATAAGAAACGCGCAGAAATAGAAAATGAATCGCCGAAACAAAAATGCCATCGATTCGCTCCTCAACAGTCCATGAATTCAGCGTATCGGCTTATTTCAGGTGCAGGTTATTGAGGATAATGACGCGCTTACCGCCGTCATACCAAACGGGCTGAACGTATGGGTTTTCCTTTGTTGGCCAACCATCCACTTTCTTGGTGCTGTACTGGAACCAGGTTGGGTTTGAGAATAATGGAATAAAAGGCAAGTTCTCTGCGGTAAACACTTGTAGCTTATCCAAAATCGCCTTTTGCTCTTCCGGTGAACCAGTTTGGCCAAAGCTGTCGATCAGCGCATCAATCTCAGCATCATTAACACCGTGACCCGCGTGCCAACTGTTGCCTACACGTGAAGAAGAGAAGTATTCCTGGTAAGCAATAATTGGATTTGTCGCTACCATCGACCAGTTTATAGCAACGTCATATTCGCTCTTCTTGAGGTTCGCGTCATAAACCGCCCAGTCGACAGTTTTCACATTTGATTTGATACCGATTTCGTCGTAAAACTCAGTTACCATCTGTACGACCTGAATCCAGTCTGTCCAGCCTGTGACAACCTCAATATCGAACTCCAATTTTGAGCCATCAGGGTTATCACGATAACCATCACCATCTACGTCTTTAACACCCGCTTCATCCAGGAGCGCTTTCGCTTTATCCTGATTGAATTCAGTGAGATGGCTGTATTTGTCGGAGATCTCTTTATTTATGCTCTTTTCGTACAACTCACCGATACCACCCGCGTTAAAGTTGGCGGTTGGATAGCCATATGCTGCGATATCAACAATCAGTTCGCGATCCAATGCCATTGATAGAGCCTGACGCACTTTCAGATCATTAAACGGCACTTTCTTCGTATTCAGGTAAAGGTGAATCGCGTCATTGGCTGGATACCAGAAATGGTTGTTGTCCGGGTCACGCTTCACGAAAGTGCTTTCAATATCAGCAATAAAGTTCGACCCCCAATCCACTTCACCTTTCATCAGTGCAGGCTGTATCTGAGAATTATCGTTGAATGAACGGAAGCTCACGCAATCAAGATAAGGACGCCCTTTAAGGTAATAGTGCGGGTTGCGGCAAAGCTCCATTTGCTGGGACTTGCGGTATTTAACTTGTGTCATTGGACCCGTACCTACCGGGTCAGGATTGGTAAAGGTGGTAGCATTGTCCACTTTTGACCAAACAGCCTTTGGTAGAATATGGTACTTTTCCAGATTCCAAATGAAGGTTGAATCTGGCTTCGCTAGCGTAAATGCAACGGAGTTATCAACCGTGACTTCTACCGACTGCAAGTTGCCGCCGGACCAAATACCCTTTGAGTCAAATGCGGGGTTCTCTTTGGTCAGCAGAAAGCTGTACGCCACATCTTCAGCAGTCAATGGCGAGCCATCAGACCACTTCAGCCCATCGCGCATTTTCACTGTGATAGTTTTCAAATCGTCTGAATAACCAGCCGATTCCGCGAGGCGAAAATCCGTCTCTCCAGTCATGTTATTAAACACCATTAAAGGCTCAAACATGATGCCGTGGAAGACGTCTTTCGTAGTATAAGGATTGTAATTATCGACAAAACCAGTCGTAATGATCGGCACGTTAAGCGTTCCACCTTGCTTGATGTCAGCCGCCTGAACACCCGCAGTTAGTAACGCACTGCAAACGAGAGAAGCGAAGATTTTCTTGTTGTACATCTTGCCGTCCTTTTTGTCGTTATATATCCAATCAGTTGACTGGAAAGCCCTTGCTGCTTTTGCAGTAAAACTTGAGCTATTTCTTTATTTTTTATGAGTGTAGCCAATCACTTTCCGTACGGTTACACGTTTAAATTATTTTGAAAGCGCTTTCTTTGCGATAGATATTAAAAAATCCAAGGACTTCAACAAGCCAACTTTTACCTTTTTGTAACAATGATCACAAATACTCAATCATTGAATTATCATGAATATCATTAATAAGACTGGTTGCATCGTTGCAGAATGATGTGTGGTGACGGTCGCAGGATTTTATACCCAAACAACCTGAAGATGCAGGATTCAGCGAGATTGACTGGCGTTATGATCGCGGTGTTCCTTTGCAGGTGTCGTTAAATCCCAAGGAAATAGAACGACTATTCCTCGTAAAATTTGCCTCGAATTAAACGCATTGATGCCCTTTGAATGCTAGCATCTGCAGGTCGTTTGTATGGGTGTAGGGGGAGAAACTCTATGCACCCGTAAAAACAATAAACCACATCAGAAAAGACAGTATCTAGAGCTTACCGCTCAGCCTAACTGATCGGTTCTGCATGATGCCGGGAAATGTAAGGTTTCTTGATAACCAACCGTCAGGCCTTCTTTCTGAGTTCATGCTTAGGATTATCTAAAAATAGACATGTTGGGAAATCTAGCTACCTAGACTTAAACCTGAGTGCATTTCACGGTACCTCGCAATGTTTACTTATGATAAATCTGCAGAGGGTAATTCGGAGTTATCAAACGCCCGCTCCCAGTTCTCGCATTCAAAATTATCCTCTCCTTCGCCGTTAACGATTGGAACCACCGATCATCCTCTAGAAAAAGAGGCTGATCGTATCGCAAATGAAATAATGAGCGGTGCAAGGCCAACTGCCACTTCAATATGTCGTTGCGGATGCTCCTGCCCAAATTGTCAACGAGCCCCTTCGACATCCCCTTTGATACAAGGTCGAAGTGTATCGCCTTTGAATCAAGGCAATATTAAAGCGCCGCCCTCCGTTACTACCACTCTAGCAAGCCAAGGAAGACCTCTCGATAACCAAACAAGAGCGTTTATGGAACCAAGGTTTGGTATGCGTTTTTCTAATGTCAGGATTCATGATGGTGCAAATGCAGAAAAATCGAGCGATGACATTCATGCAAAGGCATACACCTGTGGTAACCACATTGTTTTCGCAAGAAACCAATACCAACCCAACACTGACCACGGCAGAAAGCTGCTGGCACATGAGCTGACTCATGTCATTCAGCAAAGTGGAGGCAGCAGGTTTATTCAACGCTTTCCTAACCCTGCGTCACCACCAGCTCCTTATACTCCTGGCAGACCAGCTCATAACCACCCTGCGATTGGCGCGTGGCCGCTGGTTCAGGCCAACGCGCGAAGCATCTGCTCTGCAATAAGAACCACTATCAATTTACCAGGAGGAGGATCAGTCTCGGTGCCGGCCCCGCCCACCACAATTCAAGAAAAGTCGGAATGTGCTTGCGCCGTGATGTCACCACTCGGTGTGTTAGCTGCGGCCAAACATATTCAGATGCGGAGCAAACCTCTCGCCATTGCTCATCTTGACCACTATATCTCCGGAGGTGGAGCAGACTTTGTCGAGCACACAAACCTTGATAATTTGATGAAAACGGATACCGGTGCCCGGGGAGTCGTCGCCAATGCTATCGCTAGTGCAGACAGAGGAAATGTATTCATTCGTCAGGGCCATTATTCAAATCAAAACTTCAGATTAGCATTTGGCGGTATAGACAGGGTTGATTATCAGGTTAACCGGGCCGCTTCCACCGTCGACGTATGGTTCAAAGACAGATACGACTTCCACCCCGCAGGATTTGGGTATACCAACCTCGGTACAGGAGATTACGCACCACCAGGGAGACCAACCAACTGTGTCCACGCTGCCGCAGTAGAAGCCAAAAGCTCAGGTGCAGCTGATTATTGGATGTTTGGTCATGCAACCTTACCTCTAAGTCTGTTTACAGGGGGTTCTACAGGCTCTTCTGGGTCTGGTTCAACAGGAAGTTCATCGGGAGGATCCGGTTCTGGCGGGGAAACGCATATATAATCTTGTTATCAACAAAAGAGCTACTTGAGCTCCCTCATTAGAGAAAGATAGAGTTAATTTATATAGGTAATTGTCGTCCACATATCTCAAACGATAAGCGCCACGACATTGCCGGTGAACGCGTTCACGGCTATTCCGCCTGCGCCCCCGACCGTCGCCTGTCCCTGTACGTCAAACTGTCCCAGCCCTGCGCCGCCGATGATAAGTGCCATCTGTTCTTTCCTTGAGTGTTTTTATGGGTGACACCCCTACATGGAAAGAAACGCGGAAAAAACTGAGCGGGAAAACGAAAAAAGGCCCCAAATCGTGAAATGAGTCACGACTTGGGGCCTTTTGGAGGGATGAGCACTTAAATAAAGATCACTAACAACCAAGTCAATAAAACAAGGGAGCCTAACGGCTCCCTTCTGAAAAAAGCTAGTTAAAAAGCATTTTCATTACATTATTTTAATTTGCATTAAATGTAATGTTATCAAAATGCATCGTAGTGTCAGCATCACGAGTGGCATCTGCGTCTACATAATCAGGGTAGACTACAACCTGATTAACGTCTCCATTAGCATCATACGCAGCGATATGTGAGGTGAAATCGAACGTCAATTCCTCCCACTCTCCTACAACGGTATTCGTAGCGAGAATTTCTACACCATATTGGGTTGTCGTCCCCAGCTTAACGCGAACAGTGCTAATTTTATCTTTGTATACCATCATCTTAACAACACTATTCGTGCTGTCTAAGTTAAATGCTTCAATGTTAAAGGTATCAGCACCAGCCCATGGTGCACCGTCAGCTCTAGCGATAATTTTTGCAACTGTCGCTGAGCTGTTGACGCCAGATGTATCAGGGTTGGCAACAAACTCTAGTGGTGTTGAATTCTCGCCGTTTTCGAAAACATTCCAAGTAAGCGTGTTGGTTTCGAAGTTGATGCCTTCACTATATGTCGTCGTACCTCCGGTGCCGCCATCGGTGCCGCCATCAGTGCCGCCATCAGTGCCACCATCGCTGCCCGTCGGTGAAACAATAACATTGTCAATCAGGTACTTAGACCCTGCTCCAGTCCCCCATGCTGGGAACACCATCATGAGATCGATGTTAGTGAGATCTAAACCGTCGTTTGACAGTTCACTCAGGTTAAACGTATAGGTCCTCCAGACGTTTAACTCTGGTAGCGGATCGAGGTCAACCGGAACTTCCTCACCGATGTCGTCATTTGCATCATAAATACCACCGTTGGACTCTACTTTGAACTGCCAAGTCGTCGCTGGAGTGTCGCCTGCTTCAATCAACTTCATGTCGAAAGATATAACACCATCAACCATCCACTCGTTAACATCGAGAGGTGATGGAGTGTCTGCTTTACGAGTGTTGAAGCCAGTCGCCGCCCATGTGTCAGTTGGCTGTTCAAACGAGGTTACTGCACCATGTGCTGCATCGCTGTCAGTCACTACCGGTTGAATGGTATCCGGTGCGACATCACTCCAAGCAACCCACTCCGGATTCGCTGCATCGTTAAAGATCACGATTGGAGTATCACCTGTTGTGCCACCATCAGTGCCACCATCAGTGCCGCCGTCAGTGCCACCATCGGTGCCGCCGTCAGTGCCACCACCGGTTCCGCCATCAGTGCCACCACCGGTTCCGCCATCAGTGCCACCACCGGTACCGCCGTCAGTACCACCATCGGTGCCACCATCGGTGCCGCCGTCAGTGCCGCCGTCAGTGCCACCATCGGTACCACCACTTTGAGCGCCAAAAGAGATATTATCAAAATGCATTGTCACATCACTATCTCTTGAAAATTCACCACTCGGGTCAAAGTCTGGGAATACCACTAGCTTAGTTACTGTGTTTGCTAGGGATTGGCTAGAGAAATCAAAGGTCAGCTCCTGCCACTCGCCAACGTTTGAGTAATCAGCCTTAACCTGAATACCGGCTCGGTCCGCATTCTCAAATTTGACTGTCACTGGGCCAGCAGTGTCTTTAAGTACCATCATCTTAACGACGTTATTGGTATCATCTAGCACATAAGGCTCGAAGCTTGCCGTTGATGCACCTGCCCAGTGTTTACCACCAGCACGAGCAATCAGCTTCGCTACGTTACCTGAGGTGTTCTCTCCTGAAGAATTTGGATTCGGAACAAGCTCAACCGCAGGGTCGTCATCATTTTCGAACACTTCCCATATTGTTGCGTCCGTTTCAAAATCGAAAGTTTCTGGTGCACTTGAAGTACCACCATCGGTTCCGCCGTCAATCGAATCATAATCTGCCAAAGCGAGGTCACTAATTTGAACCGAGCCTGGCTGTTCTATGATGATCGCGAGTCTGTTCATATCAGTGTAAGCAGGCAGCGGAATTTTCATCTCCACCCAACCATTGCCCACATCCGTTCCATCTGCCAGAGAATAAACATTCGCTGTTTCTGCGTCGGAAGTAGTTAGAAAAGAAACTTTAAGTGAATCGAGAGTCGTTTTCGCTTTGAATACAGCGTCTGTATATTGCGTGGCATCGACTGTACCATTCGAACGCCAAGCGACTGCACCCCAGTTCACCGTAGAGAGCCGAATTACTGGATTGTAGGTTCTGTCATAGCCACCTCCAAGGCTCGCACCGCCGTCACCATTCCAGATATCTATATTTTCCAACGGCACAGTTTGCGCCTGATCTGTGTAGAAAATATAACCTGCATTTGGAGGAGTCGGCCCAGTAACGGTTTCACGCCCCTGGCACCTTGGATCTTTTTCGGCAACATACAAGCTATTTTCATTTGCAGGATCGGTTCTATCACCAGACTTACTAAAACGAATGTTCCTAAATTGAACCGAACCGGTATTACCATTTGCCGAGCTGACAAAAAATGGTGCAGTAACATCAGTGAAGTCTGGTGAAGCCCCCGCTGTACTCATCTCTGAAATTTTGATTCTATAAGTCTGCCAGTCGGTTGTGACCGCGCGGCTACTATTGCCAGCAAGAGAGATACTGTTCATAGACTGAGGTCTACTGGAACTGCCGAAAACACCAGTGCTAAAGCCAACGCTGATTCCGCTATCCAGCAAGTAACCGTCGTTATCCGCTTCTTGTTTGACATCAAAAATGAAGTAGCCATTTTCAAACCCTGCTAGGTTTTGACCAACATCACCTGGCTCATTAATACCTGGAACATCGAGGCTTGCACCCCAACCAAACGAAGCTTTAGGTTTTACAGGGACAACAACTAGTGTGTTTGCGTTGCCATCAACACCGATCCATGAGGTTTCACCTTCCCAAATAGTAGTACTCAAAGATTTTTGAATTTCATCTGCGAATACCGCATATGTGTCACCGCTAACCTTTTGGTTGTAAGGGTAGGCATAAGGAATAGGTAAAATGTCACAAATGACAGCTGCTGAATCACCAGAGTAGGATTGACGGATTGATACGCCTTCACGCGTTAAATTGCTGTAACTACCACTAGCAACTTTATCCCAAACTGCATATTTCGCCGATCCGTCCAATTCAAACAAACCAAAATGCTGTTCAGAATGACCACCGTTGCTTGCTTCGCCTTTCCAAGGCTCATCAAATGCCTCGAATAAGAACATTGACATGCCATTCTGGTCTAGTTTTGCTTTTAACTTATCGTAGAAAGCTTTTTGTTTGTATTCATCGGCTGCACCCGTGCCATCATCACCGAAGCCATCAGTTGAATAGGACGCCCATCCTGTCTCACCAATATGTATTTGTTTGTTTGGATCGATTTTTCTAACAGCATTTTGTACAGCCAGTATTTGCCTTTCTGCTTCTTCGACAGCGCGCGTCATGGCAAGGTCTGCTTGCTCTGTAATATTTAAAGACTGCTCATCAAGAGGGACATTCCAGAATACAGAGTTGTGCTTGGTGTCGTGGAATGGATAAGAATGAACCGAAACGTAATCGACTGCCTCTATCAACGATTCAATGTCATCTGCATGTTGGTTGTAGTAATCACTCGCCACTTCACGCGCCCAGACCGCCCAGTTGTCAGAGCTGGTAATCCAAACATCAGAGCCTATGTCTCCTCTGGCCTTAGCACTTTGAAGCTGATTAACACGCTTGAGGATAATGGAAGGAACAACACGATATTCACGCGCCCACTCAACCATTGACTCATTGCCCACTGCGATGACTTTGATTATGTCTTTGTATTTCGATGCTAATGCAATTGCCTTTGACATCTCATTGTCGTTGTCAGGGTTCTCTGTATCATGGATTACGGCAACATCTTCTGGGGGGAAAGAGTTCAGCGCATCAATCCAAACGCCAAGCATCACGTACATCTCGAAGTTTGAATCATCAAGTTTCAACTCTCGGATGGCTTGAAGCAGATTTTCAGTATCCGAGTACTTTTGAGTGTTGTACGTGCGAATAACTCTGATTCCCGTCTCATGCATGATCCGCAAGTCTTCTTTCAGATCTTGAACCGACTGAACGGTTGCTTCACTGCGCGAGGTATCACGAAATGAACCATAAGACATTGCCTGAAGAGATGTTGTGCCTAA
>NZ_CP142107.1:0-10445 GCF_035758505.1 Grimontia sp. NTOU-MAR1
CCGCCGGTCAGGGCCACGGTGATGTTCACCTGGCCCACCAGCTCAGCATCATTGATGGTGCCGTCGTTGTTGGCATCTTCGGTAATGGTCACGGTTGGCGTGCCCGGGGCGGTGCTGCCGTAATCCAGTATCGCGCTGTCACTCTCATTGGCGGTGTTGCCCGCCGGGTCGGTCACGTTAGCGGTGACGGTCAGCGTCGTGCCCTGCTGCCGGTGCATCCAGCGTCAGGCTCAGGCCATTGTCCAGCATGTCCTGCGTCACCGGACCGGAGAACAGCACAGTGCCATCCTGGTCGGTGACCACAAGGGTATCGCCCACGGCGGTCCCTGCGCCCAGCGACGCCACGTTCATCTGGCCATTGAGCTCGCCATCATTGATGTAGCCATCGTTATTGGCATCTTCGGTAATCTCCACGGTGGGCGAGGCCGGTGCGCCCGTGCCCACGCCGTGGTCCATGACCGCCTGGTCGTCGCCTTCGGCGCTGTTGCCGGCAGGGTCGGTCACGGTGGCCGTAATCGCCAGCACTTCGCCGGTCGCCGGCGCATCCACGGCCAACTGCAGGCCGTTATCCAGCATGTCCTGGGTCACGGTGCCGGAGAAGATGACGTTGCCATCCTGGTCGGTCACTTCAATGGTGTCGCCCACGGCAGTGCCGGCCCCCAGGGTCACGGTGATGTCCACCTGACCACTGAGCTCGGCATCATTGATGTAGCCGTCGTTGTTGGCATCTTCGGTAATGGCGCCGTCGGGGAGGCCGGTGCGCCGCTGCCCACGCCGTAATCCAGCGTGGCGTTGTCTGAGCCGGAAGCCGTGTTGCCTGCCGGGTCGGTGACGGTGGCGGTGACCACTAAATCAGTGCCGGTGGCCGGTGGGTCCATCGTCAGGTCAAGACCATTGTCCAGCGTACCGGGGTGAGGGGCCGCTGAACAGGGTGTTGCCATCCTGGTCGGTCACCACAAGCGTGTCGCCCACAGCGGTGCCCGCGCCCAGGGTCACGGTAATGTCTATCTGCCCATTGAGCTCAGCATCATTGATGTAGCCATCATTGTTATCACCACCGTCGGTGCCGCCGCTGCCGACGCCGTAATCCAGCGTGGCATTGTCTGAGCCCCCTCGGCAGTGTTGCCCGATGGCGTGGTGACGGTGGCCGTGACCAATTGTGATTGCGCCGGTGGCAGGCGGATCTATGCTGAGATCCAGGCCATTATCCAGCATGGCCTGCGTCACGGTGCTGGCGAAGATGACGTTGCCATCCTGGTCGGTCACTTCAAGGGTGTCACCACGTCAGTGCCGCTGCCCAGAGTCACGGTAATGTCGATTTGACCGGACAGCTCGCCATCATTGATGTAGCCATCATTGTTGGTATCTTCGGTGATCACCACGGTTGGCGCCGATGGCGACGGTGGGTTACCGCTGTAATCCAGCAGGGCAGAGTCGCTGCCCTGGGCACTGTTGCCGGCCGGGTCGGTGACGGTGGCCGTCACGTTCAGTGTGGTGCCGGATGCCGGCGCATCAATGGCCAGATCCAGACCGTTATCCAGCATGTCCTGAGTAACCGGGCCGCTGAACAGGGTGTTGCCATCCTGATCGGTGACCACAATGGTGTCGCCCAGCGCGGTACCCGCGCCCAGCGCCACCGTGATGTTCACCTGACCGTCCAGCTCGGCATCATTGATGGTGCCGTCGTTATTGGTGTCTTCGGTGATGGCGGACAGTCGGCGTTGCAGGGGCGTGCCGGTGCCGACGCCGTAGTCCAGTACGGCGGCCAGTTTTCCCAGCGCCATTGGCGCCGTTGCCGGCCGGGTCAGTGACCGTGGCGGTGACGCTGATGGCGGTGCCGGTGGCCGGCGCGGTCATGGTGACCGGCACGCCGTTATCCAGCATGGCCTGGGTCACGGTGCCGTTAAACAGCTCATTGCCATCCTGGTCGGTGACAATCAGGATATCGCCGACAGCGGTACCCGCGCCCAGGGTGACGGTGATATTGATGTCGCCGCTGAGCTCAGTGTTGCTGATATAGCCGTCGTTGTTGGCATCTTCATCAATCACCACAGTCGGTGCCGCCGCGCCGCTGCCCACCCCGTAATCCAGGGTGGCGGAGTCA
The DNA here is from genome assembly GCF_035758505.1 of Grimontia sp. NTOU-MAR1. Lineage (NCBI taxonomy): Bacteria > Pseudomonadati > Pseudomonadota > Gammaproteobacteria > Vibrionales > Vibrionaceae > Grimontia > Grimontia sp. NTOU-MAR1. Next base: position 2,105 of record NZ_CP142107.1, read on the forward strand.
GTGCCTTCGGCGCTGTTGCCGGCGCTGTCGGTGACCGTGGCGGTAATGTCCAGTGTGGTGCCGGTGGCAGGCGGATCGATGCTCAGGTCGAGGCCAATCCAGCATGTCCTGAGTGACCGGGCCGGAGAAGATGACGTTGCCATCCTGGTCGGTCACTTCAATGGTGTCACCCACCCCGTGCCGGTGGCCAGGGTGACGGTGATGTTCACCTGACCATTCAGCTCAGCGTCATTGATGTAGCCATCGTTGTTGGCATCTTCGGTAATGGTGACGTTGGCGCGGGCCGATGCTCAGTACCGCACTGTCTGGGGCTTCGCTGGCGGTGTTGCCTGCCGGATCGGTGACTGTGGCGGTCAGGGTGATGGCGGTGCCATCCGCCGGGGCCGGGATAGACAGGCTCAGCCCATTGTCCAGCATGTCCTGTGATGGTGGCGCTGTACACCTCATTGCCATCCTGATCGGTGACCGTGAGGGTGTCACCCACCGCGGTGCCGTCGCCCATGATGGTGTAGTTGATGTCGCCATCGAGCTCATCATCATTGATGTAGCCGTCGTTATCGGCATCTTCAGTGATGGTCAGGACAACAGCGAGGCGCCGCCCGCACCGTAATCCAGGGTGGCGGAGTCTGAGCCTTCGGCGCTGTTGCCAGCAGGGTCAGTAATGGTCGCCGTCACTTCCAGCGTGGTGCCCGTAGCCGGTGCATCCGGGCCAGTTGCAGACCATTATCCAGCATGTCCTGAGTGACCGTGCCGGAGAAGATGACGTTACCGTCCTGGTCGGTCACTTCGATGGTGTCACCCACTTCGGTGCCGCCCAGGGTGACGCTAACGTCTATCTGGCCATTAAGCTCGGCATCATTGATGTAGCCGTCATTGTTGGCACTGTAATCACCACAGTCGGGTGCGCTGGGGCGCTGGCCGTAATCCGGTCGCGTAAATAATTGGCGGTGTTGCCAATCGTCGGTCACGGTGGCGGTCACTGTGATGGTGGTGCCGGTGGCCGGGGCGGTCATGGTGACCGGCACGCCATTGTCCAGCATGGCCTGAGTCACGGTGCCGTTAAACAGCTCATTACCATCCTGGTCGGTGACAATCAGGGTATCGCCGACAGCGGTCCCTGCGCCCAGCGTGACGGTGATGTTGATGTCGCCATCAAGCTCCGCGTCATTAATCAGGCCATCATTGTTGGCATCTTCATCAATGACTACAGTCGGTGCACTCGGCGCGCCGCTGCCCACGCCGTAATCCAGGGTGGCGGAGTCGCTGCCTTGTGCGCCGTTGCCCGCCGGGTCAGTAATGGTGGCGGTCACTTCCAGCGTGGTGCCGGTGGCCGGTGGGTCAATGCTCAAATCAAGGCCGTTATCCAGCATGGCCTGGGTCACGTGGCCTTCAAACAGGGTGTTGCCATCCTGGTCGGTGACCACAATGGTGTCGCCCACCGCGGTACCAGCGCCCAGGGTGATGGTGATGTCCACCTGACTGTCCAGCTCGCCATCGTTGATGTAACCATCATCGTTGGCATCTTCGGTAATCTGACCGTCGGCGCCGCCGGGGCGCCGGTGCCGGTGCCGTAATCCAGGGTGGCTGCATCACTGCCGTTGGCGGTGTTGCCCGCCGGGTCGGTCACGGTGGCCGTCACGGTCAGGGTGGTGCCGGTCGCCGGTGGGGTGACCGTCAGCCCAGCCGTTATCCGCGATGAATCGATCACGGTGCCGTTAAACAGCTCATTGCCATCCTGGTCGGTGACAATCAGGGTATCACCGACAGCGGTGCCGGCGCCCAGGGTGACGGTGATGTTGTCACCATCCAGCTCAGTGTCGTTGATGTAGCCGTCGTTGTTGGCATCTTCGCTAATCACCACGGTCGGGGCGGCCGGTGCGCCGGTGCCTGTGCCGTAATCCAGGGTGGCCGAGTCAGAGCCTTCAGCGGTGTTACCCGTGGTCGGTAATGGTGGCGGTAATTTGCAGGGTGGTGCCGGTCGCCGGGGCGGCCACAGACAGGTCAAGGCCATTGTCCAGCATGTCCTGGGTCACAGGGCCGTCATACAGGGTGTTGCCCGCGTTACCGGTGACCACGATAGTGTCACCCACGGCGGTGGGGGGCCAGCGTGACGGTGATATCCCACCTCGCCGCTGAGCTCGCCATCGTTGATGTAACCATCATTGTTGGCATCTTCGGTAATCTCGACCGTCGGTGCAGCCGGTGCGCCGGTGCCTGTGCCGTAATCCAGGTAGCGGAGAAAGGGGGAATGCAGTGCTGCTACCGGTGTCGGTCACGGTGGCCGTCAGGGTCAGGCCGGTACCGGTCGCTGGCGGCGTCAGCGTCAGCGACAGGCCATTGTCCAGCATGTCCTGGGTCACGGTGCCGTTAAACACCCGGTGCCACTCTCCGCCTGGTCAGTGATGACCAGGGAGTCACCCACCTCTGTGCCGGCGCCCAGCGTCACGCTGTAGTTGATGTCGCCATCCAGCTCGTCGTCATTGATGTAGCCGTCGTTGTTGGCATCTTCATCAATGGTCAGGGTCGGTGCCCCCAGATTTGGGTTGCCGCCACTGGTATCCAGTATCGCACTGTCACTGCCACGTGTTGGGCGCCGCATCGGTGACAGTAGCGGTGACCACCAGGTTGGTGCCACTGGCCGGTGCATCAATCGCCAAATCAAGGCCATTGTCCAGCATGTCCTGGGTCACTCGACCGGAGAAGATGACGGTGCCATCCTGGTCGGTCACCACAAGCGTGTCACCCACCGCCGTGCCGGTCAGGGCACGGTGATGTTCACCTGGCCCACCAGCTCAGCATCATTGATGGTGCCGTCGTTGTTGGCATCTTCGGTAATGGTCACGGTTGGTACCCGGGGCGGTGCTGCCGTAATCCAGTATCGCGCTGTTCGAGCCATTGGCGGTGTTGCCTGCCGTCGGTCACGTTAGCATTCACCGTGAGGGTCGTGCCCGCTGCCGGTGCATCCAGCGTCAGGCTCAGGCCATTGTCCAGCATGTCCTGAGTCACCGGACCGGAGAACAGCACAGTGCCATCCTGGTCGGTGACCACAAGGGTATCGCCCACGGCGGTCCCCGCGCCCAGGGTGACGCTAATGTCTATCTGGCCATTGAGCTCGCCATCATTGATGTAGCCATCGTTATTGGCATCTTCGGTAATCTCCACGGTGGGCGAGGCCGGTGCGCCCGTGCCCACGCCGTAATCCATGACCGCCTGGTCGCTGCCTTCGGCGCTGTTGCCGGCAGGGTCGGTCACGGTGGCCGTAATCGCCAGTGTCTCGCCGGTCGCCGGCGCATCCACGGCCAACTGCAGGCCGTTATCCAGCATGTCCTGGGTCACGGTGCCGGAGAAGATGACGTTGCCATCCTGGTCGGTCACTTCAATGGTGTCGCCCACGGCATTGCCTGCCCCCAGGGTCACGGTGATGTCCACCTGACCACTGAGCTCGGCATCATTGATGTAGCCGTCGTTGTCGGTATCTTCGGTAATGGTCACGGTCGGGGAGGCCGGTGCCGTGCCGTAATCCATGTGCGCTGTCGCTGCCCTGGGCGCTGTTGCCCGCCGGATCAGTCACGGTGGCGGTAACCGCCAGCGTCTCGCCGGTCGCCGGCGCATCCACGGCCAGTGACAGGCCGTTATCCAGCATGGCCTGGGTGACCGGGCCGCTGAACAGGGTGTTGCCATCCTGGTCGGTCACCACAAGGGTGTCGCCCACGGCGGTACCCGCGCCCAGGGTGACGGTAATGTCTATCTGCCCATTGAGTTCGGCATCATTGACGTAGCCATCGTTGTTGGCATCTTCGGTAATCACCACTACCGGCGCACTTTGGCGCGCCGCTGCCCAGGCCGTAATCCAGCGTGGCATTGTCTGAGCCCTCGGCAGTGTTGCCCGATGGCGTGGTGACGGTGGCCGTGACCACCAGATTGGTGCCGGTGGCAGGCGGATCGATGCTCAGATTCAGACCATTATCCAGCATGGCCTGCGTCACGGTGCCGGAGAAGATGACGTTGCCATCCTGATCGGTCACTTCAAGGGTGTCGCCCACGTCGGTGCCGCTGCCCAGGGTCACGGTAATGTCGATTTGACCGGACAGCTCGCCATCACGGATGTAGCCATCATTGTTGGCATCTTCGGTGATCACCACGGTTGGCGCTGATGGCGACGGCGGGGTTGGGCCGTAATCCAGCAGGGCCGAGTCGCTGCCCTGGGCACTGTTGCCGGCCGGGTCGGTGACGGTGGCCGTCACGTCCAGCGTGGTGCCGGACGCCGGCGCACGGCCAGGTCCATATCCAGCATGTCCTGCGACTGCCGGAGAACAGGGGTTGCCATCCTTGTCGGTGACCACAAGGGTGTCGCCCACAGCCGTACCTGCGCCCAGTGCCACCGTGATGTTCACCTGACCATTGAGCTCAGCATCATTGATGGTGCCGTCGCTATCGGTGTCTTCGGTGATGGTGACGGTCGGTGCCGCAGGGGCACCGGTGCCGACGCCGTAATCCAGTACGGCGCTGTCACTGCCATTGGCGCTGTTACCGGCCGGGTCAGTGACCGTGGCGGTGACGCTGATGGCGGTACCGGGGCTGGCGCGGTCATGGTGACCGGCACGCCGTTATCCAGCATGGCCTGGGTCACGGTGCCGTTAAAGAGTTCATTGCCATCCTGGTCAGTGACAATCAGGGTATCGCCCACGGCGGTACCCGCACCCAGGGTGATGGTGATATTGATGTCGCCGCTGAGCTCAGTGTTGTTGATGTAGCCGTCGTTGTTGGCATCTTCATCAATCACCACAGTCGGTTGCCGCCGGGGCGCCGGTGCCTGAGCCATAATCCAGGGTGCGGTGGAGTCAATGCCTTCAGCGCTGTTGCCGGCGCTGTCGGTGACCGTGGCGGTGATGTCCAGCGCAGTGCCGGTGGCAGGCGGATCGATGCTCAGGTCAAGGCCGTTATCCAGCATGTCCTGGGTGACCGGGCCGGAGAACAGGGTGTTGCCCGCGTTATCGGTGACCACGATGGTGTCACCCACTTCCGTGCCGCTGCCCAGGGTCACGGTGATGTTCACCTGACCGTTGGATTCGGCGTGTCATTGATGTAGCCATCGTTGTTGGCATCTTCGGTAATGGTGACCGTTGGCGCGGCTGGACCGCTATCGAGCACGGCACTGCCGGTGCCGCTGGCAGTGTTGCCCGCCGGATCGGTGACCGTGGCCGTCAGGGTGATGGCGGTGCCATCCGCCGGTGCCGGGATATTCGGCTCAGCCCATTGTCCAGCATGTCCTGGGTGATGGTGGCGGTGTACACCTCAATGCCATCCTGGTCGGTGACCGTGAGGGTGTCACCCACCGGGTGCCTGCGCCCAGGGCGATGGTGTAGTTGATGTCGCCATCGAGCTCATCATCATTGATGTAGCCGTCATTATCGGCATCCTCAATGATGGTCAGTACCGGCGCTTCAGGGGCGCTCGATGCCCACCCCGTAATCCAGGGTAGCGGAGTCATTGCCATTGGCGCTGTTGCCCGCCGGGTCAGTCACCGTGGCGGTCACTGCGATAGTGGTGCCGGTGGCCGGGGCGGGCATAGAGACTGACAGGCCATTATCCAGCATGTCCTGCGTGACCGTGCCGGAGAATGACGTTACCGTCCTGGTCGGTCACTTCGATGGTGTCACCCACTTTGGTGCCGCTGCCCAGGGTGACGCTAATGTCTATATCGTTATTGAGCTCTGCTTCGTTGATGTAGCCGTCGTTGTCGGCATCTTCGGTAATGACCACGGTCGGTGCGGTAGGCGCAATTGCTGCCATAATCCCGAAAGTGGCACTGTCACTGCTAGTGGCAGTGTTGCTCGCCGGGTCAGTCACGGTGGCGGTGACTGTGTATGGTGGTGCCGGTGACGGGGCGGTCATGGTGACCGGCACGCCATTGTCCAGCATGGCCTGAGTCACGGTGCCGTTAAACAGCTCATTGCCATCCTGGTCGGTGACAATCAGGGTGGCCGCCGACAGCAGTCCCTGCGCCCAGCGTGACGGTGATGTTGAGGTCGCCATCAAGCTCCGCATCATTAATCAGGCCATCATTGTTGGCATCTTCATCAATGACCACAGTCGGTGCACCCGGTGCGCCGCTGCCCACGCCGTAATCCAGGGTGGCGGAGTCGCTGCCTTGTGCGCTGTTGCCCGCCGGGTCGGTAATGGTGGCGGTCACTTCCAGCGTGGTGCCGGTGGCCGGTGGGTCAATGCTCAAATCAAGGCCGTTATCCAGCATGGCCTGGGTCACAGGGCCTTCAAACAGGGTGTTGGCCGCTTCATCCTGGTCGGTGACCACAATGGTGTCGCCCACCGCGGTACCAGCGCCCAGGGTGATGGTGATGTCCACCTGACCGTCCAGCTCGCCATCGTTGATGTAACCATCATCGTTGGCATCTTCGGTAATCTCGACCGTCGGCGCCGCCGGGGCGCCGGTGCCGGTGCCGTAATCCAGGGTGGCCGCATCACTGCCGTTGGCGGTGTTGCCCGCCGGGTTCACGGTGGCCGTCACGGTCAGGGTGGTGCCGGTCGCCGGTGGGGTGACCGTCAGGCCCAGGCCGTTATCCAGCATAAGCTTTGGAGTCACGGTGCCGTTAAACAGCTCATTGCCATCCTGGTCGGTGACAATCAGGGTATCACCGACAAAGCTGGCGCCCAGGGTGACGGTGATGTTGATGTCACCATCCAGCTCAGTGTCGTTGATGTAGCCGTCGTTGTTGGCATCTTCGCTAATCACCACGGTCGGGGCGGCCGGTGCGCCGGTGCCTGTGCCGTAATCCAGGGTGGCCGAGTCAGAGCCTTCAGCGGTGTTACCCGCAGGGTCGGTAATGGTGGCGGTAATTTCCAGGGTGGTGCCGGTCGCCGGGGCGGCCACAGACAGGTCAAGGCCATTGTCCAGCATGTCCTGGGTCACAGGGCCGTCATACAGGGTGTTGCCCGCGTTATCGGTGACCACGATAGTGTCACCCACGGCGGTGCCAGCGCCCAGCGTGACGGTGATATTCACCTCGCCGCTGAGCTCGCCATCGTTGATGTAACCATCATTGCTGGCATCTTCGGTAATCTCGACCGTCGGTGCAGCCGGTGCGCCGGTGCCTGTGCCGTAATCCAGGGTAGCGGAGTTACCGCCGGTCGCAGTGTTGCCACTGGTGTCGGTCACGGTGGCCGTCAGGGTCAGGCCGGTGCCGGTGGCTGGCGGCGTCAGCGTCAGCGACAGGCCATTGTCCAGCATGTCCTGGGTCACGGTGCCGTTAAACACTTCATTACCCGCCTGGTCAGTGATGACCAGGGAGTCACCCACCTGCATGGCGCCCGCGTCACGCTGTAGTTGATGTCGCCATCCAGGGCTCATCATTGATGTAGCCGTCGTTGTTGGCATCTTCAAAAATGTCAGGGTCGGGGCACCCAGATTCGAAAAGGGGCCATTGGTATCCAGTATCGCACTGTCACTGCCACTCGCGGTGTTGCCCGCCGTATCGGTGACGGTGGCGGTGACCACCAGATTGGTACCACTGGCCGGTGCATCAATCGCCAAATCGGGCCATTGTCCAGCATGTCCTGGGTCACCGGACCAAAAGATGACGCCGACCACGGTCGGTCACCAAGGCGTGTCACCCACCGCCGTGCCGCCGGTCAGGGCCACGGTGATGTTCACCTGGCCTCCACCAGCTCGGCATCATTGATGCCGTCGTTGTTGGCATCTTCGGTAATGGTCACGGCTGGCGTGCCGGGGCGGTGCTGCCGTAATCCAGTATCGCGCTGTCACTGCCATTGGCAGTGTTGCCCGCCGGGTCGGTCACGTTAGCGGTGACGGTCAGCGTCGTGCCCGCTGCCGGTGCATCCAGGGTCAGGCTCAGGCCATTGTCCAGCATGTCCTGAGTCACCGGACCGAGGGCAGGGGGGCGCCATCCTGGTCGGTCACCGTGAGGGTATCGCCCACGGCGGTCCCTGCGCCCAGGGTGACGCTAATGTCTATCTGGCCATTGAGCTCGCCATCATTGATGTAGCCATCGTTATTGGCATCTTCGGTAATCTCCACGGTGGGCGAGGCCGGTGCGCCCGTGCCCACGCCGTAATCCATGACCGCCTGGTCGCCGCCTTCGGCGCTGCTGCCGGCAGGGTCGGTCACGGTGGCCGTAATCGCCAGTGTCTCGCCGGTCGCCGGCGCATCCACAGCCAACTGCAGGCCGTTATCCAGCATGTCCTGCGTCACGGTGCCGGAGAAGATGACGTTGCCATCCTGGTCGGTCACTTCAATGGTGTCGCCCAGGCGTGCCGGCGCCCAGGGTCACGGTGATGTCCACCTGACCATCGAGCTCGGCATCAT